>NZ_JBWQOI010000002.1:0-1211206 GCF_056591755.1 Maritimimonas sp. 2205BS37-2
CGTTTAAATCATTAAGTAAAGACCGTGCTTTTCCGTTCCCAAATTTGGGAGCTGCAAAGGTACATCAAAAAACATTTCTGGCAAATATTTTCGAAATAAAAATTATTAACAAAAAGGAAATAATTAGCTCACCAATTCTCAATCAATATTATCGAGCTGATTCTTAAAGAATTGCAAGCGTTCTTTAAAAGTATATATAGGTAGTTCTAAACTATTTTTTGACTTCGTTAAATCAAATCCCGTTTTAATCGGACGTGGTGCTCGCTGATTTAGCTCTTCAGTTGACACTCTTTTTATATATGATTTATCAAGATTAAATACATCAGCCACATCAATGGCCATATCATATATACTTAATAATTCATTAGATGAGACATTAAAAATGCCTTTAGCCCGTTTTTGAATTGCTAACAAACAAGCTTCGGCCAAATCATCCACCAAGGTAGGTGTTCTAAATTGATCATCAATTATTGTTACTACCTTTTTATTAGTTACCGCATCGCGAATCCATAATACAATATTATTACGGCTCATTCCTTTGACGTAACCATAAACCAAAATAGTTCTTAATATGGTATAATCAATTTCTGATGATAGCAACACTTCTTCTGATTTCAATTTTGATATACCATAATAGTTAAGTGGATTGGGCACATCATCTTCTTTATATGGCCCATCTTTTCCATCAAAAATAAAATCTGTAGATATATGTATAAGGTGTGCGTTTAAGTTTTTACAGGTTTCAGTAAGATGCTTCACCAACTCAACATTGATCAAATCACAGGCACCCTTATTATCTTCGCAAACATCTACATGCGTCATAGCAGCTGTATTGACAATAAAATCAGGTTTAATTTCCGAAAGTAAACTTTTTACACGTGAAAAATCTACAAGATCTACATCACAATAACTATAATTATTACTTGATATATTTCTATCATCTCCACGTGATAGCGCATAAATCTTATAACTATAATTGCTTAATAAATTCACCAATGTTTGACCAAGCAAACCATTGCTTCCAGTAACAACAATTTTATGCATTATAATATGGTGTTGAGTTTAGCGATTTGTTCTGCTTGCCCCAACAGAATTAATTTAGAGTCTGGCACCAACTGAGTATCTGATTGCGGATTTACAATATATTCATTCTGCGGAGTTTTGAATCCTATTATGGTACAACCTGTTTTTTTTCTAAAATCTAAATCGCGAATAGACTTTAATTTATATTCATCTGGCAAGTCTTCAATTGCAATTTCTTTTAAACATGTAGAATTATGTGCATCGACAGCCAGCATATCAACAAACTCAACAATATCTGGTGTTACCAATAGTGAAGCCATATGATCTCCACCTATTTTATCAGGCATTATCACGTTATCTGCCCCAGCTATACGTAATTTAGAGTCTGACGAATCATTCGAAGCTCTACTCACAAGTGTTAAATCTTTATTAAGCTGCCTCGATGATAATACTACATACAAATTATCTGCATCTGATGGTAGCGTAGAAATTAAACTCGCAGCCTTTCTTATACCGGCTTTTTCAAGTACTTCATCTTTCGTTGCATCGCCTTTAATATATAACAACTGCTTTTCTTCTAATTCTGTTATACGAGTTTCATCATTTTCAATTACCACCAAAGGCATATTAAATTTATTAAGCTTTACAACCGCTTGTTTTCCATTTCTTCCATAACCACACACGATCGCATGTTTCTCTAAATGCTGAATTTTTTTTTGCACTCTATTAAATTTTAATTTCTCAAATAATCTACCGCTAGCAATATATTCTGTTAATACCGATGCAACATACCCTAAAGTAATAGCACTCATTAAAATTAAGAAAATTGTGAATAGTCGCTCTTCTTGACTTAAAGGATGAACTTCACCAAAACCAACTGTAGTAATGGTAATTATTGTCATATACAAGGCATTGATAAAGGTGTCATTAGACAAATACATATAGCCTGCAACTCCAATAACTATAACTAAGAAAAATAGTAATAGCGCCTTATACAATTTTGATTGAAATACGTTCATAGCTATCTACAAATCAAAAACCGAACTTCTTTTGGTATAAATCATATCTTTTAATTTTAGTAAGAAAGCTAATGTAAGATAAATACCAAACCAAAATCCTAAAGTAATAAAAGAAATATAAATAAAAAATAAGCGTACGTTGGTCACTCGCATCCCCAATTTATCTGCTAATCTGGAAGACACATCAAATCCTCGCTTTTCAAAAAAATGACGGATTGAATGGATGACTCTCACTTCTTGTAGAATTAGAGCGCAATTTAACTATTTCTTTAATAATACTTTAAACAAGATTAACAAATTTTGCTTACAATTCAATACCTTTGTGGTTTGCCAATTTTTTAATGATATATGATCGCAGAACAAGAGTATATTGAGGTACAAGGAGCAAGAGTTCACAACTTAAAAAATATAGATGTAAGAATACCTCGCGAACAATTAGTAGTTATTACAGGACTAAGTGGTAGCGGTAAGTCTTCATTGGCATTTGACACCATTTATGCCGAAGGGCAACGTCGGTATATCGAAACATTTTCGGCTTATGCCAGGCAATTTTTAGGCAGTCTTGAGCGTCCAGATGTTGATAAGATTGATGGGCTTTCTCCGGTAATTGCTATTGAGCAAAAGACCACAAGTAAGAATCCAAGATCTACGGTAGGAACAATTACTGAAATCTATGATTTTATTCGATTGCTCTTTGCTAGAGCATCTGATGCCTTTTCCTACAACACCGATGAGAAAATGGTGAGTTATTCTGATGAGCAAATAAAAGATCTAATCTTAAAAGACTTTAATAATAAAAAGATCGTTGTTTTAGCGCCCATTGTAAAATCGCGAAAAGGACATTATAGAGAACTATTTGAGCAAATTTCTAAGCAAGGATTTGTTCGGGTTCGTGTTGATGGAGAACTATTAGAAATTGAAAAAGGCATGCGTCTTGATCGTTATAAAACCCACGATATTGAAATTGTGATTGATCGTTTAAAGATAGATAGTAATGCTGATAAACGTTTAAATGAAACAATTAAAACAGCAATGTATCATGGCGAAGGTGTTTTAATGGTAATTGACCATGAAGATACAAGTAAGGCTCGATTTTTCAGTAGAAATTTGATGTGCCCTTCAAGTGGGATATCTTATCCTCTGCCAGAGCCTAATACCTTCTCCTTCAATTCTCCTAAGGGCGCTTGCCCTAATTGTAATGGACTTGGTAACGTACGTGAAGTAAATATAGACAAAATCATTCCTAATAAGTCAGCTAACATCTATAATGGCGGATTGGCTCCTTTGGGTGACTATAAAAATTCATGGATCTTTAAACAACTTACTTTAATTGCCGAGCGATATAAATTCACGCTCAATACTCCTATAGAAAAAATCCCTAAAGAAGCTTTAGATATTATTTTATATGGTGGCAATGAAAAATTTGAGATCATATCAAAAGATGTTGGAATAACCCGTAATTACGAAATCGATTTTGAAGGAATAATAAACTTCATTTCTAATCAATATCACAATACTGACTCTACTTCCATCAAACGATGGGCTAAAGAATATATGGATTCTAATATATGTTCTGAATGCCATGGTTCCAGATTAAGAAAGGAGGCCTTACATTTTAAAATTGACAATTATAGCATAGCAGATTTGGTAGCTATGGATATTATTCAGTTGGCTGAATGGTTTCGAGATATTAAAACCAAACTTTCTGAAAAACAATTGATCATATCTTCGGAAATCTTAAAAGAGATCAACGCTCGCATACAGTTTCTATTAGATGTTGGATTAGACTACCTAACATTAAATCGAAGTTCTAAAACACTCTCCGGAGGCGAAGCACAACGTATTCGTTTAGCGACACAAATTGGTTCTCAGCTCGTTGGAGTACTTTATATTTTAGATGAGCCCAGTATCGGTTTACATCAACGCGACAATCAAAAGTTAATAGACTCATTGCAAAAACTACGTGATATTGGTAATTCTGTTTTGGTAGTTGAGCATGATAAAGATATGATAGAACATGCAGATTATGTTATTGATATTGGTCCAGAAGCCGGGCGTCATGGTGGTGAAATTATTAGTAAAGGCACTTCTAAAGAGTTACTATTAAGCGATACACTAACAGCGAATTATTTAAATGGAAAATTAGAGATAGAAGTTCCTGAAAAACGCCGTAAGGGTAATGGTAAAAAAATTATTCTTTCTGGGGCTACGGGTAATAATTTAAAGAATATTACTGCTGCCTTTCCACTAGGCAAAATGATCTGTGTTACCGGAGTTTCCGGTAGTGGTAAATCTACCTTAATCAATGAAACTTTGTACCCGATTCTCAATCAGCATATATATAAATCCGTAAAAAAACCATTACCTTATAAAAGCATTAAGGGGTTAGAGCATATTGATAAGATTATAGAAATAAATCAATCGCCAATAGGCCGAACACCACGATCAAATCCGGCTACTTATACCGGAGTTTTTAGTGAAATACGAAGCTTATTCTCAAAAACACCCGAAGCCATGATACGTGGATATAAACCAGGACGCTTTTCTTTTAATGTTAAAAATGGGCGTTGTCCTACTTGCGAGGGCGGCGGTGTACGCGTTATTGAGATGAATTTCTTGCCTGATGTTTATGTTGAATGTGAAACCTGTCAAGGTAAGCGCTTTAATAGAGAAACTTTGGAAATTCGCTATAAAGGAAAGTCAATTTCCGATGTTCTCAATATGACAATCAATGAAAGTGTAAAGTTTTTTGAACACATTCCTAAAATATATAGAAAGCTCAAAACTATTCAAGATGTTGGCCTGGGATATATTACCTTAGGGCAACAATCTACCACCCTATCTGGTGGCGAAGCTCAACGCATTAAACTTGCATCCGAGCTATCTAAGAAAGATACCGGAAATACATTTTATATATTAGACGAACCCACCACAGGGCTACATTTTGAAGATATTCGTGTACTCATGGAAGTGCTAAACAAACTTACCAATAAAGGCAATACCGTATTAATTATAGAGCATAATCTTGATGTAATTAAACTCACTGATCATATTATTGATATTGGACCTGAAGGAGGGAAAAATGGCGGCGAAATTTTATGCGAAGGAACACCCGAAGAGCTTATAAAAAACAATAAAAGTTATACTGCTAAGTTCTTAAAAAAAGAACTACATTAGTTATTTGTTTAACCTTCCTGTCGACTGACAGGATTTAAAAGAAGAAAAATGACGAACGATTCGAAAATAAATGAAGAAAGAAAAATATTAGAAAAACTTCAGCAAAAAACTTGGAATGAGATAAAGACCAACGATTCATGGGCTATCTTCAAAATCATGTCTGAGTTTGTTGATGGTTATGAAAAGCTTAGTAAAATTGGACCTTGTGTTTCAATTTTCGGTTCAGCACGCACAAAACCAGATCATAAATACTATAAACTGGCAGAAGAAGTTGCTTATAAATTAACTCAAAGTGGATTTGGGGTTATAACCGGAGGTGGTCCAGGGATCATGGAAGCTGGTAATAAAGGTGCTAATAGAGGAAAAGGTACTTCTGTAGGTTTAAATATTGAATTACCATTTGAACAACATGACAATCCATGGATTGATAGTGATAAGAACCTAGAATTTGATTACTTCTTTGTAAGAAAAGTAATGTTCGTAAAATACTCTCAAGGTTTTGTTGTAATGCCTGGTGGTTTTGGCACTTTAGATGAGCTTTTTGAAGCGATGACACTAATTCAAACTAAAAAAATTGGTCGTTTCCCAATAATACTTGTTGGTTCTGAATTTTGGGAAGGATTGCTTGATTGGGTAAAAAAAGTACTTATCGAAAAATATAGCAATGTAAGCCCAGAGGACTTGAATTTATTTAGAGTGGTAGATACTGCCGATGAGGCTGTTGAACACTTTAATAGATTCTATGCTAAATATAGCTTAAAACCGAACTTCTAGATTTTAAAGGGTTTCAAGAAAATGACCGCAAACTTTCTCATGAACATGTTTCTAACCAATGTTCATGTTGGGGTTTAAGATTTATATGTTTTTCTTGAAACTCTTTATAACAAAACCAATACTTTAACAACATAATATTGACGATCTTAAATCTGATCTGTTTATGTTTATTAATTAAAAGTAAAATGGAGTTTAACAAGTATTGAATCTTATTTGCTAAATCAATAAAAATTGTGTGAAGAATAAACTTTTAATGGAGATGGAAGTCAAATTATTAAACAGAACTATAGTTATAGGCGATTAAGTATTAAGCAAAAATAATTACAGCAATTAAAAATGTTATGAAACGTAATGTTTATTATTTTAACGCAACTAATCTGTCAAGTGACATCTATTATATATCTTTAGCAAATTCTACAACTCCAAGCCCTATAAAATTTATTAAGATCCGTTGACAAGAATTATACTTATCATATCGGCTTACACTTGGACCCTATTCTCTTGTTTCTCTCAAAACGATGAAGTAAAAATAGAGGCTTATCTAAACATGCAATCCTATGAGCTAGAGATCGAGCAGCGAATAACTTATTTTAATAAATCTAATAAAACATTAGATACGCTTTATTTACTTAACTGGCCGAATAGTTTTTTAGGAAGAAGAGCACCTTTAGCAAAGCATCTTATTGAAGATTATGATAAAAGTCTATACTTTGCTAAAAGAAAAGATAGAGGGCATAATACCATTAAAGAAATATCAGATAATACTAAACCGCTAATGTGGTCAGTTGGGAAATACACACCAGATATTTTAAAAATTGTTTTAAATAGAAAATTGCTCCCAAAAGATTCTATTGTTATTAACGCCTCTTACTCAATAAAAATCCCAAGTGATGAATTCACCAAATATGGCAGAAATGGTAATATTTTCAATCTAAAAAACTGGCATTTAACACCTGCAGTTTTTGATGGAAAATGGCATTTAATGAGCAATTTGAATCTTGATGATTTTTATATGCGACCCACTAACTACAAGGTTAATTTAAAACTTAGAGAAGGCATTACTCTAAATACAGATCTTGATGTGATCTCTAAAGTTGATGCGACTCCCTACACGATATATAACCTCTTCGGAAACAATAGAGTTGACCCCGAACTTAATATTACGGTATTAAATGATTTTAAAACGTTTGAAACGGATAATCTTGAAATTCTCACCAATCTTAATAAAACTCCTTTAAAAGATAAGGTAAAAAAAGATGTTTTAAATAGGCAATTACTTTTTATTGAAGAGCATTTAGGGTCATATCCACATGAAAAATTAATGATTAATAAAATATCATATGATAAGAACCCTATCTATGGTTTAAACCAACTACCAAAAATTTTAAATCCATTTACCGGTGTTTTCGAATGGGATATTAAAATGTTCAAAGTACTAACAAAAAAATATCTAGAAAATACTTTATTGGTAAACCGTAGAACTGATAGTTGGTTATTAGACGGCTTTCAAACCTATTTAATGATGCAGTATGTAGAAAAATATTATCCTGAAATAAAAGCTATGGGTAATATTTCGAAAATTTGGGGGATGCGGAGTTATAATATTGCCAAGTTAGATTTTAATGATAAGTATCCTTTTGTATATCAATTTGCTGCTCGAAAAAATTTAGATCAAGCTTTAACCACAAGTGCAGACTCATTATCTAACTTCAATCGCAAGATTGTCAATAAATATAAAGCAGGTATCGGCTTACTCTATCTTGACGAATATTTACAGAACAATATTGTTTCTAAGAGCATTAAAGAATTTTACGATCAAAATAAATTAAAAAGTGTTCATTCTACAAAATTTAAAGAATTAATTACTGCAAAAACTGATAAAAACTTAAGCTGGTTTTTTGGTGATTATGTGACTACAAAAAAGAAAATTGATTATACTATAACCAAGGTTAAGAAAACTAACGATTCTATTGAGGTAACCATTAAAAATAAAAGAAGTTTCTCTGCCCCAATCGCACTATATGGAGTGAAAAATAGAGAAACCGTATTTAAGAAATGGTTAGAGCCAATTGATTCGATTAGTACGATAAAAATTGCTAAAGGAGATTATACAAAAATTGCATTAAACTATGATTATCAATACCCAGAACTGAACCTAAGGGATAACTGGAAAAGCTTAAATGGTATATTCAATAAGCCAGTACAATTTCGCTTTTTTAAGGACATTGAAAACCCTTTTTATAATCAAGCATTTTATAATGTTTTTGTTGATTATAATTTTTATGATGGTCTAATTATCGGGCCACGTCTTTATAACGAGGCACTATTTAAAAAGAAGTGGTTATATAAGATTACGCCTACCTATGGTTTTAAAAGTAATCAGCTATCAGGTTCATTTTCTTTGGTCTACGAATATTTACCCAATGAAACAAAGGTTTATCGCTACAGATTTGGTTTTGGAGGCAGCACCTTTAATTATGCTCCTGATCTAAGGTATACACGATTTACACCGTTTGCAGTTATAAATTTTAAGCGGAAAAGTTTACGAGATGTAGGCGGAAAAGGAGTATCCGCCAGATTTGTTATGGTAGACAGAGAAACCGACCCTAATGATGAGGATAAAGAATCAGATAGTTATAATGTTTTAAACTTTAGATTTACTTCATCTAGACCAGACATCATACAGAACATTGCTTATTCAACTGATTTTCAAATTTCTAAAAATTTCAGCAAGCTAGCTTTAGACTTAAGATATAGAAAGTTAACCAACGCGAATAGACAGTTTGATTTACGCCTATTTGCGGGCACATTCTTGCATAATGATTTAAACGATCCTGATGATTTTTTTAGCTTTGGTTTAGATAGGCCCTCCGATTATCTGTTTGATTATGACTATCTAGGAAGATCAGAAGAGTCTGGTTTTTTAAGTCAACAAATAATTATTGCGGAGGGAGGTTTCAAGTCACAATTTGAAAACAGGTTTGCCAATCAATGGATGCTTACTACAAATGGAAGTATTGGTATTTGGAGGTGGATAGAAGCCTATGCCGATGCAGGTTTTTACAAAAGCAAAGGTCAAAATGCAAAATTTAAATACGATAGTGGTATCCGTTTAAATTTTATACATAATATTTTAGAAGTTTATTTCCCATTGCAGTCCAGTCTTGGTTTTGAGCCTTCACTACCGAATTATGACAAAAAAATACGGTTTGTATTAACACTTAAACCAGCTCAAATTTATAATTTCATTAAAAGAGGGTTTTATTAAATTTTTATACATCTAAAGTTATTAAAGCGGTCTCTTCTAAAAGCATTGCTTAAATAAATTTTGAAAACAGCTTATTATCAAATACTTAATTTCAGGAAAGCTCGTAATTAATAAAAAGCAGTACCTACTTTCAAATAATTAGCGTTAAATAAATACCATAACGTCTAATCTACTTTTAATAATAAAAAAATAGAAAATCAATCATTTAACTCATTATATCATTGAATTATTCTCAATAAAAGGTTAAATATCACATCCTAATTATCATTTTGATAATTCTCCGCCTTTGTTTTTAAGTTTCTTACAAAATTTGTAGTTTTGCAGCACTTCTAAAAACGGTATTTATATGTCTGAAAAGCTAATCGATTCTCAAGAAAAACTATCTTACAAAGAATTCAAAAAAGAGATCTTAACAGATTATAAAATTGCTGTTGTAAGTAGAGAATGTAGCCTTTTAGGAAGACGTGAAGTTTTAACCGGAAAAGCTAAATTCGGAATTTTTGGCGACGGTAAAGAAGTGCCTCAGCTAGCCATGGCTAAAGCCTTTAGAAATGGAGACTGGCGTTCTGGCTATTATAGAGATCAAACTTTCATGATGGCCATAGGAGAACTTACACCACAGCAGTTCTTTGCTGGCCTTTATGCTCATACAGATATCGAAGCTGACCCCCAATCAGCAGGAAGACAAATGGGCGGACATTTTATGACACATACATTAAATGAAGATGGTAGTTGGAAAAATCTGATGAATCAAAAAAATGTAAGTGCTGATATCTCTCCTACAGCAGGGCAAATGCCTCGTTTACTTGGACTAGCGCAAGCGTCTAAAATGTTCCGAAATCTTGACAATTTAAAATCTAAAAGCAATTTTACGGATAATGGAAATGAAATTGCTTGGGGAACTATAGGTAACGCCAGTACTTCAGAAGGATTGTTCTTTGAAACTTTCAATGCAGCGGGTGTATTACAAGTACCAATGGTAATTAGTGTTTGGGATGATGAATATGGAATTTCAGTACCAGCGAAACATCAAACAACAAAAGAGAATATTTCGGAAATCTTAAAAGGATTTCAACGTGATGACAAAAATAAAGGCTACGAGATCTTTATTGTAAATGGCTGGGATTATTCTAAACTAATTGATGTTTACAATCAAGCTTCTGATGTTGCAAGAAAAGAGCATGTACCTGTATTAATTCATGTACAACAGCTTACGCAACCGCAAGGTCATTCAACATCTGGATCTCATGAGCGTTACAAATCTGCGGAGCGCTTACAATGGGAACGCGAGTTTGATTGTAATCTAAAAATGCGTGAGTGGATTATTAGCGTTTTTGAAAATGAAGAAGAAATTATTGAGATAGAAAAAAATGCCAAAAAAGAAGTAAGTCAAGCCAAAAGAACTGCTTGGACGGCATATTTAAAACCTATAAGAGAAAGGAAACAACAATTAGAGCAATTACTTGATTCTTTATTGAAATCTAGTGCTAATGCAGCTTTTATTTCTAAATTAAAATCTGACCTAAGTGCTATAGCTGAACCATCTAAAAAAGAGGTTCTTGCCATTGCTCGAAAGGTATTAGTATATCTTAGAAATGAAAACTTACCAGCTAAGGAACAGCTCCAACATTTCATTAAGTCATTCTTGAAGGAAGAATTTAAAAATTACAGCGAGCATTTATATAGTGAACATGCATCTAAAGCAACTGCAGTAAAAGAAGTTGCTCCAACCTATGACGAGAACAGTAAGCTGGTGGATGCACGAATTATTTTAAGAGATAATTTCGACACCTTGCTTAAAAAGTATCCTGAAGCGATCATTTTTGGCGAGGATGCAGGTTACATTGGTGATGTGAATCAAGGATTGGAAGGATTACAAGAAAAGCATGGGGAACTTCGCGTTGCAGACACCGGTATTCGTGAAGCAACTATTATGGGGCAAGGTATTGGAATGGCAATGCGAGGTTTGAGACCTATTGCAGAAATACAGTATTTGGATTACTTGCTATATGGAATACAGATTTTAAGTGATGACTTAGCAACTTTGCGCTACAGAACTTTAGGAAAGCAAAAAGCACCTATGATTGTTCGTACCAGAGGACATCGCCTAGAAGGCATTTGGCATTCGGGTTCTCATATGGGCGCTGTACTTCATCTATTACGAGGAATGTACATTTTAACCCCTCGAAATATGACAAAAGCTGCAGGCTTTTACAACACTTTATTGGAAAGTGATGAACCCGCACTTATCGTTGAAAATCTAAATGGTTATCGCCTAAAAGAAACACTTCCTTCGAATATTGGAGCATTTAAAACACCCATTGGTGTTACTGAAACTGTAAAAGAAGGTGAAACCATTACTGTAGTCTCTTATGGTTCTACGTTGCGAGTAGTTGAAGAAGCAGCTAAAGAATTAGCTCAGGTGGAAATTGATATTGAAATTATTGATGCTCAAAGTTTACTTCCGTTTGACATTAATCATGATACTGTAGAAAGTCTTAAAAAAACAAACAGACTTGTTGTTATAGACGAAGATGTGCCAGGTGGGGCTAGTGCCTATTTACTAGATCAAATTTTAGATAAACAAAACGGGTATCAATTTTTAGATAGTAAACCTCTTACAATTACGGCCAAAGATCATAGACCTGCTTACGGTACTGATGGTGATTATTTTTCTAAACCTTCTGTTGAAGATATCTTTGAAGGTATATACAGCTTAATGCATGAAGTTGATCCTAATAAGTATAAAAAGTTGTATTAAACTGCTTTTTTTCATAGAATTATACCAAATTTACAAGTAATTGTTTACTTTTGCCAACGCTTAAAAACTCTAATTTTTAATTTAATGATACGAGCTAAGTTTATACTTTCAGTTCTCACCCTACTTTTCATTTCATTAACTACAAATGCCCAAGACGATCAAACTCAAGAAGTAAAGGCTTCATTAAACTCAGGCACTTTAGAAAGTCAGTTTGATTATATGTTTAAAAAATCCTTTCGCTGGACAGATCCTAAAACCGGATTAAGATATAAAACCATTAAGGTAAATGATCTTTATAAGTTTAAGGGAAATGCAATTGACACTTTAAAAAATGCCAAAGCAAAGTATAATGAAGCGAATGCTACTATTGCTACTCAACGCCAAGAAATAGAGAGCTTAAAAGCTAATCTTGGTCAAACCAATGAGAATCTTACTTCAGTTACAAAAGAAAAAGATAGTATCAGATTTATAGGTATTCCGATGAGCAAATCTGGCTATAACACGATCTTATGGTCTATAATTGCGGCTTTATCTGTATTACTGGCTATTTTTATTGGTAGATTCAAGCGCAGCAACGCCATTACCATTGAAGCAAGAAATGCGAAAACTGAAATCGAAGAAGAATATGAGAGCCACAGACAACGTTCTTTAGAGCGTGAGCAAAAGATAAGACGTGAGCTTCAAGACGAGATCAATAAGCAAAAATATTCTAAACAAGATGGAAAAAAAGGTAACTAATAAAGTTACCTTTTTTTTACGATCAATCTAGTTTAGCACAATAAATTTATTTTTAATTAGTTTATAATCTTTGTGTATATCACACTCCCCCATTTTTTATATTGAGTATTAATAAAACCTTGAAATATATGAGAGGAATAGGAGTATTTTTATTAGTTATTTTATGGACGCTTTCAAACCTATCGTTTAAAGAAGTTCCAGTAAAAGTACTGCCTCTTAATACCTCAACAAGTATAAAGGTTGATAAGAAAGAAGTTTTTGAGGAATACACTACTACTTTTTATCAAAATTTAATAGACCCAAAATTAGAATTTACAGTTTTTAAAACGGCTCTAATAGGATATTTACAACTTCAAAAAGAGAACAGGCTGGCGAATGAAAAGTACTTAACTATTGTAGATTTTAGTAAGTCATCAAAAGAAGAGCGTTTGTTTATTTTTGATATTCAATCTAAGGAGCTTATTCATCAAAGTCTAGTAGCACATGGGAGAAACTCAGGGCTCGAATTTGCTAATAAGTTCTCGAATAAAGTAAATAGCCACCAAAGTAGTTTAGGCTTTTATAAAACTGCCGAAACTTATTTTGGAAAACATGGTTATTCGCTACGTTTAGACGGCTTAGAATACTCTAATAGCAACGCTAGAAAAAGAGCAATTGTGATTCATGCAGCCGATTATGCAAACGAAAACTTTGTAAAAAGAAATGGAAGACTAGGTAGGAGCTACGGGTGTCCTTCACTACCAAAAAAAGGATATAAAGAAGTTATTACAAAAATAAAAGAAGGTAGTTGCCTATTTATTTATTCGCCAAACAAAAACTATCTTTTAAAGTCAAAATTGGCTAACTCTACAACTAAGGTTTCTCCAAGTGCCTAGTCACTTTTACCTTTTTCTTATCATATATGGCGTTCATCTGCTCTAAAATAAGATGATCTTTTTTGTAAACATCATTAAAAAACACCAAGTCGTTGTTTTCATCTACACTTGCAGTAAAATAGTATAAAAATATTGGAAGCCTTTTATTAAGTTTAATTGGTTTTTCTTTTTGCATTTCTATATAACTTCTAACCGAATCAATAGTCATTTTATTCTCATCGTACTCAAGTAAATAATCCGCCAATTTTAAAGCTCCATGTACTCTTACACAACCATGACTATATGCTCTTTTTTCTTTTCCGAACAAATGCATTGCTGGAGTATCATGTAAATAAATGGCATGTTTATTTGGAAAGATGAATTTTACTAATCCTAAAGAATTAGCATTTCCTCCTGCTTGTCTCACTAGGTAATTAAACTTTCCTTGATTTATCTCATTCCAATTTAAACTTTCATAATCAACCGAATCTTTTTGATATGTAATTACTTCAAAATTATTTCGCTTAAAATATGTTGAATCACTTTGAGCTTTCACAAAAATCTCCTTCAGTGATATTTTTTTTGGTACATACCAATACGGATACGCAATAATCGTCTTTAAAGAATCTCTAATCTCGGGTGTTTGCGTTTTATATTTTCCTACTACCGTTCTATGTCTAAATTTAAACTTGTGCTGTTCGAACATTTGCAAGTCAAATGCCGGTATGTTTGCCAATAAATAATCTTCCGGGAAAGGTTCTTTCCAACGCCACCGTTCAAGATTCGCAACTAAAGTTTCATAGTGTTCGTATGGACTCTTTGATAGTGCCTTAGCTGTATATTTACCAACTAAACCATCGTCTCTTAACCCATGATCCTTTTGAAATCTCTTTAGAGCAATTTCGTAAATAGAATCTGTTGTAATAGAATCTAAATAGCGATGTAAAAGCAATGCTTTTTTTGCTTGTTGAATGGCTTTAATAGAATCTTCCCTAAAATTATTTACCAATACGGCATCTTCACTCAATGAAGATTTATCGAGAAACTCGTCCAACTTTAATTGTAGTTTTTTATATGCTCGATGCTTAGGTTGCATATCGTATAAACCACCAATTAAGTTGTTAGTTTTATAGTTGTTTAAAAGTCTATTTGAAAGATTTAAAGTAAACTTCTTTCTGGGCAATACAGTAATAGAATCTATGGAATCTAAAACACCATAGTTTAAGTGTTTTCCGTAGAGCAAGTACCAATTGGTTAATAAGACTTCTATTTCTGATGCAATACGATATCTTTCTCTCTTATTCTTTATCTCACCTAATTGCTGTCTTATAGTATATAACAATTCAATTCCATACATTTTGGGGTTCAAACCGAATGCATCTGCCTTAGTAAATTGAGAAATTACTTTTGTTGCTTTTTCATTAAGATCGACAGAATCGTTGATCCAAATGGATTTATATCCAATCTTACTGTAGAAATCATTGATATCGGTGGCAAAGGAAAGATTTACATTTTGAATGATTTTAGCACTATCTAAAGCATTAAAATTCGTTTTAAAGAAAGATTCTAATTCTTGTTTATAATTGGTATTATCAACAAAAGGAGCCTCCTTTTTTAAATCTTTAGCGCATGATAACAACAAAAGAAAAGTACCTATATATGGCAGTATTTTCTTCATAGCATTAATTTGGTTTTTCAGTTTTGGTACTATTAAATGTACAAAAAGGTTGCCAAAAATATTTTTAAAGTAAAATTTTACAAATTCTAAGAGGTTATTTTTTGAGGATATTAGCTCCAATTTGGCAAGTTAAACAAGCATGTTTTTTACAATATTCATTTTTTAATTGTAACAATGATTGCGTTTGAAGTGCGCTATTCGAAGGAATTTTTAGCTCAGTAAATTTTTCAATAACCACATTCTTTTCTGGCTTTAGTTCGGTTATCAATTTTAGTATTTCCGCTTCACTCTCTTTACCAATACTTTTTTTGTACATAAACTTTACTGGAATAACAGTATTGATTAATACTAAATCTATAAATGCTTTAGTAAGTTTTTTAGATCTTTTTTTAGCAATGGTTTCAAAAGTATAATGTGTATCCCAAAATGAAGATGCCGTAACAGAAAATAATTGATAATAGTCATCAATAGCTTTTGTTTCAACTATCTTTGAGAATAAACTTTGATGTTGATGATACAATTTGGCTAACTGTGCTAATCTAATTGTAGGAAAATTATTAGGACGCAACCGAAAAAACTGTACAGGTAATGTTTTTATTTGTATTAGTTGATATTTTTTTGACTGATACTCATAGTTCTCTTTTAGTAATTGAAAATATTCATCTTCAATTTGTTTATCCAATAATCCCGTCTTACCAAAAAATAAGGCTTCCAAAGTATTCAAATCGCTACTTTCTTTACGGACGATAGAAAAATCAGTATTTCTTGCAAATTCAAAAAAGGCAGCTCCATTAACTTTTAATCCAAAATTTTTAGCAAGCATTTGAAACAATACAGCCTCCCAATTATTATTTGATTCCTTAAGCAGGTTTTGAATTACTCTTGACTTTTCCTCTAAGCGCTCAAAATAAAGACGCTCTATCCAGTTATCTAGTGTGAACTTATCAATAGTGGATATTTCTTGTTCACAATTTATCCATTTTTGTTTATTTGAGAATAGCTTACGGTACTTATAGCGTAGATCATCATCTATAAACTTAGAAAGTTCGAGTGTGGAAACATGAGAATTATCCTTTCTAAATACGGGCACATCATTTTCCCAAACTACATGTAGTACAACATTATCATAATTATTATCGGTTTCATGTCCATGAACATACCAATCAGATGATTTTACATGTATTTCAACATTTCCCGCCCAATGCTGTTCGTTTATAACCACCTGGGCATTAAAATAATCTGGGCCAGAATTCGTGTTCTCTTCACCTGTCTTAAGAATTTGAAGTTTCTCATTTTGAGATGTTTTCAAGGATTTCTTTTGGAAGTATTGATGCTTCCAAATAAACATTATAAAATCTTCTCTCATAGCAAAAATTTTGAAATGTGATTATCTTAATTTAAGTGAATTGTCCATCTTTGCAACACTCAAAAATTATATGTAGCTAATCACATGTCAAATCAGTTAATTTTAAATAGCATAATAACTGCCTATCGGCAAATCATAGAAGAAAGATACCGATATGAACAGCTCACACAAAAATACGACTTACCTACTTCTTTGCAAGAACAACATGTGACAGAAATCAGAAATTATTTTCTAAGCTATATCTACCCTGGAATTAAAAAAAGAAATGAGTTAAATGAAGCTTTTGAAAGTCTAGACGCCTATATTAAAAATCCAACGAAACTACTTCAAATATTAGTAGATTCTACTTCACTCATTTTAAAATATGGTAGGCATTTACCGAAAATTTTTAATTCCGGAATAAGAGCTTTGCGCTCTTTTCGAGATGCTAATCGTTTTGAAAATCTACTTGTAAAAGAAGCGTGCGCTTCAAAACAATCACCTCCTTTTAGTGTTGACCTCATGAACGAGTTCATTAAAAAACTACCACGGGAAGATATTGATCAATTTATTAGCAGTACGCGTTCACTATTTGAAATCTTGCATGATAGAAAGCAGGTTCAAAAAATTATTGAAATCATTGATTTTTTAATTTCTAAAATGAAGAATAACCCAAAGGTATATTCTAAAAAAGAAATAAAAGGCTTAGAAATTGGTCATGAACTTATTAAAGAAGGTAATACTCTATTCGAAAATATTGGTAGAGAAAATCAAGAACAACTTATTGACTTTATTGTTCATGTTGAAATGACAACACTAGAAGATATTTATAATAAAGAATAAATGTGATCTTCAATGATAGCTTCTCTTTCCCAATAAAATTATTAGTTGCTTTTAAATCGATCCGTAAAGACTATAAATACTTTTGGTGTTCTTAGCTAATTACACTAATCACATCATGTTTAGTTATAATATGATATTTACCTTCTCCTAGATCTACAAGTACTGCTTCATTTTCTTTATTTATCAGCTTTGATATTTGCTCTATAGAAGCACTTTTGTTAACTATGGGAAAAGGAGATCGCATCACTTCTTTAATGGGTTTATCCGCTATGTTTTTATCTTCAAAATAAAGCCTGAATAAATCACTCTCGTCTACAGAACCTACAAAGCCATCAACATCAGCTACTGGTATTTGCGAAATATTATATTGACGCATTCTTTCAATAGCATGTGAAACTAGCTCCTCTGTTTTAACGGTAACTAAAGGTTTATCCATATGGTTCTTCACCAAATCTACTGCTTGCGTAACTTCTTCATCTAAAAAGCCACGCTCACGCATCCAATCATCATTGAACATTTTACCAACATATCGACTACCATGGTCATGAAATAAAACCACAACTATGTCATCTTTCTTGAAATGTTCTTTTAATTGTAAAACTCCTTTAATAGCGGAGCCTGCTGAATTTCCAACAAAAATTCCTTCTTCTTTAGCTAGTTTTCTAGTAAATACCGCCGCATCTTTATCAGTTACCTTTGTAAATCCGTCAATAATATCAAAATCAACATTTTTAGGTAATATATCTTCGCCTATACCTTCAGTGATATAGGGATAAATCTCATTTTCATCAAAAATACCCGTCTCATGGTATTTTTTAAATACTGAACCATAGGTGTCTACTCCCCAAATTTTAGCTTCAGGATTTCGTTCTTTTAAATATTTACCAACACCCGAAATGGTTCCTCCAGTACCAACACCTACAACAAAATGTGTTACCTTACCCTCAGTTTGTTCCCAAATTTCAGGCCCTGTTTGCTCATAGTGCGCTACAGCGTTGCTAGGATTATCATATTGATTTACATACCATGAATTTGGAGTCTCTTCACCTAACCTTTTTGAAACAGAATAATAACTTCTCGCATCGTCTGGTGCAACATCGGTAGGACAAACAATTACTTCAGCTCCCAACGCCTTTAATACATCAACTTTTTCTTTTGACTGTTTATCTGTAGTAACAAAAATACATTTATAACCCTTGACAATTCCTGCCAAAGCCAAGCCCATTCCTGTATTTCCAGAAGTACCTTCAATTATGGTTCCCCCAGGTTTTAAACGGCCGTCAGTTTCAGCATCTTCAACCATTTTTAAAGCCATTCGGTCTTTTACCGAATTTCCCGGGTTAAATGTTTCTACTTTTGCTAGCACTAAGGCATCAACCTCTTCTGTAATTTTATTAAGCTTTACCAAGGGTGTATTTCCAATAGTCTCTAAGATATTTTTAGCGTAATTCATGTTGTAAAATTTCGCTGCAAAAATAACGAATACCTATTAGATAAAAGGTAATTAACTAAACATTCTGGGAAATACCTCCTTGATCGGTTTTTGAAGTATGTTCATGTGGAAAGCCGAACGTAGAAACCCAAATCCATAACCAAAAAATTGTACAAGCGTTGTTATAACACTAAAGAAAGCAACTATAATATTTTTATTCTTTAATAAACTATCAAAGAATAACATTAAGAAATAAATACTATAAACAATTAAGAGCCATTTATGCCCAAATAAAAAGGCGATAATCGAGAACAACAGGCCTATAACAAACAAACTTGGGAACCAATAGGTGATCTTTGCAGTATTAGGATGTTGCCTGCTTAAAACCGGTCTCGCAGCACCAAAATTCAATGTCTGTCTAAAAAAACTCGGCATTGTATTTCTTCGCTTATGAAATACAGTAGCTTCCTCAATAAATTGAGACTCAAATCCGTTTTCCCAAAGTCTAAAAGCAAGGTCTATATCTTCGCCAAAACGTTGTTTTCCAAAACCGCCTATCTTATCAAAAGCAACTTTAGAGAGTCCCATATTAAAGCTTCGAGGTTGAAATTTCTTAAGGTTTTTATTTCCTCTAATTCCTCCGGTAGTTAACACGGAAGTCATTGAATAACTAATAGCCTTTTGTAAAATGGTAAATGAAGAATGTGAAGCGTCAGCCCCGCCAAAAGCATCTGTGAATTTTGATTGCAAAGCGGCATTAATCGATGTTAAGTAGGTTTTGGGCAACAGCACATCAGAATCTAAAATAATAAAATAGTTACCTGATGCTTTTTGCATTCCATAGTTTCTAGTAAGTCCTGGACCGCTATTTTTTTTAAAGAAATATTGAATATTTAATTTATCATTGAAGGCGGCAACTACTCCTTCGGAAGTTATGGTAGAACCATCTTCAACTACAATCACTTCAAAATTTTCATCAAAAGTTTGTCGAGATAAACTCCCAAGTAACTCCTCCAATTCTTGAGGACGATTATATACTGGAATAATTATAGAATAAGAGCGCTGCACTATCGCATTTGGTTTGCTGTAAAAATAGGAATTCTAATCTTGATTTTATGATTTTTAAAGTCGAACTTCGTTTGTAATGGTTTTATTAGAAATGACTCGAAGTATTGTTCGAAAAAAAAACTTCAAAAAAAAGTGCAATAAAAGAATTGCTGTACGTCTTTATAAATGAAGACCAATTTAAAAGGTGCCTTAATGGCTTCAGAAACAGAAAACGATAAACGACTTAAGACATTTTTCAATGAAGAATATCATAACCTAAAAGCTTATGTACTTTCTAAAATTGAAAACGACGTTGATCGCGATGCCGAAGATATTATTCAAGATGTAGCATTAAAGGTATTTTCTCGTAAAGAGGTTTTACCCATTAATAATATTGCTGGGTTTGTATATCATTCTATTAAGAACAAGATCATTGATACATTAAGAAAACGCAAACCTTATACAAACATTGAAGATGATTTTGAGACGCAACTATCAGAATTTATAGAATCGTTTTACGAAAATTCAGACAATTCGTATTCTGAAGAATTAAAAATTGAATTAAAGAAAGCCATTTTTAGCCTTAAGCCTCCATATAGAGATATTATTCTTGCGATCGATGTAGAAGGTTATTCGTATAGAGAATTGTCTAATGAGACTGGAATCCCAGAAGGGACCTTACTTTCTAGACGACATAGAGCGGTTTCACAACTTTATAAAAAATTAAAAATTAGAAAAGATAGTATCAATTAAAATTTAAATGATGAAAAATTATTTTAAACACAAACTAAGAAGTAAAAATCCAGCCGTAATTGTTGGTACCGTAATTTTCATAGCCTTTCTGATAACATTGTTTATTGTAGCATTCGGTTTTATAATAATGTATTTATGGAATTGGTTAATGCCTGAACTTTTTGGTTTAGTAACCATTACATTTTGGCAAGCTCTGGGTATAGGTCTATTGTCTAAATTATTGTTTGGAGGCTTTGGTGGTGACAAGGATCGTGACAAGAAAAGAAAATGTGATAACTCAAGAAAAAAGAGGGTATCATCTAAAGGTGACTTTTCTAAGTGGAAACACTATGAGGGCTTTTGGGAAGAGGAAGGAGAAAAGGCTTTCAACGATTATATACATCGTAAAACAGATAATTCTGTGCAACAAGAAAACGACTTGGAATAAAAATAGCTAATTGCCTTATGAAACTATTAATTTTAAGAACCGATATAAAAACTAAAGAGAAGGTTAAAAGAATTAAACCTATTCTCAATGAAAATTCAGTAATTCTAGATTGGTCAATTGATTTAGAAGATATTGATAATGTACTCAGAATAGAAGCGCATGATGCGCTTAATGAAGAAGATGTAAAAAAAATAGTACAGAATGAAGGTTTTTATTGTGAAAGCCTATGAAACTACCAATCAATTGCTTTCAAATTTTTACTTTTCAAGAAATCATTCGTATTTGAAAAATGCTTATTACCAAACCAAAAACCTCTATTTGCGCTTAACGGAGATGGGTGTCCGCTTGTTAATGCATAATGTTTGGATATATCAATTTTTGCTCCTTTACGTTTCGCGTAACCACCCCACAATAAAAAGACTACATTACTCTTACGTTCAGAAATTTTAGTAATTACAGCGTCTGTAAATTGCTCCCAACCTTTTTTTTGATGTGACCCTGCTTGATGAGCACGTACTGTTAAAGTAGCATTTAACAACAACACGCCTTGATCTGCCCATCGTTCTAAATTACCGCTTTTTGGATAAGGTAAATTCAAATCAGTTTCTAATTCTTTAAAGATATTGATCAATGATGGTGGATGCGCAATACCTTCGTTTACAGAGAAACATAAGCCATTTGCTTGCCCAATTCCATGATACGGGTCTTGCCCTATGATCACTACTTTTAAATCATCAAAAGAACAACGATCAAAAGCTGAAAAAATCTGATTTCCTTTAGGATAGCAAATATGTTTTTTATATTCACTTTTTACAAAATCAACCAATACTTTAAAGTATGGCTTTTCAAACTCATCACGTAAAACAGTATTCCAACTTTCGGCAATTTGAACGTTCATAATCGAGGTAAAAATAGTTACTTTGCAGTGCGTTTGTAAAAGTACAATTTTGAATAGCAAAATCACCCAAAAAACATTAAATGATCTTGAATTCAATACTGTTATTAATAGTATAGGTGACTATTGTATTTCCGATTTAGGCAGAAAAGCTATTCAAAATATTCAACCTATCTCTGCAAAGCTCAAATTACTTGAACAATTAAATTTAGTAAATGAATATTTGAGCTCATTTGAAAACGAGAATAAAATACCCAATCACCATTTTGAAGAAATTACCAAAGAAATTCACTTATTAGGTATTGAAGATAGTTTTCTGGAAACTGATGCTTTTTTAAAAATTGCTGCAATATCGGAAACCGTAAATATTCAATTAAAGTTTCTAGAGAAATTTAAGGAGTACTACTCTACTCTTTTTAAAATTTCATCGGAGGTAATATTCACCAAAGAATTAATAGAGATTATTAGAAAAGTGATTAATAATTTTGGTGAAGTAGATAGCAAGGCATCAGATCAACTTAGACATGTACGAAAAGAAATTAATACTGTACGAGCCAAAATTAGCACAAGTTTTTCAAGTGCCTTGAGCAGACATATGAACTCAGGTTACTTAGATGATATTCGAGAATCAGTTATTGAAAATCAACGTGTATTAGCGGTTCAGGCGATGCACCGAAGAAAAGTAAAAGGTGCTATTCTTGGAACTTCGAAAACTGGGAGTATCGTTTTTATTGTTCCTGATTCTACCGTTAAGCTGAATAGAGAGCTACAAGATCTTATTCATGAAGAACAGGAAGAGATTGTACGTATTCTAAAAAAGCTTACAGATGATATTCGCCCAAGTATTGAGCTATTAAATACTTACCAAGATTTTCTAATTCGGTTAGATATTATTGGGGCTAAAGCGAAATATGCTCGGAGCATAGGTGGAATTTTACCTCATATATCAAAAACTAAAAAGCTATTCTTGAAAGATGCTTACCATCCTATTTTATTAGAAAGCAATCGCAAACAAAATATTGATACCATTCCTCAGACAATTGAACTCAATGAGCAACAACAAATTATTGTAATTTCAGGGCCAAATGCCGGCGGAAAAAGTATTACTTTAAAAACCATCGGTTTACTACAGGTAATGCTCCAAAGTGGTATTTTGATTCCTGTTCATGAACGTAGTGAAGTGTATTTCTTCGACACGATTCTTTCTGATATTGGAGATAATCAATCTATTGAAAATCAATTAAGCACTTATAGTTATCGATTAAAGAATATGCGCAATTTTTTACGTAAGTGCAACGCAAATACATTATTTCTAATTGATGAATTTGGTACTGGTAGCGATCCAGAATTGGGTGGAGCATTGGCTGAAATATTCTTAGAAGAATTCTATGAAAAAGGAGCTTATGGTATTATTACCACGCATTATGCGAACTTAAAGGTTCTGGCCGATGAGCTGGATAATGTAACCAATGCCAATATGCAATTTGATGCCAAAACTTTAGAACCTACTTTTAAATTATTCATTGGGCAGGCAGGAAGTTCTTTCACTTTTGAAGTAGCTCAAAAAAATGGCATCCCATTTAGTTTGATTAATCGCGCTAAGAAAAAAGTAGAGCGCGAAAAAATTCGTTTAGATAAGACAATATCTAAACTTCAACAAGAACGCACTAGACTAAGAAAGACATCTGTTAATCTTGAAAAAGCGCAAACTAAAGCACAAGAACATACTGAAAATCTTTCTGATAAAGAAAGAAAAATTCAAGAGAAGTTAGAAAGCTTTCAAGAACTCTACGATAATAATCAAAAAATGCTTCTAATTGGAAGAAGATTTAATGAACTGTCGAATAAATATTTTCAAACTAATAACAAAAAGCAGTTTTTAACAGACTTGATGAAATGGGTGACCATTGAAAAATCAAAACGACAAAAAAAGAACACATCTAAAACCGAGAAGAAAATAGCTAAAAAACAAGAACAACAACAAAAACAAAAATTAGAAAAAGTTAAGAAAGAAGTTCTTGAAAAGGTTAAAGATGTGCGTAAAGAAAAAGCTATTGAGGCTAAGAAAGAGGCAAAACTAAAAGCAAACTACACTTATAAATTGAATGATCGTGTTAGGTTAATTGATAGCAAATCAGTTGGCGTTATTGAAAAAATAGAAAGAAATAAGGCCATTATCAACTACGGACTATTTACAACAACAACTTCATTAGAAAAATTAGAATTGGTAGAAGCCGCTAAAAAGTAATTTTTTAACGTCAAGTGACGTAAAGCTTTTTTTTGTGTCATATTCGTTAAAAGGCCTTATATTTTTGTATCTATTTAGTTTAATATTAGGAAGATATACTTGTATTTAACGGTACTTTTCTTTAAATTTAACTACTAACTAACTTAGACCGAAATATGAAAAAATTTTGGCTTGCCTTTCTGGTTTTTATACTTTGGGCTGCCATTGCCATTTTATTTCACCAATACTTGAGTAATAGTATTTGTGGTGAATGTGCAACGGCCCATACCTTAAAAGCCCCACATCACATAACAGATAAAAATGATACAATAGCTTCGGATCAAGTACCTAAAGCTACTTTTTCAATTGTAGCTTCAGATGGGAGTTCCGTTTTTAACTTTCCTAAAGGTTTTTCTTTTAATGCCTCTAGTGGCGATATTATCATTCCTGATGAATTAAGAGGATTTAAAGATTCTATTTATAATTATTTGAATGCTAATCAGAATAAAGAGCTATTGATATCTGCAAAATATTTGACCTCAGAAGTTGATAGTGAAAAAGGTATTCATTTTGGAAATTCCAGAGCCAATTTCTTAAAAAATATTCTTGTCAAAGCAGGAGTTAATCCAGATAGGATTGTTCCTAAAGCAGTATTATCTGAGTTTAGTTATGATGATAATGGAAATTATTACGATGGTATTTCATTGCTGTTTCGAAATATTTCTGACGAGCGTACTTCAGAAATAGAGGCAGGTATAACTAATAAAACGTTATATACCAATTTTGCAGTTAAAGAATTTAAACCTGATAAGACACTCACCGCGTATACCCTAGAACTCAAAAATTACTTGCAAAAATATCCAAATAAAAGAGTAATAGTTACCGGACATACTGATAGTGTAGGTGTGAATAACTACCAATGGGGATTAGATCGTGCTAACAATGTGAAGAACTATCTAATTTCTCAAGGTATAGCAGCAACTATTATTGAAGTAATTTCTAAAGGCGAAGAAGAACCTGTTGCTACAAATAGAACTGAAGAAGGAAGAGCTAAGAATAGAAGAATAGTAATAACCGTAAAATAATAACCAAATGACCTTATCAATATTTTCTAACCAAAATACTGCTCATTTAATCGAACTTTTTTTCTGGATGCTTGGCGCCTTTTTAATAGGATGGCTTTTTTGGCGTTGGTGGTATAAAGGCAAGTGCCAAACTGAAATAAACGAATGGAAAGCTAAATATAAAAATTTAGAACATGAACACAATACTACTATCAAAGCTAGAAAAGTAACTGCCAGTGGCGTAATTGATTCAGAAATTATTGCTTCAAGCTTTACAGATGGTGTAGCGAAGATAGATGACTCTATAAAAGATGATCTAACAAAGGTAGAAGGTATAGGACCAAAAATCAAAGGACTATTAAATAATGATGGTATATGGAGCTTTAGACAACTCTCTATAACATCTGTTGATAGCATACAAGAAATTTTAAATAATGCCGGACCTAGATATCGCATACACAATCCAGGAACATGGCCTAAACAAGCTGGTCTTGCGGCTGATGATAAATGGGAAGAGTTAAAAAAATGGCAGGATGAATTAAAAGGCGGGCGTTAATCGATCAACCGCTGTCTTTTTAGGTAGCACTATTCACTATAACGTTCCATTTCTCTATCATAAAACAATGATGCCTCCTCTATTAGAGTTTGTACTTCATTCTCAAGACTTGATTCATTATCACTTCTTACCTCTTCTAACCACTCAATTTCATCATTTACTAAATTGATTATAAATTGAGGATAATCGGTATGTATGATAAAAATATCATCTGGATGGTCCGTATTATCGCCTAATAAAAATTTTGGTAATTTCATTATGATTAAAGTATTGATACTATCTCTTTATATATTTTCTTACTTACTTTATACCTTCAATAGGTTTCTTGAAAAACTGAGCTTGGCTTCTTCAACTATATTTCTTTAATTACTTTAGCCAATTCTTCCGTTAAGCTTTTACGATGGTATTGATTAATATTTACTCCTTCAACAAATAATTGATCATTCTTGTAAGCCTTATAATAATCATATATCACACTTTTTATTTTTTGTTTATTATTAAACCCAACTACGGTTCCAGCTTTCGTTTTGTTTAAAATATTTGCTAAATCTCCTTCAACTGGAGCAATTGCTAAGATAGGTCTTCTTGCTTGCAAATATTCAAATATTTTACCTGTTATAATACCCTTTGCACTTGGTACATTATTTACGGAAAGTAATAACACTTGCGCCGATTGCTGATGTTTTAGTACTTCATTATGTTTTAAATAATCAATAAATTCTGTATGAACATCCAATTTATGACTCTTAATGGACTTTACAACTTCATCGGCCAGCTTACCAATAAATTTCAACCTTAAATCTTCAGCAAAACTCGAATGTTCTTCACATAATTCTCTTAGTGCTTCCCATAAAATACCATGGTTTCTATCGGCATTCATCATACCAATATGTACCAAGGAAAACTGAGAATCTAAAGACTTCTTAGAAACGGAAACCTCAGAATCATAGCCGTTTGTTATGATGTAAGTGTTCTTATTATATTCTTTATAGCTATCAGCCATTTTTTTACCAACTACTAATACCGCATCTGCATTTATTAATACTTTTTTTTCAAGATCTTGGTGCTTCTTTAAAGAATCCTTTGTTAAAGGTAGCTGATGAAAATAATCGATCTCCGTCCAAGGATCTCTAAAATCGGCTAGCCATTTAACAGCTAGTTTTTCTTTTAACCCTAAACCTATTAAATGAATGCTATGTGGTGGTCCGGTGGTAATTATAACATCAACAGGGTTCTTTTCTAAATAGTTATTTAAAAACTTTACCGAAGGTTGAATCCAAAACTTTCGAGCATCAGGTATAAAAAAATTTGCTCGAATATATTGAATTACCTTCCCAATTCTTGAAGGGTTCGCATCTAAGAACCCGGCACTTGTTTTTTTTGCTGATTTTCCAAAAAGATTATTTGGTTCCCAAATCGGATATTTTAGAACTTCTAAATTATTAGGTACATCTGTACTTAAAGATGTATCCATTAAAGGATAGTTGGGGTTTTTAACCGTATATACTACTGGTTCGATGCCAAAATCTTGTAGATATTTTACAAACTTCAACCAACGTTGAACGCCCGATCCGCCGGCAGGTGGCCAATAATATGTAATGACTAATGCTTTCAACTAGCTAAGTTATCATATAAGTTTATCAACTTTTTTGAGGTTTTCTCCCAAGTAAATTGTGTTTCTATAAATCCTTTACCATTCGCTCCTAACTGCTTTCGTAATTCTTCATTTTTATACAATTGTAAAACCTTATTGGCAAAATCTTTCGCATCTTTCTCTCTATGAACCACCCCCGTACCATTAGTTTCAACCAATCTTTTCTGTGCGATTGCATTGCTTACTAGAACTGGCTTTGCAAAACTCATATATTGAAATAATTTATTGGCATACGCTACGTCATGTTGAATATTTCTGTGTAAAGGTGAAATACAAATAGAACTAGATAAAATATAGCTTGGGAACAAACTTACATCTTGCCATCCTTCAAAATCAATATATTTTTCTACTTCTAATTCACTGGCTTTCATTTTTAAAATATGATCTGTTGTATTTTTTCCAACGATTACTAGTTTAAAATTTTGTATCTCGTCTAAAAGTAACGGGATGGATTCAATTGCCGTTTGTAATCCTCTTCGTAAGCCCGTGTCTCCCAGGTATAGTACTACAAAATTATCTTCATACCGTCTTATAATGTTTTGATAGAGCTTATAATCTTTATAAAACGATTTTCTAACGGTATTTGGAACAACAAGAACCTTATTTATACCGACTTTTGTTCTTTCAACCACTTCATCTTTAAACTCATTAGAAACCGTTATAACTTTTGTTGCTGTTTTAATAAATTCTTCTTCTTTATACTTCCATTTTTTTGGAGAAATTAAATATTTACCAGGAAATTTCTGAACATGAGGATACAGTTTCATAATCTCAGGCATATTATCATGCAGATCTAAAATGCAAGGCAGTTTTAACTTAGTATTGGCCTTGAAAGCTGCTTCGGCTATTCTCATATCATGAATATGAATTGCTTCGATAGCATTTGCTTCCAAAAAATGCTTGATCTTCTTAGTGAGGCTAAAGGCATAAAATGGAACTGTATAAGCCAATGCCGATAATTTATATTCTAGTTTATTTGATTGATATCTTCGAACTTTTATCCCATTAATAAGCTCTTCACGTGTTTCATTGGTGTATTTCAAGCAAAAAAGAAAAACTTCATGACCCGCTTCTATAAGTGAAATAGCCTCATTTTCTACCCTAGGATCGGGTGGAAATGTTTTATCTAAAATCATTCCTATACGCATTGATTTTCTTTTTGTTTACACGATTCTATTCTAAAAACAAGAACATTCTTTATTAGAAAATAAGTGTGCATACTATTTTTTACGCTTCAATAAAAAGAACCAACCTAAAGGTATTAATAAAAGTAAGCTGTAAGATGCTAATGTGATTGTATTTCCTGTTTTTATTACCGAAGGTTCGAATTTAAATACAACTTTATGTGTTCCTGAAGGGATACGTAAAGCCCTTAACACATAATTTGCTCTAAAATGAGGTGTTAATTGGCCATCTATAGAAGCATTCCATCCATTTTTATAATACATATCAGAAAAAACAGCTAACTGTTCGGTATTTGCCTTGGTCGTATATGTTAATTGATTAGCCTTATAATTGGTAAGCGAAATCGTAGCAATAGAGTCTTTGGTAAAATTTGCTTTTGGCAGTTGCTCTTTAAAGGAAATATCAACAATTGCTTTTTCTTTTGTATTTAAACTATCTAGAGCTTTAATTTCTTCATCGGCTGAATTCACAAACTCAACCTCGCTCACGAACCATGCATTGCCATTTGCCTCCTCATTTTTTTGCATTTGCTGATTCCCTTGTTGATCGGCAAAAATGATATATTTAGCATTTAGCATATTCAGTATTTCAAAATTATTCTTGTTAATTTGATATTCGAATAATTCTTCATATCGTCTAGGTTTAGCCGCATGATATCCCCCGATAGAATTATGGTAGTAGGAAGTACTCCCATCATTTAATGGATTTACAGTGAAGTTTGCAACCCTATAATATGATTTATCCTTTAAGATTTCATTATCCACCGCAGAAGCCAGAAATGGTTTCTCATTCTTTGATTTAGGTTCAAAATCATCTTGATTTATATGTCGCCTATCGACTCCTATCAAATCAAAAAGAATCAATATAGCAAAAGCGCCTAACGCAACATTCTTATTGATTTTATCTTTTAAAAATGCCCATAAAGTAATTGCAGCAATTAAAATTAAAACGAATGAGCGTAAACTATCTTTAAAGAAGATTGATTTTCTATCGGCAATCATGGCATCACTTATTCCTGGCAATTGCTGCTCCAAGCCTGCATCTCGAAGACTTTCAAAGCTAAACAGGCTCGTTCCCGCTAAAGTGAAAAATAAGGTTATACCTCCAACTCCATAGAGCGCATACTTTAAATACTTTAATTTTTCTTCTTTACCATTATTGGAGTTTAAAAACTGATGCAACGCCAATATTGCTAGCAAAGGAACCGCTAACTCTGCAATTACCTGAATTGATGACACCGCCCTAAATTTATTATATAGTGGAACATAGTCAATAAAGAAATTAGTGATAATCGAAAAGTGCTTACCCCAACTTAATATAAATGAAAAAATAGTGGCCGCTACTAACCACTTTTTAAGGCTTCCTTTTACATAAAATGCACCTAAAACAAATAAAAATATTAATACCGCACCTATATATGCCGGAGCTTCTACAATGGGTTGCTCACCCCAATATCCAGGAAAATTATTTGCAAAGTCTCTCGCTTGAGTCCTCCCGATCTTATTTTTTAGAAATTCATAGGTATTAGAATCTTTACCTATTTTTTCGCGACTTCCCCCTCCATAAAACCGAGGAATCAACACATTAAAATTTTCTGCCTTTCCTATACTGTATTGCGTAATATAATCTTCAGAAAGGCCACTACTTATCTCTTTTTTCGGTTCCCCATTAGGGTTTATCGTTAATTCACTTTTGCTTCGGGTACTATTACTTGCATATTCTTTAGTTGCTAATAAACTAGTAGAATTTACCCCGACTGCTAATATAACCGCCAATGTTAACAGCCCAACTATTTTTAAATAATTAGAAAATTCTTTTTGTTTTAAAGCGTCAATTAAATATACTATTCCTAAGATAAGTACTGAAAATAAAAGATAGTATGTCATTTGAGGATGGTTGGCACTAATCTCGAAAGACATCCCTAAAGCGGTCAACACAAAACCAAGCAAATATCTTTTTTGAAACGCTGCTATTATCCCGGCTAAAACTACTGGCATATATGCAATAGCATGCGCTTTGGCATTATGTCCTGCTCCAAAAATAATAATAAGGTATGTTGAAAATCCAAAAGCTAAGGAACCCAATATGGCTAGTTTCCATTCAACTTTAAGAATATAGAGTAGAATAAAAAACCCAAGAAAATAAAGAAATAAATAATCAGCCGGGCGAGGTAAAAAACGTAATAATGAGTCAACTTTTTTCACATAATTATGTGGATAATATGCACTCAACTGATATGCTGGCATGCCTCCAAAAGCGCGATTGGTCCAATAAGGTTCGGTTTGATCTGTTTTTCTGAAATCGGCAATTTCTTTAGACATCCCTCTAAACTGGGCGATATCACTTTGAAATAATTTTTCTCCTTTTAAAACTGGTGAAAAATATGTTAATGAAGCAATAACAAATACAAGAATTGCAATAAAAAACGGAAATAACTTTTGGAAAATACCTTTCATTCTAACAATAAGATTAGTTAATCAACCTCTTCAAAGTCAACATATTCTCCAACATTCTGATTGCTTTGTTTTTCTTTTGGTGCTTTATCAATAACTGTTTCACCAACTTTGGTTTTATCTTGATTTCCTCTAAATTGACCTTTTTGCTCATTAAATCGCTTTTCAACATTATTCATAAAGCGTTTCATTACCATCGGAAAAGCAAATCTTGCTAGTAGCTTAAGTCCGTAATAGATCAATAAGATGATTAATATGGTTCTTAAAAAGTTCATCACCCCTGCTTCTTGCATAAATTTTAAATAATATGCCAAAAGTAACAATTTGAGAGCAACTAAAACGTTAGTATATAGATAAAATCTTTACATATAAATACGAACCCTATAAACTATGCAACGACTCCTCGGTATATTTCTATTGATTTTTTGCTTTCAATTTAGTAGTGCCCAATACACTGAATTGATTAATTCAAGACGTCCTGGTTTTTCTGATAGTCCATTTAGTGTTGGCACCAACGTCCTACAATTTGAAAGTGGTTTGTTTTATAGAGATATTAATGATCGGGGTACTTCCGTAACGTCTTATGGTACTGACATTATGGTTCGGTATAGTAAGTTTTTAGAGAAATTAGAACTAAATCTCAGCACTACTTTGCAATATGATGATGTAGATTTTGCAGATTCATTTATTGCTAGCGACCCTACATTAGAAGATATTTCTACCTTTAGCTTTAGTCGTCTGGCTATTGGAGCAAAATACCTCGTCTACTATCCTAAATACGACGATAAGTCAAAAGAAATAAGAAGTTGGAAACGAAAAACCGCTTATGACTGGAAACGGTTAATTCCGGCCGTAGCAGTATACGCAGGGGTTAATGTACCTATAACCAAAAATTATGTTGGCGGAAATTCTCCTGGCTATTTAAAAGATGAATTTAGTCCTAGAGTAGCCATATTTACACAAAATAATTTTACAGATAAGTTTGTTTTTTTAATGAACTTTGTAATGGATAAGATTGGTTCAGATCAAAAGGAAAATTCTTATATTTTAACAGGTACTTATTCAATTACTGATAAATGGTCTATATTTGGTGAGCATCAAGGAATCTTTAAAGGTGATGGTATTCCTAATGATTTTCAGTTTGGGGGTGGTATCGCATATTTATTAAATAGAAATACGCAGTTTGATATTGCTACTCGCGCTATTAATGACAGGGATGGATCAACGTTATTGATAAATGCCGGTTTTACTTGGCGCTTAGATCGCCATAGAGATAAATTTAAGATTGTAGGTGCTGACGGCCAAGAAGTTGAAAAACAAAAGAAAGAAGGAAACTTCTTCTCAAGGTTATTCGGTAAAAATAAACCTGATAAGCAACGTAAGGTTAAAAAGGTAAAAGCACGTAAGCGTAAAATAAAGAAAGACAAAGCTCCTAAAAAGAGTAAAGCTCAGAAACGAAGAGAGAAAGAGGCCAGAAAAAAGGCCAAAGAAGAGAAGAAAAAACAAAAGAAGGCGGCACGAGATTATGATAAAAATTATGAGCCGCCAGAAAATAATTAGCACTTTAAATGATTACAGTAAAGGAAATTACGACTCGAAAAGAACTAAAAGAATTTGTAAAATTTCCATTCAGTATTTATAAAGAAAATTATAATTGGATACCTCCAATTATCAGTGAAGAACTCGCAACCTTTAATAAAGATAAAAATCCGGCTTTTGATAATGCCGATGCTCGATTTTTTTTAGCTTATAAGAATGATCGAATTGTTGGTAGATTAGCTGCCATTATCAATCATACAGAAGTAAATGAACAGGGCATTAAAAAAATGCGCTTTGGTTGGTTCGATGTAGTTGATGATATTAATATTACAAAGGCCTTACTTAGCAAAGTTGAGGAGATTGGCATACAAAACAATTTAGAATATGTTGAAGGCCCAGTAGGTTTTTCTAATTTAGATAAGGTTGGCGTGCTTATTGAAGGTTTTGATGAGTTAGGAACAATGATTACCTGGTATAATCATGCTTACTACAAAGAGCATTTAGAAAAATTAGGGTATATAAAGGAAAAGGAACATCTAGAATGGCGCTTTCCATTTAGTAATGTAAAACCCGAATTTTTCGAAAAGGCCAATAATTTAATTAAAAGACGTTATCAGTTAACAGCATTAGATTTTAGATCTACCAAAGAAATAATGCCATATGTTGATAGTATGTTTGAATTATTCAATGCGAGCTATGCTAAACTATCGACTTTTACTCCAATTTCTGATAAACAGAAGGAGTATTTCAAGAAAAAGTATATTAGTTTTATCAATCCAGAATATATTAAATACATCACTGATAAAGATGATAATTTAGTGGCTTTTGCCATTGTAATGCCTTCTTTTTCAAAAGCTTTACAAAAAATCAAAGGCAAGTTATTTCCATTTGGATTTTATCATCTTTTGCAAGCCAAAAAGCATAGTAAAGATGTGATTTTTTATTTAATAGGTGTGCATCCAGATTATCAAAATAAGGGTGTGCATGCGGTAATATTTAATGAGTATTACAGAGTATTTACAAAAAAAGGGATTCAAAATTGTATCAGAACACCAGAACTAGAAGACAATGTAGCCATTCGTCAAATCTGGAAACATTTTAATTCAGAGCTTTACAAACGCAGAAGAACATACCGTAAAAATCTTTAATGCAACTATTTTTCGCCCCTCATTTACGCTCTACTGATCCACAGTTTATTTTTGATAAAACTGAGAGCAGGCATATTGTTAGAGTATTGCGTAAAAAACAAGGAGATAAATTATATATAACTAATGGTAAGGGAATCTTATTTACATCAGAAGTTGTAATTGATAATGATAAAAAATGTATGGTGAAAATTATTGATGTAAAAGATGAACCTAAACCATGGGATTATTACTTACACATCGCCATCGCACCGACGAAAAATAATGATCGATTTGAATGGTTTTTAGAAAAGGCAACTGAGATTGGTATAGATGAGGTTACCCCGATTATTTGTGATCATTCTGAACGGAAAGTGATTAAAATAGAACGTTTTCAAAAAATTATTGAATCTGCGGGTAAACAGTCAATAAAGTTTCACTTCCCTAAGTTAAATGAACCAGCAAAATTTATTGATTTTATAGATTTATCTTGTAATGGGCAAAAATTTATTGCTCACTGTGAAGATCAGTTGGATAGAAGTTCTTTAGAAAAAAACCTGAAACCAAAAGAACACGTTACAATACTCATTGGCCCTGAGGGTGATTTTAGTACAAACGAAATTCAAAAATCTTTATTAGTTAACTATACCCCTGTTTCCTTAGGGAAAAGTCGTTTACGAACTGAAACAGCCGGAATTGTGGCCGCGCATGCAGTTTCTTTAATAAACTCATTATAATAAAAAAGCCACCATAAACGGTGGCTTCTTTAATACTGTTGATTTAAACAAAATTATATTGCCTGATCTTTTTTAGCTTTTATGTTGAATGAGATTTCAACATCATCCTTGATTAATTTATCTTTTAAATCTTCAAAGAATTTACCTGAATTGTATTTCACATCCCACTCCGTTCTATCAATTGTAAAAGGCTCGCTCTCAAAAGAAACTTCGTCACCATTAACGGAAACTGTCGCAGGAAATTCGATATTCTTTTTAATATTTTTAATTGTTAAGTTACCTTTTATGGTAGCTTTACCTTCTTCAGTTGTTTCAACTCCAGTGATAGCAAATACACTATAAGGGTGTTTTTCAACATCAAAGAAATCAGCATTCTTTAAATGAGCTTCTAACTTACCTTTCCATTCTTCACTCTCTATATCTGCGTTTGCAATGGTACCCATATCTATTACGAAATTACCGCCAGATAAATTACCATTTTCAAAAGCTACATAACCCTCAGAAACTTTAATAGTACCATTATGAGATTCGGTAGGTTTAAATCCTTTCCAGGTAATTATACTCTCATCTGCATTGGCAACATACCTTTCTGCAGCCTCAGCAATTTGTTTAACATCTTCGGCTTTAGCCGCCTCTGTTTCGTTTTTTGCTTTCTTACATGATACCACAGCTAATCCAATAAATAATACTGTAGCAATTTTTACAATTTGATTTTTCATTTTATAGTTACTTTTTATTTGATTAAAATTTTCAGATGGCAAATCTAAACTAAAAATCTATACAGAATCTAAAGATATAGCCATGATGAATTAAATAAATGTTAATTCTTTACCTCTGGTAGAATAATTTTATATTTGAGACTTATTTATTTTAAATGTTAAAATTAAAATTCCTTATAGCATTCCTTTTTACTATTTCGCTAAATGCCCAAAAGGTGGCTATATTAAAATATGGAGGTGGAGGTGATTGGTATGCCAACCCAACGGCTGTGCCTAATCTTATAAAGTTCACAAATGAAAATGTAAAAACTAAAATAAATGAGGAACCAGCAACCGTAGAAGCAAATAGTGTGGATATTTTCAATTACCCCATTGTTTTTATGACCGGACATGGTAATGTTTATTTTACTGAACCAGATATTGATAACCTAAGAGATTATCTTCAGGCCGGTGGATTCTTGCATATTTCTGATAACTATGGAATGGATCAATACATTCGTCGTGAAATGAAAAAAGTTTTCCCTGAATTAGAATTTCTAGAAATTCCTAGTGATCATGCTATTTATCATCAAAACTATGATTTTGATACTTTACCAAAGATTCATGAGCATGATGGTAAACCTGCACAAGGCTTTGGTCTTTTCCACGAAGGAAGGCTTATCTGTTTTTATGATTATGAGAGTGATTTAAGCGATGGATGGGAAAATCAAGAAATACATAATAACCCACCCAATGTTCGCGAGCAAGCGCTTAAGATGGGTGCAAATATTATAGCTTATGCCTTTAAAAACTGATCAACAAAGCGTTTTAGACGCTATAAAAATAAATTTTAACGATCAAGAGCTTTGGGTTGTAAACGTAATATTGGCTCTGATTATGTTTGGAGTTGCTTTAGGTATTACCACCGAAGATTTTAAACGCTTGTTTAAAAGCCCCAAAATAGTTGTAACCGGTATTGTTTCACAATTCATATTGTTTCCTCTGGTTACCTATCTGCTCATAAATATTATAAACCCCTATCCTAGCATTGCCTTAGGCATGATTATGGTTGCGGCGTGCCCTGGCGGTAATATTTCTAACTTTATGACACAACTAGCCAGCGGAAATGCTGCACTATCTGTAAGTTTAACAGCATTCGCTACATTGGTAGCTGTAGTAATGACCCCACTTAATTTGGCCTTTTGGGGTAATCTCTACGAACCTACTGCAAAAATTTTACGTACGGTTGAACTCGATCCCTTTGAATTGGTAAAACTTGTTACATTGATTCTAGGTATTCCTTTATTAACAGGAATGCTTGTTAGAAGATATAAACCGGATTTAGCACAAAAACTTTCTAAATATTTAAAACCTTTCTCAATCATTATCTTTTTAATTTTTATTGCAGGGGCCTTTGCGCAAAACTTAACTATTTTTCTAGATCACATACATTATGTATTCTTAATTGTTCTTTTGCACAATTTTTCAGGATACATCGCCGGTTTTTATTTTGCCAAGGTTGTTAAATTATCTTATAAAGATCAAAAAACAATGGCTATAGAAACTGGCATCCAGAATTCTGGTTTAGGATTACTATTGGTTTTTGCTTTCTTTGAAGGCTTAGGTGGAATGGCCTTATGTGTTGCTTTTTGGGGTGTTTGGGATATTGCATCTGGATTGGGATTGGCGTATTTTTGGTCTCGAAAATCTAATAAAGCTCTTGCCTAGTTTTGAAACGCATCTGGTATCATATCGTTAAAGTCTATATTTCTATAGGGCTCTTTTTTTATCACAAAAAAATAATGGTAATAGGCAGAGAAAATATTCCGAAGAAAGGAGCTCTCCTATTTGTTTCAAATCATAAAAATGCTTTGATAGACCCACTGCTTATCGCTACCACAACTACAAGAAATATTCATTTCTTAACACGTGCTAGTGCCTTTAAATTAAAGTTTGTAAAATGGCTTCTTTCCACCGTAAACATGCTCCCAATATATCGAATGCGCGATGGTAAGGAAACTCTCAAAAAAAACGAGGAGATCTTTAAAAAGTGTTTTGACATATTAAACAAACAAAAATCGCTACTCATATTTCCTGAAGGCACTCATGATATTCGGCGTTGGGTTCGCCCCCTTAGTAAAGGGTTTACCCGGATTACCTTTGGGGCATTAGAACAAAACCCAGATTTACAATTAACTATTGTTCCTGTTGGTTTAAATTATATGAAAGCAGAGGCTTTTGCCGAATCGGTTGCTATTTTCTATGGAAAACCCATATCAGTGAGTCCTTTTTTAAAAGAAAAAAATACAAGTATCGCCGCTTTAACATTAAAGGAAGAAGTGAGAAATCGCATGAAAGAATTAACAACTCATATAGAAAATATAGCTAATGAAAATGAAGTGCTCCAAAAGTTAGGAGATGTTGATTTTTTAGACCCTGATGATGTAAATAAGAGGATTGAAAATATTAATAATCAAATCCCTAATCTGAAAACGCAACCAATTAAGAAGCCTCATCTTATCTGGAAAATTATTTATGGTTTAGTGAAGCTTAATAGTATTTTCCCCTTATTAATCTGGAAAGCTTTTCAACCTAAAATTAAAGAAATAGAATTTATTTCCACCACTAAATTTGCAATTGGAATTACAGCATTCCCATTGTTTTATCTGCTTCAAACGCTACTTGTTAATGCTATGTTTAACACTAAGATTGCTTTGACCTATTTAGGTATTAGCTTGGTGTTAGTATTATTTTTGACGAAGAATAAATAAGAACTTAGTCAATAATAGCTTCTTGAATTAAACGCTGAACCTCCGTTCGAATATTCTGCCTAACCAACTTATCATTCGAAGAAGAAGGATATACTCTATTTGATAAAAACACATAGATAAGTTTAGTCTCCGGATCGGCCCAAGTATAAGTACCGGTGTATCCACTATGTCCAAAACTTTTTGAAGAAACACATCCGCAAGTGGCCTTAATATCAGGATCTATCTGCGGTTTATCAAAGCCTAAACCTCTTCGAACACTATCTTCTCCAAAATGCCTTTTGTTAAAAGTATCAATAGTTTCTTTTTTAAAGTATTGTTTACCGCCGTAATAGCCGCCTTGCAAGTATAGTTGCATCATTTTTGCCACGTCATTAGCATTTGCAAACAGCCCTGCGTTTCCATTAACACCATTCAACATTGCTGCACCTTGATCATGAACATATCCATGCAATAATTGCCTTCTGTAAAACTTATCAATTTCGGTAGGCACGATTCTCTCTTTGGTAAATTTATCTAAAGGGTTATATGTTAAAGTAGTGGCTCCTAAAGGTTCATAAAAATTTACATCATTAAATTCACCGAGTCCTTTACCATATTGCTTTTCTATATAGTCTTTAAATAAGTAAAAGATAAGTCCACTGTATTTATAACCCTCTTTTTCACGTAACGGAGAATCGGCTATCATTTTATAGACAGAGTCTTTAAAACTAGTTCTCAAAAACATGTTATTTGCTACTTTAATACCATATTTTTTGGTTTTGCGTACGTTATAGAATTCTTTTAAAGGTTCTTTAGTAATAGAATCTAAAGTTCTCAAGTAATATGGAATCCATGCCTGTAATCTACCATTATGTGAAAGAGCCTTTCGCACTGTAATACTATCCTTATTTGTTCCCTTTAGGTTGGGCATTAAATCTCCCAATTTTGAATCTAACGTGAACTTTTGATCTTCATTAGCTTTCATTATAGACGGAACTCCACCTAAAATTTTGGTTAAAGAAGCCAAATCATAAATATCTGTATTCTTCACCGGTTTCTTTTTTTCAGCGGTGTGAAAACCAAAGCTCTTTCGATATACAACTTGACCTTTTCTAGCTACCAAAATCTGCAAACCCGGAGCCATTTTTTCTTCAAGTATTTTCTGAGCAATTGAATCTACTCTTTTTAATTTTTTAGAACTCAAACCTACTCTTTCTGGAAAACCATATGTTAATCTTCTTAAATCTTTAGAAACATATCCTTGACCTGCTTTAAAAGTGGTATTAACAGAAACCGGAAGTTTTCCTTTGGTTTGACCTGCCCCAAATAATAACTGAGCAGAAACATCTTGAGCAATTTTACTATTTTGATATGAAACCACAACGGCATCAATATTGGTAAATGTTTTTATATCTAAAAGGCTATATGGGCTCGCAAAGATGTCTAAAATCACCTTTTTCTGCCTTGCTATTTCCTGAAGCCATACCAGTTCTTTATTCTTAAATTTAAAGCTCTTCCATGGGTTCTTATTTGATTTATGATATCCAATAACCACTACGTTATACGGAGCCAATTTCTTAATTACCGCATCAAGCTTGTCTCCTGAAATTACATCTACCTGAGTATAATCATTCAATCTTTTAACAAACGTAGTATTGTCTGCATCCCCTAATTTCACATAGGCTATTTTATTCTTAACAAGGTCCTTTACAGGAAATAGTGTCTTAGAATTTTTAATTAATGTAATAGAATTCCTGACCAATTCTTGATGCAATACATCATCATAAACAGTATTTAAATCCTCAATTAAATTTTCCTCAGCTATAGGTTTATTTTCATAAAGTCCAGTCCAATACTTCGCTTTTAATATCTTCTTTACAGAATGATTAATTCTATCTTCTGTTAAGACACCATCTGTAATTGCTTGTTTGATTTTTTGAAAAGTCCCCGGAATATCATTTGGCATTAATAAAATATCATTTCCTGCTTTAATAACCTCTAAATTAATCTCTGCAGGTGTAGAAAAATTTGATGCTCCTTTCATATTCAAAGCATCCGTAAAAATAAGCCCTTCAAAGCCTAGTTTTTTTTGCAATAAATCTGTGACAATATTTTTAGATAGTGAAGAGGGTAAATCTGTATTTGATTCTAATGCGGGCACACTTAAATGAGCTATCATTACGCTTGCTAATCCTGTATCAAACAAACGTTTATAAGGGTATAGTTCTATAGAGTCTAGTCGTTCAGTTGTAAAGGGAATTGTGGGTAATGTTTCATGCGAATCAGCATCGGTATCACCATGCCCAGGAAAGTGTTTTGCATTTGCTAAGACCTGCTCACTCTGCATTCCTCTAATAAAAGCTTGTGCTTTTTGGGTAACATTTTCTGGATCTTCACCAAATGAGCGATTGCCAATAATTGGGTTTTTAGGGTTAATATTTACATCTACCACAGGAGCAAAATTCACATGTATTCCCAATCGCTTCGCATGCCTGCCAACATGTTTACCAAATGATTCTATTAGCTTAGTGTCTTGAATGGCACCAAGGGTCATGTTCCAAGGAAAACGATAGGTGTCATTAAGCCTCATATTTAACCCCCATTCACCATCAAATCCTATTAATAAAGGCACTCTTGAAAGGCCCTGAAATCTGTTGGCCATTTGGGCTTGCTTTTGAGGAGTTCCTTGAAAAAAGATAAGTCCACCAACTTGATATTTATTAATTAGCCTATCGATGGCGGCCTCATGCTTAACATCTTTATTAGAATAAGCCGCAACCATAAACAATTGGCCAATCTTTTGATCAATTGTCATAGATTGCATAATGCTATCTACCCATCGCTGTTGTGCTCTACTATCAAATTTAATTAAGGGATCAATATTTTGAGCATTTATAAAATAGCCGAATAAAAAAAGAAGTATAAAAAGAGTGGTTTTTTTCATAGACAAAATCATCCCATTACAAATGCTTACAATGAATATTTTAATTTAAAAATCGTGCGTGCCAGCTTTTGCTAGCTTCAATTTCCCAAGCAGTTTCAAAATCAGCTTTAGAAGTAACCATGTTATTAAACACTAAAGTATCAGATTTTATTTTATTCTGCTCAGCAAATTCTTTGAATTTTTTCATAGATACCGTGTTAATATTCTCACCATCTTTAAAACTAATATTCATTTTATTCATTAAATCTATATCTAATTCTTTCTCTAATTGCTGAATAGTATGTACTGATGCATCAATGGAACAACCCGAAACATCATTAAAATTTTCATCTACTGCAAGTATGATAAACTGATCATATTTTACAAGGTAAGAAGCTTTTAAATCATCGCCATGTCTTTTCCAATTTTGCACAAAAATTGCTAAGCGATCATTAATCGTAGTAACTTCAAGATCACTTAAGGTTCTATTTGCTTGATAAATCCAAACTCTTGAAGTTTCTGGTAAAGTGTTAAAATCAACCAACATTTATTAACTCAATTTATTATTAAAACTACGCAATTTAATAGTTGTCAATACCTTTTTAGTGTATAAAGGAAAATCAGCATTCTGTATCCAAGAATAATACCCTTTATCTTTTTCTAAAATATCTTCAACTTTTTGTCCTTTATATTTACCAAATGTAAAAATTTCTTCATCTTTATCATTATACGTAATAAATCCTGCAAAATCCGCTCGTTTTTTGTGAGATGAAAATTCATTTAAAAATTTAATGTCATTTTCTAGATCCTCATATTTATCAAGTTGAGCTTTTAAAATTTCATAGGTTGCATTTGTGTCTGCCTCTGCAGAATGCGCATTATCAAGGGTTTTATCACAGTAAAATTTATATGCCGCGCTCAGCGTTCGTTGTTCTTTTTTATGAAAAATAACCTGAACATCAACTGCCACTCTACTTTTCATATCAAAATCTACGCCAGCCCGTAATAATTCTTCTGCTAAAAGAGGAATATCGAACCTATTAGAATTAAATCCTGCCAGATCACATCCTTCTATCAGTTTGCTTACTTCTTTCGCCAATTCTTTAAAAGTGGGTTCGGTCACAACTCTTTCATTTGTTATGCCATGGATATCTGATGCTTCTTTCGGGATTTCAATTTCTGGATTCACTAACCAGGTTTTACTTTCTTTATTCCCATTAGGATAAACTTTAAGTATCGAAATTTCAACAATTCTATCTTTAGCAATATTTACACCTGTTGTTTCCAGATCAAAGAAAGCAATCGGTTTTTTAAGATTCAACTCCATTTATATAATTTAAATCTCAAAGATACAATTTGTCTTATGATAATTTTAACTATAAGCGGCCTCATTTTTTGTTAATTTTAGCTTGTTAACCAAACTTCTATACTATGAAATATTCTAATGAAATTGAGATCGATCTACCTAGAGAAAAAGTTATTGAACTATTTGATAATGCTGATAATATGCCTAAATGGCAACCGGGTTTTATTAGTTTTGAACATGTTAGCGGAGAACCCGGCCAACCTGGTGCGAAGTCACGCTTAAAATATGATATGGGTAAAAAGGGAGGCAAAGTAGAAATGATCGAAACCATTATTAGTCGCAATCTGCCTAATGAATTTCATGCTACTTATGAGGCTACCGGAGTGTTTAATCAAATTGAAAATAACTTTACGGCGATTTCATCTAATAAGACCAAATGGATGAGCAATAATATCTTTAAATTTTCTTCTTTTAAAATGAAGCTCTTTGGTTTTTTAATGCCAGGTGCTTTTAAAAAGCAATCATATGAGTTTATGAAAAATTTTAAAGCCTTCGCTGAAGGAGAAATAAACTAATTTTTATGAAAAAAAACCTAATTCTCTTAAGCATTCTATTATTCTCAATAGCTTCTTGCCAAAAGGCCGAAAAAGAAGTCACGATAGAGGCTGAAAAACAGAAAATTTTAGAACTGCATAAATTACAAAGGGCTTATCATTTTAACAAAGACTCAATTGCATTTGCCAATCAACTTTCAGACAATTTTATTTCGGTTAACCGAGGGATCATAAGTAAACCTTCTAAGGAAGAAACTATCTCAAGGTACGATGGTTATTTCTCATCGGTAAATTTTGTTAAATGGGACGATGTCTCTCAACCCATAATTAAATTTTCTAATGATGGCAGTATGGCTTATACAGTTGTTGACAAAATAGTTGAAGTAAGTTATTTAAATGAAGATAATGATACTGTAAAAGGAAAGACACATTTTGCCTGGACAGCAATTTATAAGAAATATAAGGATGGTTGGAAAATTGACAACGTCACTTCTACCAATAAGCCTATTGAATAGTAGTACTGTTAAAAAAACAGCTCGGAAAATTCCGAGCTGCTCCTTAAATTCCTCTAACTTTTAGTTTTACATAATCATATAATTCGTTAGAATCATGTCCTTCGTTTCTGGCTCTTTCAATAAAATTGGCAGTTACATTATGAATTCTTGCTTTTTTGATTGTGTTTGCATCAGGCTTATCAATTTTAGTTGATAATAATGAGTTAATGTAATCTGAGCTTATATTATGAATTTTAAATTTCTTAAGCATATCGGCATCCAAATCTCCATAACCTGCTTTTGAAAGCTCATTAATATAGCTAGATGTTATATTATGGATTGCAAATTTCTTTACCATGTTAGCACTCATATTTCCGTAACCTGCTTTTCTTAATTGATCTAAGTAATGTAATGATACTCCATGTATTGCCCATTTAATCATCATATCTAGATCTAGGTCATTATACTTTGTTTTTCTGAGCTCCTTGATATATTCTATGTCTACATTATGAATACCAAGCTTACCCAATTGACGCATGGTTGGTTGATAACCCATCTGCTTCAAACTATTTACATATGCTCTTGTAATATCACCTAAGAATAGTTTAAAAAAATAATAATCTTTATTTCCACTTACATTAGAAAGTACTTTACCTTCCAAAAAGGTTTCAAAATTTAATTTCTTTTCAAAAGTAAATTTGCCTGTGTCTTCATCTGTTGGGAATTTTCCCTGAAATTTCATAGTACCAGCTTCGCGATCTAGTTCAAAACCGTCAGCATTTCTTTTTAATTTATTTTCATCTACCGAAAAACTAATATGAAATGAGCCATTGTTTCTTCTTTTTGAGCTTATCAATTGAAAAAATACAATGTTATCTTCTTTAGTGGCTGTCCAAAATCCTGATCTTATATCTGGTGAGTTAGAAAAATTATTAAATGAAATATTGGTTACCTCTTGATACTTTTTCTCTTTCTTTTTTTGAGCACATGAGCTAAAATTGATAAAAAAAGATAAGGCTATTAATGGTATTACTTTAAATGGCGTTTTCATGGTATATGAGATTAAATTAATTTTTAATTCTATACAGGTAAACTGCCTTTTTATAAAAACGTTACAAATTTTTAAAAATCGAAGCGATAATTCATTTTAAATGCCACACCCCAGTTTTTACGATGAATACTTTCATTAAAATTATCGGTTACTACCAAATAGATATAACTCAAAGGTTTATATTCCCATTGCAAACGGCTGTTGATGTTAAAATTATCGCGTTGTGTATTATGTTGCACGTAGGTTGTCCAGTTCAATCGGTTGTTAAAAAAGATCTCGCCTGTAAAACGGGTAAGATGAAAGGTTTCTTTACCAAGTTCATCTAAATTTAGATGGTTTATTTCATACGATAGATCAATATTGGCAAAAGGTAATAATCTATATGAAGTGGTTAAAAAAGCTGCCGAGCGTTTACCATTATAGAATTGCCCATGGTGCAAGTATGTTCTAAAAACTAATTTTTTATTACTTACAGAATTATAACCTATCCTCCCTCTAAAAAAGCGGTATTGATCGGGTAAGAGCACATTACCATTTCTTAACGGATCAAATGCATATTTTAAATCTATATAATCATGGTAGAGGTTGATATATACTGCCGATAAATCTTTAAAAAAAAGAGCTGTATTAAAATAGGATGTTACCTGAGAGATTGTGCCCTCTTCATCAAAATAGGTATTATTTCTACCAAAAAAATAGCGATACTGATTTAGCGTTTTAGATTTTGAGAAAAATTTGTTCAGGCTTAAATACCCAGAGGCTTCGGTATATCCTTCTCTAATTATTTCATCATTTATTGCATCGTAATTAAACAGGCGAGGCGTAAATCCGACATCGGTAATATAATTTTTACCGAGTTGTTTAACAGCAACATTCCACTCCATACCTCGCTTATTGTACCAGACACCAGCGTTATAAAAGCTATTATCTCCTGAGAGTTGATCATTAAAGCTTTTACCAAAATTGATTAATCCTGTCCAACGATTATTGTTTGATTTATAATTGATATTTAGTCCTGCTACACGGTTATATTCATCTAGAAATTCAAATTTATCTGTTTGTTGACGATTAATTAGAAATGCTGTAGCCGTAAAGTTCTTAGATAACTGCTGTTCTCCTACGATCGATGTGAAATTTTGAGAAGCTATGTCGTCGTCATTTTCCGTTTGCACATTTAAAAATCCAATTCTGGTTTTTGGAAAAAGATTCCCAGACAACTTTACGCCAAATTGTATATCGCTATTCGCGCCTATTCGTCTTGAATAAAATGGGTTTACATCATCGGTTCCAAGGTTTGAAAACAAATCAGCATTTTCTAAAAAAAAGCTTCTGCGCTCAGGAAAAAATATAGAAAACCGTGTTAGGTTGGTTACCTGCTGATCAACATCAATTTGCGAAAAATCAGGATTTATGGTAGCATCTAACTTCAAAGATGAAGTTAAGTTGTATTGAACATCTAAACTGGGCTTAAAAGTAGTTTCGTCTTGATTATTTTCAACATTATTTTGATAGTTAATCGTGGCAGACGGCGTTATTGCGAATCGAGATTTTGCCTTATTCGGTAAGTTTCCAACTAAAAAAGTTTCGGTAAATCTTAAATCAAAATTAGGATAGTTACGCTTTACATTTTTTAAGATGGTCCATGAATTATTTTTAATATCACGTACATAAAATTGAATTCCGAATTTACCAATATCAGTATTGAAATTAAGTGCTTTTAAGGGGATTTCGATTTCGTATAACTTTTGATTCCCTCGTGTTGATGTTTTAGCTTGCCAAACTGCATTCCAACTAAAACTCAATCCATAACCGTCGTTAACGCGTTCAATTAAACCATCTACCTGACTTGCCAATGCATTAACAGCAAAAAAATAGGCGCTTTGTTGTTGGTATTGCGTATCTAAAATCATTACCAAAGCATCACTAGAAGCTATAGAAACATCGCGCTTTAATGTGCTTACTTGGTTTCTCGGAGTAGTATCGTTATATGTTGCTCCTATATATAAGTTTTCTCCATTATGAAATATTTTTATGGTTGTTTGATTTTTCGCTAAACCTTCATCGGTAGGCAAATAGTTATAAAATCCGGTATAGGCGGGTAACTCTTGCCAAACATTTTCATTTAGATTACCATCAATTTTTATATCAGTTTCTAAAAATCTTATTTCCGGTGTCTGGGCGGTTATGACATAAAACACAGCCGAGAATACCAAAGCTAAAAATTTTCTCATTATTTATTGTCGTCCGTTCTAGTAGCAGTTTTACTTATAATTTTCCAACCTTTATCAGTTCTTTTAAGTAGGAATAAGTCAATGTAAGTCCATTTTTTTTCTGGGTTGGAAATTTCAACTTTCGCTGTAGCAATATCTTTTATAAGCTCCATAGAAAGTATTTTGCCGTGTCTACCATTAAATTCCCCTGGTTTTCTATTTTTAAAAAAGTCGGTATATTCTTTAGGTGTATAGCGTTTAAATCCTTCCCTACCCGTAAGATAAAGTGTTGCATCTTCAGTAAAGGCGCTTTCTAGTAACTTGAGTTTATTATATGAACTACCATCAATATAATTTTGAAGCGTTTTACTAACTAATTGTTCATCAGATTGTGCATTAATGAGTTGTACACTAAGTAAACTCACCAGAAAAAAGAATAGTTTCATTTGTAAAAAAGTTTAAAATTGATTTCAAACCTCTTAAAATGATTCTACTATTGATTTATAGGTTATAATTTAGGCGTCCAGAATTATAATTTTGGATGTTTTGTTTATTTAAATTGCTTTTGAAATTCTGAAGGTGTTTTGCCAACCACTTTTTTAAAAGTGGCATAAAAACTTGATTTTGAGGAAAATCCAGCTTCGAATCCTATTGCTTCTAAGGTGAATTGATTGTTCTCTTTCAACAATTGTTTTGCTTCTTCTACTCTATAATCATTAATGAAAGATGCAAAGCTTTTACCTAGATTATCGTTCAATAATTGTGATAATTTATGCGTTGATACCTGTATATGCTTTGCTACGCTTTGTAATTTTAGATCTGATTCTTTGTACAATTCTTCTTGTTTCATCAAGACATTTAGTTGATCTAGCAAAAGATTGGCCTCACTTTCATCTATTTTCTTGGCACTATATTTCTCAGGAATATCTTGAAAAACACCTTCTCTATTATTTTTAAAAAGTAAGAATATTAATAGCGCATAAAACACCACTGAAAATGTAATGGTACCTACCATATATAAATAGAAATAACCTATTATATATGCTGTGTATATCAAAATGTTGCCTACGTACATCCAAACTAGCCACAATTCTGCAGTAGTACATTTTTCCTTTCTCCTAAATAGTTTTCGAAAAATATCTTTAATAATAAATCCAGATAGCAAGATATAGACTCCCCACACTGTATAAATGGTATGCACTATATATTCTATCCAAATTTCTTGATTTGTGGCATAGGGCTTTATTGCGCCTATCAAGAAAATTATAATGGTTAAAAGTAAGAAGTGTATCTTCCAAGAATTTGGAATCACTTTGGTATTTTTTACCGAAGATTTAAGATAATAAAATAGTGAGACTCCAATTAAAAAGCAAGCTGAAAGTCCGATCTGTAAAATCCATAAATTGCGTTCTTCTCTAGATGTGAAAATCACATAAACGGATTTTCCTATTCGAATAGAGAGCATTAAGACTAGTACTCCTAAGAAAAAATTCTGAACCCTTTTTTCTTTACTAAAAAATAAAAAATATAGACTTACCAAAAAGCCATTAAAAACTCCTAAAGAGCAAATAAAAAATAGTAATGGATTATCAAAGGTCATTCATTAATACTATAGTGGACTAAAATAATAAAAAAGCCCGGTTAAAACCGAGCTTTTGAATATCTTAAAAGTTAAAATAAATTAAAAATCTTGATTTACATCCCAAGCTTCTAAAGCTTCTTTTAGTGATTTAATAAACATCCCTCCAAGCGCTCCATTCACAACTCTATGATCATACGAATGCGATACAAACATTTTGTGACGGATACCAATAAAATCTCCATCGGGTGTTTCAATTACAGCGGGCATTTTTCGAATAGCTCCTAAAGCTAATATTGCCACTTGTGGTTGATTAATTATAGGTGTTCCCATCACAGAACCAAAGCTTCCTACATTTGTCACAGTATAGGTACCACCTTGAATCTCATCTGGCTTTAGTTGATTTATACGTGCTCTATTAGCAAGGTCATTTACCTGCTTAGTCATACCCATTAAATTTAATTGATCTGCATTTTTAATTACAGGAACAATCAAGTTGCCATCTGGTAAAGCAGCTGCCATACCCAAATTGATATTTTTCTTTTTAACAATGGTATCACCTTGTATCGATATATTTATTAATGGATATTTTTTAACCGTCGAAGCCACTGCTTGCATAAATATTGGAGTAAAGGTTAGCTTCTCTCCTTCTCTCTTAAAGAAAGCATCTTTCACCCTATCTCTCCATTTTACAATATTAGTAACATCAATTTCTATAAATGATTGTACATGTGCAGAAGTTTGTACCGAATCAACCATGTGTTTAGAAATGAGTTTCCCCATTCTTGTCATCTCAATAATTTCATCTTCACCACTCATTGCAATCGGAGCTGCTTTTGGTGTAGAAGTTTGCTTTGGTTGAGAAGGTGTTTCTACTTTGGCAACCGGCTGTACTGAACCATTTGTTCTATTCTCAACGTATGCTAAAATATCATTCTTAGTAACTCTACCATCCTTACCTGTTCCGTTTAGAGATTCTAACTCTTCTAAAGAAATGCCTTCTTTCTGCGCTATGTTCTTCACTAATGGCGAATAAAACTTACCTGAAGGAGAATTTTTAATCTCTGCTACAGCAGCAGCAGCATTTTGTTCTACAGCGGCAACTGGCTCAACAATTTCTTGCTTTGCTTCAGCTTCAATCATAGCAGGAGTTTCTACGGCAGCTGGTGTGGCTTCAATAGCAGCATCAGCTCCATCTGTTTCAATTATTGCTAAGGTCTGACCTACCTGTACTACGGTATCAGCTTCAAATAATTTCTCTACTAAAACTCCTTCAACTTCTGAAGGGACTTCAGAGTCTACCTTATCAGTGGCAATCTCGACAATTGCCTCATCAAGTTCAATGGTATCTCCTACTTCTTTTAACCAAGAAGTAATCGTTGCTTCAGCAACACTTTCACCCATTTTAGGAAGTTTTAACTCAAATTTTGCCATAACAGATTCGTAGTTTTGAGACTGCGAATTTAAGAAATTTAAAGATGTAAAAATTGAATTGGAGGAATTAATCTTTAAACGAATTAATGAATTGACAAAAAAACAACTAATATTTATTATTTTATCAATAAAATATAACAATTAGCCAATTTTGTTGCGAATAACTCAATTGAAAAGTTGTAATATCTTGTAGCCAATCTAGCTCTTGATTAGTACTAGCGAATCTAGAATAAGAAAATTACGAACCTACTAAACATAATGTCTTGAAGTGAGTTAACTTCAAAATTTATAGATGAAAGAGAAATTTAGTGTTATTAAAGAAGTTAATACTTACTACTTTTTGTTAAAACTTTAATTCACCCATTCTTTAGGGTTTTTAAGAACTTTCAAGAGCTTTTCTTCATCGCTTCCGGCTTGAGGATGATGATCATATACCCATTGCACATGTGGCGGTAAACTCATCAGTATACTTTCAATACGGCCATTTGTTTTAAGTCCGAATAAAGTACCTTTATCATGCACCAAGTTAAATTCTACATACCGCCCACGGCGAATTTCCTGCCAATCGCGATGTTCTTGTGTGTAGCTTATATCTTTTCTTTGTTCAACAATCGGTACATAGGCTTCTAAAAAACTATTACCCACTTCGGTTACAAAATCATACCAATTCTGCATTGTCATTGAATCTGACTTTTTACAATAATCAAAGAACAAACCACCTATACCTCTTGCTTCTCCTCGATGTGAATTATAAAAGTATTCATCGCATTTCTTTTTGTATTCTTTATAGAAGTCTTTACTATGTTCATCACAAGCGCTTTTACATATTTGATGAAAATGTTGTGCATCTTTTTCGAATAAATAATAAGGCGTCAAATCTTGCCCTCCACCAAACCAACTATCAACTATTTCTCCATCTTTATTGTACATTTCAAAATATCGCCAATTAGCATGTACCGTAGGCACAAATGGGCTCTTTGGATGAATTACCAAGCTTAGTCCACAAGCAAAAAAGTCTACTTCACCAACATTAAAATATGTTTGCATTGCTTTTGGTAATGGTCCATGAACAGCTGAAATATTTACACCTCCTTTTTCGAAAATATTTCCGTTTTCGATGACGCGAGTTCTTCCACCACCGCCCTCTGGACGCTTCCAGATGTCTTGATGAAATTTCGCCTTTCCATCTATTTCTTCAAGTTTTGAAGTAATGGTATCTTGAAGTTGTTGTATATAGTTATAAAATTTATCTTTCATTACTAGATCATATTTTTATTACAATAGGTTGCTTTTTCAAAATCTCTGATATTGATAGCAATAAATTGAACCTCGGGAAATAATTCTTTTAGTTGTCTAACAATTTTTCTTGAGAGATCTGCTTTCTGCTCGGTAGTTCTTCCTTCCATTATATTAGCAAAAACATGAATAAAATCGTCTTGCTTTCCTCCTACAAAGTAATCTCTATTAAAAGGGTTTAAACGTACTTTTATATCTCTTTCGTCAAAAAGATTGGTATCTACAGCTGCATCGTGTATAATTTTAAGCACATGATTAGCAGCTTCTTTTTCAATAATTGTTTTTGAGCAATCTACTACAAAATGCGGCATAAATTAATTTTTATACAATTCATATAATTCCATATCTAACGGGAGTCTTCCGGGCGGGGTATACTCTTTTAATAAAGTCTCTTGCCACTTAAAATTGGTCCTTTCAGCTACTTTAACACTAGGTGTATTTGTTTTATGAACTTTTATTTGCAATACTTTAAACCCTAAGTTTAAAAAAGCATGATTTGATAGTTCTTTAATTGTCTTAACCATTATACCTCTTCCTCCAAAGTTCTTATCCATACAATAGGCATATTCTCCTTGTTGCTTATCCCAAACAATATCCTTTATATAAACTAAGCCAATAATGCTATTGGCTTTGGAGTTTTTAATTGTAAAAAGAAATTCCTCTTTTGCCTTAAATTCCTTTTCTTTTGTTTTGGTAAATTCTTTTGCTAAATCTAAGGTTATATTTTGCTCTAAAGTTTTTGGAAAATAAAGCTTGAATCGATCAGCATTATTAATCATTAAATAATGAATACCTTTAGCATCATTTTTTGAAATTTTACTAAATCTAAAGTCTTCGAGCTTCATTATTCGTCCTTAATATATACCAAATTCGTGGGATGTAACTCAGCATCTTTAACTTCACTAATTTTCTTGGCAGATTTTAACTTTTCAATAATTAAGTTGGACATTTCGTCTACAGATTTAAATGAAGAGGCAATATAGAGGTTTCGTCCTATTTTGTTATTGTGTAAATCCATACGTTCATCTAATGGGTCGTTCGGAGATAACTGTTCATGTTTGTCGGTAATTAGTTTTGTCCAGGCTAATATTCTTCGCGTATTTTTACTCCACTTTCTACATTCGAAACAAATCAAACTATTCCAAAATGCATGTCTGTATGCGTTTGCTTTTCCATTTTTTCCATGCGTATTAGGAAATTCTTTTTTAGCTTTTAAGAAGCTCTTCGAGGTTGCTTTTAGTGTAGGATACACATAAAGAGGATATCTTATACTTAATATAAGAAGCTGCCACATCTGGCCATATTTAAATCGCTTTATGATCTTCCAAATATTCATATTGGATTATGGATTTCTTTAACAGTTACCTTTGTAGCCGCCACTACAGAATATGGCAATGCTAGTATAATTCCAACCACAGGCGTTAAAAGCATCAAAAGAAATAATAAGCCATTACCAATAGCCAAGCCTCTATGCTTTTTAACAAATTGTATACTGTCTTTATAATTAAAATGCCGTTCTAAAGTATAATCCATGCTACCGAAACCTGCATAATATCCTTGTACCATAAATAATAAAACTGTAGATAATATATTAATACCAGGAATGAATTTTAATATTAAAATCGGAATGGTAATTAGTAATTCCATAAATAAGTTTCTGGTATTCAATCGGATTCCTCTACACAGTTGCTCAGTAAATGTCGAGTTGGTATGTAAGTGATTCTCGCCAAGTAAATGTGCTTCAATTTTTTCGGAAACCGGGCTCATAAAAGGTGCCGAAAAAGCCATAATAAGGTGCTTATAAAGAATAATCCCCAAGGCAATGATAATGAGTCCTCCTATAAATGTACCAACGCTACTAAAAACATCTTTACCCCAATCCAATATCCAAATCTTTGAAATAAAGCTTCCTAAATTATCTGAGAAGCTATAAGCCAAGCCAAATATTGCGATAGCTGTGACAATACTTATTACTATTGGAATGAAAAAATATTTCCAAAGGTTTAATTTAGAAATTAATCTATATGCACTAAAATAGGCATTAACACCAGTTAAAATATTCTTAATCATTTAAAATTTGACTCTCTTAAACCCTCCAAAAGTTACCTCTATCCTTGGTATTCTTTTACGGCATCAATAAAGGCTTTTGCATTTTCCACAGGAATATTAGGCAAAATACCATGTCCTAAATTAACAATATACTTATTTTTTCCAAACTCATTAATCATTTGATGAACCATCTTTTTGATTTCTGCTGGTGGCGATAACAAACGTGATGGGTCAAAATTTCCTTGTAAGGTCTTATTATATCCTGTTAGGTAACGAGCATTTTTTGGTGAACACGTCCAATCTACTCCTAATGCGGCAGCATTACTCTTTGACATTTCATTTAATGCAAACCAACAGCCTTTACCAAATGCAATAACTGGCGCATCGTCTTTTAAGGCTTCTATAATTTGATTGATATATTGCCATGAAAACTCCTGATAATCTATAGGGGATAGCATACCTCCCCAAGAATCAAAAACCTGAACTGCATTACATCCTGCCGCTACTTTAGCTTTTAAGTAAGTTATGGTAGTATCGGTGATCTTTTGCAGCAATTCATGAGCTGCCTTTGGCTGCGTAAAACAAAATTCTTTGGCCTTATCAAAATTCTTAGAGCCTTGCCCTTGTACAACATAGCAAAGGATCGTCCAAGGCGATCCCGCAAAACCAATTAACGGAATTTCATCGTTCAACTTTTCTTTGGTAGCTTTAATAGCTTCCATAACATATCCCAATTCTTCTTGAACATCAGGAATGATTACTTGATCTACTCCTTTTTGAGCACGAACCGGATTTGGTAAAAAAGGTCCAAAGTTGGGTTTCATTTCTACCTCTATATTCATTGCTTGCGGAATTACTAAGATATCTGAAAATAAAATCGCAGCATCCATTCCGTATCTACGAATAGGTTGTACTGTAATTTCTGAGGCTAGCTCTGGAGTACGGCAACGTGTAAAAAAATCGTATTTCTTACGGATCTCCATAAATTCAGGTAAATATCTTCCTGCCTGACGCATCATCCATACCGGAGGTCTTTCTACTGTTTCGCCCTTTAAAGCTCTTAAGAATAAATCGTTTTTAATTTTGTTAGCCATTCGCTTTTTGTTTTGTCTTGTTTGATTACAATTTAGCAACTGCCTCCATTGCTTTATCTATTGCCTTTGATGTTTTTTCTATGTCTTTATCACTCAATGCTGATGATAAGAACCATGCTTCAAATTGTGACGGCGGTAAAAAGATACCATGGTGTATCATTTCCCAGAAAAAAGCAGCAAATTTCTTCGTGTCGGATTGTTGAGCTTGTTCAAAGTTTGTTACTTCATTCTTTGAAAAGAACGGATTAATCATAGATCCAAAACGATTTACGGTAATATCAACACCATGTTTTTTTGCTTTCTCTTTAAGAATGATCTCAAGAATACTGGCTAATTCATCAAATCGCTCATATGGATTCTGCTTTTTTAGCTCTGATAAAGTAGCAATTCCTCCTGCCATTGCAATTGGGTTTCCACTTAAAGTTCCTGCCTGATACATCCCTCCCAAAGGTGCTACCTGTTCCATTATCTCATTTCTTGCTCCATACGCTCCCACTGGGAAACCTCCTCCTATTACTTTACCTAAGCATGTAATATCAGCTTCGACACCTAATAATTCTTGCGCACCACCAAATTTTGATCGAAATCCGGTCATTACTTCATCTGCTATCAGCACCGCTCCATTTTTATGTGCTAACTCTTTAAGCTCACTTAAAAAACCATCTTTTGGTACCACAACCCCCATATTTCCACCTACAGGCTCTATAATAATACCGGCAATATCTTTATGATTATTAAAGTGTGATTTTACACTCTCTATATCATTATAATTGGCAATTAAAGTATTTTTTACCGCTCCCTCTGGCACACCTTTACTTCCTGGTAAACTTAAGGTTGCTAATCCAGATCCGGCAGCAACCAATAAGGCATCCTGATGCCCATGATAACATCCTGAAAACTTAATGATCTTATCTTTATTGGTAAAAGCGCGAGCCAAACGTATAGCACTTAGTACCGCCTCTGTACCCGAGTTTACAAAGCGTACTTTATCCATTCCCGGAAAAGCATCACAAATAATTTTAGCTAATTTGATTTCATTCTCAGTAGAGGCACCAAATGAATAACCATTCTCTAAAGCTTTAACAACTTCCTTTTGTACTTTTTTATGACGATGCCCTAAGATCATGGGGCCATAAGACAATACATAATCTACATATTCATTTCCATCTACATCTACAATCTTACTCCCTTTGGCCTTCTTTATAAATAGTGGGTTACCTCCAACAGATGCAAAAGCTCTAACTGGTGAATTAACCGCACCAACTAAGTTTTTCAGTCCTTTTTTATAGAGTTTTTTTGAATTTTTATAGTTCATTCTTTTGTAGTTAATTTCAACTATTAATCACCAATTATTATTTCATCAATAATTTAGCGGCTTCTTTCGCAAAATAAGTAATGATGATATCTGCTCCAGCCCTCTTCATGGAAAGCAAGCTTTCTAGCATTACTTTTTCTCCATCAATCCAGCCTTTCTCTGAGGCTGCCTTAATCATGGCATATTCACCGCTCACATTATAGCAAGCAATAGGGCGGTCAAAATTGTTTTTTAAATCTCTTATTATGTCTAAATATGATAAAGCCGGTTTCACCATTAAAATGTCTGCCCCCTCTTCATCATCAAAAGTAGCTTCTCGTAATGCTTCATCTCTATTTGAAGGATCCATTTGATAAGTTCTTCTATCTCCGAAGCTCGGTGCCGAATCAGCCGCATCTCTAAACGGACCATAAAATGCCGAAGCATATTTTACGGAATACCCCATAATTGGCAGGTTTGGAAAACCAGAATTATCTAAGCTTTCTCGAATTATTGCAATGGTGCCATCCATCATTCCAGAAGGTGCTACCATATCTACTCCTGCTTTTGCATGAGAGACTACTTGCTTAGCTATATTCACCAATGTAGCATCGTTATCCACGTCATTATCATGTATAATTCCGCAATGTCCATGCGATGTGTATTCACAAAAACAAACGTCTGTTATAACATATATATCTGGATAGTTCTTTTTAATAAAACGGATTGCTTGTTGCATAATTCCGTTATCATTCCAAGTTTCAGTACCTTCATTATCTTTCTTAGAAGGAATCCCAAACAGTAAAACGGCAGGGATATTCAATTCAACGACCTCATCTAGTTCTTTTGAAATTCTATCCAAAGAATAGCGCTTGATACCAGGCATTGATGGTATATCAGTTTCAATATTCTCTCCTTCTTCAATAAATAAAGGATAAATAAAGTCATTAACCGATAATTTCGTTTCTCGAACTAATCTTCGAATACTTTCTGATTTTCTAAGTCTACGAGTTCTAAACATAATAAGTTCTTATTCTATTAAAGGCGGTACATCTTCTATTGATGTCTTGTTCTTTAATTTTTAATATATAGAACATCTATTTTTTTACAAAATGTAAATTAGTCAGTTCAATAACACTTTCAACCGTAGGCACCTTTGCAACTTCCACATTCTTAAAATGTTTTTTGGCTTCTGTTGCAGTTGTATCACCAATACAAAATGCCATTCTATCGGTAGTGTTTTGTTTTAAATAACTTTGAACCGTTGATGGACTATAAAACAGTACTCCCTTTACATCTTCATCTAGTTTTTGAGAATCGAGAATCGCTTGATATACTTCAACCTCATTTACCGTAATTCCATTTCCTCCTAAAATTGTTGGTAATTCATCACGTCTTAAATCACCGCAAAAAAAAGTAACTTCATCGCCTTCTTTAAGTTCTTCTTTCAAATATTCAGCCAACTTTTGAGCATTTTTAGCTGAGTGCTTAACCGTACCAATTCTTTGTTGTATTAGTTTTTTTGTTCTACGCCCTACGCAATAAATATTCTGAAATTGTAATTCAACAGCCGAAAAACTATTTAATAAAGACTCAACACCATTTTTACTGGTTATAATTACATTTTCTATTTCGTTTCTAATAACCTTGGGCGCTATTCTATTAAATCTAACTTTTACAAAATCACTACTTTCTACGCCAATATTATTATTAAATAAGTCTTCTTGAGGTTTAGATAATTTCTTAGTAGAGAATACTTTTATATCTTTTACAAGCGCATTTGCATCTTCAACTAAAATACGTTTTCCTCCACGTTCAATTACTTCGCCGGCACAGTAAGGAGCTATTGTTTTCCAATCTTTATGCTTCGTAGTTTTAGAAACTTCTATTTTTTTAGTACCATCTTTACTTAGCAATATTCCTTTAAAGTGTACTTGATCTTCTTTTATATATGCTAAGGCTCCAATCGGTGCGGTACATCCGCCTTCTAGAATGCGTAAGAATTCACGTTCAATCGTTGTACATAATTCTGTCTCTTCGTCATTAAGTTTTGCACACGCTTCTTTTACATATTCATTTTCATCTAGAGCAGTTATCATAATAGCGCCCTGTGCTGGTGCCGGCACCATCCAACCTAACTGAACTGAATTTTCAGGTTTCTTTTTTATACGCTCTAGTCCTGCAGCAGCAAAAATGGCCCCATTCCAATCATTAGTTGCTAACTTTTCTAATCGTGTATTTACATTTCCGCGAAGATCCACCACACTATGGCTTGGATAGCGATTAAGCCATTGAGCCCTTCTGCGGAGGCTTCCTGAAGCAACTATAGCGTCTTTTTGGGCTAAAAACTCTTCATTGTTATTGTAAACCAATAAATCATTATTATTCCCTCTCTTTAAAACCGCAGCTTGAATGATGCCTTTTGGTAAAGCTGTAGGTACATCTTTTAATGAATGTACCGCAATATCAATGTCTTCATTAAGCATCGCGATATCAAGGTTTTTTGTAAATATGCCTGTGATACCTAATTCGTATAACGGTCTATCTAAAATTAAATCACCTGTAGATTTTACGGGTACCAATTCGGTTTTATATCCTAAATATTCTAATTGATGCTGAACTGTTTTTGCCTGCCATAATGCTAACTCACTATCGCGAGTTCCTATTCTGATAATAGTGGTACTCATTAATTGGTTTTTTCTAATTGAAAAACTTTAGAGATCAGCTCAATACTTTCACCAGTCGTAGTATCTTCTTTGAGGTGATTTGCAAAGTGTTTGGTAATTTTTTGAATGATTCTATCAGATAAAATTTTTGCCTGATCTTCGTTAAAATCATTTTGCTTTTTGCGCTGATAGTCAATTTCCTCTAATTGGATTTCTTTTAGCTTAGATTTTAAAGCTTTAATGGTAGGGGCAAATCTTCTGGTCTCAAGCCAAGCATTAAACTCTTGTTGAATTTCATCAATAATTAACTGTGCTTTTGGAACTTCTCGCTTGCGTTTTTCTAAAGTTTCATCGGTAATTTGTGACAAATGATCTAAATGTATTAAAGTCACATTTTCTAACTCTGAAACATCACTTGAAACATTCTTAGGAATTGATAAGTCTAAAATTAATAAATCTTTACCCTTGCTGATGTGCTCTTTTGTAATTGTAGGACTTTGAGCTCCTGTAGCTACAATAAGTATATCAGATTTACCAATCTCAGAGGACAGCTCATTATGATCTTTTACTACTAAATTTAACTTGCCCGCTAAACGTTCTGCCTTATCCTTAGTTCTGTTAACCAGCGTAATATGGCTATTTTTAGTATGTTTTATTAAATTTTCGCAGGTATTTCTTCCAATTTTACCCGTTCCAAAAAGTAAAATGTTCTTATTAGAAATATCTACTACGTTATTTAAGATATATTGTACCGAAGCAAAGGCTACTGAAGTGGCACCTGTAGAAATTATTGTTTCGTTTTTTATACGCTTACTCGCCTGAATAACTGCATTGAACAAACGTTCAAGAAAAGCATTGATTAGATTATATTTCTGAGATAGTCTAAAACTTTGTTTAAGCTGACTTATGATTTCAAAGTCACCTAAAATCTGACTATCTAACCCAGTACCAACCCGAAACAAATGTGCTATGGCATCATTGTTTTTATGCACATAAGCCACTTTCTGAAACTCTTCTACCGTACCATTCGTATTGTTACATAATAATTGAATAAGTTGAAAAGGATGTTCTGCAAAACCATAAATTTCCGTACGGTTACATGTAGATATCACGATAATCTCTTCAATTCTAGCATCATTAGCTTGCTGTAAAAGTAATTCTTTGGTATTTGCATCTATTGAGAACTTACCTCTTATTTCGGCATTTGCCTTTTTATAGCTTAACCCGATACAGTAAAATGTAGTATGTTTCGAAATATTGTAGCTTTTCATCTAGCTTTTAAATTCGTGGACAAAAATAATTGTAGCAACATTAAAAAAACAACGCTAAAGGTTTTTTTTATAACGTTATAAGTTTTTTAGACTAACTTCTTACCCAAAAGTTACAAAAAACCGTATTTTTGCCTTAAAATAAGGGTTTAGAGATCATATAATTTAGACTCATTCTAAATAAAACACATGAAACCTAACAACAGCAATCATCATAAAAATATCGCTAAAGGTTCAACTGAAGAATACCTACTTGAAGATGGATTTTTAGTACTAAAGCTGCTCAACAAAAGTAATGAACCTCAGCAGATTGTACGCGAGATAGATAGTAATTTTATTCAATTTCATTACTGCCTAAAGGGCGCTTCAAAATTTTTGTTTAATGAAGGTCGTTATGGTTTCGACGTAAGTAATGAGCATTCATTATTGTTATACAATCCTCAGCGTGAATTACCATTAAACCTTGAATTACATCCTAACTCAAGTATTGTATCGGTGCTAATTTCTATAAAAAAGTTTCATTCCTTATTTTCTCAAGAGGCCGATTATATTCACTTTTTGAGTGATGATAATAAAGACAAAAAATACTACGATACCAGGCCCATTTCTCCAACAATGACCATCGTGCTAAATCAAGTATTGAACAACAACTTACATTATTCAATCAAAAAATTGTATTTAAAAGGAAAAGCTTATGAGCTATTAAGCCTACACTTTAATAAAAGTGAAGATGCCGATATTGAACAATGTCCTTTTTTAGTTGACGAACAAAATGTATTAAAAATTAGAAAAGCCAAAGACATCGTAATTGAAAGGATGGCTGAGCCTCCAAGCTTACAAGAATTAGCGAATGAAGTAGGTCTTACTCTAAAAAAATTAAAAGAAGGTTTTAAACAAATTTATGGCGATTCGGTTTATAGTTTCTTGTTCGACTATAAAATGGAGTATGCGCGCAAACTGCTAGAATCAAATAAACTAAATGTGAATGAGGTAGGACATAAAATAGGGTATAGTACCTCTAGTCATTTCATTGCTGCATTTAAAAAGAAATACGGCACTACTCCCAAAAAATATGTAAGCGCATTACAGGCATAATTCTATGAAACAGCTTTCTCATCTTGAAACACATAATGAGCAGCAATTATTTCCTGTTACGCTAGTTTGTGATGAACTTCGAACTCCAGAAAATATAGGTATGTGCTTTAGAGTGGCAGAAAGTTTTGGTGTTGAAAAAATTTTTATTCATAAAAATTCTCCATCTACCGAAAACAGAATTGTTAATAGAACCGCCAGAAACACCATTAATGTGGTACCCTTTGAAATTTACGATGACATTAATGACCTCATAAACAAGTTAAAAACCGAAGGGAACATCATTTTAGGTTTAGAAATTACCGATCAAAGTACAAACATTCAAGAATATGATTTTACTAAGCATAATAAAATTGTACTATTATTAGGTAGTGAGCGTAAAGGGATAAATGACATCAGCCTGCTTGATAAAAGCATCTCAATACCGATGTACGGAACAAATTCATCAATGAATGTTGTACACAGCTTAGCAATTACACTTTACGAGCTTACTAATCAATTTAAAATGGACTATAAGTCAACTTAAACAATCGTTTTCTATCTAAATATCTAATAGTATCTAGAATCTCATTAATAACCTCTTCTTCATCTCTTACTTCATCCAATTGCCGCCCATTTCTTTCTGATTGATAATAGGGTTCTAAAATCATTTTACCATCTTTAATTGAGAAAGCTATTGCATGTATTGTAGTATTGGTATTATAATTATTCTTTTCTTTCAATTTAAAAAAGTATACCCTTATACTTTCCCCTTTCACCTTTATAGGCTTTATCTTTAAAAAAGTAATCTCATCCGTTTCTTTATTATAAGTTTTCTTATTGAACACTCTAGAGCGTGCATATTTTAGCTTGTTTTTATCTTCTTTTAAATAATTATGAGCTACTTTAAGTTCTTCGAGTTTATCAATTAAAAAGCTGTAATTTTCTACATCATTAAGTAGTTTATCACTTAATTTTTGATTAATAGGCAACTTATTCTTCTTTAAAAGTGCATAGTACATTCCCAGTGCTTTATTTTCATTACTTTCAAGCAACCTAGTAAAGAAACTTTGAAGCTCTTTTTCATCTTTAAAAGGAAACAAGATGTTCACATAATCGTCTAACAACTCTTCTTTAGAGCCTCTATAAGCTGAATATTTATTGTATTTTTTATTATTACTATTAAAAAGACTTCTTTTTAGTTCTAATTTGGCGTCGTTCAAAATCTGACTTTTATATTTCTTATAATCTTTAACTTTTATAAAGTTTTTTCCAAGTAACTCAGACAGCAATTTATAGACTGGTTCTTTATACTCTGTAATTGTAGAATATTTTAATAGCTCTGGAAAAAGTTCTCTTTTTAATTTTAATGAGTCCTTTTTAAAAGAAGTAGTAAATAGTGATCTTATATTATAGTCATTACTCACAGGAAAATCGGTCTCTAGTAAGTCTAAGATCAATTTATACGATGCTTTATCTTTTTTCTTTATCAGTGATTTTATAATAGCAATCTGTATCTGCGGTTCGCTATAGGATGTAGCATAAAGCTGTTTGATCAATTGCATTTCTTCGGGATCACTTAATCTGATAAGCTCTTTTACTAATTGGCTTTTTATCGGCATTTTATCTTTAGGAAAATCGAAATTTCCAATAACTTCCTTTAACCGTTTCTTATGAGCCTTTGTAAAATTCAACAAATCAATTGACCCAAAAACTATACTATCATTATTCTTTAATGCTTCAAAAAATTCTGGCACCTTATCTTCAAATAAATTGCGGCCTAATAGCGTGTCTAAGGGGTGAAAACTAGTATAGAAATCATTCACAAATTTTGAAGACACACTAATGCTATCTTGCAATGTTTTTAATTCAAACAGTGTTCCCTTTTTAAGAACATTTTTAACCTTAATTTGCTTTGCACTTAAACTATCTCTCAATACAAAATCATATGTATATAAATTATTATCAAAAGATTTTTCTTCGTCAACAACGTAATAATCGTTAAGAAGAGGCTTCTTGATTTTATTCCATAGACTATCAACATTCGCAAACATTTGTAAGTCATGATACTTTGTTCTTTTTACAAAAATTGCCTCATTAGCCTTGGTAGAATAACTTGTTGTCTTCTTAAGCTCGTCATAGGATTTTCTTTTTCTACTATTATATCCTGTAAACATGTTCGGGAAAGGTTGTTTAGCTGCGGTACGAACAGAAAAGTGTAATGAGGTATCGATTACCTTTTCTGCTTCTTTATTATAAATTATAGATTTAACCTTAAATGACTTAAAAAATTGATCGGCCTTTTCTAAATTTCCACCAACATATCCCATTAAATAGTAAGACCCATCCTTAATAATAGTCTTTAAGCTTATTTTTTCGTTGTTGATTGAATCAATTGTCGTTGAAGATCGATAAGTACTGTACCTGCCGTTTTCAAATTTTCCATTTTTAGGTTTTAGTTTATTAATATCTAAAAATGCCTTATGAATGTAGGAAGCTTCAAAAGCATCTTCTTCAATATATTTAGTGTCGTTTATTGGCACTTCTTCAAAAAAGTAAAACCCATTTTTATCATAAGATTGCACAATTTTTCTACCCGCTTTACCAAAGTTTTCAGCGATATAGTTTGATGGAATAGAAAACTCATATTTTTTAAACTTAGGATCAAAATTTTGCCATAGATTATTAATAGGTTTAAACGAAATCGAATTAAAAATCTCATCGCCGTATTTTAAAACATAATCTTGCTTACCGCCAAGTTTAACTATTACAATTTCAAGAGGTGTTTTATAGATCGAATAACGTTGATAATCGCCCTTTTTTGTCTTATTTAAAACTCGTATTCCTTTATGAGGTGATTCAAAATACTCTTTTGTTATTATTTCTCCTGGAATATCTTCAAATAGAAAATCGTCAATATCTTTTAAGTTTATTTTTTTCTTAGAATTTAAATAGTCAAATGTATTAATACGAGTAATAGCTAAATAAGCCCCATTCGTCATATCTGTTGCCACATAGTAATTTTGATTTAAGAAATTAAGTTCATGTAATTTTTCAAAACTTTTAATGCGCAAAAAACTGTCATTTGTTTCTTCTTCTTTTAATAGTGGTTTTATAAAAGTTGATTCAATTTCTTTTTTCGTTTTTTTACCAAATTCAGACTGTTTAGATTTTAGTGGAGTTACCTGATATCCTTTTTCTCTTAAAAGTTCTATCATACCATTTTCTCCTGGTAAATGCGCGGCTCCTACTCCTGAGAATACCGATTGTATATGCATTAATGAATCCAAAACTTCTACCATATTATGATTTCGCTCATACAACATATACTTTCTAAAATGATCGGTATTAGTTGCATTTCCAATTGAATCTAGCAAATCTAAATTTCGATCTCTATATGCCTGTTCGGTAAAATCAAACCGTGAGTGGTTTTTATATTCTTTCTGCAACCATGCGTCTATTTTTTTCTTTGAAATATTATAACTGGCTTTTGTTGTTAAGTATCTCGATTCTTTAAAATCTTCTAGTCCGAAAATTGGTTTGAGTTGTTTTTTCCCTGCCTGAAATATAAACATATCGAGGTATGTTTCTTCTTCGAAATTATCTCTGGCAAAATTTTTTCTATATAAATATCCGTTTATGATATAATTATCTAATCTAATAGCAGATCGAATTGTAATATCATTAGGAAAGTTAAATTGAAAGTGTTTTGCATAAAAATCATCACTTTTATTCATGTAATAGCCAGCATAGCCAGACACCATCCCCATAAGCTCATAATTATGCTCCATCCATGTTGTAGGATCTGACTCTAGTGCCACCGCATCACATTCTTTAAGTGCCTTATAAAAAACATCGTCAAGTCTAAAAGCAACTTTACTACTTACATGCATTGTTCCATACAGATAAGAATCCTTTTTAAGTTTATTGCCAGAAATTTTCCATAAAAGACTTTGGTATTTTTGTTGCGCCGAAACACTTACTGTAATCAGCATCAAACATATAGCTAAAAATTGCTTCATAGTTCTAATTAGAGAGAGGTAAATATATTTATTAGTTTATAATTTAAACAATTAAAATGAGTAAAATCCTACTCTAAACGAGTAGCATATCATTTGTGAATAGTTAAGTGCTTTTTTGGTTTTCTTTCTATTCAATAATTGTATTTTTGCAGTTGAAATCTTTAATATGAAAAAAGGAGTATTACTTGTAAATTTAGGATCACCTGATAGCACCAAAGTAAAAGATGTTCGTAAATATTTGGATGAATTTTTAATGGATGAGCGCGTAATCGATATTCCATATTGGAAGCGCTATCTATTAATAAAAGGCATTATCTTAAATACACGTCCTAAAAAATCAGCTGAAGCCTATAAAAAAATCTGGTGGGATGAAGGGTCGCCACTCGTTGTTATTTCTGAACGATTTAAAAAGAAAGTAGCTGAAAAACTGAATCTTCCGGTTGCATTAGGTATGCGCTATGGTTCTATGAGCATTAAAAAAGGTATTCAGGAGTTAGTGAATCAAGGTGTTGAAGAAATCTTATTAGCCCCTCTTTACCCTCATTATGCGATGAGTTCTTATGAAACGGTGGTTGAAAAAGCAAAACAAGTAAATAAAGACAATTTCCCTAATATTAAAATAGATGTCTTACCGGTTTTTTATAACGATAAAGATTATATTAAGGTATTAGCTGCTAATATTAAAAAGCATTTAGATGGTTTTGAATATGATCATATCTTATTTTCATATCATGGTATTCCAGAAAGACATATTTATAAATCAGATACTACGCAATCGCATTGTAAAGTAGATGGTAGCTGTTGTGAAAAACCATCGAAAGCACATCGTACTTGTTATAGGCATCAGTGTTTTGAAACCACAAAATCTGTTGTTAACGAATTAGGTTTAAAAGAAGGTACTTATAGTGACTCATTTCAGTCTCGCTTGTTAAAAGATCCTTGGTTACGTCCATATACCGATTTCGAATTAGAGAAATTCCCTAAAGAAGGAAAAAATAGATTGGCGGTAATTACACCCGCTTTTGTTGCTGATTGCCTAGAAACACTTGAAGAAATTGCCATGGAAGGCAAACATCAATTTATGGAAGCTGGAGGTAAGGATTATAAATACATTCCATGTTTAAATGACAATGATGATTGGGTAAATGTAATGGTCACTTGGATTGAAGAATGGCAGGAAAAAACAGTTGTACTATAGGCTTATTTTTTTAGTGAAAATTTACCCGGTCCTGTAAAAATTAGCGTTACACAACCGAAAAACATAGCTAAAGCCGGAGTCATTTGCTCAATGCTATCGTTACCCAGAATATGAACAAAAAGTAATGCAATTAAAAAATTAAAAGCTAGTATTGCTGCGCTTAATCTAGTTTTAAATCCGATTATTAAAAATAGTCCACCTAAAAATTGAACATATACAGATACAACAGCACTTATTAAAGGAAATGGAAAATGAAAGGCTGTTAGAAACTCTGAAAATTTTAACATGTGGTTCCAGCTAACTACATTATCTACAACTCCATATATAAGTCGGAGCCCAATAAATAGCCTCAATATGAATAATCCATATTCTTTATAAGGTTCAAATAACTTGTCCATCATTAATTAATTTAATTGCACTTTTAATACGTAAACCGGATCTAACGTCATTGTATCGATAATTTCATTTTTATCTTGATCAAAATTATCTAACTGGCTATTTGCTAAAACAAAAGCAAAATTATCAGAAATGGCAACCGTAGTTGGTAAGTTCATTTTTTTATGATTTATCACCAGTGGGTTCATTTCTAAAATATCATTGTGTGATTCATTTAAAACGTATTGATATAAACCATGTTTTGCTTTATCTCTTCCTCCATTTCTCACAGCATATAATGTCCCATTGTGAAATTTAAGCCCATCAATTCCAATATTAGAAGATTCTTTATGAGGTTTATTTAAAATTGTTTTTGATTTAATATCTATTATTCTAATACCATGTGTATATGAATCAACAAACAATTTCGAATTGTCTTTTGAAATAGCTATACCATTTGGATATTGAATCTGCTCATCGGTCATAAAAATATCAATTACCTTGTTGCTTGAGTTGAAGAAATATACTTTGTGAGAGTTTGTATCGGTCATGTAAGCATTGCCTTGATTATCTATCGCTAGATCATTAAAATAAGATTCCACATTACTTGGCATAGAAAAACATTCAACATCATCAGGATTTTCTAAATCTTTGACTACTAAAATTGATCTTTTCTTTCGATTAAAACTTCCTAATGAATATAGCTTATTATTAAAAATCTCCATTCCAACTCCGGTAGAATAGCCACAATAATTTTCTGGCAAAAAAGTAGAAAAGTCATTTCCATTTTTGGTAGACTTTGTAATCGTATTGAGGTGTATACTGCTAATAAAAATTTCTCCCAACTTCTGATCAACCGCAATTCCTTCAGGAATAGTGTTTTTTGGAAGGTCAAGTTCAAAAACTTGAACTAAACCTTTATCCTTGTCTGAAAAACATGAAGGTAATAAAATTACTATCAATAGGATTCCTAAATACCTCATCATTATTTTTATGTACTAAGTTACATGTTTTATAACTAAAACTAGAGAATTACCATATTACAAACACTCTCTTTCTTAATAAAGATGGTACTTGATTGAAGAAAGCCATTAATATTATTTAAAGAACGTATATAGGTATTTAATGGTGAAGATTCTATCGTTAAATGTGGGTAATTGTGGTCGAATCAAATCCCTTTCTGTGTTATAATCTTGGTTATAAACCAAATAAATGTCATGTCCATCCTTAAAATTGTAACGTAATCTTGCATTCATAAAAATTTGATCGCGAATAGAATTATATTGTCCTATAATGCTCCCAGATAGGTGAAGGTTGTATGCGAAATTCAATTTAGCCTGTACAATATTGATCCACTCGTTAATATTTCTATTCTTAAAATCAAGATAGTTAGTACGCCATGATGTCGAAACATTCAAATACCTATTAAGAGTGATTTCGGGTGAAATGCGAAATTGAAGGTTCGTTCCGTCAAAAAAACCACCATATTCCAAGCTCATTGGAGCTCTAAAAGCACGTTGAGTACCTTGACTGTAAGATATGGCAAAACCACTATTAAAGTACGTATCGGCAGGAATCGTAATTTTATCTGTAAACGAAAGTGGTTCAGTTAAAGATTCATATTGCCCTTTTAATCTTAATGTTATTCTATCTCCAGAAAAGAAAGATCCAGTCCATGAAGGATTACCATACCATGAAACTAAACGAGACATATCAGTTGTAAAATAAAAATCTGAATCTATAAAATTCCAGCGTTTGTATCTAAACAAACCATCTTCTTTTGTATTATTATATTTTCCATGGCTTAGCAAAGTGAAAAAATTATGATGCTTTTCTCTAAGTAAAGAGGCCATTTGAGGGTTAAAATTTTCAGCAGAATATTCATATGCAGCCTTGTAAAAGAAGCCATCATCTTTTCGTTTTTCAAATAATAAGGCGAAACGAGAATTGTCTATAAAATTAAACGACCCAAAATCATCATTTACACTGGTGGCTAAAGAAGTAATTATAAATTTCTGATTTGCCAGACTAAATACGCCATCTACACCCAATGCTGTATTGAAATAATCTTTTCTATATGTATTGGTAGCCATAAAACCGATGAATGAACGATTGTTAAACACTTTCTTTCGTAAGCGCAATACTGAAAAATTTTCAGAGGCCAATTTACTGCCATCATTTAAAGTTTCGCTGTCTGATTGCATAGAAAGCAAACCAACATCCATGGTGCCGATCTCTCCTGTTAATCGTAATCCTCCTAAAATGGGAATTATTTGCCCATCTTTAATACCAATACTTCTACTATAGAAAAGTTGCGAAAAAATTCCTGTATTAAAATCAAATAATCCAGCCTGCTCTTGAAAAAACTTTCTCTTCTCTGGTAAGAAAATAGACCCTCTACTGAGGTTTACAATCTGATCGTCAATTTCTACTTGTGCAAAATCAGTATTAATGGTTGCGTCTAAAGTTAACTTTGGCGAAATTCCATAGCGCACATCAAGACCAAAATCAAAACTTTCATTATCGTCTCTAACATAACCATCATTATGTAAACTATTTTCAGATGAGAGCATCCCCAAAGCGTAGGGTGTAACCTGTAATTGCTTTCGAGGTTTTAAGCCTTCTAGAACGATTGGCTGATATAGTGAAGGAGTTTCTGTTCCATTGGGGATATTTTGCGGAGGAAGTGGTGTAATTCTAACCGTTTTATTAAGGTGTCTTTGTGTTCGAATTACCGAAATTCCTGCAGTTACCGCTCCATTTTTTTCTATAAATCTTAAGTTTGAAATAGCAATTTTATATTCTGCTGTCCAGCCTTTATCATTCTTGTGTGTTTTGCCTTCCCAGATCATATCGTATGAAGGATTGAACGTTGAGTTACCTAAAGGTATCGCATTATTAGATACCGCCATATCGTAACGACTTCCTGAAGGGTAAATACTGAAAATAAAAGAATTCTTTTTAGTTTGGTTCGGATCGATGCCAAAAGCAAAAAAATCATCTCCATACCAACCATCTCTTATTAAATTTCTATCAATTATTTTCTCTGGAAAAGGTTCATAAGCCTTTAAGGCAAGGTATAAATACCTATCATCGAAAACCATTTTCATAGAGGTGAGTGAATCTCTTTGTCCCCAGTTAGGACTTTGTTCTAAAAACGAAAATTCTTTTGCCTGCTTCCAAACCTCGTCATTTAAAATTCCATCTAAATTAATTTCTCCAATAGCTTTGGTCACTATAATTCTCTCAGGGCTTTGACCAAAGGTTGAAATGGAGCATATAAAACTTACTAGTAAGAATATTTTTTGCATTACCTTTTTTTGTCAAACCTCGCGCAAAGACTTCAACTAAAAAAAATATATATGGTAAGACGAGGACAAAGAAGGGTGAAATCAAAAGTTTAATTTCAATCTAATCGAAGTAAAGTATTATTAGTCATTTCCAAAACGATGTAAACGTCTAATTATGCGGTCATCTATAGTTTATTCTCAGAAGTTAGGTAAGTAACCCTAATTTATAATTACGGCTTAACTTAACTGTTTCGTTATTCTCTAAAGTTATAACTCCATCTCCATTTTTATTTTTTTTAACGGAGTTAATCTTATTGATATTAACGGCATACGATCGATGCACACGTTGAATGGTATTTACATGGTTCTCACTTAAAAAAGATTTTAAGCTCTGATACTTCACAAACTTACCAACATCCGTATTTATAACTATACAATTATTTGAAGCCTCAATAAATTTAATCTTATCTACATGTACAACTTTAGTTACATTCCCTAAAGATAAAGACAGTAATCCAGTGTACTCATTTTCTTCGGCCTCAATGGGTGAGATATTATGCACCTGAGCGGCCCTATTATCAATATATAAATAATAAAATACCAATGAGAAATAACACAATAGGTTTACAGCTATATTATTTGTTAAACTGGCATTAATTAAACTAAACCCGGGTGAGGTACATTTATATACATATACCATTAGTAGAATAATAAATGCCTGGCTAATTAAAATGTTAATAATGCTTGAAGAAATACCAATACCACCGTGCACTAAAAGATGCCTCGGATTTTTAAAGAAATCATATCGCTTAGAAGTTTTCTTTACAGATTTAGCTGACACGCTCCAAAACACAAAACTAGTTAATGCAATAACGCTCAACTCAGAAAAACAAACCACACTTAAGCTTTCTTGAAAAAGCCTTCCAACAAATAGGTTAAAAATTACAAAACCCGATATTAGTGTAATTGGTAATTTCATGATTGACTTCTTCAAACGAAATAATAAAAAATAAATGAAATTTTATGTTACAAAACTGTTAATCTGCTATTTTTGCTATTACTAAATAACTACTTTTTGGATTTTCTAAATATTAAAGCGCTTCATATTATTTTTGTAATTACATGGTTTGCTGGTCTGTTTTATATTGTGCGATTATTCATCTATCATGCTGAAGCCGAAGAAAAGCCAGAGCCAGATAAAAGTATCTTACAAAAGCAATATAAATTAATGAGTAAGCGTCTTTGGTTTATAATAACCTGGCCTTCTGCAATACTTGCCAGTATATTCGCCTTTTGGATGCTATATCAAAACCCTGTATATCTTGAAATGCCTTGGATGCATTTAAAATTAGGCTTTGTTGGGCTGCTGTATATTTACCATTTATTTTGTCATAGAATCTTTAGTGAGCTTCAAAAAGATATTGTAAAATATTCTTCTAATAAGCTTAGAATTTGGAATGAAGTAGCTACCATTATTCTATTCTCTATTATTTTTCTAGTTACTCTTAAAAATGCTGTAAACTGGATTTATGGAGTGGTTGGTTTGGTACTGATTTCTATACTGCTGATGTTGGGAATTAAATTATATAAGCGACTTCGAGCACGTAAAAATTGGGATCAAGAAAACTAACATTTAAGCTTTCAGGCTGTTTTCGAAAGGTATCCTATTCAGAATACTACGCCCAAGAGTTACTTCATCTGCATATTCTAATTCATCGCCTACAGAAATTCCTCGTGCAATTGTAGATACTTTTACATCGTATTTTTCAATTTGTCGATAGATATAGAAATTTGTGGTATCACCTTCCATAGTTGTACTTAACGCAAAAATAATTTCCTTAACAGCTCCACTCGCCACCTTATTTACCAGAGATTCAATCGTTAAATTTTGTGGACCGACACCCTCGATGGGTGAGATCTTTCCTCCCAGCACATGATACATCCCTCTAAATTGCGCAGTGCTTTCTATGGCCATTACATCTCTAATATCTTCAACTACACAGATAAGCTCATCATTCCTGCTCTTATTCGAACAGATTTCACATACATCCACATCAGAAATATTATGACACCTTTTACAATGCTTAACATCATTTCTAAATTGCTCTAGAGCTTTGGTCAAATAGCTGGTTTGCTCCTTTGGCTGTTTCAATAAATGAAGTACCAAGCGTAGTGCCGTACGTTTACCAATACCTGGTAATTGTGACACTTCGTTTACCGCATTTTCGAGCAATTTTGAAGAAAAATCCATAACCGCAAATGTACAATTTAAAGAAGAAAAAAGATCAAAGACATGAGATAAAAGATAGCAAAATAGTATTTATTCTTTCTTCTTTTACCAATAGACGAAATAAGCTATCTTAGCACAACTAACATCTACAAAATAATGCAACCAGTTCACATATTATTGCTCATTGCAGGTTATTTCGCAGTTTTAATTTTAATCTCCTATTTTACGAGTAAAGACGATAGTAACGAAGTGTTTTTTAAAGCAGAGCGTAAATCGCCCTGGTACATTGTTGCTTTTGGTATGGTAGGAGCTTCGCTTTCTGGAGTTACGTTTATCTCTGTTCCAGGTTGGGTTGGCGATACACAATTCAACTATATGCAAATAGTAATGGGATATGTGGTTGGTTATTTTATTGTAGCTTTCGTATTAATGCCAGTGTACTATCGACTAAATGTAACTTCTATCTACCAATATTTAGAACAACGCTTTGGTATTGTAAGTTATAAAACCGGAGCCACATTTTTCTTCATTTCAAGAGTGCTAGGGGCTTCCTTTAGATTATTTTTGGTTGCTTCTGTACTTCAATATTTGATTTTTGATAGCTGGGGGGTACCTTTTGAAATCACCGTGATATTATCTATTCTTTTAATTTGGGTATATACATACAGAGCTGGTATTAAAACGATTGTTTGGACGGATACACTGCAAACATTATTCATGATCTTAGCTTGCGTTGCCGCAATTTATTTTATCAATTCAAAATTAGATTGGTCTTTTGGTGAATTCTTAGCTTCAGATGAATTAAAAAGTTATAGTAAAACTTTCTTTTTTGATGACATACTTGCTAAAAATCACTTCATAAAATCGTTTATTGGCGGAATGTTTGTTACCATATGTATGACCGGTCTAGATCAAGATATGATGCAAAAAAACCTAACTTGTAAAAACCTTAAAGATGCCCAAAAGAATATGATCTCGTTTAGCATCGTATTAGGTCTGGTAACTTTTGTATTTATGTTATTAGGTGCGTTATTATTTATTTATTCTAATAAGTTCGGAATTAATATACCTATTGTAGATGGTAGTGTTAAAACAGATCTCTTATTTCCTGAAGTAGCATTAAATGGTGGTTTAGGCTTAGGAATAGGAATTGTGTTTATTCTTGGACTAATCGCTGCTGCTTACAGCAGTGCAGATAGTGCATTAACCTCTTTAACCACCTCTTTTTGTATCGACTTTTTAGATTTTGAAAAAAAGAAGCAAATACAACAAAAAGCGATAAGAAAAAAAGTACATATTGGTATGAGTATTTTACTCGTTGTGGTTATCATTATATTCAAATATGTACTTGAAGATAATGTGATAAGTAGTTTATTACAAGTGGCATCATATACCTACGGCCCCTTATTAGGGCTTTTTGCCTTTGGTATTTTTACTAAATATCAAATTAAGGATCAGTATGCCTGGATTATCGCTATTCTTTCCGTTGCTTTGAGTTATATTTTAAATAAATATTCTCAACAATGGTTCGGAGGATATGTTTTTGGATTTGAACTTTTAGGGGTTAATGGATTAATTACCTTTGTAGGACTATTATTAGCCCGAAAATCATCAGATGAAACTGTAGCTTTACAATAATGGAAAAAGACCTTAGCAATTACAGACAGTCATATGAAAAGGATGCTTTGCTAGAGCAAAACACTCCCGAGAATCCTATTGAACTATTCAGAAATTGGTTTTTAGTAGCAGATGAATCTGAAAACGTTCATGAAGCTAACGCTATGAATGTGGCTACCATTGGATTAGATGGATATCCAAAAAATAGAATGGTTTTATTAAAAAAGTTTACGTACGAAGGGTTTATTTTTTATACAAATTACAATTCTGAAAAAGGAAAAGCAATTGCTAAAAATGAAAAGGTGTGTTTGTCTTTTTTTTGGCCAGCATTAGAGCGTCAAATCATTATTAAAGGAAACGCTGAATTATTAGCCGAAAACTTATCCGATGGGTACTTTGAATCTCGCCCGGATGGAAGTAAATTAGGTGCTTGGGCTTCAAACCAAAGTGATATAGTAACATCTAGAGAAGAACTAGATAATGCATTAAAGAAATGTGAAGAAATGTTTAGAGAACAAGAAATTCCTCGTCCGAAACACTGGGGTGGTTATCTAATAAAGCCTGCATCAATAGAATTTTGGCAAGGGCGCGCCAATAGAATGCATGATCGGATCCGTTATTCTTTACAAGAAAATTTTGATTGGAAAAAAGAACGATTAGCACCATAAACAAGAAACAATTATATTTGAACTGTAGAACCTAACAAACTACTTCGCTAACAAAAAATGAAAACACTTTATATTGTCCGTCATGCTAAGTCTTCATGGGAATATCAAGGCGTAAGCGATATTGATCGTCCTCTAAAAAAGAGAGGTATCAATGATGCCTATTTAGTATCTAATGTGCTTGAAAAAAAGATAGAAACACCCGATGTTTTTATGTCTAGTTGCGCAAACAGAGCATTGCACACAGCAATGATCTTTAGTTATACTTTTAATTACCCATTAGCCAATTTAAAAATAAGCAAGGCCTTATATAGTTTTAGTGATGGCTATCTTATTAAAGCGGTTAAAGCTTTGGATGATGGATTCAATTCGGCCATTATTTTTAGTCATGATCATGGCATTAGTACTTTTGTAAATAAATTTGGTGATAAATATATAGGGCATGTTCCTACTTGTGGTGTTATAGGTATTAAATTTGATATCAAACATTGGAAAAACTTTAAAAAAGGTGAAACTTTCATTATTGAATTCCCAAAGCATCACAAACCACCAAAAATGTCTTAGATGCTAGAAATAAAAAAATATGCCGCGATAGATATTGGCTCCAATGCGATTCGCCTATTAGTAGCAAACATTATAATCCAAAAAAACAAAGAGCCTCAATTTAAAAAATCATCATTAGTTCGTGTGCCCATACGCTTAGGGGCTGATGCCTTTGTAAAAGGTACTATTAGCGAAGAAAACACAACACGTATGATCAATGCCATGAATGCTTTTAAATTATTAATGAAAGTACATGGCGTTGAAAAATTCAAGGCCTGTGCTACCTCTGCGATGCGAGAGGCTAGTAATGGTAAAAATGTTGTTGATGAGATTTTTAAAAAGACAGCTATAAAAATCGAGATCATAGATGGTAAAAAAGAAGCTGCTATTATTTCATCAACAGACCTTGATGAATTGATTAGTTCAGATGACTCTTACCTCTATGTAGATGTTGGTGGTGGAAGTACAGAGTTTACCATTTTTTCAAAAGGAAAGATTATTAATTCTAAGTCTTTTAAAATGGGAACAGTTCGTTTGATTAACAACACTAAGGCTGAAAACAAAGTTATTTTTAAAGAAGTTGAAAAATGGATCAAAGGGAATGCTAGTGGTTTAAAAAGGCTAGCTTTGATTGGTTCTGGTGGAAATATCAATAAGCTCTTTAAAATGTCTGGCAGAATGCCTGGCAAGCCATTGTCTTATATATTTTTAAATGCACAATACCAGTTCTTAAAAAATATGAGCTATAAAGACCGTATTTCTGAATTGAGTTTAAATCCAGATAGAGCTGATGTAATTATACCGGCTACTAAAATTTACCTATCGGCTATGAAATGGAGTGGTGCCAGAAAAATATATGTACCTAAAATTGGCTTGGCTGATGGAATCATTAAAGGTTTGTATAAAGGAAAATTAAAATAAAAAGCCATTGTTAATTTTCATGTTGTTAACTCTTAATTAATGAATAAACTTCTGCTCGAAATTTATGCAACAATGGCTTTTTTTGTTTAGGTAGTTATAAATGTTAACGTATCATTTAACACGGTATCATTCCATAGCATCCTATAATGTCCTATTTTATTATAAACTTTTAACTCTGCTTTTTCAGTATTCTTTTGCTGTATTTTCTCCGAATTTTTTATAGAGATAATCTTATCAAATTTATCATGCACCAGCAATAATTTTGAATACGATATCTTTTGGAGTTTTTCATCTACGTTTACTTCTTGAATATCTTCATTCAATAATAATTTGGCTTTTCTAAGCACATATGCAAATGATTTATCTGTAAGGCCAATAATTTTTTTAAAATCATTAAAAACTTCAAACAATGAATTTGGTGATGTTAAAAAAATAAATTTATCAACTTCATAATCCAGTTGCGACAACGTATATGTAGATACTGCCGATCCAAATGAATGCGATACCACTGTGAACGGTTCGATTGGGTTAATAAATTCCAGAACATTTTTAAATGCTTCTTTACACTCATATAAATTGGTGTATTTAGATTTAGTTCTGGCATGCCCAGGCAGGTCGAAGCTTATTACGCGATATCCTTTAGCCACAAGGTCAAAAGCAAATCGAGACATGCTGCCGGCGTTAGATTCCCATCCGTGAACCAAAAAAATCAATTTACCATCAGACGCTCCAAGCTGATAACAATGAATATCTTCTTTACTCGAAGGGATTTTAAAATGCTTTGCCTGATTATAAAACTCTTCTTCTCTTTTTCTAACCGTCTTTTTTCTTACTCGCTGAAAAAGTTTAAAAGCTTGTAAAGCACTTAACTTCGGCATAACCGAAGAAGAAACTTTAAAATAAGAGCGCAATAATTGCAATTGTAAGTTCATAGTTCATATTTTATACCAATTGGTATATTTTTAACCAAAAAAATATTATTTCTTCAACTCTGTTTGTATCATTTTATCAACATGATTCATCATATCGATCAAACATTCCTCGTCTTTAGATACCATAGACGTAAATACAGCACCTTGAATCAGTGAGTAAATACGAACACCATATTTCATCGCATTAATATCATCTCTAATTTCATTCTTAAAAATACCATCTTCAATAATCGAAGTAAGGCTCCCCTGCATTTTGTCGATAACATATTTCACTCGATGAAACAATGCCGGATTTGTATGATTAGCGTCAACACCAATATTAACAATAGGACAACCTCCATATTCTAATAATTTCGAATAGTAGCTTCTATGGAAGTTAGTAATTGCGAATAGCTTTGCTAATGGAGACTCAATAGTTTGAATAATCGCTCTTATTTCGTCCATTTGATATTTCACAGTGAAATTAAACGCCTCTACTGCAAGTTCTTCCTTGTTCTTAAAGTTGCCGTAAATAGCCCCCTTAGTCAAACCAGTAGCCTCAGTTATATCAGATAAACTCGTACCTGTATATCCATTTCTATTAAAGATAGGTGCGGTCTTTTCTATTATAAACTGGCTTGTTTTTTCAGCTTTTGTCAATATCATATTACAAATATATAAAAATATACCAATTGGTATATAAAAGATCAAAAAAATTACAAATACTTTAATAGAAGTCGAATTCCTACAAAAGCAATTAACAGCGCGGTTGTTCTTTTTAAGATATAAGGAGAAATTCTTGTTGCACTCAGTCGTGATCCTATTTGGCCGCCAAAAAACACAACCACCATTAACAAAAAAGCAATATTTGGCTCAAAGTAAAAATCAGGATTTTGTATCTGTCCTAATAAGCCGGCTATTGAATTCACCAATATAAAAAAGCTTGCCGTTGCAGCGATGCGTTTTGGAGTATCCCAATTTGTTAAATGCAAAAAAGGGGCTAAGAAAATACCGCCTCCTATACCAACCATTCCGGCAAGAAATCCGATTCCGCCACCAATAGTTCCATCGATAACCTTAGATTTAACTGTTGTACTTTCTTTAGCTTTACTAACAATATATTTAGAAATCCACATTAAAATTGCAGCTAGAATTAATATAACTCCTAAAAGGATAAAGAAAGAGGTTTGGCTAATTTTTGAATAACCTCCTATAAAGGCCAATGGAACGCTTAATAGCACCAAAGGCAACACCTTTTTCCAATTATAATGTCCGTTCTTGGCAAAAATATAAGTGCCTCCAGAGACTACAACAATATTGCAAAGCAATGCGATTGCTCTAAATTGTATATAAGTTAATCCGGTTAAGGCTAAAATTGCTAAATAACTAGAGCCTCCTCCAAAACCAACAGAAGAATATAACACAGCAACAAGAAAAAATAATACAACAACTTCCCAATTCAATACTAATACATTAAGAAGCTCAGAAAATTCAATCATGCATATTTTGGTTTGAGCTCTAAAATAGAAAAATTAATTTTATCTTGTGGCAACCAATCTCTATGACAATGAGTACAGAATCTCAAAAAAAATATTGGAAAGAAAACATAAAGTACCTCTTCATACTTTTATCAATTTGGTTTTTGGTTTCTTATGTCTTTGGGATTTTATTAGTAGAAGAACTTAATACAATTAGGTTTGGGGGATTTAAACTTGGTTTTTGGTTTGCCCAGCAAGGTTCAATCTATGTTTTTGTAATACTCATTTTCGTGTACATAAAACTCATGAACAAACTCGATAAAAAGTATAATTTAGAAGAATAAGTTATGAGTATACAATTATGGACATGGATTATTGTTGGGATTACTTTTGCCTTATATATAGGTATTGCTATCTGGTCTCGAGCAAGTTCTACCGGAGAATTCTATGTAGCTGGTAAGGGCGTTCACCCTGTTGCAAATGGGTTAGCTACAGCAGCAGACTGGATGTCTGCAGCTTCGTTTATATCTATGGCTGGGATTATTTCATTTAGTGGATATGATGGTTCGGTATATTTAATGGGCTGGACTGGTGGATATGTATTGCTTGCTTTACTTTTAGCTCCTTATCTTCGAAAATTTGGTAAATTCACGGTACCTGATTTTATTGGTGACCGCTATTATTCTGACATTGCTCGAGTAGTAGCCGTTCTTTGTGCATTGCTTGTTTCTTTTACTTACGTTGCCGGGCAAATGCGAGGTGTTGGGTTGGTCTTTTCTCGATTTTTAGAAGTACCTATCAATACTGGAGTGATTATTGGGATGTTTATTGTATTGTTTTATGCTGTACTTGGCGGAATGAAAGGAATCACTTATACCCAAGTTGCACAATATTGCGTTCTAATCTTTGCCTTTATGGTACCAGCCATTTTTATCTCTATTCAAATGACCGGAAATCCGGTACCGCAAATAGGATTTGGAAGTGCAGGAAATGATGGTGTTTATCTTTTAGATAAATTGGATGGGCTTCATAGAGAGCTTGGTTTTCATGAGTATACCTCTGGTAGTAAATCAAAAATCGATGTCTTTTTTATCACAGCCGCATTAATGATAGGTACTGCTGGATTGCCACACGTAATAGTTCGTTTTTTTACAGTTAAGAAAGTAAGTGACGCTCGTAAATCTGCTGGTTGGGCACTATTATTTATTGCAATTCTATACACCACAGCTCCGGCCATAGCTGTATTTGCTAGAACGAACATGATAGAAACGGTAAATGATAAAAACAGAGAAGAGTTACCCGATTGGTTTAATAATTGGGAAACAACAGGTCTCATTACCTTTGACGATAAAAATAAGGACGGTAAAGTTCAATACGTAGCCGATGCCACTAAAAATGAATTAACTGTTGATAGAGATATAATGGTACTTGCAAACCCTGAAATTGCACGTTTACCAAATTGGGTAATAGCACTTGTTGCAGCTGGAGGTTTAGCTGCAGCACTATCTACGGCAGCAGGATTATTATTGGTTATTTCATCATCTATATCACATGATTTAATAAAAAAAATAATTAAGCCTAATATTACTGAAAAGGGCGAGCTCGTAGCCGCAAGATTATCAGCGGTGGTCGCAGTTATAATTGCTGGATATTTTGGTATAAACCCTCCAGATTTCGTAGCAGCCACCGTTGCACTCGCCTTTGGTTTAGCTGCTGCATCTTTCTTCCCTGCAATCATTTTAGGAATATTTTACAAGCGTATGAATAAAGAAGGAGCCATTGCTGGAATGGTAGTTGGTATTTTACTCATGTTGTTTTACATGCTTAAGTTTAAATTCGATTGGTTTGGTGGTGGTGCTAAAGAAGATTGGTGGCTGGGTATTTCTCCAGAAGGTTTTGGTACTGTAGCTATGATTATTAACTTAATCGTTTCTATACTTATTTCGTCATTTACTCCACCCCCACCAGAAAGTGTGCAAAGAATTGTAGACGATATTAGAATACCTTCAGGCGCTGGCGACGCCATGACGCATTAATTGTTTTTTAACGTCTATTTTAAGTTGTTAATGGTTATTGACACTTCATTTGACTTCATTTCTTGTAAAATGAATTCAGAAACCCTACTTTTAGGCGGTAAATTGAATTAAAACAACCATGAGCAACTACCACATCAAACATTTAGAAGAATACTATCAAGTTTATAGAAAATCTGTGCGTAATCCTGAGGTCTTTTGGGAAGAAATCGCCGAAGAACATTTTTTATGGCGTAAGAAATGGAATAGTGTATTAAGTTGGGACTTTACAAAGCCCGAAGTTAAATGGTTTGAAGGTGCTCAATTAAATATTACCGAAAACTGCATTGATCGACATTTGGTTACTCGCGGAGATAAAACAGCCATATTATTTGAGCCTAATGATCCGAATGAAACTACTGAACATATTACCTATAAACAATTACATACAAGAGTTAATAAGTTTGCCAATGTTTTAAAAGAACAAGGTATTCAGAAAGGAGATCGTGTATGTATTTATTTACCCATGATTCCTGAGCTCGCAATTTCTGTTTTGGCATGTGCACGAATCGGTGCAATTCATTCTGTTGTTTTCGCCGGATTCTCCTCCACTGCTCTAGCAACTCGTATAAATGATTGTGACGCAAAAATGGTTTTAACCTCTGACGGATCTTATAGAGGAACAAAAACAATTGATCTTAAAGGAATTGTTGATGATGCGTTAGAAAGTTGCCCCGGTGTAAAATCTGTTCTGGTAACCAAACGAATAAATAGTGATATAACGATGAAGGAAGGGAGAGATCAATGGTTACAGCCATTATTAGATAACGCCTCTTCTGAATGTGCTCCTGAAATTATGGATGCTGAAGATCCATTATTCATTCTATACACATCGGGTTCTACCGGTATGCCTAAAGGTATGATGCACACCACTGGTGGCTATATGGTTTATACCGCTTATACATTTAAAAATGTATTTCAATATCGAGAAAATGATATCTACTGGTGTACGGCAGATATTGGGTGGATTACCGGACATAGTTATATTGTTTACGGGCCATTAGCAAATGGAGCCACAACAGTAATGTATGAAGGCGTTCCTACTTATCCGGATTGGGGACGTTTCTGGGAAATTGTAGAAAAACATAAGGTTAATCAATTCTATACTGCTCCTACAGCTATAAGAGCATTAGCAAAAGAAAATTTAAGTTTTGTTGAAAAATATGATTTGTCATCATTAAAAGTTTTGGGTACAGTTGGTGAACCAATTAATGAAGAAGCATGGCATTGGTATAACGATAATATTGGTAAGAAAAAATCACCGATCGTTGATACCTGGTGGCAAACTGAAACAGGTGGAATTATGGTTTCTCCTATTCCATATAGTACTCCTACAAAACCCACATATGCAACATTACCAATGCCAGGAATTCAACCTGCTTTAATGGATGAAAATGGCAAAGAAATCCATGGTAACCAAGTTGATGGTCGTTTATGCATAAAATTTCCATGGCCATCAATGGCTCGAACTATTTGGGGAAATCATCAGCGTTATAAAGACACTTATTTTTCTGCCTTTGCGAATAAATATTTTACAGGAGATGGTGCCTTACGTGATGAAGTAGGTTACTATAGAATTACTGGACGTGTAGATGATGTTATTATTGTTTCTGGCCATAATTTAGGAACAGCACCAATAGAAGATGCTGTAAACGAACATCCGGCAGTGGCTGAATCTGCTATAGTAGGGTTTCCTCATGATATTAAAGGAAATGCATTATATGGTTATGTCATTTTAAAAGAAACTGGTGAAAGTAGAGATCAGGACAATTTACGAAAAGAGATTAACCAGATTATCACTGAGCATATTGGACCAATCGCCAAGTTAGATAAAATTCAATTTACTAATGGATTACCAAAAACACGTAGCGGTAAGATAATGCGTCGTATTCTTAGAAAAATTGCATCAAAAGACACAAGTAATCTAGGAGATACTTCTACTTTACTAAACCCAGAAGTTGTACAAGATATAATGGATAAGGCATTATAATTTTTATTAAACTTTAATAGCCTTTGCTCTTCTTCGTTGAACATAAAAGAATAAAAATAACGATAGCACACCAAATAAAGAGAACCCGATAAATAAGGGTAATACAGAATCATTTACAAAACCACCTATATAATTGGCTATTGGAACCGCCATAACTGTTGATACAAATCCGTTTATCGCTGCTCCAATTCCGGCTATATGCCCTAACGGGTTCATTGCTAATGCGCGTAGATTACCAAATAAAAATCCAATGGCAAAAAATTGAATAGCAAAAAACCCTAGTAAGATCTCTATACTTGGGTTTTTTCCTGACCAAAATAGTATTATATAAGCTAGTGAAATAATAACATAGGCCACACATGCTGTATAGGCTATTCTCCACATACCATATCGCACTACGAGTCGACTGTTTAAAAATGTAGAAAGCCCAACCGATATAGCTAAACTCGCGAAAATATATGGAAACAGGTCTGCCATGTTATACTGCTGCTCGAAAATCTGTTGTGAAGTACTTAGGTACACCATGAATGACCCCGTGATGAAACCAGAAACCAAAGTAAAAGCAATCGCTTCTTTATACTTTATAAACTCTTTCGTACCGTCTACAAATAACGACCAAGAAAAAGGTATTTTATTTTCAAGTTTCAAAGTCTCTGGTTGTCGTAACCAAAACCACAACACCACCAATAAGCCAAAAGCTAAGTTTATATAGAAAATGACTTTCCAGTTGTAATAATTCAAAATAAATTGTCCCAGTGCCGGTGCTATTACCGGAACTAGAATGAACACCATTACAACTATTGAAATAATTTTGGCCATATAATCACCTGCATATTTATCTCTAATTATAGCAATTGCCATTGTTCGCGGAGAAGATAAACCAACACCTTGTAAAACCCTACCAAAAATCATCACCTCAAAGTTTTTGGTAGTAACACATATTATGCTAGCAATAATGAACAACACAAAACCTGCATAGACAATGGGTTTTCTACCAAAACTATCAGATAATGGACCAAAAATTAATTGCCCTACACCTAAGCCAAGAAAAATCATGGTAATCATTAACTGGTTGTTATTTGCATTTACAACACTTAAATAAGATCCAATTTCTGGTAATGCCGGTAACAATGCATCTATAGATAATGCCACTATAGACATTAATGAGGCCATTAGGGTAACGAATTCTAATTCTAGTTTCGGTTGGTTAGATTGCATTGAGCAAATGTAGTCAAATCTTAACTCCCGTAATGTATCTTTTTATTGTTAAACATTTGCTAAAATCTTCATTACTTCTTTAGCGATTAATATCTTTATAGCTTATTAAATTTCTATAATGAAACTCAAAAATTTAAGCTTACTCGTAATTATCTTTTTATCATTAAACTTTCTAACAGCTCAAGACCTTACTTTTGAAGAATACAATCCGAAATCTACCTTAGTAGTTCCCGGTGGGATTGTTAAAAAAGCAAAATTTCCTTTTATCGATGTGCATGGGCATCAATACAGAATGCCTGAGCAAAACTTAACACCTGTCATTACCGCTATGGATACTTTAAATATGGCTATAATGGTAAACCTTAGTGGGCGTTCAGGTGATAATTTAAAAAAGTCTGTAAAGAATATTGCTGACCATTATCCAAATAGGTTTGTCGTTTTTGCAAACGTGAATTTTAACGGCGTTGGAAAACCAGATTGGACCAAAAAAGCGGTTGCTCAATTAGAGGAAGATGTTAAAAGTGGCGCCAGAGGATTAAAAGTGTATAAAAGTCTGGGTATGCGAAATAAAGACACGAATGGTAAACGCATTGCCGTAGATGACCCAAGGTTAGATCCAATTTGGGCAAAATGTGGCGAGTTAGGTATTCCTGTGTTAATTCATACTGCAGACCCGAAGTCTTTTTGGGAAGATTTTAATGCAGATAATGAGCGCTGGTTAGAGCTTAAAACGCGACCTCGACGAAAAAGAGGGGCCAATGACCCAGCTCCCTGGGAACAATTAATTGAAGAGCAACATAACATGTTCAAAAAACACCCTAATACAAAATTCATCAATGCGCATATGGGATGGTTTGCCAATGACCTTGGGAAGTTAGGCCGACTATTAGATGAAATACCAAATATGTATGTTGGAATTGGGGCCATTATTGCCGAATTAGGACGTCAACCAAGGTTTGCAAAAACTTTTTTTGAAAAATATCAAGATAGAATCTTATTTGGTAAAGACAGCTGGAAGCCTGAAGAATTTCCAACTTATTTTAGAGTGTTAGAAACCGCAGATGAATACTTTCCTTATCATAAAAAATATCATGCTTTTTGGGCAATGTACGGCATTAATTTATCCGATAACGTCTTAAAAAAGGTATATTATAAAAATGCGTTAGCGCTAATTCCTGGATTAGATAAGAGTTTATTCCCTAATTAAAACCAATCACATGAGAACCATTTTCTTCTTTCTATTTACGATAGTTGCTCTAAGTGGCTATACACAACAGATTCCAGATACAACCTATGTACCTATTATTGAAAACCCAATGTATCAAAAAGATAAAGGTTCTATTGTTTTTATTGATGAAGGGCATCATAATTTTCACACTAAAGATGGCAATTATTGGGCCTTTGCCAATTTACTCCGTAGAGATGGTTATGTTATAAAAGGATACGAAGGAATCTTTACTAAAGAAAAGTTATCAGAAGGGAAAATACTGGTTATTTCCAATGCTCTTAATGAGATAAATATTAGAAACTGGTATGTTCCAACACCCTCAGCATTTACTAAAGAAGAAATTAAAACAATTAAAGAGTGGGTAAATAATGGTGGTAGCTTATTTTTAATTGCAGATCATATGCCTATGGCTGGTGCAGCAGAAGAATTAGCTGCGGTTTTTGGTTTTGAATTTACAAACGGATTTGTTTTTAATTCTTCAAGCAATAGAGGGACTGCATTCTTTAAAACAGAAGATAATACACTTGGTGAGTCTATCATTACAAAGGGTAAGACTCCTTCTGAAAAAATAAGTTCTATCGTTTCTTTTACCGGGCAAGGGTTTAAAATTCCAAAAGACGCTACTTCTGTTTTAACCTTTGATGAAAATTATGTGAACATCTTGCCAGACACGGCATGGGTTTTTACAGACCTACCAAGAACTCCTGTTAAAGGATGGTCACAAGGTGCTTACAAGAAATTCGGAAAAGGTAGAATTGTTATGTGGGGAGAAGCCGCTATGTTCACTGCTCAATTGGCAGGACCAAACAGAAGACGTTTTGGAATGAGCTTAGATATTGCAAAAGAAAACTATCAGCTACTTTTAAATATTATTCATTGGTTAGATGGAAAGATTGATTAATTATAAGGTGATTTAAATAATGCAAAAGTTGAACGTTCTTAATAATATAGCCTCTGCTCTCAATAGAAAAGATGAGCAACCCAATATAGAATTGGCAAAACTTATTGTTGAAAAAGCAGACAAACAGGCCATTAAATTACTGGTTGAAAATTTATCAAGTAAAGACAAATTGGTTCAAAAAGATTGCATAAAAGTATTATATGAAGTAGGAGAACTACAACCAGAACTTATATCTTCTCACCTCACTAGCTTTTTACAATTATTAAAGCATAAAAATAATCGATTACAGTGGGGAGCCATGACAGCCTTAAATTCTATAAGCAAGGTGAAACCGACCATTATTTTTGATAATTTACCTTCAGTGCTTAAGGCTGCGGATAAAGGCTCAGTGATTACTCGTGATCAAATGATTAACATCTTGATCAACCTAGCTAAATCTAGAAAGTATAAAAATGAAATGCTAAAATTACTTGAAGAGCGACTATTAATAAGCCCAACAAACCAATTACCGATGTATGCTGAAAGAATATTACCGGTTATTGATGAAAAGCATGCAGAACTATTTATCAATGCACTTCAGCTACGCTTAAAAGATGTAGAAAAAGAGAGCAAGCGAAAGCGTATTGAAAAAGTGCTTCGCAGGCTCAGTTGATCATTGATGCTGATCAATTAAAATGGGATTACCATCTGGATCGGTAATCATAAATGATGCTTTACCGGATTCTTTGTCCATACCCGTTGCCATTAATGTTTCTATTTTCCCATTAATGCTATGCATATAAATTTTTCTTGCATTAACAGGATTAAACGTTAATGTATTTTTAGGAAACATACCTTCAAATAGGCCAATCTTGGTAGTTCCATTCTTTAAAATAAGCCAGTTTTGGTCAATATTTCCAGCTACCCTAGTAAATCCTAATCTTTCATAAAACTCTTTAGAAAGCTTAATATCTTTAACAGTCAATGAAATTGAAAATTCACCAAGGTCATTTGCAGCTTTATGTTTATGCCAAGTATAGGATCTATTCTTTTTCCATTCTCCCGATTTATTAATGGAGTAAGAGGTAGAAATAGATGTATCTCCGGTTAAAATTGATCGATGTCCATGCTTAGATTGTTTTCCATTTGGCGCAGTAAAAATTTGAACGAGTTCTATTGTTTCATCATCTAAAACCTTTAAAGAACCTTGACCTATAGTTCCATTTGGTGCATATTGAACAAACATTCCTTTATTTTTATTAAAATCCCAATATTGCCTGAATTGCCAAAAAGGCCCTACCTTTTTGCCTTTAGAAAGCCCATATAACTCTCCTACGATTGATTTATTACCGATGCCCCAATTCCAATCCATCCCATACGATTCGAAAGATTCGTTTTCGGTTTGATAATTTTTATTGCTGGTTACCCATACTCCTATTGATTGCTCCATATTTTCTTGGAACCATCGAGGTACTTCTTGTGCAACCAATTGATTTGTAATAAAAATCATGCTAATTATTAATATTCTTATCATTTTTCTAAGTTTAAATTAAATAATACATCTTCCGCCATTCGTTGCCAATTATCTAATAAATGGTTGGTATCATTTTTTGCCTGTTCTTGCGCTTTACTTAAGAATAAACCAGCAACAAAAGCATTTTTAAATTCATAACTGAAGTCAAGCGTTAATTTTGTCTTATTTTGAGTTATCGAATCTATCCTCCAAATACCAGAAAGTGATTTGAATGGTAAAGGGTAATCCTCTTTTTGGGTATTTACCTCAAATTCAAATTGTTTTCCTGGCTCCCAAATTGTACAAGTTTCCTCCCAGCTATTCCCATTAGGATCTGAGCAAATTCGTTTTAAACCTAGGCCTTCTCCCGAAATAATTTGAACATTATGAATTCCTTCTGAAGTAACTTTATGATAATTTCCAACATCAGATATTATATCCCAAACTTTATGTTTTGGAGCATAGATAATTCGATCGACCATAAAGTGCTGTGTTCCTTTAGCTTTAGGATATTGGATAAAGGCATATAAAAGTGTAAGAACTATTATTGCGATTAAAAGCAATGATATCCATTTAAAAATTTTTCGTGCCATTTTTAAGATTTTGACTCGAAATTAACTATTAAAGGAAGGCTTTTTTAGCATAATAAGGCACGCTCTATTAAATGAAACTTATTTTATTAAGTCGTTAGAGGTAAATGGAATTTCATTTAATAAAGGCTTACTATCTTCGCAAGATATAAAAATGGATAGCTTAGGAACTTCGTCGTTTATACTTACTTTTTTATTAGGAGGCACCATCTTAATAGGTGCATTTATAATATTAATATTACTAAAAAGCTATTCATTAAAAGTCTCAAGATTCTATTTAGCAGCTGTTTTATTCTTTCTAATATTGCATTTAGATACTTTTTTATTATTCACAACACAGTTTATAAGAAAGTATCCTCATTTATTAGGTGTAAGCTTTCCTACATTATTCTTAATTGGACCTGCGTATTATTTCTTTATTAAAAGTTTTAACAACTCTCGTTTTAGATTAAAAAAAACAGACTCTTTTCATCTAATGCCTTTTATAATTATGATTGGGTATCAGGTGTATTTTTATTTAAAACCATTGTCTTTTAAAAAAGGACTAGTCGAATATTATTATTCGCATGTGCCGGGAGCAAGTTTTTCATTTCTAAATTGGCTCAATGCTAATCTGTATATGTTATTGCTATTCTTTTATACCATTATTTCACTCAAATATTTATATAAGAACAACAGGCAAAATAGTATTTTATTAAAAAGAATTACCAAAGTACTTATGGCATTATCGATCATTTATATGGTATTGCAAACCGGCTTTATTATACAAGGTACTTCAGCCATTATATCAGAAATTGTATTAGCCAGTTTACTGGCGATTACCATTTTATTACTGGGTTATTGGATTGTAGATATTAAGGTTTTATTACCATTAACTTTGGGAAAATATAAAACATCACCATTAGCAAAAAATCAAGTAAAAATTATACGAAAGAATTTAGAGTCTAGTGTTATAAAGGATAAATTATTTTTAAGTCCTAAATTAAAAATAAATGATCTAGCTGCATCAATAAATACACCTTCACATCATATCTCGCAGGTTTTAAATGAAGACATGGGTACTAATTTTTACGATTTTATTAATGAGCTTCGCATTACAGAAGCTAAAAAAATGCTGTTAAATGGAGCTTTAAAAAAACTATCAATCCAAGCCATTGGTTTGGAATGTGGTTTTAGTAATAAAACTAGTTTTTATAGGGCATTTAAAAAATTCACCAACCAAACTCCAAGCGAATTTATAAAGGAAAATATGCTACTTAAGAATTAAATTGAGAATTGTCTTGATGTAGTTTTATTGCTCTTCTTGATAAGAAGATTCCAATTATTAATGAAACAAATGCTCCTGTCCATATACCTGGAACAAAGGGTATAAACAAAAAGAAATCATACGCTCCGTGAAAAATAATAGCAAGGAGTAAACCTGTTAGATTTAAGGTAATTCTATTATTAGAAAATTTTGCTTTGCCCATGAAATATCCCATAAGCACTCCAAAAGTAGCGTGTGCAGGTACAGCAGTAAAAGCCCTTAAAACAGCAGTTTCTATTCCACCTTCAATAACATAGAATATATTCTCAGTAACTGCGAATCCCATTGAAACCATTACTGCATATACAATTCCATCAAAAGGCTCATTGAACGCTTCCTTAGGTTGTGCATAATAACGTACAATAATGTATTTACTAAATTCTTCAATTAAACCAACCATAAAAAAGGCTTTTATGAATTGCTGCAAAATGCTTTCTGCTTTAAATGGAGGGAAAATAGATTGAAATATAAAATACAATATGGTAGTAACAATTATACTTACAATAGCGCCAAGTAAAAAATTGGTAAGTAATAATTTCTTAGGTTCCTTTTCGTGCTTATCTTTTATATAAACATAAAACATTATGATAAATGCAGGAGCTACAGCAAGTAAAAGTAGTTTCATAGAAAAAATGAAGCCTCAAAAAATGAGGCTTTTAATTTTTAGAAGTAACTAAAAGTTTCTCCTTCTTTTATATTTAATAACGATTCATAAATGAGCTTTATCACGTTCTCTACATCTTCTTTATGCACCATTTCTACGGTAGTATGCATATATCTTAATGGTAAAGATATTAATGCCGAAGCTACACCGCTTCCGCTATACGCAAAAGCGTCGGTATCTGTTCCTGTAGCTCGCGATAATGCTGCTCGTTGAAACGGAATCTTTTTTGATTCTGCGGTCTCGGTAATTAAATCACGTAATTTTTGTTGAACGGCAGGTGCGTATGCTATTACAGGGCCTTTACCAGTTTCACAATGACCTTGCTTCTTTTTATCAATCATTGGTGTGGTTGTATCATGAGTTACATCTGTAACTATTGCGGCATTCGGCTGAATACGTTCTGCTATCATTTGCGCACCGCGTAAGCCTATTTCCTCTTGTACGGCATTTACTATATAGAGCCCAAAAGGTAATTTCTTTTTATTTTCATGAAGCAAACGTGCAACTTCTGCGATCATAAAACCGCCCATTCTGTTGTCTAATGCTCTACACACAAAATTATCTTTGTTTAAAATATGGAACTCATCAGGGTATGTTATCACACAGCCGACATGAACACCCAATTTTTCTACTTCTTCTTTCTTTTTACACCCTACATCAATAAAAATATTATCAGGTTTAGGTGGTACTTCTTTTGCTCTACTTCTAGTGTGAATGGCGGGCCAACCAAACACGCCTTTAACAATTCCCTTTTTTGTATGGATATTTACTATTTTACTAGGAGCAATTTGATGATCCGATCCTCCATTTCTAACCACATAAATCAATCCATTATCTGAAATATAGTTCACATACCATGAAATTTCATCGGCATGCCCTTCAATTACTACCTTATATTCAGCTTCAGGGTTGATAACTCCCACTGCTGTTCCATAGGTATCAGTAATAAATTCATCTACATAGGGTTTTAGGTAATTCATCCATAATTTTTGCCCATCCCATTCATATCCGGTTGGTGAGGCATTATTTAAATATTTTTCTAAAAAAGTTAATGATTTTTTATTAAGAATACTCTTTTTAGCCATTGTTAAAAATTTAGTACACGAATGTACTAATTTATTAGCTAAATAAACGTTAATGTTTACCTAGGGTCTAATAAATATTATACTTTTGGAATGGTATTTGGAAAACACATATTAAAGAAAAAATGAAGCAGATTTTAATATATGTATTTGTGATTTTTACACTTGGTCTTACGGCGCAAGAGGTAAAGAAAGATACTATTGTCGATGATCTTATTATTATTAAAGGAGATTCAGCTATTATTTCATTAGATGAAGTTGTAGTCTTAAGTAAACTTAAGTTCGATTCTACGAAAGAAAAACGTTATTATTATTGGTATTGGAGAAAGGTTCATAAGGCTTATCCGTATGCAAAGTTGGCAGCTGAAAGATTGGTGAAACTAAATGACCAGCTCTCAAAAATTCGTTCAAAACGTAAACGAAAACGTCATACGAAAAAGATGCAAAAATATATGGAAGGTGAGTTTACCAATAAGCTTAAAAAAATGACACGTACTGAAGGTAGAATACTCATAAAGTTAATTCACAGGCAAACAGGTCTTACTGCATTTGACCTTGTAAAAGAGTATCGAAGTGGCTGGAAAGCTTTTTGGTATAACACCACCGCCAATATGTTCAAACTCTCTCTAAAGAATGAATATCATCCTGAAGAGGAAGCCTTAGATTTTTTAGTAGAAGATATTCTTCAGCGTTCTTTTGTTAATGGGAGTTTAGAAGAACAAAAACCTAGGGTACCAATTGACTATTTCGAAATTTCTCGAAAATTTAAAGATATTGATGTTATTGCTACTATCAATAATCGACAATAAATGACTAAATATTTAACCTCACTTTTCGCCCTAATGGTTATGGTTTTATCCTGTAAAGAAAATCGGGATAGCCAATTAAATATACGTCAAATTGTAAGTGAGTATTATAGTACTTATATTGATCAAAAAGATTATGATAAATTTTTAAGCTTTTATGATGATTCAATTGTCTTAGAAGATATGATAAATGGCGATAAGATTATTGGTATAGATTCATTTAAAAGTTTTTTTGATTGGAGAAATCAAGATTTATCAAGAACTGAATCAGCAGCTTTAGTAATAGAAGAACAAATTATTGAAGGCAATAAGGTTGTTACTAAAGGTTATTTCACCCCTATAAAATGGAAAGACAATACATTTGAAGCGATGCAGTTTACCACAATATTAATTTTTAATCAAAAGGGTAAAATCATACGGCACATAGATTGGTTAAATTATCCTAACAACATGATTGATTATTCCAACCGAAAGAACTCAAATAGTTGGATTAAAAAACCTGCAAACTAAGTTAAAACATTGTTAAAGTAGTTTTAGCCATTAAACCTTACTGAATTAAGGAAGTCAAAGTGGTGGTTAAGAAATTATAAATCACTAAAACGTATAGTATGAAAAAATTAATAAGTTTTGCTCTTATGGCATTGTTTACACTAGGTGCATATGCACAAGAGCAAGAAAATCAACAGCGACGTAAACGTCCTAACTTCACCGCCGAGCAAATAGCAGAATTGCAGACAAAAAAAATGACCCTAGATCTTGATCTTTCTGAAAGACAACAGAAACAAATTTATGAGATTAATAAACGCAAAGCTGTTGAGCGCAAGCAAAAAATAGAAGAGTTGAAAACTCTTAGATCTGAACGAAAACAATTATCTAGTGATCAGCTATTTGAATTAAAGAAAAGTAGATTAGATAAGCAGTTAGCGCATCAAACTGAAATGAAACAGATCTTAAATGAAAAGCAGTTTGAAACTTGGAAAAAAACCAGAAAGCATAGAGCTCATAAGGCTAAAAGAAGAATGGCCAAGCGCAAAATGAAAAAAAGAAGGTTGCGACGAGATAGAATTCAAGATAGAAGGTAAAAAAAGCGGCAGTAGCCGCTTTTTTCTATAATTCTATATATATCTTTTGACCAATTGAAAGATCATTACTCTTTAAACCATTTAACCATTTTAGTCGATCAACGGTAAGATTATAATTTCTTGCAATAGAATACAAAGTATCTCCTTTTTTAACTACTATAAAGGTTCCAGGTTTTTCTGGAGCTTTCTTTTTTACCTTAGTAACTCCCCCAGCATATTTATCATAGAAATCATCAAACTTATAAAGTTCATAAAGCTCAATTAGTGTTATTAATTTTTTAGGGTATTTAGGATCAGTGGCGTAACCCGCCTTTTTTAATCCTTTCGCCCAGCCTTTATAATTAGTTAATTTTAGATCAAATAATGCTGCATAACGTTTACGTTCATATAAAAATAATGAGTGATCTCTAAACGACGAAAGTGGATTGTTATACTTTCTAAAGCATTCTTGTCTTGCATCATCATCGTGATAAATACGCTTTCCTTTCCAACTTTTATGGCATTTTACCCCAAAATGATTATTTCCTTTAACCGTTAATCTACTACGACCACTATTAGATTCTAAAATTCCCTGTGCCAAAGTAACACTGGCCGGAATTTGATATTTATGCATTTCGGCTATTGCAATATCATTGTATTCTTCAATATATGCTAATGTACTCTTATGTAGTTTGGGTTTACGTCTTTTAAGGTCGTGAACCAGATCATCTGCACGTTCTATTTTCTCTACAAAAACTTTATCTTCTAAAACGGGTTGTTTTTTAGGCTTGGTTGTACTGGTAACTACCCTATTTGGTTGTTTTTTAGAACTGATTATTGTTTTTTTTGAGCCACAGCTCAATAATAAAGAAAAAAGTATGAGTATTAAAATTAAGTTTTTCATCACGCCAATAAGGGTCTATTTTGCCTTTTAAGTTTTTTATTCACACCTTCAATTCCCTGTAAACCACCAGTATGAATTATTAATATATCACTATCTTTTTTAATATTACTTTTTCTAATCATATCTACAACTCCAAATACCATTTTTCCTGTATAAATAGGATCTAAAGGCACCCCTGTTTGTTGCTTAAACTCATTGATAAACGTAATAAGTTCATCATTTATTTTACCATAACCACCAAAATGATATTCAGTAATAAGTTGCCAATTCTTGTGGTTGGTTGTTAATTTTTTTACTTCATCAATTATAAAATTACCTTTTAAAGCAGAAAAACCTAAAATTTTTTGCGTTGTTGCCGAATTAATAATCCCCGCTATTGTTCCTCCGGTTCCTACCGGGACACAGATATAATCAAAACTGTGGTCATTGGTCGTAAGTATTTCTTCACATCCTTTAATCGCAAGCTGATTTGTTCCTCCTTCAGGAAGCAAATAAAAATCTCCAAATTTTAGCTGTAATTCTTTAACAAAGGAACTTTCCTTCTTTTTGCGATACTTTTCTCTACTTATAAATTCAAATTGCATACCGCATTTTTGCGCGAATTTCAAAGTTGGATTATTAACAATCTCATCTCTTAGCTCTTGTCCGCGAATAATACCGATAGTTTTAAACTTATACTCCTTTCCGGCACCAGCCACGGCAGCAATATGATTAGAATATGCACCTCCAAAAGAAAGCAATGTATTTTTTTGCTGTTTCTTTGCCTCTAATAGATTATATTTTAATTTTCTAAACTTGTTACCAGATATAATGGAGTGTAGCATATCTTCACGTTTAAATGTAAAAGAATAACCTTGAAACGTTACTGATTGATTACTGCTATTCACTAAAAATATTTAAAGACTTATACTCCATTTGAATACAAATGTAATGAAACAGTTCTTTCATTAGTTATAGCCAAGCATTAAAAAATCAACAGTATTATTAACGTATAATTGTGTAATTTTACCACCTTAATTTTGTAATGAATGTATAACAAAATGCCCAAATTAGAACCAGATGATTTTTACTATTCTGAGCAAGGTTATAAGGTGTTTACTGAAAAGTATCATTTAAAAAGAGGTTATTGTTGCGAAAGTGGCTGCAAGCATTGCCCCTACGGGTATGATAAGAAGACAAACGCGCAAACCTGACAAATCAAAAACTATAAATCTCGGCATGATTCTTGATTGTAATTTGTAGCTGATAAACGTTTAAAATGTTATGATTTCGAACGTTGATAAAAACATCTTATTGGATAAAGTATTTGAGTACTATCCTTAAGGATTATTTATTGAAAGATTAATATTAATAATTTATTGCTTGGCATATGAAATTTGTAAAGTTATTACCCTTATTTGCGCTATTTATAGCCACTTCATGTACTTCTGTAAAAGTTGCGTCTGATTACGATAAAGAAACCAACTTTAACAACTACAAAACCTTTGCTTTTTATAAAAAAGGAATAGATAAAGTAGATATCTCAGATCTTGATAAGCGCAGAATCTTAAAAGCTATTGAGAAAGAATTAGAAGCTAAAGGTTTAACAAAATCTAGCAATCCTGATGTATTAGTAAATATCTTCACCAAATCGCGTCAAAAGATTGATGTATATAATAACAATCGCTATTATGGATGGTACCCTTGGTATTATGGAAGATGGGCTTTATGGAATGGACCATGGGGCTTAGGTTTTGGTCCTAATTCTTACCAAACGGTTACAAAATCAACCGAGGGCACTTTATTTATTGATCTTATAGATGCAAAAAAGAAAGAATTAGCATGGCAAGGTGTTGGTACCGGTGCTTTGCGTTCGGCTAAAAATATTGAAAAGAAAGAAGAGCGAATTAATGAATTCGTCACAGAAATAATGGCCAATTATCCACCAAGTGCCGAATAGGCAACGTTTATATTTTCTGTTTGATTTGAAAGCCCCAAAATAAGCTCTTGTTTATTTTGGGGTTTTCTTTTGATAATTAAAAAATTGAACTTACTAATTAATGAGATTGAATATAAAGTCTTAGCATAGTTACATTCATCATTAGAGTTATACTTGTTGAATCTCGTTCTCTTTTAATTTCACTTTATCATAAAGAACTTAAACGTCTTCACATATTCCCCAACTAGCATCACCATTAGGGAAACCATATACAACACAAGTCCCACATATAGTTCCGCAATCCACATCACTACTACATGAAGAATTACACGAAGGGCCTCCTGTACCATCTCCTATGGTGTCTGTGCCCCATGTTCCTCCATAAACATTTTTTTGTTCTCTCTTTTCAAGAACTCTTACTCCTTTAAAGTTTGCCAAATTTTTCATATTAAAAAAATTAAATTAGCCCAAAACGTTTAAAGACTGTTTAGGATTCAGTCTATCTTTCGCGATTGATATTTTATTTATTAAATATATTTCTTAACTGATAGAAAAAACGCTCTATTAACCTAAGGTCTTCAGTTATTATTTCTGCGCTTCCCACCATTTCTTGCTTGAAATCTATTTCCCTATTATAGGTTGTAATTAAATTTTTTGGTAATTCTACATCTATTAAATAATTACCTTTAGCATCGGGTAATAAGGAAATATTTTTAACTACACCTTCAATCATACCGAATTCTTCAAAAGAATAATTGAGTAATTTGACATTTACATTTTGCCCTTTTTTAATTTTTCCTGAATTTCGAGCTGGTGCCGAAATTTTCCCAACAAACTCACTACTTTTGGTTGGAACAACCGTAAAAACTAGATCACCTTGTTTCACGGTTTGATTTTCATTCCAGAAAGTTAAAAAAGAGACTTTACCTTCTATAGAAGATTTTAAAACGTAACTTAACTCCCAATTTTTTAAACTCTTTTTTAGTTGATTGTATGATTGAATAACATTTTTTATGAGCTTCGTATCATCTTGTACTCTTTTTATTTCTGTACTTCTTAAGTTTTTTCGAGAATTGTTTATTGCATCTCTCAATTGAGAAATAGAGGAAGAGTTATTTTTATATGAACGTTGTGCCTGCAGAAAATCTAATTGTTTTTGATCATATTCTTGGGTAGCGATAATTCCTTTTTCATACAAAGCCTTATATCTTTCTTGATCTTTCCGCTTGAGTTCTAATTCTCTTTTATTTATGTGTTGCTGTCCTATCAAAGTATTTAAACGATTGTTTGCTTCAACTAAAGAAAGTTGATTGGCCAAGTATTCATTTTCAAGTGGTTTAAGTTCTTTGTTTAATACATATTCTGAATAGCTTCGTTCAAACAAAGCAAAATCAGACTCAATATCTCCTAAAAAAAGAGTTGGGAGATTTTCAATTGGGAAATGAAAATTTTGATAATCAATTTTTAATGTATCTACTATATTTTTTAGAAAAGTAACATCTTCATTATTCGACGAATTTTCTACAATAGCTAAAATTTTATCTTCCGCAACTTTTTGATTATCCTCTACTAATATTGCGTCAAGCTGTCCACCTCTGTTAGCATATATTTTTTCTGGCGGTATTGAAGTCGTAATTAAAACTTCTGAAACAATAATATCTGGATATTTTACAAACCATGAGATAAGTAATAAGCCTAATATTAAACCAAAAAACAATGTGTTACCCCATCTAATCATCCAGCTAGGCACAAAACTTAATATTTCTTGTACTTCTTCGCTACGTATTTGTATATTTTCAGGTGTTTCTGGCATTTAGTTTCCTAATTCTAATTGATTTTTTACGAGGTTATAATATTCTCCTTTTAACATAGTTAATTCTTTATGATTTCCTTTTTCTACAATTTTCCCTTTATCTAAAACTACTATTTGATGTGCATTCTTAACGGTACTTAGTCTATGAGCAATTATGACTACAGTCTTATTAGTAAAAAATTCATTCAAGTTTTCCATAATCACTTTTTCGTTATTCGCATCTAAAGCTGATGTTGCTTCATCAAAAAATAAAAATTTAGGGTCTTTATATACGGCTCTGGCAATTAGCAATCGTTGTTTTTGCCCGGTACTTAGCCCAATACCTTCTAGGCCTATTTTAGTATTAAATCCCAATGGGAGTTCATCTATATATGGTTTTATATTCGCCACGTTTACCGCATGTAATAATTTTTTTTGATCTACAAAATCTTCGCCCACGGCAATATTTTTAGCAATTGTATCATTAAAAATATAGCCTTCTTGCATCACCACTCCACAATGTTTTCTCCAAACTTTTTGAGAAATAGCACTAAGGTTATGGCTCCCAATTTTAATTTCACCTCTGTCTAATTCATAAAATTTCAATAGCAACTTCATTAATGTAGTTTTACCACTACCACTTACGCCGACAATAGCTGTTACCTTATTTACGGGTATTGTTAAATCTAAATCTTTTATAACAGGTTCTAGCGCTCCGGTATACCTAAAGGAAATGTTATTGATTTCAAAATCTACATGTTCTGGTACGTTAGTAACTTTTTGCTCACCAACTTTTTCTTCGTCTTCTTTATTGTGGATTTCGCCTAAACGATCTAAGGATATTTTCGCGTCTTGTGCATCTCTTAAGAAACTAATCAATTGAAATATGGGAGAATTTAACTGACCAACTATATAAGATATAGCCATCATCATACCTAAAGTTATACTTCCTTCAATAACTAATTTAGCTGATAAGACCGTAATTAGAATATTCTTGAGTTCATTTATAAATGAAGATCCTACAGATTGTGTTTGTTCTAATGCAAGACTTTTAATACTTACTTTAAATAAACGTGCTTGAACAAATTCCCAATTCCACCTCATTTGTCTCTCAGCGTTATGCAATTTAATCTCTTGCATGCCATTAATGAGCTCAATCACTTTACTTTGTTCTTGGCTCACCTCAGAAAATCGCATATAATCAAGGTCTTTTCTACGTTTAAAAAAGAATAAAACCCAACCAAAATATAAAGCACTGCCAAATAGAAAAACTCCTAAAATTTGTAAACTATAATATGCCAATACAAAACCAAAAATTATGATGTTTACCATAGAGAATAATACATTTAATGATGACGTGGTTAAGATTCTTTCTATTCTTCTATGATCATTAATTCTTTGCAGTAAATCACCTGTCATTTTACTATCAAAAAACGAAATAGGAAGGTTCATTAATTTGATGAAAAAATCAGAAATCAATGAAATATTTATCCTTGTACTTAAATGCAATAATATCCATCCTCTTATTACTTCAATTGCGGTTTTTCCAAAAAATAAAAATAGCTGCGCAAATAATATGAGATAAACAAAATGTATATCTCTATTCTGAATGCCTACATCTACAATACTCTGGGTTAAAAAAGGAACTATCAATTGTAATAGGCTGCCAGCCAATAAACCAATAGCTAACTGAACAATAAATTTTTTATACTTAAAAAGGTATTTAGATATGAATTTAAAATTGAATTCTGGTTGCTCAAATTCTAAACTATCTGTATAAAATTTGGGGGTTGGTTCTATTAGCAATACTATACCTTCTTCGGTGCTTTCATCAGAATTATTACCAATCCAATGTTTTAAAAATTGCTTTTGTGTATACTTTAATAAACCATGAGCGGGGTCAGAAACAAAAATGGCATCATTTTTAATTTTATACACCACTACAAAATGGTTTTTATTCCAATGCACGATGCACGGTAATGATGCTTCCTGTAATTTCTTAAAGTTTATTTTTACACCTATAGTATGAAAACCTAAATTCTCTGCGGCCTCGCTTAAGCCCAACAAACTGCTACCCTCTCGTGTAGTCTCAGAGAGGTTTCGTAACGATTGAGTATTTATTATCTTACCATAATGCTTGGCAATAATTTTAACGCATGTGGGGCCACAATCTTTAGATTCAGCTTGTTTGTAATGAGGGAATTTTTTCAAATGATATTATATCGTTAGAAAAGATTTAGGAATTATCTTTTTAAATTAATTTTATCTGTTTAATTTTAATCTCGAGCGAAATGATATCACCTAGAGATAAAACTTTGACTAAACTTAGACGAGTTACGAAATATCCCTATATCAAATAATCACTTCTTAAGTATAGAATCTATTTAAACAGAAAATAAATCTTTACTTGTATGATTTATATCTGTGTGCAAAAGTATCATCAGAAGTCCCTACAACAACTATTTTCTGAAATCAATTTCTTTGCAGTTTATTAGTTCAAATCGCGATTTTTTGAGAAAAACTATTGAAAAAACAATAAAAAATTAAACAAATCTCGTACTCAATTACTATAATATTAGGGTGCATGAGCACCCTAAATCTTATTAATTAACAAGTGCATATAGACCACCCCGTAGTATGACAAGCGCCATCAGGAGCGTCATCACAATTGGGGACGGCATACATACTTCCACTATTACATAATACAAGACAACTACTTCCAGGACCGCCGTCAATAGTATCAAGTCCTTCACCTCCAAAAATTTCTTTTTGTTGTGATTTTGTTAAAGCCTTTACGCCTTTTAAATTTGCTAATTTTTTCATAATAAATATTTAAATTATATTAGCCTTGAACATTTTAAGACCGCCAAGGTTTCGGTCTATCTTTCGCGAATAATAAAAAATCGTTAATTCAGATTCACGCTGAGAAATGATTCCAATTCAGAAGTTGAAATATTTTTAGCAATTATTTGGCCGTTTCCGTTAATTAGAAATTTTTGAGGGACTGATTTCGCAGCCCCATATTTTACCAAGATATCACTATTAACCCCTCTTTGATCAATAACATTTTCCCACGTTAATCTATCTTGTTTTATAGTATTTAACCACTTCTCTATACTAGCATCAATTGAAACGCCTAAAATTTCAAACTTTTTTTCTTTATTAAGGTCGTATAGTTTTAATAAATCAGAATGTTCTTGTCTACATGGCATACACCAAGAAGCCCAAAAATTAATAAGTACAATTTTCCCCCTATAATCTAATGTATTGATGAAATTACCTTTTTCATTTGGTAAACTGAAGTCAAGAATTTGTGAACCAATGGACAAATCGAATTTAAAATCAATTCTTTTTTTAATGACATTTTTACTAAACTTGTTTAGGGTCAAAGTGTCCAATTGATTATATAATATTTCTATCTTATCTGAACTAAGTAAAAAAGTTTTAGAAATCTCAGCAAGTAAGTCGCCAGAATATTGATTTGAAGGGTTCTCCAATATTATTAGTTCTAATTTTTTAAATAGTCTTTCATCCCAATCTTTTTTTACTATGTTTTCATTTTTAAACTTTTCAAAATCATACTGTATCCGCGCAGTTTCTGAACCCATAATTGAATCAACCTTAATAAAACTAATTAAACGGTCTTTGTAATTATTTTTTTTAACTGATATATTAATTTCAATATCATTGTTTTCTATATAAAACGGAGTTTCAATAGTAGATATAGGCTTAATAGTTAGGCGCGATTGAATTGGGTATTCAACTTTTCCAGTGAAATAAAACTTACCTTTTTTAACCATGGAACTATCTCTAAAGCTTCCATAATTTAAATATATATATGTTGGAATATCACCAGTAATTTTTCCTTTAATTGAAAAATTAGAACTAGTTTCTCCGACACAAGAATAGAGAACAAAATAAACTGCCGTTAATACTACTTGTTTAATTTTATAAAGCATATTTTAATGAGAATAAAAACCGAATATATATTTCGATGATTTTCTATCAATAATTTTACTATATATTCGGTTTTAGGTTTGTTATAATGCTATAAACAGTACCAACCACAGCCACAAGGGCCAGAGCAATCACCTCCCCAATGTACACAAACACCAGAAGGGCAGTCAGAATTAGTAGAACATATAACACAATTTCCACCTCCAACTGGGTTTCCATTTAAATCCAACTCATCCTCACCTCCGAAAATTTTTTTTTGTTGTGATTTTGTTAAAGCCTTTACACCTTTTAAACTTGCTAATTTTTTCATATCTAAATATTTAAATTATATTAGCCTTGAACATTTTAAGACCGCCAAGGTTTCAGTCTATCTTTCGCGAGAAGATATTGTTCAGGCTAGGCTTTTCTTTTTTTTTATAGAAAGGCTCTAGCTTTTATTTTAGGCGGTTATTAAAGTCTTTTTTTCGTTATTAGCTCTGGGATTAATTTCTTCTATCAGTTCATCTACAAATAATGACAAATCTGTTCTTTCATAAGTTTTTGGGTATTCCCTACCATTTACATAAAAAGCCGGCGTGAAATTGACATTATTCTTAATACACCATTCTTTAGATGCGCTTAGTAAGCTTTCTGAATCGTTATTTTTAGTTTCTCCAAAATTGATTAACCACTTATTAAGGTCAACATCTTTCTTATAGGCTTCGTGCAGAGCAACCAAGCATTTTTGTTTGGATTCTTTGGCATATATCTCTAATAATCTAGATGCGACTTTATTAGAGATATTATTCTTATGCTCTGGCACATTAAATCGAATGGTAATCCTTATATCTTTATTTTTAAGAAGTTTTTCCATATCTAAATGTGCAGCTTTGCAATAAAAACATGAAGGGTTTGTAACTAGAACAATATTTATAGGAGCCCCTCTATTTCCTAGAACAATTTCCCCATTAATATGAATACCTGTATCAATAAATTTATTACTACTATAAAGAGCGTTAAACAGCTTAAAGTCTCTTTTAAATTTATAATACTCAATCTTATGTTTTTTTAATTCTTGTTGTTTTTCAAGTAGCGGTTTTATAAAACTCCAAAAGGAAGCCGTTAGAATAAAGCCGAAAAAAAGTATAATGCTGCTTGTAAAGTCAAATTTTAAATCTGCTAATTTATTGCTTAAGAAGAATAAAGAACAAAACTGCAACCATAATATACCGACTATAGCCAAACATAACGGACACCATTTTTTTACAACCTTATATTGATAGTAAATTGAATAAACTGCTATGGGTATTGCTGCCAATGTTAATAAAATCAATAGTGCATTACTTGCAGAAATACTAGCAGATATGATCCAAGTTATTATGAGCCCAGCGAAATAGATTAAACTTAGGTCACTCAATTTAAATTGACCAAATACAATTGCTCCTTTTGAGTTTAATACTTTATTACAACTCGTGGCCTCTGTAGCTGAACAGAGTTTATCTATAGCATTTAATTGGAACCCAAATTCATGGCTTATAATTAAAAAACTGATTATTACACCTATTAAAGAAAAAATAAAATGTAAAGATTCAAATAAAGTAGGTTTTGAAAAGAAAAAAATACCCAACCCTAATATACCAGTTACAGCGAAGAACATTTTAACACTGATTCCAGTATTCATTTCTTTATTCTCATTCTCTAAATTTTCATTTTCTAAAACAATGATAATTCCATTCCAAATTTTTAAGAATTCTTCTACATTAATTTTGTCTTTCTTTTTATTACCATACAATAACTGAATATCTTTTTCTCTTTGAGTTACGAGTACAAACTCTTTAGTGTTTTCTGAATTTATATGTGTTATAAAATTAGTAGGTAAGTGATATAAAGTTTCCTTATTAACAGGTACTTTTAAAGCTATGTTTTCAATATTAAAATGGTCAAGAACTCCAGTTATTGAATGTAAACTTGGGTAAGATGGGTGGCTTTGAATTTGGAGTGATAACTCTTCAGTATCAATTTTAATTTTATTTGTGGCTAATAATTTTTGAAGGAGGAAGACTAAGGGATTTTTCAAATCAATAATTTTTTACATTTCCCTAATGTTCCAAAAATTTGAATCTGTTACCCGAATAAATTATTTTTTTCTATTAAAAAACACTAAACAACTGATTAACAAAAAGAAAAAAGTAAAGAGCAACCATAAATAATGCTTGTTTTTACTCTTTATAGATATTGTATCAGCATCGCCAATAAGTACATAATTAGACCAGTAGTATGGCGATTGCTCACTTAATTGATGTGTAGTAATATAATTCAACTTGGCTAAATGTAAAGCTTTAGATTTAGTGTGCCCCTTTTTAATATTTCGATAAAAATCTGCTATTATTTCAAAACTTGCTTTATCATTCGCATCCCATAATGTTGACAGCACACTTTTAGCACCTGAATTAAAAAATCCACGGGCTAGACTCATAACCCCCTCTCCCTCTTGTAATTTTCCGATAGAAGTCTTACAGGAGCTTAGAACAACAAGGTCAGCAGTATTTTTTGTAAGATACAATTCAGGTAGTGTTAAATCTCCATCATTAAATGTTATCCATGCCTCTCCATCTTCATTAACACTTGAATGTGTTGCCAAGTGTACAATACTATACCCTTCTGAATTCGACTTAAAATTTTCAATGGAGGCCTTATCCAACAAAAAGGTAGAAGATGAAAACAAAGAACTACTGTAATTAACTTCGTTTTCGCTATTTGGTAAACTCACTAATTCTTTTGCAAAGTTAATAGGTGCAAAGGCTAAATAGTCATTCTCATTTTCTCTTCTCAACTCTTTATTCTTGGCGAGAAAAGTAACAGAATAAGCATAGCTAATCTCATTCAGTTTTACTAAATAATCACCTTTTCTTTCGGTAGTCATTAATGCCTCAAATGGCATGTTTTGCAAGTAACCATCGGGAATTATTGTAAGTTTTTTATTTATTAATTTTTTTCTTAAATCCGTTGGAAACAGATTATTATATAGAGAAAAACCGACATTATTTAATTCATTCAATTTATGAGTTTCATAAATAGGTTCTTCTAAAAGTTTTCTATACTGATGAGATTTTTCTAATAGCTGAGGGTAATTTTTAATTTCAAAGAAAAACTTATCATTTTTATCGATTAAGATTCCGTACCCCGATCTGTTACCTAAAATATACTCTAAATATACTTCGTTACCTTTTAATAAACTCTGAGCTTCCTTTAAATTTATTGGCTGCAGAGAGCTGTTTAATTTATAATAGCTCTGGTATTTTTCTGGCAAAGAATCAACAAAAGCTATGTAAGCCTGTTTTGCACCAAACAAAGAATCATCCGAGGATTTATTTTTAAGTTTATTTATCTCTTTTGAGTGATCTTGTATTTGCTTCTTTAAATAAAGCTCTCGATTACTAATCTCATACGGAATTATTGTCTGATAACGTTTCTTTCTTAGCGAAACATCTTCAAGTAGCAATATGGACTTGTTTTTTTCCATAAAATAAAATGCTTCATCAATATCATTTAAATAAAAACATGCTTCAACTGCCAAAGTATATATTTTAGAAGCTATTTTACGCCAATGTAACTTTGACTTGTTATCATTGCTCTCAAACCTTATGAGGTCAACTAGATAATCTGAAAGTCTTAATGTTTTTAAAGCATTCATTAAATTATCTTTTTTATTAGTATCTCTATTATACTTATTTAGCCAAACTTCAGACTTATTGATTAGGTTCTCTAATAACTCATATTTGTACTGGTTACTTATCAAGCTGGTGCTATCAGGTAAAGCTGTTAAATCATTAATTTTAATCGGAGCTAATTCATTTATTGCTAATTGTATATTTTTAAGCGATTCTTCATATTTATTGTGTTTAAAGTAATATAAACCTTTGTTTGCAAAGACAATTGAAGTTAATTTTTTGCCAGGTTTATAAGAAAGTGAAAGGTCTAAATAATTCAACGCCTCATGACGAGCTTGGTGAGTGTAAAGGAAGCCTATACTATTATAGACATGTGATAGCGAAGTAGAATCTTTTAACTCTAAAGCAATGTTTAACGCTTTATCGTAATAAATTTTGCTTTTAGTAAAATTATAGTCGTCTCTATCATTATAAAGGTTGGCAAGATTTTCATAAAAGCTGAAATAAACCGGTAACGGAATCGTAGCCGAATTTTGCTTATTCAAACCATCTTGAGAAAGATCAATCAAGCTTTTAGCTTCTTCCATAATTTGAATGCCTTTTTGGAAACTATTAGTCGTTCCTATTTCTTTATAATTTATTCCGGCATCAATACTATTAACCACAACCCATTTAATATCACCAACTTTGTTCGCAATTTCTACTGATTTATCGAAATATTCAGCCGCTCCATAAAAATCACCAATGTACATAAGGTTTCTTCCGGCTAGTCGATAGGCTTTTTGTGTATAACTATCTACTTTACCGATAGATGTTAATTTTTTATAGAATTTGAAAGCATTATAATAATCGCCTTTTTTTTGATAAAAAAACCCAACATTATTATATACTTTTTTATGCTTAAGGCTATCAAATGCATGCAACCTAGGGATCGTTTCTATACATTTTTTGCCCGACTCAATTGCTTTATCAGTGAATCCGCCTCTATAAAGCCAGACCATATAATCATAAGAGTCATAAGCAAGTTGAGAAAATTTACCCTGTAATTCATACTTAATAAATAAGCTGTCAACTCTATTCTGTTTAACAGAACTTAATAGCTCTTCGTCATTAATTATAGATAAATAAGTTTGAGAATTTTCTTGACTGGAAACTATAAGTGGAAGGCACAGAAAAAAACATATTTTTAGTTTGGTGAGCGCACTAAAAATATGTCTTTTCATCATAGATTATAAATTAAGTTGAATTAGACTCTTGGCGTTTCTTTTATCTTAATTAAATTCAAACTCTGGAAGGTCATCTACACATTCATTTGTAATATCTTCAAGTAATTCTGGATCAAAATCAGGGTCACCTGTTGCATTAGCTCCACCTGTTCCGGTTCCGAAAGGTGTAGGGTTAGCGCTATTATATTCTTCATCATGCACAGTCCAAATTTCAAATTCTTTATAAAGGCAAGTTCTTGGTTGGGTCTCGATTGAATATATTGTATAGTACTGAGCCATATGCTGTCTATATCCCAAAATAAAAGAAAGCCTAGCTGCGGGTGTCACATGAGGCTCAAATGTATAGGTTACTAAAACCTCCATTGCCGAATCAACTTTAGGGTTTAAATCATTAATCGGTTGATGATCAATAATATCTAATGAATTATCTCTTTCACAGCCTACTAAAATTAATACCAGGCTAATTATTAAAATGTTGATTTTCTTCATACTGTAATTTTTAAATTAATTTCATAACACTGTTAAGAAAATTTCATTTTGTTACCCAATAAATATATAAATTTTATTTTTGCCTTTATTTATTTGTTTGATGAAGAACAATTCGCGATACTTAAATATATTGATAGAAGGTAATCCGGAAGAAATTTATTTAATATATGAAAAAAACTTTCCAACCATAATGAAGTTTATACTTCAAAATAAAGGACAAAAAGAAGATGCTGAAGATATTTTTCAAAAGGCTTTATTACAGTTGGCAGTAAGATACAAAAAAGAAAAATTTGAGATTAAAACAAATTTTGAGGCATATTTATTTACTGTGTGTAAAAATCTATGGAGGCGAGAATTAAATAAATCAAAAAATGTATTAACAAAATCAGAAGTTAAAGAACTTATTACCGAAGAAGAAGATTTGACCCTTGCTTTATTGGAACAAAAAAGATGGGAACTTTTTAACGATAACTTAGCTTTAATCTCCAAGAATTGCAAAAAAGTATTAGAGCTTTTTTTCGCAAAAACACCTTATGATGAAATGGCAATAAAGCTTAATTATAAATCTACAACTGTTGCTCGGCAGCGTGTTTTTAAATGTAAGGAAAAATTAAAAGAGTTGATTAAAAAAGACAGCCGATATAAATCTTTAATTGAAATATGAGTCTGGAGGAAGATATTTATATTGAGAAATATATAAAAGGAGTTCTTTCAAAAGAAGAGCTTGAGCTCTTTAATAAAAGGATGCAGGAAGATCCTGATTTTAAAAATCGAGTTGCTTTTGAAAAAAAGCTATTTGAAAATTTAAATCCGGGTTCTTGGAGTTATACTGATCGAATTAACACCAAAGATTTCAAAGAATATGCTTCTACAATTGCAAGCAAAGAAATTAAAGATTTAAAAAGGAATATTAAAACTGCTAGCGACACCTACCACAAAAAATCAAAGAAATTTAAGAATTGGTATTTATATGCAAGTGTTGCAACAATAGCAATTTTACTTTCAATTTATAGTATTACTTATCAAAGTTCAGATTTTGACAAACTATATGATAAATATATTGATCTTGATAATTTACCTTCGTTTGTTTCAAGGCAACAAGAGAAAGATTCACTTGTTATAGCGCAGCAATTTTTTGAGAATAAAGATTATGACAGCGCACTAAAAATTTTCTCAAAAGAGCTACTAGCTAAAAAGAACAACTCTTCTATTTATATTTATACAGGTATAACTCAAACAGAATTATCAAAATTCGATGAAGCTCAAAAAACTTATGACGAACTGATTTTAAGTGAATTATTAGATGCTTCAAAAGGTAAATGGTACAAAGCCCTATTATATCTTAAAATGAAAAAAATAAATGAATCGAAGATTGTTTTAAATGAAATAATAGAAGGTTCATTATATAATCATAAGAAGGCTAAAGAATTATTAGAGAAAATCAAAAATTGATTATTCTTGAAGTTGTTCCCACTCTTCCATCAAAACCTCAACTTTATCTTTTTTAGCTTGATAGTTGGCAAAGAAATTTTCATTAGAAGTTAGCTCTTCGTATTTAGCAGCATCCATTAATTGTGCGTCGATTTCTTTAATTTCTTTTTCTAAACTTGCTATCTGTGCTTCAAGCTTGCTAAGTTTATTTTGCAATTTCTTTAGTTCTTTTTCTTCCTGGTAGCTTCTTTTATTTTCTGAAATAGATTTTTTTATCTCAACAGTTTTTGATCGTTTTTCAACCTCTCGTAAATTCTCGAGATTATGCTCTTCTAAGTAATAATCAATATCTCCTAAGTATTCTTTGATTCGGCCATCTTTAAACTCATATATTGTTTTGGTTAAACCTTGTAAAAAATCTCGATCATGAGAAACAATAATTAAGGTCCCTTCAAAATAATTCAAAGCCTCTTTTAGCACATTCTTAGAAGCTATATCTAAATGGTTCGTTGGCTCATCCATCACCAACACATTAAAAGGAGACAACAGCATTTTACATAAAGCTAATCTGTTACGTTCACCTCCAGACAAAACCTTAACCTTTTTCTCTACATCGTCTCCACTAAACAAAAACGATCCTAACATGTCTCTTACTTTAATACGATTGGTATCATTAGCAGCATCTTCCATAGTTTGCAATATGGTTTTATCTCCATCAAGGTATTCTGCCTGATTCTGCGCAAAATATCCTATTTGAACATTATGCCCCAGCTTTAAATTTCCTGAGTAAGGAATCTCATCAACAATCATTTTAGCCAATGTTGTCTTCCCTTGGCCATTTTGCCCTACAAAAGCGATCTTACGCCCACGTTCTATGAGTAAATTTACATTGCTTAAAACTATTTTATCTCCATAATTTTTACCAACATTCTCAGCCTCTATAACTACTTTACCTGGGTTAATAGACATCGGAAATCGAACTCTCATAACCGCCTTATCTTCAACATCAACTTCTATTCGTTCTACTTTGTCAAGCTTTTTAATTAGTGATTGAGCAAAAGCAGCTTTACTTGCTTTATAGCGAAACTTCTCAATAAGTTGTTCGGTTTGTTTAATTTCTTTCTCTTGATTTCTTTGAGCTTGTAATTGTTTTTCCATCAGCTCTTTTCGCTGAATTAAGTATTTAGAATACGGATATTTATAGTCGTAAATATTTCCTAAAGAAATCTCAATGGTTCTATTTGTTATATTATCTAAGAACATTTTATCATGCGATACCAACATAATTGCTCCGGGGTAATTCTTCAAAAACCCTTCTAACCAAATAATAGATTCGATATCTAAATGATTTGTTGGCTCATCAAGTAATAAAATATCATTTTTTTGAAGCAATAACTTCGCTAATTCTATACGCATGCGCCATCCTCCAGAAAATGTATCTGTTAGCTTATCGAAATCACCACGTTTAAAGCCTAAACCCTGTAGTATTTTTTCAGTTTCTCCTTGATAATTATAGCCACCAAGCATTTCATACTGTTGCGTTACATCATTAAGGTCAATAATTAACTGGTTATAACTATCAGACTCATAATCTGTACGTTCAGCTAGTTGTTCATTAATCTTTTCTAACTTCTTCTCTAGTTCTTTTATTTCTACAAATGCCTCGTATGCTTCTTCTAAAACGGTTTTTCCAAATTCAAAATCAAGATCTTGTTTTAGAAAGCCAATTCGAATGTTCTTCTCTAAAGCTAAGGTACCTCCATCAATTTCCTGCTCTTTAGCTATAACCTTTAATAGCGTAGATTTTCCAGCACCATTTTTTCCGACTAATCCGACCCTGTTACCGGCATCTAATCTGAAAGTTATACCCGAAAAAAGGTCTTCTCCTGAAAAAGAAACTGTAATATTATGTGCGTTTAGCATCTTAAAATTTTAACTTTGCAAATCTAATGTAATTTTCATCAAAGCTATGCTAAAAAAGGGCACCAAAACCTATAGTGTTTTAAAAAATAAATGTCCGAAATGCAATGAAGGACGTTTTTTTGAAGATGACAATCCACTGCATCTAAAAAAGGTCTTAAAAATGAAGGAATATTGTTCTAATTGCGGATTCAAATACCTAATAGAACCTTCATTTTTTTATGGAGCTATGTACGTTTCGTATGGTATTACAGTGGCTTTGTCTATCTCTACTTTTATCATTTTATACCTCATCGGGCTAGATCTAATCAATATATTTATAGGCATTATTATAGCTTTAATCTTATTTACGCCATTTACGTTGCGTTTAGCACGATTGATTTATATTAATATTTTTGTTGGCTACGATGCCGATTATAAAAATGAAGATGGTATTAGGGCTTCGAATATTGAAAACGCTCAATAGCTATTTCATTAGGTAATTGTTTGTTATTTTCAATATTATTATAAAGTAATTGTGCCATTTTAGGTGCCAACATAACACCTCGAGTTCCCATTCCGTTTAAGATAGCTAATTGGTTGTACTTATGATGAACCCCAACTAAAGGTCTTCGATCTTTTACGGTTGGTCGAATACCTGCTTCATGATTAACCACCTTATAGGGAACATTAACTATTGCATCTAACTTATCTGTTAATTCTTTTTTTCCCTCTTCTGTAGGTATAGATGTTTTATCTTTCCAATTAAATGTAGCGCCAACTTTATAAAGGTCCTCTCCAAGTGGCATTATAAACAATGACGATTTTATCATTGTTTTTAACTTAAGACCTGGAGCGTGAATCGTAATTAGCTCTCCTTTTGCTTCATTCATTGGCAAATAACTAAAGAAAGGATTTTTTTGAAGTCCATAGCCCTCACAAAAAACAATCTTAGTAGCCGCAACATCTTTGTAAGTTACGCCGTGCTCTGAAAAATTGATAGCATTATATACAAATGTTTCGTTCTTAATCTTTTGATTTAACTCAAGATGTTTTTGATAATCAGCTAGTAACTTTTTTACGTCAATTTTTCCGGTATTTGTTAGTTTTCCATATCCAAATGAAGCATTTACAGCTTTATTTTGGTTTTTGATGGTTTGAGGGCGCATATAATTACTCAAAACTGGTTTATCACATGCGGCGAACCAATCGTTTTGCTCTTCTACACTAGTTAAAATTCGATATATATCGAACTTATAATCATATTGTACTTTAAATTTAAGTTCTAATTCTTTATAGAAAGAAAGTGCAACTTCTAGTTGATTTTCAGCATCCCAAACAGGTGTAAATCGCTTTAAAATTACCGGGTTATATACTGCCGCGGCCACTTTTGACGACTGCTGCGAAGCATCATTAAATACAACGTATGATTTGTGATTTCGTTCTAAGGTCTCAGCAAAAGCAAGGCCTGCAAGACCAAAACCAACAATAATATAGTCTACTTGCATATAACAAAAGTAAGTAAGACATTTATTAATTCGTTTAGAATAGTAAAGAAAATTGAAACTAAAATAACTGGATTTAGATACGATTTTAGTATAACACATAAAAAAAACTCCCAGCCAAAGCTAGGAGTCAACCGAAGAGTAAAATCAGATTATTTTAAGCTGATTTTCGGTTAGTTTTATTATTCTATAAAAAAGCCCGATAAGTTTTTATCGGGCTTTTTAATTCTTTAATAATTCCACATATCCAGCTCTCGATTTCTGATATTCTCTTTGAGTCTATCGGCTTCAAGAACTTGAAACAATGCATTACCTTTTATATATTCGGCAACATCTCTATTACCATATATATTTTCTTCTCTATAAATACTAGCTACAAAACGTCTAGCATTTAGTAAATGATCGTATGACAGTGGGAAAGCAGAGTTTCTTCGATTGAATACTTTCATATTATGAGTAACCTCTCTAGCTCCAGGATACCAAATCCAGAATAATTCTATAAGTTCATCTTCTCCTCCTTCAGCATCAATAAAGTTAACATCTGGCGCTACCGGCGCAACACCTAATAAACGGTATTTTAATTCACCTTGCCTTTTATCAAAGTACCACACACCTTTGATCTTAAGACCGGTAATATCACCAGCCGTTAAGTCTCTTCTATCAATGTACTCATCAGTTAATGTTTCACCAGCATTTAATAATTCAATACCAGCGTCACTTGTATCTATTCTAGACATACGTCCTTGAACATCTTTGAAGTTTAACTTATTCTCAAAATAAGAATCGTCATACACATCTACGATCTCTCCACTTTTAATTCCTCTTAATAAAGTATCATAAAGAGACCTTCTACTTGAGCTAATATTATTGGTATCAACTGGGTAGTAAAATGGTAAGTTGATTTTTTCATTCAAATCAATATACTCCCAAACTACCTTAGACCATAATATATCTCTGTCATCAATATATCCATAAGGCAACGGTCTATCGTTATCTGCTGCCATTTGCTCAACGGTTTTTACTCCTATCTCTTCAGGAATCGTAGCGTTTAACAAATTAGCTTGCGCATTTATCGCGTTAGTTGCTAATACTATAGCACATATTGCTAAAAAACCTCTCCAATTCATAATACTCTATTAAATAATATTAATTTGTTATTTGCACATTCAATGGTGCTACTTTCTTCAAATAGTAACCAGAATTTCCAGAAATTGCTGCTTTCACATCAAAAATAGTTACCACATCGCCAGGTCTAGCTTTACCCAGTGCTCTAATCGCAGCAGCATTAAATTTAGTGCCTTTTACTTTTACAGTTGGTGAACCTGGTACCTTAACACTAAATCCAGATGCTCTTAATTTTAAATCGAATACGAAATCTGGTAACATAGCACCTATAGTTACTTTTTGCAAAGTTGATTTAGGCATTTTTATCATACCATATTGACCTCTCGCAGATGTTACTGGTGCAGGAATATCTTTAATTCTAAATGATTGAGATGAAGTAACTGGTGTTCCATCAGGTAATTTAGCAGATACACTAATCTTAACTTCTCTACCTTTACCAGGACTCATCATATACTTACCAATACCTGAAACTTTACGTAAACCAGCAGCAGTAGCTTTTACTGCGTTATCTGGTACACCAGGCATAGATATAGTAATTGGGTTTTGTACACCTCTATATACTACATTCATCTTATCAGCAGAAATTACTGCGCTATTTGGCTTAGCAACAACAGCATAACTTGTATTAATTGGAATCTCAACATCTTCACCGTTCTCTTTAAATACAAACTTACCTTTGATTTCATTTTCACCTACATTACCTGAAGGGAAATCTAATACTGCTCCACCACCTTCAATATTGGTAACTTCCTTACCGTTTATGATTACTTTATGAGGTTTTAAACTCGCATCATATCTACCTAATACTACTTTACCTTTAAAGTTATTACCTTGTAATGTAGCCGGTGTTTCAGGAACTAAGATCGTAGTATAGTTAGTCATAGAAACTTCACTTTCTAATTGACCTTGTACCATAGCAGTTAACATTTCGTTCTCTGTAGCCTTAACATCCGCCTGCATTTGCGTAAGGTTCGTAATAGTAGTAATTAAAGGAAATCCTTCATATCGGTTTTTCAACCAAGGTTGTTTACCGCCTTCTACATCTTGATCAGAAGTATCAAAACGCTTATTCGCACGCTCAACAATTCCTTTATATTTTTCTCCTAAGGCCGCAGCTACTTTCTCTCTATAGTTATTGATCTTAGCAACATATTGCTCACCTGCTTCAGAAAAACCATCTCCTTTAAAGAAATAATTATTACCTACATCTTCGCCATCCATCGTTTCGTAGTTTGTAGGATCTTCAATTTCGGTCAACAATTCTTGCTTCATCTTTTCTAAATGATTGTTAAAATCAAGAGATAAAGCCTGAATATTTTGAGCTTCTTTGTTAAGATCACCGAACTTCTCTGGTTGTTCAGATGCTTTCGTTGCTAAACTTGCATAAGTAGCAACGTTCTTCGTCTCAGCCGAAACATTTGAGTCGGCTATTTTTTCGTTCATGTAACCAAATGCAGACAATACTTGTTTTGACATATTCATTGCTAACATCGCGATGAATACTAAATACATCAAGTTAATCATTTTCTGCCTTGGTGATAATTTACCTCCTGCCATTTCTAATAGTTTTTAAGGGTTAATGCTTGGTTAGTTTGCTTAATTCTTAAGCTCTATTAGACATTGCAGACAACATACCACCATATACTCCATTTAATGAAGATAGGTTTGTTGCAAGAGATTCCATTTGCTCTTTTAACTTCTCAGTATTTTCAGCAACCGCATCACTCATTTGTGCTTGACGCTCAGCGCTATCATACTGTACTTTATATAAACTGTTCAATGACTCCATTTGAGTAGCAGCCAATGATAATTGCTCACTATATTTGTTAGTAGCAGCTACTGAGTTTGCTGCAGGCTCAATGTTTGAAGCTGCATCAGCAAAACTTTCAATACTATTAGCTAAGCGACCCATTTTTTCTGAATCTAATTGTGCTTCAGCTAACATTTCATCTAACTTATCTGTTAAACCTTGTCCTTTAGCTCCTCTTTCAGATGCTTCACCACCTGCTAATTCTGGATATACTAAAGACCAATCTAAATCGTCTTCTACTGGTTCAAACGCAGATAATGCGAATACTGCTGCCTCTACAACCATACCAATGGTTAACATAAGACCACCTGTTAATGGTCCAATTTTAAAGTGCATAATTTTAAATAATGCTCCTACAATAACAATTGCGGCTCCTAATCCGTAAGCCATGTTAAATAGTTTCTTTGTTCTGTGTGATTGTGCCATAATTTTAAAATTTAAGTTTTAGGTTAATGTTTATTAGGGTTTTGTTTAATTACTTAACTTGTGAATACTAATTTTAGTATATCATTAGTAGAACAATTTATTAACAATTATTCCTACTTCATGATTTTATTATTTTTTGTCTTTCGTTTTTGTTCCTAAATAATCTTGTACAGTTCTAAAGCCAATATAACTTCTAGCTGAATCGCCATACTCATAATCTCTAGTAGCTACCTCCAAGAAATATGCCACATCTTTCCATGAACCTCCGCGAATTACTTTACGTTGGTTCGTTTCATCATCGACATTAGGATTCATGGTTGAACCTAGGTAGTATGAAGATGGATTATAAGCGGTATTTGTCCATTCTGAAACATTACCGGCCATATTATATAAACCATAGTCGTTAGGTGCAAATGATTTAGCTTCCATCGTATATAATGCTCCGTCTACCGCATAATCTCCTCTTTCTGGTTTAAAGTTTGCTAGGAAACAACCTCTATCACTATATGTGTAAGGACCTCCCCAAGGATATTTAGCATATTCTAGACCTCCGCGAGCAGCATATTCCCACTCAGCCTCTGTTGGTAATCTAAAGCTTGGGATTCTTCCTCCACCTTTTTTCTTACCTGCTAAGTGTTTATTTTTCTTCTGCGTTCTAAAATCACAAAAAGCTTTTGCCTGCCCCCACGTTACACCAACTACTGGATAATCATTATATGCTTGATGCCAGAAATAATCTTGGTGCATGGGATCATTGTATGAGTAGTTGAAATCTTTTACCCATACCGTAGTATCAGGATATACTTCAACTGTATTCTTTTTAATAAAATCTTTTCTATTACCACCTCTTTTACGTGCAGCTGCTTCTCTATCAAAAGTAAAGTACAGGTACTTTAATTTTTTAGTATTAATAGTTCTTCTACCATCATACGACTCTGAAATTGGAGCATATAAACTATCCATAGCTTCTGCATAATATTCATCAGGGTATTGATTAATATCCCAAACTAAATCTGCATCCCAATTTAGAGCTCTACCTTCTGTTGGTGAATTTAGATCTCCTAAGCTTCCATAATTGTCCATCATATACTTATAGTATACATTCGCTGTATCAGAAGGTTTTTTGAAAGCATACTTTTGAATGCCATCTGAACTTCCTTCAGGATTTTGAGCCCCACCATCTAAATCTGCACTTTCGGCGCCGAATCCTTGTTCTTCTGCTAATAATGCTAATTGCGTTCTTAATACTGAATCTCTTACTCTTACCACGAATTCTCTATATTCAGCATTTGTAATTTCGGTTTCATCCATATAGAATGGATTAACAGTTACTGTTCTGGTTGGCGAATTAAATGCACCTACCACATCTTCATCACTTTTACCCATAGTAAAAGATCCGCCAGGAATTAAAGTCATTCCTAATGGTTTCTCAGGTAGAAACTTTTTGTTCGAACGAACACCAACTAACTCACCTCTATCTCCAGATTTACAACTAGATATTAACACTGTAACGGCTAGTAAAAAGTATACGGTTAATTTTTTCATAAATGTAAATTTATAATCCCGTTAAGGGGTAATACTTTCGTTTTCTAATAAAACTTTTAAATTAAAATAATCTTGATTTTGCTTCGAGATCACTTTAAGAACGTCAAAAAAATAGCTTTAGTGTATTACTAGTTCAATTTTCTGAAAGTTTTCCACCAACGTTCTGGGAAAACTTGCTTACCAGCTCTTAAATAATCTTGGTACGTGCAAGGTACTAACGTACGTCTAAGGAATTTATTATTATCGTGTTGCACTTCCATCCACCAGCGATCACTTTTATTACTTTTAAAAAAGTTAATTGCCGTATCTTCGATAGGAACGATATATTTTTTGTAGTCTTTTTTTGATGTGAATGGGTATTCATTTATTCTAAAATTATAGCCCTCAATGAAATACCAAATAATTTGAGCTATAAGCTGCGCTGTTTGTTCTTGTACATCATACTTCGCATTATATTCATAAATACCAAATGATGATACTTTATCACTTATACCTGCGTATCTAGAAATGGCACAGGTGGGTTCTCCATAAAAACCATTAGGTGCGGCATTGTTATTTGCTGGTGCCTCTGTTCGGCGAATCGCACCAATATCAATACTTACAATATCTGAATCACGCATCACAGGTTCAACGATCTTTACATTATTAGATACCTCTCCTAATCTGTACATATCAAAATGTAACTTGTCTAGTAAAGCAATCTCGTCTTGTGAGTTAAAAAAAGTTTGATAACCTATGTTGCAATAATTAAAGAGATTATTAGGTTTTTCCATAATAATCTTACTAAGGTAAGATTCCGATGAAATTTCATCGTTCAAATTTCCTAGGTCAAAACGACTATCTACTACTGTTAAATTTACTGTTTGCTCTAATTTATCATAGGCGCGATAGTTCGCATAGGTTAGGTCTTGCCCTCCACCTATAATGATAGGCACAATACCTTTTTTAATTAATTCAACTAATATTTCTTGTAAAGCAAAATAGGTATCTTCTGTAGTATCTCCTTTAGGAATTGCGCCTAAATCAATAATATTAGCAAACCAATTACCCATATATAATTGATAAAGATGTTTACGAATTGTACTAACATCATTACCCGATCCAAAATTATCAACCGTATTTCGATCTTCTGAAACACTAATAATGGCGAGTTGTGCTCCATCAATTTTCGGAAGCCCAGCTTGTTCTGAATGAATTTTAATTGTCTTTCCTATTGATTGCTCAGGAAGTAAGGTAGCATGTGCTACAATGGCTTTATCAACTGGTAAGAGGATTTCAAAACTCATGGATTAGAAATAAAAAGCAAATCTAAAATAAAAAGTGAATTATTTTTTAGCTGAGGTTTTTCTTTTAGTAGTTTTTTTCTTTGGAGCTTTTTGTTCAATGATTTGTTGAACCTCTTCTAAAGTCAATGCTGCAGCGTCGGTAGTCTTAGGTAATTCAATCTTTGTCTTACCCTTAATAATATTAAAACGACCCCATCGTGCTTTTTCAACCCGAATTCCTTCAGCTTCCCAATGATGTATCAATTTATCTTTCTCTTTTTGAATTTTATCTTCAATCAATTCAACAATATCATTTTGAGAGAGATTATCAAAATCATATTTTCTATTAACATTGATAAACATATTATTCCATTTAATAAATGGGCCAAAACGTCCTTTGCCTTTTTGTACAGGCAAGTTTTGATATGTAGCTATGGGAGCATCTGCCTGTTGTTTTGCTTTTATAAGTTCAATGGCGCGATCCATATCAACGGTCATTGGATCTTCACCTTTATCCAATGAAATAAATTGTTTGTCAAAACGTACATAGGGTCCAAAACGACCTACATTCACCGCCACTTCTTTACCTTCATAGGATCCTAATTCTTTTGGAAGTTTAAATAAGTCCATGGCTTGTTCAAAAGTAACATTGCTTAAGGTTTGCTCTCCTTGAAGGCTTGCAAATCTTGGTTTCTCTTCATCTGATGCTTCACCAATTTGAACCATTGCACCGAATCGACCCAATCGGGCATACACATTTTTACCAGTTTCTGGGTCAACACCTAATAATCGCTCTCCTTTTGCTCTTTCGGCATTTTGCGCAACATCTTCTACACTTGGATGAAAATCGGTATAGAAGTCTTTAATCATTTCTGTCCAATTTTCTTTACCCTCAGCGATGCTATCAAACTCCTCTTCTACTTTAGCTGTAAATCCATAATCTAATATTGATCTGAAATTCTCAACCAGAAAATCATTTACAATTTTACCTATATCCGTTGGTACTAATTTACCTTTATCAGAACCTACTTTTTCAGTTAACATTTTATCGGAAATTGCTCCGCTTTTTAATCGCAATTGCGAGTAATTTCTTTCAACACCTTCAACCGCACCTTTGGCAACATATTCTCTACGTTGAATAGTTGATATGGTTGGAGCATAAGTGGAGGGTCTACCTATACCTAATTCTTCGAGTTGTTTTACTAAAGATGCCTCAGTATATCTTGAAGGAGGTCTAGTATAGCGCTCGGTAGCCGTAATATAATTATTTTCTACCTCCTCATTAATGTATAATTTTGGTAACATTCCTGCCTCCTCTTCTTCAACATCTGTACCTTCTAAATAAATTTTCAAAAATCCATCAAAAGTGATTACCTCACCATTTGCAGTTAAGATCTCATTATTCTTATTATTAGATATTCTTACATTGGTACGTTCTAATTGTGCTTCGGCCATTTGAGAAGCTATCGTTCGTTTCCAAATTAAAGCATATAATCTATCTTGATCATAATCAATGGAAACAGTATGGCGATTCATATTAGTAGGACGAATGGCCTCGTGTGCCTCTTGCGCCCCTTTAGCTTTTGATGTAAAATTTCTTGGTTTGCTATATTGAGCTCCATATGATTTTGTAATTTCATCTTGCGCTGCATTTCTGGCATCATCAGATAAATTTACGCTATCTGTTCTCATATAAGTAATTAAACCAGCCTCATATAAACGCTGTGCCATCAACATCGTTTTAGCTACCGGAAAAGATAGTTTACGAGAAGCTTCTTGTTGCAAAGTGGATGTCGTAAATGGTGCCGCCGGTGATTTCTTTGCTGGTTTTTTTTGTAAATCATCAACTTTAAAAATGGCATTACTGCACGATGTTAAAAAGGTTTCGGCTTCTTCTCGAGCACCAAAATTCTTAGGTAGTTTTGCTTTAAATCTCTTACCATTTTCATTGATAAACTCGGCATCAATTCTGTAAGATACTTCTGGAGTAAATCCTTCAATTTTTCTTTCTCTCTCAACGATCAATCGTACTGCTACTGATTGAACCCTTCCTGCAGACAAACCACCTTTTACCTTTCTCCATAATACTGGTGATAATTCATAGCCGACCAATCTGTCGAGTACGCGTCTTGCCTGCTGGGCATTCACCAAATTATAATCTATACTTCTTGGGTTAGCAACGGCATTTTTTATAGCTTTCTCTGTTATTTCATGAAAAACAATACGCTTCGTATTTTCAGCATTAAGTTTTAGTTGTTCATATAAATGCCATGCAATGGCTTCTCCCTCTCGATCTTCATCACTTGCTAACCAAACCATGTCTGCTTTTTTGGCTAAATCCTTTAGCTTCTTTACAACTGCTTTTTTGTCAGATGAAACGCTATATTTCGGTTTAAAATCACCCTCTACATTTATTCCTAATTCTTTCGATGGTAAATCAGCGATATGCCCAAAGCTGGATTCAACTTGGAAATCTTTCCCTAAAAACTTTTCTATAGTTTTTGCCTTCGCCGGCGACTCAACGATTACTAAATTCTTTGCCATGAATGGTTTTTTGAGGGTACAAATGTATGTGAAAAAATAGTATCCCTCAAAATATTGATTTTTTTAAGGCAAAAATCTCATTAGATTATTGAGTTTCAACAAAAAAGAATACTAAAAGTTTATTGCATAGCTAATACTACCAAATCCATGGATTCTCGAAGTAGGAGTTTCTCTAGAATTGAAATTATAACTTAACTTAAAAACGCCTTTCTTTCCTTTGCTCACTAATCCTATTTTCCATGAAAAAATATTCTTTTCTGCATCAGTTGTAAACGATATGTCATCATTAAAGAGGCTACCTTCTATTAAGGTATTATGAAAAACTAACGAATGACCAAATGAGATGAATCCAAAAAATTCTTTTGTTATTGAGCTATTTAGTATCGTAAATCTCGATGTATTTTGAAGTTTATTAAATGTGCCAAAAAAATAATACAAACTATTATTAAATAACATATCTTTCGTACCTATCACGGGGTTCGAAGAAAGTATTAAAGCGTTATTTTGCCCAGATACCAGTGTATTCAAAAATTGAACTTCGACATTTGCTAAAACCTTATATGGAATTTGCTCTATCCAAGTAGCCTTTCTTATACCTACAGTATTATGCGCCCAATCTTGAATACGTTGAGCTAAAGACTCCTCTCCTGTAACTCCCATTTCTACACCAAAAAACAAGGCAGATTTATCCTTTATGCTACCAACCCTAAGTTTACCAAACAACCATCCGGCATAAGGTCTATGAAATACTTCTGTATTGTCATCGTCTTTATCTTGTGGAGTGAATATCTGGTTTCCGAATAAAAACTCTAATTGCGATTTCGCATTTTTCTTTTTAAAGAATAATGGATTCTTTAAGCTTCTTTTATAACCAATAAATGTTCCACTAGTATAATATCGATCGCTTAGTAAAAATTCATCATTATCTGAACTGAATTCAATTTGGTTATTATAGGCTTGAGCCAAGCAACTGCAACAATAAAAAAAAAGTAAAAAAAAACTTAATGAAAATTTCAAGTATTAAGCATGTAAGGGTTAGGTCGTAAAATTAACAAATATGCAACACAAAAACACTGTCATTTTGTCATATTTTATAGAAATTGGTTGTATATTTGCATCCCAATGTTTAAAAGGTACTAGTGGAGAAAACAATAGAAGAAAAAAAGCAAGGAAAAGCTTTAGTAACCGAACAAGTTGAAGGCAATAACAAGAAACTATTTATTGAAAGTTATGGCTGTCAAATGAATATGAACGATAGTGAAATTGTTGCTTCTATATTAGCCAAAGAGGGTTTTAATACAACGCAACAATTAGAAGATGCAGATTTGGTATTGGTTAATACATGTTCGATTCGCGATAAAGCAGAACAAACTGTTCGTAAACGTTTACAATATTACAACAAGGTAAAAGACATTAATCCTTCTATGAAGGTTGGTGTGCTTGGTTGCATGGCAGAACGTTTAAAAGCTAAATTTTTAGAAGAAGAAAAGATTGTAGATTTAGTTGTAGGGCCAGATGCCTATCGTGATCTCCCAAATTTAGTCCAAGAAGTTGAAGCAGGCAGAGACGCAGTCAATGTTATACTTTCCAAAGATGAAACTTATGGTGACGTATCACCCGTTCGTTTAAACTCTAATGGTGTTTCCGCTTTTGTTTCTATCACTAGAGGATGTGACAATATGTGTACCTTTTGTGTAGTGCCATTTACAAGGGGTAGAGAACGTAGCCGAGATCCAAAAAGTATTATTCAAGAAATTAACGAATTAAAGGATAAAAATTTTAAGGAAGTAACCCTTCTTGGTCAAAACGTAGATAGCTATTTATGGTATGGTGGTGGATTGAAAAAAGATTTCAAAAAAGCATCTGAAATTGCGAAAGCAACAGCTGTGGATTTTGCACAATTATTAGATATGTGTGCTACGGAGTTTCCAAAAATGCGTTTCCGATTTTCAACATCTAATCCTCAAGACATGACCTTAGATGTTATCCACATCATGGCAAAGCATAATAACATCTGCAAGTATATTCACTTACCCGTGCAAAGTGGTAGCAACAAGATTTTAAAAGCTATGAATCGCCAACATACTCGTGAAGAATATATGGAATTGGTAAATAATATCTACAAGATTATTCCTGAAATGGCTTTAAGTCAAGATATGATAGCCGGATTCTGTGGTGAAACCGAAGAAGATCATCAAGACACCTTAGAAATGATGAATTTTGTGAAATATAGTTTCGGATTCATGTTTGCCTATTCTGAGCGTCCGGGAACTTTGGCAGAGAAAAAAATGGAAGATGATGTTCCTTTGGCAACCAAAAAGCGCCGCTTACAAGAAATCATCAATTTACAACAGGAACATAGTTTACATCGTACCAAAGAACATATTGGCAATATAGAAGAAGTATTAATTGAAGGTACTTCTAAGAAATCTGATGCTCACTGGAAAGGGCGTAACACACAAAATACAGTCGTAGTTTTCCCAAAAGAAGATTATAAACTTGGAGATTTTGTTAACGTAAAAATAGAAGATTGTACTTCAACTACGTTAATAGGTACTGCTGTGGAGTATTCAGAAAATAATTAACACAATTTCTGTTCAGGTAGAAATAAAAATAAAATAAGCTCCCTTTTATGGAGATATAGATATGGATAATTTACAAACCATAAAACAGCGTTTCGGAATTATTGGTAATGATATAGCACTTAATCGTGCTCTTGAAAAATCATTACGTGTGGCTCCAACAGACATTTCAGTATTGGTAACTGGCGAAAGTGGCGTTGGTAAAGAAAGTATACCAAAAATAATTCATCAACTTTCACATAGAAAGCATGCCAAATATATTGCTGTAAATTGTGGTGCCATTCCAGAAGGCACTATTGATAGTGAGCTTTTCGGTCATGAAAAAGGTGCTTTTACAGGAGCAACACAAACTCGTAGTGGGTATTTTGAAGTTGCAGATGGAGGTACTATTTTTCTTGATGAAGTGGGAGAACTTCCGTTACCAACACAGGTACGCTTATTACGTGTATTAGAAAACGGTGAGTTTATAAAAGTTGGTTCAAGTAAGGTACAAAAGACCAATGTACGTATCGTAGCCGCAACCAACGTGCATATGATGGAAGCTATTCAAAAAGGAAAGTTTCGTGAAGATTTATACTATCGTTTAAGTACGGTTGAAATTCATTTACCGGCGCTTAGAAAACGTAAAGATGACATTCATTTATTATTTAGAAAGTTCGCATCAGATTTTGCTCAAAAATATAACATGCCAACGATAAGATTGGAAGAAGATGCTGTTAAAATTTTATTGAATTATAGTTGGCGTGGAAATATCAGGCAGCTAAGAAATATAACTGAACAAATATCTGTTATTGAGCAAAACAGAATGATTTCGGCCAATACTTTAAAGGGTTATCTCCCAGAATATAGCAGTAATTTCCCAGCGTTAATTGATAACAAATCGAATAGTTCAAATACTGATTTTGCCAATGAGCGAGAAATACTTTATAAGGTTTTGTTTGACATGAAAAATGATATTAATGATCTAAAGAAACTTACTTTAGAGTTAATGGAAAATGGGAATTCTGTTCAAGTTAAAGAAGATAATCAACGGCTCATTCAAAAAATATATGGAGATGAAAATGAAGAGGATAATTTAGTTGAAATTATTCCTGCTCAAAAAGAGGATGCCTTTCAACCACAAGAAGACAGATATGATCATATAGAAGAGATTGAAGAAAGTCTTTCGTTACAAGAAAAAGAATTTGAGCTGATAAAAAAAGCTTTAGAGCGCAATAATAACAAACGAAAGTTAGCTGCTAAAGAATTAGGTATCTCAGAAAGAACATTATATAGAAAAATCAAGCAATTCGATTTGTAAATCAACAAGTTTAATTGTTTATTTGTTTCCCTTTTGTAATCATCGAATGAAAAAACTAATACTCTTTATTTCAATTCTAACTTTGCTTAGCTTTCAGGCTTGTGGGGTTTATTCATTTACAGGAGGCAGTACTGGTGATGCCAAAACGATACAAATAGATTATTTTCCAAATAATGCTCCATTGGTTGAACCCATAGTGAGTCAAAAATTCACGACGGATCTACAAGATTTATTTCTTAGACAAACTAATTTAGAACTTACACGTGCAGGAGGAGATTTACATTTTGAGGGAGAGATTACAGATTACAGGATCATTCCTATTAGTGCAACGGCTGAACAAACAGCCGCGCAAAACCGGTTAAACATGAGTGTTCGTGTACGTTTTTTCAACAAACTTGTTCCTGAGGATGATTTTGATAAAACATTTTCTTTCTTTGCTGATTACGATGCAAATGCGCAATTAGCGGGTACTGTTTTAGAAGATGCTTTAAATACTATTTTTGAACGCATTACCCAAGATATTTTTAATGCATCTGTAGCCAAATGGTAAAATGAACAAACAAGATTTCATAGCATTACTTAAAGAGCCTTGTAATATTACTACAACGCAAACGAATGAAATGGAAGAAATCTTGCAAGACTATCCTTATTTTCAAGCAGCACATGTTTTACGACTTAAAGGTCTAAAAAAACAAGAAAGTTTTCGATATAACAAAGCTTTAAAGACTGCAGCAGCCTATACAACAAACCGCACGATTCTTTTTGATTTCATAACACAAGACACGCTTAACCTATCAAAGAAAAAACATATTGAAGAAAAGGTATTAAAGGAATCTGAAGTTGTTGATTTGGAAGTTATAGAAGTTGATGAAAAATTTCAGGTTGCTGAAAAAGAAGCCATTCCAATATTAGAAAGTTTACAAATAGGTAAACCTTTAGAATTTGATAAATCAGAAAAATATTCATTCAATGAATGGTTACAATTAACTTCTTTTCAACCAATTTCTAGAGAGGAAGCCCCTACAAAAAAAGAAACCAAAACGAAAACTGGTAACTTCGATCTAATTGATCAATTTTTACAGGCAAAACCTAAAATAAAACCCGAGCGTTCATCAGAAAAAATAGATATTTCTTTAGAAAGTACTTCCGAAAATGAACAGCTAATGACAGAAACTTTAGCACGGGTATATCTTGAGCAAAAAAAGTATGATAAAGCCATAAAAGCATTTAAAATATTAAGTTTGAAATATCCGGAAAAAAGTGGTTTCTTTGCAGACCGAATAAAAGCGGTCAAATTTTTACAAAAGAATAATACATAGATCATGTCGTATACAGTATTTTTAATCTTAATAGTTATTGTAGCTATCTTATTGATATTAATTGTGATGGTTCAAAATCCTAAAGGTGGAGGTTTATCTTCTTCATTTGGAGGGCAAGGCACTCAAGGTTTTGGTGGTGGTGTACAGAGTACAACCAACTTTTTAGACAGAAGTACTTGGACTTTAGCTATTGCTTTATTGGCACTAATTTTATTATCAAACTTTGCAATACCTAGAGCAAATTCTGTTGATAATGAATCACAATTACAGAATACGATAGAAGAACGAGAAGTAACTAATGAAGTTCCTAATATTGAGGATATTCAAAACGAAGTAAACTCATCTCAAGATTCAACAAGTAACTAATTCAAAGTTATATCTATTTTGAAGTAAAAATGCCAACGAAATGACACGTTGGCATTTTTTATTTTCATTAAAAATTACAAAATGTCACTTTTTGACGAATGGCACACTTTTAGCCAGTTAATCTTCGATTAAAATTTAAAAAATTCATTAAAATGAGCAAAATAAAAATCAAACCATTAGCAGACAGAGTGGTCGTAGAACCATTAGCTGCTGAAACTAAAACCGCTTCAGGAATCTATATTCCAGATTCTGCAAAAGAAAAACCTCAACAAGGCAAAGTAGTTGCAGTTGGTAAAGGCACTAAAGACGAACCTACAACTGTAAAAGTTGGAGATACTGTTCTTTATGGAAAGTATTCTGGTACCGAATTAAAACTTGATGGTAATGATTATTTGATCATGAGAGAGAGTGATATTTTCGCAATTTTATAATAATTCAATTAAAACAGAAATTAAAGATGGCAAAAGATATAAAATTTGATATAGAAGCACGCGATGGTTTAAAACGCGGTGTTGATGCATTAGCAAATGCAGTAAAAGTAACGTTAGGGCCTAAAGGACGTAATGTTGTAATCGGTAAAGCTTTTGGAGGACCGGCGGTAACCAAAGATGGTGTTTCGGTAGCAAAAGAAATCGAATTAGAAGATGCCTTAGAGAATATGGGAGCACAAATGGTAAAAGAAGTAGCTTCTAAAACCAATGATTTAGCTGGTGATGGTACTACCACTGCAACTGTTTTAGCTCAGGCAATTGTTAAAGAAGGACTAAAAAATGTTGCTGCTGGTGCAAATCCAATGGATTTAAAACGCGGTATCGATAAAGCTGTTAATGCTATTGTAGAGAACTTGGCAAAACAATCTCAAGTTGTTGGTAATAAAACTGACAAAATTAAACAAGTAGCAGCTATTTCAGCAAACAACGATGAAAGTATAGGTGATCTAATTGCTGAAGCTTTTGAAAAAGTTGGAAAAGAAGGTGTTATTACAGTTGAAGAAGCAAAAGGTACAGATACTTATGTAGATATTGTTGAAGGTATGCAGTTTGATAGAGGGTATCTATCTCCTTATTTCGTAACTGATTCTGAGAAAATGATTACAGATCTTGAAAGCCCTTACATTTTATTGTTTGATAAGAAGATTTCGGCAATGAAAGATCTATTACCAGTTTTAGAACCTGTAGCTCAAACTGGAAAACCACTTTTAATTATTGCTGAAGATGTTGAAGGTGAAGCTTTAGCTACTTTAGTAGTAAATAAATTGCGTGGCGCACTAAAAATAGCAGCCGTAAAAGCTCCTGGTTTTGGTGATAGACGTAAAGCAATGTTAGAAGATATTGCAATTTTAACTGGTGGTACTGTTATTTCTGAAGAAAGAGGATTTACATTAGAAAATACAACTATTGATATGTTAGGTACCGCTGAACGCGTAACCATAGATAAAGATAATACTACTGTAGTTAATGGTAATGGTAAAAAAGCTGATATTAAAGGTAGAGTAAATCAAATTAAAGCTCAGATCGAGACAACTACTTCTGACTATGACAGAGAAAAGCTTCAGGAGAGATTGGCAAAATTAGCTGGTGGTGTTGCTGTTCTTTATGTTGGCGCTGCCTCTGAAGTAGAAATGAAAGAGAAGAAAGATAGAGTTGATGATGCTTTACATGCTACACGTGCAGCAGTGGAAGAAGGTATCGTTGCCGGTGGCGGTGTTGCTTTAGTACGCTCTAAAGAGGTATTATCAAAATTAACCAGTGATAATTTAGATGAGGTTACCGGTATCCAGATAATTACTCGTGCTATAGAAGAACCATTACGCATTATTGCCGAAAATGCGGGGAATGAAGGTTCTGTTATTGTTGCTAAAGTTATTGATGGTAAAAAAGATTTTGGCTTCAATGCTAAAACTGAAGAATATGTAAATATGTTAAAGGCAGGTATTATTGATCCAACTAAGGTAACACGTGTTGCTTTAGAAAATGCAGCTTCCGTGGCCGGAATGATCTTAACAACCGAATGCGCTTTAGTAGATATTAAAGAAGATACACCTCCGATGCCTCCAATGGGTGGCGGTGGAATGCCTGGTATGATGTAATAACCAGAGAAATAAAAATAATTAGAAAACGTCGCAAGTTGCGACGTTTTTTTATTTCATTTTTTTAAGAGCTTTTCTTAGAATTTAAGTCGGTATGATTATTGATACATAAATAATACTATTTAACGACTCAATTTTTTATTAAAGCTATGAAATCAACCATTCATATCTATAAGGTAAGCCTATTCCTAAAAATTATATTATTAATTGCTTTTAGTATTAATTCCTTAATAGTAAATGCTGAAAATGGCATATCAAAAACAGGTTATTATTCTAAACTTCAGGACTCTGTTTTCCATACTGAAAAAGTCTATATACATTTTGACAAACCCTATTATTCTTCAGGAGAGTTTATTTGGTTTAAAACCTATCTAGTTAGTGCCAATACTAATAAGCCCGAAACTAAAAGTAAAATTGTTCATGTTGAATTAATAGACCCCTCCAACAGAATTATAAAATCAAGAGCTATTAAAATTATAGATGGTGGTGGTGAAGGAGAATTTTATTTACCAAAAGGAATAATTCCAGGTCAATACACAATTAGAGCGTATACGAACTTTATGCGAAACTTTGATGAAATATATTTCTTTAGAAAACAGTTGGAAATTGGAAATGAAAAATCATTAGTAAATAACAAACCAAACACAGCGAAAAGCCTAAAACCAGATATACAGTTTTTTCCTGAAGGTGGATATATGGTTTATGAGCAAAGGAGCCAAGTAGGCTTTAAAGTAATAGGCTCTGATGGTAAAAGTATCAGTGTATCTGGAACCATTCTTGACAATAACAACAATGAAATATTAACTTTTAAGACTAAAAATTTTGGTTTGGGCAAATTCTTACTCACCCCCAAAAATGATAAGTCTTATAAAGCCATTGTAAAGTTTGAGGGAGAAAATTATACTTATAACCTGCCTAAACCTCTCGAAAAAGGAGTAACAATGACTGTTACCGAACGAAAAGACAACTTTCAGATTCGGCTAGAATCATCATTACGTAGCGGTATTGATCAACTCATTTTAGCGGGTTTACAAAACGGAAAACTTGTAAATATGGCTCAACTTATTGGATCAAAAACGCGAGCAACCGTTAATATCCCTAAAAACACATTACAACAAGGCGTTGCTCAGTTTACTGTTATAGATAAAGATCAAAAACCCCTATGTGAACGGCTAGTATTTGTTGAAACCAAAAATCAAAGTCCTGTAGTAGAAATTACACCTAACAAAACTGATTACGGCAGAAGAGAATTAGTAACATTAGATCTTGATATAAACGCTTTAAGTGAAACAAATGCTTCATTAGCAATTACAGACATTTCGGTTGTCAGACCAGAACTTAATGCAATAGATATTAAATCTTATCTGCTTTTAAAATCAGAGTTAAAAGGTGAAATAGAACAACCTGGGTATTACTTCAACTCTAAAGATAAGCATCGAAAAGAAATGCTCGATATTTTAATGATGACACAAGGATGGAGACAGTTCTTATGGAATCATGATTCTAAAAATAAAAATGATTACAATCATGAAAGAGGAATTTATATAGAAGGAATTGTAAAAAGTAAATCTCAAACTAAAAAACCTGTCGCGGCCGAAGTTTCGTTAATATATATGAATAAAGATCAGTTAGAAAAAGAAGAGTTAAGGTCAAACAAAAAAGGGGAATTTAAGTTTGGTAGTTATAACTTTAATGACAGCACTTCAGTTATTATACAAGCTAAAAATTATCTTACTAAAAGAAGTAAAAAAAATCCTGAAGTAAGAAAAACAATAAACAATTATAATATAGAATTAACCAACTACAAGCCTCACACCGTTAGCAAAAAAAACAAGTATATTAATCCTAAAAACCGTATTGATACTACGCCCATAAACAATGATTATTTAGTACAATCAAAAAAAGCTCGTTTAAATGTAGTGGTTCCATTTGAAGATGAATTTGAAAAATTAGATGAAGTTCTTCTTAAGCATAAAAGGGTAAAAAAAGAAGTAAAAGAAAAATTTAAAAACAGGCGGACAATATATGGCAAACCAACAAGACGTGTTGATATGGAAGATATTAAATCTTTTGGCACTAATAATATATTAGCAGCTCTGCAAGGTAAAATACCAGGAGTAAGAATTACGGGGGACGTTAATACGCCTCAGAGTTGGATTGAATTTGGGTCTGGAGGTTCTTCTTCATCAGGTCAACCGAGTAAGGTTTCACATGGTGGTGGCAACGCTCAGCCTAAAATAAAGACAAATTATAGCATTAGTATTAGAGGATCACAAAAACAAGCTTTAATTCTTTTGGATAATATACCTATTCAAGATTTTTCTGGAATTGTCGCTAGTAATGTAAGTTTTGTTGATGTTTTAACCGGAGCAAGTGCCGCAATGTATGGGTCTAGAGCAATGGGCGGCGTAATTGCTATACATACCAAAAGAGGTAAAGAGAATTTAACATCTAAAAAAGAAAGAGATGGTATTATTAATTTTGTGCATCCTGGATACTATAAAGCAAGAAAATTTTATGAGCCTAATTATAAAATCAAAAAGCCAGAACATAAAAATCTAGATTATAGAACAACCATTTATTGGAATCCTGATTTAAAATTGAATAGTAATAACACGTCCAAAATTACCTTTTATACTGCAGATATTGAAACCACCTATAGAGTTCAATTACAAGGTATTTCAAAGGATGGTGTTCCAATAACAAAAGAAGTTTATATTGATGTAAATTGACTCCTAGTTTTCAAAAATTTCTGCATTTGGATAAAAAGCTCCAACAGAAAACCAATATGCAATAAATGAATTGGTGGGTTGTAAATTTTGTCCTAGCCTCGGGCCAGAAATAACCTCTCCAAAAACATTCCAATGATTACCCTCATTATCCGTAAAGTACGTTTCAGATTCATTAAAAGCGTAGCTAAACTCAAGGTCCTTCATATTGTCATCCAATTCAAATGAAATAATGGTTTCTTGCCCGCCAATTAACAGTAAGTCTTTATCTTTAAAAGTATCTTTAAGAACCTTACCCCCTGTAAAAGTATTAAATCGATAAGCTTTAGCCTCTTCTCCATCTATTACCGCATGTACCCTTTCTTTTCTCGGCAACCTTGAATCATCTCTTGATAAAGGAAAAATTAAATTGTCATTATTTGTCCGATAATCTCCATAAGGATAGGTGCTATAATCTCTATCAAAACCAGTTTCAGTACTTAAAATTTTTGCGTCTGGATACATCGATCGAAGAATAAACCAATTTGTTTCAACCAGTTTGATTAGTTCGGGTCTCTCTCCAATAAGTGATCCATTAACACACTGTAAAGCCAACTGCGACCAATTACTACTTGTAGCTCTATCAAAAGGAATAACATTGTTATTATAAAGGAGCCCAGACACTCCAAAAGTAGTTGTAGAGCCATTAATACGTCTATTCCAGCCCACCGCACTACCTGTTAACGGACAGTAAGTAATAGCAACAGACGTGGATCCTAAATTATCATTAACAACTTCATGCCAATCTAATATATAATGTGGATAAACCTTTATCTCATTTCCAACTTTTAATGCTACCACACGTACTTCTTCAACCAGTAAACCTGGAGCTTCATTAATATCTAAAAATTTAGGGTTATCTATAGCTGGTATCCCATCTCTTCCCGGGCCACCATCTCTTACTTGGGATACCGGAATTAGCCATTGATCATTGGTATTTGTACCACCTGAACCGTCTCCAATAATTTCTACCATAGCTACACCATTTTCGTCTCCACTACTACAAGAAAATAAACAGAGCGAAAAAATAATTGCAACATAAAGGATATTTTTTTTCATCATTGAGAAGTATTTAAATTAATAGTATTCTTTTTTATGCTGAAATTGATTAAGAAACCGCCCGTTAATCTATAGGTAGGTGTTAATTGAGTTCCGTCAACATTACTAATAGCCGGTAATTCAGCTTTCGTAACGAATGAAATACTTTGTGTTAACCTTAGTGAAAACCCTGGAATTATAAATAGCCAATTACCACCGGTATTACTAATATCGATTCGATCAATTTCGTCTCTTTTAGCATTTCGATATTTAAAAGTTAAGCTTGGAGATATCAGGCTTCGTTTAAATATTACAAACTCATCAGAAACACCAATGAACAATTGTAATTCATTTCCATATTCATACGTTTGAAGTCCATCTAAATAATCATTATTCTTCCCTGTCGCTCTATAAATTACCCGTCCGGAAAATGTTGTGGTAGGTCTAAAATCAAAATTCTTAGACAATGAAGTAAATAAAATTAAGTCTAAAGCTCCACTCCCTGGTTGCAAATCAGCAATATAGGTTATGCCTTGTTCGTTAACCTCATCGTAGGAACCAAAAGGCAACTTAACTCCTAGACCTAAGGTAATATTGCTAGATTTGCCTAAAGCTTTAAAAAATCCATACTTTACCAAAAAAACAGCATCTCCAACTCCATTTGTACTTTGTAAATCTATATTTCCAAATTGATCTATTCTTCTGCGTTGATTCACCCAGGTTACTAAAGTTTCAACAGCCAATTTATCTGAAAACGAATACGATGCATTTAATAATATTGAATGCGTAATACGTTTTCTTGAAGTATCATCTAATTTTCTATCACCAGCATTTAATGTGTTAAGATTATTGAAATCATAACTTATACCAAACTGAAGGTTATTTTTCCCTAAATTCTCTAAGCCTAAATTATTCGATAACGGTATCCCTCCAGAACAGCAAGTTTGTCCATAAACAAGGCTTGTAGATAAAATAAACAATGTAAAAAACAATGCAAAACTTGACTTCATAAAACATTGGTTACTAAAATATTGTCGTCTGTGGTGTTTGTAGCTTACATTCAAATCGAGTTATATTTTACAATTGTGAATGGTATACCATCAATAATTTATGTTTTATGTAACATTTGAAGGTTAGAATTCGTCTATTTTATATGTAACTTTACCATTAATGAAGCGGTTTATATTACTTATAACGTGTTACCTTTTTCAGACGTCATTGCTATTTGCCTATGATGAAACAAATACTGTACAAAAACTCCAATTTCCAGGTGCCGAGTATGTATCTGAAAATACGGTACGAATACCTTTTAAACTTGTTGGTCATTTGATTGTTATCGAAGCTGAAGTTTTAAAACAAAAAGGTAATTTCATTATAGATACCGGTTCTGAACGTTTAATACTAAACAAAAAACATTTTAAGAACACAAATAGCTTACCCAGCTACGAACTTCATTCAGGTGTTAGTAGTGATATTGAAGATGTAAAAAAGAAATGGCTGAAGAAGTTTTTTGTGAAAAACTTTAGTATCAATAACATAACCTCAGACCTAATTGATCTATTACATATTGAGAAGAATAAAAATTTTAGACTGCATGGAATTATAGGTTATAACGTCTTGAAAGACTACGAAATATTTGTAGATTTTTACTTAAAGCAAATAACATTATCACGAACAGATAATCTCGGAAATAAATTAGATAATTTGCCCTATCTAGAAAAAATAACCGATACACTTTCTTTTAAACTTGCTAAACATACAATTGTAGTAAATGGTTTTGTAAATAAACAACGTTTGCGATTTGGTATTGATACTGGAGCAGAAATAAACTTGATCAATAACAAAGCCCCTGAAAGTGTATTTAAGAATTTTACAAATCTAAAAAGAGTGAAAATGTTGGGAGCAGGAAAAAAGAAAATTGAAGTTTTGGCAGGTAAATTGCATAAAGTAAAACTATCTAACAGGATTTTCTCTGGACCAATGCGAACCATTGTTACGAATTTGAAAAGTATGAACACAGCGTATGGTACACGGTTAGATGGCGTTTTGGGTTATGAATTTATAGCCATGCGAAGATTGATTATTAACTATAAAAAAGAAGAACTTTATTTTGTAAAACTTCCTTTTACTAATTGAAATGTTTAAAAGAATTATTTACATATTATTTTTTCTATTCACTTCCTTTAATGTATACAAAGCTCAAGCACAATATGCAATAGAAGGAAACGAGGTTGTGTTTACATTTAATGCAAAAGATTATAGTAATTTTTCTAAAGAACAATCTTTATTTAGTTACAAGCTAAAAGAAATTAATCTTAAAGATGTATTTGTTGCCGGTGAATTTAATGGCTGGTCTAAAGACAGTTGGAAAATGAAACGCACTGGCGAATACACCTTTGAATTAAGGAAAAAGTTAGCTGATTTCGATGACGATTTTTCATGGCGATTTAAGTTTATCGTTAATGGTACCTATTGGGCAGAGCCTGAAAGTGACTTTGAGAATATTACAAAATCAGATCAAAGTAATTGGTTTAGAAAAATTTACGATTATAATTTATATACCGCTCAGCCAGATCCAAATGGAAATGCACATTTTTATTTAAAAGGCCATGAACATGCTAAAGAAGTAATTTTATCTGGAACTTTTAATAATTGGAACGAGAAAGTTTTTAAAATGATTAAAACAAAGGGAGGCTGGAAACTTAGTCTATTTTTAAGGCCTAATACTTATGAATATAAATTTATAATTGATGGTAACTGGATTGAAGATCCTGATAATCCTCGTAAGGTATATAATGAACATCACACTTTTAATTCTATATTGATAATTGACAAACTGGTAACTTTTAAACTAAAAGGTTATAAAAATGCAAATAAGGTAGTTTTGGCGGGTTCATTTAATGATTGGAACAAAGATCGGTGTATAATGACCAAAAAAGAAGATTATTGGCAGTATACCCTAAAACTTCCTGGCGGTAAACATCACTATAAATTTATTGTTGACAATCTATGGATTATCGACCCCTCTAATCCTATAAAGGAATATGACGAATTTGGTAATATCAACTCGGTAAGAATGGTAGAATAAGTAGGCATTTATAGGGTGCGTCTTTTTCATATCTTTACAGATACCAAACTATTGTGATGAAAAAAATCAACTGGAAATACACCTTTGGTGAAATTTTAATTGTTATCATTGGTATTACAATTGCATTTAGTCTAAATAAATGCTCAGAAAATTCTCAAGAAAAGAAACTAAGAAAGCAATATCTAGAAAGTCTAAAAAGGGATATTGAAATTGATCGAAATAACTTATCTACTAATCTAGAAAGTCTTCAACATAAAAAAAACCTGCTCTCAAATTCATTTCAAAATTTTAACAAGAATAGCTTTAAAGGAGATTCTACATTAATTGCTAACTTTTTAAGCACCGTAAAAATTATTGAATTCTCACCTAAGAACTCAACATATCAAACGCTAATAAATTCAGGAGATCTTAAGATTATAGACGATTTTAACTTAAAAACAGCAATACAAGAGCATTACGGTGTTTATGGTCTTTTAAACAACGACTATGAACGCATGGTGAATATTAGTAAAAAATATATTGCCGATTATTTTATCTATCATCTAGATATGGATAAACTTAGGAGCGGAGAATCAGCTATATCCAATAAACAGCTTTTAAAAAGCATCATGCAAAGCATGTATGGAGCAGTAATTCTTAAAATTACTTCAACGCAAAATAGTATTGAGAGTTGTAAGCGTTTAATTGAAATGATAGATGTTGACTTAAAATAAAAAATCCGTTGCAACAAAGTATAAACTCCATTGAACGGATTTAACTAACCAAACCTAATTTTTAACAATCTTTCGAGTGACGCTGTTTTTACCAGATGATATACTTAAAAAATAAACTCCAGACCTTATATCTTTAAGGTCTATTGATTCTTTCAAATTAATTCCATTATTTTTTCTCACCTTAATCGTTTTTCCAAGTATATCAAATATTCTTATCATTACTTCCTCTCCCAAAGGTCTTTTAAAACTTACTTCTATTTTATCGTTTGTAGGATTAGGAAAAATTTTGAATTCTCTTGTTGCAAGGTCTTCTACTGCTAAAACACCACTCTTATAGTTTGCAATAATTGTATTTAAATATGCCGAAACTCTTTGCGCCTGTCCGGCAGTAAACATATACATGCATGCGTCATTTACATAATCCATGTAATTCATAGTTAATGATTTATTATCGCACATTACAATGGAACCTGCAGTGGGGCAGCCACCGGAGGAATCATCAATATTTGGAGTATCTTCAACACCATCATCACTATTACAACCACCATCTCCCCAGGTATGATCTAAATTAAAATGATGTCCAACTTCATGAGTTACTGTACGTCCTAAATTATAAGGAGCCTCTGGAACATAACCATTACACCCTTTACCAGAACCAAAAGCGTTGATATTCATAACTACGGTATCACCAATATTAGGGTCACCTCCTAAACTAGAATAACCCAATCCATCAATTTCTTTGATCAGAAAATTTAAATATCCAGCCCATTTAAAATCCGAGTCTCCTCCATTTCCAAAATTATATCCTATGGTAACAGCTGGGCCTCCTTCTTTTAATTCTGCATCGGTATTATTAGGATGATCGGTCATTGCCATTTGAAATTCTATATCAACAGAACCTACATTTGTATTAACATAGTGTGATTTTGAAGAATTCCATTCTACAATATCAGTATTTATGCCTTTAAAATCTTTGTTGAGAATGTCAATTTGATTTTGAGCCAAAGCTTCTAAACAAGCTCTGTCTGCTTCGTCTCCTTCAGGAAAATGAACTGCAACAGGAATAACATAGCTATTAACCGATTTACTTTTATATTTTTTGTAAAGTTTTAGTTGATCATTGAACCGCTTTTGCAGTCTTTCATATCGTTCTTTATATATCGGTTTTTGCATTCTCTTCTGCATGTGTTCGTTCATTTTGCATGTTCTCTGTGAGTAAACAAAATTTAAGAGTAAGCTAAAAAAAAGTGCAAAAAGTAGTTTTTGTTTCATGATATGATATTTTAGTCTTGATGAATACATAACAGGCAACAGAAACTTTACCCTACCTATAGGTATAAAAAAATCCGTTACAAAATTTGTAACGGATTTTAAATCTCTTAATGATTTAACTATTCACCATTGCCTTTATCACCTTCGGTCTTATCATGGTTGTGCCCATCTCCTTCTTTATGTTCACCCTCTTCTTTGAGGTCAATTTTCTTTTCCTTTAGGTCCATTTTACAAACTGGGCACTTCCCCTCTTCCGTATAACTTTTCCCTTTTTCACAATCCATTGGGCATTGATACAACACATCATTAGATGCAAGTACTTCTTTAGCTTCTTCTTTCGCCTCTTCTTTTACTTCAACTTCAGTTTTTGCCTCTTCCTTCTTATCTTTTTTACATGATGTTACCGAAAAGGATATAGCAGCAACAACAACTAACATTAAAATTATTCTTCTCATTTTTGTTATAGTTTAATTACATTTAGTTTATTTCTGTGATTATCTCACCACAATTTAGCATTTCACTACCAAAGTACGGGTTTAATATTTTATTTTCCAAACTAAGCCAATTTGCACCTTTATTGTTATCAGCCATTGGGCAAAATTGTTGATATACTTTTTGGTTAATACCAAAAACTTGTACCGCCTTTATCATATTATTTGATAGCTCGATAAAATACTTCCTTTGAATATCCTTATCTGATTGATTTGATATCTGTTTTATCGCATTCTTAATACCCAAGTTTGTTTGCATCCATTTGGTATGTATTTTTTGATCTTTTAGCAATTTCATATCAACTTTATCAAGGTTAGAAGATAGTATTTCTGCATTAGATTTTGACAACTCAAATTCTTCGTTTACCAGAGCATCCTTAATTTTTAAATAGTCATTAAAAACTACTTTTAACTGCTCTTGAAACTTCTTAGGCACTTTAACTCGCATATCCAAACTCATATCTTTCATCTTTTCATGCTCGTTATGGCCGGTCATCATTTTCCCTCCCATTTTATTCATCATTGATTTTTTTCCCTGTAACTGCGCAGCAGCATCTACAGTGAAAGCACCATTAATTACAATTTCTTCCCCCTCATTTAAACCTGACAGCACCTCATAATTGGCAGCTACCCTGCTTCCTAGTTCTACCTCTCGCATTTCAAAAACAGGATCACTGGGGTTTGCTTTTATGTATACTAAAGATCGTTTCCCCGTCCAAAGAACAGCACTAGATGGCACCAATAATGTTTTATGACTATTTTTTTTAGAGCTGGAAATTTCACCTTCTATGAACATTCCAGGTTTAAATTCATTCTTTTCGTTGTTTAAAATTGCTCTAAGCTTTACTGTTCTAGTTTCGGAATTTAAAACCGGATCGATAAAAGACACCTTCACTTTATCTTTTTTATTGGGATAAGCATTAGACGTGATCTCAATTTGCTGACCTTTTTTAAACAATGAAATCTGATTTTCGTATATATCAAATTCTGCCCAAACCGTTTTTAAGTTAGAAACTTTAAAAAGGCCTTTACCTTCTGTAATATGATTACCCTCTTCGATCATTTTTTCAATAACGACTCCTCCAGCGTTCGCATAAATAGGAAAATTATCTATTGTTTCTTTTGTGAGTTCAATTTTATCAATTTGACTGTCGGTGACATCCCAATTGTTTAATTTATGCCTTACCGCTTTATATAATTCGGGTTGTGAAAAGCGCATATCAAGCGCTGTGAGTAGTTCTCGTTGCGCAGTTACCAATTCTGGTGAATATACCGTTGCTATTAATTGCCCTCGCTTTATACTCTCCCCTAAAGAATTAATGTATAGTTTTTCTATTCTACCGTCAAAATGAGCCGTTATTACACTATTATTATTCTCATTTACTTTTATTTTACCCGAAAGTGTAATTATGTTATCGGAAGCATTTTCATTACCAATTACCATGGTTTCAATGTTCGCAAGTGCTATGGCATTCTTTGTCATTTTAAACTGATCTGGAGTAAGACCATCAGAGCTACCTTCGGCAGGGATTAAATCCATTCCACATATCGGGCAATCTCCTGATTCTGGTTGCATGATTTGCGGATGCATGGAACATGTCCACATTTTTTCTTGTGATGTATGTTGATGATTAGTGAGGTCTGTGTCTTTAGAAGAATTTCCAAAAAACAGCCACCCCAATAATAATCCAACAAGCAACATTATTATGTAAATACTATATTTTCTCATTGTCTTTATTTTATTTAATAATTGGTAGCCGTTAGTGCTTCTAGAATAGAATTAGAAATTGCATAATTCTTTTCTAAAGCTACGATCTCCAATTCATATTGTAACTTAAGTTGATTCACTTCTAGTACTTTATCAAAATCGATTTCCGCAGTTGGGTAAATGGTCAATAATACTTTTTGAACTTCTTTTATTTGCTCTAGATTCTCATATTTAATCCTTAACGATTCAATAATATTTTCTTTCGCGGTGCTTGCTGCTTGAAATTGCATGAGCAGTTTATTCTCTAAGTTTTTCTTATACGCTTTTGTAGCCTCCTTTTCGAATTCCATTTGCTTTAATTTTGAACTGTATTTTTTTGAAAATACCGGAATAGATACACCAATTGAAGGCATAATAATATCTTTTCCATTATCAAAAATATTAACCTCTGGTATTTCTTCTACTGCAATATAACTTAGGCCAACTTTTAATTGTGGCAAGCTTTCCTTTCTTATAATTTCCTCTTCTTTTAAAAGTGCATTATAAGAGTTATCAATTTCTAAAATTTTAGGATTTGTCCCAAGATTACTTTTATCTTCATTTCTTAATTTAGCATAATCAATTTCCTCGGGAATTTCAACAAACTCCTTCGTCTCTCTATTCAGTAGTAGGTTAAATATTTCTTTTTTTGATTCTAGATTTCTGGCTATTTCCTTAAACTGATTCCAAACATTACTCCGCTCAATTTTAATCTTTAGAACTTCAACCAAAGTTGCTCTATTATTTGCCAAGCCTGCAACGGCTAAATCTTTATAGGAGTCTAAAATCGCTAAACTCTCTCTTAAAATACTCTGCTGCTTTTTTAGCTCATAAAGTTCATAATAAACTTTTTTAACCTCTAAGAATAACTGTCTTTCTGAATCATCTATCTTATAAAAAACTGCGTTTGCCTTAAATCGTTCACTTTCTTTTTTGGCTTTGTACGTGCCAAACCATGGCAGTGATTGTGAAATTGCAAGTCTTGCTTTTTGAGCACCAACTCTGGTTTCTACTTCTTGAACAAAAATGCCCGCTTCAAAATTAGTTTTTGGTAAACTATTAGCTTCAACTATTTTTTCTAAAGCCTTTTGATGTTTAAAACTTTGAGCTTTAAGCCCATCATTATTCTCTTTAGCTATTTGTAGATAATCTTCTAGCGTCTGTCCTTTTACTGGTATTGCTACCAATAAGAGAACTATTATACTAAGGAATTTAATTTTCATCGGATGTCTTTTTTAGTTCAATTTCTTTTTTCCAACTAAATAAAATTGGAACAACAAAAAGTGTTATGAGCGCAATAAGCATTCCGCCAAAGCTAGGTATGGCCATAGGTATCATAATATCACTTCCTCTACCAGAGGATGTAAGAATAGGTAATAATGCCAAAATGGTAGTTGCAGTAGTCATCAGGCAAGGTCTAATACGTTTAGCTCCGGCTTCTAAAACTGATGTTCTAATTTCTTTCTTATTTTTAGGCTTATTTTTTTCGAAGACTTGAGTTAAATATGTGGCCATTACTACACCATCATCTGTAGCTATCCCAAATAAGGCAATAAATCCTACCCATACTGCTACACTTAAATTAATGGTCTTCATTTGAAATAAATCACGTAAGTTTTCTCCAAAAAAATTGATATTTAAGAACCAATCTTGTCCATACAACCAGATCATTAAAAATCCTCCCGCAAAAGCCACTAAAACCCCACTAAATATCATTAAGGAAGTAGTAACAGATCGAAACTGAAAATAGAGAATCAATAAAATTATTAATAGAGCTAGAGGTATTACCAGAGATAATGTTTTCTCTGCTCTCAACTGATTCTCATAAGTTCCTGTAAACTGATAATTAATTCCCTTTGGAATTTCTAATTCGCCTTTTCTTATTTGTTCTTTAATTAACTTTTGGGCGTTCTCAACAACATCTACTTCGGCATAATCATTAAGCTTGTCGAACAATACGTAACCAACCAAAAATGTATCTTCGCTTTTTATGGTTTGCGGCCCCTGTTCATATTTTATAGTGGCCAATTCTCTTAAAGGTACCGTTTTTCCGGATGAAACTGGCACATAAATTTGTTGTAAATCACTTGGATTTGCACGTAGTTCTCTTGGGTAACGCACACGTATACCATACCGCTCTCTACCTTCAATCGTTTGTGTAATTTGCATACCACCAATAGCAACCTTCAATACATTTTGCACCGCTTCTATGGATACGCCATATCGTGCAGCCTTATTACGATCTATATCTATAAGTAAATATGGTTTACCTACGATTCTTTCTGCGAAAACAGCTTCTACCTTTACCCCATTTACCTGCTTTAAAACTTCCTCTAGTTGTATACCAAATGCTTCAATCTTCTTTAAATCTTGTCCTTTTATTTTAATCCCCATTGGAGCTCTCATTCCTGTTTGTAACATGACCAAACGAGTTTCAATAGGTTGTAATTTTGGAGCTGATGTAACCCCAGGCAACTTGGTAACTTTTACTATTTCATTCCAAATATCATCAGATGATTGAATCTCTGGCCTCCAATTCCGATAAAACTCACCATTACGATCTTCTATCAGTAATTCTTTCGTTATTGAAGGGTCAAAATTCGCATTACTTGTAGTATTAGGATTCGCAATAAAACCACCTCTTTTTAACTCATATAAACCATCATTATTAACTTTGAATTTTTGGCGAATACCCTCATCATTCAATAAATACTCGGATTTATATAAAATAACATTCTCATACATTGATAAGGGAGCTGGGTCTAGCGCTGATTCAGTACGACCAGCTTTTCCAACAACAGTTTTTATTTCAGGAATACTGGCGACAGCCATATCAAGCTGCTGTAATACACGTTTGTTTTCATCAACGCCAGAATGCGGCATAGAGGTCGGCATTAATAAAAAAGAGCCTTCATCTAATGATGGCATAAATTCTTTACCTGTGTTTTTCATAATTGAAAAGCCAACTATCACCAATAAAATGGGCAAAGAAAGAAAGGCCAATTTGTTGTTTAATGCCCAAACTAAAATTCGATTATAATACTTACTGAAAAGTGAAAATAAACCAAGTAAACCAAAGCATATAAGACTAACAAATATTATATTCCAGAGAATATTTTTGTCAACTCCTAGTGGTCTCCAATATTCGGCTAAGAGCATTATAATTGCAAACACTAATACATATATATTTAAACGTTTAGCCAAATATTCTGAAAGTTTACCTCTTAACTTTAAAATAGCAATCAAACCGATTATTACTAGTATTAAGCCTAACCAATAACCATATATCAAAGAAATAACACCTAAGATAATAGAAACGGTATCTATAACATATCGTAGTTTATTTCTAACGCCTTTCTTCTTAAATATAAAAGCTGCTAACGGCGGAATAATGAACAAGGCAACGATAATTGCAGCAATAAGCGCAAAAGTTTTAGTAAAGGCTAATGGCCTAAATAATTTTCCTTCGGCGCCAATCATTGTAAAAACTGGAATAAAGCTAACGATGGTTGTTGCAACTGCGGTTAAAATAGCTCCAGAAACCTCAGTTGTTGCGTTATAAACAAGCATATTTATTGGTAACTCTTCTTTATTTGTATCAAGATGCCTAATTATATTTTCAGAGAGAATCACCCCAACGTCTACCATAGTACCAATAGCGATCGCAATACCAGAAAGTGCTACAATATTGGCATCTATATTAAATAGCTTCATCGCAATAAAAACCATTAGTACGGCTAAGGGTAATAGACCTGAAATAAGTACCGAAGCTCTTATATTAAATACCATAATGATAATTACCAGTATAGTAATCAATATTTCTAAAGTTAATGCCTCGTTTAATGTACCTAAGGTTTCTTGTATAAGCTCTGTTCTATCATAAAATGGCACAATTGTTAATTGAGAGGTTCTCCCATCTTTTAGTATTCTTGATGGTAGTCCGGCTTTTAATTCATTAATCTTTTCTTTTACATTATTAATAACCTCCATTGGGTTAGATCCATAACGGGCTACAACAACACCTCCAACAACTTCGGCTCCTTCTTTATCTAAGATCCCTCTTCGTGTAGCCGGCCCTAAAGAAACTTTTGCAATGTCTTTTATTTTAATGGTGACATAATCTTTGGTACTTACTACGGCATTTTCTATATCTTCAATAGATTTAACATAACCTAAACCACGAACCAAATATTCTGCTTTATTTATTTCTATTGTTTGAGCACCAATATCACTATTAGTTTCTTTGATTGTTTTCACAACACTGTTTAAATTAATGTTGTATTGACGCATAAGTTCTGGGTTAACATCAACCTGATATTCTTGAACATAACCACCAATTGATGCTACTTCTGAGACACCGCTTGCAGAAGACAATGCATATTTAACATAGTAATCTTGAATGCTTCTTAATTCATGAAGATCCCAACCTCCGGTTACATTACCATCTTCATCTCTACCTTCAAGTGTATACCAAAAAATTTGCCCTAGACCAGTGGCATCAGGTCCTAAAGCAGGTTTTACATCTTTAGGCAGTAAATTTGTCGGTAATGAATTTAACTTTTCAAGAATTCTGCTTCGACTCCAATAAAATTCTATGTTCTCCTCAAAAATGATATAGATACTAGAAAAGCCAAACATCGAAGAGCTACGTATGGTTTTAACACCTGGAATCCCTAATAACGATGTGGTTAAAGGGTATGTTACTTGATCTTCAATATCTTGAGGTGAGCGCCCGTCCCATTTAGTGAATACAATTTGTTGGTTTTCACCAATATCAGGAATGGCATCAACGGCCACAGGGTTACTGGGTAAAAAACCTGTATTCCAGTTAAAAGGTGCATTAATCAATCCCCATCCTAAGAATAAGATGAGTAATAATAATGCAACAATTTTATTTTCTATTAAAAATTTAATGCCTCTATTCAGCATATCACAAACTATTAAATAATTGAACTATAAATTAATGGATAGTTTTCGAAAAATTTTTCTTTTAAAAGAAGAATATTTAAAAACAACTTTCAATCATTTAATAATTAAATTAAATACGTTTGATAAAGTACTTGAATATTTCTAATGAGTAGGGGTGGTGAATGGTCTTTAAAAGGAATTATATTCTCTTGTAAGCCTTCAAAAAGATCTAGATAGCTTACCATAAAAGCAGCCACAAATTGAATTTTGTTCAGTGAAACGTCCTTGGTAATTTTTAGTTCAGAATTTGTGCTTTTAATTAATTCTATAACATCATTACAGCAAGAACCTTCTGAAAAACCATTATCGTTAGATGAATCAGGCATTTCACAACTTTTAGCATTGCCAAATAAAGAATAATCAACCATTTGCCCCATGCAATAATGTTTTTCAACAGTAAAAGAAAATGTTGAAAACAAAACCATAAAGGCTAATGTAACTGATAATATGTTACTTAAAGTCCTTTTCACGTCATAAAAGTATAAAATATAAACGTTTGTACTGCTAAAATAGTGTTAATAAGTAAAATTTTAGTAACCCTCCTACCTTGGATTACTTGGTTTATATTTTCTAATAATCAATCTATTGCCTTTATCGTAAGAAAAATAACTACTCATCCAATTAAGTCCAACTCGCAGTTTATTTTTAAAACCACTAATCGACATTAAATGTACTGTAGACCAAATAAACCAAGCAAAGAAGCCTCGAAAATGCAATTTACCAAGATCGGCCACTGCTCTTTTTTTTCCAATTGTTGCTAATGCTCCCTTATCAAAATATTTAAAGGGTTTCCAACTGTTTTCACTAATTAATAAGTTTTTTGCTAAATGTTGCCCTTGCTGTATAGCCGTGGGAGCAACCATTGGATGCCCATCAGGATAGGCTTCTGTTTTCATAAAACCTACGTCGCCTATGGCGAAAATATTCTTTTCTCCTTCAATTCTATTAAATTCATCAACATGAATGCGGTTTCCTCTAACAACTACATCTGGCTTAACGCCAGTAGGAAATTGTCCTCGTACGCCCGCAGTCCATATTAATGACGTTGTTAGTAAGTTTGAGCCATTTGAAAGAATGACACTACTACCATCGTACGATTTTACTGCAGTATTTAAATGTACATGTATTCCTAATCGTATTAGATCTTTAAGTGTATCTTTTGATGACTTTTCAGTCATAGCAGATAGTACTTTAGACCCAGCTTCAACAATATGAATTTCAATTGGGAAATTGGTTAATTCAGGATAATCTTTATCATAAATATACCTCTTAAATTCAGCAATTGCTCCTGCCATTTCAACGCCTGCGGGACCCGCACCTACAATAACGACTGTTGTATTTTTCTTTCGTATTTCATCATCAGTGGCTTGCACAGCTTTTTCAATATTCTGTAAGATATTACTACGTATATCTAATGATTCTCGTATAGATTTCAAACCAATACTGTTGGCTTCAACATCCTTCATACCATAGAAGTTATTGGTACTTCCTGTTGCTAATACCAAATAATCAAATGATATTACTCCAATGTCTGTTTCAACCTCTTTTTCATTCGAATGAATCTTTAAGACATTGGCCATTCTAAAAACAAAGTTTTTATATCCTCTAAAAATTTTCCGAACTGGGAAAACAATGGAATCTGGCTCCAATCCGCTAGTAGCTACCTGATAAAACAAAGGCTGAAATTGATGAAAATTATTCTTGTCTAATAAAACTATTTGAAAAGGCTTATTTTTTAAGGCTTTAGCCAGATAAATGCCTGCAAAACCGGCACCTATAATGACTATTCTTGGATGTTTACTTTGTGGAATATAAACATCATTACGCATACTCATAGATTCGTTTTTTTAATCGTAAGTTTTATCTAAATTTTAGACTATAAATTTACGATTTTCCAGACGATCTAACCAGTTTTTTTTGATAATAAAATGCCGGTAATAATATAAGTACAAAAACAGGATGGATTAAAAATCTTCGCACATAAAAACCAAATAAATGTCCGTTTTCAAAACCAATTTTTAGAAGTATATAATAGCTTATACTTAATACGAAAAAAGCAGCAATATAAAATTTAACAGAAAATTTTACCAATCCCTTTTTCTGAAAAGCCAAATAAATAATCGCTAAAGAAACAATCATATTAAGTGCATACCTCAACAATAGATTAAAAAACAACTTAAAACTATTGTATTCTGGTATAGAAAAATGCATATAATCATGTTGAAAATAGGCGATAAATGGATCATAAAATAATCCTGGGCCCATAGCACGTATAGCAATTAATATAAAAAACAAGAAAATTATGAGCACTATTCTAACTCTTTTTTTCATGTTTGGTTTTTTTTATGTATGAAAATTTGTTTACCCATACTATCCATAAAAAGAATACCGTTCCATAAATAATTGCTGGAAATAATAAGCCATGTAGTTCTTCCTTATATTCTGGAAATTTATACAATAATAAGCTTAAAGCCATTACACGCGCAACATTTACAACATAAATTATGAAACCGCCTATAATTCCATAAATAATCGTTGCTTTTAGGCTTCCTGAAAAAGCAATTATAAATGCCAAAAAAAGAATAATAACACTAACCGAATTACATCCTTCCACTATGCGAAGAGCATATACATCACCAACAAAAAATTTCATCGATAGTTCATTTTCATGCTGATATACGGTCGTATTATATCCAAAAAAATTTGCCAATTTCTGAGTATGATACGCAACTGTTTGTGTAATAGGAGAACAGCTGAAAGCGTCACCCTTCTGTTGGGTTCTGTCTAAATAAAAATTATAAATCAAAACCAATAATGCGTAGGTAACAAAAAATTTAACTAAAAATTTTATGATGGTTTTCTTCTTCTTCAATTGAAAGTATTTTAAATTTGTTCGTCAAAGATTTTCCAAATTTACACATTGGCCATGCATATAAGTATCCTCAAGCAAGAAATTATCAACATTTTAGATAACAACACCTCTGTTGAGATTAAATTACAAGCTATTTGTAATCATTTAATGTACGAAATTGATCATTACGATTGGGTAGGATTTTATTTTAGAAATGGAAACAAAGAGGAGCTTAAGTTAGCACAGTTTGCAGGTGAACCAACAGAACACACCATTATTCCTTTTGGAAAAGGTATTTGCGGTCAGGTAGCAGTTAGCAATCAGAACTTTGTTGTTCAAGATGTTTCAGAACAAGATAATTATATATCTTGTGGCTGGCAGGTAAAAAGTGAAGTGGTGATACCCATATTTGTTGATGGTAAAAATATTGGTCAAATTGATATAGATTCGCACACCAAGAACCCATTTACTGAAAAAGACACCGAGTTATTAGAGTTTGTTTGTGAAAAAGTTGCCGAACTTGATATTTTAAATTTTTATAGCGCCTAACCATGACAACAGCCCTTATTGATTTATTTTTACGTGATCTTGATCGATTGAAAAACGAAGTAAAATCTTATGAAGATGATTATAAGTTTTGGAGTATAGAAAAAGAAATTAGTAATTCTGCAGGAAATCTTACCATCCATATCATAGGAAACTTAAACCATTTTATTGGTGCCATTCTTGGTAATACAGGTTACGTTAGAGATCGTGAAGCTGAGTTTAACGACAAAAATGTCTCTAATGAAGCTATTTTAGAAAAAATTGATGAAGTAAAAACGATAATTAAAGTTACGCTGTCTAAACTATCAGAGGATGATTTGAAGGCAACCTATCCTATAAATATTCGAAAAGAAGGTATGAGTGTTGAGCAATTTTTAATTCATCTTTATGGTCATTTAAACTATCATTTAGGGCAAATTAATTATCATCGTCGGCTTATCGATTAATGTTAATTAATTGTTCATTAATTATCTCTATTTTTTCATTGTGTAGGCTTAACGTTTTAGTAGCTTTGCGCGAAAACTACAACACAACATAATGAACGCAACAAAAAAAGCAACTTCGGCTTTAATTTCAGTATTTCACAAAGATGGTCTTGCCCCAATTGTTCAAAAATTAAATGAGCTAGGCATTACAATTTATTCAACCGGAGGCACCGAGAAGTTTATTAAAGAGCAAGGTATTGACGTTATACCTGTAGAAGATTTAACTTCTTATCCATCTATCCTAGGTGGTCGTGTTAAAACCTTACATCCAAAAGTATTTGGCGGTATCCTATCACGTCGCGAAAATGATGGTGATGTTGCGCAGATAGCGGAATATGAAATACCCGAAATGGACATTGTGATTGTTGATTTATACCCTTTTGAAAAAACAGTGGCATCAGGAGCCCCAGAACAAGACATTATAGAAAAAATAGACATTGGTGGCATTTCTCTAATTCGCGCGGCTGCTAAAAACTTTAAAGACGTAATCTGTGTTTCTTCAATGGAGCAATACGATGAATTCTTAGGTATTATTTCCTCTCAAAGTGGAGAAACAAGTTTAGAGCAACGTAAACAATTTGCCGCTCGGTCTTTTAATATTTCATCACATTATGACAGCGCTATTTTTAATTACTTTAATGCTAATCATGAAATAGCCTCATTGAAGATTAGCGAAACCAAAGGCAAAGTATTGCGCTATGGTGAAAACCCACATCAAAAAGGTTTCTTCTTTGGTAACTTTAATGAGATGTTTACTAAACTTCATGGTAAAGAATTAAGCTATAACAATTTACTCGATGTTGATGCGGCCGTAAACTTAATGAATGAGTTTAAAGATGAAGCACCTACTTTTGCTATTTTAAAACATAATAATGCCTGTGGAATCGCTCAACGGCCAACCGTTATAGAAGCATATAAAGATGCCTTAGCCGGTGACCCAATTTCTGCCTTTGGAGGTATATTAATATCAAATACCACCATAGATAAGGCTACTGCCGAAGAGATTCATAAGCTTTTTTGTGAAGTGGTTATCGCTCCAAATTTTGATGATGATGCCATTGAAATTTTAATAGGTAAAAAAAATAGAATTCTTCTAGTACTGCATGATATTGAATTACCTAAAACCGTTGTAAGAACTTGTTTAAATGGTGTACTTGTTCAGGAGAAAGATTTTAAAACGGATACTATCCTTGATTTACAGTCAGCAACTGCACTATCTCCTTCTGAGAAGGAAATAGAAGATTTAATCTTCGCATCTAAAATATGTAAACATACCAAATCCAATACTATTGTTTTAGCCAAAGACAAGCAGTTATGCGCGAGCGGTACCGGCCAAACATCTCGTGTAGATGCCCTAAACCAAGCAGTGACAAAAGCCAATCATTTTAATTTTAATCTTGAGGGAGCGGTGATGGCAAGTGACGCTTTCTTTCCGTTTCCAGATTGTGTAGAGATTGCTGATAACGCCGGAATTAAAACTGTAATTCAACCAGGAGGTTCTATAAAAGACCAATTATCAATAGATTACTGCGATAATAACCATATGTCTATGGTATTTACCGGAACTCGTCATTTTAAACACTAGAATTAACTTTATTTTATTAAATTTGGCAATTCGCAAATTTTTTATTTAACCCAAACTTAAATAACTCTATGGGACTTTTCGACTTCATGATAGAAGACGTTGCGATTGACTTAGGAACAGCTAATACATTAATTATCCACAATGGTAAAGTTGTAATAGATAGTCCATCAATCGTTGCCCGTGATCGCTCTACAGGCAAAATAATTGCCATTGGTAAAAAAGCTAATCTCATGCAAGGTAAAACGCATGAAAATATCAAAACTATTCGACCATTAAAGGATGGAGTAATTGCTGATTTTGAGGCGTCAGAACAAATGATAAGGGAATTTATCCGACAAATTCCTTCCATTAAAAAGCGCTTTTTTATGTCTCCTTCATTGCGAATGGTAATTTGTATTCCATCAGGAATAACAGAAGTTGAAAAACGAGCTGTTCGTGACTCAGCTGAGCATATGAAAGCCACGGAGGTTTATTTGATTCATGAACCGATGGCGGCATCTATAGGTATCGGTATTGATATTATGCAACCTAAAGGTAATATGATTATTGATATCGGTGGTGGAACAACAGAAATTGCGGTTATTGCCTTAGGAGGAATTGTTTGTGATAAATCTATTAAAGTGGCAGGAGATGTATTCACCAATGACATTGCATACTACATGCGAACACAACATAATCTCTATGTTGGTGAAACTACTGCTGAAAAGATAAAAATTGATGTAGGTGCCGCAACCGAAGATATAGATGAAGCACCAGATGACATTTTAGTACAAGGTCGTGATTTATTAAGTGGAAAGCCAAAGCAAATCAAAATTTCTTACAGAGAAATTGCCAAAGCATTAGACAAATCTATCTTACGTATAGAAGATGCAGTTATGGAGACCTTATCTCAAACGCCTCCTGAATTAGCTGCAGATATCTATAATACAGGTATTTATTTAGCCGGCGGAGGCTCTATGTTACGTGGACTTGATAAACGTTTGTCAAGAAAAACGGACCTTCCGGTATATGTTGCTGAGGATCCTTTAAGAGCCGTAGTTAGAGGTACAGGTATAGCGCTTAAAGATTTAGAAAAATACAAAAGTGTATTGATGAAATAGTAGTGACAACGTATGCAACAAATTGTAAATTTTATTACAAAGTACAGATACTTTTTATTCTTTTTGTTGTTAGAAATCATTGCCCTTTCACTAACGATACAAAATCATTCTTACCATAAAAGCAAATTTGTAAATTCTGCTAATTTTTTAAGCGGCGGTATTTATAATAGAATTAATAGGTTTCGAGAACTAACTCAATTAAGAACCTATAATCAACAATTGCAAGAAGAAAACACACGTTTAAAAAATATTATTGAATTACAAGGTATCGATACCACCGCTCAAATGTTTGCCGTAAATGATACCTCAAAATATTTTCAAAGGTATTTATATACTCCTGCAAAGGTAATCGATAATCAATTCCATAAAAGATACAATTATCTAACAATAGATAAGGGATCTAAAGACGGAATATTATTTGATCAAGCGGTTGTAAACAGCAAAGGAATTATAGGCATTACACAAAGTGTTTCAAAAAACTATGCCACAGTACAGTCTATTTTAAATGAAAATTCAAAGATCAATGTTGGACTGAAAAATAGCCCTCATTTCGGCTCCTTAAAATGGGATGGTAAAGACTACAACATACTTCAAATAGAAGACTTGCCTATTCAGGCAAACATAAAAGTTGGAGACAGTATCATCACAGGAGGTAAATCAATCATTTTCCCCAAGGGAATACCTGTTGGAACCATTGAAGATTTTAAAGTTGACAATAATAATTACAGTTTTGTTAATATACGCCTGTTCAATGACATGAGCGCTATTGGACCCGTAAATGTGATTGTGAGTTTATATAAAGAAGAAATCGAAACTTTACAAGAGCAAACCAATGAATAATAATGTACTTCAAAACATAGCACTATTTATTATTCTAGTACTTTTACAGGTAGTTATCTTGAATAAGATACTTTTTCTAGGTTATATAAACCCTTTTTTATATGTACTATTTGTAATAATATTTCCTTATAGAAAAGATAGAAGTGTCTTATTACTCTTGTGTTTTTTATTGGGACTGTTTATCGACTTTTTTTTAAACTCGGGCGGCATTAATGCCGCCGCTACACTTTTTATTGCATACATACGTTTACCATTATTAAAGTGGGTGCTTGGTAAAAATGAAATAGATTTTCAAGTATTTAATATTACCAAACAACCACAATTAAAGATTCTTACCTATGTATCAATTTTGGTATTTATACATAGTTTTATCATTTTTAGTTTAGAATATTTTAAGTTCGGCCATTTAATGACTATTTTCTCACGAACATTTCTAACAAGTATTTTTACTATTATTTTAATTATGTTAAGTCTTGTATTAATAACAAAGAAAAAATAAGATGGAACGTAAGTATTTAGCATACTTTTCTGTAATGGCTGTAGGTATTATTTTTATAGTTCGCCTATTCTATTTACAAGTAATAGACGATACCTACAGAGCCTCTCCATTAAATAACGCCGCCGTAAAAATCAAATATGATTATCCACAAAGGGGATATATTTATGATAGGAATGGTGTTTTATTGGTAGCTAATCAACCTACTTATGACATAATGGTTATTCCAAAAGATGTAAAAAAAATTGATACTACCGAATTTTGCAATCTCTTACAAATAACCAAAGAAGAATATATTAAGAGTGTTAAAAGAGCCACGCGCTACTCCACTCGAATTCCTTCCGTTTTTTTAGCTCAGGTCTCTAAAGAAAGTTATGCTTACTTACAGGAAAAAATGCATCATTACAAAGGGTTTTATATTCAAAAGAGGTCTTTGAGAGAGTATCCTGTAAAAAGTGCCCCAAATGTACTTGGCTATATTGGGGAAGTTAATGAAGGTTTCCTTAAACAAAATTCTTACTATCAGTTGGGCGAATACCATGGAGTTAATGGTATTGAAAAGCAATATGAAGAATTACTTCGTGGGATCAAAGGCGTTAAGTTTATTCAGAAAGATCGGTTCAATAAAGATATGGGGCCCTATAAAAGTGGAAACTATGACACATTAGCTGTGGTAGGGAAAGACCTCACACTATCGTTAGATATTAGATTACAGCAATATGGCGAACTATTAATGAGCAATAAACGCGGTGGAATAGTTGCTATAGAACCTTCTTCAGGTGAAATACTTACACTAGTATCAACACCTACTTATGATCCAAATAGAATGGTAGGAAGGAAAAGATCTAAAAATTCGGTAGAACTGTTCGGTGACTCTATCAATAAACCAATGTTTGATAGAAGTCTCTTAGCGCAATATCCTCCCGGATCTCCATTTAAGGCAATTACAGGGTTGATAGGGCTTCAAGAAGGAGTAATAAATGAAAACACCTCATTTTATTGCTATGGCGGATATAAATATGGTCGTGGAAACGGCGCCTTTATGGGCTGTCACTGTGGTGTATACGGATCTCCTATAAAATTAAACAAAGGTATTTATAAGTCTTGTAATGCATATTTTGCAAATGTATATAGACGTAGCATAGAAAAATATGATCGACCACATGATGGAATGGAATCATGGAGCAAACATGCTAAGAGCTTCGGTTTAGGAAATTTCTTAGGTTCAGATCTTCCCACAGGGAAAAAAGGCTTAGTCCCTGACTCAGATTTATATGACCAATGGTATCCTGCTAAAAATTGGACGTCTACCTACACAATTTCAAATGCAATTGGACAAGGACAAATTCTTACCACGCCAATACAGTTAGCAAATATGACTGCCGCTATAGCAAATCGAGGGTTTTACTACACTCCACATATACTTAAGAAAATTGATAACAAACCAATAGAGATTAACGAATTTACAAAAGCGAAGCATACCACTATTGATAAAAGACACTTTGAACCAGTAATAGAAGGACTTTTTAATGTTTTTGAAAAGGGTACCGCTGCAGGTTCGAAAGTTAAGGGCATAGAAATTTGCGGAAAAACCGGTACAGCCGAGAATTTTGTTAGCTATAAAGGTAATAAAGAGCAATTAACAGATCACTCTGTGTTTATAGCCTTTGCTCCAAAAGACAATCCGAAAATTGCAATTGCTGTTTTTGTTGAAAACGGATACTGGGGTTCTCGGTGGGCAGGCCCAATCGCAACATTAATGATTGAAAAGTATTTAAAAGGTGAAACCAGCAGATCTTGGTTGGAAAAACGTATGTTAGAGGGCAGCTTGAAAGATGAATATGAACGTAATGTAGCAGTGCAAAAGCAGTTAAGAGAATTATATCTTAAACAAAAAGAACTGGAAGAGCGTGCAAAAGCTTTAAAAGAAGAAGAGATTGAGAAAACGGAAGAATAATATATTTGTAGGTATCGATTTAGTACTAGTTCTATTGTTCTTTGCTTTGGTCATTTTTGGATGGGTAAATATTTATGCTGCCACTGTAGATCAAGATCAAACTTCAATTTTTGACTTTTCAACATTGTCGGGCAAACATGTACAAAAGATGGTTGCCAATCTAGCCTTGATTATAATCACACTTTCAATAGATTCAAAGTTTTATGAACGCTTTTCAGGTGTAATTTATGCACTATCTATTGTATTACTTTTAGGGTTATTTCTCTTTGGCTCTACAATTAATGGAGCCACTTCATGGTATAATTTTGGAAGTATAAGTTTACAACCTTCTGAATTCGCTAAGGCTGCTACTGCTTTAGCATTAGCTAATTTTTTAGCTACGCCATCTAATGATCTTAAAAATTTTAATACACAGCTAAAAGCCTTTGCTGTTTTATTAATTCCAACTATTTTGGTTGTATTACAACCTGATGCTGGCTCAGCTCTAATTTATTTATCACTTATTTTTGTACTTTATAGAGAAGGCTTGCCTGCATATTATATTGCAATAGGCTTGTTTGCCATTTTATTATTTGTACTAACCTTAGCACTAGGTTTAAAAATCACTCTAATAGTAGTGCTCACGCTAGTCACCATTTTTTTTCTATATCTAACTAAAATAAACAATGTCCATTTTAAAAGAGATTGGCTTAAGTTTATTAGTGTTTATTTAGTAATCGGGCTATTTATATTTAGTGTAAACTATATTTTCAATAACGTATTTGAACAAAGACATCGTGATCGTTTTAGTATTGTATTGGGAAAAACATCAGACACCCAAGGTATAGGTTATAATACCAATCAATCAATGATTACGATAGGTTCTGGAGGGTTAACAGGAAAAGGGTTTTTAGAAGGAGATAGAACTCAGGGTAATTTTGTTCCCGAACAACATACTGATTATATTTTCAGCACCGTAGGTGAAGAATGGGGGTTTTTAGGCAGTACAGCTATTATTTTAATTTTTACTGCCTTTATCATACGTATTGTACAATTAGCCGAAAGACAGAAATCAGATTTTAGTCGAATATTTGGTTATGCCACAGCAACCATATTCTTTTTTCACTTTATGATTAATATTGGGATGGTAATTGGGCTATTACCAACTATAGGAATACCACTACCTTTCTTTAGTTACGGAGGATCTTCGCTCTGGGGTTTTACCCTTATATTATTTATTTTTATAAGGCTAGATGCAGATAAGACCTATGTCTGGTAGTTGTTAAATTTATTTAAAAAGTCTTGTAAATAAACTTCTCTTTTTATTCTCAGATTGAAGCTTTTTGGATGATATTCTTCTCAAAATTAAAAAATCCTCTTTAGAGATTTCGGTGAAATCATCCCACTCTTTAGATTCATTCACAAACTTCTTTACACTCACATAAGCCCCAACTTTAAATTCAACATCTAATGAATTTAATAGCGTTTTTAAAGATAACTTGTACAATTTACCTGCCTCTTTGCCAAACAATACATAAGTAATTTCGCTATGTTCTGTGTTGCTTACCATCATCTCTTCATTTCAAGTAAAACAGTTCAAAAGCTAAAACTCCTACTTCAAAGAAATTCTTTTTTCAAAAAAAGGCATAAAAAAAGCAGCTCGAACAGCTGCTTTATACTTTAAAAGATCATCCTATTACTATAAAGATGCAACGTGCTTTGTTAGTTTCGACTTTAAGTTCGCTGCTTTGTTCTTATGAATAATGTTTCTTTTAGCTAATTTATCAAGCATAGCAATTACCAAAGGAAGTTGAGCTTCTGCATCTTTCTTCTTATCAGTAGCGCGTAAATTTTTGATAGCATTTCTCGTTGTTTTATGCTGAAATTTATTTCTTAAGCGCTTCGTTTCGCTATTTCTAATTCTCTTTAATGCTGACTTATGATTTGCCATTTATATTTTTGTTTAAAAACTTTGTAGCCCGTAGGGGAATCGAACCCCTGTTACCAGGATGAAAACCTGGCGTCCTAACCCCTAGACGAACGGGCCATTATGTTCTTTACCTTTGTAAAGCGAGTGCAAAAATAAAACAAATTTTATTCTCTGCAAGCACTTTTTAAAAAAAATTAATATGCTTTCGCAAAAAGTACTCTTTTTGTTGATTTTTCACCTGAAAAAACACAAATCCCTTCTTCTTCCTTCTGATTTAAAGGTATACAACGAATCGTTGCTTTTGTTAATTCTTTAATCTTATCTTCCGTTTCCGAAGAACCATCCCAATGTGCTGATACAAAACCGCCTTTATTCTCAATTACTTCTTTAAACTCGTCGAAAGTGCTAACCTCGGTAATATGTTCATTTCTATAATCAATAGCCTTTTTATAAAGGTTTTCTTGAATTTCCTTTAAAAGCCTTTCAATAGTTGCAATTAGTTGATCTTGGGCAATCGTTTCTTTAGTCAACGTATCTCTTCTTGCCAATTCAACAGTATTGTTTTCAAGATCTCTTTGGCCCATTGCAATTCTTAAAGGAACTCCTTTTAATTCATATTCAGCGAACTTCCAACCAGGTTTATGGGTATCTCGTTTATCAAACTTAACAGTAATACCTTTTGCACGTAATTCGGCTATAATAGGTTCCGCTTTTTCAGAAATAGCATCTAATTGCTCTTCTCCTTTATATATTGGTACAATAACAACTTGAATTGGAGCCAGTTTTGGTGGTAATACCAAGCCATTATCATCAGAATGCGTCATAATCAACGCTCCCATTAAGCGTGTTGATACTCCCCAAGAGGTAGCCCAAACATAATCTTGTTTACCTTCTTTGGTTGTAAACTTAACATCAAATGCCTTAGCAAAATTTTGTCCTAAAAAGTGTGAAGTCCCAGCTTGTAGTGCCTTTCCATCTTGCATTAAAGCCTCTATAGTATATGTTTCTAGAGCACCCGCAAAACGCTCACTTTCTGTTTTTGTTCCTTTAATTACAGGTACCGCCATAAAATTTTCAACAAAATTGGCGTAAACACCTTGCATTTGCTCTGCTTCAGCAACAGCTTCATCTTTAGTAGCATGTGCAGTATGCCCTTCTTGCCACAGAAATTCTGCCGTACGTAAAAACAATCGAGTGCGCATCTCCCATCGTACAACATTTGCCCATTGATTGACTAAAATTGGTAAATCTCTATACGATTGTACCCATTTTCTATAAGTATCCCAAATAATGGTTTCTGAAGTTGGACGAACAATCAATTCTTCTTCTAATTTAGCCTTTTCGTCAACAACAATTCCTTTACCATTTTCATCATTCTTCAATCTATAATGTGTAACTACGGCACATTCTTTAGCAAACCCATCAACATGACTAGCTTCTTTGCTAAAATAAGATTTAGGTATAAAAAGAGGGAAATAAGCATTCTCATGCCCGGTTTCTTTAAACATCCTATCGAGCTCTGCCTGCATTTTTTCCCATATTGCAAAACCATACGGTTTTATAACCATACATCCGCGCACTCCAGAATTCTCTGCAAGATCAGCTTTTACCACTAGCTCATTATACCATTTAGAATAATCTTCGCTTCTTTTCGTTAATTTTTTATCCATATTGTTTGTTTGGCACAAATATTGTGTTAAATATTTCACAAATTATAATCGGTGCAAAGCTAAATATAATTTGTAATTTACAATAAGAAAAAGCCATAGGATATGAAAATTAATAACTACACTTCAAGATCAGTATTTTTATCTTTAATAGGATTGATCTTACTTAGCACAACAACTTCTTGTATTGTTTATAGAGAAGTAGGTTCTACACAAGAAGATGACGGTATTTATGCTTCTGAAGACAAAAAATTAGTTGTAGTTGAAAATGAACGGTCATCAGCTTATAAAGATTACTTCAAAAAAGAAGCCGAAAGATATTCTGACCTTACAGAAGACGATATCTTTACTGATGTTGATTCTATTTATTATGATGATGAAGAAGGTTTAGAAAAAAATCAAAACAGAAGTGGAGCTTGGGAATATACTGATGATGTTGTTGTTAATTTAAATGTTGGTGTAGGTAATAATTTTGGCTGGAATAATTGGTTGTGGAACGATCCATGGATTTATGGTGGTTATTGGAACAATCCTTATTATGGTTATGGTATTGGCGGTATTTATTGCCCACCTTTTTATGGATATGGTGGTTTCTACAACCCTTGGCATTATGGTTATGGCTTTTACAGCCCATATCGATATGGTTATAGAGGATTTTACGGCAGAGGATATTACTATGGCAATCGTGGTCGATACAACTATGGAAGAAGATATGCTGGCAACACTTCAAGACGATATAATACATTAAATAGAAGACATTCTTCTTATAGAAATTTAGGTACTTCACGCAGAACTACAACTAATAGAAGAAGCACTTCTACTCGATCATATAATGGTGTAAGACGCAGTTCAAGCACTAGAAACAATTCAGGCGTTAGAAGATCAGCTCCAATACGCAGAAGCAATTCTACAATTAGGCGCTCTACAAGTCCTTCACGCTCTAGCGGAGTAAGAAGAAGTACCTCAACAAGAAGAGGATATGCCTCTACTTATAGAACAAATCCACAGAGAAGAGCCACTTCTGTCACTCGCTCGCGATCACCTCAAAGCACTTCAAGAACAAGAAGTTATTCGTCTAATTCAAGTCGAAGATCGTATAGCACAACAAGAAGTAATAGTTCTACCAGAGCAAGAAGTTCATCTTCTAGCGGAAGAAGTTATAGTAGATCTTCCTCTGGGTCTACGTATAGAAGTTCACCTTCTAGAAGTAGTTCATCTTCAAGATCATCAACCAGATCCTCAAGTTCAAGAAGACAATAATTTAAAGAGAAACATTTTATGAAAAAGTTTGTATTCCTTTTAGGAGGATTGCTATCCTCATGGGCAATTATTGCTCAGAATATAGAAAATCAGGCAATAAGTTATAGTGATGCTGCAATATTATTTTCAAATGAAGAGCAAAATGGAACTGCTCGTTTTAATGCAATGGGTGGAGCTTTTGGAGCTCTAGGTGGAGATTTTTCAGCTACAGCGATAAATCCTGCCGGAACTGCAGTTTTTAAAGGTTCATCTGTTGGTATTACTTTGGGTGGAAGAGCCACTGATATTTCAACCACATTTTATAATAATAGTCTCTTAAATGAAGACGATTTTTTTAATGTTACTCAAGCGGGCGGAGTGCTTGTTTTTAATGCACACAGTGGTTCAAATTGGTCTAAATTTACGATTGGATTTAACTATAACTTATCAAAGGACTTTGAAAACAGCTGGTTAGTTGATGGCCCAAGCCCATTTACACCTTTAACTGATTTTTATGATCCAGATGTTCTATATCCTAATTCACAAGGGCAAGTGTTTAGAAACTTTATGAACGGTCAAAACGATAAGTTTGTACTGTCATTTGCCTCACAATATAGTGACAAACTATATATAGGTGCTTCAATAACAACGCACGATATTGATTTTATTCAACTTGCTCAAGTGGAAGAATTTAATGCTGATGATGCTGATAATACTTTTGATGTGCTTGCAACTCAAGAATTAGCCACCACAGGTACTGGGGTGTCTGTGAGTGCTGGAATTATCGCCAAGCCTTCACAAGAAGTTCGTTTAGGTATTGCCGTTGAAAGCCCTACTTGGTATAGTTTAACCGAAACATTGATTGCAAACGATCAACAAGTTTTTATTAATGGTCAACTCGATACAGAAGACCTATTACAACTTAGTGAATTTGATTATAATATTATTTCTCCTGCGAGGGTAACAGGTAGTTTTGCCTACATTTTTGGAAAAGAGGGTTTAATTAGTTTTGATTATACTTACAAAGACTATTCAAACATCAAACTACGACCTAGCAATGATTTTAATAACGGAGGAGAAAATTTAGACTTAGAGAATAACTTAAAAGGGAGTTCTCAGTATAAAGTGGGCGCCGAATTCAGGTTTAATAATGTGAGTTTAAGAGGTGGTTATCGCTTTGAAGAGAGTCCATTTAGAGATGGCCCAACTAATACCATAAAACGTACTTACGGAGATCTTACCGGATATTCTTTTGGTATAGGGTTTAAATTTGGAAAGCATACTCGATTAGACCTTGCTTATCAAAACTCTGAAAGAAAGGATCAGTTTAAATTTCAAGATATAGCGGCCGCAGACGCTGCAGATTTAGATATAACCAACGATAAATTTACAGCCACCTTGGTTATAGGTTTGTAATTTACTTTATCTAAAGTAAAAAGCCCAAGACAAGAGTCTTGGGTTTTTTTTTATGCTATAAACTATTTAATTACTATTTTTCACTTCTAAAATTTATTTGAATGAATACATTTTCTTTAGCTATTCATGGTGGTGCAGGGACCTTAGTAAAAGGCATGATGACTTCTAAACTAGAAAAAGAATACAAAGCTGCATTACAATTAGCTCTAAACAAGGGTTATTCGGTTTTAAGCGAGGGTAGAACTGCTATCGATGCTGTAGAACAAGCGGTAATCGCATTAGAAGATTCACATTTATTCAATGCCGGAAAAGGGAGTGTTTTTACAGCTAATGGAACACATGAAATGGATGCTTCTATAATGAATGGTAAAACCTTAAATGCGGGTGCCGTATCTTTAATTACCGGAATTAAAAATCCGATTTCATTAGCCAGAAATGTAATGGAAAAAAGTGAGCATGTGTTTTTAGCCGGGGAAGGAGCAATGAATTTCGCAAAGCTAAACAACTATAAAATTGAAGATGCTGCGTATTTCTATGATGAATTGCGTCATCAACAATGGTTAGAAATTAAAGATACCGATAGCTTTCAATTAGATCATTCGTTAAAAAAAGATTCGAAATTTGGCACTGTAGGAGCTGTTGCATGCGATCAAAACGGAAATATTGCTGCCGCAACATCGACCGGCGGAATGACCAATAAGCGATTTGGACGTGTAGGTGATTCTCCAATGATCGGATCAGGAAATTATGCCAATAATGAAACCTGTGCCGTAAGCTGCACTGGTAGCGGAGAATATTTTATTAGAGGAGTTGTAGCCTATGATGTTTCTTGCTTAATAGAACATAAAAACCTTAGTTTGGAAGCTGCTGCTAGCGAGGTAATAAACAACCGGATACTAAAAATTAAAGGAGATGGCGGACTCATTGCCGTAGATTCAAAAGGGAATATAGCAATGCCCTTTAATACCGAAGGTATGTATCGAGCCTCTAAATCTTCAAATGGGCATCAAGAAATTGCAATTTATAAATAATGGAAGTTAAACATTTAGGCACTACTGACTTTAACATTATAATAGAATGTTTTCTTAATGCATTTGAGAACTATTTTGTGAAAATGCCTCAAGACCCTAATTATTACAGGCAGGTTTGGAAAGCAGCAGGAGTGAGATACGATTTGTCTTATGGCATGTTTGACAAGAATAAACTTATTGGTTTTATTATCAATGCCATTGGTAGACGCCAAGGTGAATTGATAGCTTATAATTCTGGAACAGGCGTAATTCCTAAATATCGAGGAAAACGAATTGTAAAAACTATTTACGAGTATGCATTGCCAAAATTAATCAGCAATGGAATTACAAAATGTCAACTGGAGGTTATTACCAAAAATAAAAAAGCCATCAAGTCTTATCTAGGCATTGGTTTTAAAACATGTAAACATTATAAATGTTATAAAGGAGGAATAGTGCTTGAAACTCACCAAAAATTTCAATTAGAAGAAGTTACTCATAAAACTTTTAATTGGAAGACATCCCCAAACCAGAAATTTTACTCTTGGGACAATCAATCTGAAAGCCTAAAGGAGAGAAATTATAATTATTATCAGGTACTAGTTGATGATGAAATTCAGTCATATTTTATCATGGATACTGAATCGGGTTATATTGCTCAATTTGATATCTTAGAGGATATTCCTTCGAAATGGGATATACTTTTTTCTGCAATTCAATCAGTTAATAAAGTGATTAGAATTAACAATATTGACACAAGATTAAAAGAAAAAATAAAAGCAGTTGAATTTGCTGGCTTGGTAAATACCGTAGACCAATATGAAATGGAGCTCAACCTAAATACTACTAATGCTTAAATAAAAGGAGCTTCCACCGGCAGTACTTTTACCTTTTTCTTTTTAATATTAAATCTATCGCCGTTAGCGAGTATATGCACTTTTAAATTTGTAAGAGACATTGGTGTACCCTCTTTAAGGATTCTTTCATTATTATGTTTAACTTTTCTCGGATCGAACACAATGATCATACCCGAGCCAATTACTTCAACGATATCATTCTTAATGATTAAACCTGTATCTTCTGCTAAACCAATACCAATCTTTTTAGGGAATTTTGCCACAGCTTCGGATACTCTACCAAAACGTCCTCGTTGAATAAAATGTGTATCTATAATTAATTCTGGCACCAATCCCAGTCCCTTATACATGTTTACCGCTCCTTTAACAAAAGCTTCAGCAGCGCTACCTCCAGCTATCATCTCTTTGGCCATAACCATCGCTCCTGCACTCGTTCCGGCAATAACAAAATCTTCTTCATTCTTATAACGATCTAACAAAATTTCATGGATTTTAGTCCCACCAATTTTATTCGTAATCTTAGATTGATCTCCTCCAGAAAACATAATACAATCTGCAGACTTTATTAGATTGATAGCTTCTTTTTTTTCGGCATCTTCTTTACTTCTTATATCAAGAATAGTCACATTTTTACATCCTAGTTTTGTAAAGGCTGCAATATAGTTTTCTCCTATTTCTACAGGTATCCCAGATGCTGTAGGGATCACCACTATATTGGCGTCCATTCCTCCTGCTTCTCTTACCACATGATAAAGAATACCTTCGCTAATATAATCTAAGGTGTATTGCTCATTATCTTCAATTCCTTTGTCTTCATTTCCACCTATTGGAATTAAAGTTCCCTTTGCTTTTTGTTGCTTCATAAATCGTTCTATAATTGCATGCAAAAATAAACGAATTTTATTTAGAAAAATTTTTATATTTATGTATAGCTAACAAATATTAATTCATTTAAACCTCAGCCTTATGAAAATCCGGAGTATCAATGCCATGAGAGGTCCAAATTATTGGTCAGTTCGTCGTCACAAGTTAATAGTAATGGTTCTTGACCTTGAAGAAATGGAGCAATTCCCTTCCAATAAAATCAATGGATTTTCTGAGCGGTTAAAAAAGATGTTTCCTAGCATGTATGAACACCGTTGTTCGGTAGGTGAACCTGGAGGTTTCTTTCAAAGGGTTGATGAAGGTACTTGGATGGGGCATATTATTGAGCATATTGCACTTGAGGTTCAAACTTTAGCAGGAATGGACACCGGGTTTGGAAGAACTCGCGGTTATGGAGAAGAAGGAGTTTATAACGTAGTGTTCTCTTATATGGAGGAAAAAGTTGGTAGATATGCAGCAAAAGCTTCAGTTAGCATATGTGAGGCACTTATCGCCGGTGAAGATTATGATTTGGCCGAAGACATTCAAACAATGCGAGAAATACGCGAAGAAGAGCGCTTAGGACCTAGTACAGGCTCTATTGTGGAAGAAGCCGAACGCAGAGGGATTCCATGGATTCGATTGAATAAATATTCGTTATGTCAGTTGGGCTATGGAGCAAATCAAAAGCGAATTCAGGCAACAGTTACTAGTGAAACAAGTAATATAGGTGTTGAAATTGCTTGTGACAAAGAAGACACTAAATATTTATTAGAACAAGCAGAAGTTGAAGTTCCTAAAGGTGATATTATTCGTAGAGAAAGTAGTTTAGAAGACACTTGTGATTATGTAGGATATCCTTTAGTTATAAAACCTATAAGTGGTAATCATGGTAGAGGAATTACAGTAAACATTCAAAACTATGAAGAGGCGCTAGTTGCTTTTAACGCGGCTAAAGAAATTTCGAGATCGGTTATTGTAGAAAAATATATTACCGGTGAAGATTATAGATTACTGGTTATTAATAATAAGTTGGTAGCCGCTGCAAAAAGAACTCCTGCACATGTTGTTGGCGATGGGAAATCAACCATTCAAGAACTTGTTGATGAAGTTAATAGAGATCCTCGAAGAGGGTATGGACATGAAAAGGTATTAACACAAATTACGATCAATGACCTTACCAAAACAATTATTTCTTCACATGGTTATACTGTAGATACCGTTTTAGCAGAAGATGAAAAACTAATCCTAAAAGATACTGCCAATTTAAGCACAGGCGGCACCGCCGAAGATGTAACAGATATCGTACATCCTGCCAATGTGTTTATGGCTGAACGTATTTCTAAAATTATTGACCTTGATATTTGCGGTATTGACATAATGACTACCGATATCAGTAAACCATTAGCCGAAACAGGTGGAGCCGTCTTAGAGGTCAATGCCGGACCTGGCTTTAGAATGCATTTAGCACCAACCGAAGGTTTGCCTCGTAATGTAGCTGCTCCGGTAATAGACAAATTATTTCCTCCCGGAGCTACCTCAAGAATCCCTATTGTAGCAATTTCAGGAACTAATGGTAAGACCACTACAACGCGATTAATGGCTCATATGGCCAAAATGCAAGGATATAAGGTTGGTTACACTACAAGCGATGGTGTATATATCCAAAATCGATTATTGATGAAAGGTGATTGTACTGGTCCGGCAAGTGCAGAATTTGTCTTAAAAGACCCAACAGTGAATTTCGCAGTGCTCGAAAGTGCTCGAGGAGGATTATTGCGTGCTGGCCTAGGGTTTAAAAACTGTGATATAGGTATAGTAACGAATGTAGCTGCTGATCATTTAGGGTTACGAGGAATTCATACCGTAGAACAATTAGCGAAAGTTAAAGGTGTAATTCCTGAAACGGTATTACCAGATGGCTATGCAATCTTAAATGCTGATGATGATCTTGTGTATGGCATGCGAAAAAGTGTTGAGTGTAATGTGGCGCTGTTCTCTCTGGATGAGAACAATCCGCGTATTAAAGCTATGCAAAGACGTGGTGGACTTTCTGCTATCTATGAAAATGGGTATATTACCATCTGCAGAGGTGAATGGAAAATGCGCGTTGTAAAAGCAGTGAATGTTCCTTTAACTTTTGGTGGAAAAGCTACGTTTATGATACAAAATGTATTACCGGTGGTTTTAACTGGTTATGTTAGAGGATTCAAGCTAGAAGATATGAAAATGGCATTGGAAACTTTCATACCATCAGCCTCTCAAACGCCCGGACGTTTAAATTTATTTAAGTTTAAAGACTATCAAATTTTAGTAGATTATGCGCATAATCCTGCTGGAATGAAGGCTTTAAAGCAATTTACAGATAATTTAGATGCCACGGTAAAAGTTGGAATTATAGCCGGTATTGGTGATAGGCGCGTTGAAGACAATAATGAAATGGGTAGCATTGCTGCCGAAATGTTTGATGAAGTAATTATTAGACAAGATAAACGTCTGAGAGGCAAAACGGAAGAAGAGCTCATAAAAATGCTTAATGATGGCATTAAAATGAAGGATCCAAATAAAAAAACCACCATCATACCATCAGAACGAGAAGCAATTTTACATGCTGTAAAGAATGCTCAAAAGGGTTCGTTAATTATACTATGTAGTGATGTAATACCTGACGCACTGGATCTTGTAAAAGAACTAAAAGAAAAAGAAGCGAATAAGCTGTATGAATTTTCAGCTGAACAAATTCCTAATTTGAATTAAACTCGAAGAAAAAATCTATATACAAAAAGCGGTAATTACCTGAGAATAATTACCGCTTTTTATTTTCTTTAATGTAAACTAAATTAAGCCTTTCCTAGAATTCTAAACATCCCTGTACCGCACTTAGGGCATTTTCCTTTCATCGCCTTTCTACCATTTTTCATTGTTACTTCATTCGCTCCCTCCATCTGTCTTTTGTCTTTACATTTTACGCAATATCCTTCCATAATTTTATATATAATTAAATTGGTTAAACTCAGTTTTAGACAAATATAACCCTTTATGAGCGTGTTTACAACAATATTTTAGCTAAAAATCTGCATTTTAAGCAAATATTTTATCTTTAAATCAATGAAATTCTACGATTTACCAAAAAAAAAGCGTTTTTCGTTGGTGGAACGAATTAATCAATTAATTCTCAACGACCTTAAAGGAAATACCTCTGAAAATATAGTTCATTACTTTTCGAATAACGATACTTATATTAGAAAAGCCGCTTATCAAGCAATCGGGAAACTATATTTTAGTAAGCGAGTATTAAGGAGTGTAATTCTTATACAGTTAAAAACACTTTTAAAATCTAAAAATGAATTGGTACGACAAACTACCATTAATTCGGCAGGTGAGATAGGAATGTTTTATTTCGAGGTAGTACAGGGATTGTTTGATAAGGGATTGTTTGATAAGCACCATAAGGTTCGTAATGCCGTAATTGGCTCATTGAAAAAAATGAGCGAAAAAAACCCAATACCAACCTTAGCATGGGCCAAGTTATATTTACATCATCCCAACAAGGAAGTCCGAAGAGAAATATGTCACGGCATTGAACTTAGAGGAAGAAAATATCCGCAAGATATTTTACCATTACTTAAAGAACTACAATTTGATCAAACTGCTAGAGTTAGAAACACATTGATTCATGTTTTAGGGCAAATTTCCTATAAAAAAGGATGTTTAGCAACTGTAATCGCGAACCTCAAAACCTGGGAAAATAAAGTATTAGTGCAAAAGGCCTTGGATGAAATTATTGATGTTCACTATCGATATAAAAAGTTTGCTATTCTTTCACAGCAAGAAGTGATTGCCTATATCAACGAAAACTTCCATTAGCTATTTTACCAGGAAAATTCCTAAAAACACCGCAGCGAACCCCAAAATAAAACTTCCAAGCGTATATAAGAAGAAGCTCATAAAATCACCAGTTTTAAGAAAGATATGGTTTTCATAAGCAAAGGTTGAAAACGTTGTGAAACCTCCACAAAACCCTGTTGCTAATAATAATGTTTGACCCTGAGTTAATGATTCATTTTTAGCAGCAAACCCTAGTATTAATCCAATTAACAAGCTCCCTAAAACATTTGCTAAAAAAGTACCGTACGGAACCCCCGTTGTTTCACTATTAAAATATTTTGACAATAGAAATCTAGCAATGCTTCCAAAGCCACCTCCAATAAAAACCAACAGCAAATGTTTCATTGTGGTTATAGTTTTACTTTAGCAACATCATTAGCATTCCACTTACCCATTATAGTACCTTTGTTTATAATAACGATACCCGGGTTAGCTCTAATAATTGTTTTCAATGTAGTTTCATCGCAAAACAACTGTTCAAAATCAAAATCATATTTCTTCTTAATAGTCTCAAAGTCTGCCGAAGGAGAAGCTGAAAACCCATAGACATCATAACCTTCTTGCAAAGCTTGGGTTGTAATATTTTTTATATTCTCCAAGCCACTATGGTCAGACTTAGAAATATTATACATAACCACAAGCATTAATTTTTCTTTCTGCATTAGTTGATCTGTAAGATCTTCGTCATTCCTTTCCATAGTAAAGTCATGAATAGGAGGTTCATAACCCTTTTCAATTAATTTTTCCTTTCGATCTACAAACGTGGCTCCTTCAATTTCCCAAGGTTTTTCCTCGGTAGTAAACTCTTTATCTTCTCCATTTACACTATAAATCCAAGTATGCTTATAGATATCCTTTTTCGCTCCCTCCGGCGTAATCATTCCTTTTGGAATATTCTTGCCAACAGCATAGGCTCTAAAATCAACTATTGGCAAATGCACTAGCACATGATACGTAATAAATAGGAAAACCACCATGCATAAAAAGGTTATCCACTTCGTAAGCGTTTTATTAAATAACTCTTTTAGATACTCTTTTTTTAACAGCAATAAAATGATCAAGGCAATGAGCAATACATTCTTATAAAAGGTTTCCCATGGTGTAAGCGTGATTGCATCTCCAAAGCATCCACAATCGGTTACTTTATTATAGTAAGCAGAATACCATGTAAGAAATAAAAATATTAATGTAAGAACAAATAAACTCCAAACAGTTAGCTTAGGTTTAAAGCCAATAAGCAACATTACGCCAAGCATAATTTCAGCTAATATTAATAGAATAGAAAATGGTAAGGCATAAGGAATTAAAAATTCCATATTCAATACACCTGCACTAAAATATTCTTCAAACTTGTATGCAGAGCCCAAAGGATCAACAAGTTTAACAAAGCCTGAGAAAATAAATGTAGCTGCTACAAAAAAACGCGCTATTTGCACTAAAATATTCATCTTAATTTTCGTTTTCCTTAAATAAAATCAATGCAAAAACGGCATAATTAATCATGTCTTGATAATTTGCATCTATACCTTCAGACACCAAGGTTTTACCTTTGTTATCTTCTATCTGTTTTACACGAAGTAATTTTTGTAGAATTAGATCGGTTAAAGAACTAATGCGCATATCACGCCAAGCTTCACCATAATCATGGTTTTTATTTTCCATGAGTGATTTCGTAATCTCAATATGTCTATCATATAATTCTGTAGCTTCTTTAACATTAAGATCGGGGTTCTCAACAACACCTTTTTCTAATTGAATGAGTGCCATCACCGAATAATTAATAATACCAATAAATTCTGGTATTTCGTCTTCATCAACTTTTCTGGTTTCATTTTCTTGCAACTGTCTTATTCGTTGCGCTTTTATGAAAATCTGATCTGTTAAAGACGGTAATCGTAAAATGCGCCATGCACTACCATAATCTTTCATCTTATTGACAAAAAGTGTTCTACATTGTTCGATCACTTTATCATATTGTTCATCCGTTTTTTGCATCTAACCATCTTTAAATTATCGACGAATTTATAAAAAACATATCATATATTTCAGTTGCATTTATGTATTTTTACACAACTCATTTCATAACCATATCAATATTTATTTTATGAAAAAAATTGCAATTTTTTGTGGCTCTAGTGTAGGGTTTTCAAATTTTTATAGAGAAGAAGCCATAAAAGTTGGTGAATATTTCACTAAACATTCTATTGAACTCGTTTATGGGGGTGGCAAAATTGGTATGATGGGAGTCCTTGCTGATACCATTGTACAGAATGGTGGAAAAGTATATGGTTTTATTCCAGGCTTATTGAGGCATGAAGAAGTTATTCATGATAAAATTACTGAGATGACCGTTACAAAAACTATGAGCAAACGAAAGGTTCTTATGAGTAAAATAGCCGATGGCTATATTACCTTACCCGGAGGTTTTGGAACTCTCGATGAGTTATTCGAAGTATTAACATTAGGTCAATTAGGTATTGAAAGCAAGCCTATAGGTATTTTGAATACCAATGGCTTCTTTGATCATGCGATTAAACAGTTAGACACTATGGTTCGAGAAGGCTTCTTAAAGCAAACTAATAGGGATATGCTTATTGTAGAAGATACTATTGAAAGATTGATAGGAAAGATGAAAATTTATGAAGCACCTAAGATTTCTAAAATTGTAAACTCGACATCATCATAAAATAAAAAGGCTACTTTTTCAAGTAGCCTTAACAATTATATGTCGCTAAACATTTATAATACCTCTCATGAAGAAATAGAGAGAATAGACAAATATAAAAAAAATTACGATTACACTAGTTAAATTTTTACAAATTTTTGGCGTATGTCACTAACAATTAACTGTAAAGGGAATCTTATTGACCTATCATCTCCTAAGGTTATGGGTATTTTAAATATCACTCCTGATTCATTTTTTGATGGCGGTAGGTATACCAGTGATAATGATATACTACGTCAAACTGAAAAAATGTTGAATGAGGGAGCTACCTTCATTGATGTTGGAGCATATTCGTCTCGACCTAACGCCGAACACATTACCGAAGAAATAGAATTGAAAAGAATATTGCCGGTAATTGAACTACTACTTAAAGAGTTTAATGGCCTATTATTATCTGTAGATACCTTTAGAAGTTCTATTGCCAGAGCGGCTATAGAAACTGGAGCGAGTATTATTAATGATATTTCTGGAGGCACATTAGATAAGGAAATGTTCAAAACTATTGGAGAATTAAATGTACCCTATATATTAATGCATATACAAGGTACCCCGCAGAATATGCAACATAATCCTTCTTATACAGATGTTACACATGATCTTATTAAATATTTCTCACAAAAAATAAGTGAACTAAGAAGTTTAAAAGTAAACGACATTATTATAGATGTTGGTTTTGGTTTTGGAAAAACCATCGAGAACAATTACGAATTACTAAAAAACTTAGAACTATTTACAACATTAGACTTACCCGTTCTAACTGGACTTTCTCGTAAATCAATGCTATACAAATTGCTAGATGTAACTCCGCAAGAAGCACTAAACGCAACGACTTCAGCTCATACTATTTCTCTGATGAATGGAACAAATATTTTAAGAGTCCATGATGTAAAAGAAGCTATTGAAACTATAAAAATTGTGGAAGCCACAAAAGCCTAAAAACTTCACGGCATTATTTTTGAGGATTTTTCATACATCTTAACTTTTAATATTATGAGAAATCAAGAATCCCCAGAGATCAACGCCAGTTCTATGGCGGACATCGCTTTTTTATTATTGATCTTTTTCCTTGTAACTGCTACTTTACAAGTTGACCTCGGCATCCTCAAAAGACTTCCTTCAAACAAAATTTCAGGTAAGATTGATGCAAATCAACGTAATGTTTTAGAAATTCTAATCAATGAAAATAATGAGATTTTAATTGAAGGTTCTCAAAAGATTGATATACCCGATTTAAAAGAAACACTCATAAGTTTTATTGATAACGGCACGAAATGCGACTATTGCGAAGGGAGAAAGGATAAAAACCTGTCTGATACCCCTACCGATGCAATAATTATTCTTGAAACTAGCAGAAAAACATCTTACGGTATATATGTTTCTGTACATAATGAAATTAATGCAGCCTATAGTGAACTTAGAAATCGCTTATCGATCTCGCTTTATGGAATCACTTTTAATGAATTGCAAAATTCATTAAAAAAGCAAAAGAATAATGTTAAGCTGAAAGAAAAATTTGAAAATATAAAAGAGAAATACCCTTTATTATTGTCGGAAAACGAAACGAAAAAATCTTAATAACTAAGTCAATAAGTCTATAAATTGGGTTTTGTAAAATACTAGAATTTATTGTTACATTTACAAAAACCAAATATTTGGACGCACTAGATTTTTTAAACTTTCGTATTCTAGACATTGTTGACATTATTTTGGTGGCACTACTACTCTATTATGTTTATAAACTAATTAGAGGAACTGTAGCCATTAATATTTTTCTAGGCATTGCCATTATTTACCTTATTTGGAAGCTTACTGAAGTACTTAAAATGGAGCTCTTAAGTGATATTTTAGGTAAATTTTTAGGTGTCGGATTTATAGCATTAATTATTGTTTTTCAGCAGGAGATAAGAAAGTTCTTATTAATGATAGGTTCAACCAACTTTGCGGCGCGAAAGGGCTTCTTTAAACAGCTTAATTTTTTAAAATCTGACGAATTTATAACTACCGATGTTGAAACCGTAGTGCGTTCATGTGAAGACATGGCTAACACACAAACAGGCGCTTTAATTATTATTGAACGAAATAGTAATCTGGAGTTTGTGAAGCAAACCGGTGATAAAATGAATGCTGAGCTCAATAAACCACTGTTGAAAAGTATTTTTTACAAAAACAGCCCGTTACATGATGGAGCTATAATTATTGAAGATAATATTATCACCGCTACACGTGTAGTTTTGCCAATAGATCAGAGTTTAGATATTCCTGCTCGATTTGGTTTACGCCATAGAGCCGGATTGAGTATCACCATGCGAACCGATGCTTTGGCATTAATTGTTTCGGAGGAAACAGGGCAAATTTCCTATATTAAAAATGGTGAATTCGTTTTATTTGAAAACCTTGAAAAGCTAATTGAAACTATTAAACAAGATTTAGAATAGTTAGCTAGCCAATGCTGTGGCAAATTGAATCTCGTATAATTTACTGTAATAGCCTTTTTGTTTGAGTAGTTCTTTATGCGTTCCTTGTTCTACGATTTCACCCTTATCCATAACAATAATCTTATCAGCTTTTTTAATAGTAGCTAAGCGGTGTGCAATAACAATTGATGTTCTTCCTTTTGTAATTTTATTAGTTGCTTTTTGGATTAGTTTTTCAGACTGCGAATCTATAGATGATGTTGCTTCATCTAAGATTAAAACACTAGGGTTACTTACATAAGCACGTAAAAATGCAATTAATTGCCGCTGCCCGGCTGATAACATAACGCCTCGTTCTTTCACATTATAGTGATAATTGTTGGGTAAGCTCATAATAAACTTATGCACTCCAATTTCTTTTGCTGCCTCCTTAACCTCGTCTAAGGTGATGTCTTTATTATTTAGGGTAATATTATTAAAGATAGAATCAGAGAATAAAAACACATCTTGCAGAACAACCGCAATATTATCACGTAAAGAATTAAGATCATAATCATTAACCGAAACCCCATCGATGCAAATAGACCCATTATCAATGCTATAGAACCTATTTAATAAATTAATTATTGTTGATTTTCCTGCACCGGTAGCTCCAACCACCGCAACAGTCTCTCCTTGACTTACATGAAATGAAATGCCTTTTAGTACAGGTTCATTCTCAATATAACTAAATCTCACCTCCTTAAAATCTATAACTCCTTTGATCTTATGAGCTTTGATATTTCCATCATCTGATTCTTGAACATTTTCATCTAAAATCTTAAACACTCTATCCGCCGCTACCATTCCCATCTGCAAAGTATTGAATTTATCTGCTATTTGACGTAATGGTCTAAATAGAGACTGACTCATCCAGATAAATGCGATTATTTCTCCTGTTGTGGCTATGCCGTTTAAGGCAACACTCAAACCTCCATACCACACAATAAAACCAACAGCAAAAGAAGGTAATATTTCGGCTATGGGGAAAAATATAGAATTATACCAAACTGTACGTATCCAAGCGTTTTTATGCCTTTCATTGATTTCTTTAAAAGCCTCATATTCAACTTTCTCACGAGAAAAAAGTTGTACGATTTTCATACCTGTAACTCTTTCTTGTACAAAGCTATTTAGGTTAGAAACTTCATTGCGAACATCTGTAAATGCCGATTTCATTGCTTTTTGAAATACTTTGGTAGCATAAACTAAAAATGGTAATACCGAAAATGCGATAATTGCTAACTGCCAATTTTTATAGAGCATAACAGTAATAATAACCAACATTGTTAGCGTATCACTAATAATCATAAACAAGCCTTGCGCAAAAATGCTGGAAATGGTTTCGATATCAGACACTACTCTTGTTACCAATTTACCAACTGGAGAATTATTAAAGTATTGCATTTTAAAACGCAGCATATAATCGAACAATTCTGTACGTATATCTTTAATAATATGTTGCCCTAACCAATTAGCGAAATAGGTAAAGCAAAACTGAAATAATACCTTTAGCATTAGAACACCCATCATTAAAATGATAGTGTTTAATAATAAGTGTTGATCTTTATTAGGCAGCGACACGTCTACCACTTCAATTAATAAAAGTGGGTTTACAGCTGTAATTATAGCACCAGATATCACAGAGAATGCTGCTATAAAAAAGTATAATTTATACTTTCTGGCGTACTTCATCAACCTCATGAAAAGTTGATAATCAAAAACTTTTCCTGTTATTTTCTCAGCCATTTTTGGTTTTATTCTTTAGTATTTCTTTTGGATAATCAACTTTAGTTAAAAATAGACCTTGTGCCGGCACTGAAAACCCCGCCTTTCTCCTATCCTTACTTTCTATAATTTTAATAAAATCTTCTTTCGTAATTTTCCCCAATCCTACATCTATCAGTGTTCCTACAATAGCTCTAACCATATTTCTTAAAAAGCGATCTGCCGTTATAAAAAATGTTAGCGTCTCTCCTTCGCTGCGCCAAAACGCCTTTTCAATTTTACAATTATAGGTTTTTACATCGGTCTTTGACTTAGAAAAACATTTAAAGTCTGTATAATCTTTTAGTATCTCTGCAGCCTCATTCATTTTTTCTAAGGATACTTTTTGTTGATACAACTGCCAGGTTGTATCAATTAAAAACGGATTTCTACCGAGCCAAATTCTATACTCATAACTTCTGCTCTTTGCATCAAAACGAGCATGCGCATCATCTTTAACCAAAAAAACATCTATACCAACGATGTCTTCAGGCAAAAAAGCATTTAACCTCTTTTTGAGTTCTTGGGTATCAATTTCTTTCGTTGCATCAAAATGTGCATAAAGCTGGGTAGCATGTACACCAGCATCTGTTCTACCGGCTCCAACAACAGAAATCTCTTGTCTTAATAAAGTAGAGATCGCCTCATTTAAAGTTTGCTGAACTGAACTTGCATTTGGTTGTATCTGCCAACCATGATAATTCTTTCCGTTATACGAAAGTTCAATAAAATACCTCAAGAAGTTTTACTTTTGCTTCTAAGCAAAGATATAAAATCGCCTTTGTTAAAATCTTAAATCTATTATAAAATTGAAGCGGATATTATTACTCTCAGACACCCATAGTTTTATAAATGATCAAATATTAAAATATGTAAAACAAGCTGATGAAGTATGGCATGCAGGCGATATTGGTGATCAACGCATTAGTGATACTATTAAGAATGTTAAACCCCTAAGAGCGGTTTATGGTAACATTGACAATAAAGACATAAGAGCTGAGTTTCCGTTAGATAATTATTTTACTGTTGAGAACATTTCGGTATTTATGACTCATATTGGCGGTTATCCCGGAAGATATACCGCGAGAGTACGAGAAGAATTAAATAAAAGGAGGCCTGATATTTATATTTGTGGACATTCGCATATCTTAAAAGTAATGCGAGATAAAAAATTGGATTTAATTCACATGAATCCAGGAGCAGCCGGTAAACACGGTTTTCATCAAGTACGAACTATGATTCGTTTTACTATTGATAAAAAAGAGATTAGAGATCTAGAAGTAATTGAGTTAGGAAAAAGAGGTTAAGCGGATTTTTCTTTATACTGTATTGGCACCAGTAAAAAGATATTCGTTCCGTTATCTTTAGAAGAAATAATATTAAACACTCCTTTCATTACTTTAATGCGGGCTTCGATGTGACTCAAACCTAAACCATCTTTCCCTTTTGCAGTTTTAGGGTTAAAACCAACTCCATCATCGCTGATTCTCACACTTAACATATCATTTTCTTTATGGGCTAACATAATAGTAGCATTAGAAGCTTTACTATGTTTTAAAATATTGTTTACCAACTCTTCAATGATATTATGTATTTTAATTTCAAAATCTTGGTGATAGCGTTTTATACCATCGTCATCACTGTGTAAGGTAATCTCTGAATTTGAATACTTTTGGCACATATCGTGTACTGCAAAAGCCAGTCCGAATTTCAATAATACAGAAGAAATCAGCTCATGAGATAAATCCCTAATTTTTACGGATGCTTCATTAACAATAGTTTGTGCTTTAGTGACTTCAAAAGGTGTTCCTTTTTTTAATTGTGCCTTAGTTGCTTGCAAGTGCAGATTTGCCGAAGACAATAAAGCACTCACGCTATCATGTAGTGTTTCTGCAATAGCTTTACGTTCTTTTTCTTTGGCATCTATGGTAGCGTTAATAATCTTTGTTTGCGTTTGGTTTTCTATTTGCTCTAGCTTATTTTGCTGCTTTAATCTATAATTTCTATAAAAAATATACCCTAAGGCAAGTATGGCTATAAATACTAATGCGGTACCATAGAATAGAGCTTGTGCTTGCGAACGTTTTCGTTTTTCTTCTTCGGCGACACGTGCTTGTTTTTCGAAATTATACTTAGCTTCTATTTCAGAAATGTTTTGAGCAACATTCGCTTCAGCTAAGCTATCATTTAAATCTGTAGCACTTTCTAGATAATAATAAGCTTCTTCATATAAATCCAGTTCTTCGTTAACATAAGCCAAATTATATAAGAGCTTTTCTTTAAGGCTAATAGCCCTCCTGCTCTTCTTTTCTTTTACCGATCTTAAAGCGATTAAATAGTTATCCTTAACTTTATCAAATTCCTTTTTCTTATATAAAACATTATTTAGATTCATTAGTGCAACAGCAATAGCAATAGTATCTTTTTCATTTTCCTTTATTTCCAAAGATTTTCTTACATATGCTTCCGCATCTTCAATATTTTCTTCTTCCAGGGCTAGAATACTTAAGTTATTATAACCTTTAGAAATTTCAATGCTTGTATGAGGTTCAATTGGGTAATCAGTGGCTTTTTTTGTGTATATTATAGCACTATCAATATTATTTTCGTAATAAAAAGTAAGTCCTATAGATCTGGTAGAATGTATAATATTTAATGTGTCCTTTGTGAAGATAGCATTCTTTAAAGACAATTTGTAATATTCGCGAGATTTATTAAAATTTCTAGCATCATTAAACACCTCACCTAGAAAAGTCAGATAATCAGTTTTCAGCTTAGATTTAGACAAATTCTTTTCAAGATTTTCTAATCCATCTAACAAAACCTTAATAGCTTCTTCTTTCCTATTTATTCGATACAATGATTTTGCCTTTTTTAAATCTAGTTTAAATCTGTTTTCACCAGTCGAAATAAAGCCCGAGAAAGATTCAAGATCTTCTATTTTGGTAATTGCCAAACCATATTGTTTGTCAAGAATCAATTCATCAATTCTATTTAATTTAGCAATTATATGCTTCTGAAGCTGTTCACTACTCTTTTGAGCAAAATTTAAAAAAAAGAAAAAAAAAGAAAAAGAAAGAAAGAATAACATTCTTAAGTGTAAAACAGTCTTTGGAAGATAATTTTTCATTTTTTAAACGAAAATTAAACAATCTGATTTTTCATAGCAAAAATAGCCAATCCAACACTATTTTTAACATTTACCTTTCTAATTAAATTTTTACGGTGGGTTTCAACAGTACTTTCACTAATATGAAGCGCTTCACTCATTTCGCGAGTTGTATATTGCTGCGCTATTAATTTTAATATTTGAAATTCGCGACGGGTTAATGAATTAATTAGCACACCTTCTGGGTTATCGTTGTCTCCCATAGGCTTACCAATCAAGGTTTTCATCATTTTCTCTTTGATATCATCACTAAAGTATTGTTCTCCTTTAAATACTTTACGTATTGCTCGTACGATATGTTCTCCTGCTGATTTTTTAGGCACAAAGCCCTTTGCTCCCATACCCAATACCTCTTTCACTAATTTAATATCGTCGTAACTTGACAAAATAATGACCTGAGGCACATCGTCAAAGGTTGCAAACTTTTTAAGCACCTCTATACCATCTAACTCCGGCATATTAATGTCCAGCACTAACACATCAGAGCTATTTTCATGAAACCAATCTAGTACTTGGCTACCATTTAATGAATAGCCAACAACTTCAATATCTCGCTCCAACTCCAGTACAGCCATAATACCGTCAATCAGGATCTGGTGATCATCTGCTATATGCACTGTAATTTTATCGTCAAGTAGCTCTTCCAATTTTATCGAGGGATTTTACAAAGTAAATTAATATAAATATACTAACAACAAACTTTCATATATATTGTATAGGTTTTAAATAAAAAATCCAGAAAATGCCTAGCACTCTCTGGATTTAAATGTTTTTATCCGCTTTTACCTAGAACAAGGTATAAACTTCTAATTTATTCCATCTCACCCTTTGGTTTTCTTGCTCTTTTAAGAAACAACGCAGCGGATGAATTTAAATTTGCAACATCAAAATAGGTTTCAAAATAATTATCAAAACTTAAACTTCCATTTCCCTCAACATTTAGGGTATACGTTTTGCTTTGATTAGAAGTTCCATTTTCAACTAAAAATATTTTAAATTCACCATCAATAACTGATGAAGATACCGTAGTATTTGCGTCAACAGTAAATGTAATGGTTTTTTGTTCTTTGTCAATTACCGCGTAAGATTGTAAAAGTGTTCCGTCAATGTCTTTTAATGTAATTTTTTGATTGTCAACATTAGTAAATGACGCGAACGCGAAGACCATACTCAATAGGAGTAATGCTTTTCTCATGATAAAGGGAGTTTTTAAGAGTTATTAATTATTTAGAGTTATTATCTATAAACTTTTTTAGTTTAACGACATTTCAAATGTATTTTCACCCAAATCATCAAACAATAGCGTAATCAGGTATTTTTAAAACTCCTAGAAAACCATGAGTTTTATACCCAGAAACCACTAGTTTTTGACTTTTTGGGGGCGAAAACTAATCAAAAATTGTTAATAACTCAAACAAATTGTTAATAATTTTTTACTTCCTATATCAAAAAGCATTGATAATCAGTCGAATATGTGTTTTGTATATTTTTCTAAATAATAGTTGTAGATATTAAATTATTTTCTAATTTAGTCCATGAGAATAGGAAACTCCTATAACGTATAAGGCAAGAAGTTTAACTTCTTACCTTTATCCCCTTCCTTTCTCCCCTTATTACAAGGAGTTGTATATAAATGTTTAGCGACAATTACACTCCAAAAGTATTGCAAGAAAGTATACCTGTCAATAGAGACTATAGGTATTTTTAAAATTCATGGAAAACCATGATTTTTTGCAAAATCTTAAGACCTTGTTCCCACAAGGTCTTTTTTTATGTTTTAATTGTATCTAAAGATATAAAAAAGGCTGCTAAAAAAAGCAGCCTTTACACACATATAACTAAGATGTTAGAATTATCGTAATCTATCTACAGATTTTACGAGGTTATCATCTCTTTGAATAGCTTTATTTGCTAAAACTAATAATAGCACATTCACTATTGGTAGAAAAACCCCAATACCCTTCTTAGAAATTTCCGTTTCTCCAGGTAACATTAATAAATAGTATAACAATACTCCTAATAAAAAAAGATTAATCAAAATTGCAATTCTGTTTAGTACAAATTGTAACTTTCTATTTTTAAAAAGAAAGATTGTGATAAGCACTAAAACAGCTACTAAAATAAACGCTACGGGTACAAGCTTAAGTAAAACTTCTTGGTACGTGAATAGATCTAACGCAAATACTTGCTGATCTACAAGTTCCCACATCGGAAAAACAAAGATTAAACCACCCGATAAAATTACCACTAGTAAAAGATATAATGTCTGAACTCGTTGTAACATATTTATTTTTTTCGAGCACAAAAATAAACGAATCTTTTTAAGAAATAAAGTTTATATTCTAAAATAAATTTGTATACTTGCAGCATCAATGTAGAAAGAACTTCTTTACAAGATACTACATACAATTCAAACCATTTAATTTATCAATTAAAATTTAACAAAAGGATTATTCCTTAATTACTAACCTCATTTTACATAACGAATGTTTGAAATTGAAGCATTAAAAGAGAAAAAGCTTCCTGAATTACAGGAAATTGCCGAAAAAATAGGTGTACCTAAATTTCGTCAGTTAAAAAAACTCGATCTCGTATATCAAATACTAGATGTACAGGCCGCTAATCCTACCCAAACCAAAACTGAGCAGCCTAAAAAACAAAAACCACAGCGTAAACGCATTTCAAGAAAACCAGCTGAAACTGCAAAGCCTAAAGAAATCGTTGAAAAAGTAGCTGAAAAACCTAAAAAGGAAACTCCTGCAAAAGAAGAAAATAAGCCTACCGAGCAGAAAATAGAAAATAAGGAGCCGCAAAAAGAAAATAAAGGATCGCAGAGAGATAATAAAGGTTCACAAAGAGAAAATAAAGGACCGCAAAGAGACAATAAGGGACCACAAAATAGAAACCAAAGCCACGGGCAACATCAAAATAAAGAGCATAAGAATCAAAAAGGAAATAATGGTAAGCGCCATGCAAAATATCGTGATCCAGAATTTGAGTTTGACGGAATTATCGAAAGTGAAGGCGTTTTAGAGATTATGCCAGATGGTTATGGATTTTTAAGATCTTCTGATTATAACTATTTAAGTTCTCCTGATGATATATATGTATCGCAATCGCAAATAAAATTATTTGGTTTAAAAACCGGAGATACGGTTAGAGGAAATGTTCGCCCTCCAAAAGAAGGTGAAAAATACTTTCCATTAATTAGAGTATCTTTAATTAACGGCTTAAACCCAAGTATTGTTAGAGACCGTGTAGCATTTGAACATTTAACTCCTTTATTCCCGAAAGAAAAATTTGATCTTGCCGAAAGAGGGAGCTCAACATCGACAAGAATTATTGACCTTTTTTCACCTATTGGTAAAGGACAACGTGGTATGATTGTTTCTCAGCCGAAGACAGGTAAGACCATGTTATTAAAGGATATCGCCAATGCCATCGCCGCAAATCATCCAGAAGTTTATCAAATTGTATTATTGATTGACGAACGACCTGAAGAGGTTACCGACATGCAACGCAATGTTCGTGGTGAGGTAGTAGCATCTACTTTTGATGAGCCGGCAGAAAAACATGTTCGTGTAGCCAATATTGTTTTAGAAAAGGCAAAGCGCCTAGTTGAATGTGGGCATGATGTAGTAATACTATTAGATTCAATTACACGACTTGCACGAGCGTACAATACCGTTGCACCTGCTTCTGGTAAAATATTATCGGGTGGTATCGATGCAAATGCATTACATAAACCGAAGCGATTCTTCGGAGCCGCTCGAAAAATTGAAAATGGAGGATCACTATCAATTATTGCAACCGCTTTAACTGATACTGGTTCTAAAATGGATGAAGTTATCTTTGAAGAGTTTAAAGGTACTGGTAATATGGAGTTACAATTAGATAGAAATATTGCCAATAGAAGAATTTATCCTGCTGTTGATCTGGTAAAATCTAGTACACGAAGAGACGATCTGTTATTAGATGAAAAAACCATTCAACGTATGTGGGTATTGCGTAAATATTTAGCTGATATGAACCCTATTGAAGCGATGGAATTCATTAGTGAAAAGATTAAATACACGCAAAATAATCAAGAGTTTTTGGTTTCCATGAATGGATAATCTATAAAAATTACTAATTCAAATGTTTGAAAGTCAGGTATTCTAAATATCTGGCTTTCTTTTTTGTATTAAAATTTGCATTAGATGTGTAAATATATGTATATTTGCCGCTCGATATCGCGGGATAGAGCAGTAGGTAGCTCGTCGGGCTCATAACCCGAAGGTCACTGGTTCGAGTCCAGTTCCCGCTACTAGAAAAAAGCTTTCAGGTTTCTGAAAGCTTTTTTATTTTCACGCAGTTATATACTTCAAAATAATTTAATCACTCATATACGTATCAATATTCGCAGCATTGATAATATCTATAGGAAGTAACTGCTCTTTCGGTATAGGTTTATTAAATAAGAAATGCTCTGAAAGATAATTAAGCGCTAGAAAAGTTTGCCGTTTCGGATTTTGATGAATTAAAAAATCTATAGTCCCTTGTTTCAAGCAATTTATATTTTGCTCTAAAAGGTCATATCCAATTATTTTTATATTAGAATGAGAACTATTCTTTAATCTTCCTGCAACTTCATATGCCTTGGAGGTTGACACAAGAATGCCGGATATTGCAGTATCTTTTAATAAGCTATTGATACTACTCTTAATAGTACTTTTTTTTGTTTTAATCGTTTTTATTCGATACGTTTTTAATGGCTTAAAATAATCCCTAAACCCTTTTTCTTTCAACTGCATATGTGTTGAATTATTAAATTTTTCGTCGATGTGTAGTATTAAAAGGCTTTTAGAACTCAAGTTCATCATATGAAATAAACTGGCGGCTATTTTTCCACTTTTATACAAATCTTGCCCTACAAAATTCGAAGCACCGATTGATTCGACTTTATTATTAAAAACACTTGTAATAATTCCCTTTTTGTGATACTCACTTATGGCTTTTGTTGCTTGCTTTGAAAACAATGAAGGTAAAAGAACTCCATTGGGGTTTAAACCAATCACTTTTTTATGTGCTTGTAAAAAAGAGGAAACCTCACTCGGATTAAAATAAATACATTCTATAAAAACTCCTAAAGGTTTAAATGCTAACGAAGAGGCATGAATTCCTTCAAGACTTTGCTCCCAATAGCTATCTTTTTTGGGATCTGGAAGTAAAACACATATATGGAAATTCTTATTATTTTTCAGATTCCTGGCAATCAGGTTTGGCTGATAATCAATTTGCTTTAAAATATCTTCAACGGCCTTCTGAGCTTTTTGAGAAACCTTTCCCCTATTGTGCAGTACTCTATCTACGGTTCCTTTTGAGACACCCGACAGCTCTGCTATATCTTTAATTGTATAATTCTTTTTCATAATCCATTCATATAAAATGCGAATCTAAACATTTAGCTTTTGACAAAGATAATTTTAGAATTTGAAAAAAAGATATTAAAATTTGTGTGTTCGAACACACTTTATTATGTTTGCATTTTAATTATTAACTTGATTCAAAATATTTAGTGCATTAGAATGGAAAAAAAGATAATTACTTCAATAGCTCCCGGAAGGACTTGTTTATTCGGTGACCATCAAGATTATTTAAATCTACCGGTTATTGCATGTGCAATAGATAAGTACATAGAGCTTGAAGCAATTCCCAACAACACCTCTAGATTCCATATAAAAATGCTCGATCTTAATGAGGTTCAAACAATAGAACTTGATGATTCTCTTGAAAATGTTAAAGGAGATTTTTTAAGAGCAGCATTAAAAGTTTTAAAACGTTATGATTGTTTTCCTAATAAAGGATATGATATTAGTATAAAGAGCGACATTGTTATTAATGCCGGTATTTCAAGTTCTTCAGCTTTGATCATTTCGTGGATAAATTTTCTACTGAACGCCTATGGATGCAATCAAGAAGTGACTCCAGAGTTTGTCTCTCAGATTGCCTATTTAGCCGAAGTCGTTGAGCAAAATTCTTCTGGGGGCAAAATGGATCAGTATACCATTGGTTTAGGCAATATCATTTACTTAGAAACCGGTGATGAGCTGGTTTATGAAACATTTGACAAGAGCATTCCAGGACTAATCATAGGCGAATCGGGTATTCCAAAAGATACTGCTGGTGTTCTTAAGGATTTAAAGGAGAAAGCCTGGTTAGCTATTCATAAAATTAAAGAAATTAACAATGATTTTGATTTAAGAAATGCTCAAAAGCGCGATTTAAACAAACTCCTTAATTATTTACCAGATGATTTAAGCCCTTATTTATATGCGGCCATTTCCAATCATGATATTACACAAAGAGCACTTTTAGAATTTAAAAAGGAACATTTGAACTTATCTGTTATAGGTAATTTAATGAACGAACATCATCAAATTTTAAAAGATATTTTAAAAATAACGGTGTCAAAAATTGATAACATGATACAGGCTGCATTGCAAGCGGGAGCTTATGGAGCAAAAATAGTAGGGTCCGGTCGAGGAGGTAGTATCATTGCTTTAGCTCCCGAAGGAAAAGAACAAACCATAATCGATGCCATATTATCTGCTGAAGCACAAAATGCTTATAAGGTTAAGGTAGCTAAGGGAGCTCGAATTATAAATAATTCACAAGTTTTAATATAGAAAATAATGCATGACAATTTAATCATATTAGCCGGAGGTGCTTCTTCAAGAATGAAAAAACAAGGAGGTACTGAAAATTTATCTGAAAAAGAGATTGCCCAAGCAAATGAAAGAAGCAAAGGTCTTATTGGTGTAGGTCCTCATGGCAGACCGCTACTAGATTATCTTTTATATAATGCTCAACTTGCAGGGTATAAAAATGTATACATTGTAATAAGTGAAAAAGGAGAACTATTCAAAGAATTTTATGGAAAGAAAAATAAAGGAAATACTTTTCATAATCTTACCATTTCCTTTGCAACTCAATATGCTACAAACAATAGAATAAAACCCTTTGGCACCGCTGATGCTTTATATCAAGCGGTGAAGCAATTTCCTGAACTCAACAAACAACATTATAGCGTTTGTAATAGTGATAATTTATACTCTAGTGAAGCATTATGTGCATTAAGAATAACCAATTATGATAACGCATTTATAAGTTATTCTCGTGATGCCCTTAATTTTCCGCCAGAAAAGATATCGCGCTTTGCTTTAGCAAAATTAGGTGAAGACAATCTCCTTTTAGATATTATTGAAAAACCCAATCAAAATCAAATTGAGAGTTATAAAGATCTTTCGGGCAAATTAAGAGTAAGCATGAATGCTTTTAAATTTAACGGATCTAAATTTTATGATTACTTAAAAAATTGTCCGATAACTCCAGAAAGAGATGAAAAAGAATTACCAACTGCTTTATTGAATATGGTTAAGGATTATCCGAATTCAGTAGCCGGAATTCCTTTTTCTGAACATGTACCAGATTTAACAGCTAAAGAAGATATTAACGCTGTAAAAGAATATCTCAAAAATAATTTTTTAACAGAACTTAATTGGTATGATACTAAGTTATTAAGAACAACTCAATAAAAAATTATAAATAGTATACAACATTGGTAAAATGATTTCACTAAGCACCCTAGATTATGCAATAATAATAACATTTTTCACTATTACTCTAAGTATTGGGGTTTGGGTTTCTAAAAAATCAGGTAAAAGTACTTCAGAGTATTTTCTCTCTGGACGAAATATGCCCTGGTGGTTACTCGGAATTTCTATGGTAGCTACTACATTTTCTACCGATACACCAAATTTAGTAACCGATATTGTTAGAACCAATGGTGTCTCTGGCAATTGGGTTTGGTGGGCATTTCTTTTTACTGGCCTTCTTACGGTTTTCGTCTACGCAAAATTATGGCGAAAATCAAATGTAATGACAGACATGGAGTTCTATGAATTAAGATATGGAGGAAAGCCAGCAAAATTTTTACGCGCTTTTAGATCACTCTACCTAGGCTTAATCTTTAACATCATCACATTAGCCGCCGTTAATTTAGCTGCCATAAAAATAGGAGAAATAATGCTTGGGCTCTCTCCTATTGAAACATTGTTAATTGGTGGTGTAATTACAGTGATTTTTAGTGCCATTGGTGGATTTAAAGGTGTTGTTTATACCGATTTCTTGTTATTCTTCGTTGCCATGGGCGGTGCCGTTGGGGCAGCTTATTTTCTAGTGAACATCCCTGAAGTTGGTGGTATACAAGCAATGATGGCTAATGAGCATGTCGCAGATAAACTTTCAATACTACCAGATTTTAATGATACGAACACTATAATTACCCTTCTTATTATTCCTTTAGCCGTTCAATGGTGGAGTTCTTGGTATCCAGGAGCCGAGCCTGGCGGTGGGGGTTATATCGCACAGCGTATGTTAGCTACAAAAAATTCGAATCACGCCATTGCATCAACATTCTTTTTTAATATCATGCATTATGCAATTCGTCCTTGGCCATGGATTTTAGTAGCCTTAGCATCGCTAGTAGTTTACCCAGATATTGCAAGTATTCAAGAAGCCTTTCCAAATATCTCTCCAGATAAATTAGGAAATGACCTGGCCTACTCAGCTATGCTTACAAAATTGCCAAGTGGCCTTCTAGGTTTAGTACTTCTCTCATTAGGTGCTGCGTACATGTCTACTATTTCTACACAATTAAATTGGGGGTCATCGTACATTGTAAACGATTTCTATAAACAGAAAATAAACCCAAAAGCTACAGAAAAACAATTGGTATCAGTTGGTAGAATATCTACCGTAATGCTAATGGTTCTAAGTGCAATTGTAGCATTAACTCTTACCAATGCAAAACAACTTTTTGATATTTTACTGGAGTTCGGAGCTGGAACAGGACTCGTATATATTTTAAGGTGGTTTTGGTGGCGAATTAATGCTTGGAGTGAAATTTCGGTAATGTTCACCGCTGCAATAGTTAGCCTCCTTCTAAATTTAACTTCTTTAGGTAATTTCCTCTTTGGTTACATCAATGAAACAGGAGGACAAGTTGAAGGTATTTTCCCCGGTTGGTCAAAACTTATCGTAATTGTACTAATTACCACTTTCGTATGGATACTTGTTACATTACTTACCAAACCCGAAAAGAAAGAAGTGCTCTATAACTTTTATAAAAAAATACAGCCAGGAGGTCCTGGTTGGAAGAAGGTAATCAAAAAAGCAAAAAGTGACAACTTAACTATCGTATTAACCAATGAAAAATGGAGTGTGCCAGCCGGAATAACAGCTATGCTTTTAGGCTCCGTTTTTATTTATAGTTCGATGTTTGCCACGGGCTACTGGATCTATGGTAAAACCATTAAGGCTGTATTTCTAACAATCTTAGTAATTGTCTCAGGGTATCTATTAGCACTTGTGTGGAAAAGAATAAAGTCAACAGTTTTATAAAAATAAAGTAGAAATGATTTTAGAATCAACAAAAGTAATGAAGGGAATTAACTATCAGCGTGCAGGCCAGTTTGAAGATACACGTTTTGAGAAAATTCATAATGTCGTTTTTAAAAACTCTAAAGAAGGGTCTATTACTGTAGCCCATGAAATAGCCAATTTAATCAAAGAAAAACAAGCTAAAAATCAGAATTGCATCTTAGGGTTGGCCACTGGCTCATCACCTATAAAAGTGTATGAAGAACTTGTTCGATTGCATAAGGAAGAAGGGTTAAGTTTTGAAAATGTAATTACATTTAATCTGGATGAATATTACCCAATGGATAAAGATAATATTCAAAGCTACTATTACTTTATGCATGAACATCTATTTAATCATATTGATATCTTACCTGAAAATGTTCACATTCCAAACGGTAAAATAAGTACTGAAAACCTTTATGAATATTGTGTTACATATGATTCAAAAATTAAAGAAGTCGGCGGATTAGATTTTCAGCTCCTTGGCATCGGTAGAACGGGACATATCGGTTTTAATGAACCAGGTTCTCATCACAATTCTGGAACTCGAATCATTACACTAGACCATGTTACACGAGTTGATGCTGCTTCAGACTTTTTGGGTATTGAGAATGTTCCAAGAAAAGCCATAACTATGGGAATCGCTACAATAAAGGCTGCCAAAAGAATTGTTTTACTTGGTTGGGGGCAACATAAAGCATCCATTTTAAAAGAAACCATTGAGGGAAAAATATCTTCAGAAGTTCCAGCGACCTATTTACAAGAACATCATAATACCACCTTTATCTTAGATGTAGAAGCTTCCTCTGAATTAACCAGAAATAAAACACCTTGGCTGGTAGGTTCTCCAGAATGGACCGAAGAGCTCAAAAGTAAAGCTATAGTTTGGCTATGTGAGACAACCAAAAAAACAATTTTAAGCTTAACAGATAAAGATTATAATAACCATGGAATGGCAGATCTATTATCGCAAGAAGGATCTGCTTATGACATGAATCTTAAAATGTTTAATAAGCTACAACGTACAATCACCGGCTGGCCTGGAGGAAAACCAAATTCTGACGATTCGAATAGACCAGAAAGAGCCCATCCTTCTAAGAAAAAAGTCATCATTTTTAGTCCTCACCCTGATGATGATGTAATTTCAATGGGTGGTACATTTGATAGATTGGTTGAACAAGGCCATGATGTTCATGTAGTTTACCAAACTTCAGGAAACATAGCCGTATCGGACCAAGAGGCCATTAAGTTTGCCGAAATTGCAAGTACATTAGGAGCTACGAACGGAAAAGAACTATTAAACAATCTTAATGAGAAAAAGGAAAACTCAATAGATAGCGAAACGGTTAGAGCATTAAAAGGCCTGATCAGAAGAGGAGAATCTTACGGAGCAACAAGGTACTTGGGATTAAAAGATTCTAATGTTCATTTTCTTGATTTACCGTTTTATGAAACCGGAACTGTCAAGAAGAATAAACTTTCGGAAATAGATATAAGCATTATGTGTTCAATTATCGGAAAAATACAACCACATCAAATTTATGCCGCAGGAGATTTAGCCGATCCTCATGGCACACACAAGGTGTGTTTAGATGCCTTATTCAATGCGTTAGAACAATTAAAAGATGAGGCATATATGAAAGATTGTTGGGTATGGCTTTATAGAGGCGCTTGGCATGAGTGGGATATTCATGAAATTGAAATGGCTATTCCTATGAGTCCGGACCAGGTTTTGAAAAAAAGACATGCTATTTTTTTCCATCAATCGCAAAAAGATGGTGTTATGTTTCAAGGAGAAGATACTAGAGAATTTTGGATGCGAGCAGAAGAAAGAAATAGGGAAACTGCTGAAAAATATAATTCATTAGGTTTGGCAGATTATGCAGCAATGGAAGCCTTTGTAAGATGGAAAATGTAATTCATTCAGTGTTTAAATTTAATACACCTACTTGATTAGCTCTTTAAGCATTTTACAAGCTTTTTCTGCGGTAATGTCACGTTGCGGCATTCCAAACATTTCATAACCAACCATAAATTTCTTTATCGACGCGCTTCTTAATAATGGAGGGTAAAAACTCATATGCCAATGCCAGTGAGAATTATTTTCAGCATTGGTTGGAGATTGATGAATGCCAGCAGAATATGGAAATGATATATTAAATAACTTATCATATGCCTTAGTTATAATTGAAATAGCTTCTGCATACAATAAAACATCTTTATCATTCATCTGCGTAATATTTTCTTGATGTTTCTTAGGAATAATCATGGCTTCAAATGGCCAGACTGCCCAAAACGGAATTAACCCAACAAAACTATCATTCTCAAATAAAATGCGCTCTTGGGCTTCTATTTCTTGGGTTATATAGGTTCCCAATAAAGAACTATTGTTTTTTTGATAATAATTTCTTTGTTGATCATCTTTTTTTATTACTTCATTGGGCAAACTAAATTGACTCCATATTTGTCCATGAGGATGCGGGTTGCTACATCCCATTGCCGCTCCTTTGTTTTCAAATATTTGGACACATTCTATATTAGAGTCACTACCTAATTCGGTATATTCTTTTTGCCATACCTTAATTACTTTACCGATATCTTTTACATTCATATCTGGTAGACTTTTAGAATGATCTGGACTAAAACACACTACTTTACATCTCCCGCGTTCACTTTTAGCTTTTAAAAGTCCTTTGTTATAATTAAAATCTAAAGCATCGTAAACTAAGGCAGCAAAATCATTTGTAAAAACGAATACATCTTGATAATTAGGATTTTTTTCTCCATTAGCTCTTATATTTCCCTTACATAAATAACAGTTTTTATCATAGGAGGGGCGTACGTCTTTAACTATATCTTCTTGTTGTCCTTGCCAAGGTCTTTTAGTTCTATGCGGAGAAACCAGTACCCATTCTCCTGTTAAAATATTATATCTTTTATGGGAGCTTTCTTGTAAATTAGATTCCATATCGTTAAAAGTGTTTACGAACTCTATAAGTTCCATTAGACAAGCGTACTGTAAAAGGAGTACATTCGGTATTAAACTTTGCATAAAAGGCCGAAGAAACCTTCTTACCAAATTCTATAGATTTTCCTTTCTCAACCAAATTAATGGTACATCCACCAAAACCTCCACCCATCATACGAGATCCAATTACATTTGGTGACATTTTAGCCTGTTCAACTAGAAAATCCAATTCCTCACAACTTACTTTATATTGATTTTGAAGGCCTAAATGAGAGCGAAATAATAGCCCTCCCAATTCTTTGATATTATTTGATTTTATTGCCTTTACAGCATCTAAAACACGTTGGTTCTCTTCTATTACGTAAAGGGCTTTTTGAAATTCGTCTTCAGTAATTCTATTTTTTACCTCAAAAAGACTGTTTATTGTGGCATCTCTTAATTTGGAAATCCCCATTAAACCTGCAACTTTTTTACCAACTTCACGAGTTTCGTTATAAGGGTTCTCTGCCAAATTATGTTTAACATTACTATTTATAAGTAACAATTCGTAATGTTCAAAGTTAATTTCATATGGAATTGATTCTAGTGTTCTACAATCTAATAAAAGTGCATTATTCTCTTTTCCAAACATACTTGCATATTGATCCATGATACCACATTGTACATTTACATAATGATGTTCTGCCCTTTGAGATATTAATGCCATTTCCATACGTGTTAATCCAAGATCAAAAAATTCATTTAATCCGAAAACTACACTGTTTTCTAAAGCTGCTGAAGACGATAGGCCAGCCCCACCAGGAACATTACCCGCAAAAACAATATTAAAAGGGCCAAGTTTATCTTTTAGCTTCTCTTTCGTTTGTATTTCATGAATAACTCCTAAAATATAATTTCTCCATGCGCCATCTTTTATTGGAGCAACTTCATTCAATTTAAACCTATATGATGCATTTTTATTTAACGCATAAATAGTACATTGGTCAGAATTGCTTTTTTCAATTGCTAAAGCAATACCCAAATTAACCGCAGCTGGGAAAACAAATCCATCATTATAGTCTGTATGCTCTCCTATAAGATTCAATCTTCCGGGAGAAAAAACCATCAAAGGAATTTTTTCAAACTTATCTATAAAAACTTTTTTAGTTTTAGAAATTAGGTCTTGAGTTTTCATACTTATCATCACTTTGGTTAACTAACCAACTCTATTTGCCAGCTAACTTTATATTCTTTATTAGGCGCCAATTTTTTTAAATTAATTTGATTATTAAATGCATTGGCAGGTGCCGTTAATGGCTCTATTGAAACTCTATTCGCTTGATTAATAGTATAGATTTGCAAATAAGTATTTTTAATTGAAGATTTGAGTTTTAGTTTATAATCTGGATTTAAAAAATCAATTTGATTTGTACTTAACAAATAACAATCGTCAAAATGACTTTGTCCTAAATTTATTTGTACGGATGTCGGGTTACAAACTTCTTCTCCAATAGGTACCAGTTTTTCATTAAAAAGGATTTTCTTTAAAGCATTAAAGCTAATGGTACTGGATTCCATATGTGTACAAACAAAATAAGGATGCCATCCTAGAGAAAAAGGAAATTCTTCAGTGTCGTTATTATTTACGGTAATAGCTAGTGTAATACCCAAATCCGATAAGGTATACTTTGCATAAATGGTATATTTAAATTTATAACCTTGATCAAATCCTTGACTAGAATATTTTAGCATTACCATTGATTTTAGTTTTGTGGCGCTGTAAGTCACCAATTCAAACTTCTTATTATAAACACATCCATGAATAGCGTTTTTACCATTACGCTCGTTTTGATTTAAATAATGCTTTTTACCGTTAAAATTATAGGCTCCTAACTCAACTCTTCCAACAAAAGGAAAGAGAATTGAAGACTCAAACGTTCTATCAAAATCAAGAGCTGTGTTTTTAATTATTTGTTTATTTTTTATAGTTAAATCTTTAAGTCTTGCTCCTTCGTTTAAATCAATTTTCGCACAAGTTCTCTTATTTATCCCGTATAATTCAACAGCGCACACCTGTCCTTTACTGTCTTTCAACAATTTTATTTTAAACAATTTATTTTCAGTAGTTTATAATGAGTCCCTTATAATTAACTTGGTCTTATTTGCAATTTGGGTAAATTCATTTAAGAATAGTATTTGTGAAAGTTTTTTACCCATATCGACAAAATCGGTAGAAATAGTTGTTATACCTCCTTCTACTATTTCCTTTAATGGAGTATCGTTATAAGATATTATACCTACATCATTGGATAATGTGTAATTAGTCTTTTTTAGTTTTTTTATAATTAAAATTAAGGACGGATCATCAGGAGTTATAAAAAGTTCTCCTTTTGTTATTTCTTTATTTTGAACAGATTTTACAACTTCATATGGCTTGTTGATTTGCTCACAATATTTTACAAATCCATTTTTCAAACCTACTGGTTGTTTTTCATTAAATACTAATATTAATTTTTTGTATTTAATTATTTTATCTTCAAGCTTGGAAAGACTGTCATAAATATCTGTACTAAAATTCTGATAAATGGCAGGGTACTTAAGCAATTCATCATGAATTTGGTCAAGTATAAATACCTTATCCTCCGGTAGATTAGCAATTATGCTTGCAACATCATTTAGATTCGCCGGCATAATTACATAGTAATTGTAATTTCCAATATTATTATAAATGCTTGTTGCAAAAACGTCACGATTAAAATGATGGAAATATATATCTACTTGAATATTCTCTTCTAAATTTTCTAAAAAAGAATTATAGAGATTCTCTTTAAATGCATTTAATTCATCAAAAAGTAAAAATACTTTTTGCTTCACATTTATATTTTCACTTCTTACATAATAACCTTTTCCTGCAATCGAATGTATGATACCTCTTGCTTTAAGCTCACTATACGCTTGTAAAACAGTATCCCTAGATAATGAGTATTTATTTCTAATAGCATTAATAGAAGGTAATTCGTCACCTTTAGACAACTTCTTGTTAAGAATCCCTTCTTCTATTGAAGCTACTATTTGTTTGTATTTTGGAACAGCTAAACGAGTATTAATAGTTATATTCTTCATAAAGACAAAAATAAATTAAAAACAAAAATTAACCAACTAGTTCGTACCAGTTGTTACTGAATTTTTGATTTATTTCTTTGTAGTAATCAATAAACCAAACATATCATCATTTTTATAATAAAGGTTACATAAAGTAAACATATACTCCTATTACCATTAAACTGATAATTAGCCCCACTGGAACTGCGTATTTCCATGGAACAATATTTACTTGCTTTGTATAGACCTGTTTATAAGCTTCCGCTCTGGGGAAAAGCTTACCTATTATCAACATAATACCAATATTAAGTACAAACAAGATCGCCATCACATGTAGAAAATGAGGATAATTCTCTGTACCAACAACATATGGTTTTATAATAAACTGGCTAATTGAATATAAAACTACCCCAGAAATGACTCCAATTTTTGCGGCTAAGGCAGGCACATATTTTGTGAGATATCCTACAACGATGATGGTTAAAATAGGTATACTATAACAGCCATTCACTTCTTGTAAATAACCAAATAGTCCAGACGGTGCATTGGCCAATAATGGAGCAATACACATGGACAAAATTGCCAAGAAAATTCCAAAAGACTTACCGGCTTTTACCACTTGTTTTTCAGTAGCATTGTTCTTGATATGAGCTTTATATATATCTAATCCAAAAAGTGTGACCGCACTATTTAAAGCAGAATTAAAGGAACTTAATATTGCTCCAAATAATACCGCTGCAAAAAAACCAATAAGAGAAACAGGTAATACCTTCGCAACTAACATTGGATATGCCTGATCTGGATTATCAAGATTCCCTTGAAATATATAAAATGCAATTACCCCAGGTAAAACGACAATTAATGGCCCTAAGATTTTAATAAAAGCAGCTAATAACAATCCTTTTTGACCTTCTTTAAGATTTTTTGCTCCTAAAGCTCTTTGTATAATGGCTTGGTTGGTTCCCCAATAGAATAGCTGCACCAGCATCATGCCTGTAAAGATTGTAGCAAAAGGGACAGTGGCTTCAGGTCCTCCCATAGATTTAAACTTTTCTGGATTTGCATCCATTAATATTGTAATTCCGTCAAGTATATTATTGTCACCGATCAAGGCTAATCCGAAAAAGGGTATTAGTAAACCTCCAATAAGTAGCCCAACGGCATTTATAGTATCTGAAACAGCCACAGCTTTTAGACCGCCAAAAACCGCATAAATAGACCCTACAATTCCTATGCCCCAAACAGTTATCCATAAAGCTCCTGTTTCTGTAACACCGATTAAATTGGGAACATCGAACATTGTATTAATTGCCAAAGCACCAGAATATAGGACCGTAGGCAATAAAACTACTACATACCCTGTTAAAAATAATGCTGAAACAATAGTTTTGGTAGTAGTATCATATCGCCTTTCAAGAAATTGGGGAATTGTAGCAATACCACCTTTTAAGTAACGCGGTAATAGAAATATTCCGGTAGCAACCATTGCCAGCGCCGCTAAAACCTCCCATGCCATAACCAATATACCATCAGTATAAGCATTCCCATTAAGTCCAACTATCTGCTCAGTTGATAAATTTGTAAGAAGGAGTGAGCCAGCTATGACATAACCCGTTAAGCTTCGCCCCCCAAGAAAATAACCGTCAGAACTATTTTCATTTGTTTTCCGAGTAGCCAAATAAGATATTAATGCCACTAAAAAAGTGAATCCCAAAAATGAAATAATTGCCATAAGACTAAAATTGAACTGCTAATATAGGTTTTATTTGCGAATACCTCCTACCAGTACCTACTAGTACGTTTTGATTGCGTTATAATTTTCATGCAAACTCCTAAAATCAAATAGTGTAACTGTCTAGAATGTACATAGATAAAAAAGAGGGAAAACTTCCCTCTTTAACCAACTAATTCAAATAAATATATGAAACTTTCCTACGACTAACTCTAGTGGAGCAGAAAAATTATGGTGTAAAAGTACATGATAATAAAAATGAAACCAACTAGTACCTACTAGTTTGAAATGTTAAATTTTTTAGAAAAAATCACTGATAGGTTAAGCCATTAATTAACAGATAAATTATAAATTTTTAACATGGCGATTGAAAGAATATAGTTGCATATCTTTATCTATTGAAAATTCAATAATAAGAAAAGCACCTATACTATTTGATTAAGGTTTATTTCTATAAGCTTTTTCCCACTCCCAAGAAGATCTTGTCATATCGTCAAGACTAAAAGTGGCCTGCCAACCCAATTCTTTATTCGCTAAATCGGTAGCTGCATACATTTGTTCAACATCGCCATCTCTTCTACCCACAATTTTATAAGGTAATTTTTTACCACTTGTTTTTTCAAAAGATTGAATTACCTCCAATACGGAGCTCCCTTTTCCTGTACCCAAATTAAAAATTTCAAAGTTACTATTTTGCTTTTTTTCAATTAGTCTTTCAAGAGTTTTCACATGAGCTTCGGCTAAATCAACTACATGTATATAATCTCTTATTGCGGTACCATCAGGAGTGCTATAGTCATTTCCAAAAACATATAATTCTTTTCGTTCACCAGCTGCAGTCTGTGTTATAAACGGCATAAGATTATTTGGAATACCATGTGGTAATTCTCCAATTTTAGTTGAACTATGGGCACCTATCGGATTAAAATATCGCAACGATACCGCATTAAATGTGTTATTTGCCTTGGCAATATCCGATATAATCTCTTCGCCTACTTTTTTAGTATTTCCGTAAGGAGACATCGCAGGTTTGGTTGGAGCTTCTTCTGTTAATGGCAATTCATCGGGTTCACCATAAACGGTTGCAGAAGACGAAAACACCAAGTTATTAATACCAAATGACCTCATAGCTTTCAACAAATTCAATAAACTATATAGGTTATTATAGTAATAATCCAAGGGTTGCTCAACAGATTCGCCAACCGCCTTAAGTGCTGCAAAATGAATAACACCTGCAATATTATTTATTTTTTCAACGCACTCATTTAAGGCGCTGCTATCAGTAAGATCAACTTCATAAAATTCAGGTTTTACTCCAGTTATAGATGTTATTCTTTCTAACATATCTTTATGGGAATTAACCAAATTATCAAGTATAATTGGTTCATATCCTGAATCAATTAATTGTACCACAGTATGTGATCCTATATATCCCAATCCACCGGTAACTAAAATTTTTTTCATTTGCTATTTAATATAAAAATCAATATACGTTTATAAAATAGATTTATGGTTCTACTATTCTGCTTTTCACGTATTGCTCATTGTTATATTCAAAAACATTATATGGAGTTGCAACTCCTTTAATTTTTAGAACTACTACACCATGCGAAGGTACTTTAAAATCTAAGAATTTTTTAGTTGAAACATCATAATCTTTTTTCTTCCAAATATCTCTAATGGTATAGCCTTTTACCGGATCAATTCCTAACCGTTTTGGATTTAAAGTTATGGATGCTTCAACAGAACTTCTATTTAATAATGCAACAGCTATTTCTCCACTGCTAGTTGAAAACAGTGGCTTCGCCCAGATTTCCAAATCGCCATTATCTACAAACCTCCTTGCCTGATAAGTGAAATCACTTTGGTTTAATGCAATTATCTCTTTATTTGTAATTATTTCCAAAGTTTCATCACTTATTTCAGTGAGGTCATTCCCCAATAAAAGTGGTGAATTCATCATTGCCCACATGCTAAAATGGGCTTTATCTTCTTCGTAAGTCATTCCTCTTCCCACCTGTAGCATGTCCATGTCATTATATCGACCATTAGAACAGTATTTCCATAAGTCAGCGTTTATGTCAATAATATGAGCAATAGACTCAAAAGTATTTCTTATATCTCCAGAAATTCGCCAAGAATCTGCGACCTGAGTTACCCAATCGCCTGGGAATTTCCATCCGCATACATTATAGATGGCTTCGGGCTTTATTTCTTTTATGATGTTGCCAATCTTTGTGTATTGTATTTCTTCGTCAAGCCCGAGCCATTCTCCTCCACACCAATCAACTTTGATGAAGTCATAATCCCATTCTTTAAGAAATAAGTTTAAATCTTTATAACTATTTCCATACAAACCCATGCCAACACCGATGGTATCTTTATCCCAATAGGAAGCACAAGTGTTGATTCCGGCATCTGAATATATTCCTGCTTTTAAACCTTTGGAGTGAATGTATTCTGCCAATTTTTTCATTCCTTCCGGAAAGCGTTCTTTGTGATGTGTTTAAATGGGTTAAAAAGGGTATAAAAATTGTCATACATTAATAAATTTAAGGTTTATTTTTACTCTCGAGTGAGAACCAATTTTGGCATTTACGCGTAATTAATTTTGCCATTATTTAAGAATAGGGTTAGTATTAATGCCAACAAACATATATAAAAAATAATTTTTTACCAACTAGTACCTACCAGTTTATAACAGCACACATATTCTGCATTAGCAAGAAACTTCAACTTTGATTTCTGTAAATAGCATCTAAAAGAAAAATCACATTGTATTCTTTTTAATATCTTTAGCTTTTTTCACAATTACAATTTTTATGGATAACTACGGTTACCTTTCTATTTTACCACCGGTAGTAGCAATTATCTTAGCTTTAAGAACCAAACAAGTTTACATTTCACTATTATTAGGAATTTGGTTTGCGTGGATACTATTAAGCGACTGGAACTTCTTTACAGGCACATTGGCCGCCATAGAAGCACTAGTTAATGTTTTCAAATCGGCAGGAAACACACGAACCATAATCTTTAGTGCCTTGGTAGGAGCGTTACTATTATTAATTCAATATTCAAGAGGAGTTGAAGGTTTTATTCTTAAACTTAACAAAGTAATTCAGTATTTCGAAAAAAAAGAAGCTGGATACAGTAGGGTTGTCATCCAACTTTTAGCGCTATTAACAGGTGTCTTATTATTTGTAGAAACTACAATAAGCTCTTTGACCGTTGGTACATTATTTAGACCTGTATTTGATAAGTTAAAAATACCGCGAGAAAAACTAGCTTATATTGCCGATTCAAGTTCATCACCAACATCCATACTCATTCCTTTTAATGCCTGGGGAGCATTTATCATGGGCTTATTATTAGCCCAGGGATTAGAAAATCCGTTTGGGCTATTGCTCTCATCAATCGCCTATAATTTTTATCCGATACTGGCACTTCTAATTCTCTTTTTAACCATTGTCTTTAAAAAGGACATCGGGCTTATGGCAAAAGCCGAAAAGCGCACTCAAGAAACCGGAAAATTAATGAATGATGGGTCTAAACCAATGCTCTCTGATACTGTTACCTCATTAGATCCAAAAGAAGGTATTCCAGCTAAGGCAAGAAATATGATTATCCCATTGGCAACAATGGTGTTTTTAATGCCTGTTTATTTAGCTTATACCGGATGGAATGAAGTAGAAAATTACACTTCATTTTCTAATCATTTGTTTCAATCTATTAGTCAAGGATCAGGCTCTTCTGCAGTTTTGTACGCAGTAATTACCGCAATTATAGTTTCATTTGTATTTTATAAAATTCAAGGCATAATTAGAACCAAAGAAATGGTCGATATTACCTTAAAGGGTATTAGTGAATTGATGCCTTTAGCACTTCTAATGCTATTTGCTTTTGCTATTGGCGATGCCTGTAAAGCTTTAGGTACGGGAGAATTTGTAGCTAATTGGTCTAAAGATTGGCTTTCTCCTACTTTCTTACCTGCCGTTGTGTTTGCTATCAGTTCATTTATTGCTTTCTCTACAGGCACATCTTGGGGTACTTTCGCCATTATGCTGGCGATCTCTATACCCATGGCTGAAATTCACGGCGCTCCGCTAACGCTAGTTATAGCTGCGACATTAGGTGGCGGCATTTTTGGTGATCATTGCTCCCCAATATCCGATACTTCAATTATCGCTTCGATGGCTTCGGCAAGTGATCATATAGATCATGTTAAAACACAATTACCGTATGCATTGATTGGTGGCGGGTTAACCTTAATTTTATATCTAATTTTAGGATTTACCCTATTATAAACCATACCTTTGCACCCATGGATCACAAAGCAGGTTTTGTTAATATTATAGGAAACCCTAATGTAGGGAAATCAACCTTAATGAATGCGCTCATAGGCGAGCGATTATCTATTATTACTTCAAAAGCACAAACTACACGTCATCGCATTTTAGGCATTGTTAATGGGGATGATTTTCAGGTTGTTTTTTCTGATACACCAGGAATTATTAAACCTGCATACCAATTACAGGCGTCCATGATGGATTTTGTAAAGTCTGCTTTTGAAGATGCCGATGTACTAATTTATATGGTTGAAATAGGTGAAAAAGGGTTAAAAGATGAAGATTTTTTTAAACGAATTACAGCCACCAAAACACCAATTCTATTATTACTAAATAAAATTGATAAATCAACGCAAGAACAATTAGATCAGCAAGTTGACTATTGGAAAGAAATGGTTCCGAATGCAGAAGTGTATCCAATTTCTGCACTAGAAAATTTTAATGTGCAAAATATCTTCAATCGAATTTTAGAGCTTTTACCTAAGTCACCTCCATTTTACCCTAAAGATCAACTAACCGATAAACCAGAGCGCTTTTTTGTAAATGAAACCATTAGAGAAAAAATCTTATTACACTATAAAAAAGAGATTCCTTATTCGGTAGAAGTAGAAACCGAAGAATTTAAAGAAGAAGATGCTATCATTAAAATTCGTTCTATTATTATGGTTGAACGAGATTCGCAAAAAGGGATCATTATTGGTCACAAAGGTGCAGCCTTAAAACGTGTAGGAGCTGAAGCACGTAAAGATTTAGAAGTATTTTTTGCAAAGAAAGTTTATTTAGAGCTTTTTGTAAAAGTTAATAAAGATTGGAGATCTAATAAAAATCAATTACGTAGATTTGGGTATCAAGAATAGATTTTAGAGATTTCAATTAACAAATATCCTATTCTAATGAAGTCACTTTTTAATGACACTTCCTTCGCAGAAGTAAGTCAGCGCATAGAAAATCTTACTAGTGAAACACAACCGCAATGGGGTAAAATGGATGCAGCCCAAATGTGCGCGCACTGTATAGAACCTCTCGATGTAGTTTTAGAGAAGAAAGTATTAAAGGCTAAACCGAATTGGTTATTAAAGACCTTCTTTAAAAAATCTATGTACAATGATAAACCTTATCGTCATAATCTACCAACGGCTAAACAATATGTCGTTAGTAATGAACGCTTGTTCAAAGAAGAACAAGAAAAGTTATTAAGTACTGTTCGAGAATTCAATTCTCAAAAAAATAAAGAAAACTGGCTTATACATCCGGTTTTTGGAGCATTTACTAAAGAGCAATACGGACAAATGATGTATAAGCATCTAGATCATCATTTAAGGCAATTTGGAGTTTAAATCTTAGTCATTTTGAAAAAAAACAAACAGATCATATTAAAAAAGAGGCCAAAAGGTCTTCCTAAAAATGATACTTGGCAATTAGTTGATACCAATATTCCAAGGCCTGGAGAAGGTGAATTTTTGATTCGATGTGAATACATTTCTCTTGATCCTGCGATGCGAGGATGGTTAGACGATAGAAAGTCTTACATCGCACCCGTACAAATAGATGAAGTAATGCGTGCTGGTGGTGTTGGTAAAATAATTGAATCTAACAATGTCAATTTCAACGTTGGCGATTTTGTTGCGGGCTCAACCGGAGTTCAACAGTATATGGTAACTAATGGTAAAGGATTTCACAAAGTTGATCCATCATTAGCTCCGCTGCCCATGTACACCGGAACTCTTGGTATGACAGGTATGACAGCTTATTTTGGAATCTTAGAGGTTGGCGAATTAAAAGAAGGCGATAACGTTTTTGTATCTGGAGCTGCTGGTGCTGTAGGAAGTATTGTTGGACAAATTGCTAAAATTAAAAATTGTAATGTAGTAGGTATTGCGGGTGGCTCCGAAAAATGTAAATATTTAATAGAGGAGTTAGGTTTCGACGGAGCTATCGATTATAAAAATGATAACATCGCAACAAAATTAAAAGAATACTTCCCGAAAGGGATTGATGTATATTTTGACAATGTTGGTGGCGATATTTTAGAATTAGCTTTAAGTAAATTGGCAATACATGCACGCATAGTAATCTGCGGTGCCATTTCTCAATACAACAATACAACTCCAGTTAAAGGACCTTCAAACTATCTCTCACTACTAGTAAATCGAGCTTCTATGAAAGGCATGGTTGTCTTTGATTATGCTCAAGACTACCAGAAAGCCGCCTTGCAAATGGGACAATGGATGATGCAAGGTAAATTGAAGTCTAAAGAAGATGTATATGAAGGCATTGAGAACTTTTATGAAACTTTTCTACGCCTATTTACGGGTGAAAAACTAGGAAAACTCGTTTTGAAGGTTAGTGAATAAAAAATAATCTATGATGTGAAGAATCCTTTCAACTCTTCAAAATCTAATCCGCCATAATTACCAGAACTCATCAAAAGCAGCGCTGTATTTTCCAAGCGTTGCGAAAACAAAAAGTTTTTAAATTCCTTTGGGTCAGTATAAATAATAAGATCTTCTCGTTCGAACGCTTTAGCGATTTGCAATGCGGTAACTTTTTCTAATTTCTTTATCTCTACTGCGTGCGGCGAATAAAATACTATGGCTTTGTCTGCGGTATCTAACGCTCCTTTATATTCTTTTAAAAACTCTGCATTTAAACTACTATAGGTATGTAATTCTAAACAAGCCAATACAGTTCGTTCGTTGTATTGTTCTTTAATTGCTTTGGTTGTGGCTTCAACTTTGCTTGGCGAATGTGCAAAATCTTTAAAGATTACAGTAGTAGTATTCTCAGCAATCTTTTCTAATCGTTTACTCGCTCCTTTAAAATTGGCAATGGCTTCATAAAAATCATCTTCGTCAACACCCATGTGCTGGCAAATCCATTTAGCGCCTGCCAGGTTTTGTAAGTTGTGTTTACCAAAGATTTCTAGTGGTAGTTTGCCATCAGAAGTATCTAGAAAAGTAGTCCCATTTTCAATGGTATACTCTGGGGTTTGAAATGGATATCGTTTAATATGATTTGAACTTTTTTCTACTACTTTTTTTACTTCAACATCCTCTTCATTATATACCATAGCGCCCCCATTAGTAATTGAGTCTACAAAAATTTCAAACTGCTCAACATAATTTTCATAGGTAGGAAATACATTAATATGATCCCAGGCAATACCACTTAGCAATGCAATATTAGGTTTATATAGATGAAATTTCGGACGTCGATCAATCGGAGAGCTTAAATACTCATCTCCTTCTAAAACAATAAATTCATTTTCTTCTGTAAGGTGCACCATCGTATCGAAGCCTTCTAACTGTGCACCTACCATATAATCAACCTCTTTTTCGTGATAATGTAACACATGTAAAATCATTGAGGTAATTGAAGTTTTACCATGTGAGCCGCCAATTACAACACGAGTTTTGTCTTTAGATTGTTCATAAAGAAATTCAGGATATGAATAAATCTTCAATCCTAATTCTTGAGCTTTTACCAATTCTGGATTATCGACTTTAGCATGCATACCTAAAATAATCGCGTCTAAAGAAGGGGTAATTTTTTCTGGAAACCATCCAAACTCATTGGGCAATAAACCTTTAGCTCTTAAGCGTGATTTTGAAGGTTCAAAAATAGTATCATCACTACCTGTAATTTGGTATCCTTTTTGGTGTAATGCTAATGCTAGGTTGTGCATGGCAGCACCTCCAATGGCAATAAAATGTATATTCATTGAGTACGATTAGATGCGTAAAAATACAAAATCAAAGCACAAAAAATTGGTATCTTTAAAGCAAACTCAATCAAAAGAATCATTTACTTCTAAATACAGACCATTCCCTCATTTTTAATTGGAATGTTTCTTTTTTTAAGAGTAATTTGAGTTTAATAAATAGAACGCTATGCAAAAATCAATCACCACAATAGTAATGACCATCTTATTTTCAGTCTTCGTAAACGCACAATCAAATAAGTTCAATAGCTATGATAAGGAATGGAAAAAAGTTGAGCAGTTTGAACTAAATGGTCTACCAAAATCTGCCTTAGCTGAAGTTGAAAAGATTTATAAAAAAGCAAAGAAAAAGAAGAATCATCCGCAAATTATTAAATCGCTCCTCTATAAGTCAAAATTTGCATTATCGCTAGAAGAGGAAGCGCAACTAAAAGTGATCAATAGATTAAAAGAGGAGATTGCAAAAAATTCATTTCCGGTAAAAAATATTTTAGAAAGCATTTTAGCGGACCTCTACTGGCAATATTTTCAGCAAAACCGATGGAAATTTTACAATCGCACAAACACTTCAGAGAAAGTTGACTCAGAAGATTTTAGAATCTGGGATTTACAGACGCTATTTGGAGAAACACATAAGCACTATCAAAAATCATTAGACAATGCCCTGATGCTACAAAAAACCTATTTAGGATATTATGGTGATTTATTAAATGCGCAGCAGGGGTCTATAAAATTAAGATCCACTCTGTATGATTTTTTGGCGCATAGAGCTATTGATTTTTATAAAACAAACGAACGAAACTTACAACAACCTGCTTATAAGTTTGAAATAGTCAATAAAGATCTGTTAGCTGATAACGAACTATTCATTAAACAAGAATTGAGCTCAAAAGATAGTGTATCACAACAGCTACACGCCTTAAAGCTGTATAAAAATTTAACAATATTCCATTTAAAAGATGAATATCCTGATGCTCTGGTTGATCTGACCTTACAGCGATTAGATTTTGTAAAATCTCGTACCATTTTTAATGATAAAGAAGGGGTTTACTTACATACGTTAAGAGCGCTTCATAAAAGGTATAAAGATCATGAGGTTTCTACAGAAATAGCCTATCGTATTGGACTTGCTTTACATGAAAGTGCAAATTCTTATGTTCCATTAGAAAATGAAGAGCACCGTTGGAAAAACAAAGAAGCATTAGAACTATGCGAAACAGCAATTGCAAAATTTCCTAAATCTAGCAGCTCAAGAAAATGTAAAAACTTAATTCAACAGATTCTAGGTGAAAATCTTAGCCTAACGAATGAAAAGTTTATACCCGTTAATTCATCATCAAGACTTTTGGCAACTTATAAGAATGTAGACAAGCTATATTTTAGAGCATATCATATCTCAGAAAAAGAAAGAAAAGCCCTTGGTGAAATCTATAATGATTCTGCTAAAATAGCCTTTATTGATAAATTGAAGCTATCAAAAAATTGGGAAACTAATTTTAAAAATGAAAAGGACTACCAAACGCATAAAACAGAAGTTATTGTTCCAAAATTAGAGCAAGGGTTTTACATATTGGTTGGTTCAACCCACAATAAGCTAAGCAAAGATCAAGCATTTGGATATAGTTTTATGCAGGCTACAAATTTCACCTTGATTGATAATTCTAAATACGGTAATTATAACTATCAAGTAGTAGATCGAAATACTGGTAAGCCAATAGAGAATGCTACAGTTCATTTTAAAAATTACAATACAGGTAGATATAACAAATCGTATGAAAATACATTAACAACCAATGACAAGGGTTTTGTATCATTTAGAGTAGGTCAACGATACAGTAATGTAATAGTAACGATCACAAAAGATAACCAAAGAGCCATCTTTGGTGATTATTACTTCAATAAAGGATATAAGCCTAAATACGATACTAGTACACAATCAAATATTTTCTTATTTACGGATCGAAGTATTTATAGACCAGGCCAAACAGTCTATTTTAAAGGTATAGCTGTGGCAATGAAAGTCAATAAATCGAGCGTGCTAGAAAACAAAAAAGTAAATATCGTTTTAAAAGATGCAAATTATCAAGAAGTAAAAACGTTAGAACTAAAAACAAATGAATTTGGCTCATTTAGCGGCGAATTTGTTTTACCTAATTCAGGCTTAACAGGTAATTTTCAAATTGAAGCTAAAGGAGGTACAGGTTTATTAGACAGAGCTATCCAAGGAAGTACATACTTCTCTGTAGAAGAATATAAGCGACCAAAGTTTGAAGCCGAATTTAAACCAATTACCGAAACGTTTCGATTAAATGACAGCATTCCTGTAAAAGGATTTGCCAAGGCTTTCGCCGGAAGTACTATTACCGATGCCAAAGTTTCATATCGAGTATATAGAACCGCACAATATCCTAAGTGGTTCTGGCATTACAGGCCTCAAATTTCATCTGAAAGTCAAGAGATCACTCATGGAGAAACGACAACGGACGCTCAAGGAAATTTTGAAATTATTTTTGAAGCCTTGCCAGACCTAAAAGTAAGCCCATCGACGCAACCAACTTTTAATTATAAAGTGGTAGCTGACGTAACCGATATTAATGGTGAAACACGAAGTGCAGAAACGATTGTAAATGTTGGATATCATGCATTGGATATTTCTTTGACAGTGCCAACTAAAATAGACAAGTTAAAAAATCACAAGCTAGTAGTAACCACCAACAATCTCAACGGTGAGTTTGTGCCTACTAAGGGTACTTTAAAAATCTATAAACTAAAAGCTCCTGATAATGTATTACGTAAAAGACCTTGGAACGTGCCAGATTATCAAACGATACCAAAAGATGAATTTAGAAGATTATTTCCTTATGATGCCTATGGTAACGAAGACAACCCTCAAAAATGGGAAAAAGGTGAGTTAGTTTTTGAAACCGATATTGACACTGAAAAGTCAAAAGAAATAAACCTCAATTATATTTCTAAATGGTTATCAGGAAAATATGTAGTAGAGCTTATTTGTAAAGACAAATTCAATCAAGAAGTTCGAGATGAAGCACAATTTGATGTATTCGGTTCAAACGATAAAAAGGTAGCTGATAATCAATTGTTTTTTATTAAAACTAACAAAGAAGCTTATAAACCTGGTGATTATGTACGTATTACGTTGGGGTCTGCTTCAAAAGATGTATATGTTACTTTAAAAGTAGATAAAAACTATTCTACGATTGATACCCAGATTATTCATTTATCAGATGAGATAAAGACCGTTTCAATTCCTGTGAAAGAAAAAGACCTAGGAGGATTTGCTATTCAATATCAATTGGTGAATTATAATTCTTTCAAAAATGGAATATTACCAATAAATGTACCGTATCCAAAACATCAACTTGAGATTGAAACCTCTACATTTAGAAATAAACTTCAGCCAGGTCAAAATGAAACATGGAGTTTCAAAATTAAAGGAAATAAGAGCGATAAAGTTACCGCTGAGATCTTAGCGTCAATGTATGATGCTTCCTTAGATCAGTTTAGAACACATCAATGGGGAATTAATGCAATCAATTATAGATATTATTATGCGTACAATTCAAGTAATGCAAATCAGAGTTTTGGCACTGCAAACTTTCAAATTTACAATCTAAAAAATCGCTCTTATGGTTTTGCGCAGCAAAGCTACGATGCATTGAATTGGTTTGGGCTTTCGTTTGGCAATAGCAATTGGGCGAGCAGAAGATACCTTCAAAGTTTAAAACTTGATCGCGATAAATGGGATAAAATAGTTACTGGAACAGTTAATGACGAAAGCGGGCCATTACCAGGGGTTAACGTATTAATAAAAGGAACAACATATGGTACAACTACCGATTTTGATGGTAACTATACTATTAAAGTAAAGAATGGAGATGTTTTAGTCTTCAGCTTCGTAGGAATGAATTCTGAAGAAATTACGATAGGTAGGTCAAGAAAGATAAATCTTACTATGGAGGCTAGTGACCAACTCGATGAAGTAGTCGTAACTGCCTACGGTACATCAAAAAGAAAAAGAGATAAGTTAGTATTGAGAGGTGTGGCCAGTAAACCTGAGGCTATGGGAGAAGTTGTTGCTGATGAAATAATAGAGGAAGAAGCTGCGGGAAGTGCGTCTTTAGCAAGTACTAAAGATGCATCTCAAACAAAACCTGCTAAAGAGCGTCTAAAAGGCATAGTTGCTCGTAAAAACTTACAGGAAACGGCCTTTTTCTATCCGCACTTAACCACTGATTCAAAGGGCAATGTGAGCTTTAATTTTACAATTCCTGAGAGTTTAACAAAGTGGAAATTACAGTTATTGGCACATACCAAAGACTTGCAAACGGTGACACAACAATTAAGTACCGTCACGCAAAAAGAATTAATGGTATTACCAAATCCGCCAAGATTCTTTAGAGAAGGTGATCGCATTGTATTCGCTTCAAAAATTGCAAACCTGTCTGATAAAAAATTAGAAGGTCTTAGCGAATTACAATTGTACGATGCCTTTACTAACAAACCCATTGATAGTAAATTAGGCAATAGCAAAAATCAAAAATCATTCACCGTTGATGCCAAAGGCAATGCCAATGTTAGTTGGAATCTGAAAATACCAGATAATGTACAGGCAGTAAAATATAAGATTGTTGCGAAAGCCGGTGATTTCACCGACGGTGAAGAAAACGCTTTACCAGTATTATCTAATAGAATGTTAGTAACCGAAACCTTACCTATGTGGTTACGTTCTGGGCAAACAAAGACATTCACATTAGATAAGTTGAAAAATAATACATCTGCTACTTTAAAGAATCACAACTTAACGTTGGAAATTACTTCTAATCCGGCATGGTATGCTGTCCAGACGCTACCCTATTTAATTGAATATCCTTATGAATGTGCTGAGCAAACATTCTCTAGATATTATGCGAATGCATTGGGTCGTCATATTGCGAATTCAAATCCTAGAATTCAAGAAGTATTTAATCAATGGGCGTCAGCTGACGCTTTGGTTTCAAGTTTGGAAAAGAATCAAGAATTGAAGTCTTTAATTATCCAAGAAACACCTTGGGTACGAGATGCACAATCTGAAACTGAACAGAAAAAACGAATCGCTTTGCTATTTGACCTTAACAAGATGAATAATGAATTATCATCAGCATTGAGAAAGCTAAAGCAAATACAGATGAACAGTGGTGGTTTTCCTTGGTTTAAAGGATCTCATTACCCAAATAGATATATCACGCAACATATTGCATCCGGATTTGGTCATTTAAATAAACTTGGTGTCACTACAAATTCAGATGTGAAATCTATGTTTCAAAAAGCAGTAAAGTTTTTAGATGATGAAATTTTAGAAGATTATCGCAAACTTGAGAAGCAGGCTAGACGCATCCGCGAAAGCGCGAAAAACAAAACAGAGGGTGCTAAAAAAGAAGCTGAATTCTGGAAACAAAATCATACTGGTAATTATCAGATTCAATATTTGTATATGCGCAGTTTCTATAAAGACATTGCCATAGGTGACAAGGTGCAAAAAGCGGTAGATTATTATACTAAACAATCTTACAAATTCTGGTTAGATAGAAATCTATATACCAAAGGTATGATCGCTCTGATTGCAAAGCGAAATAACAATGCTATTGCTGAGAAAATACTGGCTTCATTAAAAGAAAATGCCATAACTAGTGAAGAATTGGGTATGTATTGGAAAGAAAATACAGCTAGTTGGTATTGGTATCAAGCACCTATTGAAACACAAGCATTATTGATTGAAGCATTCAGTGAAATTTCCGGTGACAACAAGATTGTCGATGAATTAAAAGTTTGGTTGTTAAAGAATAAACAGACTAATAGATGGAAAACTACCAAAGCAACAACAGAAGCTGTTTATGCTTTGTTACTTCAAGGGTCAGATTGGCTAGAAGTTACTGACTTTATTGATGTGAAAATTGGTAAAGAAAAAATTGATCCGCTAGCTTTAGAGAATACAAAAGTAGAAGCCGGAACAGGTTATTTTAAAACCTCTTGGAAAGGCAATGAAATACAACCAGAAATGGCTGAAGTAAAGCTCTCAAAAAAGTCAGATGGTATTGCCTGGGGTGCTTTGTATTGGCAATATTTTGAAGATTTAGATAAGATCACCTCAGCAGAAACACCATTAAAACTAAAGAAGAAACTTTTCTTAAAAAAGAATACCGATAAAGGTGAAGAATTAACAGAAATTGATGCTAAAACTGATCTTAATTTAGGAGACTTAGTTAGAGTGCGTATAGAATTACGAGTAGACAGAGCCATGGAATTTATACACATGAAAGATATGCGCGCAGCTGGATTTGAACCTGTAAGTGTATTATCACAATACAAATGGCAAGATGGTTTAGGGTATTATGAAAGCACCAAAGATGCTGCTACCAATTTCTTTTTTGATTATTTACCTAAAGGAATTTATGTATTTGAATATGACTTGCGAGTAAACAACAAAGGTGATTTCTCAAATGGTATTACTACTATACAAAGTATGTATGCTCCTGAGTTTAGTAGCCATAGTGAAGGTGTAAGAGTAAAAGTTGATTGATTATGAAAAGAATATTCACAATCTTATTTCTAACTACTTTTTGTTTCGGTTTTAGCCAAACTACAACTCAAAAACTAACATTATCTGATGCAGCTTTAGAATTGACAAAGGACAAGGTAGTGTATGATGGTAGTTATTTTTCAATTGAATACCCAAATGGTGATGTGCCAAGTGGTAAGGGCGTATGTACCGATGTTGTAATAAGAGCGTATAGAAAACTAGGAATCGACTTGCAAAAAGAAGTTCATGAAGACATGAAGGCCAATTTTAGCAAATACCCAAAAATATGGGGATTAAAATCTACAGATAAGAATATAGACCATCGACGTGTGCCCAATTTAATGACCTACTTTAATCGAAAAGGTGCCTCAAAAGCTATTACTAAAATTGCCAAAGACTATAAACCGGGAGCTATTGTTGCCTGGCGTTTGGCAAATGGACTTACTCATATCGGAATTGTAGTGAATAAAAAATCTAAAGATGGTAAACGCCACTTGATAGTTCACAATATAGGAGCTGGACAAGTGTTAGAAGATTGTTTGTTCGATTTTAAAATTATTGGACATTATCAATTTATAAAATAGCATTGTCATTACTGTTCTTGTAGAAGTGGTAGTTTTTCTTGGCACACTTCTTGACTACTACCAAGTAATTAATATTAAATTATAATAAAAATGAGTAAAGGAACAGTAAAATTCTTCAATGAGTCAAAAGGATTCGGATTTATTACAGAAGAAGGTTCAAACAAAGAACATTTTGTTCACGTATCTGGTTTAATCGATGATATTCGCGAAGGTGATGAAGTAGAATTCGATTTAGCAGAAGGTAGAAAAGGATTAAACGCAGTAAATGTAAAAGTTATATAAATATATATTACTAGTTAAATTTTTAATAAAAAGCCCATCATATGATGGGCTTTTTTTAATTGATTAATTCAACTTATACAATACTTCCCGCGCTTCTAAAGTATTTAATAATTCTTGTGAAATTTTCACTTTAGATGTTCTACTAGGCATTGTAAGTTTTAGCTTTTCTTCAATATCATATACCACAAAATTCAGCACATCTTTCCCTTTATGTTCACTCACAATTCGTTCTAAAGAAGTAATTTTTTCTTCATTCAATTCTTGAATGTTTAGCTGAAGTGTTAGCTTATTGGCCATCGCTTCTAAAACATCTTGTAACATCTGTATCTGATTGAATTGAATTCTTATGTCTCCTTCACGCCAACCCGGCCTAACAGACATCTTAATATGTAAGAAAGAATTAGGAATTAAAAAATGTTTAAACCTTAGGTAATCTTCTCCGAACATTCTAAACTCATGAGCTTCAGTATAATCTTCGATCGTAAAGGCAGCCCAGCCTTTACCATTTTTGGAAATACGATGTTGAACATCTGTTACAATACCTCCTATTGATAAGTCTTTCCCCACGAGGTCACCCTCATTGGTAAAAGCATTAATAGGTGCATTACAGAAATATTTCATTTCAGTTTTATAATCATCAAGCGGGTGACCGGAAATATACATTCCTATCACTTCTTTTTCCTTTGCCAACTTTTCCATGATTCCCCAAGGCTCACATTCTGGTATAATCGGCTCGTCAAATTGAACTTCAGATGTTTCACCAAATAATGAAACTTGAGCTGAATTTTTATTCTCTTGGTATTTATTACCAAATCGAATTGCCTTTTCAATAAAGGTTTGTCCGCGATCATCAATCTCAAAATACTGTGCTCTGGTGGTTTCTTTAAAAGAATCAAATGCCCCTGCAAGAATCAAACCATCAAACGCTTTTTTATTTGCAGAACGTAAGTCAATACGTTTAGCAACATCAAATATAGATTTGTAATTACCATTTTCTTTTCGTTCGGCAATTAGAACTTCTACAGCACTCGCGCCAACACCTTTAATAGCTCCCATTCCAAAGCGAATAGCTCCTTGTTTATTCACTGCAAACTTGTAGAATGATTCGTTAATATCTGGACTCAAAACCTGAATCCCAGCACGTTTACATTCATCCATAAAGAAGGATACCTGCTTAATATCATTCATATTATTTGATAATACTGCAGCCATATATTCTGCCGGATAGTGTGCTTTTAAATACGCTGTCTGGTAAGCTACATAAGCATAACAAGTAGAGTGTGACTTATTAAATGCGTATGCCGCGAAAGCTTCCCAATCTTTCCATATCTTTTCTAATACTTCTTCTGGATGCCCATTGCTTTTACCTCCTTCTATAAACTTTGGTTTTAACTTTTGAAGTAAGGCAAATATCTTTTTACCCATTGCTTTACGTAATACGTCTGCTTCACCTTTGGTAAATCCAGCAAGCTTTTGCGATAGTAACATTACTTGCTCTTGATAGACGGTAACTCCATAGGTCTCTTTAAGGAATTCTTCCATTTCTGGAAGGTCATACTCAATTGCTTCGATACCATGCTTACGCTGAATAAAAAGCGGAATATATTCCATAGGCCCCGGGCGATACAATGCATTCATGGCAATTAAATCTGCAAACTCCGTTGGTTTAAGGTGCTTCATATGCTTTTGCATACCAGGAGATTCGTATTGAAATATTCCTACTGTTTCGCCCCTTTGGAATAGCTCATACGTTTTTGTATCATCTAACGGAAAAGAATCAGGATCTAGCTCTTTACCATGTAATGCTTTTACAATTTTACAGGTATCCTTAATTAGAGTTAATGTTTTTAAACCGAGGAAATCCATTTTTAAAAGCCCTGCATCTTCAACTACATAGTTATCAAATTGGGTAACAAAAAGATCGGAGTCTTTCGCTGTTGCTACTGGAATTAGATTTGTAATGTCTTCGGGTGTAATGATCACACCACAGGCATGAATACCTGTATTTCGTAACGAGCCTTCTAATTGTACTGCCTGCTGTATGGTTTGCGCTTCTATACCTTCGCCTTCAGCAAGACTTCTCAATTCATTTACTCTTAAAACTTCATCTTTACGCAGTTCACCAATTTTTTTAATACTCTTTTCATCATCACCAAAAATTGTTCTCAGCTTCGTATTCGGAATCAATTTGGCAATTCTATCGGCGTCGGGTAATGGAAGATCTAAAACACGTGCAGTATCCCGAATAGATGATTTGGCTGCCATTGTACCATACGTAATGATTTGAGCCACCTGACTTGCTCCATACTTATCGATAACATAATCTATTACTTTTTGACGACCTTCATCATCAAAATCAATATCAATATCGGGTAATGATACACGATCAGGATTTAAAAAACGCTCAAAAAGTAAATCGTACTTTATTGGATCAATATTGGTAATCCCTAAACAGTAGGCTACTGCTGAACCCGCTGCTGAACCACGACCAGGCCCCACCGATACTCCCATCTTACGAGCTTCGGCAATAAAATCTTGAACAATTAAAAAATAACCTGGGTATCCGGTATGCTCTATAACTCCAAGCTCAAAATTCAGGCGTTCAGTAATTTCATCGGTTAGGTTTTCCCAACGTTGCCTAGCACCTTCAAAAGTAAGATGTTTTAAATATGCATTTTCACCTCTTTTCCCTCCATCTTGCTCGTCTTCTTGATGAAGAAACTCATTGGGAATCTCAAATTTTGGTAGTAGCACATCTCGCGCCAATTCATAAGCTTCTACCTTATCTATGATCTCTTGAATATTTATAATTGCCTGAGGGATATTCTTAAATAATTCCTTCATTTTATCAGTACTTTTAAAATAGTACTCTTCATTTGGCAATCCATATCTAAAGCCTCTTCCCCGTCCCTTAGGAGTTGCTAATTTTTCTCCATCTTTCACACATAATAGAATATCATGTGCTTGTGCGCTTTCTTTATCTACATAATATGTGTTATTCGCCGCTACAACTTTTACATCATGCTTTTTAGAAAATTCAAGTAGTGTCGTTGTAGCATTTGCTTCATTTTCCTGTCCATGATCATTCAATTCAAGGTAAAAATCGTCGCCAAAGGTTTCTTTCCACCAAAGTAGAGCCTCTTCAGCCTGTTTCTCACCAACATTTAAGATTTTACTCGGAATTTCACCATAAATATTCCCACTTAGAGCAATGATATCTTCCTTATATTGTTCAATTACTTTCTTATCTATACGTGGTACATAATAGAACCCGTCGATGTAGGCAATGGATGACATTTTCGCCAGGTTATGATATCCATTCTTATTCTTTGCTAAAAGAACGATTTGATAACCATTGTCTTTAACAGACTTATTTGTATGATCCTCACAAACATTAAATTCACAACCTACAATCGGTTTAATAGGATGTTCGGCTTCTTTATTATGTTTTAAAATTTCTTTTACAAAATTAAAAGCGCCCATCATATTGCCTGTATCGGTTAAGGCAACCGCTGGCATTTGATGCTTAACTGCAGCTTGTACTAATTTCGTAATACTAGCTGTAGATTGTAATATAGAAAACTGAGAGTGGTTATGTAAATGTGCAAATTGAGCGTTCGCTAAATCTAAACTAACATCAGCGGAAATAGTATCAGCTACAATTTCTTCTTTCTTTTTTAGCTTAGCACTTTCCTTTTTAAGATTTAAATGTTTTAATCCAACAGATTGAACAGGTTCAGGATTTTCTTCCTGAAATATTTTAAAATAATCTTCGGTTACATCAAGTTCACCTTTCGTAAAAACCTCTTGACGAATAAGCTCGAAGAAACAACGAGTAGTAGCTTCAACATCGGCAGTCGCATTATGGGCTTCGGCAAAAGGAATTTTGAACAAATGCTCATGTAATTCTGTTAATGTTGGTAATTTAAATCTACCTCCGCGGCCACCAGGGATTTTACATAATTCGGCAGTGGTTTCTGTACAAGTATCTAATATGGGTAGATCATTAAGCTTTGTTTTAATCTCTTTACGATAAAACTCACAACCCATTATATTTAAGTCAAAGCTTACATTCTGGCCTACTACATAGTCAGTTTTAGCAAGTGCCTCATTAAATAACTGTAAAACCGTTTCTAAAGATGCTCCTTGCTGCTCAGCCAATGCTGTTGAAATGCCATGTACTTGTTCAGAATCGTATGGTATGTTAAATCCTTCTGGTTTAATTAAAAAATCTTGATGGTCTATTAATTCACCATACTTACCATGTAATTGCCATGCAATTTGTACGCAACGAGGCCAATTATCGGTATCTGTAATGGGTGCATTCCAGCTTTTTGGTAAACCGGTAGTTTCGGTATCAAATATTAAATACATCTAAGATTTTTGAGTAGAAATTGAAACTTTAAAAATACATAAACTGATACGTTAAAGTAACATTAGAGAAAGGCTTTTTATCAACAGTAAGTTGAAAAGTTCTAATTCTGTGAAAGTAATTTTCTAACTAACTCAACATCTTCTTGAGTATCTACACCTATGGTTTGAGAATTTGTAATTTCCACTTTTATTTTTTTGCCATTTTCAAGCCAGCGATTTTGCTCTAAAGATTCTGCCAGTTCTAAAGAGGTTTGCTGCAAACTAGCAAAGGAATTAAGCGCTCTTGGCTTAAAGGCGTACATACCAATATGTTTGTAAAAAGTATGATTTTCTGTCCAATCTTTTTTATCAGAATCGCGTACAAAAGGAATAACAGAACGGCTAAAATATAACGCATTCTTTTGCTTATCGATCACGACAAACACTCCTGAATTTAACTCATCTTTTGCTTTAGCAGGAATAACCAATGTAGCCATAGGTACTCTACCGTTTTCAAAACAAGAAACTAAGAGTCTTATTTGTTCTGGATCTAGTAATGGCTCATCCCCTTGAATATTTACAATAACATCAAAATCGACATCAGCCTTTTTTTTATATACACGATAAGCTTCCAAGCATCGATTTGTACCGGTATTATGATCTCGGGAGGTCATTACGACTTCTCCTCCAAAATCTTGAACAGCCTTTACAATACGCTGATCATCGGTAGCAACGACAACATGATCTAATAATTTCTTTGCTTGTTCATAAACACGCTGTATCATGGGTTTACCACATAGGTCTATTAGAGGCTTACCTTCTAAGCGTGTTGAACCGTATCTTGCAGGAATGATTCCTAGTACATTCATATTTTATATCATTCCTGTTTTAAGCAGGAATTCATTTTTAACTTTAGTAAGTAGTTCATTGAAAATCTAACTATTCGAATAGTAAGATTGTTCGTCAAAAATACATCAAATAAATAATAGATTATTAGTTAGTTATATATAAAAAACTTAGTATATTTGCGCCCACTTACCACGAGATGGTAGGATTTTAATAATCGAGGTCGAGTACCTCAAAAAATTAACAAAGAATGTCAGTAAAAATTAGACTACAAAGACACGGAAAAAAAGGAAAGCCATTTTATTGGATCGTTGCTGCTGATTCAAGAGTAAAAAGAGATGGTAAATTCTTAGAAAAATTAGGAACTTATAATCCTAACACGAACCCTGCAACTATCGACTTAGATGTTGATGGTTCTGTAAAATGGTTACAAAACGGAGCACAACCAACAGATACTGCGAGAGCAATTTTATCTTATAAAGGTGCTTTATTGAAGAAGCATTTAGCAGGTGGTGTTACTAAAGGAGCATTAACTGAAGAACAAGCGGAAGCAAAATTCCAAGCTTGGTTAGAAGAAAAAGCCGGTAAAATTACTGCTAAATCTGATGGATTAGCGAAAGCAAAGGCTGATGCGAAAGCAAAAGCTTTAGAAGCTGAAAAAGAAGTAAATGAGGCGCGTAAAGCCGCTGCTGCACCTGTTGTAGAAGATGCTGCTGAAGATGTTGCTACAGCTGCCGAAGCTTCAAACGAAGAAGAATAAAAATTACTTTTTATACTTTTGAAACCTGGCTTTTTGGTCAGGTTTTTTTGTTTTAACATTAAATAAAGTGTTCTCTATATAAAAAGAAAATTTCCACTTTGGTGGAAACGAAAATAAATTTTCGATGCAAAAAAAAGACTGTTTCTTTTTAGGAAAAATAGCTAGAAAACATAGTTTTAAAGGCGAAGTAGTTATTGCTTTAGATACTGATGAGCCCGAACTATATGCCAATATTGATGCCGTATTTGTTGATATGGGCAAAAACCTAATACCTTTCTTTATTGAAAAAAGTTTACTCCAAAAAGGGAATCAGCTAAGAGTGAAATTTGAAGATGTAGATTCTGAAGCAGGTGCCATTTCAATTTTAAAAACTGATGTTTATCTTCCATTAAATTTACTGCCTAAACTTGGGGGAAATAAATTTTATTATCATGAAGTAATAGGGTTTAATGTTAATGACAGCAAATTTGGAAATGTTGGCAAAATAGTTAGTATAAATGACTCGACAGCTCAGCCCCTTTTTGAAATTAAAAATGGTGATACCGAAATACTTATACCTATGATAGATGACTTTATTAAAAAGGTAGATAGAGACAATCAAATCATATATATGGAGACTCCAGATGGTTTAATCGAAATGTATCTTGGGTAAACATTAAAAATTATAAATCACGGTCTTGAGCAAACCATTTCAATTTAAAGAGTTTAGTATCCTGCAAGATAAATGTGCCATGAAAATTGGCACCGATGGCGTATTATTAGGCGCCTGGGCATCTTTAGAACACAGCCCAAGTTCAATTCTCGATATTGGAACAGGAACCGGAATAATCGCATTACAACTAGCTCAGCGAGGTGATGCAGAGACTATTGATGCTGTTGAATTAGATGACAAGGCTTATGAGCAGGCAGTTGAGAATTTTGAAAATTCAGCGTGGGCAGATCGATTGTTCTGCTATCATGCATCTATAGCGCAATTTGCAAAGGAAATTGATGATCAATATGATTTGATTATTAGCAATCCACCTTTTTATAATGATACCTTCGAAACAAAAGATATCTCTCGAAATAAAGCACGTTTTACCTCTTCGCTATCTTTTGAAGGCCTTATTGATGCTGTTGTTAAATTACTGTCAAGCGAAGGTGTTTTCACTACAATTATTCCGTTTAAAGAAGAAGAAAATTTTATAAAAATGGCTGCAAAAAAAGAACTAAACCTTATTAAAGTTTGCCATGTAAAAGGCACTCCACAATCGGAAATTAAGCGCAGTATGTTGGCGTTTTCACCTGTAAAAAGCGAATTTACAAAAGAAGAATTAATCATAGAAAGCGGCAGACACCAATATACTCCTGCCTATATTGAATTGGTGAAAGACTTTTATTTAAAAATGTAATCTAGGGTATCTTTGCTCCTCTGGCGGTTACCCAAAGTTGATACCAGTCTTTTCTCGAAAGTTCTATTTCTACAGAATGAGAACAAGCTTTTATGCGCTCAGGATTAGTTGTACCAATAATTGGTTGAATTGCCCCTGGAATTTTAAATAACCATGCTAATGCAATCGCTTCTTTAGTAGTATCATATTTTTCTGCTAATTCAGAAACTAAATTGTACACCAATATATCTTCTTTAGAGTGGCCACTTATATACCTACCTCCATCCAAGGAGCTATATGCTTGAATTGATATATTATTAATTTGTGAGAATTCCAATAACCCTTCTACCCCATTAAAGTCTGTATTATTAACACGATCAACCAAAACACCTGTTTCAACTACCAACGGGTGCCCTAAACTAAGTTGAATTTGATTTGTCACTAAGGGATCGTCACAATATTTTTGAATAAAATTAATTTGGTGCAATGACATATTACTTACACCAAAGCTCTTAACCTTTCCTTGTTCTTTTAATATTCGAAATGCATTTGCAATTTCTTGCGGATTCATTAATGGATCTGGTCTATGAAGTAAAAAAACATCAAGGTAATCAGTTTGTAATCTTTTTAGTATTACATCTACTTGTTGCAATAAATAATGCTCACTTAAATTATAGAGACTTGAACTCCCTAGCGCCCTATAGTCTATTCCGGCTTTTGATTGTAAAATAATTTTATCTCTAAGTGCCGGATTATTTTTTAGAATTTTTCCAAAAACTTCTTCAGAACGTCCAGCTTTGTAGATATCTGCATGATCAAAGTAGTGAATCCCATATTCTAGAGCTGTTTCTATCGCTTTTTCAGCAACAATAAGGTCAGTTTTATTCAGTGTGCTGGCTTCCCAGTCACCACCAAGCCCCATACAGCCATATATAAGTTGCTTATCAACCATTTACATTGTTAGGATTATACCCCAAATATGGAACTTGCTTTTCAACAAACTTAATTCCATAATCTTCAAGCTCTTTTAAAATAGGCTCATATACCTCCTTAGAAATAGGTAGTTGCACTCCTGGAGTTTTAATTTCACCATTTAATATTTTTAAAGTGGCCATAGCCACCGGCAAACCAACAGTTTTGGCCATTGCAGTATACGTTTGATCTTCACCAATAACTACTAAGCTACTTTCTATTTGTTTTTGTTTTCCTTGATATTCATAGCCAAATTTATGCTGCATTACAATCATATCTTTATCATCTTCTTCTAATGTCCATTTATCCATCAGGATCTTTTGCAGCATTTGAGCCGGAGTAGCATTCTTTAGCCCTATTTTTTTATTCGGATTGAAAATATCTAATTCTTCTAATTTCCCCCACATTATATCGTCTTGATCAATTTTTAGATAAGAACGCATTTTTAATTCAACTGAATCACTTGGACTATATGCCAAAAACAAATTGGTAAAATCGCGGTAACTCATATTCTCAGAATCTTCGATTGTATACGAATCATCGGTCATTCCTAATTGCACAAAAACATTCCAGGCTCTTGAAAATCCAATCTTTCGTATGGTTCCTCGATACATGGTTGGTATAGAATCTAAGCCATAGACACTTCTATACTTAAGTGAATCTCTGTTTGCATAGGCCTCAAATTTACCGCTACCATTTACCGTTAGAAACTCTGTTCTTCTAAACAGTTTATGATAAGGAATATATTTATAGGTTCCTTCTTGTATAAACATTGCAGCTCCTCCCTGTCCTGCTAAAACTACATTTCTTGGATTCCATGTAAATTTATAGTTCCACAAATTTGTATCACTTTCTGGAGCAACCAAACCTCCTGTAAAAGATTCGAATAACAACATTTCTCCTCCATTATCGCGTACACGGTCTATAACCTGCATTGCACTCATATGATCAATACCAGGATCTAAACCTATTTCATTCATAAACACCAATCCGTTTTCCTTTGCATCTTCATTGAGAGCCTTCATTTCATCAGAAATATAAGAAGCGGTTACCATGTGCTTTTTATACGCAATACAGTCTTTAGCAACCTCAATATGGAATCTAGCCGGTAGCATAGACACTACAATATCAGCATTTTGAACAGCTTTTTTTCTCACAGCTTCGTCGAACACATCTAATGCTATTGCAACTCCATTTGAATGATTATCAATTCGTTCTTCGGCAGCTTCTTTAGAAACATCTGCAACCGTAACCTCAAGTTTCTCTTCTAAGGATTTATCTAATAAATATTTTATTAACGAAGACGATGAGCGCCCTGCTCCAATAATTAATATTTTTCTCATTTTTGGCTTATGAATTATATGGGAGCGAATGTATAAAATTTGAAGAATTAATATTCAAAAAGTTATTTTAAGTTTTATACAAACTCAAGATGGTTCTAGCCTCCTCGTAATCAGCTTCATCAACATTTAACTTATACCCTTCGATAAAAGCAGTGCCAATAATACTGTTAATATGTTCGTCAGCAATAAAGCTATTAATGCCTTTGCTAGCAAGTTTTGTTTTAGCCAGGTGAACTTCATGTAAAAAAGTGGAAACCAAAACTGTTTTTAAACTTTTAAGGTTTTTCATAAGATCAACAACTTTTTGTAAATATAAAGTATAAATATTTAACTTAAAACGCTTAATTTTAGTCCGAATCAAGCTCAATAAAATGAAGAAAAATTTAGTGATCACCGCCTTATTAGGCATTCTAACAATCATACTTGGTGCTTTTGGTGCTCATGCTCTAAAGGAGCAATTAGATGCAAGCTCATTAAATAGCTTTGAAACAGCGGTTAGGTATCAAATGTATCATGTAATTGTATTACTTTTTGTGAATATATTTAGTCAATTTTCGCCTAAAGAGAAAAAAACGATTAGCTATTTTTTCTTTCTCGGGATTCTATTTTTTTCGGGATCAATCTATTTAATTACATTAGGTAATATTGACCCAAAATCAATTTGGTTTATTACTCCACTTGGAGGGCTTCTTTTTATTTTAGGATGGGTTTTTATGTTATTTTACTTTGTAAAAAAATCGGACTGATTTGTTAATAAAAGTCCATTTCAAACGTTTTCGTTATAAAATAATGTGTATTTTTGACCCCTATTTTACATTAACACAACTAAATGGAAAAAATTGCCAAAGCCGTAGATAGAACGCTTTCAAACTACGGTATTAAAAATGCAACAACTCATTGGAATCTCTCTCCTGAAACTTTAACAAAAATTGCAATAGAAAAAGATCTGGGTAAGTTATCAAGTACTGGAGCTTTGGCTATTAACACCGGTGAGTTTACCGGACGTTCACCGCAAGACAGATTTATTGTTAAAGACGATATCACTAAAGATAAAATATGGTGGGGCCCCATTAATATTCCTTTCGATTCGGATAAATTCGAAAAACTTTATGATAAAGTAGTAGACTACCTATCTAATAAAGAAATTTATGTGCGTGATGCTTATGCTTGTGCAGACGAGAATTATCGTTTGAATATTCGTGTTATAAATGAGTTACCATGGTCTAACATGTTTGCATATAATATGTTTTTAAGACCAGAAGAAAATGAACTGGAAAATTTTGAGCCCGAATGGACAATTGTAAATGCTCCTAATTTCATGGCAGATGCAAAGATAGATGGTACACGCCAGCATAACTTTGCGATCTTAGATTTTACCAGAAAAATAGCTTTAATTGGTGGTACTGGATATACTGGCGAAATGAAAAAAGGGATTTTTTCTGCTTTGAATTTTATCTTACCGGTATTTAAGAACACTTTGCCAATGCACTGCTCGGCTAACGTTGGTGAAAATGGCGAAACGGCTATCTTTTTTGGATTATCAGGAACAGGTAAAACGACGCTATCTGCAGACCCTAATAGAAAGTTAATTGGTGATGATGAGCATGGATGGACCAATGAAAATACCATTTTCAATTTCGAAGGAGGGTGTTATGCAAAGGTTATCAATCTTTCAAAGGAAAACGAACCTGATATTTATAATGCAATTAAACCTGGAGCTTTATTAGAAAATATTATTTTTAAAGAAGGTACTAACGAAGTAGATTTTGAAGATACTTCAATTACTCAAAATACACGTGTTAGCTACCCTATTTATCATATTAACAATATTCAAAAGCCTTCATTAGCAGGAAATCCAAAGAATATCTTTTTCTTAACCGCTGACGCCTTTGGCGTGTTACCTCCAATTTCAAGGTTATTACCAAATCAGGCAGCTTATCATTTCATTTCTGGTTATACTGCTAAAGTTGCAGGTACTGAAGCAGGAGTTACCGAACCGGTACCTTCTTTTTCTGCTTGTTTTGGCGCACCTTTTATGCCTTTACATCCAGCTGAGTATGCTGAAATGTTAAGTAAAAAAATGAAAGATGCGGGTGTTAATGTATGGTTAGTAAATACAGGTTGGACCGGTGGCCCTTATGGCGTAGGAACCCGTATGAAATTAAAATACACAAGGGCAATGATCAATGCTGCATTAAATGGTGATCTAGGTGAATATTCATACGAGGACTATCATTTACATTCTGTTTTTGGTGTTGCTCAGCCAAGGCATTGTCCAGGAGTTCCTTCTGAGGTATTAAGCCCAAGAGCATCTTGGAATAATGATGAAGCTTATTATAAAATGGCTTTTAAACTATCAAATGCTTTTAGAGAGAACTTTAATAAGTTTGAAGCTTTTGCTAGTGAAGAGATAAGACGTGGCGGCCCTCAACGATTCGCCTGAGTTTAATATATATAATTACTTAATTAAAAACTAAAGCCTTAAAATATGAAATTTTAAGGCTTTTATATTTAAACTCCGTAAACTCGAAATGGACCCAGTTTCATATTATACTTTCGCTGCGCGAATTGAAAATACCAGAATAATTTGTAATTAACCTCCAAGCCATAATCTATATTAGGCTGATAGTCAATAATGGTTTCATAAATACCAGAATTAAACCTAGATGGATTTTGCGCTCTCATATTCCACTCGGTTACGTAATACCTATTGCGAGTTTCAAGAAATTCTTTCGAATAAAAATTCATAGGTCGTGCGCGTGTATTCAAAAAGGTATTGAATCCAACATCAATAATAATAACTTCGTATTCTAAACTGTCATTCGCAATGCGAACCGGCTCTTCTTTTTGTGCAGCGTTATCGGCTGTGGCTACTGTTTGATTTTGTGTGCCGCAACTTACAATCAACAAGCTAGCAACGATGAAAATGTAAATGATACTTTTACCCATGACTCAACTATTTATTTTTTAGACGTATACTTACTTATAGAACTTTCTTTACAACTAATTATATTTACCACAAAAAACATTCCAAATTTCACTCTAGAAATCAAATTTTAGCTGGACATCAATAACCTCTTCTTTCTGCTTCGTATTGATATTTAGATTTGTAACCGAGATTCCTAATAATCGAACCGAATTATGCACTTTTTCTTGATATAAAAGTTCTTTTACGGTTTCTAACAATAAACTTTTATCGGTAACGAAATACGGTAGCGTCTTGCTACGTGTTTGTACAGAAAAATCACTGTATTTTATCTTTAAAGTTACTGTTTTTCCTGATACTTTTGATTTTTTAAGCCTATTTTCAAGCTCTTCAGCTATTCCATCGAGCTTTTCTAACATATATATTTCAGAGGTAAGATTTTCAATAAATGTACGTTCCGCAGCAATAGATTTTCTAATTCTATCAGGTTTTACTTTGCTATTATGAATTCCTCTTACAATATTATAATAGTACGCTCCAGATTTTTTGAAATGTTCAGTTAAAAACACTAATGATTTTTCCTTTAGGTCTTTCCCATTAAAAATTCCTAGGTTATACATTTTAGACGCAGTTACCTTACCAACACCATAGAATTTAGCAATTTCCAGTTCTTCTAAAAACCCAATGACCTCTTCTGGTGGTATTGTTTTTTGCCCATTTGGTTTATTAATATCTGAGGCCACTTTCGCAATAAATTTATTTATAGAGATCCCTGCAGAAGCTCTTAATCCAACTTTTTCATAAATTTCATTACGAATTTCTTTTGCTAATAACGTAGCTGAAGGGTGACCCTTCTTATTTTTTGTAACATCTAAATAGGCTTCATCTAGTGATAAGGGCTCAACTAGATCGGTATATTTAAAAAAGATGTCACGAATTTGTTTTGAGATCTCGCTGTACCTCTTAAACCTAGGCTTTACAAAAATCAAGTGAGGACAATTTTTTTGTGCCAAAACTCCACTCATGGCTGATCTCACTCCATATTTTCTTGCCTCATAGCTTGCCGCGGAAACAACACCTCTTTTACCTCCTCCTCCTACAGCTATTGGCTTCCCTCTAAGTTCAGGATCATCTAATTGTTCTACGGAAGCATAAAATGCATCCATATCTAAATGGATAATTTTTCGATATGGTGGCTGCAAATCCATTAAAAATCATTGATGGTTTTTAGACAAGGCGCTTAAAACATTCATAGCTTTAGATTTATCATCTTTTGACACAAAAATATGATCATGATAATAACCAGCTATAACATTGCAACTAATATTTTGTTCAGCTAAAGCCGATGAAAATGCTGCGGTTAAGCCAACAGCATTTAAAGATGAGTGAACTTTTAAAGTAATCCATGAGGCTATAAAATTATATTTGAGTTGTAGTAAATCTGCCTTTTGGCGTTCAAGAACTATCGTAGTTCCTTCGTTTTCCTTAAACATCCCAATAATATCCTCGTAACGAACTTCTTCTTCATTTTCCAAAGAAATAAAAACATATTCTCCCTCATTTACAAAAGGTTTCATCTCTGCTAACAGGGTTCTTAAATTAGTTTCACTACTCATCTTCCTAAAAATTTGAGTTATAAAAGTACTAAAACCAATAGTACACCTAAAGTTTCGTTCGTTAATATGGTCTTAAAATAAGAAAGCGCACCATTTTGGTGCGCTTTCTTATTTATATAATGATTTGTGAAATTTACACAATTCCTTGGGCCAACATAGCATCAGCTACTTTTACAAAGCCAGCAATATTCGCGCCACTCACATAGTCAACTGAGCCATCATCGTTCTTACCATATTTTACGCAAGAATTATGTATATCTTCCATGATTTGTTTCAATTTAGCATCTACCTCCTCACGTGTCCAACTTAAACGCAATGAATTTTGACTCATTTCTAAACCAGAAGTAGCAACACCACCGGCATTCGAGGCTTTACCCGGAGCAAATAAGATATTTGCTTTTTGGAATTCGTGAATTGCCTCTGGTGTAGATGGCATATTAGCGCCTTCTGCAACACAAATACAACCATTAGCAACAAGCGCTTGAGCAGCATCTCCATCTAATTCATTTTGCGTTGCACATGGCAAGGCTACATCACATTTCACGCCCCATGGTTTTTCACCTTTAAAGAATTTAGCAGAAGAATATTTATCTGTATACTCATGAATTCTACCTCGCTTCACATTCTTTAGCTCCATAATAAATGTTAGTTTTTCAGCATCTATTCCTTCTTCATCATAAATATATCCTGAAGAGTCAGACATAGTAACAACTTTACCTCCTAATTGAGTTGCTTTCTCACAAGCATATTGTGCCACATTACCCGAACCAGAAATTACAACAGTTTTCCCTTCAAAAGAATCGTTTCTAGTCTTTAGCATATTCTCTGCAAAATATACATCGCCGTAACCTGTTGCTTCTGGGCGAATTAAAGAACCTCCCCAAGAAGCACCTTTACCTGTTAATACGCCAGTAAACTCATTTCTTAATTTTTTATATTGTCCATATAAAAACCCGATTTCTCTTCCACCTACGCCAATATCTCCAGCAGGTACATCAGTATTTGGACCAATGTGTCTAAACAATTCACTCATAAAAGCATGGCAAAAACGCATGATTTCATTGTCTGATTTTCCTTTAGGATCAAAATCAGAACCACCTTTACCACCGCCCATAGGCAAGGTTGTCAATGAGTTTTTAAATACTTGCTCAAAAGCTAAGAATTTTAAAATACTTGCATTTACAGTAGGGTGAAAACGCAAACCACCTTTATAAGGGCCAATAGCTGAATTCATTTGAACTCTATATCCTCTATTTACCTGAATTTCTCCATTATCATCAACCCAACACACACGAAACGAAATCAAACGTTCTGGTTCAACCATACGTAATAAAATATTTTTCCCATGATAAATATCATGCTTAACAATATAAGGTATTACAGTTTCTGCAACTTCTTGTACCGCTTGTAAAAATTCTGGTTCATGGCCGTTACGCTTTTTTACCAGATCCATGAAAGCATTAATCTTTGATTCCATAATTTTAATATGATTATTGATAGTGTTTTTTAACGAATTATGAGTGCAAATGTAATTAAATTAGCAATATCATAATTCAAAATTAGAATTTATTTATGCTTAGCGAAAACGTTTGAATTCTAATAATCTAGGTTTTAAAATTCGTCATAAAAAACACAAAAAATTCTAAACAAAAAAACGTAAATTTGCCGTTCTAAATTTGATTTTAACAGATGCTAGATAAAGTAAAGGAACTGATTGGTGAAGTACAGAGTTTTAAAGCCACTTCTTTAGAAGATGTAGAAGCGTTTAGAATTAAATATCTGGGCTCTAAAGGAATTTTAAAAGAATTATTCGCAGACTTTAGAAATATTCCTAACGAGCAGAAGAAAGAATTTGGGCAATCAATTAACATGCTTAAAAAGACTGCCGAAGAAAAAGTTACCAGCCTAAAAGAAGCAATAGAAAACTCAACTGAAGACAAAAGTGCCTATGGCGATCTTACCAGACCGGCCGAGCCAATCGAACTAGGTTCTCGTCACCCAATATCTATTGTTAAAAATCAAATTGTTGATGTATTTTCTCGAATAGGGTTTACCATTTCTGAAGGATCGGAAATTGAAGATGATTGGCATAATTTTACGGCATTAAACTTACCAGAATACCATCCCGCCAGAGACATGCAGGATACTTTTTTTATTGAAAAGGATCCTGATATTTTATTACGAACGCATACTTCATCTGTACAAGTACGTTATATGGAAAATAACGAGCCTCCTATTCGTACGATTTCTCCAGGACGTGTATTCAGAAATGAAGATATTTCAGCACGTTCACATTGTATTTTTCATCAGGTGGAAGGTTTATATATAGATACCGATGTATCTTTCGCTGATCTAAAGCAAACACTTATTTACTTTACCAAAGAAATGTTTGGAAAATCTAAGATTCGTTTACGCCCTTCTTATTTTCCATTTACAGAACCTAGTGCAGAAGTTGATATTTATTGGGGATTAAAGACCGAGACTGATTATCGTATTACTAAAGGTACTGGATGGTTAGAGATAATGGGGTGCGGCATGGTTGACCCAAATGTTTTGAAAAATTGTAAAATTGATCCTCAAAAATATAGTGGATTTGCTTTCGGTATGGGAATTGAACGTATTGCCATGTTATTATATCAAATACCTGATATTAGAATGTTATTTGAAAATGATGTTCGTTTTTTAAGTCAATTTAAATCTATTATATAGCAAAATGGCTTTAAAAAAACATCTTGAAAAGCAAGGATATTACGCGGTTAAGTTAAAAAAAACAAAGACCAACCATTTCGAGCTAAAGGCTGAAATAAATGGTAAAAAAGGAAGATTCATCATTGATACTGGCGCTTCAAATTCTTGTGTTGGACTGGAAGAAGCTGAACTTTTTGAACTTACTACCGAAGAATCTGATCATAAAGCAACCGGTGCAGGAAATGCAGAAATTGACACACAGTTATCACAAAATAATAAGTTGACCATTGATAAATTTAAACTTAAAAAGGTAAATCTTATATTATTAGATTTATCTTATATTAATAATGCTTTAGTAAAACAAAAGGCAAAACCTGTTAACGGTATATTAGGCGCCGACATTTTAGAACGCGGTAAAGCCATTATCGATTACAATAAAAAACGACTATACCTTTCTAAATAATGAGTACTCCTTCTGATCATCGTTATAAATTACGTGGCGTTTCTGCCGCTAAAGAAGATGTGCATAATGCTATTAAAAATATTGACAAAGGACTTTTCCCAAAAGCCTTTTGCAAGATTGTTCCTGATTACCTTACGGGCGATGATGATTACTGTATTGTAATGCATGCAGATGGCGCTGGAACCAAATCATCGTTAGCTTATATGTATTGGAAAGAGACAGGTGATCTTTCTGTATGGAAAGGCATCGCTCAAGATGCGCTAATTATGAATATAGATGATTTACTTTGTGTTGGAGCAACAGACAACATATTGCTATCATCTACTATAGGTAGAAATAAAAGTTTAATACCGGGAGAAGTTTTATCTGCTATTATTAACGGTACCGAAGAATTACTAGATGATTTAAAAAAATTTGGTATTACCATCCATTCAACAGGAGGTGAAACCGCTGATGTTGGTGATTTAGTACGTACAATAATCGTTGACTCTACGGTTACTGCAAGAATGAAACGCAATGAAGTTATTGACAACTCAAATATTAAGGCTGGTGATGTGATTATCGGATTGGCATCATTTGGCCAAGCTACTTATGAGTCTGAATATAATGGAGGAATGGGAAGTAATGGATTAACTTCAGCACGTCATGATGTGTTTCACAATTATTTAGCCGATAAATACCCCGAAAGCTTTGATGATTCAGTTCCAAAAGAATTAGTTTATTCTGGAAATACCAAATTGACCGATGATGTAGAAGGCTCCTCAATAGATGCTGGAAAGTTGGTTTTATCGCCAACACGTACATATGCCCCTATCATTAAAGAAATTTTATCAAAGTACACATCAGAAGAAATTCACGGAATGGTACATTGTAGCGGCGGTGCGCAAACCAAAATTTTACACTTTGTAGATAATTTGCATATAATTAAAGATAGTTTGTTTGAAATGCCTCCTTTATTTAAGCTAATACAAGAGCAATCCAATACTAACTGGAAAGAGATGTATCAGGTATTTAATTGTGGTCATCGTATGGAAATTTACGTACCTAAAGAGATTGCGGAAGACATAATTACCATTTCAAAAAGTTTTAATGTAGATGCAAAAATTGTAGGTCGTGTTGAGGCACTTGATAACACAAAAAAGCTTACGATTAAAAGTGAGTACGGAGAATTTATATATAATTAAGTCTTAGCCTATACTATATGGTGCAGCTTAACATATTGTAAAAGAATTATTGTTTTAGCATCTTCAATTTCTCCTGTTCTTATCATTTTCATTGCTTTGTCAATATGAAATTCTAAAACTTCTATTTCTTCTTGTTCATTTTTTAGTCCGCCTCCCCGATGTTTTTTCATTGAAGCTTCATATTCACCAATAAAAAAATATGTTTTTTCTTTATCAGCTCCAGGAGTCATAAATACTTCAAAGAGTTTTTGTACTTCTTTTACCTCATACCCGGTTTCTTCCAATACTTCGCGTTTAATACAATCTTCAGCATTATCTTCATCTAACAAACCAGCACAAGCTTCTACCATCATACCTGTTTCATTCCCATTTAAATATGTTGGTATTCTAAATTGCCTAGTTAAAATAACGGTTTGTTTCAATTTATTAAATAATAAAATTGTCGCCCCATCTCCTTTGTCATATACTTCTCGCTTTTGCGATTCCCATACATCGTCTTGTCTTAAAAAATCAAAGGTATACTCGTACAAAGTGGCCCACTTTTGTGAAAGCACCTCTTTTCTTAAATTTCTTATCCTGTTGATTTGCATGTCTTATATTTATGGTGTAACAAAATACGGTATTTAAATACATATATCTCAAACAACTCAAATGATTTCACAATTTCTAAAATTAGAGTGGAAACAATACTTCCGTTCCTCATATTGGCAAACAGGTCTTGCAATAAAAATCTTAATGGGGTTTTTTGCAATTTATTTTTTAGTTTCATTTTTAGCAGTTGGTATTGGAGCTTTTTATTTTATCAAGGAGCAATTTCCCAGCAAAAATCCATTACATGTCGTTAACTCATTTTTAATTTTTGCTTTTTTAGGTGATTTAATTTTTCGCTACCTCATGCAAAAGTTGCCAGTAATGAATATCAAGCCTTTTCTCACCTTACCTGTTAAAAAAGACAAACTAGTTCATTATGTTTTAAGTAAATCTTCTTTTTCTTTTTTTAATATCTTAGGATTATTCTTCTATGTTCCTTTTGCTATGGTTTTACTTAAAGAAGGCTATGAAGTTAATGGCATATTAGGATGGCTGATTGCTATATTCTTTATCATACAAGCAATTAATTTTTTAAACTTTTTAATCAATAAGAGCAATATTGCTTTCTGGATTATTGTTGTTATAACGGTTGTTTTAATAGCATCACATAATTACAATATTTTTGACACTACCATATACAGCGAAAAAATATTCAACGCTTTTATAAACAATCCTATTCTTGCTGTGGTACCTTTATTATTAACAGTTGTTCTTTATTATTTAAACTATAAATTACTCAAAAACAAAATATACCTGGATGATGCCGTTGCCACAAAAACTAAAGAGGCTAGTACAGCAGAATTAGCATGGACCGATAAATTAGGGGATGTTGCTCCCTTCATAAAAAATGACATAAGGTTAATATGGAGAAATAAAAGAACCAAGACGCTTTTCTTTATGTCATTTATATTTTTGTTTTATGGTTTAATTTTCTTTGATAATCCTGTTTACAAAGACAAAATGCCAGGCTTTTTATTATTTGCCGCCTTGTTTGTAACTGGAGGATTTGCATTAAATTATGGTCAGTTTATACCAGCTTGGGACAGCTCACACTATAAATTGCTAATGAGTCAGAACATCCGTTATCGTAAGTTTTTAGAAAGTAAATGGTTCTTGATGGTATCTATGACAGGAATTCTTTATTTTTTGAGTCTACCATATTTATATTATGGATTGAATATATTTTTAATGATCACCGCTGGAGCTATTTTTAATATTGGTTTTAACTCTTTATTCTTACTATATGCAGGTTCATTTAACAGAAAGAGAATTGATCTTGAAAAAAGTGGATTCTCTAATATGCAAGGCACAAGTGCAACCCAATTTATTATCATTATTCCTTTAATGCTGTTTCCGGTTTTAATTTTTTGGATCTTTAGTAAACTTATCCATTTTAATGCAGGCATAGTTGCGATCGCATTGGTTGGAATAGCAGGACTAATCTTTAGAAATTACTTTATGGACTTAATCGTTAAAAAATATATTAGAGATAAATATGATGCTATTAGTGCATTTGAACAAAAATCATAATCAAACAAACAACTACTCATGATATTAACTAAAAATATTACAAAAAAATATAGCAAAGAAGCTACAGTTCTAAACATAGAATCACTAGAAATACCTAAAGGTCAAAGTTTTGGTCTTGTTGGAAACAATGGAGCCGGAAAAACTACTTATTTCAATTTGTTACTTGATCTAATAAGACCTTCAACTGGCGAAATAACAGTAAACGGGATTACGGTTAATAAGAGTGAAGAATGGAAATCATTTACAGGTTCTTTCATAGATGAAAGCTTTTTAATTAGCTATTTAACTCCTGAAGAATATTTCAGCTTTATAGGTAATCTTCGTGGAATGAATAAAGCCGATGTTTCTTCTTTCTTATTTCAGTTTGAAGAGTTTTTTAACGACGAAATTTTAGGAAAGAAAAAATATTTACGTGATCTTTCTAAAGGAAATCAGAAAAAAGCAGGTATTGTCGCTTCTATGATGGGAAATCCAGAATTAATAATTTTAGATGAGCCTTTTGCTAACCTTGACCCCACAACCCAAATTCGTTTAAAGAAAATTATTAAAACACTTACTGACAATGGAGATATTACTATTTTAATTTCCAGCCACGATTTAAGTCATATTACAGAAGTTTGTGAGCGCATTGTTGTTTTAGATAAAGGTGAGGTAGTAAAAGATATCAAAACGTCCAATGAAACTTTAAAGGAATTGGAGAATTATTTCACCGCCTAAGCAAACAAAATAATTAAAAATACTTCTTCTTTTTATTTGTACTTTTACCCTTTTATTGCAATAATTAATTATAAACCTAGTTAAAGAAATAAATAACTCTGTATTTTGAAAAAAGGTTTTGGGTTTGGTCTATTTTTTAGTGGCATTTTACTTTTAATATTTAGCTGCTCAACAAAAAAAGACACCTTTGTTAATCGCAGTTTTCATTCTGTTACTACCAAATACAATGTTTTGTATAATGGTCAGGTTGCTTATGACCAAGCTAAACAGCAAATAGATGATCAGTACAACGACAATTTCTGGGAAGTTTTACCAATTGAACCATTAAAAATTGAAGAAGAAAAGCTGGAAACACCGCTGTTACCTGGTCAGCAAAAAGAAATTCCTGAAGAAAACGCACAAGGTTTTGAAAAGGCCGAATTAAAAGCCATAAAAGCTATTCAGAAACATTCCATGGATATTAATGGAAGAGAACGCAATAAACAAATTGATGATGCTTACTTGTTATTAGGAAAAACACGTTATTATTCCCAACGTTTTGTACCCGCTTTGGAGGCTTTTAATTTTATTTTAGGTTCTTATACAGATCCAAATTTAAGAGACGAAACCAAAGTTTGGCAGGCTAAGACACTCATTCGCTTGCAAAATGAAAAACTCGCATTAGAAACTTTAGGTATTTTAATAAAAAGTAATAGCGCCCCACTTAGCATTATAGAAGACGCGCATGTTGCCACTGCCCTAGCATATCAATCTTTAGATAGTACGCAACTTGTAATTAAGCATCTAGATAGCGCGATATTCTTTTCTGTAAATCCAAAACAAAAAGCACGTAACTTATTTATTTTAGGTCAGCTTTACCGGCAAGAACAAAAAATTGATTCTTCGAATATCGCTTTTGAGAAGCTCATTAATTTTAAGAAGGCTCCATATAGGTATAAGATACATGCTCAAATAGATCGAGCAAAGAATTTTAGTGCTACCGATAGCACGGAACTTGTACTAAAGAACTTATATAAACTTATTAAAAATAGAGACAACCGCCCTTATTTAGATGAGCTTTATTATCAAACCGGGCTTATTGAATTAGCAAATAATAATGACTCCGTCGCAATTGTAAATCTCAACAAATCGTTACAATCAAAAGATGCAAAACTATATCAGCAAGAACTTACCTATGAAGCTTTGGGTAATCTTTATTTTGACAAAGCCGATTTTCAACTTGCTGGATCATATTATGATAGCGTGTTGAATATTACTGAGAGTCAAAATAATAAAAGAATAAGACGACTTGTTCGTAAGAGAAAAAGTCTAGACGACGTTATTCTTTTTGAAAATGTTGCACACGTTAACGATAGTATTTTATATGTAGCTTCTTTGAATGAAGAAGAACAAAAAAAATACTATCAAGACCATATTGATCAACTAAAAGCCGCTGCAGAAGAAGCCAAGCGAAAAGAAGAAGAATCGATTATTAATTCAGGTTTTGGTAATCTCACTAATGATTCATCAAAAGATGCCAATAAAGGAGGGAAGTTCTATTTTTACAATGTTAGAGTTTCTGGCTTTGGCAAACAGGAATTTAAAAAAGTATGGGGAAATCGCCCGTTAGAAGACAATTGGCGATTATCAGACAAAACTGTTATTAATATTAATCCTCAAACGAATGAAGTTGCCTCGCAGAATACAGTTGATGACACACAAAAATTTGAATTAAATTACTATCTAGATCAGGTCCCTAAAGATCCTTCAGAGCTAGATTCTATTGCAGACTTAAGAAATGACGCCTATTATCAATTAGGTTTATCTTATAAAGAACAGTTCAAAGAGTATGAATTGGCGGCCGATAGATTTGAGAAATTATTAAGCTATCAACCAAAGGAAAACCTTTTACTGCCAATTAAATATCATCTGTATAAAGTTTATGAAAATATAGATGCCGATAAGAGCAATAAATATAAAAACGAAATCGTTACTAATTACCCAGATTCAAAATATGCAACTATTATTTCGAATCCAGAAGAAGTACTAACATTTTCTGATAAAGAAAATACACCAGAAGATGTTTATTACGATGTTTATTGTGATTATGAGTATGAACATTATGAACGTTCTTTAGAAAAAACTGAAAAAGCGTTAAAGCAGTTTGAGGATTTACCTATTATTCCTAAATTTGAACTGCTTAAAGCATACCTCTTATTAAAAACAAAAGGTAAAGAAGCTTTTGAAGAATCGTTAAATTTTGTAGCACTAAATTATGCTAATACAGAAGAAGGAAAACATGCTACAGAACTATTATCTGGCTTCAAACAAGAAGTAAAAGATCCGAATAAAAATTTGCCTATAAAGAAGAAAAGTTTAAACGCTCCCCCTAATAACCCAAAAAGAAAGAATTAAAAACAGGAGTCAAACTTTAAAATTAAAATTATGTTTTCTGAGAAAAGATCAACACCCGGCGGAGGCCCAACCCTTGAGAGAAATATTATTGGCAAAAACACTTCATTCGTAGGCGACATCAAATCTGAAGGAGATTTTAGAATTGATGGCAATGTACAAGGAACTATTAAAACACGTGGCAGAGTCGTAATTGGCCAGGCAGGATCGGTAGATGGAACTATTGAGTGTACAAATGCTGATATAGAAGGAAAATTTTCTGGCAACCTATCTGTTGATCAGTTATTATCATTAAAATCAACGGCCAATATTTCCGGTGAAGTAGTATTAGGCAAACTTTCTGTAGAACCAGGAGCTACCTTTAATGCTTCTTGTAACATGAAAGGTTCTGTCAAGGCCTTAAAGAATAATGAGCCAAAAGAAGAGCACAAAACCGCCTAAAAGGCCAATCAATTCTTACGCAAGATACTCTGGTATTGTTATACAAATGCTAGTTATTATTGGATTAGGAACTTATGCTGGAATTAAGTTAGACGAATATTATCCTAATGAGCATAAGGCCTTTTCAATCATACTTTCACTAGCATCAGTTATCTTATCTATTGTTTTTGTTGTAAGACGTATTATTGCAGCCTCAAAAGATGATAAATGAATTCTATTTTTAAAAAAAGACAACTTTCCTTTTTTTTACAACTTGCGGGTATAACAGTACTATCATTAGCAATTCATAGCTACATTTTGTACTACTTTTTTGATGGTACATTATTCTTTCCTATATGGCATATATACACCTTCTTATTTATTGTAACTTTTTTAATTTATACATTAGTTAATTATAGGTATTCTAATGGTAAAACTGAGGTCTTTAATTTTTTTATGATGGCCACCTTATTAAAAATGATCCTCGCATTATTATTTTTACTCCCTCTTATACTTTCTGACTTCAAATCAAAAAAAATAGACGTTGTTAATTTCTTTATTCCTTATTTTCTTTTTCTCGCTTTTGAAGTCTATTCTATTAGTAAATTTTTACAAAATAACCCTACTGAAAATCAATGAAATAAACCTTGAATTTTTATTCAAAAATTATACGTAAATATTGTTTGTTGTTTCGTAGAATGTCCTTACATTTGCACGGAATTTTTAGAGACATATATTTATAATTATACAAGTAATGCAAATCAACATCTTTAGAACTCTTTTATTAGGATTGTTTTTGTCTTTTTCCTTAACCGGATTTGCTTCAGACAAAGAAGAAGAATCGTCAAAAGAAGGCGAAAAATTTGACCCTAAAGAAATGATTTTGCATCACGTAAAGGATGCTCATGGATTTCACTTGTGGGATTGGAATGGACATGCAGTTTCAATACCATTACCTGTAATCTTATGGACGGACAATGGTTTAACTACATTTATGTCTTCTGCTTTTCATCATGACGATTCTGGGAAAGTGATTGTTGAAGCTAATGGAGGTAAGTTTGTGAAAATTCACGAAAAAATTTATCAACTAAACAACGGTGCTGACGTAGTTCAATTCGATGAAGAACATCATCCTACAAATGCTAAAAAGCCAATAAACATTTCAATAACCCGAAATGTTTTAATGCTATTTGTTTCTGCTATATTACTTATGCTCTTATTCATTTCTGCAGCAAGGAGTTATGCAAAATCAAAAGATGGAGTTCCTACAGGTTTAGCTGGTTTCTTAGAACCACTTGTAGTATTCGTTCGTGACGAGATAGCCAAGCCAATGATTGGTGAGCACAAATACAAGAAATACATGCCATACTTATTGACTATATTTTTCTTTATATGGATCAATAATATTTTTGGATTAATTCCAATTTTCAACGGAGCAAATTTAAGTGGTAATATCGCTTTTACTATGACTTTAGCGTTATTCACCTTTATCATAACAACATTAAGCGGTAATAAAAATTACTGGAAACATATTTTCTGGATGCCTGGAGTTCCAGTTCCAATGAAAATATTTTTAATGCCTATTGAGATCATAGGTATGTTCGTAAAACCAATTTCGTTAATGATTCGTTTATTCGCGAACATTACTGCTGGTCACGTAATTGTTTTAGCACTTATGTCATTAATATTTGTGTTCAAATCATATTTGGTGGCTCCCGTATCTATTGGTTTTACTTTGTTTATAACAGTAATTGAAATTATTGTTACAGCAATACAAGCATATATATTTACAATTTTGTCAGCCCTATATTTTGGAATGGCAACAGAAGAAGAACATCATTAATTAATTTAAATTTTATATTATGACTATTACTGGAATTGCAGCTATTGGAGCTGGTTTAGCAGCGATCGGAGCTGGTTTAGGTATTGGTAAAATTGGTGGACAAGCTATGGAAGCTATGGCACGTCAACCTGAAATGCACGGTAAGATACAATCTTCTGCATTAATTTTAGCAGCCTTCGTAGAAGCGGTAGCACTATTTGGTGTTGTTGTAGCTTTCTTACAAGGATAAAAAAACGAAAATATAGAAGTAACGGTTGGTTACTTCTATATTTTTAATAAAATTTAAATTATAAAACATATAAAGAAATGGATTTAATTACACCTGGTTTTGGACTTGTTTTTTGGACAGCAATTACTTTCTTAATCTTATTGTTCATATTAAGAAAATTTGCTTGGAAACCCATTTTAGGAGCGGTTAACGATCGTGAAGAATCTATTAAAGATGCATTAGCTCAAGCAGCGAAGGCTCGTGAAGAAATGGAAAATTTAAAATCTGATAATGAAAAGATTTTAAAAGAAGCCAGAGCTGAGAGAGATACCATGCTTAAAGAAGCTCGCGAGATCAAAGATAATATGATAAACGAAGCGAAAGATGAGGCGAAAGCTCAAGCTAATAAAATGATTGAGCAAGCTAAAGCTTCTATAGAAAATGAAAAACTAGCTGCTATTACCGATTTAAAAAATCAAGTAGCTGATCTTTCTATTGATATTGCCGAAAAAGTGGTAAAAAAAGAGCTTTCTACTAAAGATAAACAAATAGAATTAGTAGAAGACATGTTAGGCGACATCAAATTAAACTAATCATTTTAAGACTGATTGATCAATGAAACAGACAAGAGCAGCTATACGATACGCCAAAGCACTTTTAAACTTATCAATTGATACGAATAAGGCTGATGAGGTAAATAAAAATATGATAGCTATTTCTTCAACTATTGAAGAAAACAAAGATCTTGATATCATGCTAAATAGCCCCATCATAAAGGCTAGCGTTAAAAAAGATACTTTATTGGCTATTTTTAGTAATCTTGATAATATATCTAAAGGATTAATCAATCAATTAGTTGAAAACAAAAGATTGGCTATACTAGAGAACATAGCTAAACAGTATACTATTATATATGATCATTACAAAGGAACTCAAATAGCTAGAGTTACTTCTGCTATTCCTTTGACTGATGAATTAAAAGAAAAAGTACTTGCAAAAGTAAAAGAGATTGTAGGTAAGAAAGTTACCTTAGAAAATATTGTTGATCCTACAATTATTGGAGGTTTTATCCTTAAAGTTGGAGACAAGCAATATGATGCAAGTATACAAGGAAAAATGAACAATTTACGTAGACAGTTCGATGATAACTTATACGTACCAAATTTTTAAAATAGCATAAATCAATAAAATGGCAACAATAAAACCAGCTGAAGTATCAGCAATTCTAAAACAACAACTTTCAGGTTTTGATGGCAAAGCAACACTTGATGAAGTTGGAACAGTATTACAAGTAGGTGATGGTATTGCGCGTGTATATGGTTTAGCCAATGCGCAGTATGGTGAATTGGTACAATTCGATAACGGATTAGAAGGTATCGTATTGAACCTAGAAGAAGACAATGTTGGTGTGGTACTTTTAGGAGCTTCAACAGAAATTAAAGAAGGCGCTACGGTAAAACGCACTGAGCGTATTGCTTCGTTACGTGTAGGTGAAGGAATTGTTGGTAGAGTAGTAAATACTTTAGGAGAGCCAATAGATGGTAAAGGCCCTATTGATGGCGAAACTTATGAAATGCCTTTGGAGCGTAAAGCACCTGGGGTTATCTACCGTGAGCCAGTAACCGAACCATTGCAAACTGGTATTAAATCAGTAGATGCAATGATTCCTATTGGTAGAGGTCAACGTGAGTTAATTATTGGTGACCGTCAAACTGGTAAATCTACTGTTGCTCTTGATACGATCTTAAATCAAAAAGAATTTTATGATGCCGGAGAGCCTGTATATTGTATCTATGTTGCCATTGGTCAAAAAGGTTCTACGGTAGCTGCTATTGCTAACATGTTAGAAGAAAAAGGCGCATTAGCATATACAACGATTGTTGCTGCAAATGCTTCTGACCCCGCTCCTATGCAGGTATATGCTCCAATGGCAGGTGCTGCAATTGGTGAATATTTTAGAGATACTGGTAGACCAGCTTTAATTATCTATGATGATTTATCAAAACAAGCTGTGGCATATCGTGAAGTATCGTTATTATTAAGAAGACCTCCAGGACGTGAAGCATACCCTGGTGACGTATTCTACTTACACTCAAGATTATTAGAGCGTGCGGCGAAAGTTATTAATGATGATACTATTGCTGCTCAAATGAATGACGTACCTGATTCTTTAAAAGGTAAAGTAAAAGGTGGTGGTTCGTTAACAGCCTTACCAATTATTGAAACGCAAGCAGGTGACGTATCAGCATATATTCCAACAAACGTAATTTCTATTACCGACGGACAGATTTTCTTAGAGTCAGATCTTTTCAACTCTGGTGTACGTCCGGCAATTAATGTTGGTATTTCTGTATCACGTGTTGGTGGTTCTGCGCAGATTAAATCAATGAAAAAAGTTGCAGGTACTTTAAAACTTGACCAAGCACAATATCGTGAATTAGAAGCATTTGCTAAGTTCGGATCTGATTTAGATGCAGCTACTATGAACGTTATTGAAAAAGGTAAGCGTAATGTTGAGATCTTAAAACAAGCTCAAAATGATCCGTTTACAGTAGAAGATCAGGTAGCAATTATCTATGCAGGTTCTAAAAACTTGTTAAGAGACGTACCTGTAGATAAAGTAAAAGAGTTTGAAAAAGACTTTTTAGCTTACTTAAATGCAAAACATAGAGATACTTTAGATACTTTAAAAGCTGGTAAATTAACAGATGAAGCATTAAAAGTATTAGAAGATACAGCTAAAGAAATTTCAGCGAAATACGCTTAATTAAGATTTTAGTATTGAGTATTGAGATGTTAGATCTCTCAATACTTAGTACTCAGTACTAAATACTCAATAAAAATATGGCAAACTTAAAGGAAATACGTAACAGAATTACATCGATTGGTTCAACCATGCAGATTACAAGCGCCATGAAAATGGTATCGGCAGCAAAGTTGAAAAAAGCCCAAGATGCAATTACTGCTATGCGACCATATTCAAATAAATTAACTGAGTTATTGCAAAATTTAAGCGCAACTCTTGATAGTGATTCGGGAGGCGTATATGCGAGTGAGCGCGAGGTAAATAAAGTACTTTTAGTCGCTATTACCTCAAATAGAGGATTATGTGGTGCTTTTAACTCATCAATTATTAAAAAATCTGTGGAAACTATCACTACTGATTTTAGTGGTAAACAGGTTGATATTTATGCTATTGGCAAAAAAGGGAACGATCTTTTATCAAAAGAATATAATGTTGTTGCAAACAAAAGTGAGCTTTTTGACGATCTAACATTTGTAAATGCGGCTGCAATTGCAGAAGAATTAATGACTTATTTTGCCGAAGGTAATTATGATAAGATCGTAGTTGTTTATAATAAGTTTAAAAATGCAGCTACGCAGATAGCAACAATAGAGCAGTTCTTACCAATCGTTCCAGCAGAAAAAGATGCCAATGCTAACTTAGATTATATTTTTGAGCCCTCAAAAGAAGAGATCGTTCAAGGGTTAATTCCTAAGTCACTAAAGACACAATTATATAAAGCGGTAAGAGATTCTTTTGCTGCTGAGCACGGTGCTCGTATGACAGCGATGCATAAAGCAACCGATAATGCCAAAGAATTGCGCGATGACCTGTTACTTACGTATAACAAAGCGCGTCAAGCGGCTATTACCAATGAAATCTTGGAGATTGTAGGTGGTGCCGAGGCTCTGAATGGATAAATAGTAGTATAAATCTATATATAATCAACACCCAAAGTTTGTTAACTTTGGGTGTTTTTATTTTCACCAATAATGAAAGTACTTTTACTAGATTCCAATCATGAAATTTTAAAATCCAGATTAGAAAATCTTGGTTTTCAGTGCGATGAAGACTTTGTTTCTTCCAAAGAAGCTATTGAGCAAAAAATTAGTCATTATGACGGTATTGTTATAAGAAGTCGGTTTACTATTGATAAAACCTTTCTCGATAAAGCTAGATCATTAAAATTTATCGGCCGTGTAGGTGCAGGTTTAGAAAATATTGATTGTGAATACGCCACTGCAAAACAAATAGAATTAATCTCAGCTCCTGAGGGTAATAGAAATGCTGTAGGAGAACATTCATTGGGTATGTTGCTTTCATTATTCAACAAATTGAATAAGGCCGATCGCGAAGTACGTCAAGGAAAATGGCTCCGAGAAGCAAACCGAGGAATCGAATTAGATGGAAAAACCGTTGGACTCATAGGTTATGGAAACATGGGAAAAGCCTTTGCAAAAAAACTAAAAGGATTCGACGTGCAAGTGATTTGCTATGACATTCTTCCCAATAAAGGAGATGAAAATTGTAAGCAGGTATCACTTCAAGAGTTACAAGAAAAAACCGACATTTTAAGCTTGCATACTCCACAAACCGAATTAACCATTAATATGGTAAATAGCGAATTTATTAATGCCTTTAAAAAACCTTTCTGGCTTATTAATACCGCAAGGGGCAAAAGTGTAGTAACTAAAGACCTTGTAACTGCCATAAAATACAACAAAATTTTGGGCGCCGGATTGGATGTTCTTGAATTTGAAAAATCATCTTTCGAGAACTTATTTGAAGAAAAAGAGCTACCGGAGGCCTTTCAATATTTAATCAATTCAGATAGCGTATTATTAACTCCACATGTAGCCGGATGGACCATAGAAAGTAAAGAAAAATTAGCCCATACAATTGTTGATAAGATAAAAGCAAAATTTTGCTAACTTGCTTTTGTGAAAAAGACAATCTTTGTTTTTGGCGGTATCATACTTGCTTTACTGCTTCTTTTTAGAATTAGCCAACACACCTATTTATCTGGTAATCTTGGTATAGAAATTATTATCTCCATTATTGCATTGGTATTTTTCTTTATTGGTTTATATATCAATAAAAAGCAGCCTAAAAAAGCTATAGAACCTAAAAAGGTTGATCAACAAAAAATAAAAGAACTTAACCTAAGCAATCGAGAATATGAAGTACTTTGTGAAATCGCTAAAGGGCTCTCTAATAAAGAGATTGCGGCGAAGCTATTTGTTTCAGAAAGCACAATAAAAACACATGTTTCTAATTTATTAATCAAGTTGGACGCCAAGCGTAGAACAGAAGCTATTAAGATTTCCAAGGAGCTACATATTCTTCCATTTTAAGCACTTTAGAACTAAAGTATGAGAATTTTGGTACTTTAGTATGAGTCAATTCTTGATACTTACCGGTAGTTTTGTGGTATCAAAATTTAATAATCATGAAAAAAACAGTTATTAACTACGGCATCAAGAGTGCCATTGCAATTGTCATACTATTTATATTGGCATTAACTCTTGGTAAAAATCTGTCGTATGGCCTGCAAGAAGTAATAGGCTATACAAGTATGGTCTTATCTTTATTATTTGTTTTCTTTGGTATTAAACACTATAGAGATCGTGAAAATAATGGAGTTGTATCTTTTAGCAAAGCACTTTTAATTGGTATTTTAATTACATTGTTTGCTGCACTCGCTTTTGGCATTATTGATTTGATTTATATAAAATATATTAATCCTGATTTTACGGCTGAATATTATGCACGCTCAATTGAAGAAGCTAAGAATTCTTTATCGGGAGTTGATCTTGAAGCAAAGCTGGCCGAAATGGAATCTCAAAAAGAGCTATTTATGAATCCTTTCTTCAGCTTTTTATTAATGTCTTTAACTGTATTCTTAATAGGGTTCATTATTTCATTAATTTCATCATTAATTTTACAACGTAAACAACCTATAAACTAAATATCATGCAATACTTAGCCAATACTGTTGATGAATATATAGCACAAATTCCTGAGGAAAGAAAAGCTCCAATACGTAAATTACGACAGATCATTTTAGATAATTTACCTAAAGGATTTGAAGAAGGCATTAATTATAAAATGATTGGATATTATGTACCACATACGAAATATCCGGCCGGATATCATTGTGACCCTAAACTACCGTTACCATTTATGAATGTTGCCTCTCAAAAAAACTCTATAAATTTATACCATAGTGGTATTTATGCAGATGAAAAACTATTAAACTGGTTTGTATCTGAATTTCCTAAGCATAGTAAGCGAAAGTTAGATATGGGTAAAAGTTGTATTCGCTTTAAACATATTGATGAAATTCCTTATGATCTGATTGGAGAATTAGTAAAAAAAATGACGGCCGAAGATTGGATAAACCTTTACGAAAAAGCAATTAAGAAATAACATATACGCGTACTCACAGGAACAATAAAACAGCATTAATCATGAAAAAAAGAGTTACTGGAATTGGTGGATTATTCTTTAAATCTAAGAATCCTGAAGCGGCCAAAGATTGGTACAAAAAGCATTTAGGGTTTAATACAGATCAATGGGGTTGTACATTTTGGTGGAAAGATAAAGAAGGAAGCGATTGTTCAACACAATGGGGTCCTTTTAAAGCTGATACTACCTATTTTGAACCTTCCAAAAAGGATTTCATGTTCAATTATCGCGTTGAGAACTTAGTAGAATTACTTGAAGAACTGAAGAAAGAAGGTGTAACCGTAATCGGGAAAATAGAAGAATATGATTATGGTAAATTTGGCTGGATCATGGACCTTGATGGCAACAAAATAGAATTATGGGAGCCTAAGGATGCAGCATTTTTATAATTTTTGCTTTTTCAATTAGCTCTAATGTTGTTTGATAAAGGGGTTTAGTTTCCATTTTACTTTTTAGCCATGCGTAAAAACTCATTACAAAAATGTCTTCACGCTTGGCATCCACCCAAATAAAAGAAGCTCTTACCTTATTATAGAATTTTTCAGTGGTCACTAATTGAGGGTTCAAATAATAATATTCAACCAACTTGAGAAAGGCCATAACGCGTTCTTGTTTTATCTCCTTTAAATATAGTGAGTATTGCCTTCTAAAGCTTAATAATCTAGATTCAAACAACTCAAAATTTTCCTTTTCTAAGTATAATAATATTTCAATTAAATTCTTTTTTAACACCCACTCTTTTCCTGCCTTTTTTATGTACCATTTATCTGTATGATAAAATTTTGATAGCAAGTTTGAGGCTTCAGAAATAGATCCTTTTTGAAAATAAAAGACAATAAGACTAAGTTTAACATCTAGAAATGATTCAAGATCTTTATGTTTTTTATTTATTAATGGTTCTAAGATATTTATCGCCCTATCTTGATCACTAGTATAGTTATAATTTAACGAAATTAAAAGTTTGTATTTAAGTTCGAAGCGCTTATAATACTTACCTCTTATTTTCAGCATCTCCACCCTCATTAGATTGAGATAATGCAATGACTTTTCAAACTTTTTGTTTCTAAAAAAAGTATTCGAAATCATATACAATATTTGTATATAATAAAACAATTGAGCTTCTTTATTAGTGTTATTTTTTATGGTCTTAAAAACCCTTAAAACAAAAGGTTCAATCTGTAAATAATCTTTAGTTACGAAGGCTGAAATACTTGCAATGGTAAGTAATTGATATATTGATTTTAAAGACAATGCATTTAGGCTTCTAATATTGTGCGCTTTTAATTCTCTCTCTAGAATCTCTTGAAAATCAAGAATTTTATTTTCGTAGGCAATCGCGTTTAAAGCTTTTCGAATTTTGGCATAGACAATATTAAGTTCCTCTTCTAAATAATATAGCCTTTGATTCTTCTTAAACGCATCAATCAGGGTATCTAAGCTTTTATCAGAAAAAACATGTGAGTATTGAATCTCTAAATGATAAATTTCATTTAAATAAGGATAAAGCTGATGTTCGATTGCCAGTATTTTTGCTTTTTCCAGCAACTTAAATGATGTTTTATAGTTCTGCTGCTCCAAAAAAGTGCGGGAAACCAAAATATATTTTATAATCTGTATTTTTTCAGTCGCTTCTTCTTCTAGATTTATGCCAGCAAGATAATCTATTACAGAACTATATAATCGTTTACATAAGACGTAATAAGCGTTCTTACTATTACCTTTATATAGTTTAAAATTAATCTCTTTTGAAGTCAATTTATCATCCAACAAATATTTAAACAACCGTATGTTCTTTACATCGCTTCTCTTATTTTTCCTCTCTAAATAACTAATAAAGTTCTTTTGTTCTTCTATAGAAAGAATGGAAACTATCAATCTTAATTCATTCATTATATCATTAGATATTTATAATTTAAAAAAATGATTATTAGTTATTTACAATAATAATAAATATTTTTTATCATTAGATATTATTTAAAGTTGTTTTTGATGAACATCTATTGATTTGCACTTTTGCTTCGTAATCAATTAAATTATCTAATATGGATTATCAAACTACAGTCACTTTAAAAGATGACTCAAAAAACAAAAAGAACAATAAAGAAGAAAAGGGCTTTGATTTAAAACCAACGCCGGCATTCATCGGAGCTTCATGGACAGCTTTATTAATTGGTATTTCAGCATTTTGTATTGGCCTCTGGAACGCAGATATGCAATTGAACGAAAAAGGTTATTATTTTACCATTTTATTGTTTGGATTATTTTCTGTAATCTCTGTTCAAAAAGCAGTGCGAGATAAATTAGAAGGCATTCCTGTCACAGAAACGTACTACGGTATTAGTTGGTTTACAACTATTACTTCAATAATCTTATTAATTATTGGATTATGGAATGCTGATCTGTTTTTAAGTGAAAAGGGGTTTTATGGAATTTCTTTTATACTCAGTATTTATGCAGCCATTGCAGTTCAAAAAAATACACGAGATATTGATTATATCAATAGAAAGAAAAATGACATAAAATAAATAAGTATAAATTATAAAGCCAAGAGTTTAAATAAGCTTTTGGCTTTTTTAAAATTATATTTTATTAATCTTCAAGCAGAGCTTAATACAATACTCTTAAATAAAGCTGGTTTTTTAGTGAAGTCTGCAGGGTCTAAGTTGAGCATTTGACTCACAATCTTATAAAGCTCAGGTAGCTTCTGTTTGAATTCATTTGGAGTTTCAAAGAAATGCTCTACAAGTACTGATAAAAACTCATACTGATTTTTAAATCCATATGAACGTATATAGCCAGAGTTAACAACCTTACGTTGCAATCTCCTATCTCTTAATCTTAATAAGAGTTCGCGATATTTATTAATAAAATACCTTGACGTAAAATTTTTCCTTTTTAAACAATTAAAATGTAACGCATGGGTTAGTTCATGTAAACCAAGATTTAAGTTATCATCTTCTACCTTAAGGCCTTCCATAAAGTCATTCCAAGAAAATACAATTGTTCGATATTTTGGGTTCGTTTCACCCTTATGCTGCATTTTTGTTACCTGAGAGAAATAGTCTTTAGGGTAGATAATGATATTATCAAATTCAGAAAATAAATAGCGTCTCATACCGAAGGTTAACATTATAGCTGTTGAAGCGATTAACAACCTCATTTTTTCCGTAATTACAACGCCTTCTCTTCCAACGAAATTACGCTCCTCTATGAATCTCCTTACCCTATGTTCAAAACGTTTTTTATCAGACAGCGTCAAACGTTTATAGAATGAGCAATAACGCACTAATAGACCACGTTGAAATTCATTAAGCTCACGTTTATTAATGGCTCTCTCGGCAAGATCATTACCCTTAACCCATATGTTTAGCAATTCGAACATAAATTGTATACTATTACAACCACATCTTTAATGGCACTACAATACCTTAAATGTAGTTCATTTTTTTAACAATTATCTATATTAGTACAAAAAATGAGCCATTTTGCACTAAATCAATACAATTTACCCCTAAATTATAGTAGAAATCATAGCAATTTCAAAGCCAAATATAGTAAAAAATTAATACTACGATCTAAATTTCAAGGGTTTCGGTAGTAAATCGAAATATTAAAAAGGTCTACTAATATGAATATCTATTAAAAAATAGAATTCTTAAGTACCATAAATTGATCACTATTGCTTCTTGACAAATTTATTCTTCCAATTCTTCCATCTCGCACCAACAATCAACAGCCACAACATAGTACCCATCTCTCCTATCATGGCCGCTATAGAAAGTACTTGATGTATTATATTTTTATCAATATCGGGTGACACAAAAAAACGTAATACTTCTAATAAATAAAAGAAACAACCAAGCATTAATGCGATACCAAGTATTTTAGGCATAAAATCAGATTTATACACTAAATACCCCAACGGTAATAACCATAATCCCCAAAAAATCTCAGCCAAGCTCAGGCCACTGCCGTATGCTTTTAAAGCTAAAAAAGCTTCCGTTGCCAATTGTTGATCGGTATAAACCGCTAAATGCTCACCTCCATTCGCCAATGGAATTATTTCTGCCAAATGTGTCAAAGCAGAAAATGTAAATGGTATACTGGCGAATACAAAAACCAATAAGCATATTGTAGCAATTTTAGATGTACTATAAAATAGTTTATAGAACCAAATAGCCAAAAAGATATAGGCGGTATAGCATATCACTCCAGATACGACTCCGGCAAACAATAATTCCTTTCCATTTAAGAGGTTAAAAAAAAACTGTTTTTCCATGCCGTTTATTTTCATCCAAGTATTAGAAGCACTGCTCCAATCAATTAATTGTGATGGTATAAGCATAATACTGACTACACCAAAAACGGCAAGTAAAAAATAGAAAAATCCAGCTATATGAGCTGTCTTATTGGTAGATTCCATGGTAATAATTTGTAAGTTAGTGCTAGCTAGACGAATAACTCAAGAAATTGTTACATGAATATCTTAATAACCTTAAAAGATAAGATCAAAATTTTATTAGAGCCGGACACTTTAATAAATTTCTTTTTTAAGAATAAAGTTCTATTAAAATTTTAGTTCTTCCTGCTTGTCCCAAATACCCCAAAAAGCTCCTACATCTCCTTCCGCCCCCACTTTCCAAGATTCATCAAAAGAGGAAAAGTAAAATATATCAATGTTTTCTTCTTTCGACCATTTTTGGGTATTCACAAAGTATTTAATTGCGTTTACTTCAGAAGGATGAGCACCTTCTAGGCTTGTTCCTTGGCTTGGCCATCCTGTTTCTGAAATAATAACTTTCTTACCATTAGCAGCTTTGAGAGCTCTATTATACATGTCTTTCATATATAACAATGAATAATCTTGATCACATCCCTCCCAATAAGGATAGCAATTAGCTAAAATAATATCACATGCTTCGGTAATTCTTCGACGATCACTAAATTCATAATAGGTGTCAACATATCCTACAGGAACATCTTTTATGGCTGCCTTCGCTTGGTATATAAAATCGAGTAATTCATCTTCCGTTAAGTCTCCTCGATACATTACTTCATTCCCAACAGCAGCAATATCTACAAAACCACCATTTGCTAATTCAATAAGATTAGCTACTTCTTGTTTATTCATAGCATCATCATCCCCTAACCAAGCTCCTACTAAAGTTTTAATTTCATATTCTTTAGCTATACGCGGGATTGCCTCATTGCCTTCGGTACAAGAAAAAGAGCGAATCCATTTTGTATAAGGCTGAATAATTTCCATTCTCCGACGAATCTGATCCTCACTAATTTGATCACCTGGGTTTTGTCCTTCCATGTATGGACTAAAACATAATCCGTGCATCTCTTTTTTAAGTGATTTTCTAAAAACACCTCTTAATTCATCTATCGATTTCCCTTCAAAATCAAGAGCAGCTAATGTCAAAAATTTTTCTCCTCTGTACGACATAATCTAATAAATTCTAATTAACAAATATACCAATATTATAACTCTCCTCTTCTTTTTAATAATTCGGTTTTTACGTCATTAGCTCGTTTTTCGGTAACATTATAGTCCTTCATAATAAACATTGCAACCAGAGTTCCTGCCATAGGAAAAAAACAGAAGAAAGCATGTAGTCCATCTACTGCAAATTGCTGGTCTGTAGTTACAAGGTCTGGGTTAAACCCTACTATGGCCATAATAACACCGCTAAGCCCTCCAGCTATAGCGAATCCAACCTTCACCATCCACCAATAAATAGCACCGAAAATCCCCTCACGCCGTTTTCCCGAATTCAATTCATCAATATCTATTACGTCTGCCGTCATAGACATCATTATTGTAAACAAGCTTCCTATCCCGAAAGAAAAAAATGGTAATGCCATGATATACATCCATGGTTTACCTGGAATGAATAAAAACCATAACAGCGCATATCCTAAAACAGATATTCCTTGAGACACTAAAAATGCTTTTCGCTTGCCCATAATTTTGGACATCCATGTTATAGTAGGTATAACTATAAAAGTGGTACCCAATGCACCTAAACACCCAAATAAAGAAACCCAAATACCACTTGCCGCGGCGTCGCCGTTAAAAAGTTTATAGACAATGACAAAAAAAGTAAGTGCTGCAACTGTATTGAAAGCATTAAAAATTAAAAATGTGGCAATGCATAATTTCCTAAATTGACTGATTTTGAATGCTTCGGCAAAACTGGTAAATATGTTTTTTAAGCTATTGCCAATAGTCGCTAAACTTAATGATTCATAATCTTCATTTATAGTTGATTTACTTTTTATAAATATTGCCGGAACCAACGCACAAATAGTACAAGGAATAGCAACCCATATTGCTAATTGCCTGGCAGCCACATCTGCAGACGGAAACCAATCTGGGTCATACATAATTACCCAAAACCAAGGTGCGATAACCCATGCCCATTGGCCAACCCATTGAGCTATGGCCATAATGTTGGTGCGCTCATGAAAATCATCGCTCATTTCGTACCCCATAGCCACATAAGGAACACTAAAAATAGTAAGGCCTAAATAGAAAATAATAGACCATAGAAAAAAATACCAGAAATTAAAGCTCAAAGAATTGTCTTTAAAAAGTTGCCACATGAATATGTAGGCAAGCCCCATCATTATTGCACCAATTAAGATATATTGTCTTCTGCGTCCCCACTTTGATTTGGTATTATCAGAAATGTAACCCATAATGGGATCGGTAATAGCATCAAATATTCTTGGAAAAAAATAAATAAGAGACCACATCCAATCTGGAAAGCCTAAATCTTGCACTAAAACCACCATGAATATACCAAGGATAGCCGGAAACATTTGATTGGCTAACATACCAACACCAAATGCAACCTTTTGACCAAATGGAACTTTTCCCTTAGATACTGAGCCGGTTATTGACATAATTTAGTTTCTGTTAGGTTGAGGCTTGAATTTAGAAACAACTGCCTTAAAAACTTATTTATTATTCTATATTGTTTTAAATTTTTATGAAACTCTAATTTTAATTTCTCTAAATCATTGACACTTCGTTAAAGCTCGATTAAGATTTAATGAACTACCTGCAATTGACAACTCTACTTTGAAAGTTGCTAAACTTAATCCTTAGAACTTTAAATTTTCGTTCTTATCCCAAAGTCCCCAGTAAGCGCCAACATCGCCTTCATCTCCCGTTTTCCAAGATTCATCAAAAGATGAAAAATAAAATATTGGAATATCGTTTGCCTTTGTCCATCTAACGGCATCAATAAAATACTTCATTGCGGCATCTTCACCAGCAATTGCCCCATTGAGACCTCCTCCTTCACTTGGCCAACCTGTTTCAGTTATAATAATTGGCTTGCCTTGGGCAGCATCTACAACAGAACCATACATAGATTGCATATGACCTAAGGCGTACTCTATTGGGCACCCTTCCCAGTAAGGGTATAAATTTGCAAGTATAACATCTGTACTTTCAACTAAGATAGGATGTCTTGAAAATTCATAATAAGCATCTACATATCCAACCGGAATATCTAATCCTGCCAAAGCTTCTTTAACCCTATTAATATATCCTACTAATTCTTCTAATGTTAGATCGTTTCTATATAAGACTTCATTACCAACAGCTGCAACATCTACATTACCTGCTTTTGCAAGTTCTATGAGCCCTTCTATTTCTCTTTCATTATCTTCTTTGTTATTACCAAGCCAAGCTCCCACCAACGTTTTAAGTCCATGTTTTTTTGCCATCATTGGCACAAATTCATTTCCTTCAATACACGAAAAAGATCGAATTGCACTTACGTAAGGTTTTAATATTTTTACTCGTTGTTCAACTTGTTCTATGCTTATATCATCACCTGGCGATTGCCCATCTCTATACATACTAAAGCATATACCATGAAAACCTTCTTGTAGCGTTTTATGCCATAAAGCTTTTAACTCTTCTATTGAATAATCTGAAAGGTTTATACCTTGAATTGGTACATTTGCATACCCTCTTGATTTATAATATGACTCTACTCTGTAAGACATTTATTTCTAGTTTTTATTTATCTTAATAATAAGGCTCTAAATTGAATTTAGAACACACCTCTACAGTTCTTCTTTGTATAAATTTTAAGTCGATCAACTTCTTTGGCTCCAAAAGGTATTTCTTCTAGTTTTAGTCCCGGATAATCATCAGCTTCTTTCCATTTTACAATTGTATTGCTAAAAAATGACGAAGCCGCAGCATCTGTTTCATAAATAATTAAATCATAAGCTTCGCCTTTATCTCCCCCAAAACGTGTTACAACTTGCCATTCACCATCTCTTTTATATGAAGTATTGGTGTGATCTGATTGTGGGTAATATCTGTCGTCTGTTGGTCTAATAACTACCCAAATATCCTTTTCATGAGCTTCAGGATACACACCCATGGTTAAAATTCTACAATCAACCGAATCTTTATCTATTGGTGATACAACTTTTACAGCGCTTATGGGCCCATCTATCTTTAACTTATTCCCTATAGACACTTGTTCCATCTGGCTGTTATAATTCACCAAACCTGAAGAGTAACTACCATATATTATCATTAAAACACCTAAGACCCCCATCGGTACTCCAAGTTTTGCACTAACGTTTTTCTTGTCTGAACTACTTTTCATAATGCTTAGTACGGCAATTATTGTAAGCAAAACTCCAATTAACAGAATTATTATTTTTGTTGACATATCGTTATTTTTTTAATTATATCATTTCTCATTAACAATTTAACATGGCTATAAAACACCTCGTCTTTCTTCTAATTGAGCCTTAATTTCTTTTGCCCTATCTTCTGATAAACTATATTTCCACATAACCCAAATAGCTAAAGCAGCAGTAACTACTGGAAAAACAATATCAGCTATTCGAAGATTTAATAAAGTTTCTTCAGATTGAGTAGCTAGACTACCATCAAATCCTATAACTTGTAGTACGATACCTCCAAATACTAAAGCCAAGCCTTGTCCTAATTTTACAACCCACCAATATAAAGCACCAAATGTCCCTTCTTTTCTAGGCATTCCATTTACTAATTCATCTAAATCACAAACATCAGCGGTCATACTCATCATCAATGTAAATAAACTTCCTAATCCAAAAGACATCAATGGAATCGGGATAAACATTAACCAAGGGTTATCTGGAGTAAACGTCCACCATTTTAGAATATATCCTACAATTGATATTGCAGTTGCAATAATAAAGGCATTCTTTTTTCCCCATTTTGATGCCATAGCTGAGACAATAGGAATCACCACAATAGCAGAAATTAATGCACTTATTGAACTAAACCAAGCTGGCCATGTTCCTGTTGCTCCATAATTACCATTAAATAAGTAAAACACTATGATAAAGAAACTAAATGATGCTACGATTTGAAATCCGTTAAACACCAAAAATGTTGCTCCGCATAATTTCATAAAAGGTTTATTTTTTATAGCTTCTCCAATACTTGATATTAAATCTTTTAAGTTACTAAATATGGTCTTAAGGGTAAGCTTTTTTCTATCCCCCATATAAGACGCATCAATTCCTCGACAAAATATAGCAGGTAGTATTCCCAAAAGCAAACAACCCAATCCAACATATAGTGCCAATGTTCTTATCCCAACTGCTTGACTTTCGAAAAGGCTTTCATTAGGTATCATTGGCCAAAACCATGGTACAATCACCCAGGCAACTAAACCAACCGTTTGGGAGAATGCCATTAACTTGGTACGTTCATTATAATCTGTAGTCATTTCAAAACCTAGTCCAACCAATGGTGTTGCAAACATGGTATTACCAATTAAAAAAACTAAAGACATTATTAAAAAATACCAAAAGTTAAAAGTGGCAGAATTGTTCTCATCCATTTGCCAAAGCAAAACGAAAAATATTGCACTTAAAATAGCACCAATAAAAATGTAAGGTCTTCTTCGCCCATATTTAGAACTAGTATTATCCGATATAAAGCCCATAACAGGATCAGTAATGGCATCAAAAATCCGAGGTAGTCCTCCTAAAATTCCAGCCTGAACAGGATCCATTCCAAAGACTGTTAATAAGAAAAACATAAAAACACCTAATGCACCAGGTAATAAGTTTAAGACCAAGTGACCAGCACCAAATGCAGCTTTTTGACCTAAAGGCACTCTATCTTTCGCGGCTGTAACATTTTTAGACATAATTTTAAGTTTTTAGTTATTAATTATTAAGGTTTGAATTGCCTGTGGGCTTATAGAAACCTTTTTATTATTCCCTAATAATTCAAGAGAAAAGTATTTGGTATTTTTCGTTTGGTTAAATACTACTACAGCGATTGAGCCATCAGGATTCTTAGCTGCAGCTATCATTAATTCTTTATCTGAATTTTCAACATCGAAAACTTTAGCGCCCGGTCTAATGTATTTACTAAAATGTGTCATAGTATAATACAGAGGTGTAAAGTAAACTTCATCTTTCTCTGGGTCAACAATCACGGGAGCAACACACCAATTTTTAAACCAGTTAGGCCCTCCTTTTGTGTCGAGTACCATATTCCAATCTACCCAACCATCAACCCAATTATTTAAACAACCTATAATATCTCTGGCATAGCGATACACAGGGGTATATTTTGGATGCATATGTTTATCTTCTTCTGGTGCCCAATCCCAACCCCAATCTGTAGCTTCTTTTCTCCAATACCATGCATCGTCTTTCCAAACGGGAACTTGTGCATCTACACATGCCTCAGATTGAATTAAAAGTTTATTTGGTGCTTTATTATGAGCATATTGCAATTCTTCAGGAAAATAATCGAATGTACTTGCGTACCAATGTATCGCAGTACCATCAAAATACTTGGATGTTTCTTCATTTTTAAATTGAGAATCTATCCATTCTTTTAAGTGCTCTCTGTTTTGATCATAACCTAAAATCTTTAAATCACCTTTACCTTCTGCTTCTAGTTTTGGGCCCAGATAATTCTGAACAAAATTGGTCATTTCATCTGGTGTATAATGCATGCTTTCCCAATTGTTTCCATTACCTAGAGGTTCATTTTCAACAGTAAAACCCCATATATCTATTCCTTCTGCTTTATACGCATCAACATACTTTGAGAAAAACAAAGCCCATGTATCATAATATTCTGGTAATAATTTACCACCAACCCATTTATTATTGTCTTTCATCCAGGGCGCAGCTGTCCATGGAGAACCAAAAATTTTAAAACCGTCTGAAGAAGCTGCGATAGCATCTTTAATAAATGGAATTAAATCTTCTCTATCTTCTTCAATAGTAAAATGTTCAAGATTTTTATCTCCTTCAACCGGCGCATACGAATAATTATCTAAAGAAAAATCACATGAATTCATGTGCGTTCTTGTTAAGGAATAGTTAGCACCATCTTTACTAAAATAGGCATCAATAATTTTTTTACGATTTTCATCACTTAGTTTATTTAATAAATAAGCTGAAGATTCTGTAAATGCACCACCAAAACCCGTAATAGTCTGCAATTCTCTTTCAGGAAATAGTTTAATTTGAGCTAAATTTTCTGATGTATCGAACTCAGTTAATTGAGCTAACTTATTACCTGAGGCTGAAGTTTCATAAACCTCAACAGCTAATGATTTTTCTTCCTTATTACAACTTATCATAGTTAGGATGGCAATGATTGATATTGTATTTCTTAGAGTTTTCATATTGGTTAGTTCACCATTATCTACTTTTTATTAGCATGCCATTCTTCCGCTGTAGGAGGAACCTCAACATCTTTCATTAATGCTTCTTTATCTCCATCATAGGTCTTGGTGATAGGATTTCCATTTCTAGTTAATCCTTTAAATGTTTCTTTATCTACTTCATCCCAAAGCGCATATTTTGCTTTCCCATCTACAGTGAATAATCCAAAATGTTTTTCAGAATTCCCAGAATTGTCTCCTCCTTTCCAAGGTTCATCAAATCCTTCAAAATAAAAGCAAGACATTTTTGCCTCGTTAGTCCAATCTCTCATATGCTTATAATAAAGTGCTTCTTTATACTCATCACAGGCTTTAGATCCAGTGGTACCATAATGCCCTGAAGAAAAACTTGCCCAACCTGTTTCACCTATATGAATGGGTTTATCTACACCTAAGCTCTCCATATATTTTTTAACATCTTCATACTGGTTGATAGCATATTTCTTAGCTCTTAGCATAGAAATTTCAATTTTTTCCATATCGGTTTTACCTTCAAGATCTTCTTGATCTAGCCAAAATTCTGGTTGATAATGCGTGTCATGCATTGGATATGTATGAACAGAAAGAAAGTCTACCGCCTTTATCAATTTGTTTAAATCTTCAACATGGTATTCTTTTCCACCGCCTCCCCAAGAAGCAAAATTATCTGAACTTGTTATCCATAAATCTTTAGAAAGCTTTCCTTCTTTCTTTAGGTCTTGAAGATAATTTACCCACTTTAAGATTATCCATGGCTCAACATAGTAACTTGTTGCCCATTTAACCATAGCTTCGTTACCAACTGCTAAAACCTTAACTATATCTGGATATTGGTTAGCTAAAGCAACTGCCTTTTCTACCTGAGGAACATTGGCTTCACTTTCTGTATTATGATCTTTTTCTAAATCGGTAAACGCATTTTTACAATCTATCCAAATACCTAACATTACATACATTTCAAAGCTTGGGTCTTCCTTTTTTAGTTCTGTAATAACTTTTAAAATATTCTCTGCTTGAGGGAAATGAACCTTATACGTGCGAATCATCTTTACGCCCATTGCGTTAAGAATTTTCATATCTTCTTTTAGCTCTTCTAAGGTTGGCTCGATACTATGATCTTGATACCTATACCCTCCATAAGACATTGCCAAATAATCTGGATTACCTAAAATATCCTTTGCTGTCAATTCATTTTTGGTTTGTGGTTCTTTTTCCTTCACTTTAGTAGCGTCTTTACATGACCAAATGCACAAAGAAATCACTACTACAATCAAAATACTTTTATTCAATTTCATCATTTAGTCTTATTTTATTAGTAAGTTTTTAGTTTTAAATACAGGCGGCCATATCAAATCTTACGTCAGGTAGATCTACCTCATGTAATAATTCTTCTTTATTACCGCCATAAGTTTTTATTATAGGATTTCCATCCCTTGTTAGTCTTTTAAAAGTTCCTTTATCTACTAAATTCCAAAGAGCATATTTTGCTTTTCCATCAACAGTAAATAAACCAAAATGATTTTCGGAACCTTTTTGGTTATGTGCATCTTTCCATGGTTCGTTAAAAGCTTCAAAATAAAAGCATGAAATTCCAGCTTCATTAGTCCAATTTCTCATATATCTATAATACAATGCTTCTTTATACTCATCTGTTGCTTTCGATCCATTTGAGCCATAATGTCCATTAGAAACTGTAGCCCAGCCTGTTTCACCAATATGTACAGGTTTGTTCGGAGCTATACTATTTACGTAGTTTAGCACATTAGCATATTGCTTTTTAGAAAACACTAAAGCACATTTCATAGCTCCTTTCACTTTTTCTTCTTTAGATCGCTCTTGAGCTTCTTCATTAATTCCCCAAAACTTCGGATTATAGTGCGTATTATGATAAGGATAGACATGCATAGAAACATAATCTACAGCTTTAATCAACTCTTCTAAATCTTTAATCTGGTAACTCTCATCGCCACCTCCCCAAGATGCATAGTCATCTGAACTGGTGATCCATAAATCTTTAGGTAACTTATCTTCTGCCTTAAGATTTTGAAGGTAGTTAACCCATTTTAAAATAACTTTTGGTCGCACGTAATAACTAGTCGCCCATCGAACCATTGCTTCATTACCAACGGCTAATATTTTTACAATATCTGGGTACTCATTTGCCAAGTTAACGGCGCGTTGAATTTCACTTGCGTTCTTTTCACTCTCTACAGTATGATCGGGTTCTAAATCGGTCCAAGCATTCTTACAATCTATCCATGCTCCAAGCATTACGTACATTACAAAGTTTTTATCTTTTGCTTTTAGCTGCCTAATCGCTTCAAGTAAATTTGAGGCCTGTGCTAATTGAACATTATAAGTTCTCAAAACTTTAATATTCATAGCTTGAAGTATTTTTAAATCTTCCTTAATCTGTTCTAACGTTGGCTGTATCTTTCTTGATATCTTGCGGTATCCTCCATAAGATATTGCTTGATATTCTGGATTGCCTAAAATGTCTTTAGCGGTAATATTATTGTTATTTTGGCTTTGCATTAATTCTTCCTGTTTTGATTTTTGATTATAAGACAACACAAGCACCGTGCATAAAATTGCAATTACTATGTTTAGTCTTATTTTCATCTTTTTATTTTAGGATACTTTTTTCAATATTTACTTTTATACTTTCAATTTCACCAGTTCTTTCAAATAGTTTTTTACTCGTTGTTTCATCTAAACTTAAACCACTAATTGTATTTACAGAACCATCATTTAGAGCTACCTCTAAACTATTTTCACTCCCCATACCGTAGGTTATAGGAACTTGACAATACATAAATGCCAGCTCGTGCCTATAAAGTTGTACTTGCTTAAGTTCTTGCTTTAGATTAACATATTTAAATACCTTAGGTTCTTTTAAAAATTCATCTTCTCTAAGTAGACATGGGTTGAATTGAACTTTTCCGTTTTTAACTGACACTCCCAATTCACCAATACGTGATAAAATATCTTCTTTAACCTGACCCGTCATTCCTGGTTGTTGCGCACCTTTAGTGTAAGGTGTATGAGAATATGGATCTGTTGGAAACGCACCGTATAACAATGGAGATTTATGAACACCAATACCCTCGTTAACTTCATAGAAGTGCTCTAGTAAACGACCAACAGTTTCTTCACTTTCATTCGTTTCAATAGCTTGCAGGGTACATTCTTCTACAGCTAGAAGTAACTTAGAAACCATGTGCCAATAAATTGAACCTAGCCCTTCATAACCATAAAAGGTACCCGATCTTCCTGTAAAAGCTTTGTGGTTAAAAACATCTTCAAATAAATCGAAAATATCTTTTTCACTTTCAGACTTTAGCTCATCGTACTTTGTTGGCAGTTCCGATAAAGCTCCTTTTAAGCTATCACTGTTATTAAAATTCCCATTAAAGTGATAATTACCTTTTATATCTTTCTCTATAATTTGTGAATTATCTTCTTTAATAAGCGCTACCAATAAGTTATTATTTTCAACTCGTGATTTTGGAATATTGTTTTTATCTACAAATAATGGTAATTCTTTGTTTGGATATAACAAATAGCTGTATTGATCTGGTCTAAATAGTGCACTATTTTTCATGCTGTCTAACAATAATATGCTTTCACTAGCTGAAAGATAACCAGAACTTAAAACAGCAACTTGACCTTCTAGCATTTCATCTAAATAACTAATAGAAACTTCCGTGTCACTTTTAACTGTCATTAAATTATAAGCGTGATACATACTATCTTCTCTCTTATTAGCTTCAATAGAATGTTCTAAATAGTCTAAAGTGATAGTTACAAACTCATTTAAATCACACAGCTTAATTGCTTCTTTTCTTCCAGTGAAGTCATTACCATATATATTATTTCTGTAGTTACTCCCTGCTATACCTAAACCATCTAATATCTTTTTCCTATCTCTATCATTAATACTTCCACTTAATACACTTTCATTCGCTTTTAGTGTATGGTGTATCGCATTAAAGAATTCTAAAAGTTCATTAGAAATCTCTATGCTGTCCGCTTCAGCTTGAGCTAAGACTTCTTTAAAGAAGTTCAAAAAACGTCTTAAATAACAAAGGGTAACCATTGATACACCATTACCAACTAACGCGTTATTTGCATCATTCCATTCTGGTCTTTGAGTGTTCAACCAAATACCGCCTTCAGGAATAAAGTTTGATAGTTTAGCCAACACTGTAGCTAAAATCTTTTCAACAAAATTTACTTTATGTATAAAGTAATTTGAATCTCTAATCAATGCACCATCGGCACCAAATTCATCACGCTTTTTACGAATTTTAAGGTCTAAATCATAATCAAAAACAATCGTATCCTTGGGATCTTTTAAAATGTCTTCATATGATTTAATCTTATAAGGAACATTAGCATAGACGAAAAGATCTTTATTAAAATATTCGATCAGTTTGTTTGGATAGTGATTTTGAATAATCTCTAAGAACTTTAATAAATAAATAATTTGATGATCGCCCCAATATCCAATGTAAGACCAAGGGTCGTGCTCTTCTATAACTTCCCAGTCAAAACCATCTTTGGTTACACGGTAAGGATTATAGCCATCAAACGTAGTAGCATTTAAGAACTTAAATATCATCGCCTCTATAAACTCAGGATAAGAATAGGCTAATGCTTCCCAATTCTGAAAGATATCGCGCCAATTCCCTTCATAATCAAGTATTTTAGAGCCATTAACCTCATCACGGGTGTTAATAGTAAACTTATTCCAAGGACGACTAGGGTCGCCATGGCGACGACTAAATTTTAGTGGCATGTATTCTAAGGCCAGCCTTCTAAAGTTTTTGTCATTACTATTATATGCCAATTTTCTTAGGTTTTGTAAAGTAAAAACCTCAGGCAATTCAGATAACAACGATTCATTATTACGATGTACTTTTACATTCGCCTTAGAAATGTATTTAACAAAGTCCCATTTTTCAATATTGTAATTATTATCAAATATTCCGCCACGCATAATGTTGAATAGCGTATTTGAATAGTGACGTGCGTTACTTCGTTTATCTGCAGTTAACTGAAAACCATCTGAAGCAGCAATAAGATCAACAAGCTTATTTGTACCAAGTTCTATGTCTTTATTAATTTCTTCTATTAAACCTGGATTTGATCTGATATTTTCGGACGTTTCAATGATAGCAGCTGGACCTTGATTTACATTGGCAACCAACATCCATTGCTTGGTTGCTTCAGATTCTAATGTTAATTCTGTAGTTATAAGATAAGCTCCCTTCTCTGCTTTGATATCTGTTTCTTGCGTTACTTTTCTTCCTTGTCTAAAAGCATTTAGTTGTAAGGAAGACAATAAATATTTAGGGTTATCTAATCCTAAAGACCAAACTGAATTTGCTTTTAAGGCCTCACTCGGCTCGGCTCTATCAACAATAATAGCACTTAAAGCAAAAATACCCAACCCCACATCTGCTTTCAGTTCGCTTCTTTTATAGGCATCAACAAGATTACTTCTAATTCCTTGCGTGTCGGCTGTTACACCATATGGCATAATATTCTGTATGCCATCTAACAACTTAACACCAACTGGTTCATGGTTGTTATTAATAAGATAACTTCTTCTTATAAAGCCAAATTTATCGCTCGAGCTCCATTCATATCTAAAAGTAAGCCCATAATCTTCGTTAATTTCTTCAAATAGAATCTTGTTTCCGTAGGCACTTTTATACAAATTTCTGGAATATTTATAGCTTCCTGAAAATCGCTCTGAAAAGGGCTCCCAAATTTTCCATTGATCTCCAACGAATATTTGAATGATAGTTTTACTCCCAGTAGTATCATAAGATTCTGTGATTTTATCATCTGTATAATATGGAAATAGCGCGTTGTCCGAATCTTTTCTACCTGCTGACAATCCTCCATTACTTGAAATGAACATCCAGTGATCTGAGTCACTCACAATACTCATAAAGAAGGGTCTCATATTATCTACATTTGATATGCTATAAAAAGTTTCATTATTTATAACAATCTGCTTAAGCTTTACTTTTTTTTCTATGTTAGTATCAGTATGTTGCATTGATATACTTTCGTTGATCATTATTAATTAATTTCTATCCCCCTATTAGTAATTGTTCAACTTCCTCTAGTGTTTTACCCTTAGTTTCTACAACATATTTATACACGAATAAAACTGCCAATAAAGAAAGTGCTGCATAAATTGCAAAAGTTAGCGTTGGACCCAAATTAGATAACTCCCAAGGAAAAACCTGAGTTACAGAAAAACTCACTAATGAATTAAAAAAACCAACAACGGAAATTGCAATCCCTTTAATTTTACTCGGAAAAACTTCTGAGATCAATGTCCACATTACTGGACCTAAAGAAATAGCAAAGGCAGCGACATAAATTAAAATGGCTGCTAATACTATTGTTGCATTAATATTTATAAAATTAGTAATTTGATTACGTTTAAAATTTAAGAATTGTTCGTTGTTAAGTTTCGTTTTTAAAACTGAAAATAATTCACCCTGCCTATTAAAAGATTTGTTTTTAAATTCGATTAAAGTTTTTTGGATAGACACGTCGTCAACTTTTCTCAAAGCTTCTTCATTAAATTGATAAGTCGCATTATTAAAAGCTAGCGTAGCCATTAATAAAGCTATAGTCATAAAACTTGTGCCTATTAATAATAAAGGCTTTCTTCCTAATTTATCAATAAGCCATATGGCCACTATAGTAAAAACCAAATTTGTTAAACCAACAACAATTGCTTGCAAAAAGGATGAATCAGTACTGCCCCCTGCCTGTTCAAAAATAGTAGGTGCGTAATAGAATATAGCGTTGATTCCTGTAATTTGCTGAAAAAAAGCCATCCCTAATGCAATTATCATGATGGTAGCATATTTGTTATTAAAAAGATTAGATAACTTACCTTTTTCTTCCTTTCTTTCAACGCCTCTTTGAATTTCTGCTAATGTAGTCTTTGCATAATCTTCACCTCCTATTTTTTGTAGAATATTCCTAGCAGATTCAAAACTGTTAAATTTTTGAACCAACCATCTTGGGCTTTTAGGAACCGTAAATAATGATACAAGATAAATTAATGCGGGAATTGCTTCTACACCCAGCATCCATCTCCAACTTTCATCACTATAGTTTACCAAGAAATAATTAGAAAAATAAGCAACTGAAATACCTATAACAATATTTAACTGATTAAAAGAAACTAAACTACCTCTAAGTTTTGGAGGCGCAATTTCCGCAATATAAATAGGCGCAATTAATATGGCACCACCAATTCCAACTCCACCAATAATTCTGGCAATAACAAATTCAGTATATCCGGTAGCTAAAGCAGACCAGGTTGCTGAAACAGCGAATAATGCGGCAACAATAATTAAAAATTTTTTTCTACCGAATCTATCAGCCATAAGGCCAGCCAACAAATTGCCTGCCATTGCACCAAAAATGACACATCCCACAGCAAAACCAAGCATGGCATCAGTCATTTCAAAATATGTAGTTATTCCTTTAACAGCACCAGAAATAACCGCACTATCAAAACCAAGCAAAAAACCGCCTAACGCCACAATCAAACTAATAAGAACTGTGTACGACTTATTCAATTTTATATCTACTTTTTGATTTTGCATCATAAGGAAAGTCTAATTGATTTTTAAGACTTGTGGTTTGAAAAGGCCGAGGTTAAAATACTCGGCCTTTTCAGACTACTGCTAAATAATTCAAATACAATTATTAATTAAGTTGAAAGCTTATTCAAGTCTTAGATCATCAAAATAAAATATTTGTTCTGCAGCTGTTACTTCACCGTCTGAACCATCAGGATTGTCTGGTTTTATGACCAACTGATTATATGTTGTAGGTGTTGCGGGTAAATTTGTGAATGTAAATTCTAATTCTACCCATTCATTCGCACCTCCAGATACTTGTCTAAATTGTGGAGCAGGATTACCTGTTACAGGATCAGTTTGCGGATCTAAAGCCAACTCGAATCTATACGTAACGTCTGCCATGTTAGAATATACCTTAACCTTAAATACTTTAGTTGTTATATCTATTGTTCCTGCCGGGAATGAATTTTGTATACCGCCCCAACGATTAATACCGCTAGCTCTTACAACTTTTAATACATTATCTGAAGTATTAATTCCTGATTTAGATGGGTTAGCATCTAAACTTGGCACAACACCGCCATCACCAATACTTGAAAATGATGATATAAATGTTTGGCAACCTTCAAAATCTAATGGAAGTTCTGTAGCTGCAATTGGAGTATCAGAACAACCACCACTGGTTCCACCACCTCCACCACCAGAGCCACTACCTGCCTCAGTAATATCATCTATATAAAGTGAACCTGTATTTGGTTTAGTGCCTGTTTGATCTCCAACATCAGGGCGAATCAAAATTCTGTTAACTCCAGCCGGAATATTTGCCAATGTAAAAGTTAATTCTACCCATTCATTAGCAGTAGTAATTGTTTGAACATCTCCAACGGGAGCATTTGTTCCGTCAACTTCTACTTGAAATAGTACATTAGTTGGCGCTACTGTAGAATAGAATTTTGCTTTGTAAACGGTGTTTGTTTGATCTAAACCACTATCAAAAACAAATCCTATACCGCCCCACCATTGGTTGCCATTACTATATGATGCCTCATATACGTTCGCACTGGTATTAATACCTCCTGAAACCGGATTACTAATTAGTGCTCCTGAGGTCTCAAATTCAGAAGCTGTTACTCCTGTCAGACTATTTTCAAAATCTAAAAGTGCAGCACTATTATTAGCAGTTACGTTTACAGTTCTTGTAACCTGAGTTGCTGCATTTCCTGCTGCATCACTCACGTTATAAGTAATAACATATGTACCCTCGGTATTTGTATCAACGCTATCACCACCTACAACAATACTTCCAGAAATATCGCCATCAACATCATCTGATGCCATAGCTCCAGGGTCAGTAAAACTACCTCCAACTGTAAGGTTAACAACAGCATCTCCGTTTAATGTGATTACAGGCGCAACAGTATCTCCTCCACCAGAACCGCTATCACCTTCTACAATGTCATCTATAAAAAGAGAACCCGTATTCGGTTTAGTACCTGTTTGATCTCCAACATCAGGGCGAATCAAAATTCTGTTAACCCCAGCAGGAATATTTGCTAACGTAAAAGTTAATTCTACCCATTCGTTAGCTGTAGTAATTGTTTGAACATCTCCAACAGGAGCATTTGTTCCATCAACTTCTACTTGAAATAATACGTTAGTTGGTGCTACTGTAGAATAGAATTTTGCTTTGTAAACAGTGGTTGCTTCATCTAAACCATCAGCAATTACAAATCCTATACCACCCCACCATTGGTTTCCATTGTTGTAGGATGCTTCATACACGTTTGCACTCGTATTTATTCCTGAAGAAGAAGGGTTCGCAACTAATGCACCTCCAGTCTCAAATTCTGAAGTTGTAACTCCCGTGAGGTTATTTTCAAAATTTAAAATTGTACCATCATTTGTAGAGCCGCCTCCAGAACCAACTCCTTCGTTTAATGTAAGATCATCAAAATAATATGTTCCTCCTGCGGTAATTGGGCTATCAGATTCATCATTATCGGGCTTAATAACTAGTTGGTTATATGCCGTTGGTGCTGCCGGAAGATTCGTAAATGTAAATTCTACTTCTGTCCATTCATCTGCATTCGGTACTGTTACAAATACCGGAGCTGGGTTTCCAATACTTCCATCGTTTGGATTTGCCAATAGTTCAAATCTAAAAACAGCATTTGCTTTAGTTGAATAAATTTTTAATTTAAAAACATCCGTAGTTGTTAAGTCAAAACCGCTTTCAAAAGTATTTTGAATTCCTGCAAAGAAATCAGAATCTGTTGGTTTATCAACTTTAAGCACAAAATCAGAGGTATTAATACCTTCTTTTGATGGATTAGGTGCTAATTCAGAAGTAATTCCGGCACCAAAGTTATCAGAAGAAGGGAATGTAGCACATCCTTCAAAATCTAATGGTAGTGATGTTGCTGCTACAGGAGTATCATTACATCCACTTGTAGGCTCAGGTGTCTCAACCTGCTCTACATCATCAAAGTAAAAAGTTCCTGCGGTAGTACCAGGGCCATCAACGAATAATGTTATTCTTGAGTAACTCGCGTCAGAATCAAAATCAAATCTAATTAATTCCCAACCTGATCCTCCATGACTTGCTATTGTTTCAACATCTGCGCCTGTTCCATTTTCAAGCTTCATTAAAACATCAATTGGTGTATCAGACCAAAAATTCATTTGCACAGACTTTAGTGCTGTTTGTGAAGATTTCACCAGTGACAAATCAAGAGGCATTCCTAAATCAAAGAAAATACCTTCAAAAGCAGCTCCGCCATTAGTAATTGACCCAACTTTACCAGTACTTGTATTCGTTCCTGAAGCATCAGGATTATCTACAATTGCAAATGAAGCACCGTTAAAAGTTGTAATATCATATCTTACATTAGGGTCATCAAAATTAATAGGGAAATTAATTGGTAACGGAATATTAATTACAATGTTATCTTCAAAAGTACCAGATGCACCTGCTGTATTTTTTGCTGTTAAAACAACAGTATAATTACCCGTAGGATACACCTTAGTTGGATTAATTTCAGTTGATGATGTGCCATCTCCAAAATCCCAGCTATAACTATCTGCATTTTCAGATAAGTTTGTAAAAGTCACTACACCTCTATCTGCGTCTATGGCATGCACAAAATTTGTTTCAATCTCTGGTAGCGTGGCATCATCATCTTCTTCACATCCAAAAAATGACATTGCAACGACTAGAAGCCATATTATCTTAGTTTTTTTGATCAATTGTTTCATGATTATTTTTATTAGTTAAATTAAGCTTGTTTATTTTATTGATATACACGTACATAGTCCACAATCATACTTTGTGGAAAAACAGTTTCCGCATTAGGAGGCCCATCAAAAACACCCCCAACAGCAAGATTTAATAGCATGTAAAAAGGACTGTTGTTGAATACCCATTCTCCTGTAACATCATCAGGAGTGGCTGTATGATAGAGTTTATCATCAACATAGAAGTTTATTTCATCAGGACTCCATTCAACACCATAAATATGAAACCTGGTATCTACTCGATCATTTTCAAAATCAAAATCTTTAAAAATAGGCTGTCCTCCACTATAACCAGGACCATGAAGAGCGCTACTAACTTGAGTAGGTCTTGCTCCCGCATTTTCCATTATGTCAATTTCACCACATTGAGGCCAACCTACTTGGTCTATATTAGAGCCCAGCAGCCAAAATGCAGGCCACATGCCTTGACCATAAGGTAAACGTATTCGTGCTTCAAAACGACCATATTGTTGATCGAATTTTCCTTTAGTAATTAAACGACCGGAGGTATAATTTGCCCCTTCAAAAGATTCCTGTATGGCAGTAATAATTAAAAAGCCATTTTCTACCCTTACGTTCTCAGAACGATCGGTATAATACTGTAACTCTTGATTACCCCAGCCATCATCATTTGGTCCTCTACCAATATCATACGTCCATAGTGTAGGATCTGGTGCTCCTTCAACATCAAATTCATCTGACATAACCAGGTTTGTAAACGTAGTTACTTCTTGATTCTCATCTGTTTCACAGCCAGTTGTGAAAAACAGCATAATTATTAAGAGAGAAAGAAATAGTAACTCTTTACCTTTTATTTTATTTTTAAAATTGTTCATCTTCTTTTTTTTAAAATTTTATGTTTCGAGCCTATTCTTTATAAAAGTAAATGTTATCTAATATGAAATCTGGGCCTCCAACCAATATAAGAGCGCCTAAATTGCTCTTTTGAGTTGCAAGATCACCTCCCAATGGAATTTCAAAAGAAGTCCATTGACCTACTTGTAAACCATCAACAGTAAACCTAAAATCTTTATCATCTCCGTCAGGGAAACCATTAAAAACATTAGTTTCTAGCTCTCCATTTGCACCAATATCTCTTATTTGAATTTCTACAGCAGTACCTGCCGTTTGCGTAAACACATCTACATGAAGGTGAGTCATTTCTGATCCATCGACCGCATTGTCAAATAAAATACCCGTAAAATTATTATTGGCATAAATCTGTACATTATTTCCATTTAAATTAGCCTCACTAGTTTGCGTTGTTGATCCTCCAAAACCAGGATTGAAGTTGCTATTAGTAACTGAAGTATAAGAATCACTATAAATAGATCTAACATCTTCTGCAGATTGCGATGGCACCGGAGGTTCAGGAAGATCTCCTCCAGAAGTTAATTCTAAAGACCCATTTGCTAAAACATTACCCAAAGTTGCTGTTATTTCTGTGGTACCTTGGTTTAAAACATTAACAATACCGTTCTCATTAACCGTTGCTACACTCGGATTTGTTGAATCAAATGAAAAGTATCCTGGTGTTGTACTTACTGTTACGTTTTCACCACTTACATTAAATGTTTGTGTAAGACCACTAGCAGCTAAATTAATTACACTGCCATTAAATGACTGTTGCACAACGTCTTGTCCATTTAAAATAACCGGCTGTGGTTGCGCTACGGTACCTAATTTTTCAAACTTAACTTCATCAAGCCAAAATATATACCCCCCTTCATCTCCTTCGAAAGATGCTCCTTCTGCAAGCCACAACAACCCAGATTCATTAAAAACCTTTGAAGGGTCGGGTATTGGAATCACATATTTTTTCCAGTTGGTACTAATTGCAAGTCCGTTTAAAGTAACTTGATATTTATTACCATTAGAATCATTAATACCAAAACCAATGGCGTCTAAGCTTGCTCCTTGAGATGCTTTGGCATAAAATGTTAAAGCGTCAAATCCTGAAAGATCTCTATTAGCCGTAGTATTAAAAGCAGCTCCAACAAATCCATTACCAAATGTAGGAACGTCGAAACGCATAGCTGAGGTACCCGAAAACACATCGTCAGAAACTACATTAAATGCTTCAGGATCGGCTCCTGCATCTACGAAAGGAAAATAATTTAATCCTGATGAAAAGCCATCAATAAAAACGTCTCCGTCTTGAGGAAATGTAGCAAAAACTGCTTCATCTGAAAGGTCTCTTTCACAACTTACCAGTGAAATACAAACTATAGCCATTAAGATGCTTATAGAACTGAAATATTTTTTATTCTTCATTTTCATGACGTTATTATTTTCCAAGATTAATATGTATGTATGTTCTTATCTCCCACTCTTGTCCATCATCAAAACCTACAGGGCTTAAGATAGGCGCAGGAGGGAATGTGTTTGGAGCAACCTGAGTTGGTAAATATCTCGGGGAGTATTGGTCTAGTGAACGCCACGTACCGCGAATACCAATTCTAGTATCAGGTAAAATAAACCAATCTGGTTTGCCAATAGTTGTAGAGATGTCTAATGACATTTGTAATGGAAAGGTTAGGTTAAAATCACGATGGTAATCATAAGGCCCCCAATCATTTACTCTAAACATTCCTTGAAATTGCCAATTTTTATAAATCGATTTAGCATCTATACCAAACCTTTCAATAGTACGTGGATCACTACCAAGTGCCTGTGCATTACCTCCATATAAATTAGCAATGATCTTAAACTCAGGACTTATTTTAGACACTATACGTGAATGAACCTCCCATAGATCCTTTGCAGGAGCAGAATTAGGAAAAATCAAAAAGCTTCCGTCGGCATTAAAACCAACATGTGTATCTTGAGCCGTTGGAAAATGACGATATACATAACCAAGGTTAAAGGCAAATTTTGCATCTTCAACTCGGTCATTATCCCATGCATAAAACCATGAACCTGGCGTAGGGTCAAAAGTCAATATAATCTCTCCTGCCGTGGTTTTACGATTTGCTCTTACGACAAACGGATCGTTAATAAAATTTCTTGGTGCAGCAGGACCTGTGGCATCTAATGGTATTGGTTTTACTAAAGGCTCTTGCCATAGAAAGTTAGGGGCAATCTGTAAATCTCCAATAGTATAGGTAAAACCAGTTAAGAAACTATTTTGGTTTCCACTTCCATTATCTTTTAATTTCCATCCAGAAAAATTTTGTGTTTGGTCTACTCCGCCATTTGCTACCAACCCTGCAGTAGCTCCTAAGGCATACCAATTAAACTTACCTTTAGAATAGGTAATTTTTGCCTTGGCACCCCAATTATCGTCTGAATTAATTCTATCTTGATACACAATATAATTACCTTGCTCACCTCTTACATCTTGATAGCTAATACCATTTAATGGACTACCGCCCCAAATACCTCCAACAGTAAAGCCAAAATCGCCAAACTCTTTTTCTACAACAACCGTAGCACGCTCAATAGGCCAGGCAGGAATCACACGGCTTCTAACCAAATTTGGGTCTATTACCCGATTCCCGTTTGCATCAAGTTCTATATCCTGTTCAAAATCTCTATGGTAGATCCCAGTGACCTCAAAACCATGTATTTCTTTGTGATATTTAAGTAAAGCTGTTGGATTCGCTCCCCACCATAATTGGCGACCAAATGCAGCGGCCAATCCTTTTAACTTACCTTTACCATGCACTTCAGTACCTTGTATTTCTCCTTTATAAATATCTAGGTTAGGTCCATAATTCGCTTCAGGGTATAATCCAAAGAAGTCTCCTTCGTAACCCCAGTGATAATGGCCCGTTCTATAAAACCATTTAATATCTGCTAGTTTATTTTTCCACTCAAACTCAGCCTGGTATAATCTAATTCTATTTGGGTCGTTAATAGCTATTGTTTCTCCACCATTGGCTTCTGCTCCCTGTGCACTTACCGGTCTACCAACATCTTCATAGAAAATTTGATCAATTGGGTTCTCTGCAACGTTTCCTAAAATATTAAAATTCACATTGGCTTTTACTCCAGGTGCTGGATTCCCTTCAACACCAACATAAAAAGACTGCATATGATCAAAACCTGTTTCATCAGGAAAGACATTCTCATCAGGGTTTGCAGTCTCTGGGGTAGTCAATAACTTCCCACCAGTGTAGAAACCTGTCATTTCAGCTCTTAATTGGCTTAGCCGGATTACCGCGCCGCTACCACTTTTTGCATCTAAAGAAGCTTTATCTCCCCTTGCCCTTAGAACAGCGTCCATTATATTAATATTATCAAAATAATGGTCAATATAGTCTAGTGTGATACCATCTTGATAAGGATTTAATTTGTGCGCTTCTTTTAATGTATAATATGAAGCTCGAGGATATAATTCATATAAGCCACGTATATCTGTTGGTCCTTTGGCACATATACCAAACCACTCTTCATTCATATTATTAGAACCATCTTTGGTATCATGATAATAACCTCCGTTGCTCCATGAAGCTCCAGTTTCATGCGTATCGGCATCTTCTCTTTTATCGAAACCTAGTTTCCACCAGCCGTCACTAAATTGAAATGTAAAACCACCTATTGAATTTCCAACCTTCCCTAATCCGGCGGCGTTTTCATAAATCTCTTCCCAATTCAATAAATTATAATGTGCTTGCCAGTATTGGTCTTCTTTATCTGCTAATGCATTGTAAGCATCAGCTCCAAATTCAGTAAACATTAAAGCCATATCTAGCTTGTCTTTTACAACTTGAAAGAAATCTCCAAAAGATTCACCTCTATATGTATTAGCTCCGTAAACATCTACATCTTTACATTCTTCTGCAATAATGTCAATGAATAGCACATCACCATTACATATCGCAACTGGGTGATTAGGGTCTAACTCTTTCATTTTCACAGCTACTTCATTCATCAACCTATACATTGGTCTTCCTCTTCGTTCTCCTACAGCTTGCTTTTGTTCTTCACCTTCTGGAAAATCTTCTGTTTCTGCGCCCTGCCAAAAAAGCCCATAGTTATTCTCATTACCCATCATGTACATTAAGATACCTGGTGTGTCTTTGTAATCTTTAACCAACTGAATCATTTCGGAGACCAAAATCTCCTGAGTTCTAGCATTGGAATAATCTGTTACTGGTGTCCAAACACCATCAATAGTTAATCCGTAACGCCCAAATTGGTGATTAAGCAATGTGTAGACTCCATACTTTTCATATATATATGTTACCCATTTTTTTGGTACACCTACATACTGTCTAACAACATTGACGTTCATATTCTTTAGGAGTCCCATTTCATGATCTAAACCAGCCATAATAACTTCGTCTGGTTGCTCATAAAAATTCGCATTAGTTACATCGGTACCAATAGGAACATAATCCCAGTTCATACCGTTAATCATGAAATCCTTCCCGTCAACTACGAGTTTCATTCCATCAGAGTTCTTTTCTATTTTAACTTTGTTTGCTTGAGAAAAAGCAGTAATCGTAATTAAGATTAAAAGAACACTTAGAAGATTTTTTTTCATTGTACTTAGTTTTTAGTTCTTCATTATTGAGTCTAAAAACACCTTAAACTGAAAATTGATTTTAATCTGAGGACTTTAAGAGGAGTCTAAATAAAATTAATTTATTGTAGGTGCTTTGTTAATGAGGAAATAAAATTATCCTGAATAATTGCTAAATCCATAAAAAAGACCACTACAAATAATATACATAGGAAAAATTTATATGCTTTTTTAGCACATTCTCACCATATATACGTACGAAATACAATGTTTATACTTTTGAAAAAAAATAACCCAACAAGTTAAGTTAAGAGTCAATGTTGTGGTAATGTTGTGGTAAAAATCTCATTTGTAGAGGTAATTACATGCTAATTATATAATCTGTAAGGTTTTTATCGCTAGATAGGTTCATTTTTTTTCTCAACCTATACCTCTTAATTTCGACGCTTCTTGCAGAAATATTGAACATTGGTGCTATTTCTTTTGAAGATAAATTGAGGCGCAAATAGGCGCATAATTTTAAATCATTTGGTGAAAGATTAGGATGGAGTTTTTTGAGTTTCTTAAAAAACTTTCTGTCTGCATTATCAAATGCTTCTTTGAAGAATTCCCAGTTTTCTTTATGGTTAAGACTTCTATCTATTACATCTATAACTGGTCTTACAGTTTCTTTTTCTTTAATCTTAATTAACTGTTCTTTAATTTGAGCTAGCAATTCATTCTTTTTAACTATACTCATAGTAGAAGCAGCCAACTCATTGCTTTTTTCTCTAAAATCTTTTCGAAGCTTTTCGTTTTTATACTTAATAATTTCTTTTTCATTTTGAACTTTTATCAGTTCCATTTCTTTTTTATTCTTTTCTATAAGCTTCTCTTCTTTTTTCTTGTAATAACTTTTATAAATATTATGCATAAAAATAGAAAATAATAAAATCGCTAAACCATAAATTGCCAACATCAAGTTTGATATATACCAGGCCTTTTCAACTTTAAAATTGTAAGTAGCAATATTTTCAGATAGTCTGTTACCTATTTTAGCTCTAACATTAAATGTATAGTCGCCAGATGGTAAGTTTTCAAAAAATACCGTGGGCTCATTATTCCATTCACTCCATTCATCATAAAGACCTAATAGTTGAAACTGATAATTTGGCTTTAAATATTTGTTATATTTTGGGGTATAATAAGAAATTCTTAAGTTTTTTTCATCGCTTTTAAAGTTCCCTTTTTGAGTTTTAACTATGAGGTTCTCTACTATGCTATGACTTTTATTAATACCATTTTCAACTTTATTGATAAATATATTAAAGCTACTAACTTCTACTTTATCTGATTCAATTTTTATATATCCTGAGCTCGTCCCGATAATATATTCATCTTGATCATTAGAATTAATAATATTCTCATACTCAACTACATTATTACGTTCATCGCTTGTTAGTGGTATTTTTTTTAATTTAGGTGTACTTGCCAATTCACCCGGAGATACAAAAGTTAAATTTGACTTAGTAAAAACCCAAAATCCGTCATTAACATTATCAATAAGAAGACTGCCAGATGTATATTCATTATCATTATAAATACTGCTCAAAAGGCTATCTTTTATAAAAATTCTGTCTTTATCATTATACTTAAAAATTCCCTTCTTATAGGCATATAAAATCTCATCATTATATTTTGTGATTCCCGAGTTTGCTCCTTTCAATATAGTATCTTCAACTATACTAATAGCTTTAGTCAAAGAATCATCAATTTTAAGTTTAAAAACTCCTTGATACTCGTGATTCACGAAAACTAAATCTTTCAAGACTTCGAAATATCTTGCCGAATTATTAAACCCACTTATCTTATTTCTCAGTTTCCAAGAGGTATTTAATTTTTCTAAAACATATAATCCGTCATAGTTACCTTGAATTAATAGATTAGACGTGCCATTCAATTCAGCTACTTTCCAGGTTCCAGGAATGTTAGAAATTTTCTCAGCTATATTTTTCCTAACAATAAAGGTTCCTTTATGGTGCCCACAAAACAATTGATTATTAATTACATTAAGACTCCATACTTGTCCTTGAAGCCCATCAATAAGTTTAAATTGCTCATTTTTATTTAGGCCTTTATAGAATAAACCTTGGTTTGTACCTAAAAACAAGTTGTTATTATAAATAGCGGAAGTATATACACTGCCTATAATACCTTTTTGATCTCTATAAGTCTTTATAGGTGAATCAACATTAATAAAACTTATCCCGTCATCAAGTGCTAGCCAAATATTACTATCGTTATCTTCAAAAATTGATAACACCGTATTATTAAATAGACCGTTGCCTTGATTGATATTATATACTAATCTGCCCTCATTGTTAAAGTATAGTAATCCATTAGATATTGTTCCTATTGCAAAATCATTATTCTTTAATTGAATGGCATCATAAACACTAATGTTACCTAATTGATCATTAATTGGAGCATCCCACTTTTTTAAGGCACCATTCTCAATGTTATAAATTCCCTTGTTACGTGTTAGAATGTAGAATTTACTATCTAATTCAAAAATATTTATCACTTCATCATCCCTAACAACTTGATCATCTAAAAAAAGAACATCCCTACCATTAACAATTTTATAGATTCCTTGATTGATTCTCTGAAAATAGACACTCTCATTAACTTTGTACATCTTAACTATAGTCTCTTTAGAGTCTATTATGTTCGCTGTATCATCCTTTATATTGTAAATATAGATTCTATTTAAAGATTGAAAAATTACCCAATCATCGATTCCAATTATTTCCCAAAACTCTTCATCTTGTAATAATGGGATGCCTATCTTCTTCGATAAGGAAATATATTCTAGTGTCCCTAAATTATTCTTTTGCCAATATCCGAACTCCATATAGCAGCCCGTATAAATCTTATTATCAATTGAAACTACCGATCTCATTATAGTTTCATTAGGAGAAGGATACAACAAGTAATTTGCTCCATTATATTCAAGAAGCCCTTCGTTATTGGCAGCATAAATTAACTTGTCAGATGATTGAGTAATGGCCCAATTCTGGTTCTGAGCGTTGTAGTCAACCGGAGTAAAATTTTGTATAGGAGGGAGCTCTTGTGCAATAGTGCAAGCACAAACAAAACTTATAAAAACAGTAATTATTTTTTTAAATGACAACAATTATAATTGTAAATAGTCAATTTGCTTCCTTACAATAATACAAATTATTAATAGAATATCATTTAAGTATCTTAATCGACATCATTTATCACCCTTCTAACACAGGCCATTTTAATCGTATAAAACAAAGATGTGAACTTATTTTTTTTAAGTAAAAAAACCTGCAGCTTTTGCAGGTTTATTTTATGTGACCCCGGCAGGATTCAAACCTGCAACCCTCAGAGCCGAAATCTGATATTCTATTCAGTTGAACTACGGGGCCAATTCTTATTAGATTTTAGAATGACTTACATTAAATTCTTTTTAACAATTGTTGAAATGGTCTTACCATCAGCTTGCCCGGCTAATTCTTTGGAAACAATCCCCATTACTTTACCCATATCTTTCATACTCTCTGCTCCTACCTTAGCAATCGTAGCAACCACAACCTTTTCTATTTCCTCTTCAGTTAAGGGTTCTGGTAAAAATTGTTCTATTACTGCCGCCTGATCTAACTCAGGTTGTGCTAAATCTTGCCTTTCTTGTTCTAAAAATATAGCTGCACTATCTTTTCGTTGTTTTACCAATTTTTGCAACAGCTTTAACTCTTGATCTTCTGATAAATCACTAGCAGCACCGCTTTCGGTTTGAGCCAATAAAATAGCCGATTTAATTGCCCGTAAGGCTTCTAAAGCTACTGAATCTTTGGCTTTCATAGCTTCCTTTAACTTTGACATTACTTCTTGTTGTAAACTCATACTGACAAATTTTAAGCACACAAAGATAACAAAAAGCCTCTCCCTTGAAAATGGTTTAAGAAGTAATTTTAACATACAAAAAACCCAAACTTAAAAGGGGAAGTTTGGGTTTTTCTCAACAAACAAAAACTAAATAGTAAGATTAATCTACATTATCATGTAAAAATGAATTATTTGATCGTAATTGAATATCGTTGTTATCATCAATATCTAACGTAGTTCTAGATTGATTTGATGATGAAACTTCTGAAGATGGTTCTACATCTTCAAGATCAACTCCCATACGTTTGTATGCAGGCTGGTTTTCAATTTCATCTATATTTTGGTTTAATCTATTCGTAAATTTATAATTGAATTCTTTCATTTTTTGTCTTCTCTCGTCTGCTTTCTTTTGTAATTCAGCAATTGTTAAGTTTAAAGGTGATGCTTCATCATCATTAACCACCACACTTGATTTATCCGAACCTTTCTCAACACGAACATCAAAACGTAATTCTTCATCTTCCAGCGCCTTATTTGCAGCCTCATTAACAACCTTAGACTCTTTCTCCATAAAATCTTCAAGCCCATATTTAATCTTTCCGTCAGGCGTACGTTCTGGTTGTACAACTTCTGCACCAACCACTTTAATATCATCAATTTTAGCGATTAAATCATGCGTGGTTACTTCTTTTTCTTCTTTTACTATTTCTTTTTTAGGGTTTAAAGGAAGGTCAAAAGTTAACGTAACTTGTTTTTCTTCTTCTACAAAATCATCTTGTTCAACCTGAGTATTTTGTGTAACCGGTGTAATCACAAAATCATCGATATTTTCTACTTGCACCTCCTCATAGATCACATCAATATTTTTGATAAGTTCGGTAGTTGGAATCAAATTACTTAAAGGTTCTTCTACTTTATCTTCAACTTCTTCAAGTGTATATTTTACAACTTTCTCTTGCTCACTTTCTTTTTGCTTTTGTATAAATGCAGGTTTAAACATTGGTGAATCTTCACCTAAATTATGTACTATCTTTTTAGATTCGGTTGCACTGATTTCCATTTGCTGTTCGATGTTAAATCCCGTAGCAATAACGGTAACAGCAATGGCTTCTCCAAGAGTTTCATCTTCACCGACTCCCATAATAATATCTACATTACTCTTAGCTTCACTTTGTATATAATCATTAATTTCACCAATCTCATCAATTGTAATCTCTGTAGTTCCAGAAACAATCAATAATAATACATTCTGAGCTCCTGTTATTCTATTATCATTTAATAATGGGGAATCTAATGCATTTGTAATCGCTTCCTGCGCACGATTGCTTCCAGAAGCTGTTGCAGATCCCATAATAGCGGTTCCACTATTTGCTAATACGGTTTTAGCATCTTTAAGGTCTATGTTCTGAGTATAATGATGGGTAATTACTTCGGCAATACCCGATGCCGCAGTTGACAATACTTCATCAGCCTTAGAGAACCCAGCTTTAAAGCCTAAATTACCATAAACCTCTCTTAATTTATTATTATTTATTACTACTAAAGAGTCTATATGCTCTCGTAGTTTGGCAATCCCTTTTTGAGCTTGTTCATTTCGCATTTTACCTTCAAAAGAAAATGGTATTGTTACAATCCCAACTGTTAACAGATCCATTTCTTTTGCTACCTTCGCAATAATCGGTGCTGCTCCCGTACCAGTACCACCGCCCATTCCTACTGTAATAAATACCATTTTGGTTGCGGTACCAAACATTTTTTTAATGTCATCAATACTCTCAATAGCTGCCTGTTCTCCAACCTCAGGATTTGCTCCTGCTCCAAGTCCTTCGGTTAATGTGACTCCTAGTTGAATTCTTGTTGGCACCGGGCTATTTTGTAAAGCTTGTGCATCAGTATTACAAACTACAAAGTCTACACCTTTAATTCCTTTCTGGCACATATGGTTAACGGCATTACTACCTCCACCACCTACGCCGATCACCTTAATGACATTAGACTGATTTTTTGGTAAATCGAACGAAAGATTCTTAAATTCTTTGCTCATATCTTTTGATTTTGGGATTGCTTTTTTGTTTTAGTTTTTTTTATTTATTCGGCATTGTCTAAAAATTCTCTGAACTTATCAGCCCATTTTTCAAAAATTGACTTCTTATCACCCATTTGCATTTTAGGTTTTGCTTGGTATTCTGTTCCTTCTGCTTCTGATACTGTTTGTTCTTGAACTTTCTTAGTCTTTTGATTTAAGCCTTTCATTAACAGACCAACTGCGGTAGCAAATGAAGGGCTAGACATATCAATATCTGAGCTCCCTGATATATGCTCGTTAGGGTAGCCTATTCTTGTGTCCATACCAGTTATATATTCAACCAATTGCTTAATGTGCTTTAGTTCAGCCCCACCTCCTGTTAACACAATACCAGCAATTAATTTCTTCTTACTCTCTTCATGGCCATAATTTTTGACCTCAAGATATATTTGCTCTATAATTTCAACTACACGGGCATGAATGATTTTAGATAAATTCTTAAGAGTGATCTCTTTTGGTTCTCTACCTCTTAATCCGGGAATTGATACGATTTCATTTTCTTTATTCTCTCCGGGCCAAGCCGAGCCAAATTTGGTCTTCAGAAGTTCTGCTTGCTTTTCAATTATTGAGCAACCTTCTTTAATATCTTCTGTAATTACATTTCCACCAAACGGAATCACTGCTGTATGACGAATAATACCATCTTTAAATATGGCTAAATCGGTTGTCCCCCCCCCTATATCAATTAAAGCTACTCCTGCTTCTTTTTCTTCTTGACTTAAAACTGCATCTGCAGAAGCCAATGGTTCTAGCGTAATATTTGCCAACTCTAATCCGGCACTTTTAATACATCTGCCAATATTTCTTATAGAAGATACTTGACCAACCACCACATGGAAATTTGCTTCAAGTCTCCCTCCATACATGCCAATAGGTTCTTTAATTTCACCTTGACCATCAACTTTATAATCTTGCGGTAATACGTGAATTATCTCTTCTCCGGGTAACATTACAAGTTTATGAACCTGATTGATTAATTTTTCAATATCGGCTTCATCAATTACTTTCTCGGAATTAGGTCTTGTAATATAATCACTATGGTGAAGGCTACGGATATGTTGCCCAGCAATACCAACTACTACATCTTTTATCTTATCCCCAGAAACACTTTCAGCTTCTTCAACGGCTTGCTGAATCGACTGGATAGTTTGTGTAATGTTGTTCACCACACCTCTGTGAACACCTAAACTCTTAGCCTTTCCCATTCCCAACATCTCGATTTTACCGTATTCATTGGTCTTACCGATCATCGCTACAATTTTAGTTGTACCGATATCTAAACCAACCGCTATGTTTTCGTGTTCCATAAATTACTTTTTTGTGCATACAACCTGATTGTCATAAACCAGGTTAATCGTTTGGTAATTATCTAATGTTTGATCTTTTAGTTTCTTTTGATAAAAAGCTTTTAGCTTTTTAATTTTAGTATCTAACTTATTCAGTCTTCCTAATTCGATTCTTTGACCTCCTACACGCGTTTTTAAAACAAACTCCTCTTTAGGCCCTTGCTCAATACCAATAATTTGTTCATGCAAAAACTTGTCATTATAAATTCGTTTAGCGAGCCTATAAACCTCTGTAAGGTTTGTTCCTTTAACACCGCTTATTATCGGCACTCTTGCTGAGTAATTTGACGAAAGAGGCATTTTACCGCCCTTACTATCAATATAATAAGCTATTCCTTCATCATTAACCCTAGCAATGGGCGTCCTTTGTTTTAAAGAAACACATAGTTTTCCATCGACCGTTAAGAAAACATCAGCTTCTTCAATCATTTCATTCGATTGCAGAATTGACTCCAAACTGCTCAAAATTATAGTTTCTTTTGGCTGACTTTTAAGGGTTCCATAATTTTGTATTAACAATTTATTAACCGTTTCATAAGTTATAAAAAGGTTGTCGCCATTGATAAATTTCACATCAATATCTCTAACTTTTTTTTCATCATTTCTCAAAGATGTAAACCCAAAAACAAACACTAAAACACCTATAAACATTAGGGCTTTGATATGTTTCATATATTTTCTCATCTTAACTAATTGAGTAATTTTTCTTTAATAGGATTTACCAATTCGCCTATGTCACCAGCACCTAACATTACGATCACGTTGGCGTTAACATTTAAAATTTCACTAAACAGTACATGTTTTTGAACCACTTTTTTTTCTTCGAGTTGAATTTTCTCTAATAACCAATTAGAGGTTACTCCTTCAATTGGAAGTTCTCTTGCAGGATAAATATCTAATAATAATAATGCATCAAATTTTGATAAGCTTTCTGCAAAGTCTTCGGCAAAATCTTGAGTTCTGCTAAATAAATGAGGCTGGAAAACAGCCAATATTTTTCTTTGAGGGTATAATTCATGTACGGTAGTTGCAATTGCGTTGATTTCAGTTGGGTGATGTGCATAATCATCAATTAAAACCAAGTCATCGGTCTTAATTTTGTAAGTAAATCTGCGTTGCACGCCTTTAAACGTTTTTAAAGCTTTGGCAATGGACGCAAGCGACACTCCATAGCTATGCGCCATTGCCAAAGCAACCACAGTATTTAGCACATTATGTTTTCCTGAAAGATTCAGTTGTATATTTTCTATTATTTCTGAGGGCGTTTTAACATCAAAAACATAGGTTCCGTTCACAATTTCAACATCTCTAGCATCATAATCGGCTCCTTCATCTATTCCATAGGTAATCCCATTAATTGGCAGTCCTTTCTTCACAAATAACTTATCAGAAACTTTAGCTGCAAAATCTTTAAAAGATTGTTGTAATTCGTCTGCTTCACCATAGATATCTAAATGATCAGCGTCCATTGAAGTGATACAGGCTATATCTGGTGAAAGTTTTAAAAATGATCGATCGAATTCATCTGCTTCAACTACACTAATTTCATCTCCGCCAAGAATCAAATTAGAGTTATAGTTTTCTGAAATTCCTCCTAAAAAGGAGGTTGCATTAATTCCACATTCCGTTAAAATATGTCCTAAAATCGTTGATGTAGTTGTTTTACCATGTGTTCCGGCTACTGCAAAGCAAAAAGTACTTTTTGTAATCTCACCTAAGATTTCTGAGCGCTTAAAAATTTTAAATCCGTTCGTCTTAAAATAATTAAACTGTTTATGGTCTTTTGGTATCGCCGGAGTATAAACAACCAGCGTTCGTTGATTATCTAAAATAGCCTTCCCAATAGCGGAAGTCTCATCTTGATAATTTATTTGAATTTTTAATTCTTCTAATGCTTTTGTTGTCATAGAATGCACCTTATCATAGCCAGATACATTCACACCATTTGCATGAAAATATCTTGCTAGAGCACTCATTCCGATTCCTCCGATGCCAATGAAATAAATATTATGTATTTCCTTTAAATTCAATTAATCAACTTTTCAATTTCGTTAACAATATCTTTAGTAGCATTTGGTAGCGCCAACTGCTTAATATTTTTACTTAATAACTCTCGTTGTTCAGAACAACCTAGTAATTGATCGATCGTTTTTTGAAAGTCTTCTAATTGTGATTCTTGTATTAACAAAGCTGCACCTTTATCAACCACCGCCATTGCATTTTTCGTTTGATGATCTTCGGCTACATTAGGTGATGGAATAAAAATCACTGGCTTACCAATGATGCACAATTCTGATATTGATCCGGCCCCTGCACGACTAATAATTATATCAGCTGCTGCATAGGCCAAATCCATTCTATTTAAAAAAGCATGAGTTTGAACATCGCTCCTGTTATCATACTTTTTATAATCATCTATATATAATTTACCCGTTTGCCAAATAAGCTGAACTTGATTTTCTTGAAGCCAATTGAGCTCTTTTTCGATTAACTGATTAATTGCTCTCGCTCCTAAGCTTCCTCCTAAAATCAACACTGTTTTTCTATCGGGTTTTACTCCAAAAAATGTTTGTGCTTCTTTTTTTTTGTTTGTTATATTCAATAAATCTTGACGAACCGGATTACCTGTTTTAATAATCTTATCTTTTGGAAAAAATCGCTCTAACCCATCATAAGCTACACAAATAGTATTTGCTTTTTTCGCTAATATTTTATTTGTAATTCCAGGATATGAATTTTGCTCTTGTACCAATGTGGGAATTCCTTTTCTATTAGCCATTTGTAATGTTGGACCCGAGGCGAATCCACCAGTACCAATTACCACATCTGGTTTAAATCTTTTAATGATTCCACTAGCTTTCCAAAGGCTACTTATCAACTTAAAAGGAAAAAGTAGATTCTTAAATGTTAGTTTACGTTGAATTCCCGAAATCCATAATCCTTTTATTTCATAACCAGCTTGTGGTACTTTTTCCATTTCCATACGGTCACTAGCTCCAACGAACAAAAAATTAGCATTAGCATAGCGTTCTTTTAATTCATTGGCAATGCTAATTGCAGGATAAATATGTCCTCCTGTACCTCCTCCACTAATCAATATATTAACCGATTGCTTCATGTAAAATATTTAGTGGGTTCTCTTCATCGTTTAACTTCTTTTTTAGATCAACTTCTCTATTAGCACTTACACTTAATATGATTCCGATAGCGAAGCAGGTCATCCAAATAGAAGTTCCCCCAGCACTTATTAATGGTAAGGGCTGCCCCGTTACGGGAAAGAGCCCTACAGCCACAGCCATATTGATAAATGCCTGAAATACTATGGGAACGCCTACTCCTAAAACTAAAAGTGTTCCAAAAATTGTCTCCGTTTTTGTAGCTATAATCACAATTCTAAATAATAAACCGAGATATAAAATGAGTAAAAGCAGTGCCCCTAAAAGACCATATTCTTCTACTATAATGGCATATATAAAATCTGATGACGATTGGGGTAAAAAATTCTTTTGACTACTTTTTCCTGGTCCTTTTCCATAAATTTCTCCGGAAGCAACCGCTATTTTTGCTTTTTCTGCCTGATAATTAGCTTCTGCATCAGGTGTAGAAAAGTTCTCTATTCTACTCACCCAAGTATTGATACGACTTCCTTCAAAAGCATCAGGAAAAGCTTTTGCTGTTAAAATAAATAATGCAAATACCACAACACCAATACCTACAATTGAAGCTAAATATTTAATTGGATAGCCTCCTAGAAATGTTAAACCAAGAATCATAACAAAAATGATGGCGGTTGTAGAAAAATTGGCTGGAAGGATTAACATGAGTATTAAACCTACCGGTAGCCACAAATTCAAAATACTTTGTTTAAAGGTTATTTCTTTTTCTTTATTTCTAGCTAAGTATCTGGCGACATAAATCATTGCAACTACTCCTGCTAAAGTAGAGGTCTGAAACCCTATTCCAACAAAAGGAATTCGAATCCACCTGCTGGCGTTTACACCGCTAATGGTTTGACCTTGCACCAAGGTATAAATCAATAACACCACAACTACTGGAATTAGCAGTATAGAGAGACCGCTAAAATAGCGGTAGGGAATTCTATGAGTGGCATAAATAATAAAGAAACCCATTAAGAGTAACATCGCATGTTTTAACAAATGTCCAAACGTAGTACCGTTTTCTACCACGTATACCAAATTGGTACTAGCGCTATATACTGGTAAAAAGGAAAAAATAGCCAGCAGTGCAACTATAGCCCAAACGGTACGATCACCTCTAATATTTTTGAGGATTCTAGTCATTTATAATTGTCTAACTGCAGCTTTAAATTGTCTTCCTCTATCTTCATAATTTTCAAACAAATCAAAACTTGCACATGCAGGAGACAACAACACATTGTCACCTTTATCAGCAATTTTATAAGCAACTTTAACTGCTTCTTCAGCTCCTTGTGTATCAACAATAAGATCAACAATATTATTAAAGGCTTCGTGAATTTTGCGATTATCGATTCCTAAGCAAATAATAGCCTTTACTTTTTCATGAACCAAAGGCAATAATTCTGTATAATCATTTCCTTTATCAACACCTCCAACAATCCAAACAGTATCGGTTTTCATGCTTTCTAAAGCGTAAAATGTAGCATTCACATTGGTTGCCTTTGAATCATTAATATAGTGTACACCATTAATTTTTAGCACCGGCTCCAAGCGATGTTCTATACTTTCGAAATTCTCTAAACTTTCGCGTAAGGTTTCATTTCTTACATTCAGTAAAGTAGCAGCCATTGCTGATGCCATTGCATTTTTAGTGTTATGCTTTCCTTGTAAAGCCAAAGTAGTAATTCCCATTTTTAATTTATTTGAATCAGTTGTTATTATGATATTATTGTCTTCTATATATGCACCTTTTTCAAGTTTTTTAGTAATTGAAAAAGGCAATAATTGTGCTTTAGTTCTGTTGTTCTTCAACCAGCTAGATATTGCTTCATCATCAGCATCATAAATGAGATAATCTGCTTCAGTTTGATTCATGGTAATCCTGAATTTTGAGGCGATATAATTTTCATACTTATAATCATATCGATCTAAATGATCAGGTGATATGTTTGTGATTATCGCTATATGTGGCCGAAAATCAACAATACCATCTAATTGAAAACTGCTGAGCTCTAACACATAGCTTTGATGGTTCTTATTGGCTACTTCCATAGCGAAACTATCTCCAACATTTCCAGCAACACCAACATTTAATCCTCCTTTTTTTAACACGTGATGTGTTAAAAGTGTTGTTGTTGTTTTACCATTACTACCGGTTACTCCAACTATAACAGCATCAGTAAACGTACTCGCAAATTCAATTTCAGAGATTACCGTAATCTTGTTTTGAATCAAATCTTGAACGAGTGAAATTTTATCAGGAATACCTGGACTTTTCATTACCAAGTCTGCATCAAAAATTTGCGTTTCTGAGTGTTTATCCTCTTCAAAGGCAATATCATTTTGTAAAAGAACTTTTTTATATCTCTCAGCGATTGTTCCTTTATCGGAAACAAAAACTTCATATCCTTTTTTCTTCGCCAGAACCGCCGTTCCTACTCCACTTTCTCCTGCACCTAAAACAGCAATCTTCATTTTACCTCACTTTCAATGTTATTATTGACAATACCGCGAGCATGATTCCAATAATCCAGAATCTTGCTACGATTTTACTTTCGTGATATCCTTTCTTCTGAAAATGATGGTGTAATGGAGACATTAAAAAGATGCGGCGACCTTCTCCATACTTTTTTCGAGTGTATTTAAAATAACTCACTTGCATCATTACAGAAAGGGTTTCTGCAAAGAAGATTCCTGCCAGAATTGGTAATAAGAATTCTTTACGAACAGCAATCGCCAATACCGCAATGATTCCTCCAATTGTTAAGCTACCTGTATCTCCCATAAACACTTGTGCCGGGTATGTGTTATACCATAAAAATCCGATGAGACCTCCTACAAAAGCACTTATGTATACCGTCATTTCACCTGAATTCGGTATGTACATTACATTTAAATAATTAGAGAAGATTATATTACCTGAAACCCATGCGAATATTCCTAATGCAGATACTATGATTGCAGAAGAACCTGCTGCCAACCCGTCTATACCATCCGTTAAATTGGCTCCATTTGAGGTTCCGGTAATGATAAATACAACGATAAGAACGAAAAGTATCCAACTGTACGATTTCACACCTTCTCCCATCCAACTTATCAGAGAGGAATAATCAAATTCATTATTCTTAACAAATGGAATTGTTGTTTTAAACGATTTTTGCTCTTTCTCAAAAAGTTCAGATGGGTTTTGAGTTTGCAATTGCACCTGAGTTTCTGCTGGTAATTGTTTTTTCTCTTTTACAACCACACTTGGCGAGAAATGCAGCATACATCCAACAAAGATTCCTAAGCCAATTTGACCTAAAACCTTAAACCGTCCTTTAAGACCATCTTTATCCTTTTTAAAGACTTTTATGTAATCGTCTAGAAATCCAATGAGTCCCATCCAGAGAGTTGATACTAATAAAATGATGATGTATACATTACTTAATTCTGCAAAAAGCAATACTGGAATTACTGTTGCCAAAATAATAATGACACCACCCATTGTAGGAGTACCTGTCTTTTCTTTTTGGCCTTCTAAGCCAAGATCACGCACTGATTCACCTATTTGAAGACGTCTCAATTTGTCAATAATGCGACGGCCAAAAATAGTGGAGATAAGAATTGAAAAAACAAAAGCTGCAGCCGAACGAAAGGAGATGTATTGAAATAATCCGGCTCCAGCTAGTTCATAATGTTTTTCCAAATATTCAAATAAATAATATAACATATAGTTTAGCGCGTTATTTTTCTAATTCTATTAAAATGTCTTTAACTATTTTATAATCATCAAAATCGGTTTTTACACCATTAATTTCTTGATAGGTCTCATGACCTTTGCCCGCTATTAAAACAATGTCTCCTTCTTCGGCCAGCTTTCCTGCAGTTTTAATCGCTTGTTTTCTATCTACTATTGAAATTGTTTTTTTGAAATTTTGGGGCTGCACACCAGCTTCCATATCTTCGATAATCTCTTGAGGGTCTTCTGACCGAGGGTTATCTGAGGTGAAAATTGCCTGACTTGAAAGCTCGGAAGCGATATGAGCCATTTTTGGGCGTTTGGTTTTATCGCGATCGCCACCACATCCAACAACAGTAATCACTTTTTCATTATGTGTTCTAATAGCATTAATCGTTTCAAGCACATTCTTTAAGGCATCTGGTGTATGTGCATAGTCAACAATTGCTGTTATTCCTTTATCAGAAATCAGATATTGAAAACGTCCGCTTACACTTTCAAGCCCACTTAATAGCCTAAGATTTTCAATAGGTTCTATTTCTAACAAATCTGCTGTAGCATAAATAGCTAGTAAATTGTAAGCATTAAAGCTTCCAATTAATTTTGTCCATACTTCATTATTATTAATACTTAAGAGTAAGCCATTAAGTTGATTTTCTAATATTTTAGCTTTATAGTCTGCTACAGTTTTTAGCGCGTACGTAAACTTTTTAGCTTCAGTGTTTTGCAACATTATCTTACCATTCTTATCATCAATATTTACCAAGGCAAATGCTGATTTTGGCAAATCATCAAAGAATTTCTTTTTCACATCTCTATATTCTGCAAATGTGTTATGGTAATCTAAATGATCATGTGAAAGATTGGTGAAAATTCCTCCCATAAAATTTAGACCAGTAGTTCTATTTTGATCAATTCCATGAGAACTCACTTCCATAAAGCAGTAGTCTACCCCAGCGGTAATCATTTTATTTAGATAGTTGTTAATTGTAACTGAATCGGGCGTTGTGTGCGTCGCAGGGAATTGCTGCTCGTCTACGAGTACTTTAACCGTTGATAATAATCCAACTTTGTATCCTGCCTTTTTAAAAAGACTATACAATAAGCTAGCTATTGTTGTTTTACCATTTGTGCCTGTAACGCCAATCAACTTTAATTTTTGCGACGGGTTATCGTAAAAGTTCGCGGCAAGTATAGCTAATGCCTCATTAGCATTATTTACTACTATATAGGTAGTATGATCACTGCGTTTGGATGGAAGATCTTCGCAAATAACTGCTCTCACTCCTTTTAAAATTACATCATCAATAAATCTATGCCCATCAACTACAGATCCTTTTACTGCAACAAACAAACTTTGATCACTAACTTTTCTCGAATCAAAATCTATCGACGCAATATTTAAGTCTGTAGTGCCATATACTGACTCGATTGAAACTTTAAATAATATGTCTTTTAAGTTTTTCAAATATCTAAGACAGATTAAGTTTAATAATTGATCCTTTTTCTATTTTTCTACCCGGTTTAATTGATTGCTTCTTCACCTTACCTGTACCTTCAGAATCTACTCGAAATCCTAAATTTTCAAGCAGTGCAACAGCGTCCATTCCAGGCATATTTTTTAAGTTTGGCATTGTAGCATATTCTTTAACTGCTTTTTCATTATAACCTTCAAAGTTTTCATGAACCAGCTGATAGTTGAAGTTTGTTTTATTAATTTCTTCAAGTAGCGGTGTATCTGTATAGATTTTCTGTGCAATTTTTTTAAAGACCGGTGCCGCTACTACATTACCGTAATACCCAATTTTCTTATCAGGTTTATGAATAACCACAATACATGAATATTTGGGATTATCAGCAGGGAAGTATCCTACAAAAGAAGATATATACTGAGTATTTCCGGTCCAATATTCTGCTTGACAAGTACCTGTTTTGCCCGCCATAGAATAATTTTTATCGTAAATATTCTCTGCAGTGCCTCGACGTACTACATTTTCCATCATTACTTTTACTTTATTGATGGTTTCTTGAGAGCATACTTTTGGGTTAATAATTTCTCGTTCAAAACGTTCAATAATTTTATTCTGAGATCGAACCTCTTTAATAAATCTCGGTTTCACCATTTCGCCATTATTGGCAATAGCATTGTAAAAAGCCAATGTTTGTAAAGGAGTAATCTCTACACCATAACCATGTGTCATCCATGCTAATGAAGTACCATACCATCCTTTTTTATCTTCTGGATTCGGGATAAAAGGTGCTCCTTCTCCTTTAATTGGAACATCAAGTTTATCTCCTATGTTCATACGTTGGAGTCCGTGAATAAATTTTTTAGGATTGTTTTTATAGTTCTCTTCAATAATCTTAACAATCCCTACATTTGAAGAAACCTCAAATGCACGCGCTGCAGAAACTTTACCATACCCTCCTCTTCGCGAGTCACGAACGGTTCTATCATAAATCTTGAGTGTTCCATTTTCGGTATCAATTACAGCTCCGGTATCAATAACCTTATCTTCTAAAGCAACAATTATGCTCATCAACTTAAAGGTTGATCCAGGCTCGTGAGATTCACCTACGGCATGATTTAAACGCTCATAATATTTCCCTTCTTTATTTCTTCCAAGATTTGAAATGGCTTTCACTTCGCCCGACTTCGTTTCCATTACAACTACGGTTCCATGATCTGCTGCATATTTTTCAAGTTGCTCTAATAAGGTGTGGTGTGCAATATCTTGAATGTTAAGATCTATTGTAGTGTAAACATCTTTACCATCAATGGGTTCAACTTCATTGTTGTCGTTAAGGGGTTTCCATTGTCCTTTAGCAATCTTTTGTTTAAGTCGATTCCCATTTTTGCCTTTTAAATAATTACGAAAGTTGCCTTCTATTCCTACACGACCACGATAGTCATCATATCCAACATATCGCTCAGCAATTTTCCCAATGGGATGCTCGCGGACTGTTCGTTGTTCAGCAATTAAACCTCCTTTATAGGTCCCTAAATTGAAAATTGGAAATTTCTTGATTTGTTGATATTCATTATAACTAAGATTGCGTGTTATAAATAAATATCTATTCTTAACTTTTCTGGCTTGTCTAATTTTTGACTCCCAGGCTCCTGGTGTATTTCCAAGCATTTTTGACAACGCTCTACTCAATCCCTTGATTCCATCTTCAAAATTCTCAGGCGATATTGTTACCGCATCCATTCTGATATCAAATTTTGAAACGGATGTAGCCAATAGACTACCATCTGCAGTATAAACATTACCGCGGTTTGCAGGAATCTCAAAATTCTTAATAGTGCCTTTCTCCGCTTGATCACGATAAAATTCACCTTTAAAAAATTGAATATCAACCAGTTTATAGGTTATTGCCAAAGCAAACAAAAACATACATCCGGTTAGTAGGTATAATTTATTAAGTATGTTCTTTTTTTCTGTTGCCAATTATTTTTTATTGATTTACTTTAATTTTTTTAGGGGGATTTTCTGAAATAAACAACCCCTTTTCTGCCAGTCTTTTGGTAATTGAAGACTCCATTTTGAGCTTCATTAGCTCTGACCGAGTGGCGACAAACTCAGAGCGTAATTCACGTTTTTTCTTATTGAGTGTTGCAATTTTCTGAACCTTATTATCAACACTATGTGCGCTGGCTATCATAATCAGAGCTAAGGTTGCCAAAAAGATGAGCATGGTCCAGTTTTTATGAGCATCTTCATCTACTAGGAATTTCCCTTTTAAAACATTGTAGATTGTCTGCTTAAATTTGGCCATTATAACTTTGTTGCAATTCTTAATTTCGCGCTACGCGCTCTATTATTTTCTTTTATTTCTTTCGCGGATGGCGTTATGAGTTTTCCTTTTTTAAAGGGAAGGTTTACATTCCCAAAAAAATCTTTTTCGGGTTCGCCTTCAAATAATCCACTGCGCATAAAACGCTTTACCAATCTATCTTCTAAAGAATGATATGAAATCACACTTAATTTCCCACCAGGATTCAATATTTCAATTGTTTGTTGCAAAAACGCTTTCAAAGCCTCTAGTTCTTCATTTACCTCTATTCGAACTGCTTGAAATATCTGCGCTAAAATTTTATGCTCTTTACTTTTTGGAAGGAAACGTTGCAAAGCCTTTTTTAGGTCAAAACTTGACGTTATCTCACCTTCTTGTCGAGCTTTTACAATTGCATTTGCAATAGCCTTTGCATTTCTTAATTCTCCAAACTGGAAGAGAATATTCCCTAGCTTCTCTTCTTCATATTCATTTATAATATGAAACGCCGTGACCTCACCCTGTTGATTCATTCTCATATCGAGTTTTGCGTCAAATCTGATTGAAAATCCGCGTTCGGCCACATCAAATTGATGTGATGAAACTCCTAAATCAGCGAGTATACCATCTACCTTTTTAACACCATGGAATCTTAAAAATCGTTTGATATAGCGAAAATTCTCACCAATTAGTGTAAATCGATCATCATCAATCGAATTCTGTAAGGCATCTTCGTCCTGATCAAAAGCGAACAGTCTTCCATCTTCACCCAATCGGTTTAAAATTTCACGAGAGTGACCTCCCCCTCCAAATGTTACATCTACATAAACTCCACCTGGATCAATAGCTAAACCATCAACACTTTCAAAGAGCAAAACCGGACTATGATAACTCATCGTCCATCATATTTTCACCGCCCATTACTTCTTCTGCTAATTCAGCAAAATCAACGGTAGCATCATCAATTGCCTTTTCGTAACGCTGCTTATCCCAAACCTCAACAATATTACCAACTGCTGTAAGCACTACTTCTTTTGAAATACCAGCAAAAGAATGTAGGTCTTTAGGAATAAGTAATCTACCTGCTCCATCAAGCTCAACCACTTTTACACCTGCCGTAAAACGACGGATGAAATCATTATTCTTCTTAACAAATCGATTGAGCTTATTCACCTTCTGCATCATTGCATTCCATTCACTCATAGGATACAACTCCAAACAAGGTTGAAATACTGCTCGTTTTAAAACAAAGCCTTCATTCAAAACAGTAGCTAATTGTTTCTTAATAGGCGAAGGCACTAAAAGACGTCCCTTGACGTCGGCCTTACACTCATATGTACCAATTAGACTTACCACTCAGTTACTAGTTTTTGCAGATATAGTGACAAATATACAGAATTTTACCACTTTTTACCATTTTTTACCACTTTGTTGATAACTTTCTATTTTTTAAAATATTGTGCTGTATATCAAATATTTACAACAACCCAAAACTCTTTATAAGGAAAAGGTTTTCGAATCTTGAAGAAAATCTGTACTTTGAACCAAAATAGTTACTTTTGCAACTAGCTATAAACCGACGAAACATTTAATGGGTGACAACTACAAAAAAGAAGGGAAATTCAATTACTTAGAATCTGGTGAAGGAAGGCCCATCATCATCTTGCATGGACTGATGGGAAATCTAAGTAATTTTGATGGTGTCTTTGATTATTTTTCAAGTAAAGGATATCAAGTTTTAATGCCCGAGCTTCCTATTTATTCTTTGCCTCTACTCAAGACCAATGTGAAAAGCTTAGCTAAATTTATTAGAGAGTTTACACTATTCAAAGAATTAGAAGATTATATACTTCTTGGTAATTCTTTAGGCGGCCATATAGCATTGTATTATACAAAACATTATCCAGATAATGTTGCAGGAATTGTGCTTACGGGCAGCTCTGGATTGTATGAAAATTCAATGGGCGAGAGTTACCCTAAGCGTGGAGATTATGAATATGTAAAGAAAAAAGCTCAAGATGTATTTTATGATCCTTCAATAGCAACTAAAGAGATTATTGATGATGTTTACGAATCGATTAATGACCGGAATAAACTTATTAGAACCTTAGCCATCGCCAAGAGTGCCATAAGACATAATATGTCTAAAGATTTGCCAGACATGAAGATGCCTGCTGGATTAATTTGGGGAAAAAATGATACCGTTACACCACCAGAAGTAGCCGAAGAGTTTGACAAACTCTTACCAAATTCAAGTTTATACTGGATTGATAAATGTGGACATGCCCCAATGATGGAGCACCCTGATACATTCAACACACTACTCGATAGTTGGTTAACAAAAGAAAAGCTCTAAACAATTTTCATTATGAAAATTAAGTCAGCTACGTTTGTAATCAGTAACACTTCAGTTGCTAAGTGCCCCAATGAATTTTTACCTGAATATGCATTTATTGGAAGATCAAATGTTGGTAAATCTACATTGATCAATATGCTGGTAAACAATAAAAATTTAGCAAAAACTTCAGGGAAACCAGGAAAAACACAACTCATCAATCACTTTAGAATAAATGAGCAATGGTTTTTGGTTGACCTACCAGGATATGGCTATGCAAAAGTTTCAAAGGAACTACGCAAGTCATTTCAGAAATTTATTACTGATTATTTTTTAAAGCGCCAACAGTTAACCTGCTCTTTTGTACTGGTAGATTCTAGGCATGAACCTCAAAAAATTGATCTTGATTTTATGCAGTTTTTAGGTGAGAGCGGTATACCTTTCTGCATAGTTTTTACAAAATCTGATAAGCTTAAACCCTCTCAGCTAAATAAAAATATAAAGGCTTATCAAAAAGAATTGTTAAAAACTTGGGAAGAAATTCCTCAGTACTTTATCACTTCTTCGACATCAAAAGTTGGTCGTGAAGAATTATTAGATTTTATCGAAGCCGTAAATAATGATCTAAAAGCTCAATAAAAATGGCTTCTACATTAGCTACATTAGATGTTGTTTATGAAGATAATCATCTGATCATTATTAATAAAAAAGTAGGAGATCTTATTCAGGGTGACAAAACTGGTGACACTCCTTTAAGTGAAATTGTTAAACAGTACATTAAAAAAAAATATCAGAAACCGGGTAACGTTTATTTAGGCGTAGTGCATAGGTTAGATAGACCTACCACCGGAATTATTATTTTTGCCCGAACCTCTAAAGCATTAGAGCGTTTAAATAAAATGCTTCGAGATAAAAAAATAAGGAAAACATATTGGGCCATTGTAAAAAACAAACCTAAGGAAGAATGTGGCACACTTATAAATTATTTAAAAAAGAACCCTAAAAACAATAAATCAACCGTTTTTCATAAAGAAACAGCTGGAAGTAAGCGTGCCGTTTTACATTATAATACCCTTAAACATTTAGATAATTATTCGTTGTTAGAGATCGACCTTGAAACTGGCCGTCATCATCAAATTCGCGCACAACTCTCAGCAATAGGCTCCCCTATAAAAGGTGATCTTAAATATGGATTTAATAGAAGCAATAAAGACGGTGGAATTCATCTCCATGCCAAAAGTATAGCATTTACACATCCTGTTTCCAAAGAAACTATTAAAGTAGAAGCTTCGCCACCAAACGACATAATTTGGAATAACTGTAAGTAACTATCGTTTCATAGCTAAAAATTTTTCCTTTATAATTTCATCTACAGATCTGTTTTCTATCTTACTCTCTAGCCAAGATAATATATCAAGGTATAAAAATGATCTCCTTTCATACGGATCATCCTCATAAACTTTCAACTTTTGATGTAATTTTTTAAATTCTCCCTTTATTTGATGCGGATACACATCTCCCAGCCCTTTCATGAAAGCAATAATGTCTTTTTGAACCTCATGCAAATCATTCATTTTCAATAAAAATTTATAGGTGCTCTTGAGCTGCACTTCTAAATGATAATCCATTCCAGCCTCGTAATGTGCAATAAGGCTTAAAATACGAGCAAAACACATTAGGTCTTCCCGCATTTTCAAAGATCTATTACTAATGATCATCTCTAAATATTCTATACTTTTTTTATACTCATTCGCTCCAAAATACAAACTGGCAATCTTATAATAAAAAAGCATTACATGGTGTACATCAACCCTATTATGATATTGTTTCATCCCCTTTAAAATATCATCTACCAATGGAATTCCCTCCTTAAAAGTTCCCTCCATAAAATGCAGGTTTAACTTATTATTGTAGATATATAGAAAACTTAAAGTTTCAATATTATCGTCTTTAGGAAAGTCTTTAGACCTCACTACCATTTCAAGTTGTTCTAATGATACTTTAAACTGCGTATGGTGCCTTAACAAGAAAAGCGCTTCTAGCAAATAGTGATTTCCTTTTAAGAAAAAAACCGGATTTAAATTAATCATTGCCCTATTTAAATAGAATAACTCCACCCATTTTGAAGCATATTTGTAACATGATAAAAAATCATGCACTAAAAAACTATACCATAGGTGCGATTTATAAAGCCATAACTTCTCGCGAAAACCTAAGTCATTCCAATTAAACTTTGGCAATCGGTCATTAAAATATTTGGTAATTATTTTAAACTCATCATCATTTTTTACATAACCGGTTTTAAGCAAGATTCCATAAAGCTGTAATGACAAATTAGATAGTTTACTAGCTATAACATTATCCATACTAAGCTGTTTCGCCTGAACTACAAGCTCATCTGCTCTACCGCTAATACTTCTTGTAATATACTGAGACTCTATAATTTTCTCGAGTTCTACGATTTGATATGCTATGTTCTTTTCTTGATGTTCCATAGCCTGATTTTTTGCCTTATCTAAAATCTTTAAGCTTTGTTTATAGAGCCCTTTATGATATAAGATAGTGGCAAAGTCTAATTGCTCTCTAATCTGAATTCTTATGTCTTTATGAGATGGGTTTAATCGTAAACTGATTAAAATTTGCTTATATAAATGCGCTTTAAGGTTTGAAAGCTGCGCTTTCTTTACAATTTTACTATCCAAAATTGCCTTTTCATTGTACTTGGGCAACTTCTCTAATAAATTAAACAACATTAAAAATTTTGAATCGGTATTTACATCTAATCTACCGACATATAGTTTAAAATGTCGCTTTTCTGACTTAGAAAGTGACTTAATTAAAACAAATAAATTGTCTTTTTGATGGTTCATCGTCGTATCAATTAATACTGTATATCATTGAAAATAAAGTTTTTAAATACTTCAAAAGTGATTTAAACATTGTAAACTAAAATCACATTTTTCAACCTTAGATAAAACCAAAATATAATTTTGTATAACAATAATGAAATTTAAACCGAAATTATGAGCAAAGAAAAGGTTCAAATTTTTGATACTACGCTTAGAGATGGCGAGCAAGTTCCGGGTTGCAAATTAAACACTGAACAAAAGTTAGTAATTGCAAGAGAACTGGATATTCTAGGTGTTGACGTTATCGAAGCCGGATTTCCTATTTCTAGTCCGGGCGACTTCCTGTCTGTTGATGAAATCTCAAAAGTAGTAAAAAATGCCACTGTATGTGGATTAACAAGATCTGTCAAAAAAGATATTGAAGTAGCAGCTCAAGCTCTTAAAAATGCAGTAAAACCGAGAATTCATACAGGTATAGGCACTTCAGATTCACATATTACGCATAAGTTTAACTCTACCAAAGATAAAATAATTGAGAGAGCGGTTGCCGCTGTGGCATATGCCAAATCTTTTGTAGAAGATGTTGAATTTTACGCAGAAGATGCCGGGCGTACTGATAATGAATATCTAGCACGAGTCTGCGAGGAAGTAATAAAAGCAGGAGCAACAGTATTGAACATCCCGGATACCACAGGATATTGTTTACCTGAAGAATATGGTGCTAAAATAAAATACCTTAAAGAACATGTTAAAGGGATTGAAAAAGCGACGCTATCATGTCATTGTCACAATGACCTAGGTTTAGCAACTGCTAATTCTATATCAGGTGTTATTAATGGAGCCCGACAAATAGAATGCACCATTAATGGCATTGGCGAAAGAGCAGGCAACACTTCACTTGAAGAAGTTGTGATGATTTTAAAACAACACCCTTATTTAAACTTAGACACTAATATTAATACTTCAATGCTTTATAATACCAGTCTATTGGTTTCAGAAAGTATGGGTATGCCGGTGCAACCTAATAAGGCTATCGTTGGATCAAATGCCTTTGCACATAGTTCAGGGATTCATCAGGATGGCGTTATAAAAAATCGTGAAACCTACGAAATTATAGACCCAAAAGATGTTGGAGTAACAGAATCAGCAATAGTTTTAACCGCACGTAGTGGAAGAGCTGCGCTTGCCTATCGAGCGAAGAAAATTGGATATGAGCTTTCTAAACTTCAATTAGATAAAGTCTATGCCACTTTCTTAAATTTTGCTGACAGAAAAAAAGAAATTTTAGACGAAGATATTCATGCTATTGTTAAAACCAGTGACATAGGCACTTCAATTTTTGCATAAATGAATAAAACATTATTTGATAAGGTATGGGATGCACATGTAGTTGACATTATAGAAAATGGTCCATCCATATTGTATATTGACAAGCATTTAATTCATGAGGTAACCAGTCCTCAAGCTTTTTCTGAATTGGAAAAAAGAAATATTTCTATTGCTAGGCCAGATAAGATCGTCGCTACAGCAGATCATAATACGCCCACCTTAAATCAACATCTTCCTATAAAGGATGCTTTATCTAGAAATCAAATAAAGCAATTGACCGAAAACTGTAATAAAAATAATATTACGCTGTACGGATTAGGGCATAAGTATAATGGCATAGTACACGTAATGGCGCCTGAGCTGGGTATAACCCAACCTGGCATGACCATGGTTTGTGGTGACAGTCACACATCTACTCATGGTGCTTTTGGCACTATTGCTTTTGGAATAGGCACAAGTCAGGTAGCACAAGTATTTGCAAGTCAATGTTTACTTCTTCAAAAACCAAAAAAACTTCGTGTAAACGTTAATGGTAAATTAAAGAAGGGGGTATTACCTAAAGACGTTATTCTATATATTATTGCCAAACTAGGTACAAATTCAGGAACCGGATATTTTTGCGAATACGCTGGGAATGTTTTTGAAGAAATGTCGATGGAAGGAAGAATGACCGTTTGCAATATGAGTATAGAAATGGGCGCACGCGGAGGTATGATAGCGCCAGATCAAACTACGTTTGATTATATAAAAGGACGAGAGTTTGCTCCTAAGGGTGAGGCATTTGAAAAAAAGGTTGCCCACTGGAAGACCTTAAAAACTGATGAAGGAGCGATTTTCGATCAAGAATATTATTTTGATGCCGAAGACATCGAACCAATGGTTACTTATGGTACAAATCCAGGAATGGGCATCAAGATTAATGAATCTATTCCAGAAAGTAAAGATCCTTCTTTTGAGAAATCTTTAACCTATATGGGGTTTAAGGAAGGAGAATCCTTAATAAATAAGCCTATTAACTATGTATTTATAGGTAGTTGCACAAATTCTAGAATTGAAGATTTTAGGATAGCTGCTAAATATATCAAAGGCAAGCAAAAGGCCGAAAATGTAATTGCTTGGTTAGTGCCGGGTTCACAACAAGTAGCAAAACAAATAAACGACGAAGGATTAAATGAAGTTTTCATGGCTGCAGGATTTCAATTACGTCAACCAGGTTGCTCTGCTTGTTTAGCGATGAACGATGATAAAATACCCGAAGGTGAATATTGTGTTTCTACTTCGAATAGAAATTTTGAAGGTCGTCAAGGACAAGGATCAAGAACTATCTTGGCAAGCCCATTGGTAGCAGCTGCAACTGCAGTTGCTGGCAAAATTGTTGATGTAACCGAACATGTTGAATCTATAGCCTTGGTATAAGAATATGGAAGCTTTTAAAAAAATAATATCAACTGCTGTACCTTTAGCAATAGAAAATATAGATACCGATCAGATTATACCGGCACGCTTCTTAAAAGCTACAGATAAAAATGGTTTTGGTGATAACGTATTTAGAGATTGGCGATATAACAAAGATGGCAGTATAAACCATAACTTTGTTTTAAATGATGCTCGTTATAAGGGAAACATACTCGTAGCAGGTACTAATTTTGGTTGCGGCTCTAGTAGGGAACATGCTGCTTGGGCATTAGCGGGCTATGGATTTAAAGTAATCATTAGCAGCTTTTTTGCGGATATTTTTAGAGGTAACGCTCTTAACAATGGTATTTTACCAATACAGGTATCTGAAGATTACCTTCAGTTTTTATTAAAAGAAATTACTCAAAATCAGCATACAACCCTTGAAGTAAATTTAGAACAACAAACCATCCATGTACAAGGGAATCATTTAAGGGAACGTTTTGAAATAAACCCTTATAAAAAATTATGTCTTCTAAATGGATATGATGATATTGATTACTTACTAAGTAAAAAAGATAAGATTAAAGCCTACGAAATGGCAACTCAATAAAAAATAGACTATGAAATTACAAATTGCAGTATTAGCTGGTGATGGCATTGGGCCAGAGGTAACATCGCAGGCAAAGAAAGTTTTGGAAGCTGTCGCACATCAGTTCGATCACACATTCATTTTTAAAGAAGCTCTAGTAGGCGCCGCTGCTATTGATACCGCCGGTGATCCATTACCTGAAGAAACATTACAGACTTGTTATGATGCCGATGCCGTTTTATTTGGGGCTATTGGCGACCCGAAATACGACAATGATCCTTCCGCCAAAGTGCGTCCTGAGCAAGGATTACTCAAACTACGTAAATCACTGGGGCTATTCACCAACATACGTCCGGTAAAAGCATATGATCAACTATTAGATAAATCGCCTTTGAAAAAGGAAATCATTAAAGGTACAGATTTCACAATCTATCGTGAGCTAACTGGAGGAATATACTTTGGGAAAAAAGAGTTAAGTAAAGATGGTAAAGCAGCGTCAGACTTATGCGAATATAGTGCAGAAGAAATTGAGCGCATCGCACATCTAGCTTTTAAAGCAGCTCGTAATAGACGTAAAAAATTAACCTTAGTTGATAAAGCGAATGTATTAGAAACCTCTAGACTTTGGCGCAAAGTGGTAACAGAAATTAGCAAACAGTATACTGACGTTGCTCTAGACTTTTTGTTCGTTGATAATGCTGCAATGCAAATCATATTGAACCCAAGTCAATTTGATGTTATACTAACCGAAAATATGTTTGGTGATATTATTTCTGACGAAGGTAGCATTATTGGAGGTTCTATCGGATTGTTAGCGTCAGCATCTATCGGTTCAAAATATGCTTTATTCGAGCCAATTCATGGCTCTTATCCGCAGGCTAAAGGTAAGGGAATTGCAAACCCTATAGCTTCCATCTTATCAGCCGCAATGTTATTAGAACATTTTCAATTACTTGATGAAGCTGAACTTATTAGAAAAGGAGTTGAGAAATCTCTAAAATTAAAAATTACAACTCCAGACATTAATGCTGAATTTGATAATGTAACAACAGATAAAGTTGGCGATTTTATTGCTGATTTTGTTCAGTATCCAGAAGATACTAACATAAACTTTCAGAACATACATATTGGACAATCGACAATAATCTAGTAGTTATGTGATTATTGACATTTGAATTAGTATAGTTAGTGCATAAGCCTTATTTTTCAATAAGGCTTATTTTTTGTCTTCATCTAATTATTTGTTATCCACTTTTCTTTTATCCTATCCAAATTTAAATTACCAATACTGCCTATATGAGTATGCTGTTTAGACATATCTGGGCTGTAAGTCCCTTTTTGAACTTGATCTCCAATGTTTTTATAAGCTTCCCTAAATGATAAGCCTTCTATAACCAAATTATTAATATTATCTACTGTAAATAAATATCTATATTTTTCATCATTAAGGTCAATATCATTAACAATTATTTGATTGATGCTATGATCAAAAATTTCTAAAATACTAATCATATCATTAATGGTTTTGATCATATTTTCTTTTAACAACTGATAATCTCTATGATAACCACTTGGCAAATTATTAGTTATTAAAACCATTTCGGCTTGTAAGGCTTGAATCTTATTGCTTTTACCTCTAATTAATTCAAATACGTCTGGATTTTTTTTATGTGGCATAATACTACTGCCCGTTGTCAATTCGTCAGGGAATGAAATAAAATTAAAATTCTGACTCATATATAGACATATATCCATAGCAAACCTAGAAAGTGTATTTGCTAAACTTCCCAGAGCAATAGCTAATGTCCTTTCACTTTTCCCTCTACTCATTTGAGCCGCAACTACATTATATTTTAAGGTTGAAAATCCTAGTTCTTTGGTAGTAAAGGCTCTGTCTATTGGAAATGAGCTTCCGTAGCCCGCTGCCGACCCCAACGGATTTTGATCTACCACTTTATAAGCAGCCCGTAATAAATAAACATCATCAACCATCATTTCTGCGTATGCTGAAAACCATAAACCAAAAGAGGAAGGCATAGCCACTTGTAAATGTGTATAGCCAGGTAATAAATTATCCCTGTAGGCTTGAGCAAGATTTAATAAAGTATCAAATAAAGTTCTTGATTTTTGCTCAATTAACTTTAAATGATCTTTATAATATAATTGTAAGGCTACTAGCACCTGATCATTTCTTGATCGGGCTGTATGTATCTTTTTTCCAACCTCTCCACACCTCATGGTAAGTTCTGCTTCAATTTTAGAATGTACATCTTCAAATTGTTCTTCAATTTTAAATGTTCCATCATTAATTTCATCCTGAAGTTCGTTTATACCTCTTTCTAATAATGTTAATTCTTCCGAAGACAATAGTCCGATATGTGCTAACATTTTTGCATGTGCAGAGGAAGCCTGCAGATCATAAGAGGCAATATATAAATCTATCTCTCTATCGTTACCGATAGTAAACTGCTCAATTTTTTTATCAATTGAAAATCCTTTGTCCCAAAGTTTCATAATTTTCCGTGAAAGCAGAAAATCCTACTTTCATTTTTAAGGGTTAATTCATTTGTATTTTTAGGTTATAACCTTATTCAACCTTACATTATTTTCTCTAATAATTTAATGTAGATTTCAATGCCTTCTTCAATTTCATGAACATATATAAACTCATCTGCCGAATGTGAGCGCGTACTGTCTCCTGGGCCTAATTTTAATGATGGGCACGATAAGCAAGCTTGGTCTGACAAGGTTGGAGAACCGTAGGTTGACCTTCCTATTGCAATGCCTGTTTTTACTAGCTCATGCTCTACAGGTATTGATGATGAGTTTAATTTTAAACTTCTTGCTACTATTTCATCACATGGCGCTTCGTTTTTAAGAATTTCTACAATCTCCTTATTGGAATAGCGATCATTGACTCGCACATCAATTACTAAATTCACTTCTGAGGGAATAGCATTGTGCTGTTTCCCCGCATTTATTTGCGTTACAGTCATTTTTACAGCACCAAGCATAGTCGATTTTTTTTCAAACTCAAAATTTTCAAACCATTTGAGCACATCAATCGTTTTATAAATTGCATTATTATTATTTGGATGTGCTGCATGACCCGGCGTTCCGTTTACAACAGCATCAAAGACCACCAAACCCTTTTCTGCAACCGCTAAATTCATTAAAGTTGGCTCTCCAACGATAGCCACATCAATTTCTGGAATCACAGAGAGCATACTATTTAGACCATTGTCACCACTACTTTCTTCTTCTGCAGAAGCAACAATCACCAAATTATACTTTAAATTTTCTTTGGTGTAGAAATACGTGAAAGTCGCAATTAATGATACTAAACAACCCCCAGCATCATTACTTCCAAGGCCGAACAATTTTCCGTCTTCAACAATAGCTTTAAAAGGGTCTTTCGTATAAGCATTATTTGGCTTTACCGTGTCATGATGGGAGTTTAATAAAAGTGTTGGTTTGCTGTTATCGAAGTGCTTGTTAACTGCCCAGATATTATTGTTATCTCGATCAAATGGGATTTGATACCGATCAAACCATTTTTCAATTAATAGTGCAGTTTTATCTTCTTCAGAAGAAAAAGATGGGGTTTCTATTAAACTCTTTAGTAATGCAATAGCTTCTTGTGTTAATTTTTGGATCATGCCTGTATTATTGTGTATTTTGAGTTTTCATTAAACAGCATTTCTGATGTACCAATACAAACCTTATATACTTTATTGTCTATTGCGTCAAAACAATTGTGCAATTTGGGAAGCATTCCATCTGCTATAATATTATCTTTAATTAGTTCTTGGTAATGTTCATGATTTAGCTTTTCTATAATAGAATTTTCATCATTTATATCTAAAAGAACTCCGCCTTTTTCAAAACAATAATATAATTCCACATTATACAAATTGGTAAATGCCTTTGCAATTTCAGAAGCAATGGTATCTGCATTCGTATTTAATAATTGCCCTTTCCCATCGTGAGAAATGGCGCAGAACACTGGTGTAATAGCATTGTCTAATAGTACTTTCAATACACTTGTATTGACATTTTTGATATCACCAACATATCCAAAATCTATATCTTTAACAGGGCGTTTTTCGGCATTCACGGTATTTCCATCTGCACCTGAAAACCCAACACTATTACAACCATATGCTTGTAGTTCGGCAATAATATTTTTATTGACTTTCCCTGCATAAACCATGGTTATAATAGTTAAAGTATCTGTATCCGTAATCCGTCTTCCATCAATCATTTTCACCTCAACATTCATTTTCTGAGCTAACTTTGTAGCGAGTTTACCTCCACCATGTACTAAAACTTTAGGGCCATTTAGCGTTGCGAACTGTTTTAAAAAATCGCTTAACGATTTAGAATCATCAATAATGTTTCCTCCTATTTTAACAACTTTTAAGGTCTGCATATTATGCATTTTCAAGAATTTGTTTTATAACAGCTTGAGCTGCATATGTTCTATTATTTGCTTGTTGAATTACTACAGAATTATCACCATCTAAAATTGCATCTTCAACAACCACATTTCTTCTTACCGGTAGACAATGCATAAACTTCCCCTTACCCAATTTTTCTTGTGTAAGCATCCAATTAGCGTCATGATTTAATACCTTACCATAGTCTGAATAACTGCACCAATTTTTTACATAAACAAAGTCAGCATCTTTTAAAGCTTCTTTTTGATCATTATTGACTATAGTGTCTTTTACAACTTTCGGATTAAGCTCATACCCTTTTGGGTGTGTAATTGAAAAATCTACAGGCAATTCTTGCATCATTTTAATAAAAGAATTCGCAACCGCATGCGGCAAAGCCTTAGGGTGTGGTGCCCAAGATAATACAACCTTTGGTCTAGACTTCATTTTTAATTCTTCAATTGTAATTGCATCGGTTAATGCTTGTAAAGGATGCGCTGTGGCGCTCTCCATATTAATGATAGGCACCGAAGCATATTTCATAAAGCTGTTCAATATTAGTTCTGCTTCATCGGTAGTCTTATCTTCTAATGTAGGAAAGGCTCTTACAGCAATTATGTCTGCATATTGAGAGATAACCTGCGCGGCTTCTTTTATGTGTTCTGAGGTATTGAGGTTCATTATTGTACCGTCTTCAAACTCTAAGTTCCAAGCATCTTTTACATTTAAAATCATTACTTGCATCCCAAGATTTTTAGCCGCTTTTTCAGTACTCAACCTAGTTCGCAAACTAGCATTGAAAAAAAGCATAACTAAGGTCTTATTTTTACCTAACTCTGAAAAATGAAATGGATTCTTTTTTAAAAGAATTGCTTGCTCCATCATTTCGGCAACACTAATAATATCATTTACATCTGTATATTTCTTCATCTGCTTAAAATTTTATAATTCAGCACTTAAGGCTTTAAAAAATATATCAATATGTTCCTTTTTAATCGTTAATGGCGGTAGAATTCTTAGCAAATTTGGATTTTTAGCACTTCCTGTAAATATGCTATGTTTAAAAATTAAATCTTTTCTTAATTCACGTATTGGGAAATCGAATTCTAATCCTAACATCAACCCTCTACCTTTTACATTTTTAATTTGAGAAATCATTTTTGCTTTTTCTAAAAAGTACAAGAATAGTTCTTTAGCATTTTGCATCAACTGTTCTTCTTTCAGAACTTCCAATACTGATAATGAAGCTGCACAAGCCAAATGATTCCCTCCAAAAGTAGTTCCTAACATCCCATAAGAAGCTTCAATTTGTTTATTAATTAAAATGCCCCCAATAGGAAATCCATTCCCCATTCCTTTTGCCATAGAGATAATATCGGGGTGTATTTTGTGTTTTTGAAAAGCGAAAAAATCACCCGTTCTTCCAAACCCACATTGAATTTCATCTGCTATTAAAAGTGCATCATATTTCTTTGTTAAGTTTCGCAAACCTTTATAGAATTCTGTTGAGCCTTCATCTAATCCACCAATTCCTTGAATCGTTTCAACTATAATGGCACAGATATCTTTTTGTTTTAAAGTAGATTCTACAGTTTCTAAGTCACCTAGTTCTAACAACACCACTTCCTGTTGGGCGTTTATTGGCGCTATTATTTTTGGATTATCGGTTACCGCTACTGCTGCCGAAGTTCGCCCATGAAAACCATTCTTAAACGCTATTACTTTACTTTTCCCCGTTACAAATGACGCCAATTTCAAAGCATTTTCATTAGCTTCAGCTCCAGAATTACATAGAAATAGATTATAGTCTTCACATCCTGAAAGTTCGTAAAGTTTGGTGGCAAGTTCTTTTTGAAGTGGATTCTGGATAGAATTGCTATAAAACCCCAATTTACTCACTTGCTCACTAATATTTCTTACATATTTAGGATGTGAATGCCCTATTGAAATCACGGCGTGACCTCCATAAAGATCAAGGTATTTTGTCCCTTTATCATCGTAAACAAAAATATCTTTTGCTTTAACTGGAGTTACATCATATAGTGGGTATACGTCAAACAAACTCATATTTGCTCTTTTTTAATAGTATTAATTTTATTGAATGAGGCTACCATTCCTTGAATAAGAGAAGAACTTAATCCTTTATGTTCCATTTCATTTAATCCCTGTATGGTGCATCCTTTTGGTGTAGTTACTTTATCTATTTCTTCTTCAGGATGGTTCCCTGTTGTTATTAATAGGCTTGCCGCTCCTTCGCTGGTATGCATAGCTAATTCTTGCGCTTCTTTAGCATCAAACCCGAGCTGAATAGCTGCTTGTGTTGTTGCCCTAATTAATCGCATCCAAAAAGCAATACCACTTGCGCAAACAACCGTTGCAGCTTGCATTTGCGTTTCAGGAATAACAATGGAATTACCAAGTCTATTAAAGATTGCTTCTGCAATTCTAATACGGTTTTTCCCATTTTCATTAGAACATAAACACGTCATAGATTTACCTACTGCAATTGCCGTATTAGGCATGGCTCTAATGATAAATTGTTCATTACCCACTACACCTTCAATTTTAGCAATAGAAAAACCTGTAATAGTAGATATTAACACATGATTTTCTGTTAGTAAATGTTTGATTTCGTTTAATATAATCTCGAAGTGTCTAGGCTGAACAGCAAAAATTAAAATATCAGATTTTTTTACCGCTTCTAAATTATCTGTAGTTAAGAACACATTCTTATACCCTTCAAATTCTTTGATTTCGTTTAAGTTACGTTTTGTTAAATATAAGGTTGTTATTGCGTTGGTTGTAATTAAACCTTTGGCAATAGATTTCCCTAAGTTTCCTGTTCCTATAATGGCTATTTTCATAATTCTAATTTTACCGCTTCCCACTTTCGCAGGAATGCCAAACTTGTTTTAAAAAAAACTTGCTTTTAACTGTAGTCCCTCTGTTTCTTCAAAACCGAATAAAAGATTCATGTTTTGAATGGCCTGTCCTGAAGCGCCCTTCAGAAGATTATCTACAACGCTTGTTATCAACAACTTATCGTCATGTTTATGCAAATGAATTAAACATTTATTAGTATTAACCACCTGTTTTAAATGTAACATTTGATCGCTAATAAATGTGAATGCCGCATCTTTATAATATGTCTTGTAAATTTCATTTGCTTCTTCGATCGTTTTATCAAATTGGGTATAAGCTGTAGCGAAAATCCCTCTACTAAAATTTCCTCTGTTAGGCATAAAATGAATGACAGATTTGAAATCTCTTTGTAACTGATTTATAGATTGATTTATTTCACCTAAATGTTGATGCGAAAAGGGCTTGTAGTATGAAAAATTATTATCTCTCCATGTAAAATGCGTTGTTTTAGACAAAGATGTACCTGCTCCTGTTGCTCCGGTTACCGCATTAATATGCACATCACTGTTCAATAGATTTTTGTTAGCAAGGGGTAATAATGCAAGTTGAATAGCCGTAGCAAAACATCCAGGGTTAGCAATGTAGTTTGCTTGCTTAATTTGTTCTTTTTGCAACTCGGGCAAGCCATAAACAAATTCTTTTCCTAGAAATTCTTTATCGGCATTCAGTCTAAAATCGTTACTTAAATCAATAATTTTAGTCGATTCAGAGAATTTATTCTTTTCTAAAAATGTTTTTGAATTACCATGACCAAGACATAAAAAAAGCACATCTATATCTGTAGTGATTTCGTTTGTAAATTTCTGATCTATTGTACCAACCAAGTCTTGATGTACCATATGTATTTCATTTCCTGAGTTCGATGTGCTATACACAAAACTTAACTCTGTGTGCTTATGATTTATCAATAACCGTATTAATTCTCCAGCAGTATAACCTGCTCCACCTACAATTCCAACTTTTATCATGACGTTAAGAGTTTATTTGATGATAGATTTTATTTTGATTACCAAGAATTTTTATAAAGCCTTTGGCTTCATCGGCAGACCATCCTTTATTCATTTCGCCATAACTTCCAAACTTTGCATTCATTAAATCATGCTCTGAACTTATTCCGTCAAGTGTAAAGTGATATGGCCTTAATTCAACAATTACTTCACCCGATACTTTATCTTGACTATTTTGTAGAAAAGCTTCTATATCTCTCATAACCGGATCTAAGTATTGCCCCTCATGCAAATGCATTCCATAAAAGCTTGATAAATATTCTTTATGTTGTAATTGCCATTTTGTAAGTGTATGTTTTTCTAAAAGATGATGTGCTTTTATAATAATTAAAGCAGCTGCAGCTTCAAAACCAACACGTCCTTTTATACCGACAATGGTATCTCCAACATGAATATCTCTACCAATAGCATATACTGATGCTAAAGTACTTAACTTTTCAATATTATCTTGTGGAAGTGCTTTAACTCCGTTTATAGCTACTAGCTCTCCTTTTTCAAAAGTTAATGTTATTTTTTCACATCCCTCCTTTGCCAATTGTGATGGATATGCCTTTTCTGGCAATGCTCTATCTGATGTTAGGGTTTCATCTCCACCTACACTCGTTCCCCAAAGGCCTTTATTAATGGAATATTTTGCTTTCTGCCAAGGCATGTCTATACCATTTCTAGTTAAATAGTCTATTTCTTCCTGTCTCGAAAGCTTATTATCTCTAATTGGCGTAATAATCTTGATCTCTGGCGCCAATGTTTGAAAGATCATATCAAACCTCACTTGGTCATTACCGGCACCTGTACTACCGTGTGCAATGTATTGCGCTTTAATACTTTTAGCATATTCAATAATCTTAATTGCCTGAATAATTCTTTCGGCACTTACAGATAACGGATAAGTATTATTTTTTAATACATTTCCATAAATAAGGTATTTTATTACCTTTTTATAGTAGTCAGAAACTGCATCTATGTTTTTGCACGAAACCACTCCCATTTTTAGAGCATTCATCTCAATTTGTGCTATTTCACTTTTGGTAAAACCTCCTGTATTTACACTCACGGCATGAACTTGATAGCCCTCATCTTTTGATAAATGCACTGCACAATATGAAGTATCTAAACCTCCACTATATGCTAATACTAATTTTTTCATTTGCTTTTTTTATTCTTTTTTAAAAATATGTTTTGTTTTAGCTGCTTTAACCTTCTAAATACCTTAGGTTTTACTTTTTTAGAATCTGATGAATTTTTTTCTTTTTTAGGGTCGTAAAGCATTCCTGTACATAAGCACATTGTTTGGCTTGTACGTTGCAATACATCATAATTTTTACATGTTTGGCAACCTTTCCAAAAAGATTGATCATTCGTTAATTCAGAAAAAGTCACTGGTTTATAGCCTAGGTCACTATTCATTTTCATAACAGCCAGTCCGGTAGTGATGCTAAATATTTTAGAAGTTGGGAACTTAGTTTTGGATAGCTCAAAAATTTTAGCTTTAATTTTTTTTGCCAATCCAATTCCTCTATAATCTGGATGAACTATTAATCCTGAATTCGCTACAAATTTTCCGTGCCCCCAGGTTTCTATATAACAGAATCCTGCGAAAACTTCACCGTCAAGAGCAATTACAGCATTTTCTTTTTCCATTTTCTCCATAATGTAATTTGGAGAACGCTTTGCAATACCTGTTCCTCTAACCTTTGAGGCTTCTTCAATTGCCTTGCAGATAACCTCTGCGTATATATTATGTGATTTATTAGCAATAACAATTTGCATTGTTGTTGATTTAAAATGATTAAAACTTATTAAAATTGAGATTTGAAAAGAAGAACCGGACACACCTAAGTTCCAAAAATAACATACACCCCTAAGGGCGGCGTGGAAAATGAGGGCGTACTAAAACACTGTTATTATTTAAAATAACTCTGTTAAGAAATACTATGTTAATGTGGAATTGCAAAAGGATTTGAATAAATAAAATTAATAATCAGTTAAACTCTAGAATTAGCAAGCGCGGCGACAGCGCACTCTGGGAAAGCGAGTTTCGGGGTATTGATTATGTCTATTTATCTTATTCATCTCAGCAAATGTATAAAAATAATTTCTTGAAATGCAACAAAAAACATTTAAGTTTCTATGTAGCAATCATTTATACAAATATCGCAAAAATAGCAGACTATTTTTGCGATATTCATTTTAAAGCATATAATCTGTACTTACAAAATTTGATTTTTTAGAATCTAATAAATCTTCCAATATGTTGTTATTGTAATCATTATCTTTTGCAGCGATAAAAGTTCTTATAGAAAAACTTCGTAGCGCATCGTGCACACTTAATGTACTTACAGCAGAATCTTTTCTTCCGGTAAATGGAAATACATCAGGACCTCTTTGACATGAGCTATTTAAATTTACTCTACAAACAAGATTCACTAATGTATCTATTAATCGCGATAATTGATCAACATCTTTACCGAACAAACTAACTTGTTGTCCGTAATTAGATTCTGCAATATCATCTAACGGCTCTTCCACATTTTTAAACGCTCTTATAGGTACTACCGGCCCAAATTGTTCTTCTTCATAGACTTTCATTTCTTTTGTTACCGGATAAAGCACTGCAGGGAAAATAAAGTTACCTAATACTTCCCCTCCTTTTTCATTGATGATCTTAGCACCCTTGCTTTTAGCATCATCAATTAGATCTTGTATATAGGCTACTTTTCCTGGTTCCGGCAGTGGTGTTAACTTAACACCTTCTTCCCAAGGATTTCCATATTTTAGAGCATCTACTTTTTCAGAATAACGTTTGTTAAATTCTTCAGCGACATCTTCGTGTACATACACTATTTTTAAGGCCGTACATCGTTGACCGTTATATGATAAGGTTCCTGCTATACATTCACTTACTGCAAGATCAATATCAGCATCTGGTAAAACAATTGCCGGATTCTTAGCTTCTAAGCCTAATACTAATCGTAATCGATTTGACCTAGGGTGTAGTTTTTGCAACGCCTTTGCCGATGAACTATGCCCTATTAATGCCAGTACATCTACAACTCCTGTTTTCATAATTGGAGATGCTATTACCCTGCCTCTTCCATATATAACGTTTACGACCCCTTTTGGGAAGCATTCTTTAAATAATTTCAACAGTGGAGAAATTAATAAAATACCATGTTTTGCGGGTTTAAATATGGTGGTATTCCCCATGATTAAAGCAGGAATCAGCAAGCAAAATGTTTCATTTAGGGGATAATTATAAGGACCTAAACATAAAACAACTCCAAGAGGTCCTCTACGAATATGGGCGTGAATGCCACTATGTTTTTGAAAACGAGCACTATCGCGATCCATATTTTTATAATCTTCTATGGTATCGTTGATATAATCTATGGTTCGATCAAACTCTTTTTCGGCATCTGCAACAGTCTTGCAAATTTCCCATACCAAATATTTCACGACCTCATCACGCGTGGCTTTCATTTTTTCAACAAAATGCTCCATGTGTTCAATACGATCAGCAACTTTCATTGTTGGCCATTCTCCTTGCCCCTTATCATAGGCCTTACTAGCAGCTTCTAAAGCTTCTAATGCTTCCTTTTCACTCAATTCGGGTACCGTTCCTAAGAATGTATTCCCTGCCTCACCATTGCCATTCGCGGTAATAATTGGAGAGTAAACATCGGCAGTTGATCCTTGCCATTTTATTAATTCATTATTCACCAAGTAGGTATCTTGATGTAAGGGAGCCTCAATTTGATATTTTTGAGGTATATTTTTTATAGCTATCATCTTAGTATTCTTTAAGCTTAATCTTAGTACAAAGATCGTAATATTTATACTAAGAACTGAAACAAATCGGGTTTATCATTTAAATAGTCCCCAAAAAAATTCTTTGTTTTCATTCTTTGAATTAGTGGTTGTAAATCATTAATATTCTTTAACTCAATGCCAACAACCGCCGGACCATTTTCTCTACTATGTTTTTTTGAGTATTCAAAATGAGTAATATCGTCATTTGGTCCTAATATTTCAGATACAAATTCTTTTAGTGCACCTGCTCTTTGAGGAAATCGCACTATAAAATAATGTTTTAGCCCTCGGTATAACAGTGCTCTTTCTTTAATTTCGGCAGTTCTAGTAATGTCATTATTACTTCCGCTCACTACACAGATTACATTCTTACCCTTTATTTCCTCTTTATAAAAATCTAATGCGGCTAACGTTAATGCTCCTGCAGGTTCAACCACAATAGCATCTTTATTATATAAATCTAAAATCGTTTGACACACTTTACCTTCGGGAACTGTAATTATATCGTCAAGGTTTTCTTTACAAATTTGAAAAGTTAATTTACCAACTTGTTTTACAGCTGCACCATCAACAAATTTTTCTATTTTATCTAGCACTACATTTTCATTGGCTTCGATCGCCTTTTGCATCGAAGGAGCACCTTTAGGTTCTACCCCGATAATCTTTGTTTGTGGGGCTAACGTTTTAAAAACGGATGATAATCCGGCTGCTAATCCACCCCCACCTACAGGAACAAAAACATAGTCTATTAATTGATTTGATTGCTCTAAAATCTCTAGTCCTACTGTTGCTTGCCCTTCAATAATTTTCTCGTCATCAAAAGGGTGTACAAAAGTTTTATGCTGTTTATTGCATTCTTTTTTCGCTGCTATAAAAGCATCATCAAATGTATCTCCGATTAATCGAATATTAATGAATTCACCACCAAACATTCTAACTTGCTCTACCTTTTGTTTTGGTGTTGGTGAGGGCATAAAAATAGTGCCTGGTATTTGCAATTTATGGCATGCAAAGGCCACACCTTGGGCATGATTCCCTGCGCTAGCGCAAACCACGCCATTTTTTAATTCATCTTTTGATAGTGAACTAATTTTATTATAAGCTCCTCTAATTTTATAAGATCGTACTTGTTGTAAGTCTTCTCTTTTGAGCAAAACATTGCAACCAAATTTTTTCGAATAGTTGAGATTTTGCATTAGCGGCGTAACCGCAACTACATCTTTTAATGCAGTTACGGCTTTCCGCACCTTAACCAATTTTGGGGAGTATGTCGTTTTTACTTTCAATTTTTTATACTAAAACTGCCTCTTTCTTTTCTTCAACTTTTATAACTTTCATTGCAGTCATTGCAGAACGTAATACTTTACCTGTTGCTTCTATAGGATGATTTCTTATAGTATCATTAACTGCAATTAATTTTACATTATCTACCTCATTAGAATCAGAAGGCGAAGTTCCAATAACTTCAGTGGTAATTGAAGTCATAAAATCAGTTAACAATGGCTTTGCGGCATGATCAAACAAGTAGCAACCATATTCTGCAGTATCAGAAATAATTCTATTCATTTCAAATAATTTCTTTCTTGCTACTGTATTGGCTATTAATGGCAATTCATGTAATGATTCGTAATAAGCCGATTCTTCTATAATACCTGACGCTACCATCGTTTCAAAGGCCAATTCTACACCTGCTCTAACGAATGCTACCATTAATATTCCTTTATCAAAATATTCTTGTTCAGATATATAATCTGAAGTAGCATTTGTTTTTTCAAAAGCGGTTTCTCCTGTTTCGGCTCTCCATGTTAACAGATTAATATCATCATCTGCCCAATCTTGCATCATTGTTCTTGAAAAATGACCAGACATTATATCATCCATATGTTTTTCAAACAACGGTTTAAGAATTCTCTTTAACTCTTCGGATAATTCGAATGTTTTAATTTTAGCTGGATTTGACAATCGGTCCATCATATTTGTGATACCACCATGCTTTAAGGCTTCGGTAATTGTTTCCCAACCATATTGAATTAGTTTAGATGCGTAACTAGCATCTATCCCTTCTTCAATCATTTTATTGAATGATAAAATAGAAGCTGTCTGTAGAACACCACATAATATTGTCTGTTCTCCCATTAAGTCACTTTTAACTTCAGCGACAAAAGATGATTCTAAAACACCTGCTCGGTGACCACCAGTAGCTACGGCATATGCCTTTGCCTGATCCCAACCTTTTCCTTCAGGATCATTCTCGGGATGTACCGCAATTAATGTAGGCACACCAAAACCTCTTAAATATTCTTCTCGAACTTCAGAACCCGGACATTTAGGAGCAACCATTATTACAGTCAAATCTTTACGAATTTGCATTCCTTCTTCTACGATATTAAATCCATGAGAATATGATAATGTTGCACCCTCTTTCATTAATGGCATAACAGATTTAACCACATTGGTATGTTGTTTATCAGGTGTTAGGTTAAGTACCAAATCTGCTTCTGGTATTAGTTCTTTATAAGTACCAACAGTAAAATCATTTGAAGTAGCATTTTCATAAGAAGCTCTTTTTTCTAAAATTGCCTGTTCACGCAGGGCATAAGATATATCTAAACCAGAATCTCTCATATTTAAGCCTTGGTTTAAGCCTTGTGCTCCACAACCTACAATTACAATTTTCTTTCCTGCAAGTACCTTAACTCCATCTTCGAATTCAGAGGTCTGCATAAATCTACATTTAGACAATTGTTCTAGCTTTTGCCCTAATGAAAGTGTATTAAAATAATTTGCCATTTTTGTATATCTCTTTATTAATTATAATTCTTGTAATAGTTCTGAAATTGCCATTTTGGGCCTGGTTACTGCTATTCGTCCAGACCTAACAAATTGTAATAATCCGTACGGCTTTAACTTTTCATATAAATTGTCAACATGATCTTTTGACCCTGAAGCTTCGATGACGAAGAAGTCTTCTGTGATCGTGACAATATTTGCCCTTCTAAATTTCAACTTTCTTTGAATTACCTCATCATATAAATGAAGTGTTGAAATTTTAAACAAGGCAGATTCTTGAAAAACAGTTTCTTCGTCTGTATGATAAAATGCACGTATTACTTCGATTTGTTTTTCGAGCTGACCAACAATTTTTTTTGCTTGTGACTCGCCCATAAAGGCCACTATCACAAAGCGATTTACGTTTTCTATTTCAGATCTAGATGTTGTAAGGCTTTCGATATTGATATGCCTTTTTAAAAAAATTGCCGAAATCCGGTTTAGTAAGCCTACATTATTTTCTGTGTAAACCGATATAGTAAATGTTTTCTTTTCTTCCATAATTAACTCAATCTTATATCTGAAACTGATGCTCCACTTGGTATCATTGGGAATACGTTATCTTCTTTTTCAACACATACTTCTAAAAAGTATGCTTTATCAGATGCCATCATTTCTTGAATAGTATCAGCTAGCTCCTCTCTTTTGGTAACTCTTTTAGCATCTATATGATAACCTTTTGCAATTGTTACAAAGTCAGGATTTACCATTTCTGTTGAAGCATAGCGTCTATCAAAGAACAATTGCTGCCATTGTCTTACCATACCTAAGTATTCATTATTCAGCACGACAATTTTTACGGCCGCATCCGTTTGAAGTATTGTGCCTAATTCTTGAATTGTCATTTGGTAACCTCCATCACCGATAATGGCCACTACTTCTCTTTGCGGTGCTCCCATTTTTGCACCAATTGCTGCTGGTAAGGCAAAGCCCATGGTACCCAATCCTCCAGAGGTTATATTACTTTTAGTTCGATTAAATTTTGCATAACGACAAGCAAACATTTGATGTTGCCCAACATCTGATACAATTACCGCATCGCCCTTGCTGGCATTATTAATTTCTTTTAATACTTCACCCATTGTTAATCCTTCTTTTTCAGGATATAGGTCATTCTTTATAACCTTATCGAATTCAACAACAGCAAGTTTTTTAAATTCTTCTAACCAATTTGGGTGCGAATTCGAATTAACAAATGGTAAAAGTTCGGCAAGGGTCTCTTTTACATCACCTAAAACGGCAACATCTGTTTTTACATTTTTATCAATCTCTGCAGGATCAATTTCAAAATGAATCACTTTTGCCTGCTTCGCATATGTATTTAAATCTCCAGTTACGCGATCATCAAATCGCATGCCTATAGCAATTAAAACATCACATTCATTGGTGAGTTTATTGGGACCATAATTACCATGCATACCAACCATGCCCACATTTAAAGGATGCTCGGTTGCTAAAGCAGATAAGCCTAAAATTGTCCATGCCGAAGGAATCCCTGTTTTTTCAATAAACGCCTTAAATTCTGCTTCGGCTTCGCCTAAAATAACGCCTTGCCCAAAAACGATCATTGGCTTCTTAGCTTCATTAATTATTTTAGCTGCCGACTTAACTTCTTCAATATTTACTTTAGGCTTTGCTTTATAACTACGTACGTTTTTACATTTTCTATATTCGAAATCAAAAGTTTCAAATTGTGCATTCTTGGTAATATCAATTAATACAGGTCCCGGACGTCCAGAATTCGCTATGTAGAATGCTTTTGCAATAATTTCAGGAATCTCTGAAGCTTTCGTTATTTGATAATTCCATTTAGTTACTGGTGTAGATATTCCAACGATATCAGTTTCCTGAAAAGCATCAGACCCTAATAAATGCCTAGGTACTTGCCCTGTAATACATACCATTGGTGTAGAATCTATTTGTGCATCGGCAATTCCCGTAACAAGGTTTGTTGCTCCAGGGCCTGATGTTGCCATGGCTACACCAGCCCTTCCGGTAACTCGGGCATAACCTTGTGCCGCATGAGTGGCGCCTTGTTCATGCCTTGTTAATACATGATGTAACTTATCTTGATACTTATACAGTTCATCATAAATTGGCATTATTGCGCCTCCGGGATAACCATAAATCAAATCAACACCTTCAGCTAGCAGGCATTTAATGACCGCTTCTGCTCCAGAAATATGTAACTTTTCCTTTTGCTTGAAGTTTTCTAATGTTGTTGTTTGTGATTTCATAATTATACTTCTTTTTACAAATTATTTAGTGCTTTAAAATTCATCGGTTACACATCCATTTGATGCTGATGAAACTGTTTTAGCATATTTATATAATGCTCCTCTATTTACTTTTAACTGAGGAGCCTTCCATTGTTCTTTTCTTTGTTGCAATTCTTTTTCACTTACCTCCAGAGTTATACTATTTGTTTCAGCGTTTATGGTAATAGTATCTCCATCTTTAACAAGTGCAATTGCACCACCTTCCTGAGCTTCCGGAGTAATATGCCCCACAACAAAACCATGGGTGCCACCAGAAAATCGCCCATCGGTAATCAATGCTACATCTTTTCCTAATCCTGCTCCCATAATTGCAGCAGTAGGCTTTAACATCTCTGGCATTCCAGGGCCGCCCTTTGGTCCTTCGTATCGAATTACAACAACATTCCCTTTCTTCACCTTATCATCACGAATACCATCATTCGCATCATATTCTCCATTAAATACCTTGGCCTCTCCAGAAAAAATCAGTCCTTCTTTACCGGTAATTTTTGCTACAGCTCCTTCTTCGGCTAGATTGCCATATAACATTCTTAAATGTCCGGTTTCTTTGATTGGTTTTTCTAATGGTTTAATAACATCTTGCCCTTGTGCTAAATCAGGTACTTGCGTTAAATTTTCAGCTAATGTCTTTCCTGTTACGGTTAAACAATCACCGTGCAGTAAACCTTTATTCAACAAATATTTAAGTACCGCCGGTATTCCCCCTATGGTGTGCACATCTTCCATTAAATATTTTCCACTCGGCTTTAAATCTGCTAAAAATGGTGTTTCATCAGAGATACGTTGAAAGTCTTTTAGTGTAAAATCAACATTAGCGGCTTTAGCTATCGCTAAAAAATGTAGCACTGCATTTGTAGATCCCCCCATAACTGTAACTAATCTTATTGCATTTTCTAATGATTTTTTAGTTACTATATCTGATGGTTTAATATCATGTTCAAGTAAATACTCCATTGCTTTCCCTGCTTCTACGCATTCATCTTCTTTATTCTTACTAATAGCAGGGTTTGAAGAGTTATAAGGTAAGCTCATACCCAATGCTTCAATGGCTGAAGCCATGGTATTAGCGGTGTACATTCCGCCACATGCACCAGCTCCTGGGCATGCTTTTTGGATTACACTTTGATATTCGGTTTCGTCTATAGTTCCGGCTACCTTTTCTCCCCATGCTTCAAAGGCAGATACCACATCAAGTTTTTTACCATTGTGACATCCAGAGGCAATCGTACCTCCATAAACCAATACTGAAGGTCGATTTAAACGCAACATAGCCATTAAGGCTCCTGGCATATTTTTATCACAACCTACTACCGTAATAAGCCCATCATAACTCATTGCTTGAACTACTGTTTCCATAGAGTCAGCAATTATATCTCTCGATGGTAACGAATAACGCATACCCGGCGTACCCATAGAAATACCATCGGAAACACCTATGGTATTAAAAATAAGTCCAACTACATTTGCTTCTTCAGTTCCTTGTTTAACGCGTATCGCCAGATCGTTTAAATGCATATTACAAGGATTACCTTCATATCCTGTACTGGCAATCCCCACTAAAGGCTTCTTAAGATCATCATTGCTTAAACCTATAGCATGTAACATAGCCTGCGCCGCTGGCTGCGTTGGGTTTTGAGTAATTATTTTACTGTAACGATTCAATTTCATTAAAACAGACTTATTATAGGATTTCCAAAATTATAGCTATGTAATACTTCTTTCTTTTTTATTTTTAATTTTTCATCATGGCTAAGCATCTCTTATTTTATTTAAAATATTGATTATAAGTTATTTATAATTAATTCATTTATAATATCTAAACTCATTAAATCGCATAAAAAAACCTGTATCGACTTTTTGATACAGGCTTTTTGAGTTTCTTCAATAATATCCTATATCAAATCGGTGGTGAAATGATAATGACAATAATGACGATACTATTAAAAAAATTACACATATTCTTGAATTAAAAAAGCCTCCCCAATTTGGGGAGGCTTTATATTTTATCTTTAATTTAAAGTACCATTCCCCTATCCTTGCGAGCTAATCACAACGACAATAATAGAAATGATATTTAAAATTTGTTTCTTCATTTGATGTACAAATATTTAAAAATTGATTTTAAAAATCAAAATAAAATTGAATATTTATTTTTGTAGTTTTACTTTATGTATTTTAAAAAACTGATAATCAAAGAATAATATATGCTCAAACGTGTTAAATATTTTTTAGTCTATCTGCTACCAATTAGTGTTTATGTTTCATTTACATCCAAAGGTATTTTGACTTTTTTACCTGTTTTCATCTTTTTTGGATTGGTACCCTTATTAGAATTTTTCTTTAAAGCAGACGGCAGAAACTTTGATAAGGAAACTGCTAAACTTGAAAAAGAGAATAAGTTATATAGCTGGATATTATACCTCACTATACCTGTTCAATTTGCAATGTTATTTTTATTTTTTAATGTAATACAAGAACCCGAATTAACAATTATCGACTATGCTGGGCGCATTTTTTCTATGGGTTTAATGTGTGGTGTGATTGGTATTAATGTAGGACATGAACTAGGGCATCGTTTAAATAGGTTAGATCAATTTTGGGGGGAGCTATTATTATTGACATCATTGAATACACACTTTTTACCTTACCATAATGGTGGGCATCATTTTAATGTAGCCACTCCAAATGACGCAGCTACAGCTCGAAAAAATGAACCCCTTTATCTCTTTTGGATTCGTTCGCATTTTATGAGTTATAAAGAAGCATGGCAATTAGAAAATAAACGGATGAAGGAAGCTAATCTTTCTATTTTTTCATTGGGAAACAGAATGATGGTCTATACTATTGCTACTATTTTAGTACTTACTGCTATCTATTATTTTTACGGATGGCTCGTTTTAGCGGCTTTTATTTCGGCTTCGATTATAGGTATACTATTATTAGAAACTGTAAATTATATTGAGCATTACGGTTTACTTCGTAAGCAAAATGAACAAGGGCGTTATGAACGAGTTAAACACATACATTCATGGAATTCTGATCATATTATTGGAAAGCTAATGCTATTTAATTTATCACGTCATTCTGATCATCATTATAATGGCAGCAAGCCCTATCAAGTATTAAAGTCGTTACCTCAAAGCCCACAAATGCCTACAGGCTATCCAGGAATGATGTTGCTTTCATTACTACCTCCTTTGTGGTTTCGATATATGAATCCTAAAGTTGTTAAATTCAACGCTTAATAATAAACCATTTTATGCATACAGAAAAAACAGTTTCAGAAGCTGTTACTTACCGACGTTCCGTACGAATTTTTGATAAAGAAAAACCAATAAACACTGATAAAGTAAAACATTGTTTAGAACAAGCAGTGTTGGCACCTAATAGCAGCAACCTACAGCTATGGGAATTTTATCATGTTACTTCAAAAGAAATAATTGATAAAATAGCTCCAAATTGTTTTAATCAAAATGCAGCTAAAACGGCTCAACAATTGGTTGTAGTAGTTGTACGAAAAGACTTATGGCGTAAAAGAGCTAAAGCTAATTTAGAATTTATCGATGCCACTTATGGTAAAAATGAGAAATCGAAACAGTCTAATAGAGAAAAACAAATTAGAACATACTATGGTAAATTAATTCCTTTTGCATATGCAGATTTTCTAGGGCTTTTTGGTTTGGTTCGTTATCTGATGATCTTAATTATGGGGTTATTTAGGCCAATGTATCGTGAAGTTCGTAATTCAGATATGCGTATTGTAGCACATAAAAGTGCAGGGCTGGCGGCTCAAACTTTTATGCTAAGCATGGCTTCTATAGATTATGACACTTGCCCAATGGAAGGGTCTGATACCTGGCGGATAAAACGTATTTTGAGTTTACCACTAGGTGCAGAAATAAATATGATTATTGGGTGTGGAATTAGAGAAGAAAAAGGCGTTTATGGAGAACGATTTAGAATACCCTTTAACGAAGTTTACAATATTGTTTAGCTTCTATTTTGTTTTAATTTTTTTAGAAATTGCCTTTTCTAATTTCTTTTTATTAAAGAAAATTTTCGTCAATATAAAAGCCAAAATGATCCATAAGACTCCCGAAACTAAAAAACCCAAAGCCGTATTACTAAGGTAACTACCTATCCATAAAGAAAATGCCACAGCACCAAAGATAAGTCCTACGCTAATTGCTAAAAATGTGATAATAAGTGTCATTAGCGATGACACTACATTTGCAATTACTTTTGTGGAAGTTTCTATACCTAGTTGTACTTGTTGCTGAACGTACCTTTTACCTTCAAATGCAAGTTTATCAATAGCATCGATTCCTAAAAATTTAAAAAAATGCAGCAAGTATTGAACTGTTTTTTGGTTTCCTCATCATTTTTGAGATCGGTCTCAACTGTTTTTTCTGCTGCTCTAAGTGATTCAAGCAAAACCGATTTTAGCGCTTCATTATTCATAATGCTATGATTTATCTGAAGTAATTATTGGTTTATCAAAAATATTAGTTCCTCCCTTAACTCCGAAATCAAGTGTGGTAACTGCATATGCTAATGATATATTTTCTTGCTCAAATCGTTTTTTGATTCGCATAACAATTTCGCTCATTGCATTTAAGTAATCCTTCTGATGCGAGAATTTAATCCAAAATCGCAATTCAAAATTATAAGAATAACTTCCAATTTCAGTAAAGTAAAAATCAATGACTTCATTTTTTAAAACTGCATTTATTTTATCAACTTCTTCGAGCGTTGCTCTTTTTACGAGATCTAAATCGTCTCCATATGATACGCCACTTTTAAAAATAACTCTTCGTTTTCCAAAAGTTGAATAATTGGTAAAACTATTATTGTATATAAGTTGGTTAGGCACAAATACTTCTTGCCCAGAAATAGTTTTTACAGAGGTAGTAATCCATCCTATATCTCTAATAGTTCCAAAGGTTCCATCTATATCAACCCAATCTCCTATTTGAAAAGGGCGCTGAATGCCTAGTAAGAATCCGGCAAAACCATTTGAAGCAATATCTTTAAATGCAAATCCGGCTACAATACCTACAATTCCGGCTCCAGCTAATAATTTTGTTAATACACTTTCTAATCCGAGTACCTCAAGTGCTAAAAAAACTCCTGATAACAAAAAGAAAAAATAAACAATTGCAGCAATTATTTTAACTGCTTCTGGCTTACTTTTAAATAGTTTAGCATAAAACTTAAGGCTTAATTTTCTAAATAGCTTAGCAATAAAATAAAACACTATTAAAACTAACAGCGCCAGAAATATCTTTGGTAAATAATCAAACGTAGCGTGCTGCCATTTTTCTAGTAGTTTATTTATGTCTTTAAAATTATTCATGAAAGAGTTTTATTGCTTTTTGTGTTCAATCTTTTTATAAACATATTCTAGTAAAAAGCAGAAAACAATAATTCCTAATGCGATGATAACATCGGTTTTGCTTTTTGAATAATGGTCAACTAGAAGCGCTATCATGGCTACGAGGCACATGATAAACCCTAAAAGGGGAATAATTGCTTTTCCTTTTATTTCTGTACGCAACTTGTATCCTGTAAAATTAACGATGGCAAATATGAGTAAAAAGCCTACACTTCCAGCTGTTGATATACTTTCTAATTGTAAAACATTTACTAAAACTATTGTCGCCACAGCTGTAATAAGCAATCCTATTGGCTGATTCCAAAGTTTTCTTGTGAATTCGCATGGGAGTTCATCATCTTGCGCAATCTCATAATTCACTCTACTTCCTCCATACAATGATGCGTTAATTGCGGAAAAAGTAGAAATTAATGCCGCGATCGTAATTATAGTAAAGCCAACTTTTCCTAGCATAGGTTTGGCCGCTTCCGCCAACACATAGTCTTGGGCTGTAGCTATATCACTAAATGCTAATGATCCAACCGTTACCATGGCAATAATAATGTATAAGAAAATTACAAATAGTACAGACCAGTAATAAGCCTTTGGAATATTCTTTTCTGGATTTTCAATATCGGGAGCAGCATTAGCGATCAATTCAAATCCTTCGTAAGCAACAAAAATAACCATTCCAGCGGTTAATAACTTAAATGGAGATTCCCAGTGTTCTGGTGATAGTTGTTCTAAATGCGGATTGCCAAATAATCCGTAAACACCAATAACTACAAAACCTAGCAGGATCATTAATTTAATAATAACAGCATATGATTCTATTTTTCCAACCACAGTTATACTATAGTAATTAATAGCCGTGGCCAAAATTACAATGGCGGATGCATAAATATGTGAATCAATAATCTTATCACTTGTTATTTGGAATAAATTTGGCGCATAGGACCCAAAGGCAGAAGCATATAGCGCTAGCATAATAATATAACTAAACCATAATAGATTATTTATACCACCACTAAAAATTCCTATGCCAAAACCTTGATTTATAAACTTTACCGTTCCACCCCTATCGGGGTATTTTAATGAGAGTTTTACGTAACTATAAGAAGTAATTAAAGCTATAAGTCCAGCAATCAAAAACGATATTGGTGTACCTCCTTTTGCCATGGCCGCAGCCAAACCAAGTACCGCAAAAATACCCCCACCAACCATTCCGCCTATACCAATAGACATTGCTTCTTTTAACCCAATTTTGCTTGCCATAATTATCTATTTGATAACGATCAACTCATAAATACTATTCTCTAGATCGTCTTTATCTTTTCTAGCTTCGTTTAAAATAAAGCCATTTTTAACTAATAATCTTTTAGAACTTTCGTTTCTGTAATTGGTAAATGCTTCAATAGAATTTAATTCTAAATCTTCAAAGCCAAATTTCACTACTGCTTTTAAAGATTCTGTCATAATACCATTATTGTGAAATTTAGGATTTAAGTCATATCCCACTTCGGCTGTTTTTCTATCTTCAGTAAAATTCCATAAACATATTGACCCGATCATTTCATTAGTTTCCTTAAATGTAATGCCCCAATTTATATTTTCTCCATTTTCAAATCCCTTTGTAACTCTAGTTATAAAATCTTCTGCTTCCTTTAGATTCTTAGAAATTGATCTATTAATATACTTATTTACTTCATCATCAGATCTAAGCATATGTACCTTTTCTTTATCATTTAAGGAAAGTTTTCTAAGCACTAACCTTTCTGTGGTAAGAATTGGAAATGTTAATAATTTAAATTTCATTTTTTAGGCTTAAATACCAACTTGTTATTTGTGCTTTGAATTTTATCTTTATTCAATAACATTGGCACAAACTCACCATTAACATACTTTTCAGCCTGATCTTTGTAATGGTCACTTAAAGGATTACCTGATTGTCCGGTAGGAGAAATACTTACACTATTTTCAATATCTGAAAAATCGATAACTCTACGCGTTGATGGTCCTGAATTTACTTTATAATACCCTGTACTATCTAACTTAAAAGCTAAGTTATTGATCACTTCTTTTCCGCCATTTATTGGATATGGGCCTACGTTAAAATATTTACGTAATGATTTAACCTGGCCCATAGGATGATTATGTTCAAGAGTATGAACTCTCTCCCAGGTCCAGTCATTGCTAGTATTTCCTAATTGTTTTTCTAAAAATGTAACTGCTTCCTTAAATGATTTTACCACGATATCATTCTTAGTTTCCATTTTGTCTTTTGTTAAAATATTATCCCACCAAACCGATACTTCTCGTTGCATTTGATTTGCGGCTACTTTTTTTTGTTGAGACGTATTTAGATAAGTATAAAAAGTAGCTCCCATTTCATCTAGATATGTGTTTTCCAGCCATTCGTATAAAAAACGATTATAGATAGTTGGCGCAATGCTTTTAAGGTCATAATTACCATCCCATGCTTTTAGTTTTAATAATATTGCTTTCTCTTTATCAGAAAATAAATTTTCATCAACTGTTTTAAATGCTCTTTCAACCATAACGGGTGCCATCGAACTAGTAACATCATTGATCATTCGCATAACGTCTTCTTTTGTAAAGTCACTTTTAGCGTCTAATAAATTAACTATTCGCTTTGCTCGATCTTCAGGTTGGTAATAACCTGGGTATAAAATCCCAGCTATTGAATCGGGTTGATTGTTTGCAGAATACACGTAGTTCCATGAAGGATTTATAGCTTGTGGATTTTCTTCAAAAGTTAGGTATTCTTTTTCATCGTCATTACTATTTCCATTTAAAATTAATTTAGAGTTGACTTCGTTTATAAACTTATGCAGTTTACCCGAAGCGAACCAAGCGATATTATTTTTGCTATCTCCATACATAACATTTAAACCGGGAGCATGAATCATTTCTGCTCCTTTTTTAAACTCATCTAACGAATTTGCATGCGACATTAAATAAGATACATCTAACATTTTATTTTCATAGTTCGTGTAAACCCAATCCATTGCAATTGGTCTATCATCATTAATTTGCTCTATTACGTCATTTACAATTGGACCGTGCTCAGTTATTCGAAGATCGTACGATATTGTTTCGCCATCTTTAACTTTTATATTCTTTTTGAAAATTTTATAATCTTTTGGTCCTTCTGGCGTGAGGTATTGCGTATTATTATTTGGGTTATTTTCTTCAAAATAAAAATCAAGATCATCATTAGCAAACATGGTTAAGCCATATGCGTAATTTCTATTATGTCCGAGTAAAGGAAATGGAGTTAAAGCCAAGTTGTATCCGTACATTTCATAATCGGGAGTTACTATATGCGATTGATACCATACAGCAGGTTGTGAAAAGGCGATGTGTGGGTCATTTGCAAAAATCACCTTACCGTTTTTGGTCTTTTCAGGGCCTATTACCCAACTGTTACTACCAATAAATGGTGCAATTGGCAAAATATCATAAATTTCATTAATAGCCTTTGCTAAACGGCTTTCGAATACGGGGTTTTGTTCATTTTTAATTAATGTGGTTGTACTATCAATAACAACTCCTAATTCCTTAAGATATTCTACCCCAAGTTTTTCTTTAATCTCTGTTAATACGGGTTCTGTTTTATGGGCAATGGCAAAACTGAACCCCATATATCCAATAACATTATATATATCTTTTAATGTGTATTCCTCTTTTTCAAGCCCAACTAAGTGAAATTCTATTGGGGTAGGGCCATCGTTGATGAACTGATTAACACCTTCTAAATATGCAATAGAAAGCTTATACGCCTCGCTATTCTTATCTAGATTTCTAATGGTTTCTTCTGCCGCTTCTTCGATTCCTAGGCTTGAAAAGAACTTATCATTTCTAATTAATTTTTCACCAAATAATTCTGAAAGTCTCCCGGCTGCTATTCGTCTGATCAACTCCATTTGCCAAAGCCTATCTTGAGCATGCACGTAACCCAAAGTTTTGCGGGCATCCATTTCATTTTGTGCATAAATATGTGGTACTCCATAATCGTCATAATATACTTCTACTTCTGCTTTGAGGTTTTGGAGTTCTATAGTTCCGCTATATTCTGGCTGTAGGCTTCTGGAAATTAACCAACCGCTAAGCAGTAGTAAAATAAGGACAATTGATAAAACTAAAGCTGCTTTTTTAAGGATGCGCATGAGGTAAGTAACAATTTAAAGGTTAGCTAAAAATAACCAATAAATTCTAAATTAATCATCTACTTTTTGTATTTTTAACATTGAGATTGCGGAAGGGGATTTATTAAATAACCGCAACTTATTAAGCACCCATACTTCTATCGGGTGCTTTTTTATATAATAAAACCCCAAAGTTGAATCAACTTTGGGGTTTTATTATTCAATAAGAAGTTATATCTAGAATTCTTCTTCGCCTTCACGTATTGGAACATCTTGAGGTGTAAAATCTTGACCACCCCATAGTTCTCCATTTTCATCTCTTTTACTATAGTCATAAGCCCATCGGTGTACATGAGGGATTTCTCCTGGCCAATTACCATGCATATGTTCTACTGGTGCTGTCCATTCTAATGTATTTGCTTTCCATGGGTTCTTTGGTGCTTTAGGCCCTTTCTTTATACTAAAGAAGAAATTTGCCAAGAAAATTAGCTGTGCAACACCGCCAATAATTGCAAATACCGTGATCACCTGATTAATGTGTAATAAATCATCAAACATTGGAAACGCCGTATTACTATAATATCTACGTGGTAAACCTGCTAATCCGGTAAAGTGCATAGGGAAGAATACTCCATAGGCTGAGATTGCCGTTAACCAGAAATGCATATAACCTAAATCTTTATTCATCATTCTTCCATACATCTTAGGAAACCAGTGGTAAACACCAGCAAACATTCCAAAAATAGCCGATATACCCATTACTAAGTGGAAGTGCGCTACTACAAACATCGTATCATGCACATTAATATCTAAAGCACTATCACCCAAAATTAACCCTGTTAAACCACCTGATATGAAGGTTGACACCATCCCAATGGAATACATCATTGCCGGGTTGAGTTGTAAGTTACCTTTCCATAAAGTAGTAATATAATTAAATGCCTTTACAGCCGATGGAATCGCAATTAATAATGTAGTAAAAGTAAATACAGAACCTAAAAACGGATTCATTCCTGTTACGAACATATGGTGACCCCAAACAATTGTCGATAAAAATGCAATTGCAATAATCGAACCAATCATCGCACGGTACCCAAAGATAGGTTTTCGTGAATTGGTTGCTATTACTTCTGAGGTTATACCTAATGCAGGTAATAAAATAATATATACTTCTGGGTGCCCTAAGAACCAGAAAAGGTGTTCGAATAATATTGGTGATCCTCCCTGATAATGCAACACTTCACCTGAAATAAATATATCAGATAAGTAAAAAGAAGTACCAAAACTTCTATCAAATACCAGTAATAATGCTGCTGACAACAATACCGGGAATGAAATAACACCGATTATTGCTGTAATAAAAAACGCCCATATTGTTAATGGTAAACGCGTCATCTTCATTCCTCTTGTACGAAGATTCAATACGGTTACAATATAGTTTAATGATCCTAATAATGAGGAAGCAATAAAAATAGCCATTGAAACCAGCCATAGGGTCATCCCCAAACCAGATCCAGACATTGCCTGAGGTAATGCACTTAATGGTGGGTAAACCGTCCATCCTGCAGATGCCGGTCCTGTTTCAACAAATAGCGAAATAACCATTACCACACTAGATAAAAAGAACATCCAATATGACAACATGTTTAAGAAGCCGGAAGCCATATCACGAGCGCCGATCTGTAATGGAATTAATAAGTTACTAAATGTACCACTCAAACCTGCTGTTAATACAAAGAATACCATTATAGTACCATGAATGGTTACCAAAGCCATGTACATATCTGGCGTCATTTGTCCTCCTTCTCCGCCACGACCTAAGAAAGCCTCAATGATGCTAAACTTTTGATCTGGATAGGCTAACTGTAAACGAAATAACATCGACATAAAAATGCCTATAATACCCATGATCATACCAGTAATTAAATACTGTTTGGCAATCATTTTATGATCTTGACTAAAGATATACTTTGTTACAAAAGTTTCTTTATGATGATGGTGATCTGACATATCTCTATTCTTTATTTTCTTCTTAATTTAAACTTTGAGCTAATGTTTTTTGAGTAGCAATCCACTCATTGAATTTATCTTCTTCTTCAACAATTATCTTTAATTGCATATTGTAGTGAGAAGCCCCACAAATCTTATTACACAATAAAATATAGTCAAATTCTACAGGTTCTTTTCCTTCAGATTCTCTCAACTGGTTGATTTTCTCAAATTTGGTTTTCGTATCTGGATATTCACGCATTTCTTCGGTTGTAACCGTAGGTGTATATGCAATTTGGGTAGTCATGCCTGGCACACAGTTCATCTGAGCTCTAAAGTGTGGCATATATGCCGAGTGCAATACATCTTGAGAGCGTAATTTAAAGATTACTTTTCTACCTTTAGGGAGATGTAATTCTTTTACAAATGATACCGGATCTGCCACTAAAGGAATATCATCAGCAGCATTTTTATCGCCCATATCTACTCCCATAGTATTTGTACCTTCAATATAGCGAACATTCGCATCACCCAAAACATTATCTTTCCCTGCATAACGCGCTTCCCATTGGAATTGCTTAGCGTATAATTCAATAATTAATGGATCATCAGCATCAGACACATCCATTACCTGGTTCCAAGTCCATAATCCGTAAATGATCAAGAAAGTTAATACTACAGCTGGAGTAACAGTCCACCATAATTCTAGTTTATGGCTATCTGCAAAGAAGATGGCCTTTCTACCTTCAATTCCTCTATATTTCCAGGTAAAGAAATAGATCAAAAATTGTAAGATAAACTGAACAACCAAAATTAAGGTCATGGTTATCTTAAACAAGATATCTATATGATAGCCTTCCTCAGAAGCTGATAATTGTGGTAGTAATACGTCTTTACCGCCATACATACTGTATAACATCAACCCGTATAAAAAGCCCATAAGACCTAACATCAACCATCCGTTAATATTATTTTCTCTTGGCGTAGCTGTAGCGTCTTCTACCTTAGTTAAGCCCAATAGCTTTACAAATTGCCAACATGCTACTGCAATTGCTACAAAAATGATAATAAAAAATAATGCCTTCATCTGTTATAGTTGATAATTTTCTTTAGTAATGAAATATTTCACTTTCCTTCATTAATGGATTTCCTTTGGCCAACAATGGTGCTTTCGTAAGTGCATTGAACACTACATAAATGAACAAGCCTAAGAAAAATAATAGCGCTCCTATTTCTGGGATTCCAAAATGCCAGTTGCTACCTACAGTACCCGGAGCAATCATAACAAACAGGTCTAAGTAATGACCAGCTAATATGATTAATCCTGCTAATACTACAAACCAAGGTACTCTCTTATAATCACTATTCATTAATACCAATATTGGAAACGCAAAGTTCATAATTAGCATTCCTATAAATAGTGGTTGATATGCACCTACTAAGCGTGGATAGAAGTATGTTGTTTCTTCAGGAATATTTGCATACCACTGTAACATGAACTGTGCAAAAAATAAATATGTCCAAAAAATGCTAAATGCGAACATATACTTCCCTAAATCATGAATATGACTATCGTTTACAAATGGTAAGTACCCTTTTGAACGTAAATAAATAGTTACGAAAGCAATTACAGTAATTGCAGATACAAACATACTAGCGAATACATAGAATGGATATAACTGACTAAACCAGTGATGATCGATAGACATTAACCAATCAAAGGCCATAAATAATTCTGTAGTTAAGAATACAACTAAGAATACTACCGAAAGTGTGAAATTTCTTTTATAATGTTTAAGGTCTGAGGCTGTATCTTGAGCTCTAGAGTTTTTAATGATAAAATGTCTGAATCCTATCCAAATCAACACGTAGATTACAGATCTTATCAGCCAGCCTGGTATATTTAACCACCAGTCTTTTACTTCCATAGCATAATCATAGTTTTCTGCTGTAGGATCTATGCTTGTATACATCCAAGCAAACATATGATTACCATGCCCCACTGATGAATAAACTAAGAATAGTAAAACAATAATAGAACCGGGTACGATATAAGCAGAAACTCCTTCCATTACTCTAAAAAGTACTGGAGACCATCCTGCCGTTGCGGCTCTTTGGATACAATAATAAACAAAGGCACAAACGCTTATCAATAAAAAGAATAACATTGCTGTATAGATGGCCGTCCAAGGTCTATTTTTGGCAAATGTTAATTCATGTTCTAAATGAGCTTGCTCATCTTGCACTCCGTGGCCATCGCCATGATCATCATTTTTTACATCGTGAGAAGTAACTGCGTGCGACTCTTCTTTGTGTGCTTCGGTTTCATCTTGATGGTCTGCACCTACTTCCTCAGCATGAGCCGTATCCTTTACTTTTTCAACATGTAACGTATCTTGAGCCACTTCTGCATGTATAACATCCTCTTTATGTACGGCCGCAATCTGTTCTTTTATAGGATGTGCTTCTTCTCCATGACTATCAGCTGCAGCGTGCCCGCCACCATGACCATCATCTTTATGAAGCATCTCTTTTACCTCTTCAGTTGTTTTTGGAGTAGTAAGAAAACCATAACCAATACCCAATATTCCTAATACCATAAAGGCTAGGGCTAAGGTTTTTAATTTACTTGAAAATGTGTACATATCTCTAATATTCCGGGTAACCGTTTCGTTTATTTTAATAAATCGTTTCTAAGTTTTTCAACATATTGTACTACCTCCCAACGTTCAGTTGGTGTTAATTGAGAAGCATGAGAGCCCATAAGGTTTCTACCATACATTATTACATGATAAATACTCCCTTCGGTGATCTCTCTATCTTTATAACTGGGTATTCCTAAAAACTTTTCGTTTTGTACCAAAGGCCCTTGACCATCTCCTTTTGTTCCGTGACAAGTTGCGCAATAGATATCATACATTTTTTTACCATTGGCCAAACTTGCTTCAGTAGCTTTGAAAGGAGTTACTAGCGAGTCTTTAGCCGCTTGGTAACCTGCTTCAGAATCTTCATACTCATACGGAAATTCACTACCTCTTGCAATAGTTCCTTCTACAGGCAACTGAGCAGAAGTTCCATTTTTAAATATTGAATCTGCAGCATAAGTATCATAAGGTACTGCAACATACATGTCTGTATCTGCCATATATTGTACTTGTCTTTTTTGTTTGTTTACACAAGACATAAGTGTAATAATCACCACAAATACAACAGTTATTTTTATAAAGCTCTTCATAAATATTAGTGCTTTTCTTTTACGTTAATTTCAATTGCTCCTGTATTTTTTAACAAAGAAGCCACTTCGTCTTCATTGCCTTCTACTGCCACCTCCATTAAAAACTTATCATCTGTCGTTCTAGGATCTGGGTTTTCGGCTTTTCTAAATGGCCAAATTTTACTACGCATATAGAATGTAATAACCATTAAATGCGCTGCAAAGAATACCGTCATTTCGAATAATACCGGAACAAAAGCTGGCATGTTCATATAAAAGGCAAAACTAGGTTTACCACCGATATTTTGTGGCCAGTCTAAAATCATGATATAGTTTAAGAACCAAGCAGCAAAACCTAATCCGGTTAGGCCAAATAAAAATGCTGTAATACCCATTCTTGTTGGCGCTAAACCCATAGCTTTATCAAGACCATGTACAGGAAATGGTGTATATATTTCTTCTATATGATGGTGAGCTGCACGAACCTCTTTAACGGCTTTTAATAGCACATCATCATCGTCATATAAAGCGTGAATTACTTTTGAACTCATAATTAAGATTTCAGTTTTTTAGCTTGACCTGCCCAATCATCTCTTTCTGCTCTTCCTGGGAAAGAACCAGTGATACTATCTAACAGATCATATTCTTTTTTAGTCATTTTACTCACCTGATCAAAGGTGTAAATACCTATTTTATTTAAGGTTTCTTCCATTTTTGGTCCAACACCACTAATCTTCTTTAAGTCATCGGCCGTTTGTGTATTTGAATCAAATATTCCAATACTATCTAATAAACTACTTGCTTTTGACGTGATATCGTCTATAATTGAAGATTCTTCAGTAGGCTCATTTGTTTCAACGGAAGCTTGCTGTGTCACCGTAGCTCCAGCCATTCCAAATGCAACAGGCTGTCCTGTTTCTCTTGCTTTCTTATAATTATCTCCTGTAGATTTTAAGATAGATTTTACTTCTGCCTGAGCAATTACCGGAAATGTTCTTGCATATAATAAGAATAATACGAAGAAGAAACCTAGCGTACCAATAAAGATACCTATATCAACAAATGTTGGAGAGAACTGCGTCCAAGAAGAAGGCAAGTGTCCTCTACTTAAGTTAATCACAATAATATCAAAACGCTCAAACCACATACCAATATTGATAAAAATCGAGATGACGAACGTCCAGATATAATTTGTTCTAATTTTTTTGAACCAGAATAATTGGGGTATTACTGAGTTACATATAATAAGTGACCAAAATGCCCACCAATACGGACCTGTAGCCGCACCAACAGATAAGTAAACAAAATCTTCATAACTACTACCTGTATACCATCCAACGAAGAATTCAGATAAATAGGCAACGGTAACGATACCACCAGTTACCAAAATTACTTTATTCATATTTTCAATATGAACACGTGTAATATAGTATTCTAAGTTACATACTTTACGCATAATTAGTAATAGCGTTTGTACCATCGCAAAACCAGAGAATACCGCTCCTGCAACGAAATAAGGAGGATATACTGTACTATGCCATCCTGGTATTACCGATGTGGCGAAGTCAAAGGATACTATGGTGTGTACCGATAATACTAAAGGTGTTGCTAAACCGGCTAACACTAATGATACTTCTTCAAAACGTTGCCAGTCTTTGGCTCTTCCGCTCCATCCAAAGCTTAATAGGCTATATATTTTCTTTTGAAAAGGCTTTGTTGCTCTATCACGAATCATTGCAAAATCTGGTAATAATCCTGTCCACCAGAACACCAATGATACCGTTAAATAAGTAGAAATCGCGAACACATCCCACAATAATGGTGAATTAAAGTTTACCCAAAGTGCTCCTAATTGATTAGGAATTGGTAAGGTATAAAACCCATCCCAGATACGTCCCATGTGAATCAATGGAAATAATCCGGCTTGAACAACGGCAAATATGGTCATGGCTTCAGCAGAACGGTTAATACCCATTCTCCATTTTTGACGGAATAATAATAGTACCGCAGATATAAGTGTACCCGCGTGACCAATACCAACCCACCAAACAAAGTTTGTAATATCCCAAGCCCAGTTAATTCTATTGTTCAATCCCCATACTCCAATACCAGTACCAATTGTATAAGCAATGGCACCAAATCCCCAAAGGAAAGCGGCAAGTGAAATAATAAAGGCAATCCACCATTTTTTATTTGCTTTACCTTCAATAGGCCTAGCAACATCTACAGTGATATCGTGATAACTTTTATCTCCTGTAATGATGGCTTCTCTAATAGGCGCTTCGTAATGACCCATAATTATATCTAATTCTTAATTATTATAATGTTATTTCTTCGTTTGTATTTCTAACATCTAATTGATAGAATACATTAGGTTGTGTACCAACAAAATCTAATAAATGGAATGTTCTATCATCTTCTTTCAAATGCGAAACTTTACTTTCTTCATTATTTACATCACCAAATACCATAGCTCCGGTACTACATGCATTTGCACATGCTACTTCAAATTCATCCTTTTCAACTTGTCTACCTTCTCTTTTAGCCTTAAGAATAGTAGCCTGAGTCATTTGAATACACATAGAACATTTTTCCATAACACCTCTAGAACGTACAACCACATCTGGGTTTAAAACCATTCTACCAAGGTCACTATTCATATTATAGTCAAATTCGTTATTATCGAAGTATTTAAACCAGTTAAAACGACGTACTTTATAAGGACAGTTGTTTGCACAATAACGTGTTCCAATACATCTGTTATAAGCCATTTGGTTTTGACCTTGACGTCCATGAGATGTTGCCGCTACCGGACATACAGTCTCACAAGGAGCATGATTACAATGCTGACACATTACTGGTTGGAAAGTTACTTCGGGAGCATCCGAAGGAACTGTTTGTGCATTAAAGAATTCACCAGTACCAAAAATACCTTCTTCTTTACCTCTCTCAGGGGTCATTTCAGAAGAATAGTATCTATCAATACGTAACCAATGCATATCTCTACTTTTTCTTATCTCCTCTTTACCAACAACAGGTACGTTATTTTCAGCATGACAGGCAACTACACAAGCTGCACATCCAGTACATGCCGCTAAGTCTATTGATAAGTTAAATTTAGGGCCAATATTATCTTCGAATTTATCCCAAAGATCAACCTTCTCCAAAGACACACTTTGATGCTCTAATTGCACATGTGGTTCAGGGTTCCAGTCGTGTTTTGGTTTATTAACAAAATCAGCTAAAGTGGTTTCTCTAATGATTTCATCTCTGCCCATCAGTGTATGCTGTAACTGAATACATGCAAACTCATGACGTCCATCAACTTTCTGAATTGTTACTGGTTGATTTGTAGAAAAATTCTGATATAAGGGATAGGCATTTACACCAATCTTCATATTATCATTGACACCATCAACTTTACCATAACCCAATGCTAATCCTATAGAGCCTGGTGCTTGACCTGGTTGAATATATGCTGGTACATTCTCTATAGTTACACCATTTACGGTAACATTCACTAAGTTTCCATCAAGTGCACCGTTAGAAACCGTCCAGTTCTCTAAACCATTTGCCTCAGCATCAACTCTAGATATGGTAATGTAATTGTCCCATGATGTTCTGGTAATAGGATCTGGCAATTCTTGTAACCAAGGATTGTTTGCCATTTTACCGTCACCTAAACTTGTTTTAGTGTATAAGTTTAATTCTAACTCAGCAGGTGTAATATTAGCTAATGCTGAAAGGGCTTGAGCAACATTTACCGTTGAAGTTTCTTCATTTTCAGAATCAACTTGAGTTTCGGTTGTAGCTGAAGTCGTATCAATAGTTAATACTCCATCGTGTAAAGCTTTACTCCATGAGGTACCTGCTAATACATTTGAGGCCCAGTATGATTTAAGATAGTCGTGATAAGACTGGCCAGAGCCAATCCACTTTAAGATACTATCTTGAAATTGTCTTGTATTAAATAAAGGTCTAATTGTTGGTTGCGTTAAACCAAAATGACCTTTTTTAGTTTGCACATCCCCCCAAGCTTCTAGATAATGTGGTGTTGTTGCAACATATTGAGAAGCTTTAGCCGTTGCATCATTAGCAGCAGTAAACGTTACAGATAATGCAACATTCTTCAAGCCTTCAACAAATTCAGCTCCATTAAATAAGGTATACGCCGGATTAGTATTGTAAGTAAATACAGCACCCACTTTCCCAGCTTTCATGTCAGCTACCAATTGTGCTACTTTGGCATCATTACCACTTCTAATATATCTTGGTGCAGCAGTATCTACCGCTTTGCTTCCCAATGCTTTATTTAATACTAATGCTACTAACTGTGCGTTTTTATCATTAGCTCCAGTTACAACTACTCCTTTACTACCTGCTTTCTTCAGCTGAGCTGCCGTTTTTGCAATATGCTCATTAGCTGGTGTAGCACCATTTACAACTGCATTATAAAGATCTGCTAATACTTTTGCTTGTTCAGATGGCTTTACCATATAACGTTTATCAGCGTTACCTCCTGTCAATGTCATATTTGATTCAAACTGAATATGACGTGACATTTTTCCATGATCTGGCACGCGTCCTTTGGCATAACCAACTTCAAATCCACCACCTTGCCAATCTCCTAAGAAATCTGCTCCTATAGAAACAATAACTGCAGCCTTACTAAAATCGTAATCAGGTAAAGCTCTTTCACCATACATTGCTTCAAAGGCATCTAATGCCGCCGAGTCTGAAATTGCATCATATGCAATATGATCTGTATTTGGATATAGCGCCGTAAAATCTTTAATCAAATTCGCTGTAGAAGGACTTGCTAATGTTCCCGTTAGAAACACAATCTTTTTATCACTTCCTTTTAACTTTGCCAATTCTGCACCAACTGCATTATCTAGAGAAGTCCAATCTGAATCTTCACCTCCAACTCTAGGACCTTTTAAACGATTGCTATCATACAAGTTTAAAACAGATGCTTGAACTCTAGCATTGGTATCACCGCTAACTTTAGCTAATTTGTTAGGCTCTATCTTTATTGGACGTCCTTCTCTTACTTTAACTAAAACGTTGGCAAAATCAGTTCCATCAGCAATCGATGAAGCATAATAATCTGGCACACCAGGCACCACGTTATCTGGTTTTACCACATAAGGAATCGATTTTACTACCGGACCCTCACAAGCAGCTAACGAAGCAGCAGCAGTTGTAAAACCAACATACTTTAAGAAATCTCTACGTGATGTTTCAGAACTCTCTAAGGTTTCTTTATCACCTAAAAATTGTTCTGTAGGAATTTCTTTAGCAAATTCGTTTTGTCTCAGCTTTTCAACAATAGAGCTATCTTCTTTTAGCTCTTCAACACTTTTCCAGTATCTCTTGTTTGATGCCATATTAAATTGACTATTTATATTGACTAATGTCTAATTTCTTAATTTGATTTTAGTAGTGACATTTACCACATTCTTTTCCGCCCATTTGAGCTACTGTCACTTTTTCTACACCGTACTTTTTAGATAATTCTTCATGAATCTTGGCGTAGTATTCGTTGCCTTTAAGGTCTACCTCAGTATCTTTATGACACTCTATACACCACCCCATAGTTAAAGGTGAGAATTGATACATTTCGTCCATTTCTTCAACAGGGCCATGACACTTTTGGCACTGCACATTACCTACAGTTACGTGCTGTGAGTGATTAAAATAAGCAAAGTCTGGCAGATTATGAACGCGTGTCCATTTAACAGGCTTTTGTTCGTAACCTGCTATATATTCTCTATTTTCTTTATCAAAACCTATCGCGTCATAAATTTTTTGAATTTCGGCATCAAGTTCTGGTTTCTCTAGGGTTTCGCCGTTAAATTCAACCTTTGTTCCTTCTGCAACTTCCGTTATATTTTTATGACAATTCATACATACATTCACTGAAGGAATTCCAGAGGTTTTACTATGCTTCGCTGAAGAGTGACAATATTGACAATCTATTTTGTTTTCACCAGCATGAATTTTATGCGAAAATGCAATTGGCTGAATTGGTTGATAACCCTCATCAACTCCTATCGCCATTAATCCTTTATAACCAAAATAAGCAGTTGCCAATAACAAAGCGATCGTAGTAACTAACTTTAGGAATTCATTAGTACTCTTAAAATATATCCATAAAACTAATAATAGTAATACGAAAAGAACAACATATGTCATCCATGCAGTTGAAGGCTCTGGAGTTGCTCCTTTTGGATCCTCACCAACTACAACTTTTTTATCAACATCGCCATGTGTGGTATACGCTAAGATAGCATCGATATCTGCATCTGATAACTGCGGAAAAGCCGTCATCACAGAACCATTGTATTCATTGAAAATAGCGATCGCATCTGCATCGCCGCTAGCTCTTAAAGCCGCATTATCTTTAATCCAATCTTTTAACCATTGATTGGTTCTTCGGTCTTCGATTCCGCTTAATTCCGGACCAATTAATTTACCTTGTAACTTATGACAAGATGCACAATTGGCATTAAATATCTTTTTACCAGTTCGAACCTGAACGGAGTCTAACTCTTGAGCTGAAAGCTGAAAAGAAAAAAGGAAAAGAAACGCTAGACTTGAAAGGATGAATCTTAAGGTTTGGTTGTGTTTATCCACACTTTTCATATTGTAAATGTATATTTCTGTCTTCTTTGGTATGATTTTTTCTTTAAGACCAGTAAATAATAAACATAATTATCCCTAGTCAAAAGATTGCACAAAAATACTATTTAAAAGCATTACACAAAATCTAAAAATAATGTTAAATGTAATTTATAATAATTCTAAATAAGAGATTTTCAAAGGGATCTAAAAACATTGTTTTAAATTTGTCTAAATTTTATTCAAAATGAGAAGGTTAACGTTTAAACGTCATTTATTTTTTATACTTTTTGGTTTCCTTTTATGCTTTAATGGATATAGTCAAGATGAAGGAACCATCAAAATAGAAAGTAGTCAAAGCATCAAGCAGTTGATTGCTAAAAAAAGAAGCTATAATAAAAATAAGAGGTATTTAAAGGGGTATAAGGTACAATTGTTTTATGGCTCTGAGGAGGGAGCTCAAAATACAAGAAGTGAATTTTCATCTGTATTTCCTGACATCAAATCTGAATTAAAATTCCATTCTCCTTACTGGAAAGTATGGGTAGGCGCTTATAAAACCCGACTTGAGGCCGACAAAGGCTTACAAGAAATTAAAGATGGATTTCCAAGTGCTATTGTTGTGCCTGCAATGATTAGAATAAAACATAATCTGTAATAATTAAGTATCACTTAAAAAAGCATCCTCAGTTTTTGAAGGTGCTTTTTTATTTTCAATTATCTTTGTTTATATGAACGAGCACTTAAATCCTTCCAATGAAAATTTTTCAAATGAAGAGCTAGATATAGAAAGAAAACTTCGCCCCTTAGAATTTGATGATTTTACCGGGCAAGATCAGGTAGTTGAAAATCTAAAAATATTCGTGGAAGCTGCTAACCAGCGGGACGAAGCCCTTGATCATACTTTATTTCATGGCCCTCCAGGTTTGGGTAAAACCACATTAGCTCATATATTAAGTAATGAATTAAATGCCAATATAAAAGTTACTTCGGGGCCTGTACTTGATAAACCTGGTGACCTCGCGGGATTGCTCACTAATTTAGGTGAAAGAGATGTGCTTTTTATAGATGAAATCCACCGTTTAAGCCCAATTGTTGAAGAATACCTTTATTCTGCAATGGAGGATTATAAAATTGATATTATGATCGAATCTGGCCCTAATGCTAGAACGGTACAGATTAACTTAGAACCTTTCACTCTGGTTGGTGCCACTACACGGTCAGGCTTATTAACTGCACCTATGCGTGCCCGCTTTGGTATTAGTAGCAGACTGCATTATTACAAAACTGACTTACTTACAACAATCGTTCAACGAAGTGCTAAAATTTTAAGTGTTCCTATTTCTATGGAAGCCGCTATAGAAATTGCCGGAAGAAGTCGCGGTACACCAAGAATAGCCAATGCTTTATTACGTCGTGTGCGTGATTTTGCTCAAATAAAAGGAGATGGAAACATCAATATAGAAATTGCAAAATACGCATTAAAGGCATTAAACGTAGATGCACATGGCCTGGATGAAATGGATAATAAAATACTTTCAACTATTATTGATAAGTTTAAAGGAGGTCCGGTAGGTATAGGTACACTTGCAACAGCCGTTGGTGAAAATGCAGAGACTATAGAAGAAGTATATGAGCCCTTTTTAATTCAAGAAGGCTTTATTATGCGTACACCTAGAGGTCGCGAAGCTACCGAATCTGCTTACAAACATTTAGGACGAATTAAAACCGGACAACAAGGAGGACTGTTCTAAATGCCCAAGTATAAATATCCAAATAAAGTCCCGTTTTATAAATTCATAATAAATTCTTCAAAAATCACCAAGAATCCTATACCATTTCAAAAAAAATGGCTTGAAGAAAAAGGCGATTCATTTTGTGTAAATTCCCCTCTACGAGGACGAATTATTCTCACTCGTGATGCAGAAATTGCACGCCAAATACTACAAAAAAAACATAAAATCTACCATAAATCAGAGCTGCAAACAAAATTTTTATCAAAATATGTTGGCTATGGGTTATTAACTTCAAGTGGAGATTATTGGCTGCAACAGCGCAGATTGATTCAACCTGGCTTTCATAGGGAAAAAATCCAAAATTTAGTTTCGATCATTCAACAGACTATCGATCAGGAAATTGAAAAAGTTGAAACCAATAAAGAAGTTGATCTTTATCCTATTATAAATACGTTAGCTTTCGAAGTTGTGGCAAAATCCTTGTTTAATTTTTCTGCAAATAAAAACACATTAAAAAGGCTTCAATCTATCATTGAACAACTACAAAAGTTTATCGTAAAAGAAATTCGGCAGCCTCATAAAAAATTAAAATATTGGCTTTCTGGTGAAATTCGCCATCACATGAAATTGGTTCAAGAAAGTAGAACAATCATTAATTCTATTATTGAAAAAAGAAAAGCTTCAGGAAAAGAGCAAGATGATCTATTGGATATGTTATTGAATGCTAAATATGAGGACGGCACTTCAATGAATAACGATCAATTAATTGACGAAATTTTGATTCTCTTTGTTGCTGGGCATGAAACTACCGCGAATGCACTCACTTTTACTCTATGTCTATTAGCCCAACATCAAGAGGTCTTAAAAAAGGCTTCAAAAGAAGTAAATGAAATTGCAGAAAAAAAATTATCGAGTTTCGAAACCATAACTCAACTTAATTACGTAAAAAGCTGTATCGAAGAATCGATGCGTTTATATCCACCTGCATGGATCACAGACCGCGTAGCAGTTGAAGATGATCAATTAGATGATTATCGTATTAAGAAAGGCACACTCTTAGGAATCTCCATATTTGAATTACATCGCAGTAAGCTTTATTGGGATCAACCGGAGGTGTTCGATCCCAAAAGATTTTTTAATAAGAAAATTGACACTTTGTATTATTTACCTTTTGGCGCCGGGCCAAGGTTATGTATCGGTAATAATTTTGCCATGTTCGAAATGATATTAACTGTGAACGCCATTCTTAAAAAATTTGAAATAAGCACCCCCACTTCAGAGATTAAATACAACCCGTTAATCACCTTGAAGCCTGTAGATATTAAAATAAAATTTACCCAAAGCATTTTATAATTGAGTTTAAACACAAAATACACCGAACTTATAAAATCCCAAGCGAAGAGCCTCGGTTTTTTGTCATGTGGTATTAGTAAAGCTCAATTTCTAGAAGAAGAAGCACCACGATTGGAAAAATGGCTTAACAAAAATATGCATGGGGAAATGAACTATATGGAAAATCATTTTGATAAACGTCTTGACCCAACAAAGTTGGTTGAAGGTTCTAAGTCGGTGGTCTCTTTACTTTATAATTATTGTCCTTCTCAAGAACAGCAAGATAAAACAGCTCCTAAATTATCAAAGTATGCCTATGGCACCGATTATCATTTTGTAATCAAAGACAAATTAAAAACCCTTCTCAATATTATTCAAGAGGAAATTGGAGAAATTCATGGTAGAGCTTTTGTTGATTCCGCACCAGTTTTAGACAAAGTATGGGCGGCAAGATCAGGGTTAGGATGGATTGGAAAACATAGTAATCTACTAACACAGCAAGTTGGTTCATTTTATTTTGTTGCTGAGCTGATCATAGATTTAGAACTTGATTATGATACTCCAACCACAGATCATTGCGGTACTTGCACCGCATGTATAGATGCCTGCCCTACACAGGCCATAATTGCACCATATATTGTTGATGGTAGCAAATGTATTTCATACTTTACTATAGAATTAAAAGATGAAATTCCAACTTCCTACAAAGGAAAATTTGATGATTGGATGTTTGGTTGTGATGTTTGTCAAGACGTATGCCCATGGAATCGATTTTCTAAACCACATAATGAGCCTTTATTTAATCCTCATCCCGATCTGCTTTCAATGACTAAGAAAGATTGGGAAGAGATAACTGACGATGTGTTTAAACGGGTCTTTAAAAAATCGGCCGTCAAACGAACTAAATTTTCAGGGCTTAAAAGAAACATTCAATTTTTAAAAGATTAATCCAACATCTTTTTACCTTTGTAGATTCAACTCTAAAAATTTTCTATGAGTAGTGACAAGCAAAAACGTGAAGCTTTAGATTATCATGCCAAACCAACCCCGGGTAAAGTTCAAGTTTTACCTACCAAAAAACATGCTACGCAACGTGATCTATCATTGGCCTATTCACCTGGTGTTGCAGAACCCTGTTTAGAAATTGCTAAAAACAAAAAAGATGTTTACAAATATACTTCTAAAGGGAATTTAGTTGCTGTCATTTCTAATGGAACCGCAGTATTAGGGTTAGGAAATATCGGTCCGGAAGCATCAAAACCTGTTATGGAAGGTAAGGGTTTACTTTTCAAGATTTTTGCAGATATAGATGTATTTGATATTGAAGTTGACGCTACAGATGTAGATAGGTTTGTAGATACCGTGAAGGCCATTGCCCCTACTTTTGGAGGTATTAATTTAGAGGATATTAAAGCTCCGGAAGCTTTTGAGATTGAACGTCGTCTAAAAGAAGAACTTGACATACCTGTAATGCATGACGATCAACATGGTACGGCAATTATTTCTGCCGCTGCTTTAAAAAACGCTTGTGAAATTGCAAAGAAAGACATTTCAAAAGTACAGATAGTAGTGAGCGGCGCCGGAGCAGCTGCAATTTCTTGCACACGATTATATATAAAACTCGGTGCAAAATCAGAAAATATAGTCATGCTAGACAGTAAAGGTGTCATAAGAAAAGATAGAGAAAATCTAACTATTCAGAAAGCGGAATTTGCTACTAACAAAAAAGTAAATACGTTAGAAGAAGCGATGAAAGATGCTGATGTATTCATAGGTTTATCACAAGGAAACATTGTTAGCCCTGAAATGATAAAATCAATGGCAAAAGACCCCATCGTTTTTGCCATGGCCAATCCAGATCCTGAAATAGCTTATGACATAGCTATTAAAACCCGTGAAGATATTATTATGGCAACAGGTCGTTCAGACCATCCTAATCAAGTAAATAACGTATTAGGTTTTCCATTTATATTTAGGGGTGCATTAGATGTTCGCGCCACAAAGATCAATGAAGAAATGAAATTAGCTGCGGTGCATGCTTTAGCTGATTTAGCTAAACATCCTGTACCAGAGCAAGTAAATATTGTTTACGACGAAATAAATCTAAAATTTGGCAGAGATTATATCATTCCCAAACCTTTTGACCCTCGTTTAATTTATGAAATTCCACCAGCAATTGCTAAAGCAGCAATAGAATCTGGAGTTGCTACCGAACCAATAACGAACTGGTCAGCCTATCGCGATGAATTAATGGAGCGTTTAGGAACTGGTAGTAAAATTGTTAGATTATTACATAATAGAGCAAAAGCTGACCCTAAAAGAATTGTTTTTGCTGAAGCTGATCATCTCGATGTGTTAAAAGCTGCCCAAATAGTTCATGATGAAGGTATTGGAATTCCAATATTACTAGGTGACGAAGAGACCATCGTTGAACTTAAAGGAGAATTAGGATTCTCTGGCGAAGTTGAGATTATTGACCCTAAAACGTCTAAAGAAAAAGAACGAAGAAATCGTTTTGCCGAAAAATATTGGCAGGCACGTCAACGTAAAGGCATTAAGCTTTTAGATGCTCAGAAATGGATGCGAGAACGCAACTATTTCGCAGCTATGATGGTTAATGAAGGAGAAGCTGATGCACTTATAACTGGTTATACGCGTAATTATGCAACTGTAGTAAAACCAATGCTAGAGCTCATTGGGATGGCTAAAGGTGTAACAAGAATTGCTGCCTCTAACCTCATGCTTACCAAAAGAGGCCCAATGTTTTTGGCAGATACTACTATTAATATTAATCCAACCGCTAAGCATCTTGCAAAAATTTCGCAGTTAACGGCGTCGTTAGCTAAAATGTTCGGTATTAAGCCTAATATTGCCATGTTATCATATTCTAATTTTGGGGCTTCACAGACAGACAATTCTGATAAAATTTCTGAAGCAATAAAATATATACATCGACACTTTCCTAAAGTGGTAGTTGATGGTGAAATTCAAGCAGACTTTGCATTGAATTCTGATTTACTTAAAAAAGAATTTCCATTCTCTAAACTAGTTGATAAAAAAACCAATGTATTGATATTCCCTAACTTAGATTCTGCGAATATCACATATAAAATGATGAAAGAATTATATGAAGCAGAATCGATTGGTCCAATAATGTTAGGTATGAAAAAACCAGCACACATCTTGCAATTAGGTGCAAGCGTTGACGAAATGGTAAATATGGCAGCCGTAGCGGCAATTGATGCTCAAGAAAAAGCGAAATTTTAATTAAAATTTGTTTATTTGTAACTAAGTTTAACTTCTAACTTCATATATGGCATAAAACTACCTCTAAGACGCGCTAAATACTGTTGATTTTTTTCAATTAAAAATTGTGTAGATTTGGCGATTAAATTTGCAATGAATGATCACTCATTTACGAGGAAAACTAGTTGAAAAGAACCCTACCTATGCCATCGTTGAATGTAACGGAATTGGTTACTTTTTAAATATTTCACTAAACACATACTCTAAAATTCCTGATAGTGAGGCTGTAATGCTTTATACACATCTATCAATACGTGAAGATGCGCACACTTTATTCGGATTTTTTGACAAAACTGAGCGTGAAATTTTTAAATTATTAACTTCAGTTTCTGGAGTAGGGCCGAGTACAGCCAGAACTATGCTTTCTTCTATGACCTCTGAGCAAATACAACAAGCTATTGCATCTGAAGATGTTGCATTAATACAATCTGTAAAAGGTATTGGCGCTAAAACTGCTCAAAGAGTAATTGTTGATCTTAGAGATAAAATCTTGAAAACTTATGAATTATTACAAGATACTGTTGCTACAGACAATACACTTAGAGAAGAAGCGTTATCTGCATTAGAGGTTCTTGGATTCTCCCGCAAACAAGTTGATAAACTTGTACAAAAGATCATTCAAGAATCACCAAGTATAAGTCTTGAAAATATTATTAAACAAGCACTTAAAAACTTGTAACTCATTGGCAATTTACTCTAGTAAAATATACAATTCTCTTTTAGCTTTAGTTTTGTTACTTTCATTTGTAACAATTCAAGCACAAACACCTCCAAAAACACCTGAGAAAACTGACTCTACCAAGGTAGCTCAGCAAAAAATTAATAGTTCAAAAACAGACACTATTAAACCAACGATGCGCTATCCTTTTAATGCCGCTCAAAAAGGAAGCCTGTTTTTGAATGAGCTGCGAAAAATGGAAGTTGTTTATGACCCGATAAAAGAACAATACATTTTCTTAGAGAAAATTGGCAATTACTATATTGAGCATCCTTTTTATATGACCAAAGAGGAGTATAAGAAGTATCGCTTACAAAAAGATGTTGCCGAGTATTTTAAAGAAAAGTCAACCGCTTTTAGTTCTCAAAAGAATAAAGATGAAGCCCAAAAGAATCTGCTTCCAAAATACTACGTACGGTCAGAGTTTTTTGAGAATATTTTTGGAGGTAACGAAATTGAAGTTAATCCGCAAGGATCAGTTCTTGTAAAGATGGGAGTACTTTATCAGAAAGTTGAAAATCCACAATTATCAGAACGTAATAGAGCGAGTACCACCTTTGACTTTGATCAAGAAATTAGCGCTAGTTTAAATGCTAAAGTAGGTAAGCGTTTGCGCGTAAATGCGGCTTTTGATACACAGTCTACTTTTAATTTTCAGAATCAAATTAAACTAGAATATACTCCCACAGAAGATGATATTATACGTAAAATAGAAGTTGGTAATGTGAGTATGCCTATTCAGAGTTCATTAATCTCTGGAGCGCAAAATTTATTCGGTGTTAAGACGCAATTACAATTTGGTAAAACCACTATTACCGGAGTATTCTCTCAGCAACGATCTCAAACACGTTCGGTACAAGCACAAGGTGGAGCCACAATTAATGAATTTGAATTAAGAGCAAGTAATTATGATGAAAACAGGCACTTTTTCTTAGCTCAACAATTTAGAGATGACTATAATGAGGCGCTGGCAAACCTACCATTAATCAATAGTTCTAAATATATAACCAGAATAGAAGTATGGATCACCAATAGAAATAATACTACCGAAGATGTTCGTAATATTGTTGCAATAGCCGATTTAGGTGAAACTGATCCTACTAAATATACTCCCGGAAGTGGTGTTTTATCGAATGGCGGACCGGGACCTAGAAATGAAGCAAATAGTTTAGGGAAATTTAACAATAGCGTTGATAATGGTATATTGACTGCAACAAGCCTTGTTAGAAATATTTCTACAGTTGATAACGCACTTAATGCCACGAGTCCACAAAATTATAGTTTAATTCAAGGTTCAGGTTATTCTATTTTAGAAAATGCACGTAAGTTAACCTTAGGGGTTGACTTTACATTAAATCCTCAATTAGGGTATATTACATTAAATAGGCAATTAGCTGATAGCGATATTCTTGCCGTAGCCTACGAATATACAGACGCAAGCAGATCTAATCCTGATAACCCAGGTAATCCTTCTGTTTTCACAGTTGGTGAACTAAGCGGTGATGGTATAACAGCTCCTGACAACTTAGTGGTAAAATTATTAAGAAGTGAGATTTTAAATCCTTCTCTTCCGTTGTTTAATTTAATGATGAAGAATGTTTATGCGTTACCTGGTGCCTTTCAATTGCAACCTGATGGATTTCGCTTAGAAGTATTATATCAAGATGATGAAACTGGCGTACCTATTAATTTCTTACAAAACGCCCAAACCGTCATTGGTACTACAGAAATAAAAGAAGTTCCGTTATTAAATCTATTACGATTAGACTTACTTGATGGTAGTAATACTCGAATTGATGAAGGTGATGGTTATTTTGATTTTATTGAGGGTATTACAATTGATTCTCAAAACGGATATGTTATTTTTCCAACCGTAGAACCTTTTGGTGGTACTGATGACCCAACAGCTCCAAACCCATTGACTTCAGGTGAACTGGGGGAAATACTTACTAACCCAGCGGATGAACGTTTTATTTTTGATGAATTATACGATAGAACCAAAGCACAGGCACAGAACGAATTTCAAAATAAAGATAAGTATTTTCTAAAAGGATATTTTAAATCGGAGAGTAGAAATGGAATTCCTTTAGGAGCTTTTAATGTACCTCGAGGATCAGTAACAGTTACTACCGGAGGTAGGGAACTTGTAGAAGGCGTTGACTTTGTAGTTGATTATCAAATAGGAACAGTTCAAATTATCAATCCTAACCTCATTGCATCGAATGCTCCCATTAATGTTTCTGTTGAGAATAATACAGGTTTTAACCAACAGCGACGTCGCTTTATGGGCTTGGATGTTCAACATATCTTTAATGAAAACCTCGCCATTGGCGGAACCATTATTAATCTTAATGAACGCCCATTTACACAAAAACCACAATTTGGAGCAGAACCTGTAAACAATACTATGGTAGGGTTTAATTTAAACTACCAAACAGAAGTGCCTGCTTTTACAAAATGGGTAAATAAGCTACCAAATATAGATACGGATGTTGAATCAAATTTTTCTGTAAGAGCGGAAGCTGCCTATTTATTTCCAGGTTCTCCAAAAGGTATAAATCTTAATGGTGAGGCCGCATCTTATGTAGATGATTTTGAAGGCTCACAAATCCCATTAGATATTAGCTCTCCAAGACAATGGTTTTTAGCCAGTGTTCCAAAAAATGATGTTGATGCCGATCTAGATTTTTCAACGAATGTGAGTTTACCTGGTTCTCTAAGTGATTTTGAGACCGGCTCAAGAAGATCAAAACTATCATGGTATACTATAGACAGGTTATTCTATGGCTCATCATTGAAACCAAGTAATATAGATGATAACGAGCTCTCAAGAGCAGAAGTTAGGCGTGTTAGCTTTGAAGAACTATTCCCTCAGTTGCAGTTAGACGTTACGCAAACTAATATTATCAACACTTTTGATTTGGCTTATTATCCTGAAGAGCGAGGAAGTTATAATTTTAGTACCGATGTAGCTAGTGATGGTAAATTTAATAGTCCGGAGTCAAATTGGGGAGGTATTATGCGATCGTTAACAACAACCGATTTTCAGCAAGCCAATATAGAGTATATACAGTTTTGGTTAATGGACCCGTATAGTAATTATTCAATTACCCAGGCAGAAGGAGCACCAAGTACTATCAATCCAGCTGATTTTGGAGGAGAGCTATATTTTAATCTAGGAAATATTTCAGAAGACATTTTAGATGACAATCGTCGAATGTTTGAGAATGGACTTCCAGGTGATGGTATTCAGATAGAAGGAACAAATATAGACGCTACAGAATGGTCTTCTATTCCAACAAATCAAGCTTTAATCTATGCATTTACCGAAGAAGATAGTGAACGCCCAAATCAAGATTTAGGTTTAGATGGAGTACCTGATAATAATGGTACAGATAATGACGAAGAGAGTAAATTTAATGCTTTTCTAAATGCTATAAATAATGTGCCGGGAATTTCACCCGATGTAATTTCTGATTTGAACGCTGATCCCGCTTCCGATAATTATCAATTCTTTAGAGGTGGTTCTCTTGATGCCGCTAATGCAGGTATTTTACAACGCTATAAAAACTTTAACAACACTCAAGGTAATTCGCCTACTATTAATAATTCAACAGAATCTTTCCCTACTTCAGCTACTTCATTTCCAGATATTGAGGACATCAATCAAGATCAGACCATGAGTGATATCGAAAGTTATTATCAATATAGAGTCTCTCTAAATCCAGCTGATTTAGTAAAAGGACAAAATAATATAGTTGATGAAAAAGAAGTTGCAGTTACCTTAGCGAACGGGCAATCACAAGTTGCGAAATGGTATCAATTTAGAATTCCTGTAACTACTGGTGTTCCTGTTGGCGGTATTTCAGGATTTAGCTCCATCCGTTTTATTCGCATGTATTTAACTAAATTCAAAATTCCGGTTGTTTTACGTTTTGGTGAGTTAGAATTAATACGTGGTGACTGGCGAAGATATTTATTTACAATTAATGATAATAATCCCTTAGATCCACCAGTTGCGTTAGACCCTAGTGAAGATCAAGATTTTGAAGTTGGCGTCGTTAATGTTCAAGAAAATGAAAACAAATTACCATTCCCATATGTTCTACCTCCTGGTGTTCAGAGAGAACGTTTACAAGGTAGCACAACAGTTCAAGAGCAAAACGAACAGTCATTATTGGTTAAGGTAACAGACCTCCAACCTGGTCAAACAAGAGCCGTTTTCAAAAATACCTCATTCGACATGCGAATGTTTAACAATTTAAAGATGTTTATGCATGCCGCCAGTGTTCCTGGACAACCAGCCACTAGCAGTGGAGAACTAACAGCTATATTGAGACTAGGTAGCGATACGAATGATAACTTCTATCAGATCGAGTTACCACTAAGAATTACTGAAACCGGCGAAACAAGTGCAGACAGTATTTGGAAAAATAATTTAGATACGCAGCTCAAACAATTAGGTCAGTTAAAACTAGAGCGAGAAACTACTACGTTTCCTAAAAATGAAATTTTTCCAAGTTTAGCCAGTGATCCGAATGCTAGAATAAGAGTAAAAGGATCTCCAAACTTATCAAACATAAGAACCTTAATGGTAGGTGTTAGAAATGATGCGTTAAACCCTAAAAGTGCAGAGTTATGGTTTAACGAATTACGTGTAACAGATTTTGATAATGAAGGTGGTTGGGCTGCGGTAATAAACGCCGATGCTAATTTTGCCGATTTTGCCGATATCTCTATTGCCGGAAGAGCACATTCACAAGGTTTTGGGTCAATAGACCAACGAGTTAATGAGCGTAGTCAAGAAGATGTTAAGCAATACGACATTGTTACTAATGTAAATTTGGGCCAATTATTACCAAAAAAAATTGGAGTTAAAATTCCTTTGAATTATAGTATTTCAGAAGAATTTAGAGACCCAAGATGGGATCCACAATTTCAAGATGTGTTATTTGAAGATTCGAACGAATCGAATGCGAATAGTGAAAATTCTAGAGATTATACGAAGCGTAGAAGTATTAACTTAATAAACGTTCGTAAAGAAAGAACCAACCCAGATAAAAAACAACGTTTTTATGATGTTGAAAACCTTTCAGTGTCATATTCGTTTAATGAAACGTATCACAGAGACTATAATATAGAACGGGCACTCGATCAAAATGTAAGAGCTTCCGCTAGCTATAACTATAGCTTTAAACCTCTTAATCTAGAACCATTAAAGAATTGGAAATTTTTAAAGAAAGGGAGTTATTTAAAATTCTTAAGAGAATTAAATATTAACCTATTGCCATCTTCAATTTCTGTGAATTCTAATATTATAAGAAGCTTTAATCAGCAAAAATCCAGATCATTGGTTCCTACATTACCTGATTTACCAGAGTTAACACAACGAAGATTCTTTTTTGATTGGGATTATAATATTGCTTACAACCTCACTAAATCGTTACAATTTACTTTTAGAGCAACTAATAATTATATTTATGATATAGAGTCTACTAATAATGATATAACTCTATTTAGTAATTTCTTCAAAATAGATAGACCAAACAATTATCACCAAACGCTGGATGTTAATTATAAAATACCATTAAACAAAATACCTATTTTTGATTTTGTGGATGCTACTTATCGCTATACCGCAGATTATGACTGGCAAGCTCCTTCGCAAAGTTTTGTTGAAGAAATTGGAAACACCATACAAAATGCAAATACCCATTCTTTAACAGCTAATTTAAATATGGGTAGGTTATATAAAAAAACAGGTATACTTGATCTTGCAGTAAAAAAGAAACGTCGATCTAAAAACGCTAAAAAAAATAATAACAAACCAGCAACGCCGTCTATTGGAGGTAGAACTTCATCAAGAAGAAACACTAAAAATATGTCTGCCGGACAAAAAGTGGTGCAAGGTTTAGTTGATGTGATAACTTCGGTTAAAAATATACGCGTTTCTTATGCAGAAAATAATGGTACTATTTTACCGGGCTATAGACCCGAAATAGGTTTCTTAGGCAGAAACAATACAGATGCCGGACTTGCGCCTACATTTGGTTTTGTATTTGGTAGTCAAAGAGATATTAGAGATCTGGCACTGGCAAACAATTGGCTCGTATCTCGACAAAGTCAAGACGCCGATTACTATAATAGAACATATAGCAATACGCATTTCAAAAAACTAGATGTCAATGCCGATATAAGACCTTTTAAAAATTTTAACATAGAATTATCTGCGAATAGAGTTTTTACAAAAAATGTCTCGCAATTAATTGATGTTATTGATCCCGATGATCAAGATACGACGCCCGGTATCTTTAACGAAACCTTAGCTAATGAATCAGGTAATTTTAGCATTAGCTATTTTATGTTGCCAAATGCTTTTGATGGAAATGGGGATACTACTTTCGAAAAATTTAAAGAAAACCGTCTGGCTATTGCCCAACGATTGGCAGGAGTACCGGTTGACCCTAATGGTAGTTTCCCTACTGGATATGGCGAAAATAGTTCTCAAGTATTATTACCTGCTTTCTTGGCAGCCTATTCAGGTCAAAATGCTTCCAACGTAAAACTTGGGGCCTTTAGAAATATTCCTATTCCAAATTGGAGGATTAATTATAAAGGGTTTATGCAATTTGCTTGGTTTAAAAAACACTTTAGAAGCTTTAATGTTGAGCATAGATATAATTCAACCTACTCAATCATTGGATTCACTAATAATTTACAATTTGACGCTACGAATCCTTCAGCTAATGCTGATTTAAACGGAAACTATCAACCAGAAAAGTTATTCAACGGTATTAATTTGGTAGAAGAATTTAATCCGCTTATTAGAGTAGATATGAAGATGCGCAATAATTTTTCACTTAGGGCTGAAGTTAGACGCGATAAATCACTAAATCTAAATCTTAACAACAATACGATTACCGAAATACGTGGTAAAGAATATGTTTTTGGCCTTGGCTATCGCTTTAAAGATGTAAAATGGACTATAAAAACCGGACCTACAACTACGCGCTTCAAAGGAGATATTAATTTAAAAGCTGATATTGGTATTCGTGACAACTCTACAGTTATTAGATCTATTGATATTGATAATAATCAGGTTACAGGAGGGCAACGATTACTTTCTATTAAGTTTAATGCAGACTGGGCTTTGAATAGTAATTTGATGGCTTCTTTCTTTTATGATCAGAATTCATCAAGGTTTTTAATTTCTAATACATTCCCAAGAAATTCTATTAATGCTGGAATAAGTTTGCGATACACTATTGGAAATTAATTCAAAAAAGTTAAATTCGCATCACTTAATCCCTAAATTAAAATTTAAAAAGAATGAACATTCCTTCAGAACTTAAGTATACCAAAGACCACGAATGGGTTAAAATAGATGGCGATGTAGCCACAGTTGGTATTACTGACTTTGCTCAGAGTGAATTAGGTGATATTGTCTATGTAGATGTTGATACATTAGATGATACGGTTGATAAAGATGAAGTTTTTGGCTCTGTCGAAGCCGTTAAAACAGTTTCAGACCTGTTTATGCCATTAACTGGTGAGGTAATTGAGTTTAACGAAAACCTTGAAGACAGTCCAGAAAGTGTTAATAAAGATCCATATGGTGAAGGTTGGATGATTAAGATTAAGCTGAGTGATGCAGGTGAAATAGATTCGTTATTAGATGCTGAAGCCTATAAAGAGCTTGTTGGAGCGTAATGCCTATAGTGTAGCTATTGGTCTAACAATTTTTGTAATCATTTTAAGCCTTGCTTCCTTTTCAAGTGTTGGTGTAAAAATGATTCATGTTAAATACTCAGATAAGTTAGCACATATTATCGCCTACTTTGTTCTAAGCTTGAGTTGGTTCTATGCTACTAGACTGCGATATAACTCTTTAAATAACAAAATCTTACTGGTTTTACTATTAATTGCTTTCGGCATAATTCTTGAGGCTTTACAAGAAGGATTGACTACCTATAGAAAAGCTGATTTTAACGATGTTTTGGCAAATACTATAGGAATTTTAATAGCAGCAATCTGTTTTAATCAGTTGAGAACTTGGTTTAATTCTGTGTTAAAATAGTTGTGTATATTTTTTTATTTATTAAATTAGCGAACAAATAAATCTCTTTTCAGATGGAAGTTAAAAAAAATCCAAAAGCTAATCTAGAAAACTATAGCAAGTTATTCTTGCAACTAGGCTTAGTTTTAGCATTGCTTATTATTTATGTAGGTATAGAATACAAAACATTTGACAGAAGTCTTTCTGACTTAGCAAACGTGGCTGGCGATGACGAAATTGAAGAAGAAATTCCAATTACAGAACGTATCGAACAGATCAAGCCACCTCCACCTCCACCTCCTGCCCCTGAAAAAATTGAAGTGGTAGAAGATGAAAAAGAGGTTGAAGAAACGGTTTTAGAATCTACGGAAACCGATGAGGATGAAGTTGTGGAGATTCAAGAAATTGAAGAAGTTGTAGAAGAAGAAGAAGTTGCAGAAGATGTTCCTTTCGCAATTATTGAAGATGCTCCTATTTTCCCTGGTTGTAAAGGAAGTAAAGCTCAGAAAAAGCAATGTCTTCAAGATAAGATTAAAAAACATGTAAACAAAAAATACAATACTGGTCTTGCTGGAGACTTAGGATTGGATCCTGGTAAGAAAAGAGTTTATGTTCAGTTTAAAATTAGTAAAACTGGTACCATTACAGATGTAAGAGCTCGCGGACCTCATGCCAGACTAGAAAAGGAGGCGATTCGTGTGGTAAAATTATTACCAAAAATGGTTCCTGGTAAACAAAGAGGTAGACCTGTAGGTGTTAAATACACGCTACCAGTAACCCTGTTAGTAGAGTAATTTTAGTTTTATATAATATATAAATCCCAGCCAAATGGCTGGGATTTTTTTTGGTATGTTTCTTGCGGTTGTTAACATAATTTTAACATCTTAACTTTAATATTATGAAATCACAAAAACATCATCCAAATGACAATTTACAAAAAAGTTCAATTATCTTCCTTCAGTTAGGATTAATTCTTGCAATGCTTTTTGTTTATGGAGTTTTAGAATCTAAATTCGAGCTAAAAGAGTTTGCTTTTTTAGAGCAAGAAAGCCCAGAAATTGATATTTTTATTTACCCAGAAGCACCCCCTGAATTTGTAATTGAACAACCCAAAAGTCCAATTGAGATGATAGAACCGTCTAGTTCAAAAAAACCAAGTACTAACTTCATACTTGATGAGAATAATTCTACAAAACCAGAACCCAAATTGCACCCAACAGAACCTATTGATGATAACAGTTTAAATGAGGCAATTAATAGTTTACCTGGTATCACCGATGAAGAAATTGAAGAAGAAATTGAATATGTAAAAGTAGAAATTAAACCAACCTTTAAACAATGTCAAGGTCTGATTGGCATTGAGCAAAACAAATGCTTCCAAAGGCATGTGCAAAAATATATTAATAAAAACCTCATTTACCCTGAAAGCGCCATTGAATTAGGACAACAAGGGCGGGCCTATATTGAATTTCTAATAGATGAAAATGGTTCAATACGTGATGTAAAAACATTTCGCGGAATGAGTCAACATAAATCATTAGATAAAGCAGCTATCAAAGCTGTCGAAAAACTTCCTGAGATGATCCCCGGTAAACAGGGCGGCAAAAATGTCAAGGTTAAGTATGTGGTACCAGTAAATTTCCGACTAAATTAATAAGTAAATCCTGTGCTATGCACAGGATTTTTTCTTAGCAAAAATTTGTACTTTCGTTTAGTAATCTTTTTCTAGTGAAGATCAATCAATACTTAGATACTACCTACTTAAAATTAGCTGAGCAAGCTCAAATCTCTGAACATGAAGCCCTCATAACAGTTAAAAAACTAATTACTGAGGCTATAGATAATAATTTTAAACTTGTAATGATACGGCCAGCACATGTTACACTGGCGAAAGAAATGATTACAAGCCGTGCCAGTAATGTCTTGATAGGTACTGTTATTGGTTTTCACGAGGGAACTATTAGTATCAATGAAAAATTACTTGAAGCTCAAAAAGCAATAGAAGATGGTGCAGATGAGCTCGATTTTGTAATTAATTATACCGCATTTCTTAATGGAGAAACGAATCTTGTTGAAGACGAAATCATTCAAGGAACAAGACTTGCGCTAAATAATGACAAAACTATTAAATGGATTATAGAAGTAGCTGCTCTTAGTAATCATGACATTATGGCCATTTGCAAACTATTAAAAAATACGGTTCTCACAAATTTTGAAAAGTCGAAAGCTAAATACGTATTTGTAAAATCTTCAACTGGGTTTTATAAGACAACAAAGAATAGACCCAATGGAGCAACATTAGAAAGTATACAGCTTATGCTGGAACATTCAGCTCCTCTTCCAATAAAAGCCGCTGGAGGTATAAAATCATACCATGATGCAGTAAAAATGATTAACTTAGGCGTTTTAAGAATCGGAACTTCATCTGCGAAGAAAATCGCTGATGGAGGGACAACAAAAAAATTATATTAGAAGCTATGAACACGAATTATTTTGCACATGAAACCGCAGTGATTGATGAAGGATGCACCATTGGTGAGGGCACAAAAATTTGGCATTTTAGCCATATAATGCCTAAATGTACCATTGGCAATAAATGTAATATTGGTCAAAACGTGGTAGTTTCACCTAATGTTGTTCTTGGTAATAACGTTAAAGTTCAAAATAATGTTTCTATTTATACTGGTGTTATTTGTGAAGATGACGTTTTCTTGGGGCCTTCGATGGTATTTACCAATGTTATAAACCCTAGAAGTGCCGTGATTCGCCGTGATGAATATATGAAAACAGTTGTGAAAAAGGGAGCGAGTATAGGCGCCAATGCCACTATCGTTTGTGGCAATGACATCGGGAAATTTGCTTTTATTGGAGCCGGCGCTGTTGTAACGAAAGAAATCCCCGCTTATGCCTTAGTAGTAGGCAACCCTTCTAAGCAAATTGGTTGGATAAGTGAGTTCGGTCATCGCTTAAACTTTAATGAAAATAACACCGCTGTTTGCCCAGAAAGCAACGAAGAATATCTATTAAAAAACAACGAAGTAACAAAATTATAATCTAATTGTTCATGAGAAAATTCCTAACGGGTACTCTTATCATTTTATCTTTTCAGCTTGGTTTTGCTCAAAAAACGAATAATAAATCTTTATTTCCAGAACATAAGAGCCAATTAAATATCCCTCTCACATTTAGCACCTATAATGAACTCGACTACTATTACAATAAAGGTGAAAACACGCATACTGCTTCTAAACCATATTTATATAACGAGGTAAATCAATATGTGAATTTAGATGACCTAAAAGAACCCTTATTTAAAGATAAAGAGAGTTGGTTTGGAAGAAAATGGTGGAACGAGCATATGTTTATAGTAGAAGGAGATGATTTTTGGTTTACTATTAACCCAGGAGCTGACTTACAAGTTGGTAAAGATAATTCAGATGCCGTAGATGACACTTATAATAATACACGCTCGATACATATACAAGGTGGTATTGGCAAGCATTTAAGTTTTTCAAGTACTTTTTATGAAAGCCAAGGGCGTTTTGCAGATTATGTAAATAGATTTGCCCGTACAAACAATCCTTTGGGAGCGGCCGGCACTGTACCAGGAAGAGGAAAAGGAAAAGCTTTTAAGGATGGTGGTTTTGACTACCCCGTTGCTGAAGCCTATCTTTCTTATACTCCAAATAAAACTTTTAACTTTCAGTTTGGTAATGGTAAGAATTTTATTGGTGATGGCTATCGTTCATTCATGCTTTCTGATGTTGCATCGCCCTATCCTTTCCTTAAGATTAATACAAAATTCTGGAAAATTAAATACACTAATTTATGGATGTGGCTAGATGATGTACGCCCCGAATTAAGTGTTAACAATACTAACTTTAGAAAATATGTTGCAATTCATCACTTGAGTTGGAATGTAAATAAACGTTTAAATCTAGGTTTATTTGAGGCTGTAATTACTGATAATAGAGCTCGTGATGGGTTTGACATAAATTTTTACAATCCAATTATTTTCTACCGTGCGGTAGAATTTACTCGAGGATCAGAAAGTGGTAATGCCATCATTGGCTTAAATGCTAAATACAAGTTATCTGATAATTTTTCATTCTACTCTCAATTTGTGCTTGACGAACTTACAGTAGGTCGTTTTTTTGACGGCGATGGTTATTGGGGTAATAAATTTGCCTTTCAGCTCGGTGGTAAATACTATAATGCTTTTAAAGTTGATAATTTATTCTTACAAGGTGAATTAAATATATCGCGACCATATACATTTAGCCATTTTGAAAATGGCACACTCAATTATGCACATTTTAATCAACCCTTAGGCCATTTATGGGGAAGTAATTTTTGGGAAGCCATCGGTATAGCTCAATACAGAAAAAATAGGTGGTTTGGATCTGCAAAATTGGTAATTGGCAAAAAAGGTTTTGATTTTGAAAATAACCCAACAAGTTTTGGGGGTGATGTTTACGCTTCTAATGATAATCGTACAGGAAACACAGGTGTAGAATTATTACAAGGTAATGAAACTAGTATTGTAATTGGAGATCTTCAAGCTGGTTATATTATTAATCCATCTACCAATTTGCGTTTTTTTGCCGGATTAACACTTAGAAATTTTGATCCAACTACAGAAACTTCAAACTTTAGTAGCGAAAACACTACTTGGTTCACAGTAGGCTTAAAAACAGACCTCTTTAATTGGTATTTTGATTTTTAAATGGATTCTATGAGTATAAAAAAGAACCTTTTTGTACTCCTCTTATTTTGCTGTTATATAGGATTCTCTCAACATGATAGAAAGAACCACTTTTCACTTCAGCTTGATTATTTTTATGGCAATGTTATAAAGCATAAGGATAAAATTTCGCATCTCGCTATTTCATTCCCAAGAGGTTTTATACTTAATTGGAGTAAGAAAAGTGAGAATACTACTGTGATGCGCCGTTACAATTATCCCGAATATGGATTTTCATTTATTTACCACGATTTTCAAAACCCTATTTTAGGAAAAGCATATGGGCTAAATATTAATTACACATTTTACTTTGGAAAAAAGACTAATAAAAATTTATTTTATTTAAGATTGGGGCAAGGTATTGCCTACAACACAAATCCATTTGACCCTGAAACCAATAATAAAAACGTCTCTTTAGGCTCACATTTATTAGCAAATACAACTATTGGATTTAATTATAGAAGAAAGCTATCCCGGGCCTTTAATGCGCATCTTGGACTTCTTTTAAATCATTATTCCAACGGTTCTATAAAATCTCCAAATGTTGGTTTGAATTTATTTTCGTTCAGTACAGGAATTAGCTATGATTTTGATCACAATAATCCTATCGACTATTCAGAAGAACCAAGAGCCGATGTTGAAATTGTTGAAAAAGAGCGTTTTAGAATTAACCTTCAATTTAGTGGTGGTATTAATAGTTCTACAAATATTGGTGGTAAGCAATTTCCTTATTACGTTGGGACCATCTACGCTGACAAACGCATTAATAGTAAAAGCATTTTGCAAATAGGCAGTGAGGTTTTCTTTTCAAACTATTTAAAAGAATTGATAAAATTTAATGCTATTGCTTTCCCTGAGAAAGGCGAAAGTGGCGATGCTGATTATAAACGTATAAGTTTAATTGTTGGTCATGAATTAGACGTAAATAACTTCTCAATTCTAACCCAAATAGGCTATTACGTTTACTACCCCTATGAACTTGATAAACGATATTACGAACGTATTGGCGTCAAAAAATATTTTGGAGATAAATGGTTTGCAACGGCTTCAATCAAGGCACATTTGTTTTTAGCAGAATCTATTGATCTAGGTATTGGAATTCGATTATAATGAAGTATTTTATCTACATATTGATCGTCTTATGTTGCGCAACTTGCGCTATTGAAGATCCAACCAGTTGTTTTGAGGCTACCGGTAATGAAGTTACGCAGCGAATGGCATTAGATGATTTTTCACGGCTTATTGTACGTGAAGGCATAGAACTAGAAATTCAACAAGGAACTGAAAACAATATTGAGATTACCTTTGGAGAAGGCCTTATAGATAATATTACAACCAAAATAATAGACGGTAGATTAAGTATTGATAATAATAATGAATGTAAATTCTTCAATGGATTCAAACCGGCAAAAGTCAAACTAACCGCCAATGATATTACTGAGATTAGAAATGCATCTCAATACGAGATTGCGAGCATAGATACCTTACGATTTTCATCATTAACCCTTATCTCAGAAGACTTTAATGAAAAGGAGGTTAATGTTGGTGATTTTAATCTTATAATAAATAACCAGACTTTATCAATTGTAACTAATAATGTGTCAAACTTTACCATTTCGGGAAAAACACAAAACTTCAATATCAACTTCGCTTCTGGGCAAGGTAAATTACTTACTGAAACCTTCATGGCACAAAAAATATTTTTATTTCACCGAGGTACAAATGATTTGGTGGTTAACCCTTTAGAAGAAATAAGAGGTGAAATTCGTGGTACCGGAAACGTAATTTCCGTCAATCACCCACCCATTGTTGATGTTCAAGAATATTATACCGGGAAATTGATTTTTAGAAATTAGAAATAGAAACCTACTCCTCCTTTAACGGCAAATTTAGTTGCACCAGGTATATCTTTATAATTTCCTCTAAAAACAAAATCAATGCGTAAAAGCTTTAAAATATTACCAACTCCCACATGATATTCCCAATAAGGTTTTGTAGGTGTTCTATATTCAGGAAAGCTTAACGACCTATTAATATCTCTATTCTCCTGAGAAATATCACCTACTACTGCACGAGCACCAACAATAGCCCTCAAGTCTAATTTTCTTAGTAAAGGTAATCTCGAAAAGATGCGTCCATTAAAATTATGCTCTAAATGCACGGCAGCATATTCATCAGTTACAAAATCGTAGTAATCTAAAAGATCAAATGTATTCTTCGCTATAAATAATGTCTGGTTCCCAGGAACTACATCTAACAATGTAATAGGCACTGCATTGAAGGTTTTTCCAATTTCGATGGTAGACACCAATCGACCAAATCCACCTAATAAGTAAGGCTGTTGATAATAAAATTGTAACTTCTTATAATCAAGATCATTATCTGTAACCCCATCAAATCCATGCGTATAACTTAAGTAAAAAGTTGGGTATTTACCAGCATTAATCTCGCCACGTTCAACACCAAAACCAAAAGGTTTTCTAAATGGAGTATATTTTATAGCAAAATCCAATTCAGTTTGTTGTACTTCCGATCTTACTGTTCCAGATTCTGGATCAACATAATCTACACTAAATCGATCTGGCGCCGCAGATTTCAGAGTTTTATACGTTGCACTTGTCTTAAAACTTAAATTTTTAACTGGCTCTATCTCAATTGCCAAATTGGTAATATTCTTTGAAGTTAGATTAAAGTTATCTCCTCGCGTAAAAAATGCTGCCGATGCGAAACTACGTTCTAAAAGATCATTTGATGTCGTAAGACTTACACCTGTTTGTTCTATGTCACGCTTATTACCTCCCGAAATTATTAGCCTATTACGCTTATTAACTAACCATTTGGCCGCAACTCCATATTTAAATTGTTTATCTTCAAAACCATAAGCGCCAAATGCCTGTATTCTAAATCTATCAGAACTACTTTTATAAGTTCGTAGGCCACCACGTATACGAGTACCTTCAACATCATTATTCCCAAATGTTGAAAATATAGGTCCGTATTCTAAATTACCACCCAATTCTATATAACCTGTTGCTAACACTGCACCGATATCATAAAGTTGCCGAAACTTTCTTACTGTCATTAAAGTATCAAGCATTTTATAAATACCCTCTTCATCATCATTTAATTTTTCCATTCTATTTTCTTTCCAGAAATCATCGGGTCTATTATAAATTTCTTCTTTATATGTATCTACTCTCTTAGCATAGAATTTGGGCTCCTTTTTTATATCGAACTTGTAGTTATTATATAGTGTAGTTCGCCTACCATATACTCCCTTAGATTTATCTTTCTTATTGAAAGCAAAATCAGACATCATGTGATCACGCTTTAACAAGAAAACAGAATCGTTTAAAACATTAAACTCTTGTTCTATATGGATTTCTTTCACCCAATTTATATTGGCGCTTTTGGTAGCGTCCATCTCAATTTGTTTTACCGCAAACGTAGAGTCATTTACCCAAAAATCTCCTTTAAATGTTAATTCACTTTTTCGTCGTGGATAGAATAAAATATTGTAGCACCATTTATTATCAATAAAAGCACTATCTGTTAAAACATAATTATAAACAGATACTCCAGTTCTTGAAAGCGGACTTGTAAAGCTTTTATCAAAAAACTTCAAGTAATTATCATATACGTTAAAATCAACATACAAATCTTTAATAAAGGCTATAATATTTTGATTGTTGTCAAAGCCGGAGTTCTTATTCCCAACCAAATCTTCTCTCTTTCTGCTAGAAGGTTGATTTTGACCATAGGTATTATACATGGCTTCATTAATGAAAATAGGCAAGTATGGTTTTCCTGTAATGTTTGAAGTATCTACTTTATCGAAAACAAACTCCATCCCATTAAAGAGCTTCTTATTCTTAAATTTTTCATCAATATTATTTAAGTCAAACTCTATTTTTTCATATTTATCGTATTGATAATGTTTATATAGGTAGATGCCATTTTGGCGTTTTTTCGCCCAAATTTTACGTAAAATAGCAATTGCCGGATTCCCCTTTTTCTTTTGTTTACCAGAATAAACCACTACCTCCTTTAAAGTTGTTCCTTCAGATAAAACAATTCGCAAATCAAAATTACGTGATTTAAGGGGAATGGTTTTGCTTTCAAAACCTAAAAAAGAAACGGTTAATTCTTTATAAGTCTTATCAGATTCTAAGTAAAATTTACCATCTTCTTGTGAGACTGTACCAATCGTTGACCCTTTAAAAACGATATTGGCGAAAGGTACAGGGTTATTGTCTACATCAACAACGATACCGCTAACTTTAACTTGTGCAAATACTAAAACCGAAACGAACATCAGTAATAGTGTAAATAAGTTTCTTCTTGTCATAAAATTCTTTAAAAGAAAAATTCCTTCCATAGTATGTATGAAAGGAACCTTTAATACAATTTCTGTACCAAATTACTTAATGTAGAGTACAGATTTTACAGCTTTTATAACATCATCTGCATTTGGCAACCACTCTTTTAATAATACTGGTGAGTAAGGTGCAGGTGTATCTGCTGTAGTTATTCGTTGTATCGGGGCATCCAAATAATCGAATGCTTGTTCTTGTACTTGATAGGTAATTTCAGATGCTACACTTCCAAACGGCCATGCCTCTTCTAAAATAACCAATCTATTCGTTTTTTTAACTGAATTTAAAATTGCGTCATGGTCCATAGGACGGACAGTGCGTAAATCAATGATTTCGCAAGAAACACCATCTTTTTCTAATTCATCGGCCGCTTTATAAGCTTCTTTAATAATTTTACCAAAAGATACTATTGTAACATCTTTTCCTTCTCTTTTTATATCTGCAACTCCAATTGGCACTATGTATTCACCATCTGGCACTTCTCCTTTATCACCATACATTTGCTCTGATTCCATAAAAATAACCGGATCATCGTCTCGAATGGCCGCTTTTAATAGTCCTTTTGCATCATATGGATTGGAAGGAACAATTACCTTCAAACCTGGTGTATTAGCATACCAGCTTTCAAATGCTTGGGAGTGTGTTGCTCCTAGTTGTCCGGCCGATGCCGTTGGGCCTCTAAAAACAATTGGGCAGTTAAATTGACCACCACTCATTTGGCGAATTTTAGCGGCATTATTTATAATTTGATCAATCCCAACTAATGAGAAATTAAAGGTCATATATTCTACAATTGGTCTATTACCATTCATCGCAGACCCCACAGCAATACCGCCAAAACCGAGCTCGGCTATAGGTGTATCAATAACCCGTTTTGGACCAAATTCATCAAGCATGCCTTTAGAAGCCTTGTAAGCACCATTGTATTCTGCTACCTCTTCCCCCATCAAATAAATGCTTTCATCTCTTCGCATTTCTTCGCTCATAGCTTCACATACAGCTTCTCTAAATTGAATTGTTCTCATGAATCTTTAATTAAATTGAAAAGCAAAAGTAAGAAAATTACCAGTAAAAAAAGTGTAATTTTAACACCGTTTCTCTATTGAAAATTAAATGTACGGCTATTTAAATTATTATAAAATCACCAAAAATTTCGCTTTTGCACTTTATTTAGCTGTTAATGCCCTTTTTATTCTGAAATATGGCGTTAGACAACCGTATATTTCGAACCACTTTTTATTATTAATTTATATTGCAGTTGTCTTAATAACCTTATTTATACTTTATAAATATCAAAGTAAAATTAATAGAACAAAAAAGTTCAATTTATACTATTCTCTCACCACATTATTTGTTTTTGCTCTATTCGTTATAGTGAATTATATTATTGATGGTAATTCTTTGAATACTGATAGATGGTCAGCTTTACAGGTAACCGTTGAAAGTATTATTAATGGAAATTACCCATATTCTGTTAAAGATCATTTAGGAAAGACTTCCTCTAATTTACCAGGATTGTTTTATTTAGGATTACCTTTTTACTTATTGGGAAATATTGGTCTATTACAAGCTTTTGTATTTTTATTTGGTTCCTTTTTTTTAATAAAACAAAAAATTAGTAACACAAAAAAGCTTTCCATTTTAACTTTATTTTTATTATCTCCGGCTTATCATTGGGAAATTTTTGCAAAAAGTGATTTAATGAGTAATTTATTATTGCTTTTAATCTTTATATATTTCTGGAGTAATAAATACCGAGAACATTCATTTAAAAAACCAATACTCCTTGCTTTCTTTTGCGCATTTTTCGTACTAACAAGAGGAATCGTAGTTATACCATTAACATTATTCCTTTTTAAAGATTTTCTTAAAGCCGATTTACAGGCAAAACTATATTTTGCCTTTAGTGGATTGTTTTTCTTATTTCTTATATCGCTACCCATACTTATAAATTTACCCAATGATAATATAATGTTAGAACATAATCCTTTTAATCATCAAACTAGGTATGCTCCCAAATTACTTCAGTTATTGGTATTATTATTGCCATTTTTCTTTTCGTTTAAATCAAAAAATGTACATGACGTTACGAATCTCTCTTTTTTGTTGTTGGCTACATTTTTATCACTAACCTTTGTCATAAATATATTTGAAGAAGGTTTTCATAACAATTTATATGGAAATCTTTTTGATATATCATATTTAGGTATGATCATACCTTTTGCCGTTTTAGTTATTGTAATAAATCATGAAAAAAATACTATGCACGCATAGCATTTTTAAAAAAAAGTAGTAACTTCGCTGACATCAATAAAATGAGTAAAATCATACTTAAAATATAGTAAATAATGAAGATATTAGTTTGTATAAGTCACGTACCAGATACAACTTCAAAAATCAATTTTACAGATAATGACACAAAGTTTGACACTAACGGTGTACAATTTGTAATTAATCCTTACGATGAGTTTGTTCTTACCCGTGCCATGTGGTTTAAAGAGAAACAAGGCGCTTCTGTAACAGTGGTTAATGTAGGAAATGCTACTACCGAGCCTACCTTACGAAAATCATTGGCTATAGGCGCTGACGAGGCGATTCGCGTAAATGTAGAACCTACAGACGGAATGCTAGTGGCTAAAGAATTAGCCGAAGTAGTAAAGAATGGTGCTTATGATTTAGTATTAGCAGGAAAAGAATCAGCTGATTATAATGGTCAAATGGTACCGGGTATGTTAGCTGCCTTAACAAATTATAATTTTGTGAATAGCTGCGTAGGTATGGAAGTTGACGGTACTAATGCAAGTTTAACAAGAGAGATTGATGGTGGTGAAGAAAAACTTTCATCAAGCTTACCAATAGTTGTAGCGGGGCAAAAAGGGATTGTAGAAGAAAAAGACCTTCGTATACCAAATATGCGTGGAATCATGATGGCTCGTAAAAAGCCTTTAACTGTTGTTGAACCAACAGGAGTTGAGGCTGCTACAGCTTCACAAACATTTGAAAAGCCAGCGCCAAAAGGAGCTGTTAAGCTAGTAGATAATGTTAGTGATTTAGTTGACTTATTACATAATGAAGCGAAAGCTATTTAATTAATCAAAAAAACAAAACATAGATATGTCTGTATTAGTTTTTGCCGATTCATCGGAAGGAAAATTTAAAAAAACTGCTTTTGAAGTAGTTTCATACGGAAAAAAAGTTGCTGAACAATTAGGTAGCAACCTTACAGCTTTAACAATAAATGGCGGTGATGCGGCCGAACTTTATGCATTTGGAGCAGAAAAGGTAGTAGAAGTTAAAGATACTGATTTAACCTCATTTAATGCCAAAGCATATGCTGCAATAATTGAGCAAGTTGCTAATGCTCAGAATATTGACCTAGTGATTATTGATTCATCTATTGATGGTTTAACAGTAGCTCCATTGGTGGCAGTTGCTTTAGAAGCTGGTTATGCCTCTAACGTAGTTGCTTTACCAAGTAGTACTAGTCCATTTGCAGTAAAAAGAAAAGCATTTTCAAACAAAGGATTTAATAATACCGTAATTACTACTGATAAAAAAGTAGTTGGTATTGCTAAGAATTCTTTTGGAGCACATGAAAATGCTGTATCCGGCGTTACCGAAAGTTTTAATGCCAGCCTACCCGAATTAGGTGTAAATTCAGAAAGTATTAGTAAAGCAAGTGGACAAGTTACCATTGCAGATGCCGATATTGTTGTTTCTGGAGGTCGCGGATTAAAAGGTCCTGAAAATTGGGGAATGATTGAAGAATTAGCTTCTATCCTCGGAGCGGCTACTGCCTGTTCGAAGCCTGTTTCTGACTTAGGTTGGAGGCCTCATAGTGAACACGTTGGACAGACAGGTAAGCCCGTAGCTTCTAACTTATATATTGCCATTGGTATATCAGGTGCTATTCAACATTTAGCAGGTGTAAATGCTTCTAAAGTGAAAGTTGTAATAAATACAGATCCTGAAGCTCCGTTTTTCAAAGCTGCTGATTATGGTATCGTTGGCGACGCTTTTGAAGTTGTTCCACAACTAATTGAAAAATTAAAAGAGTTTAAAGCTCAAAACGCGTAATTTTTTTATAAATTGTGCCGCAAAGGCTGTCTGGTTAAGGACACGCAAATCCTTAATTAGACAGTTTTTTTATATCTTAGTTTTTAATGAGTTTAGTAAGACTGAATATAAAAGGAATATCATACAGCCAAACACAAAGTGGGGCATATGCTTTGGTATTAAATGAAGTCGATGGAGAACGCACTTTACCAATTATTATTGGGGCTTTTGAAGCGCAGTCAATTGCGATTGCACTTGAAAAAGAAATAAAGCCTCCAAGACCACTTACTCATGATCTATTCAAAACTTTTTCTGATCGTTTTCAAATAAAAGTTAAGCAGGTAATTATACATAAGCTGGTAGATGGTGTTTTTTATTCGAGCCTAATTTGCGAGCGCGATCGTATTGAAGAAATTATAGATGCAAGAACTTCAGATGCTATTGCCTTAGCGACAAGATTTAATGCTCCTATATTTACCTATGAGAATATTTTGGATAAAGCTGGAATTTATCTAAAATCTAAAGAAGAACCTGCCGAAATGGAGGCCTCAAAAATTGAAGTAGAAGAATTATTAGAAGATACTTCTAGTGATACCACCTCTTATAGCGATTTTACCATGGCCGAACTCAATAATAAATTAGATGAAGCTGTTGCTAATGAAGATTATGAGCTAGCGGCTAAACTACGTGACGAAATTTCTAGACGTCAGAAATAACACCCCAACTATTATGCGAAATTTTCTTTGTATTCTATTTGCGCTTTTTACATTAAGTATATCAGCACAGCAACTAGAAAAAAAATGGCAATTTAATTCTATTACGAATGAAAGTGATGAATCTCTATTTGCAATTGACCAATCTGATATTTTGACTTTTGAAAAGGGTAAATTTAGTTACAACCTTGCCGCAAAAGATAATTTAAAAGCTTCTGGCGATTATATTCATAGAGATGATGTTCTAGTTTTTTATTACAAATTACCTAATGATACAATTAGAACATATAAGATTTCGCAATTAACTGATTCAACATTAAACTTTCATGAGAATAATGTTAATTATAAATTTAGAACAGATCAAATCGAATCGCAGAATTCTAATGATTCTAAAATCAATAATTGGCAACTTTCTGAACATATTATTTATGAAAGTTACCCTGACAGTATAAAAGCTAAATTAGATTTTGAAAAAGGAAAAGAATTTTTATCTCTTGAGGCTAATGGAGAATACACTTCAATAAATAAAAACCTTTTTAATAAAGGATATTGGTTACAAAATAATAACCTGATTATTTTCAAACAAAAAATTCCTTTAGCAGTAGATATTTATTATCAAGTAATCGAAAAATCTGAGAATCATTTAAAATTAAAAAATGGAAATGAGGTACTTGTATATATCTCTGATTCCCATCCTAATTATTTTCATAAGGAAGAAAGTAAAGATGTAATTATTCCTAGCAAAGGGTTTACATTTAACAGTCTATGGCGAGGCGCACTAGGAATGCTTACTTTATTGTTTATCGCATTTTTATTCAGTAGTAATCGCAAGGGTATTAATTGGAAAACTGTTGGTTTAGGATTAGCTTCACAGCTACTTATTGCCATTGGTGTTTTAAAAGTACCTTTTATACAAAAAGCCTTTGATTTTGTAGGGCAGATTTTTGTAAACATATTAGATTTTACGAGATCGGGTAGTGAATTTTTGTTTAGTGGTGTAATGGACATTAACTCCTTTGGATTCATTTTTGCTTTTCAAGTACTACCAACCATCATTTTCTTCTCAGCACTTACCTCGGTACTTTTCTACTTAGGGATTATTCAAAAAGTGGTAAAATTTATGGCAAAATTATTAACGAGAATTTTAGGTATTTCTGGGGCTGAAAGTTTATCTGTAGCCGGTAATATCTTTTTGGGTCAAACAGAGGCTCCTTTGTTAATAAAGGCCTATTTGGAAAAAATGAATCGCTCAGAAATATTGCTAGTTATGATTGGCGGTATGGCCACGGTAGCAGGAGCTGTTCTCGCCGCTTATATCGGTTTTTTAGGTGGAGATGATCCCGCATTAAGATTAGTATATGCAAAGCATCTTTTGGCCGCGTCAGTGATGGCTGCTCCTGGAGCCATAGTGATTTCAAAAATATTATATCCTCAAACAGAAAAAGTTAACACAGATGTAAAGGTTTCGCAAGAAAAGATTGGCTCGAATATTTTAGATGCCATCGCTAATGGTACTACCGAAGGTTTACGACTTGCAATTAATGTTGGGGCAATGCTTCTTGTTTTTATGGCTTTTATCGCAATGATCAATGGAATCTTTGGCTGGTTGGGAGATGTTACCACCATAAATTCTTGGATGGCAGCTAATACGCCTTATCCAAAATTATCATTAGAAGCAGTTCTAGGTACTATATTTGCTCCTTTAATGTGGCTAATTGGTGTTGCTCGTGAAGACATGATGTTAATGGGACAATTACTTGGAATTAAATTAGCGGCAAGTGAGTTTGTAGGATATATTCAATTAGCAGATTTAAAAGAGGTTGCTAATGCTACGCATTTAACTTATAATAAATCTATTATTATGGCAACTTATATGCTTTGTGGATTTGCCAACTTTGCCTCTATTGGTATACAAATTGGTGGTATTGGCTCATTAGCTCCTGGGCAAAGAAAAACCTTATCTGAGTTTGGCATGAAAGCTTTAATTGGTGGCTCCTTAGCTTCTTTAATTTCGGCTACCATCGCAGGCATGATCATTGGTTAAGTCGTTAATAACTTTTTATACAATTTAAAGCTTCAATTCTAAAAGATTGAAGCTTTTTTTTACTTTTATTTCCGTCAATAAAAAGATAAAATGAGACAATATTTAGACCTAGTAAAGCATGTGTTAGAAAACGGCAATGAAAAGAATGATAGAACCGGTACAGGCACTAAAAGTGTATTTGGTTATCAAATGCGATTCGATTTAGGTGAAGGTTTCCCAATGGTAACTACTAAAAAGCTTCATTTGAAATCTATCATTTATGAATTATTGTGGTTTATAAAAGGAGATACTAATGTAAAATACTTACAAGAAAATGGTGTTCGTATCTGGAATGAGTGGGCAGACAAGAACGGCGATTTAGGCCCTGTTTATGGGCATCAATGGCGCAATTGGAATAGTGATGACATTGATCAATTAAAAATAGTTATAGAGACTTTAAAAAACAGCCCTGACAGTAGACGAATGCTGGTTTCTGCATGGAACCCTAGCGTATTGCCCGATACTTCTAAAAGTTTTGGCGAAAATGTAGCAAATGGCAAAGCTGCTTTGCCTCCGTGCCATGCATTCTTTCAATTTTATGTTGCTGACGGTAAACTATCTTGTCAGCTATATCAGCGTAGTGCTGACATTTTTTTAGGCGTTCCTTTTAATATTGCATCCTATGCCTTATTTACCATGATGATGGCTCAAGTATGTGGTTATGAACCAGGAGAATTTGTACACACATTTGGTGATGCACATATCTATAGCAACCATATGGAGCAATTAGAATTACAGTTATCTAGAGATCCTAAACCACTTCCAAAAATGCACATTAATCCTGAAGTAAAGAATATTGAAGATTTTACTTTTGAAGACTTTACGTTGATTGATTATGACCCACACCCACATATAAAAGGTGTTGTTGCCATTTAATAACCTTAAAATATAATTAGAAGCTTTAATATTGAATTATTAAAGCCTTTTTTTTATTTATAGATTTAAAACACTGTTTTCATCTGCCGCATAATCATTCCAAACATAATCATCGGCCTGATCATCATTTATATAAGTACCATCAACCACATATCTAAATTCATATGAAGCATCTTTTTCTAAATCTACAATTCCTTTGAAAGTTCCATTCTTTAATTTTCTAAGGTTAAGAACATCGGATTTCCAATCATTAAAATTTCCAACAACCGATACCTTATTTGCATCTTTAGCAGGTACGGTAAAAGTTACTTTGCAAACAGGTTTACTTTTTAAGTATTGCTTTTTAATTGCCATAATTTTCAATTTAAATTACTAATACAAAGATACTTAACAAAGTAAATATTATATGAAATAATTGTTATCAAAGGGTTATTTTTATCAATTATTCATTTTAACAACCTGTAAAAAATTATATGAAAAAATTTAGGTTGATAAATTTTCATTTTACCGTTTCTTTAACATATAGAAACGTAAAAAACAGATAAATTGCACTGTAAATTTTCCTAAAATTTTAGAAAAAGAAGCTATAATAGAAGTTTAAAGTAAAAAGCTTTGAAATTCGCACATAAGGGGTTATTTTAGAAGTCATAAAAAAATTTAGCAAATAATGGAAAAAGAACAACTTAAACATCATGTACTTCAGCGCATTGAAAATATTGATGATATGAATATTTTGAATGCCATCCAGTCTTTTCTAAATACTTTAGAAAACGAAGAAGTAGATCTTAATAATATCAATGAAGTTTTAGAAAAAGAGGATTTTACCGGCTATATTAAAGAGTGGGTTAAAAATATGTAATTTAATTTCTTTCCTAAAAAAATACTACTTTCGTATTCCGTTTAAATACTAAAAATGGAATCTAAAGATCAGCACGAAATCTACGAAAAAACACGTAAACGCGTTCAGCAAAAGAAGCGCCTATATTATCATTTTGTCTTATTTCTTATTGGCTCTGTTTTTTTAATTGTTCTTAACCTATTTTTTAAAGTTGGTGAGCAATTTGGTGAGTGGTTTAAATATGCTGTAGCAGTATGGTTCTTTCTATGGCTATTACATTTTGTTAATGTTTTTATTACCAAACGTTTTTTTGGTAAAGATTGGGAACGAATTCAAACTGAAAAACTCATAGAAAAACATCACAAAAAAGTTCAAAAACTCGAAAAAAAACTCATTAAAAATGGTTTGATAACCCCAGATGATGCGTTATCAGATACTCTAGAAAAAAAAAGCTTAAACAAATGATAACGCTCATAGCAGCAATAGGCACCAATGGTGAGTTAGGTAAAGACAATGATTTAGTTTGGCACTTACCAAATGATCTAAAACGTTTCAAAAAAGTAACTGCTGGTCACCATGTTATTATGGGAAGAAAAACTTTTGAGTCGCTTGGAAAACCCTTACCGAAACGTACTAATATTATTGTAACCCGTAATGAAGATTATAGTGCAGAAGGTTGTGTAATAGTTCATTCTTTAAATGAGGCCTTGGAAGCAGCTAAGGAAGATGAGAATCCATATATATTAGGTGGTGCTCAAATCTATAAACAGGCCATGAAGATTGCAGATGTTTTAGATCTCACTTTAGTTGATGCCTCCCTTGAAGCTGATGCCTTTTTTCCGGAGATTGATAAATCTATTTGGAAAGAAGTTTCTCGAGAGGACCATCTCGCTGATGAAGAACATAAGTATAATTACAGCTTTGTTGTTTACAAAAAAAAGTGAACCTAAAAAAGAATTCACTTTTTAATAACTTCTCATTTCAACAAAGTATTTAAAGAACTTACCGGAAAAAGCGCCTCAAAGGATAGAAACAAGATGAAGCGCATGATTCAGTAACTATTTTATTTCAATATCAAAAGGCATACGGGCCTGAAGACCTTTTAGTGTAGTTAGTTTTTTAACAGATTGGTAAACTCTAAATTGTTCTTCACCCAGTTCTTCTTTAAGAATTACCTCTTTACTGGCTTTTGCGAAAGAAAATGGTTGAAAGGCATCTTCAAAATCTCTCTTGTAACGTGGGTAATTGGTAGTTTTATAGCTGTCGATCTCAGCTAATTCTGCTGCAGCTTCAATAGCATCACTCAAACTTCCAAGTTCATCTACCAACCCATTGTCTACTGCTTCTTTTCCAGACCACACTCTACCTTGAGCTATGCTATCAACCTGAGCAAATGTCATACTTCTGCCTTCAGCTACTCGACTCACAAAAGTGTTATAGATATCTTCAACGCTCTCTTTGGTTACGTTATAAAAATCTTCGCTCATGGGTTCAAAAACACTGTATCCGGTAGATTGCTTGTTTGTTCCTACCTGTTCAGCATTTATGCCGATATTATCAGCAAACTTTTGAATATTAGGAATCATCCCGAATACACCTATAGAACCAGTAATTGTAGATGGTTCTGCATAGATTTTATTCGCTCCACATGCAATATAATAGCCTCCAGAAGCGGCAAGATTACCCATAGAAACTACTAATGGCTTTTCTTCTTTTGTTAATTCTAATTCGCGCCATATTAAATCTGATGCTAATGCGCTACCTCCCGGTGAATTAACACGTAAAACTACAGCCTTAATATTTTTATCTTTTCTAATCTTCTTTAATGCCTTAATGATTGCTTCCTGCCCAACATAATTTTCATCTCCTTCTCCGTACATAATATCCCCTAATGCATAAAGCACAGCAATTTTATTTTTCGAAGTAGATTTCATACGCCCTTTACCGGAAGCTACATAATCTTTTAATGAAATTGTATTTAATTTGGCATCAACATCTATTCCTACTGCTGTTTTCAGTCTACTTGTGTATTCATCATTATACAATTGTCCGTCAATCATATTATTTTCAACGGCTAATTGTGGGTTTCTAGCCAATAAATCATCTGCGATCAAATTTATCTCAGCTTCAGACTTGCCTCTGCTCTCGGCAATATCTGCAGTCATTTTACTCCAGATAGATTTTAAAAATGATGTGATTTGCTCTCTATTTGCATCACTCATTTTATTTGTTAAGAATGGCTCTACTGCGCTCTTATATTTACCGTGACGGATGACTTCCATTTTAATGCCATATTTATCTTCAAAATCTTTAAAATATAGTACTTCACTGGCCAAACCTTTAAAGTCTAAACCACCAACTGGGTTTACATATATTGAATCTGCGACAGAACCTAGGTAATACCCCTTTTGCGTGTAATAATCTGCGTAGGCATTTACAAATTTACCAGACTCCTTAAAATCAAGCAGTTTATCACGTATTGCTTGTGTTTGTGCCATACCAGCGTTTACCCACATCGCGCTAATACTTATACCCTTTATCTTATCATCTGTTTTCGCATTCTCTATGGCATTTATTATTTCATGTAGTTCTAATACATCAGCATCACTCTCTCCAATGAGATCAGCGAACGGATCGGTTACACTATAGTCATCTCTAACAGGTTCGTCAAATTTTAGTTTTAGAACTGAATTTTCTTTAACTACTATTTTCTCTGCGCTACTAATGCTGGAACCTATTATCATAAACATAAAGAACATAATTCCAAAGGCAATTAGAACCCCTAAAATAGCCGCCAGCAATTCTCTCAAAAATTTCATTTGTTGTTTTTTTGTTGTTTTTAAATTTCCATTTTTAAGTAAGTCTATAAATACCTGAAAAAGTTACAAGTACACTTCTTAAAATGTTTATAAATTCAGTGCGCAAATATAACTTTTTATATATTGATTTTAGTTTCTTTGTAATCCTTAATGAAAATACAACGTATCACATATTTATCTCTTGGCAGCAATGAAGGTAATAAGCTTGAAAATCTTCAAAAAGCTATTAATGAAATTGCGGAAAAAGTTGGGCGCGTTGTAAAAGTCTCTTCTGTATATAGAACTGCGGCATGGGGATTTAAAAGTGATGATTTCTTTAATATCTGTATTAAGGTTTCAACCAATCTGAATCCTGAAAAATTACTAGAAAAAGTATTAGCTATTGAAAAAGAATTAGGTAGAGAACGTTCTGATTCTAATGAATATAAAGCAAGAACAATTGATATTGATGTATTGCTCTTTGACGATGAAATAATTTTCTATAAGAATTTAAAGGTACCACACCCAAGAATGTTGGATAGAAAGTTTGTTTTAGTACCTCTAGCAGAAATTGCTCCAAACGTAAAACATCCTATTGCTAAGAAAACTACATTAATATGCTTACAAAGCTGTAATGATAGTTCTGAAATTGACAAAACCGATCTTCAGCTTCGACGACCAACGTCACTTGTTGAGAAATATAATTATATCGCCATTGAAGGAAATATTGGTGCCGGAAAGACTACACTATCTCATATGATTGGTGATGATTTTAACGCGAAACTCGTATTAGAACGTTTTGCTGATAATCCCTTTCTACCAAAATTCTATGACGATAATGATCGTTATGCATTTCCACTTGAAATGAGCTTTTTAGCAGATCGTTACCAACAATTATCTGATGATCTTGCTCAATTCGACCTTTTCAAGAATTTTATAGTCTCAGACTATTATATCTTTAAATCACTCATTTTTGCCCAAGTAACTCTAGCAAAAGAAGAATATGCTTTATACAGGCGTATGTTCGATATTATGTATAAAGAGATAACTAAGCCTGATTTATATATTTATCTCTATCAAAATACCGAACGTTTACTGCAGAATATTAAAAAGAGAGGACGAGACTATGAGCAAAATATTGAAGCGGCATATTTAGAAAAAATTCATCAGGGTTATTCGAGTTTCATAAAAACAGAACAAAACCTAAATACGCTAATAATTGACGTTTCTGATCTTGATTTCGTTAATAATTCAGATGACTATAACTACATTATTAAGCTAATTAATGACTTTCAGCTACAATAAATCTAAAAATTTCTATAACACCTGAATTAGTATTGAAATAATACTCAACAGAAGACATAATGGTGAAAAATACTTGGTATCGGCTTTTGCGAATTTTGTATTCTTAATCTTCTTAAAAAAGCCTATATAGTTAAAGTCTCCAATAGCTCTTAATAGAAATATTATTACAATAATCCATCCGGCATATTTAATAAATATAATAGGTAAAACAACTGGTATAATTGTTCCTTTAACCAAAAAGAAAAATGCAAAAAATAGTAGACCTAGCCCAACTATAAGGCTATCAAACCATTTTGGATTTAACACTTTCTTTCCCTCTTGGTTGCTAGGTAGTGCTATATCTAAGCCCCATTTACCTCCAAATGCCCAATTAAAATGAATTATGGCAAGTACAGAAAAAAATGATGCTCTGTATAAGTACTAAGATTGGCACCATTTAAGATCAGTTTATTTATTTAACAATTCTAATTTTTCAGCAAAATAATCACAAAAATCGCGCATTGTTGCTGTCATTTTTTCATCATTAGTAGCACGGTAAAATGTATCAGACATTGACAATAAGGTTTGATGAAAGAAATGTTTCATTTCTTCTAACGGCATATCTTTCGTCCATAAATCCATTTTTAACGTTTCTTTCTTTTTAGAGTCCCAAACTGATATTAAAAATGCTTTGGTATCTTCATTTGTAATTCCTCCATCTTGGGCATCCCATGAAAGTTTTTCGGGTATCTTATTTTCGTCTAATTCTACCTTAAATTTTATTTCTGATGTATGTGCTGACATATTATTTATAGCTTGATTTCATTCTTAACTTCGATTTAGACTTAGAATGATTATTTATTTTGTGGGTTTATATTTTGATTTTTTAAAGATCTCTTCATTGGTTGCGCCTAACATCTCTTGCAGTGTTACATTATTATTTCTCATATAAGAACGAACAATCTGCCATCCGAACCATTCACCTATCCTACCAGGTGTTTCATTATCTTGAGCCGAATAAAATTTAGAGAATGGTGCATCATCTAAAAATCTTCTATTTAATTCTTGGTCATTACTAAATAATAGTTTTTTCTCTACAAAGTATTTCCACATTTCAACATCATTAAATTCCGCCCAATCTATTTGCTCTTGTGTATATCCTATTTTATAAGTATCATCAACTTTTGGTAAAAATGTGTCTATAAGATATATTAACTTTCCTCGTTGAATCATTCTTGAAACAAAGGTTCTATCTGTTGTTCTAGGCATTTCTCGCTCGGCCAAAGCTTTAGCCACTGCAACTATTAAATGTTTCTTTGTGAAATTTTGCTTGATATATTCAGGATAATCTTGATACACTCTGTTTTTTTTACCCAAGAAAACATCCAGCGAAATAAATAATAAGCTGTCAGCATAAATTACCTTGTTAGCGTAATCAATATTAGACATGACCGTATAAGTAGTTGGTTCTTTAAAACCTTTGTAATAATACTTAACATGTTTAAAAAGATCGGATAGTTGTTGAGCCTCCTTATGAAAATCAACATAGGTAGTGTTAACTTCACGAAATAATTCTTGCTCATCTTTATCATTCATCTTAGCGACCCAAATACTATCTGGAACGTTAACCGGAAATAGATTTGGATACTTTTGTTTTAGCTCCGGCAATTCTGAGCTATCTGAATCGTAAAAGTCTTGTTCAAAACGCTTAACAATTACTTCTGCTTGAATCTGAGAAATATCAACTTCTGTTTGATCTTTCTTCACACAGTTTATAAGTAAAACGGCAAACATAAAAATGGATAAGGCTCTGTACACGATAATTGGATTTTTTAGTACTTTCGTTGGATAAAGATTTCAATCGACAAAACTACTAAATTGTTTCGCAATGCAAACTGAAAAAGTAACAAAACATATCGTTAAATGGTTAAAAGATTACGCTACAAATGCTAAAGTAAATGGTTTTGTGGTTGGTGTTTCTGGTGGGATTGATTCTGCTGTTACATCTTCGCTATGTGCCGAAACTGGTTTTGATGTTTTATGCTTAGAAATGCCTATTCATCAGGGCGTTAATCAGGTGAATCGAGCGAAAGAACACATAGCACAGCTTAAAGAGCGCTATTCAAATGTTAGCTCTAAAAATATTGATCTAACTTCTACTTTTGACGAAATGAAATCGATCTTACCAAATGATGCCTCACAAGAAAAAGTAGATTTATCTTTAGGAAATACTCGCGCACGTTTAAGAATGTCTACATTATATTATATGGCGGGGATTAACGGATATTTAGTATGCGGAACGGGTAACAAAGTAGAAGATTTTGGCGTTGGCTTTTTTACCAAATATGGCGACGGCGGAGTTGATTTAAGCCCTATTGCAGATCTCTTAAAATCTGAAGTTTATGATGTAGGGAAATATTTAAAAGTACCTGAATCTATTTTAATAGCGAAGCCTACAGATGGATTATTCGGCGATTCTCGAACAGATGAAGATCAAATTGGCGCGTCTTATGACGAATTAGAATGGGCTATGGAACAAGTTGATAAGGATAAAACCGCAGATGACTTTGAGGGAAGAGAAAAGCGCGTATTAGAAATTTACACCTGGCGTCATAATGCCAATAAACATAAAATGGTACCCATTCCCGTTTGCGAAATACCAAAGGCGCTAAAATCTTAAACTACCCGATATAGTTTTTCGTATAGTAATTTCTTCAAAGAAGTGTAATTTACCACCATTTCTAACATGGTTTTTCGCTCTTCTTCTTCGGTAGATTCATCTAATAATTCTTTTATTTTTAACTCAATGAGTATGCGACGTAAGTTTAATATTGCATCCATTACAAGCTTAGTAAGATTCTTATCTTTCCCTCTCACATAAATTTCTTTACGCAACCAGTCACTCAATACATATTTTTCATCGTCCATTAAAATATCGGTAACCGCTCTTGCCACCTCAGTATCTTCATGATTAACAAATGAATCAATATTAATTTGCTCGTCTTGATTTAATTGATGAATAGCCTCGTAATACACTTTTTTAAACACTTCATTGCTAAACTCAATCTCGTCATCTTGCAAGTGCAAATAAATCTCATTGGAAACCGTGTTCTGGTATTCTTCCCTTATAATCTTACTATTTCCATCTTCATCTTCTTGTTCAACATAATCCACAAAATCAACCGTTTGATTTCCATAAAGCAGTAAAATTTCAATGAGCTTTTTCTCTAATCGATTTAATTGATCTTCTTTTTTTATTTGCTGCTGCTCTGGTTTTGTTTTTACTACTTCAAACGTTGAGCCTTGCTGCTTATTAGGGCGCTTGGAAGCATCCCTTAATTCTTTTTTTGCCAATTGCGCGAGTTCACTGAACAATACTTTCTCAGAAATATCCATAATCCTGGCACATTCTTGTACGTAAACTTCACGTTGAATGTTATTAGGGATTTTCGAAATACTCACTACAATATCGCGAATTAAACCCGCCTTTTTTACAGGATCATTCTGGGCTTCCTCCATCAATAATGACACCTTAAATTGAATAAAATCTTGCGCTTTTTCGCTAAGATATTCTTTCAATTCATCTTCGGAATGATGCTTTGCAAAGCTGTCTGGATCTTCACCTTCTGGAAAAGCTACCACCTTTACATTCATCCCTTGTTCTAAGATTAGGTCTATCCCTCGCAAAGAAGCTCTAATACCGGCGGCATCACCATCGAACAATACAGTTATATTAGATGTTAAGCGGCTTACAAGTCTTATTTGCTCTGAGGTAAGAGCAGTACCCGATGAGGCCACCACATTTTTAACACCCGATTGGTAAAATTGAATAACGTCTGTATACCCTTCCACCAAGTAGCAATTATCTTCTTTTGCTATAGATTGCTTCGCATGATAAATTCCATAAAGTATTTTGCTCTTATGATAGATATCACTTTCAGGTGAATTAAGATATTTTGCAGCCTTTTTCTCGTTTGATAAAATTCTTCCACCAAAGCCGAGTACGCGTCCGCTCATAGAGTGTATAGGAAACAATACTCTACCCTTAAATCGGTCAAACTGCTTTTCTTCTCGAACAATAGTTAAACCCGTTTTTTCTAAAAATTCCAGTTGATATCCTTTTTTTATAGCTGTTTTGGTAAAAGCATCCCATTCATCTAAAGCATAACCCAATTCAAACGTAGCTATAGTTTCATCGGTAAATCCTCGCTCCTTAAAGTAGCTTAAACCAATTGCTTTCCCTTTTTCGGTATTTAGTAAAGTATCATGAAAATAATTACGAGCATATTCTGAAACTAAAAACAGACTTTCGCGTTCACTTGCCTGTTGCTTCTGCTCATCAGACTGCTCTGTTTCTTCTATTTCTATATTATACTTCTTAGCGAGATAGCGAATTGCTTCAGGATAAGAGTAATGTTCATGCTCCATTAAAAATGAAATTGCATTACCTCCTTTCCCCGAGCTAAAATCTTTCCATATCTGCTTTACAGGAGACACCATAAACGATGGTGTTTTTTCATCAGCAAATGGGCTCAATCCTTTGAAATTGCTACCCGCTTTTTTTAGCTGCACAAAATCACCAATAACCTCTTCGACACGAGCCGTTTCAAAAACTTTGTCTATGGTGTTTTTGGTAATCATATATACTTTATGATACCGCTTTGAGCTTGTTTAAAGTAGATTTAGTAAGTTTATTTTCAGCATATTTTTGAGTAACCTTTAATGATTTTTCATCACTACCAGGTAATTCAAACATCGCATCAGTTAGAATCGCTTCACACAACGATCTTAAACCACGAGCTCCTAATTTATACTCAACTGCTTTATCTACTATATAATGTAATGCTTTTTCGTCAATACTAAATTCAATACCATCCATTTCGAATAGTTTTTCGTATTGTTTGATAATAGCATTCTTGGGTTCGGTTAAAATAGCGCGAAGTGTACCTGCATCTAAGGGGTTCATATATGTTAATACTGGTAAACGACCAATAATTTCTGGTATTAAACCAAAATCTTTTAAGTCTTTCGGAACAATATATTGTAGTAGATTATCTTCATCAACGCGTTCTTCGTTTTTAGATGCACTATAACCCACAGCCTGCATATTCAAACGCTTACTAATAATCTTCTCAATGCCATCAAAAGCACCTCCAGCTACAAACAAAATATTGCGTGTATCAACTTCAACAAACTTTTGATCAGGATGTTTACGTCCTCCTTTTGGTGGTACATTAACTGTTGTTCCTTCTAATAATTTTAATAAAGCCTGCTGTACGCCTTCTCCAGAAACATCGCGTGTAATAGATGGATTATCACTTTTTCGAGCGATCTTATCTATTTCGTCAATAAAAACAATTCCTTTTTCTGCTTTCTGTACATTATAATCAGCCGCTTGCAATAATCGTGTTAGAATTGTTTCAACATCTTCTCCAACATAGCCTGCTTCGGTTAATACTGTAGCATCAACAATAGCGAAAGGCACGTTTAACATTCTTGCTATGGTTCTTGCCAAAAGGGTTTTACCCGTACCAGTTTCACCAACTAAAATGATATTACTTTTTTCAATTTCAATATCATCTTTCTTTTTGCTAGGTTTTTGTAACAGACGTTTATAATGGTTATATACAGCTACAGACATTACTTTCTTGGCCTGTTCTTGGCCAATAATATATTCATCTAAGAAGCTTTTGATTTCAATTGGCTTTTTTAAAATCAATTCTCCTGAAAGACCTGTAGCATCTGTTTCAGAAATTTCTTCAAGTACAATGCCATGAGCTTGTTCTATACAACGATCACAAATATGCGCATCTAAACCAGCAATTAATAAATTGGTCTCTGCTTTTTTACGTGCACAAAACGAACATTCTAATTCTTCCTTCTTTGCCATTCTTATAGGGTTTCGTTAAGTATTAGTGTATATTAAACTAAAAACCTAACGTACTATTGTATTAATCTCTAGTTAAAACTTCATCAACCATACCATAAGCTTTTGCTTCTTCGGCCTTCATCCAATAATCTCTATCTGAGTCATCATGAACTTTTTTAACCGATTGGCCCGAGTGCTTTGCAATAATCTGATACAATTCATCTTTTAGTTTTAGTATCTCTCTTGCAGTAATTTCAATATCAGATGCTTGACCTTGCGCTCCACCTAAAGGTTGATGTATCATAATTCTTGAATGTGGTAAAGCAGAGCGTTTCCCTTTTTCACCAGCACACATTAAAACGGCCGCCATTGAAGCCGCCATACCTGTACATATGGTGGCAACATCTGGTTTTATGAATTGCATTGTATCGTACATTCCTAAACCGGCATAAACGCTACCTCCAGGTGAATTAATGTAAATTGAAATATCTTTTGAATTATCTGTACTTTCTAAAAACAACAACTGTGCTTGTACTACATTAGCAACGTAATCATCAATAGCCGTACCTAAGAAAATTATACGGTCCATCATTAAGCGTGAGAATACGTCAAAAACCGCAATATTCATTTGACGTTCTTCTATAATGTTTGGTGTTAATCCTACAGGGTACATTGCACTAACCATTTTATCATAATACAAGCTATTGATACCATGATGTTTAGTGGCGTATTTTTTAAATTCTTCTCCGTAATTCATTTGTAGTTTTTAAAATATGTTAATCAGGTAAATATACTAACATTATTCTAATATTGTATCTGAGCAATTTGCTAAATATTTACTAATAAAAAACCCGAAATAATTTCCGGGTTTTAGCTTTTTATAATGAAATGCTGGGTCTAGTTCAGCATTACAAGTATTTATTTATATACTTCTTTTACAAAATCATCAAAAGAAACTTCTTTAACTTTTAGCTTCACATTTTCTTTGTAAAAGTTTAACAACTTTTGGCTCATTAATTGCTCAGACAAGCGTTTTACCTCATCTTGATTGCTTAATATTCTGCCAGCTATTTCTTCTAATTCTTTTTCTTCAGGGTTCGCATTACCAAATTGTGCCATTTGCGACTTAATAAAGCCCTTTGCAAACTCTTTTAACTCATCAAATGTTACTTGTAAATTATTGTCTTTAGCAATCTTCCCTTCAATTAGCTGATAACGCAATCCTTTTTCAGAACGGTTATACTCTTCTGTAGCCTCTTCTGGACTTAATTGTTTCTCACCACCAACTGCTAACCATTTTTGTAAAAATTCAGCAGGAAGTTCAAATTTGGTGTTTTCTATTAAGCTCTCTGTTACTGCATTTAACAGTTGTTGATCAGATTGCTGTTCGAATTGCTTTTCGGCATCTTCTTTTAAACGCGCTTTAAATTCTTTTTCATTTTTTACAGCATCCTTCCCAAATAATTTATCAAATAATTCTTGATTTAATTCTGCTGGTTCTGTCTCTGTAATCTCTTCAACAGTGAATTTTACAACTACATTCAACTCATGCGCATCATCATGAGACACTCCTAAATGATTTTGAAGTAGGTGATCATCGGTAAATAATCCTTTTGTTTTTAACTCTAGAACGTCACCTACTTTGGCACCAGTAAACTTCTTTAAATTCGTTTTCCCTTTGATCTTATCTAACTTAAAGGTGGCTTTTTTATTGATTTCTTTTTCTTCGTTTTCAAAAGTTCCTGTTACATTAGAATTATCTGCAACTTCGGTTTGCGTAATCATTTTACCATAACGCTCCTGGATATTTTGCATTTGATCATTGATCATTTTATCATCTGCAGTAATTTTATAATGAGTTATGGCTTTTTTAGGCTGTAAATCAACATTAAAATCAGGTGCTAAACCTAATTCGAATTCAAAAGAAAAAGCATCAGCATCCCAAGAGAAATCGTCAGATTGTGCTTTAGGTAATGGATTACCCAAAATATCTAATTTTTCTTCAACCAAGAATTTGCTTAACGATTCTTGCAATAGTTTATTTACTTCATCAATCATAACTGGCTTACCATATTGCTTTTTCACAAGGCTCATAGGCACATGACCTTTTCTAAAGCCTGGAATATTAGCCTTTTTACGATAATCTTGTAAAATTTCGGTTACCTTGTCTTTATAATCAGCTTCGGTAATGTTAATTTTTACCACTGCATTTAAATCATCAATCTTTTCTTTTGTAATATTCATCTTTTACGTATTTCTTTTATAATATCTTGATTACTACCAAATTTGCGGGCGCAAAATTAATAAAATTATTCCAATTTTTTATTGTTTCTACTTTCGTTTTTTATCCTTTAATAGTGAATACAAAATTGATTGGAAGAATGACAGTAATAAACTAAAAAGTAAGGCATACCAAAATCCATCTACAATGAAACCATCAACCAATTTATCGGCTAAAAGAATTATTAGTGCATTTATAACAAATAAGAATAAACCTAATGATAAAATGGTTATTGGTAAGGTAAACAGAACTAATATAGGTTTTACAAATACCCGTAATAGACCTAAGACTATTGCCACTATAATTGCAGACGTATAGCCACTAACATGGACGCCGGGTAATAGTTGTGCTAAAACCAGTACAGCAACGGCGGTTAGTAGCATTTTCAAAATTAATTTCATAATAATAACTTATAGTTTGAAAAACTATAGCTATAAATGTGCCGAAATAGTTATTTGGCTAAAAAGCTGACAACTTCATCATAAAAATCAATTGGATTTTCTGCATGAAGCCAATGTCCTGCATTTTTGACAGTTATAATTTTTGAGTTAGGAAAATGTGCCTCAATTAAGCTACGATCATTATCATCAATATAACCAGAATTTTCACCTCTTAAAAACAATGTTTCCCCTTCAAAACGTGTCAATGGTGCTAGTGCAATCCCTATTTCATCATAATTAGAAGTAAGTGCTTCTAAATTGAATCGATAGCTGAATTCATCTTTTGAAATTCGATAAACATTTTTTAATAAAAACTGCCGAACTCCAAATTCTGTTACATAATCGCTTAATAACCCTTCTATTTCTTTTCTTGACGAAACCTTTGAAAAATCAACTGCATTTAAACCATCTAGTATATCATGGTGATGTGCAGAATAATAGCGAGGTCCGATATCGGCCACCAATAGTTTATCAATTCTTTCTGGATATGAGACTGCAAAAAACATAGCGGTTTTACCACCCATAGAATGCCCAAGTAAATGTACCTTTTCTAATTGATGATAATTCATATAATTTAGAAGGTCATCTACAAGAACTTCGTAACTAAACTCATCAGAATGAAAACTTCGACCATGATTGCGTTGATCAATTAGATGAACTTCATAGTTATCAGCAAATTTATTGCCTAGCGTTCTCCAATTATCACTCATTCCTAAAAAGCCATGGAGAATTAATAAAGGTGTTCCTTCTCCTACAATTTGTGAATGTAAAACTTCCATTTCTTATTTCTATTTCTTGAGCTTATGCAAATACATACTTACCACGTTCTGCAAACCTAAATACAATGATTCTGATATAAGCGCATGACCTATTGAAACTTCCAATAAGTTAGGTATGCTCTCTGCAAAAAACTGAATATTATCCAAGCTTAAATCATGTCCAGCATTAATTCCTAACCCAAGTTCAGATGCTAATTTGGCCGACTCAACATATGGCTTAATAGCATCTTTATTACCCAATCCATATTGTGTTGCATATTCTTCGGTATATAACTCAATTCTATCTGCGCCCACTTTAGCCGCTCCTTCAATAAAAGCCGGAATATTTTCCATGAAAATGGAAGTTCTAATGCCATTATTCTTAAATTCGGTAATTACTTCAGATAAAAAACTTTGATTCGCAACCGTATCCCAACCTGCATTTGAAGTAATTGCATCAACAGCATCTGGTACTAAAGTAACCTGAGTTGGTTTGTTTTCAAGAACTAAATCTACAAATTTCTTTATGGGGTTTCCTTCAATATTGAACTCAGTTACCACTACGGGTTTTAGATCGTAAACATCTTGATATTTAATATGGCGTTCATCTGGACGTGGATGCACAGTAATCCCTTCTCCTCCAAATTCTTGTATATCAATTGCCGCTCTTACAAGGTTAGGTGTAGTTCCTCCGCGCGAATTTCTAAGCGTAGCAATTTTATTTATATTAACACTTAATTTCGTCATCAATAAATTTCTTTAGCAACTTAAGGGAGCAAAATTAGTGTATTTGTATTTGTATTTTAACTATTTTGCAACTTATTATGCAAACATCAGATTACATAGCGAAAGATGTAAAAGCATTGTCTCTGAACAATACTATTAAGGATGCTCAAGAGTTATTCAATAGGCTGACTTTTACGCACATACCCATAGTAGAAAATGCTATTTATCTAGGATGTATCTCTGAAGCAGATGTAAGTACACTAGATGAGATTGATCGAAAAATTAATGATATTCGATATCTTTTAAGTACTTTTTTCGCTGATGAAAATGCTAATTGGTTTGAGTTATTAAAAGAATTTGCAGTTAATGAAACAACCATCATACCGGCTTTAAGTAAAGACAAGCAATATATGGGTTATTTTGAATTATCTGACATACTCAACCTATTTAATCATACTCCTTTTTTAAATGAACCGGGTGCTATTTTAGTTGTTTCAAAACAAGTACGGGATTATTCCTTTAGTGAAATCGCACAAATTATAGAATCAAATAATGGCAAATTATTAGGAGCATTTGTTTCGAAAATTGATGAAGAAATTGCTGAGATCACAATTAAATTAAATGATTCTGACCTTAACAACACCATACAGTCATTCAGGCGCTATGAGTATACCATTTTAACAGGAATTTATGAGGATGAATACCTTAAGAGTCTTAAAGAGCGCTCAGATTACCTTCAAAAATACCTTAATATTTAAGTAATGAAAGTAGCTATTTATGGTCAATATTATAAAAGTGAAGCAGTAGAATATGTAACAACACTACTTGATGTTCTTAAAGAGCGAAACATTAGCTTTTATATTGAAGAACAATTTTGCGAGCTAATTGATTCGAAAAAAAGCTATAAGACCTACTCTCATTATGAGGATCTCGACACTTCTTTTGACCTTATGTTAACTGTTGGAGGTGATGGTACTTTTCTACGAGCGGTAACTTTTATTAGAGATCTAAACATTCCTATTCTAGGTATTAATACCGGTAGGTTAGGATTCTTAGCCACTATACAAAAGAATCAAATTAAATCATCAATAGAAGCTTTTTTAAATGGTCATTATGAGCTTAAAGAGCGCTCATTACTTACTGTAAAAACTTCTACTGAAACTAACGGAATAACTGATATAAACTTTGCTTTGAACGAAGTAACTGTTGCCAGAAAGAATACTACTTCAATGATTACAATAGAAACTCATTTGAATGATGAATATTTAACTTCATATTGGGCTGATGGACTCATAATTGCAACACCTACAGGCTCTACAGGGTATTCATTAAGTTGCGACGGACCTGTAATTATGCCTCAAGCTAAAAGTTTAGTTTTAACACCAATAGCTCCTCACAATCTTAGCGCTCGACCTTTAGTTATACCCGATGATACGCTCATAAAGTTAAAAGTAAGTAGCCGAGAGAAGCAGGCATTAATCTCTTTAGACTCCAGAATATTCACCATAGATAATGATACTGAGATCACTGTAGAAAAAGCACCTTTTACCATTAAAACTATTCAGCTACAGAATCAAACTTTTTTAAAGACCTTAAGAGAAAAGCTACTATGGGGAGAAGACAAACGCAATTAGTTTAAAAAATTAATAAGTTAAGCAGCTTTACAACAATATTTTATCGTAAAAACTGTTAATCAAAAAAGACCTTTCTGAAAACTACCCAAACAAATAGATTTATTTATATTTGCAAACCCTTTTTTTAAAATGAAAAAAACATTTTTTATTTACATCTTTGTACTGATTACCAGTACTGCGACAGCTCAATTGTATGAAATTGGTTTATTTGCCGGTGGTAGTAATTATATTGGTGATATAGGCCCTACTAACTATATTAACCCTAATTTTCCGGCGGTTGGTGGCATTGCTAAGTTTAATTTTACGCCTCACATAAACTTTAGAGGTACCTTTATTTATACCCAGATAAACGCTAAAGATTCTAAATCTGATTCAGATTTTAGGGTTCAAAGAGGCCTAAGTGTTAAGAATAATATACTTGAAGCTTCTGGTGGGATAGAATTCAACTTCTTAAAATATAGTATGAATCAAACAGGTTTTACTCAAACTCCTTATATCATCGCGCAAGCTTCCGTTGCAAATTATGCAGTGGTATATGAGAAAAATCCTGGAGATTTTTATAGTAAAAGAAAGTTTGCTGTAATGCCATCTTTAGGTTTGGGCTATAAAATGCGTATTGTCGAAAATCTTGCGATGTCAATCGAATCCAGTTTTAGATATACCTTTAAAGATGATATCGATGAGGTGTCAGTAGGTAATATCGGTGTTGGTAACACAGATAGTGACGATTGGTATGTATTTACCGGTTTTACAATTACCTATGGTTTCGGAAGGCCTGGCTGCTATAAAGGCATTTTTTAACTTATGACATTAAAAACTCAAATAGATCCCCTTAGAGTTCCCAAACATGTTGCCGTAATTATGGATGGTAATGGTCGCTGGGCCAAGAAAAAAGGCATGGCTCGAGTTTTTGGCCATAAAAATGGTGTAAAAGCAGTTAGAGAGGTTGTTGAATCTGCGGCTGAGTTAGGTATTCAAGCACTAACACTTTATGCTTTTTCTACAGAAAATTGGAATCGACCTAAAATAGAAGTAGATACCTTAATGAGCCTCTTAGTGAGTTCATTAAAAAATGAATTAAAGACACTGCAAAAGAATAATATTAAACTTCAATGTATCGGTAATATTGAAAATCTTCCTAAAAAAGCTCAAAAAGAGCTAACCGAGGTCATCCAAACAACCGATAATAACAGTCATATGGTTTTAAATCTTGCTCTAAGCTACGGCTCGAGGGAGGAAATTGTTAATACCATTAAAAAAATTTCTAAAAAAGTTGTTAATAAGCAACTTTCAGTTGAAGAAATTGATGAAAAAATTATAAATAATCATTTATATACATTTACTTTGCCCGACGTTGATTTTTTGATACGTACTAGTGGCGAACAGCGTATAAGCAATTTCCTTTTATGGCAAATTGCTTATGCTGAATTGTACTTTACTGAAGTACTTTGGCCCGATTTTAGAAAAGAACATTTTTTTGAAGCCATTTTAGATTATCAGCAAAGAGAGCGACGCTTCGGAAAAACTAGTGAACAATTAGAAAAGGATAATGAATAAACTTAAAATCTGTCTATTACTTTTCGGCTTTATTTTTAAAGCGCAAGCCCAAGAAACCGAAACTAACAATATAACTGTACAAAAAGATTCAGTTGCCAGCGTAGCCACAGACACCATCCCCAAAAAGGAAATCCCTTTAAGCCGTGACTTATTTAAAACCACTAAAACTTATGTTCTGGGTGGGGTTTCGGTAATAGGTAATCAACAATTTAGTGACCAATCAATTACTATATTTTCTGAATTACAAGTTGGTCAGCCCATTAAAATACCTGGAGACAAACTAACGTCTGCCATTAAAAAATTATGGAACTCTAAACTTTTTAGCAATGTAGATCTTTATGTTACTAAGGTAGATGGAGAAACTATTTATTTAGAATTTGAAGTAAAGGAACTTTCTAAATTAAGTACCGTTGAATGGAGGGGCATTAAAAAGAACAAGGCATCAGACTTACAAAAAGAAACAGAATTTAAAAAAGGAGCTCGAATTACCGAAAACCTATTAACTACTACCAAGAACTATATAGAAAAAAAATATGTTGATAAAGGTTATTTAAAAGCTAAAGCTACTATAACCACTAAAATTGACACCACCGATAACAATGCTGAAAAAGCGTTGGTACTAGTTGATAAAGGAAATAAGATTAAAATCAAAAACTTACGTTTTCATGGAAATGAAGCGTTTAAAACCAAGCGTTTAAAACGATTACTAAAAAAGACTAAGCAAAAAAATGTTCTGCATCTTTTCACACCTTCTAAGTATATTGAAGATAAGTATACCGAAGATTTAGAGCGTATGGTTGAGAAATATCGCGAAAAAGGATATCGTGACGCCCAAGTTTTAAAAGATTCCATCTCTTGGAATGCAGATAACACCATTAACTTAGATATTTTCTTAAATGAAGGTAGTCGTTATTATTTTGGTGATATCCGCTTCCTCGGAAATTCAGTTTATTCAGATGAGCAACTAACGGCATTTTTAGGTCTGGAAAAAGGTGATATTTATAATGGCAAACTTTTAAATGAGCGGGTAAAAGGTGATGGTACTCCAGATTCTCAAGATATTACAAATACATATCTTAACAATGGATATCTTTTCAGTCAAGTAGTTCCGGTTGAAACGAAAGTAGAAAACGACACGATCGATATAGAAATTAGAATTAGAGAAGATGATCCTGCAACTATTAGAAATATTGGTTTAGTAGGTAATGAAGTAACTAATGATCATGTATTGTATCGTGAGATTAGAACAAGACCTGGGCAATTATTTAGTAGAGAAAATATTATACGTACAATTCGTGAATTAGGGCAATTACCATATATAGATGCTGAGAATATTGTTCCAGATGTAAGACCTAACTACACAGACAAAACAGTAGATATTGAATATAGTATTGCAGAAAAAGGATCAAGCCAGATCGAGCTCCAAGGAGGTTTTGGTGGTGGTTCATTTGTTGGAACACTAGGTTTATCATTCAACAACTTCTCTATTAAAAATATATTTAAAGGAAGTGAGTACAAACCTGTACCAAGAGGTGATGGACAAAGTGTATCATTACGTGCACAGGCAAGTCGTTTCTCAAGTACGTATAGTTTATCATTTACAGAGCCTTGGTTAGGTGGTAAAAAGCCTAGATCATTTTCATTTTCTATATTTAATTCAAGCCAATTTAGCTTTAACCCGGCTACAAGAGATGTAGATAGAAATCGAAAATTGAATATTTTAGGTGCAACTATTGGGTTGAGTCAAAGACTTAAATGGCCAGATGATTTTTTCACACTTTCAACAGTATTAAGTTACCAGCGTTACGATATTAAAAATTTCTTTTTAACAGCTTTAGGAGATGATAATGGTATTTCAAATAACTTATCATTAGCTATAAATTTTGGAAGAAATTCGGCTGGACCAAACCCAATTTTCCCTACTGGAGGTTCTTCCTTTAATTTGGGACTTAAATTAACGCCTCCATATTCACTTTTTACAGGTAAAGACTATAGCGATCCAACAATCGAAGATATAGAAAAAGTAGAGCTACTAGAGTTTTATAAATTTAATTTTTCAGGTAAATGGTACAATGCTATCGCCGGAAGCCCTGGAAATCAATTAGTATTACTTTCTAGTGCTGAATTTGGATTTTTAGGTGCTTATAATCAAGACAAAGGTATTTCTCCTTTTGAGCGATTCTACTTAGGTGGTGATGGGCTTGGTCAAGGACAGTTTGATGGTAGACAAACCATTGGATTAAGAGGGTATCCAAATGCAAGTTTAACTCCTCTTGATGAAAGAGGAAATGTAGTGGGGGCCTCGGTATATAATAAATTCACCTTGGAGTTAAGGTATCCACTAACTCTTAAACCTTCAGCGTCTATTTATGCACTAGGTTTCCTTGAAGGCGGTAACTCTTTTGATAGTTTTAGCAACTTCGAACCATTTAAGTTAAAAAGATCTGCCGGAGTAGGTGTACGTATATTTATGCCTGCCTTTGGTTTACTGGGTATTGATTTTGGTCATGGATTTGATGATACTGTAGGGCAGCCTGGTGTGAAATCAGGATGGCAAACGCATTTTATAATTGGGCAACAATTCTAACTAATTAAATTAGTACATTTGCAGACAATCAGCATTTTGGCACGGTTTTTTCTAAATACTCATTGCACTATGATACGTACTTTTTTAATCATACTAGCATTTACTGTAAGCATTAGTTCTTGGGGGCAAAAACCTCAACGAATTGCATATATTGACATGGAATATATTTTAGAAAATGTTCCTGAGTATGCAGATGCACAAGCTAGACTAAACTTAAGAGTACAAGGGTGGCAAAAAAAGCTTGATGACCTAAAGCGCGAAATTGAAATAATGAAAACCGATCTTGGCAATGAAAAGGCATTGCTAACGACTGATTTAATTGAAGAGCGTGAAGAAGATATTGAGATTAAAGAATTAGATCTCAAAAATTTACAAGCATCGTATTTTGGCCCAACAGGTGATTTATATTTACTGAGAAAGCAATTGGTAAAACCGGTACAAGATCAGATTTATAATGCCGTACAAGAAATTGCCGTGCGAAGAAAGTATGATATTATTTTAGACAAATCTAGTGATCTCATTATGCTTTATACAAATAAAAAGTTTGATGTTAGTGATCAGGTTTTAAATCGTATCGTAAAAGGCAGAAAGGCTAAAGCTTTAGAAGAAAAGAAAAAAGAACGTTTACAAGATGCTACCGATGCCCAAGAGGAAACACAGAGTAAGGCAGATGAAAAGCAAACAAAGCGTGATGCACTTGAGGCTCGTATAAAAGCCCAAAATGAAGAAAAAGCTAAGAAGCGAGAGGCACTTAAAAAAGCCGCAGATGAACGTAGAAAAAAACGATTGGAAGAAATTGAACGTCGTAGAAAAGAACGTGAAGCTAAAATAAAAGGTACTAATACAACAAGTAAAAGTAGTGACACTACACAAACCAAAGAAGTGGTTACTACACCAAAAAGAGTTAAAGACACTGTTGCTTTAAGAAAAATTGATAGTGCAAAAGCTGCCAAACGTGCTGCATTATTAGAAAGAGCAAGATTAGCTAAAGAGGCAAAAGAAAAAAGAAGACAAGAAATAATTAAGGCACGCGAAGAGAAACGTAAAAAACGTTTGGAAGAATTAGAGAAACGCAAGAAGCAAAAAGAAACAGAAAACGAAGAAAACAACAACGAAAATTAATATTAATAAATTTACTTTACACACATGAAATCGATTAAATTACTATTATTAGCAAGTGTATTATTTTTAGGATTTAATGCAGTAAGCGCACAGTCTAAAATAGCACATATTAATACTGAAGCTTTAGTTGCTGCAATGCCAGAAACTAAACAAATGCAAGAAGAATTGAAGAAAATTGCACAGACATACGATACTGAATACAAGTCACAAGGAAGCGCTTTACAAGCAAAATTACAAAAGTATGATGCAGAAGCAGCTACACAGACTGATACTGAGAATGCTAAAAGAGCTAAAGAAGTTCAAGATTTACAGAAGAAAATTCAAGTATATGCTCAAACCGCTCAGCAAGAGTTACAAAAGAAGGAGTTTGATCTATATAAGCCTATCGCTGAAAAAGCACAAAATGCTATTTCTCAAGTAGCAAAAGAAAAAGGCATTCAATATGTTATGGATTCTTCTCCTGGTAAAGGATTAATTGTTTATGATGGTGAAGATTTAATGGCAGCTGTAAAAGCTAAATTAGGTATAAAATAAGATAAAAATTATACATAATAAAAATCCCGCCCATGTAGCGGGATTTTTTATTTTTGCTTTTATGAGTAATCAACCTATTGGCGTATTTGATTCTGGTGTAGGAGGCATCACTATTTGGAAAGAGATCACTAAACTTATGCCTAATGAAAATACAATTTATTTAGCCGATAGTAAAAACGCTCCTTACGGCCAAAAACCAAAAGAAAGCATCATTGAGCTCTCCATAAAGAACACGGAGTTACTCTTGAATAAAGATTGTAAGATTATCGTTGTAGCTTGTAATACAGCAACTACAAACGCTATTTCTTACCTAAGAGCCAATTATGATATTCCCTTTATAGGTATTGAACCTGCAATAAAACCTGCTGCACTACAAACTAAAACCAATGCTGTAGGTATTTTAGCCACCAAAGGAACCTTATCTAGCGAATTGTTTAACCAAACAGCCGATAAATTTGCATCAAATGTAAAGGTTGTAGAGCGAATTGGTGAGGGCCTTGTTCCATTGATAGAACAAGGAAAATTAAACAGCCTTGAAATGCAACAACTCTTAAAGAAATACTTGCAACCCATGTTAGATGCCCGTATAGATTATTTGGTTTTAGGTTGCAGCCATTACCCTTTTTTAATACCGCAGATAAGAAAAATTATTGGCAATAATGTAACCATTATTGATTCAGGATTAGCGGTTGCTAAGCAAACAAAAGTTGTTTTAGAAATGCATAATTTATTAAATAGGCACAATTCAAAAAACATTTGCCATAACCTATATACTAATCTAGACATACAGGTATTGAAAAGATTTTCTAATAACAGTAAACAAAATGTGATTCGTCAATTATTCGATTTCTAAGTTACTTTTATTTTCAATTCTGATAAAACTAAAAGAGCACCTCAAATTGAGGTGCTCTTTATTCATTAATTATTATATAGAACACTATATTTTCACAACTACTCTAACCTTTTTAAGATTTCCATTTACAAATACCTTTAAATAATAAACACCGTTATGTAAATTTTCAAGATTATAATTTAATATGGACTCTCCTTCCACCAGCTGTTCTTGAGATTCAAATACTTTACTCCCGTAAAAACTATAAAGAGCAATGTCAACATCGGCATCATTGTTAGTCGTTAGTTTTATATTCAAATTTTTTCTAAACGGATTAGGATAAGCTCTTAAATTAGAAATAAAAACTTGATCGGTATCTTCACAAGACCCTAATACGTCACCGTGACGTAAATGCCACTTAACAGCCCATTGCGGAATACAGATGGTACGACCATTATGACAAACTTTTACTTTAGGTCTATAAGGGTTATTACCACAACTAACGTCTATTACCTCAATTACAATATCTTTAGATACAGAACAGCCGTTTGCATCAGTTACGGTAACCGTGTAGGTTGTTGTTTCTTCTGGGCATACTTCTAATGATTCTGATGTATCACCCGTACTCCATTCGTAAGAATAAGGAGCTGTACCTCCTTCAACAGCTTCTATCGAGATTGTGGCACAAGCTTCATTCTGATACCCGTCGTAAACCGTTGCATCACCAGAAGTTGTTATAAGGATTTCTGTTGGTTCATCAATGGTAAACACCTCTGTTACTCCATTCCCTAAAGCATCCATTACAATTACACTATAAGTACCTGCTGCTAAATCAGATGCGGTAGCGGTTGTTTGACCGTCGCTCCATTCGTACGTATATGGTGTTATCCCTCCTGATACGGTAATCGATGCAGTTCCATCTAAACCACCATTACATGTTACATTGGTGAATGATGAGCTCGCTAATTGTAATTCTTTTAACTGAAAGCGCGCTGAAACAGGAAAATGATCAGAAGTTGTTCTCGTGAAATCGTTATCATAATATTCATAATGCACGCGCACCGTTTCTTCTATATAATTATCATTTAATTCATTAGAAATTGCAATATGATCAATCATGTTTTCTCTTGAGACAAAAGAACGGAATCCTGCATCACTTAAAGCCTTAGATACAATATTATAGTTCGTCATATCCATCACGTAATCATCATACGAGGTTACGGTAGTTGCAACATCAGCAACAGTTACGTCTACATCGTCGTTATAATCTCCTAATAGAATAATATTAGAACTTGAATATTGAACATCTAAACTATCTTTTAAGACCTCAACATCGTATTTTCGCATGTCATATCTAAGTTGAGGATCTGAGCTAAGATTTGCTCTTGCATGTAGTGCAACAATATTATAAGGCTCCGTCTCTCCATTAACAGTTATATCGGCGGTCATTAAAAATGGTAAACGGCCACTCGCAAAGAAGCGATCTGTAGTGCTTGGGTAATTCACTAAAGCAGTATCATCACCTCCATTATACAATGGATGAATCGATTCTAATAATACTTTTGTACTTGTAACATTTACAGTAGCTGTATTATAGATAAACCCTACTTTTTGTTTTACTCCAGGGTCATTTGGCCTTGATACTGCCGGTGAAAGTACATAATCATACCCCGGTAATTCGCTAACCAATTGTGCGAATAATGCATCATCAGCAATTTCTTGTACTGTATATATATCAGCATTTAAACGATTAATTACAGATTTAACGCTATCTTTTTGAATCGCATCAGACATTGGATCTCCAGCTGCCGGTGAGTTTGTTTCGTCACCGAACCATTCAATATTCCATGTAACAATATCAAGCGTTTTGTCTTGAGGAACAGTAATTGGAGGCATTGGAGGTACATATGGACCGGCGCAAGACATATCAGATCCTTGTCTTGGTAATAATTGATATGTTTCAAAAAATCTACCTACAACACCAATTATTTCTCCACAGCTATCCGGTTGACCCAATCCAACGATTTCGGCAACATCATTATCAATACGTAATTGGCCTGTACCGCTACCATCTGTTAATACATAATTAGCGTTTCCAAATAAGATATCTCCAGGATTTGGAAAACTAGGGCTAACAATGCGAACTAATTCGGCCGGGTGGTTGGCCAATTCGCTCAATGTTATTGTTATTGGTTCTATGGTTTGATTCGGTAATCCATTATTTTCTACTACCGTTACCGGACTTATTTGAATTTGATCATTAAAAGAACTTCGTGTACCAGATACCGTAATTGAATCTCCAATCATAAAATTACCATCGCCATGCACTAATTCATCAAAAATTGCGATACCACCTGTGCTGTCTTGAATATATGCCGATCCAGAAAATTGGTCGGCTACTGTAAGCACTCCACTTACTGTTACAATTTCGCCATCTACCGTATTACGAGCCTCTAATATTGAAATAGGCGCCGGTGGAGGAATCACTGCTCCATTTTCTGTTCCGGGCGAAGGTATTAATTGACTATAAGTACTTGTATTTCTTAATCCTCCTGATCCATTTGGAATCCTTTGATTTGAATGTACATCTTTGTCTCCTGCTCCTCCTTCATTAACCTGTGCCTCTCCTGCATTTAACAATACCAATAAGCCTGCATCATCTCCATCATTCGTATCATAAACTAAAGCATCTAATAAGTTTGTCGTTGTTACTGGTGTGCCCGATGGAAAAATCGTAGCATCATCTTGATACAGTGCCACTGCGTCTGCTCCATTTTGAATACCATTGGTAGTGAATTCTACCAAATCAACATTCGGAACTCCTGAACTACCTATTACAAAATATCCTTCTGCATTGGTACTTTGCCCATCTAGATCGATCGCATCATAACTTGTATCACTACTTCCATTGAATAATACAACTACCAATCCATCTAATGAAGTATTTCCAACACCACCATCATAAAGCTCTATAAACTCCGTAGCATCGGTTCCCGTTTGATCAGCATCTACTTCATTAATTACAACCTCTGCAGGACCAGCAACTGTATAACTACCTATTGGAAATGGTGTAGGTGAACTTGCATTGGTGGTCTGACCATCAAAAACATTGATTCCACTAAAACTCCATGAACCTATTACAAAGGTATTACCATCTGGACCTGTATTCTCATTTCTATAGGCCCAAGCATCTACATAATCCCATGGCTGTCCGCTTCCATCTACATTGATATCTCCAAAAACATCTACAACCGACCCTCCCTGGAATAACTCTATAGCATCATCACCATTTATAGCCATTGCTCCAGAAGTATAATTAGGAGCAAATCCGAAAAATGAAGTGAAGCCCGTTGCTTCTGAAGCTACATAAATAAAACTTCCTGCCGTAGCTGCATCTGCAGGAAAAGTAAATTCTTCTCCATCTGTTCCACCACCATTATTCGCAGAACCTAAACCATAAACACTTAAATCGGCTATATCTTCTTTTACATATAATTCAACCCCTTTTGGAACACCACCTGTTAAAGGACCATCGAAAACTCCTGTAATTACTAAAGCACTTGCGCCTCCGCTTGCATCGAGTGTTGTTACCGGTACCGCTGCACTTGCATCTGAAGCATTATTTGCAGCATCTAAAGCAACAACTGTAAACGAATAATCTGTACTTGGCGTAAGCCCCGTTAACGTAATTGTAAGGTCGGCAGTAGATCCCATTAATGTAGCTCCGTCAAAAATTTGATATTCTGTAACGGCTACATTATCAGTTGATGCATCCCAAGTTAATGTTACTTCTGTATCTGTAATGTTAGAAGCGATTACATTTAAAGGAGTTGAAGGTGCCTCGTTATCTACCACACCGCCAACATTTTCTGCCCCGGGTGTAGGTGCTAATTGATTATAAGTACTTGTATTTCTTAATCCTCCTGATCCGTTTGGTATCCTTTGATTTGAATGTACATCTTTATCTCCTGCTCCTCCTTCATTAACCTGTGCCTCTCCTGCATTTAACAATACCAATAAGCCTGCATCATCTCCATCATTCGTATCATAAACTAAAGCATCTAATAAGTTTGTCGTTGTTACTGGTGTGCCCGATGGAAAACTCGTAGCATCATCTTGATATAATGCAACTGCATCTGCTCCATTCTGAATACCATTGGTGGTGAACTCAACCAAATCAACATTCGGAACTCCTGAACTACCTATTACAAAATATCCTTCTGCATTGGTACTTTGCCCATCTAGATCGATCGCATCATAACTTGTATCACTACTTCCATTGAATAATACAACTACCAATCCATCTAATGAAGTATTTCCAACACCACCATCATAAAGCTCTATAAACTCCGTAGCATCGGTTCCCGTTTGATCAGCATCTACTTCATTAATTACAACCTCTGCCGGACCTACAACGGTATAGCTACCCAACGGAAATGGTGTAGGTGAACTCGCATTGGTGGTCTGACCATCAAAAACATTGATTCCACTAAAATTCCATGAACCTATTACAAAGGTATTACCATCTGGGCCTGTATTCTCATTTCTATAGGCCCAAGCATCTACATAATCCCATGGCTGTCCGCTTCCATCTACATTGATATCTCCAAAAACATCTACAACCGATCCTCCCTGGAATAACTCTATAGCATCATCACCATTTATAGCCATTGCTCCAGAAGTATAATTAGGAGCAAATCCGAAAAATGAAGTGAAGCCCGTTGCTTCTGAAGCTACATAAATAAAACTTCCTGCCGTAGCTGCATCTGCAGGAAAAGTAAATTCTTCTCCATCTGTTCCACCACCATTATTCGCAGAGCCTAAGCCATAAACACTTAAATCGGCTATATCTTCTTTTACATATAATTCAACCCCTTTTGGAACACCGCCCGTTAAAGGACCATCAAAAACCCCTGTAATTACTAAAGCATTATCTGCTACCGGTGGTGTTACGTCTTCTAGTGTAGTAACATTTGCGATATTACTATCTGATGAATTATTACCCGCTGCATCTAATGCTCTAACCGTAAATGTGTATGAAGTATTCGGAGTTAATCCGGTGACCATATAAGTTGTTGAAGTGGTAGCACTTACTAACGTAGCCCCATCAAAAATTTGATAAGCAATTACGCCAATATTATCGGTTGACGCATCCCAAGTAAGTGTAGTTTCTGTTTGCGTGATATTAGAAGCCACTAAATTTGTTGGCGCTGTTGGCGCTTCATCATCTACTGTGGTTCCATCAAACCTATCTTCAGCTTGAGGACCACCCCAGATAGAAGTGGCAAAGGCTGGATTATCAATAAAAGGGTTTCTATTTCCTTGAATGCCTTCTAGAAGTGCATTTCTATTAATTTCGTATTGTGAAACAGGATCTTCGGCATTCCATTCTAAAAATATATCTGGTATTTCGGCACTAAAGGTTGTAGGGCCCACGCCAACTACGGTAGGTAAACACTGGTTTCCATATCGCAAATACATATACATCATCATGCGGGCGACATCACCCTTCCATTCATCGCCGGGATAAAATGTATTTCCGTTAATAACGCGAGCGACTCCATCTGCATCGGCATATGGAAAATTACTCCTTGTACTATTAAATGTTACATCAGATGCCCGTAAATGATGTGCATCAGAACCCGGGCCGGTACTGCCAAGATTTGGATTCCCTAAAGACCGTGGATATGTATGTTCTCGATTCCAATCGCCAACATTACCTCCATTCATATCTTTATCTCTAGTTCTATCATTGGTAATATCGGCATCTGCATCGTCATAACCATATATTAAAAACACATTATCGGGATTTGCAGGATCTAGATCTGTTTGCTTTAATGCATCCCATACCCCTGGAGTATAGCTTAGATTTGTAGTCTGCGTATTGATAATTAATACCGATAAGTTGTCCTTTAGTTGAGTTCCTGTAGCTGTAATATCTGTACCATTATAATAAGTTGGTACTTGAGCATACGTTAAAATTGAAAGAAAAGTTAGAGCAACCCATAACAATGGGCGCTTTTTAAGATAGCCTTGTTTCATAGCTTTTGTAAATTGAATTAGTTATGATAAAAATACTGATAATATATAGAAATCACAAAATCAACTTATTAACACTCTAGTTAGTGATTAAATCGTGCGTTCAAGCAGGTTTTTGCAATTTTTAAATTGACAACTTATCTAACTTTAAAGGCTACTCGTCTGTAAAAAACTGAATATTTGAAGTACAACAAATGAATGAGGATAATAAAGAGTATAATATTGATGAGAAAGCTATTGGAAAGGTTTTAAGTAAAAATGGTTACAGAATTGAGGTAAAAGCACTTTAAAAAAGTTACCCTATCAAAAACTAAGTGAAAAAATAGTATTCACTTTAATGAAGTCTAATCTATAGTTATTGTACCGAATAAATACTCTAACTGGGCTTTCCATTCACCATTTATTTTTTTGAAATGAATTATTGATTTAAAAGAATCTTTATCTTTTAAAAAAAGTAAAGCATTCATCCCATCCCTAGTGAAAATTGGTTTTTTTAAATCAAAAAAATAGTTAGTAGCTAGATAGTTCTTATCATAAGAAATAGACTCAGGGTTGGTACCAAAAGGAAAAAATCGAACCTTTTTAGAATTAATTTGTTCTTTATTAATAGTATCTAATCTTTTCAATTGTTTTATAAAGTACGATCTCTCATTTTTATAATCTATATTAAGTTCAGATACATCTATTTTAAATTGATCAAAACTAAGGGAATCATTTTCTATTTCTAAAATTTGATTATCTAAATAGTTTACATAAGCAATAGAATCCTTTAAATCATTTATTGAAGGCCAATCAATTACATATATTGAATCTTTATTTTTCGATATCTTATTGATAATTTGATTTATAATAATTGTACTATTTTCTTGATATTTCTTTTGTCCTACAGCACAAGAAATAAATAGAATAGAACAAACAAAACCTAATATACCTTTCATCTTTTTAAGTTCTAATTGGAAAATTGACATTACTAATATTAAAAAATGCCTCTGATTTACAGAAGCAGTTTTACAACATAAGTTCTTAACTTTTTATTACTTCTTTTTGATAAATAAGTAATTGAAGTGATAATGCCACAACTACTTGCCAAAGTGTATATGGGTTCAAAAAAGTGTTGAATTCAGGAAAGTCTCTACCAAGCTGTGAATATTCATAGTTATAAAAAAATATTATTACTAATAAACTTATAGAAGAAACAAGTACAATGTTACTAAATTTCGTTTTTATCTTATAATTAAAAATAAACCTATATAATATAAAAATCAACATAGGAGCTACCATAAATGGTATTAATACAAAAGAAACAATACTTGATTTATCTTCTCCTAATAAGGGTTTTAATATTTCTGCTAACATCCCAGTTCCCGCAAAAGAAATAATAAAAATAACATAAGAAATAACTAGGCTTAGTAATACCCCAAGGTATGAAGTAAATCTATGATTATTCCAATTTACAAGTCCAATTATTAATCCAAATGATAAGGGGTAATAATCCAAACCCATTTTGGTTGCTATTATTACCATAGCGCATAAGATAGGCGGTGCTATAATTTTTAAACTAACATTAATATCCTTCATTACTTTTAATTACAATTAATTTGATCTATTGTTTGATTGCTTTCTAACGCTTGTTTTAATTTTGTTTTATCCAATCGCACCGCAGTTTTAGGAAAAGTTGTTGCCTGACCTCCATTAATATTTATCCATTGTTTAATTTGTTCTTGTAAGTTAGACCATGTAGCTTCGCCTATATTATAATAAGTATCTGATTTACATTCATCATTGCCAGGTCCAAATCCAACAATATTTGAAATTCTTGCCACATCAACAGCTCTGGTAAATAATTCTAAATTTCCATTTTCATTAGTTCGACGACCCCATTGACGATTCCCTGAAAAAGGTTGAGTTAAGGTTCTAAGAGTTTGCACCGTGGAGCCAATCCAATATTCCGAAGTAAATTCAGAAATCATAATAGCACCATCATCAGAAATTAGACTCCCAAACGTTACTGAGGAATTGGCATCAATTTCTATTATTGCAGCCAATGGATTTCCAGAGCTCCAAATAGTCGCGTCAGCAGAAGAATAAGGAGAGAAAGTCCAACTAACATCAGCTCTATTATCGCTATCAAAGGGGACATCACAGCTAAATTGAAAGTCATCTTTGCTACCAGAAGCCCAACTAGTAAAATTTTCTTTATATACGTTAAAAACTTCTGCATTAGTGTCTGGGTTACCATCTAAATTAAAATCAGGATTTTGGGTAATCTCTACACCATAATAATCAACATTTGCTACAGCAACGTTACCAGTATTAAGAGGCTGGTCTTGAAAATCACTTCCTAAAGCAGCTAATCTGTTTGTACAAGATGGAGGTAAAGTATGGTCAAACAATTCTATATAATTATCAGTATTAAGTCCGTTTTGTTGTGCACAATCTTCTAATAATGAAAAAGGGGCATCATTAATAAGGTTAACTAATTCCAGATATCTTACAAACTTAGCATTTGGAAGTTCGTTAAAGATGTTATTCATAAAGTCAACAACTTTATTATCATCAACACTATTTATTTCTCCATTCATTAATGCAGTTGTTATTTGTTCTGCAATGTTTTTAATCTGAGTAGTATTTCCATGTTCATCTAGAAAATCTCTAATATCGGTATAAGCTTGCTATTTTGTTGCCCAGTAATTTTATGATGTACTGAAATTGAAGGTAAATTAGGATTAGCTGCATCCCAAACATCTTGCAATTTGTTTGATGACACGCTAAAAGCTTGCTGTAAATCATAAAATTTATCGCTTTTAAATGCACTCTTACATTCAAAATATTAGAATTAAACTAATAATTTTATTCATTAATAAAAACCAATCTAATATTTTATAGATATCGAATCTTTATTATATACGATAATATCAAATTTATTATTTAATGATTTTCCGTTAGTGTAATATCCAAAATATTTAGATGTCCATGCTATTTTATTATTGTAAATTTCAATAAAGTAGCTCCCATCTCCTACAATATCTTCTTCAAAAAATATTCTTCCTTCTTTAGATTCTTTCGACTTTAAGTTTAAAATCACGCTTGGATTATTTTTTGACACCCCAATCAAGATACTATCCAATTTCACATTAGATTGGTTTTTAATCCTAAAAAAAGGATTGTTATTATAACTACAAGAATAAAGCATTATAGTTATTATAAAAAGTTTAAAAACATTTTTCATAGTATTAATGGGTAGGTATTAATTGAGAATTTATTGTTGCCCTACCGTTAGGGGCAAGGTTATTTAGATATCTTAAACCGCCATTATTTAAAACACTTATAATACTCTCTTCTAATGAACTAAAACCGTCAGATAAAAAATTATATCTACTTCTACCAATATTGTTATTAAACAAATCCATTTGTTTTTCTTTGTTACTATACGGATATGAAGCTGGTTTATCTTCGTGCGCAGTTGCTAAACTATCTGCTAAACTATCACCTAATAATATTACATTTAAGCCATTCCAATAAGCATGTCTAAATGCATCTCCTATACCATTATATAATGAAGAAGGATATAAATCTTCTGCTCTCCATGTAGCTTTTTGAGCATTAAATAAGTAACCTAATTGCTTAATTCTAGGCATATTGTTAAATATTACCAATTCCGAGGCGGACATTCTATTTTTATATTCTTGCTCAAATTCTAATAAATCATTATTCATTAAAGCATCTATAATTTCTATAACAATACTTTCAACTTCCGAATTGTTATTAGTATTTAGATAAACCTCTAAATCCCCTATCAAATATGGTCTCCCTATCAAAAAATTAATTTGGGAAGTTGTAAAATTAATCCCTAACGCAGAGATTCTATTTTCGTTAAACTGATCTAGTTCGGTCGTATCCTCTTGGTCATCACCTTCTGTAGGAGTAGTAATTATTTCCTCTTCTTCATTCTGATTATCATTTGACGAATCTCCATTAGAACCACTTCCACTTCCGCTTCCGCCGCCTCCAGGTAAGCCAGATTCATCACCATTATTTCCACCACCAGTGCCTCCAGTGCTCCCTGAACTCCCTGAATTTCCGCCAGTGCTCCCACTTGTATCATTGGGGGCATCTTCATTATCCGAATCATTACCTCCAGTGTTGTTCTCATCACATGGAATTATTTCAAATTTGATACTAATCCACTCCGTTAATTCACTTACAACACGTACCTCTCTACAACATTCTCCTGCTGGACAAGAATTTAGATAATCTGATTTTATGTTAAGTACTACATCAGCATCAAAATTAATTTCTTTAAAAGAATATTTATTTGTTAAATCAACTATTTCATTATTAGAAATAGCCTCTCTTTCTTCATCAGTTAAATCATAACTTATTAAATATGATTTATAACTACCATCTTTTCTCTGACTAATAATAAGATTCTCTAACTCATCTATTTCTATTGTTCTATAGACCCTAAAGGTGTATGAATTGTAATTTTCTTTTTCTATAAAAGAAACTTCATCTAAATCTATAATAAAATCATTTTCCGCATTATAGACAAAATCTGATTTAGTTTTAAGATTGTTTTCATTCTCAACTGGAATAAATTTTCCTAATTCTTTAAGAGCTTCATTATTGTCGCTAATTTCTTCAAAAGTTATTTTGCGTAAGGTCACTTACGTTTTTTTTGGATTATCCTGTTTTCAGAGCTAAATTCCAATACATGATCGCAATTAAAATAACTACTAAATATAGCATTAGTCTTTTAATAAATTTATTCCTGTTTTCATTCTTTACATCATAAAAAATTAATATAATAAAGCTAATTAGACTTAGTGGTATTAATACCAAATACATTATGTAACCCAATACATTTGGCGTATAAACGCCAAATGTATACTTTGTTGGTATCAGAAATAATATTAATGAGCTAATTGTAGAAATATAAAATATGTTATTAATTTTTGAGTAGAGCATTTATTTTAGAAATAAATACCAATATGTAAAACTTGTTAGAAATACTAACAATGTTATTACAATTCTTTTTAACAGATATTTTCCTTTTTTATTTTTAATATCTAAAATAAGTAGCCAACTAAAGCTGATTAAAGTTATAGGGATTAACATTAGTACCCACAGCCAACCTAGAATTGTTAAGCTGTAACCTCTAACTCTAAAATCTGTAGGCAACAAAATTATTGCAGCACTTATTAGTAGTACTATTAAATATAGTATATTTAATTGATTGTAAGAAGGTAGCTTTTTCATTTTATTTTAATTTTTGCAACCTAAATCTGATATTGGTTTTTTCCCTTCCAAAACATCTTTTACATCATCCCAATCAGGTCTATTCTTTATTGCCGCAGGTTTAGTTGATGCCCCACCGTTATTAGTGACAAAGTTATGTAGTTTGGTTTGAAAACTTCTCCAAAGAGCATCTGCTCCAGAGAAAGGATTTCCTAGTGTTCCGACATATAATACATTTTCAATTAAATTATTATCAAATCTGTCTACGCCTCGTACAAAAAAGCTATAACTTTCATCTTCATTTTGTTCATAACCAAATTGTCTGGTTCCACTAACAGGGTGATTGCCCGAATATGGAGCATTCATCGTTTGAAAATACCAATAAGAGTTGGTGTATTCTGTACAAACCACTGTACCATCATCTCCAGGGATGTCTATATAAACTATTGCACCTTCAGGATCATTAGAATTCCAAAGTGTTGTTTCGGTTGAACACATACTTTGAATTTCACAATAAGGTTCAAAAGTTGAATCATCAACAAAATCATTAAAATTTCTACGGATATAATCTAAGAATTCATCAGCCGTGAACCTTTCGTTATTATTTGAATTTGGTTTAATTGGTAATGAGGTAATTTTCACTGAGAAATAATCTAAATTTACTATAGTTCCTCTTGCTCCATTTAAAGTTTGTATTTCAAAATTATTCGAAATGCTACTTGGTAAATCATTTATTTTATCTAAAACAACCTGAGGTGCCTTATGCTGTGCAATAGTTTGCCATTTTTGAATTTGATCACAGTCAACATCTAATAGAAAAAAAGGATCATCTAAAATAACTTTGTTAATTTTAAATTCATTAAATTCTTTAGCATCCTCTAAATTTAACTGAGATGCTGATTCTCCACCAGTATTTCCAGTAGAAGATCCACCACCACCAGGGCCATCAGTACCGTCTGTGGTATATAAATCTGCTTCATAATCTGATCCACTACCATCAATATAAACCATTGTTGAAACGGCAACCGTTTCTGCGTATTGAGGTGGCCCACACGTTGAACCTGCAGGGTTTATACACGACCCATAATGACCACAACCACAAGGAATTGTAATATAAACTGTAACTCTTATCCATCGGCCAGATTTTTGAAAGTTTAAATTGTTATAACTTGTATAAGTTACCTTTCCTTCTGGTGGAGTATGTTCTCCGCTTAAGTGTCGATCTACCCATTCATCAGTAAAGGTATACCCGAGAATAAAAGCATTCTGTTCACCATTTTTTTCCTCTATAATTAAATTTTCTGTCTGATAGTTTTTACCTGGTCTTTTAACTCTAATGGTATAAGATTTATAACCATCTTCATCTATCACATTAACAGTGTCTGAGGTTATTATTAAATCCTCTTGATTTTGGCTTTTTAGGAATTGATTGTTATTAGTTAGTTCACCATTAAGAACATTTTTATTTAAACTTACAAATGTTTTGTCATTCTCCAATAAGCTATGAATTGTAAATTTAAAAGTATCTTCAGATTGTGACGAATTACTTTCTAAAATTTCATGTGTAGTATTTTCATTTGTTTTTTCACATCCAATAAGAGCTATAAATGCAAATAAAATTAAAATAGCTTTAATGCTGATTCTTGAAATATATTTCATAATAAATAATAGTTTTGGTTAAGTAATTGAGATAAGAGAGCAGCGACATATCTTAATTAAAACTGAACTCCTAACCTCAGTAATTAAGTGACGAATGTAGAAAATTAATTTTGAAAAATCTTAGGGGAAAAATTCCCTTTTTTAACAGGGTGTTTTTCCTATTTGTTATTAGTCTCATATCTATGAATTCTCATATAATCTCTTAACAGCTAAACTAACTGTTTCCTCAACTATTTCACCATAAACAGATTGTGTAATTCCTATTCTAGAATGGCCTAATAGTTTAGATGTTACCTCCATTGAAACACCATTTAATAATAGTACAGTAGTAGCAAATGTTTTCCTCGCTATATGATGTGTTAGATTCTTATCTATATTAGTTAATTGAGCAATCTCCTTTAAATACCCATTAAATCGTTGATTACTCACTATTGGTAATTTATAATCATACTTCTCTAATAGTTCTTTTGCTTTTGGTAATAATGGAATAGATAATTCTGAATTAGTTTTTTGTCTTTTCATTCTAATCCAATCTAATCCTTCTTTTCCTTTTATTATATGATTTGATCTCAGTCTTTCCATTTCTTTATAAGCTAATCCTGTATAACAACAGAAAACAAAACAATCTCTTATTTGATTTAATCTTTCTACTTTAAAATCAAACTCCTCCAACCTTTTTAGCTCTTCTTTTGTTAGAAATATAATCTCTTTCTTTACTGTTTTATATTTGTAAGAAGCAAAAGGGTCTTTTACTAAATAATCATCTTTTACAGCATCTTTCACAACCTTTCTAAGCCTCTGTATGGTCTTATTTACTGTGGCTTGCTGTAGTTTTCTTTCTGTCTTTAAATAATAGCTTAAATCATCTAAAAACCTTAGTTTTAAGGCACTTAATTTAATATCATTCCTGTCATATTTATGTTTTAAAAATCGTTTTATATGCACTTCAGTTTCTAAGTACTTTTTATAGGTTACTTCTACTATATCAATACCAATTAAACTTTTCATTTTCTCATTATGCAGTTTATAATATCCTAATAAGGTCATTTGATTTTTTGGCAGCTCACCTTTATACTTTTTATAGATATCTAATACATCAAATTCTATTTCCTGAACTTGTAGAAATAAAAAAGCCTGATTTAACTTTTGTCTTATCAGGCTTAATTGGGTATTGGTGTAGTCAGCATAGTCTGGGTAGTCAGCTATTTTTTGATGTTTACTATTCCAATGATCTGGATTTATAAATAATCCTGTAGAAAATTCTTTTCTTTTTTTTATATATGTAATTCTGCATTTAACACAACATAAACCCTTTTTATTAGATTTAGATTTATCAATAACAAATAATACATTCAGTTTATATTTATTCATGTTTTGTGTTTGAAATTTTTAGATAATAATGGGGCACCTAGCTATGATTTGGGGCACTTTTACCACACCTTTTAGAAGAAAAAAACTTGACAAGTTGACGATAAATAGTAGAGAATGAAATGTCTAAAAACAAAAAAAGCATCTCAATTTGAGACACTTTCCATTGACTAACTTTAACAGTTAGAGTAGTTTATGAAAAACTACTAAAAACAACACAACTTTCTTTTTTGCGGTCTGGACGGGACTCGAATAAAATAGTTTTTTCACATTTTAAAATGTGATAAGTAATTGATTTTTTGATCTATAAAAAATTATCTATCTTTAAATAAAAAGATATGCTAAAAAGAACCCTCTTTTTTGGCAATAAGTGCTCATTAACTACAAAGTACGAGCAATTAGTCATTAAAAATTCAACAAAAGAAACAACTGTCCCCATAGAAGATATTGGTTTTATAGTTATAGAAAATCAAGAAACGTATATTTCTATTCCCGCTCTTTCTAAATTATCATCTAATAATGTATCAATAATTTTTTGTGACAACAAGCATATGCCACAAAGTATGCTCCTTAATTTAGACAGCCATCATATACAACAAGAGCATTTTAAAAATCAAATAAATGCCTCAGAACCAATAAAGAAACAATTATGGCAACAAGTAGTAAAAACAAAAATACTGAATCAGGCAGCACATTTAAACACTTTAAAAAAAAATAAAAATCCACTAAAACATTACGCTTCTAAGGTTTTAAGTGGAGATAGCGATCATAGAGAAGCTGCTGCTGCTGCATACTATTGGAAACATCTTTTTGATTTTGATTTTAAAAGAGAACGTTATGGCGATTACCCCAACTTATTTTTAAATTATGGCTATATTGTTTTAAGAGCAGCTGTAGCTAGAGCTCTTTCTGGAAGTGGCTTGTTAAATACTTTAGGAATTCATCATCACAACAAGTATAATGCTTTTTGCTTAGCTGATGACATTATGGAACCATACAGACCTTTAGTAGATGCTAAAGTTATAGAAATTATAAATAACTATGATGAGCATGATTTAATAACACCTATAAAAGCAGAATTATTAAATATTTTAACCCAAACTGTATATTTTGAAGACAAAAAAAGCCCTTTAATGGTTGGCTTATCAACTACTACAAGTTCTTTGCAACGATGTTTTGCAGGTGAATCTCGAAAAATAATTTACCCAAAATTATGGATTTAAACGGCTATAGAATTATGTGGTTATTTGTGTTTTTTGACTTACCTACCGAAACTAAAAAAGATAGAAGAAATGCACAATTATTTCGAAAAAATCTGTTAAAAGACGGGTTTACTATGATGCAATTTTCTGTATATATGCGTCATTGCGCTAGTAGTGAAAGTGCTAACGCTCATGAAAAACGTATAAAATTACTATTACCACCATTAGGCAAAGTAAGTGTATTACGAATAACCGATAAACAATATGGTAATATAATGAACTTTTGGGGTAAAGTAGCAAGACCTAAAGAACCTCCTCCTACGCAGTTAGAATTGTTTTAACAGGAATTAAAAAATGTCTCAAACAAAGCAATTACATCTTTATAAGTGACATTTTTTTATACGATATTTTATTTCAATCTTTTGATAGTTAGTAGGTAACACACCAACTAATATCGTCTTTCCTAATCTTTAATCAAACCACAACCCGCTAAAGAAATTGGTGCTTTATCTTCATAATATCGTCTTTCCTAATCTTTAATCAAACCACAACAAACTTCAGCGTCATTAGCAACATTTGGAAAATATCGTCTTTCCTAATCTTTAATCAAACCACAACTTCATCATTAAGGGATTGTTTGTGTTATTAATATCGTCTTTCCTAATCTTTAATCAAACCACAACTTGGTTTCCACTTTGTTTACATTTTGACCACAATATCGTCTTTCCTAATCTTTAATCAAACCACAACAGAGACAGTCCTATCAATGTAATAAAGGGAATATCGTCTTTCCTAATCTTTAATCAAACCACAACAATTTGGACACAATAATGATGACCTTAAGAAATATCGTCTTTCCTAATCTTTAATCAAACCACAACATCTCTAAGATATAAATAAATGAGTACACTAATATCGTCTTTCCTAATCTTTAATCAAACCACAACAGAGTACATCGTATTAAAAAACTTAGTTTTAATATCGTCTTTCCTAATCTTTAATCAAACCACAACACTTCATATAACAAAATAAAAGAAGCTCTTAATATCGTCTTTCCTAATCTTTAATCAAACCACAACATTCGTAAAGTTTACTTTTCGATCTTTAATAATATCGTCTTTCCTAATCTTTAATCAAACCACAACCAAGAGCATTAAAATCAAAGTGCCAATCTTAATATCGTCTTTCCTAATCTTTAATCAAACCACAACTAAACTGGGTGCATCTCGATGTAATATGGGAATATCGTCTTTCCTAATCTTTAATCAAACCACAACTAAAAGACGCTGTGCCTTTTACAACGGAAAAATATCGTCTTTCCTAATCTTTAATCAAACCACAACTAGACTTGAGCAATTAATGGATCAGTATTTAATATCGTCTTTCCTAATCTTTAATCAAACCACAACATGATATAAATCATAGCAAAATTAGCATACAATATCGTCTTTCCTAATCTTTAATCAAACCACAACATGATATAAATCATAGCAAAATTAGCATACAATATCGTCTTTCCTAATCTTTAATCAAACCACAACTATTTACTGCAACAGGTAACCCAGACTGCAAATATCGTCTTTCCTAATCTTTAATCAAACCACAACTAATCCTTGTGGGTCTTTATGATAATCATGAATATCGTCTTTCCTAATCTTTAATCAAACCACAACTACTATATTATCGTCGTGAGAACCTAGTAAAATATCGTCTTTCCTAATCTTTAATCAAACCACAACAGGGGCTGAATTACCTATTACACTTACTGAAATATCGTCTTTCCTAATCTTTAATCAAACCACAACATGTTAGGGGCGTTAGATAAGTATTTTCCTAATATCGTCTTTCCTAATCTTTAATCAAACCACAACCCAATGATGGCTTTATCGCGAGTAATTTCAAATATCGTCTTTCCTAATCTTTAATCAAACCACAACAGTTGGCCATTTACATAGTCTGGAGTAGAAAATATCGTCTTTCCTAATCTTTAATCAAACCACAACAAGTAGTCAATCTGTTACCAATAATGTTGGAATATCGTCTTTCCTAATCTTTAATCAAACCACAACACTCCTGACTGTTTTTGAAACAAATCAATCAATATCGTCTTTCCTAATCTTTAATCAAACCACAACGAAAAGATAGATACTGTACAATCAAAAGGTAATATCGTCTTTCCTAATCTTTAATCATGTTAAAAAACTATGATTTAAATTTTAGTAATTTTCCCTGTAGTGGAAATTTTAACTTTAATAGGGTTAAATGTAAACCAACCTGTTTTACCATCTCCAAAACCTTTAATATATTTATAATCTAATTTTGCTATTTTATCCTCTCTAGAATCGTTATGTTTCCTAAAACATATTTCCATAAAATAATCTGCACCAGCAATTTTTTGCACCTTATACAAATTGTCAAAAATATTAGAATAATTAATGTTTTCCCAATCTATTTCATCTTCATGCTTAAATAACAAAAACATTTCACCTTCAGAAAAAGTTTGTATTACATATTTTCCATTATTTGGTAGTAAAACAACGTTCATTTTTTGCTTCTTTCTCTCAACAACCTCCCAGAGACTAACTACTTCTTTATCCAAAATACCATCAAGTCTTTCGTAAACCAATATGTGATGGTTATTTCTAGGGTTTACAAACTGATTGGACTTTGATTTCAATAACTTTGCTTTATTCATAGCTTCTCTTATTCTTATTTTCTTAACAGGAACTGGTTTTCCATTCTTATTTGGTAAAAATATTTGAGGCTGTCTTATACCGTTTTCATTACTTATAAAAAAAGTGCCTTCGGGTATTTTACCTTTTACAAAACCACCTAATTCATCAATGCGTTTTAAAATCAAAATACGAATGATATCATCAACAATTTTATCTATATGTTTTTTAGTTGTCAAGCTTTCAATAGGTTTTCGTACATGAAATGCTTCATTAGAATTTGGCGCAGTCCTTTTGCCATAAACAGTTTCTTTATGTAATTGTCCTCTAGCTGCTATTCCAATATTTGTATAGACAATACGGTTTTTTTTGACTTTATTTTTTCGAACGGTTATACTATTATTTGTTTTTTTGTATGAAACTAGAATTTGTTCTATAGACTTTTCAGCATCCTCCCTAAATGTTTTCCATGGCATCGGAAATTCTTTAAGTTCATAATTTCTATTGTATCTATTCCATTTTGTCAACTCATTTAAATGCTTTCTCGTAGAACAAGCCATAACCAAAGCATCTAAAGCATGATGACGATGATCTTCCCTTGTTTTCATATTACCTTCTTTATTTAATATTGAATTTAATCCCCATTTATGACGCAGGTTTGATGTCACTTGTCCCGATGCAACTAGCACATTGTCACAAATTTTTGATAAATAATTCTTTGCTTCTTTACTTATGTAACGTGTGTCATTTAACTGACGATGAATAAAATCTTCATCGTATTTTTTCTTTACAAATTGCTTAAATTTATAGTAGGCATTTGGGTAATGTGGTTTGTTTTTAAAACAACTTAATGCCTGTAATTTTATTTCTTCCCACCTATGTTCTCCTTGCTTACTATAGAATTCGTAAGGTGTTAAATTACCTTTAGCTCTATTTTCATCTGCAAAACAAAGCGTTTTGTTCATAAAACTATCATTTAATGATCTACTCCAGGGAAAAATATGTTCAATTTGAATTTCTCCGCTAAATAATTGATTTACTTCAATGTTTTTTCCAGTATATGGACAACGCTTATCGCACTCTTCCCAAAGTTTGAATTTTAAAATATTATCATGGCTGTGTCGTTGACCAATATAGTCAAGTTCCGACTTTACCCTATCATTCTCTCTTTCTAATCTTTTTTGTTCTCTTCTGATTTCATTTCTTTTTGTTTTTGAAATTTTCAAATCTCGAGCTAATTCTATTTTGATTTCATCAGGCTTACCATATTCTATAATGATTTTATTAACTAACTTTCTAATTTCAAACAAAGCAGTAATTACAATTGGATTTCTTATACTTTGTATCTCATTGTCGGCTTCTAAATTGACAGGCAATTTATCTAATACTTCTTCAGTTTCAATAGTACTACTGTGATGATATAATTTCTTTAATTGCTTTTCTGAAACATTAAACTCATGTCTAAGCATATTCTTTAAAGGCTCAATATATCCCCCTTTTAAATTGGAACGAATCATCATTGGAACGTTATCAAGAATAAACTGTTTATTTTCGCCCCACTTTTCTGCGAGTGCATTTTTTACACCACCAAGCCCAACTGCAATATCATAAGTAAATCCAAGTTGTAAAAAAGGTAAAATATTACTAATTGCTTTTCTACTCAAGTTGGAGTATCCTTCTTTTAAATTAAATTTAGAAATTTTAATCGCCTTATTTTTATCAAAATTCCATTTTTTTATTGCATATTCTTGTAGCTTTTCCCTATCATCGAAAAATGTTAATACATGCCAAATATCTTCTTGCTCCTTGTTTGAAAAATTAAACCATTCCTTTCCAAAAAAAATTTTATTAGACAAATTACTTATGGTATAAGAGCCAATTATTTTATCATCATCTTTATAATTAAATTGATAATAACCATCTAATTTATCAATTACTTCTCTTATTAATTTAAAAGCTACTTTATCTTTAGTTAGTAATAAATTAATTATTTTCTTTCTTTCTTCAGGAATTAATTTCTTACTATTATATTCAACAGTATTTACCCATTGATTAACCCTAAATAATTCAAAGGGTATTGAACTAAGTCGACATTTGGGTTTTGAAGTTTCAAATGAACAATTGCCCACTAAATACTTTTGAGAAAGTAAGGGGCGTTGATGAAATAACACTCCGTCAACTGAGTATCCATCTTTTTTTCTTCCTCCTAAAATAGCTTTTAATTCATCTTTAAGTTCACAATGATGTTTCTTTTGAAACTCCCAAATAGCTTCAAACTCATCAATATACATTTGACGCGTAGTATATCTATTTCTTATTCTCTCAACATTTCCTAAGTATGGTGAATTTTCTTTGGGATAAATAGTATTAAGATAAGAGCCAAGGGTTTTTCCTTTGATACTCTCAATTGTTTCACTAATTCCTATTTTACCAATCCTTTTGTCTCCCTTAAAAATGATACTCTTTTCATTATTATCTGTTGCGCTCCTACTATTGCTTTGAAAGCCCCTTCGTTGGATCATATGGTAAAAAATTCTACCCAATTCAACTAAAGAAATTTTTTCATGAATAGCTCTTGATCGCAATTCGTATGGATTTAACTTGAACCAATCCTGAAGTGATTGATTTTTAAAAACTTCTTCACCATTCCATTCTTTAATTAATTTATAATCTATAGGGCATAAATTATGTTTAGCAAGTTCTCTTAAAAGGTATCGTTTCCTCAACTTTCTTCTAAAAAAAATTCTTCTACTTCTTCTTGCTTCTCTTCTACTCGCGTTTTTTGAAGTTTCTCTGCCTTCACCTTCACCTAGATTAACAACTCCTTCGGAAAATATTCTACTTCCCATTCCGAGTATTCTTTTATTAACATCCTCTACTATAGCCCAACCAATACTATTAGTTCCTAAATCTAAGCCTAAAATTTTTCCCACTTTATAACTATCTTAATTCAATAATAAAGCTACAAATTTATTTACCCTTAAAAAAGAGGAAAAACCCCTTTTTTATTATATTCATTTTAGTTACTTTTATCTGGTGAGAGAAAATTCTAATCTTTAATCTTATCACAATAAGGCTATATGCCGTAGATGAAAATCTTTAGTCCTGCTTCGGTAGGACTTTTTTTATAATCTAGTATCATCAGCAAAACTAAAGAATCCATCTTTTGATATAATCAAATTATCTAATAAAGAAATATCCATTATCTTCGCTATGTTTTTAATCTTATCATAGATTATAATATCTTGTTTACTAGGTGTTAGATTACCACTTGGGTGGTTATGAGCTGTTATAATAGCTGTAGAGCCACTTTTAAGTACCATAGCAAATAATAACCTAACATCTATAGAAACTCTTGTAATTCCACCTTTACCAAGTGTATAAATACCCAATACTTCATTGGCTCTGTTTAATAATAACACTTTAAATTCTTCTCTAATCTCAATAGTGTTCATATTCCATTTACTAATAAATGCCTCATATGCATCTTGACTATTGGAGATTTTAACTCTTTCTTTTTGCTGTCCGTTTAAGCTGTATTTTACTTCTATTTCTGCTATATTGTTTTTCATATGTTTTTATATTAAAAAAGGGTAACATTTCTGCTACCCTTTTGTTTCTAATTACTTTAAATTAATACTAATACCGATCCTTAGGTTCTATATAATCGATTCCTATTAAATCAAAAAGATCTTTTTCTTCTTTAATTTCTAAAGGATTTCCAGAGGAATCATGTAAAACTCCTTTTTTACTCTTATAACCTCTTTTTACCCATCCTGTGGCTAATTTTTTATAACTAAAATCAGCACTCCCTGTTCTAATAGCTAAAATGTGTCCCCAATTCTCGGGTGTGGCAAAAAACAAATCTAATTTTATACCCTCAGGCAACATCCTTTGGGTATACTTACAAGGTAGCTCACCTTTAATTTTCTTCCATTTTTTAACCACTGTGGCTACACCACTTTCAAATAAACCTACATTATAATATTTAGGAATTGCTACTATTTCAATATCTCCTACATAAGGACTTTTTCTCCTTATACTACCTGCAATTTCTATTCTATCACAATGTGGCTCTAATTCCTCTTTCACTCTATTTGCTATCTTTAGCGCCTTTTCTAATTCCATCTTCTCTCTCCATTTTATATTCTACTTCATTATAAGTCCAAAAATATCCTCCTGCATGATTTCTTTCTCCTCTACAAACTTTAGCAATCGAGGTTTTATTTACCTCTGTTTGCCTTGAAGCTTCAGAAATTGAAACATACTTAGCTAAAAAATTACCATCTAAGTCTAACTGAATGACATATTTTTTTCTGTCATCTTTATTAGGAGTATATGGCTCTCTATATTCATAACTCCAATAATAACCTCTTAGGGTTTGATTCACACTTAAACAAGTCTTAGAGATTGCTTTAGAGCTTACATTAATGCTATCTGCTGCCTCTTTTAGACAATCGTAATATGTTATCAAATCACCATATAAATTATATTGATAGATGGTTTTTTGAAAACCACCTCCTTGATCCGAATTATAGCCATCTTCTTTAGAATTATATTCTATTATGTACTGTTTTTCTTTAGAAGCTAACTCATCAGTTGTAAAGGCGGTATCAATAACCTCCCATTCAAAAGCAGCAGCACCATAAGTGCTTATTACTTCTTGAAATTTATGACCAACATCATTTTTAGCCTTATTTATATGATCACTCTTTCTATCCTCTAATGTTCCGGTTGTACAACCTATATAATATTTTCCTGTCAACTTATTTTGACAGCTATAGACAAGTCCATATTTATTATTATTATTTTTCATCTGAATCTTCCTTTTTAATTCTAAAAGAATAATTACCACCACTATTATTAATTTCTAACTTACTCCCTAATTCAATAGCGTAATTACTTAGCCATTTTTTCATCATGTGTGGGCTAATCCCTTTATCAGGATAAAAAGTGGTAAAAACTTCTTCAAATTCTCTTTTATCAATCCATTTATTGAATTCTAAAAAATATGAAACATACTCATGAAATTCGCTACAACTTTTACTAATAACTCTAGCTCGATTAAGATTTAATGGTTTTGCTTCAATTAATCCATTTTCAAGATAGCACTGTAAGCATTCCATCATGAAAAGATAAAACTTGTTCCACTCAATTTCGCTCCAAGAATCATCAAAAAATCTGTTTCCAAATTCTGTTTCAGGGTCAAATTTATCGTTATAATAATTGTGTAATTCAAACTCAAATCTTCTACGTCTATCTGACGACCCACCAGTACCCTTAACAACATAATTAGATGTAATTAATACTTTAGGAGATTTTTTAAATTCTATAAAAAAAGCTTGCTGTCTTTTTTTCTCTACCTCTATACCAGTGGTAACCATTGAATAAAAATTCTCTAGACTTATTTCTCTATTAAGATCATCATAAACAAGAACATCAGTTGTGATATTTATTCTTTGATTTTTAAACCAACTTCCTGTTTTAATTTCCTTACCATCAAATGATTCCACTTCTCTACATTTGGCTAATGCTTGACTTAATAAAGTTTTTCCCGTTCCGCCATGAGCTTGATTATTCAGCCCCATTTTTTCATCATACAAAATAATTGCAACCGTTTCTCCTCTGTCCTTATTCCTATGTAGAAGATATCCTAATATTGACTTTAGAGATTTCAACCGCTCTTCAGAGTTTCCACAGATATTTGAACAAAATGCTTCAAACTGTCCAGCTTCTTCATCTGGTATACTAAAATTCCTGTTAATTACTCTATTTTTCCAAATCACTTTTGTGAGATTCTGATACTCATTAAATTTAATACCATTGGCGTCTATCGCACAGTAACAGTTTTCAAAGTAAAAAATGGAGCTATCCTTAGCATCTCTATCATCTAATAATTTAACCGACTTCAATAAGTCTAATTTCCTTCCCGAAATATAAGAACCAATTCCCTTGGCGAATAGCTCATATACCTCATACAATTTTAAGCCAAGGAGATAATCCTTAATCACCCCTATAGCTTCTGTTTCTGATGTCATAGAAATCATATTATTTGACTCCCTGACCAATAAATAATTCGTGTCATCCAATCTAACACGCATAAACCCTTTCCTTTCTAGAAAGGCAATAAGTCTTGAATGTAAAATTTTCAGTTTTTCATCTTCTTTTTTCCAAAAAACTGACTTTTCACTAATTCTTTTTTTTATCATAAAAAAATTTTAAACTATCGACCACTTAATATCAGCGGGTCGATTTAACTGCTGTAAATCAGATATTTAATCCGATATACACAGCAAAAATCTAGATAAGTGAAAAGTTTTATAGGGGAAAAGATTTTATCCCCTGTTCAGAGGAGTTTTAAGGAAAGAGTTTATAAAATTTCTCATTAGTGAAAACAGCCTTTAATCTTTCCATAGCTTTATTAACTGGACGATTTTCATTCTTGATATCGTTAATAATCTTTTTGGAATCTAAAATTTCTTTATACTCTTTACCTCTTTCATCATAATAAAGAAAGCTCTTGTCTATTAGAAAGCCTAGTTCACTGTCATAGGGGTAATCAATTATTTTTTGTTCTCTCATCAATAACAATAGTAAAAGTAAATCTGTTTTTTTTAGTTTAACTTTTATTTTATCTTCGAGTTTATAATTGGGTAGTAAGTGAACTCTAGATAAGTATTCAGTAATTACTTCTACTTGGGTTTTAAGCTTTTGTTTTATTCTTAACTCTAAATGATCTGCATTTCTAATCACAGTCTCAAGTTCTGAAAATCTGTTTAAAAATTGACCTGCATACAGTTTAATTCTATTCTCTTCGAGAATTGCTTTGCTATCTAACTCTCTTTTAAAGTTATTTATATATCTCTTTGATAAAGAATCGATCTTAGAAAATAAATAGTCATTATAAAATGACAGCTCCAGATAATCTTCTTCATAGGTCACTTCATTTACTTTTTTATAAATAATAGTAAAATCATGTTTTACGATTTCACTATAAGCATTATAACGAGGATCCTGCCTTTCATCATACCCAGCAAATCTATTTTGTAATTCTAAATATTTTTTTTCTGTTTTGAAATTCAAAAATGTAATACCGGTATGCATTTATCAAAGATTTAGTTGACGGATTAACGTCAGGTTGTCAAGTTTTGTACTAATATGTTATAACACTATATATCAAATATACTAAAGAACTACATTTCAATGTCAAAATAGTAATAGTGATAAGCTTGTCTACCTATTATAAAAACTGTTTTCAAATCTTTAGTGATTTTTACCTCTTCTACTTCCACTATCTGCCCTAGTTTTAAATCTGCAACTTCATTAATTACTTTTACTATAAAAGGGCATCTTAATTTCTTCAATCTATTATCCCAAGTAACAACATAAAGTTCATTAGGATGGCTATATTTTAATAATTCAGCTAATTGTTTTTTATTCATTTTGATTGTTTTGATTTTATTCTAGGTTAATACAAAATAGCTATAGAATAAGTATGTCTATTCAGTAAAAAATCGTGATTTTAGATTGATTTTAGGGGTATTTGTATCAGTTCACTTATTCATCTTAGTATTAGGAAAGGTGATTCATTGGGTTTAAAAGATTAAATGAATTAAATTTAGATGCCATGATATATTCCCTAAATAAAATTAACGAACTAGCAAGTGGAGAAAGTGACTTTATTCTAATTTTGGTTCAAACCTTTATTGAAGAAGTTCCAAATGATCTTAACTATCTAGAAGAAGCAATAAAGATAGGAGATTATGCTTCCATCTATAAATTGGCTCATAAATTAAAACCAAATCTAGATATTTTTGAAATTGAAGATTCTAGAAATAGAATTATTAGTATTGAGAAATTAGCTAATAAAGGTTCTGGTATAGCTGATATTGAAAATAACTTTTTAATGGTACAAAAAGAGGTCTTAAATGTAATCTCTGAACTAATTAACCATTTCAATATTAAATAATACTATTGAAAACTTATTAATTCTAAGTAGCGAGAGCTGTGTCAATTACTCTCTTAAAATTTTCAATTTTAAATGGTTTAGCAATTACCCCATCTGCTATTGCAAATTCTCCTCTTTCCCCATCTAAAGAGATTGCAGTGCATACTACCACTTTAATATGAGGATGGTTAGCTTTCAAATACTTCGTTAATTCGGCCCCATTTAAATAAGGCATCATCCAATCTGTAATAACTAATCCATAGTCATCAATATCATCTTCTTTTAGGAAAGTCTCTGCACTAGAAAATACTCTAACTTCATGATCATAAAGATTTAAATAAACTTTCTTCGCTATAATAAGATTTATAGTATTATCATCAATACAGGCAACTTTAAATTTCATGATACTTCATACAATATTTTCATGCGTTTATCTCTAAAATCATGCTGAAAATCTGTTAATACATCTCTTTCACTTTTTAAATGGAGACGCTCTTTTTCAGATAGATTCACGTACTTACGTCCTTCTAACAATTGATTTAACTCATTTTCAATTTTAAGAGCATAATTCTTTACTGAATGTGCCTTTTCCCTAGCTTCATCATTGAGGTGATGCGAATTTTTTTCATAGCTTAAAAACAAACTCTCTCTTAATTCAGAAATTCTGGAGGTTACTGTATTTGAATCTAATGAATCTTCTATGGAATCCATTGTTAAAAGCAAATAGTCTTTTAAACTTTGAATCTCCTTTATATAATTTCCTAGTGCTCGGAAATTGTTCTTTAATTGCTTGTCATAAATTTCAAACTTACTACGCTTCTTATCAACTTCAAGTTTGAATGACTCAATTTCCTCATTCACCTTTAAAATCCTCTTGTTTGAATAATAATTACTAATTAATCCAATAACAGCAACGACAATTGATGTTATTGAGGCTATTAAGGCGACAATTATTTTAGTTTCCATCTTAGTAAATTATATTTTGTTTATGTATGTTTTAACTTTCTTGATAATATTGATAAACCTTATAAATATTTAAGGTTTGAATCAATCGAAGTAAAAACTATCTCAATTTACTCAAAGATAAAATTATTAAATCAAAACCATTACGGTAATACATTAGATATACTATAAGGCAATAAGTATAAATTCTTTTGTTATAGCTTTTAAGAATAATTATTATAGGGTCTTAAAAAAAGCCTCTAGTAATCAAACTAAAGGCTCAAATGAAACTGCTAAATCAAATTAGTAAGTATTTAAATAATAGCAGCAGCCTCATCTACTAAATGTTCTGAGACTATTTCATCTGTGTTATCTTGATATTCCCATGTGTGACTGATCGTTATATACTCATCTGTACCAGGTATATTATACTGGTAAGGATCACAGTCAATTTTTTTTATACTTCCAGGAAAGGAAGTTCCAATTAAATTTTTACATGTTGCCTCATCAAAAGATGCTGGAACAGTACAAGTTTTAGCTGTAAAATATAATCTACCGCTACTAACACTTCTAATCGCATGCACACCACCCTGAAGTACAAGAACATTGAATTTACCGCCAGCTTTATTCTGACGTGTTTCATAATTTACAATACTTACCATCTAATAAAATTTTAAATTAATATTAAGGGGCGGATATAACCCCCAAAGGTCAACTAGAGGGCGGGTGATTCTGGGTTAGATTGCATTTACGTTAGGAAAGAGGTTCTGAAAAATTTTCTGAAAAATTTTTTTTTGAATTTAACCTTTTAAATGATCAACTATTTGACCTTTAATATAGATACCTACTTCTTGAACAGAGCTTATTATTTCTTCTTTTGATAAATTGACAGATTCTAGCAACATAAATTTATCTATTTCATCTTCACATACTTTGTCTATAGTTAGGAACACTACGGCCAACAAAGTAGTTTGGTCACCTTTATATAGCGGGTTTTCACCTACTTCTGTTATTTCATTTTCAATTCTTACTCTAACTGATTCTTTAATTATATCTATCCAAGCACTACTCATTTTTGATTTATTTATAACTGTTTTTGTTGTTATATTGATAATACTCAATATCGCTAATACCAAATCTTATATGATTAAAATTGCATACAACGGGATAACCGTCAGCGTCATATTGATAGCTTGCACTATATATTAATTCCTTATTTCTATAAGCCTTTAAGACATTGTTTTTTGAATAGACGCCATAATGTTGTTGTATATCCAATGCTGTACTAAACGTCTCTATAATATTGAATCCACTAGCCTTTGATATTATATAAATTGGATTAACGCTATTGTCGTATTCAAAAGTGAATTCTGTTGTGCCAGAATTAGAGAAAAGTAAGATTTTGGAAATGTTATCTCCTTCATAGGAAATTTCCATTTTTTCTTGAAGCGTTCCAACATAATATCTGAAACTAGTAATTACCATATTATCTTGGTATTGCCATTCAAAATCCAACGGCTGTTCTGAATTATCATCCCTTCTAATTAATTGACCACCTGTATTGTATATGTAATCAAAACTATTGGATGATGTTGTAATATCGTCAGATAAAGTAGCTGTTCCATTTTTATCATCTGCATAGTGTTTAACTAATAAATCATTATTGTAAATAAACTGGTATAAACTATTTGACCCAGCAGTTGAAAAAAATTTAGATAACTTACCATTAGAATAGATAAGTGTATCGGCATCTAAACCATATTTCTCATGAATATTTTTTGAAGTTCTTCTAACAAGCAGCTTCTCTCTGCTACTCATACTTTGGGTATCATCTTCAAGCTGCATGTCATCACTTTCATTACAGGTCAAACAAGACAAAACAACAATGAGTATTAAATAATAAGTCTTTTTCATAGTATTAAATTTTTCTAAAACATTAATATTCAAATATAAATAAATTCTTATTAATGCGTCCTTTAGTCCGCATTAAATTTAAATACAACATTTTCCTTTGTTGTATGACTGATATCAATAAAAAGATATGTAACTATATAGCTTCTGAATGGGTAAAAAAAAGTAAATCCAATAGGAGTTTCGCTATAGATCATAATATTGATGAGAAAACCGTAAGAAAGATCTTAAGTAAAAACGGTTATAGAATTCCTGTAAAAACTCTTCAGAAAATTTGTGAAGCAAAAGAAATTAAACTCTCTGATTTTTTTGTATTAATTGATTCTTAGCTTCTATTTAAGGATACATACAATATCTAAAGCTCTTAAAATCCCTATTTCTGAATTGTTTGAATTTGAATGAGTTTTCCTTTTAAAAGGGGAAGGTTAATCAAAATAAAACAACAAGTGCATAAAAAAAATACTCCTTTTTTGTATAATTAATTCTTATTTCTATCTGTTTTCTATTATATTTTCAATTATTGGCTCAGGGTCAACAGGTGTATAATCAAACTGAACTTCTCTCAAAAGTACCTTATTATTTTTGATTTCGTTTTTATCAATTAATAGCACATAAACATTAGATCTAAACAACAAATTGATAACTTCTTTCTCTCCAATACGCTCAAAAAATTCACGTGTCATAATAAGATTTTTATTTTTTTTAATAAAACTCTTGTTTATTTTAAACAGCATTGCTGGATTTAATTCATTTTCGGCATCATCATAATTTTGATATTTAGAATAATGAAAAGAAAAATCAAACTTCCTTTTTTCTTCCCTCACCTTATCATAATAAAAAAATATATACTTATATCTATCAACTATTTCAGTATTTCTTTTCCTTGATAAATTTATCCTATCTTCATTTTTATTATTGCCGTCAAAAAGTATGAAAACTACATTTTGTTCTTTTATCTCGTTCAAATCCTGAGCACCAATTACTACCAAACTTGAAGTGTAAAACAATAGCGCTAATATTTTTTTCATAAAATTTTAATTTTAACAATTCTTACTAAATCTTCTAGCTTCAGACCTATAAGCATTGTATAAATCATTCTTCAAAGAATTATTTTCAATTTGATTTTGAAATGCTTGAGATTCATGTAAACCTTGCATAGAAAAATATAAATAAAAATCATGCCAATTCATGTTCTGAGTTCTTATAATATTTTAAAACATTAGACCATGAAATATCTAATTTTTCATGTTTAATTAACTCTATGACATTTGTTCGATTACTTATTTCCGAAATATTTCTAACTTTTGTATTTTGCTTTTCAATAATTTTTTCTATTAATTCTTTGCCGCATTTTGTACAACGTCACTGACTTTTTATTAATTTTTTTTGATAAATAAGTAATTGAAGTGATAATGCCACAACTACTTGCCAAAGTGTATATGGATTCAAAAAAGTGTTGAATTCAGGAAAGTCTCTACCAAACTCTGCATATTCATAATTAGAAAAAAATATTATTACTAATAAACTTATAGAAGTAATAAGTACAATGTTACTAAATTTCGTTTTTATCTTATAATTAAAAATAAACCTATATAATATGAAAATCAACATAGGAGCTATCATAAATGGTATTAATACAAAAGAGACAATACTTGATTTATCTTCTCCTAGTAAGGGCTGTAATATTTCTGCTAACATCCCAGTTACCACAAAAGAAACAATAAAAATAACATAAGAAATAACTAGGCTTAGTATTACTCCAAGGTATGGTGCAAATCTATGATTATTCCAATTTAAAATACCAATTATTAATCCAAACGATAAGGGGTAGTAATCCAAACCCATTTTAGTGATTATTATCACTACAGCACATAAAATAGGTGGTGAAATAATTTTTAAACTAATATTAATATCCTTCATTACTTTTAATTACAATTAATTTGATCTATTGTTTGATTGCTTTCTAATGCTTGTTTTAATTTAGTCTTGTCTAAACGTACTGCCGTTTTGGGCACTGTTATAGCTTGGCCTCCGTTAACATTTATCCATTGTTTAATTTGTTCTTGTAAATTAGACCATGTAGCTTCGCCCATATTATAATAAATAACCTACTTTAATAAACAAAAACAGCAGCCTTATTGACTACTGCTTTTGATTTTTTGAAAAAAATCGAATTATTATAATATTATATTTAACTGATTATTCTTGTACTTTTCCAAAAGAGCTATATCTTTCTGCCCATAAAAAATATTCACCAAAAAAAGTTCCTGAAAGGAATTCATCATATAGGTCTTGAATGTTTTTCCCTTCATAAGTTAACCCAATACCATCACGATCAATCAATCTTTCTTCAACTTCCCTTAAAAAGGAAAACGCCGCTTCGTCAAGGGTTTTTAATATTAATTTGTCCAACTCCTTCCTCTGAAAATCATCTAAACTATTTAGAAATTTAAACGCATTGTCAATATTCTCCTGAATTCGTTTATCAATATTAGGATTTTTAGATAAGTCTTCGTATTGACCTAACGTCATTGATTGTGAATAATCAGAAAACTTCTTGTAACTTTTGTAACTCGAATCTCTTAACTTTTCAATTATAACTTTTCCAAAATCCTCATATTTATTACTTACACTCATAAACATTTATTTAATTGACTCCATTCCAAGGGATATGAGTAATCACTTTAACCCCTTGATCTTTTAAGTTTTCTAAAGCTTTTATTACCCAGCCAGTTGCAATATTTTCAGGAATTCCAACATTGGTCATTGCTTGTATTTCAATCTGCGCCATCTTATCCAAAGTTAATACATCTCCACTATTTGCAAAAGCGGAATACAAACTATTTTGTTGCCCAGTAATTTTATGATGTACTGAAATAGAAGGTAAATTAGGATTAGCTGCATCCCAAACATCTTGCAATTTGTTTGATGACACGCTAAAAGCTTGCTGTAAATCATAAAATTTATCGCTTTTAAATGCACTCTTAGCCAAAGGGTGATGACCTCTCACCAAGTTATAAGCCCCTGTACCATCAAGTAAATATTGAGCGTTATTTTTAAGTGAATTTATAACATTATCAAATTTAATATTCGTTAGAGTTATATTTCTTATGTGATTTGTCAAAGAAGTTACCGTTATTTTCCCCCCTATTCTTGACGCTAAGAAAGCTCCTCCATTTTGACTAGGCGTTAGAAATGATAATATGTCTAAAGTGTTTAAAGCTGCTTCAAACATACTTGTTAATATACCTGGTCTATATTCCACAATTAGAATCCCATCCCTTTTACGCATTCTATATATTTCAGCTAGATGCTTATTATCTATATCTGAAGAGACATTTATTCCAATTTTTTGCATAAGACTTCTTATTCTTTTGCCTATCCATGCGTCACTCATTGTAAGTTCTGTATGCATTACTAAAGAATTGAAAGTAGCATCGATTGCTGCTTGAATAGGTTTAATCCCGTATTCTTTAATTATCAAGTCATCTCCATAAACATCTGGATTTGGACAACAATCCCCAGGACAACATCCATTTAGTTCGGAAGGGTGTTTTCCTGTAGTATTAACTGTGAAAGAATTGTCCAATACTCTGTCGACCTCAACGGCTAATCTTGCCCAGTCTTTTGCCTGTTGAGTATTGTTGTTTTCATTTAGAAAATCTCTTATTTCTGAAAAAAAGTCGCCATTATCTATCAAAAAATCTGTTTGAGGCTGGTTAAGATTAAGCCCTAAAGCTGCTACTCTATCAGCATTAAACTGATCTAGTTCGGTCGTATCCTCTTGATCATTACCTTCTGTAGGGGAAGTAATTACCTCCTCTTCTTCATTCTCACTATCATTTGACGAATCTCCATTAGAGCCACTTCCGCTTCCACTTCCTCCGCCACCTCCAGGTAAGCCAGATTCATCACCACTATTACCTCCTGAACTTCCCGAACCCCCATCTGAACCTCCGTCCGTATCATAAGGTGACCCACTTTCATTATCTGAACCATCTCCTCCATTAGAATCATCACATGGAACTTCTACATAATAAGTAATAGGCCACCCTGTATTTTCATCTATGCCATTTTCAATAACACAGCACGCACCTGGTGGACATTCATTTATTGGCCCAGATTTTTGACTAAAAATTATATCTGAATCAAAATCAACTTCCCTAAAAGATACTTTACCATTTAAATCAACAGTTTCAGAATTTGTAATCGCTTCTCTTTCTTCATCTGTTAAAGCATAGTTTACTATATAACTTTTATAACTTCCGTCATTTTTTCGACTTAATACTAAATTTTCTAGACCATCTCTTTCTATTGTTCTATAAATTTTGAAAGTATATGAATTATAATCTTCCTTCTCTACATAAACAGCCTCGTCTATATCAATTATAAAATCATTTTCTGCGTTATATATAAAATCTGATTTTTCTTTGATTCCGCTTTTATTATTAACAGAATTAAGCTTTCCTAATTCTTCTATAATTTCACTATTGCTCCTTATTTCTTCAAATGTTATTTTACGTAATGTGACTTCCGTTTTTTGTTGTATAATTTCAGTGCTCTCGTTCTGACAGTTAGAAAAAATTATCAAAAGAGACAAAAAGGCCATTGACCTTGAAAAGAGTTTTTTCATAGTTTAAAAAAGGTATTTGAATTAAAAAATAGTGTTTGAGATGAGAAACAGAGACGTATCTTAATTAAAACTGAACTCCTAACCTCAGTAATTAAGTGACGAATGTAGAAAATTAATTTTGAAAAATCTTAGGGGAAAAATCCCCTTTTTTAACAGGGTGTTTTTCCTATTTGTTATTAGTTTCATATCTATGAATTCTCATATAATCTCTTAACAGCTAAACTAACTGTTTCCTCAACTATCTCTCCATAAACAGATTGTGTAATTCCAATTCTAGAATGACCCAATAATTTAGATGTTACCTCCATTGAAACACCATTTAATAGTAATATAGTGGTAGCAAATGTTTTCCTCCCCATGTGATGTGTTAAATTCTTATCTATATTGGTCAGATGAGCAATCTCTTTTAAATACCCATTAAATCGTTGATTACTTACAATTGGTAATTTATAATTATACTTCTCTAATATCTCTTTAGCTTTTGCTAATAATGGAATAGATAATTCTGAATTAGTTTTTTGTCTTTTCATTCTAATCCAATCTAATCCTTCTTTTCCTTTTAATATATGATTTGACCTCAGTCTTTCCATTTCTTTATAGGCTAATCCTGTGTAACAACAGAAAACAAAACAATCTCTTATTTGATTTAATCTTTCTATTTTAAAGTCAAACTCCTCCAACCTTTTAAGCTCTTCTTTTGTTAGAAATATAATCTCTTTCTTTACTGTTTTATATTTATAAGAAGCAAATGGATCTTTTACCAAATAATCATCTTTTACAGCATCTTTAACAACCTTTCTAAGCCTCTGTATAGTCTTATTTACTGTGGCTTGTTGTAGTTTTCTCTCTGTCTTTAAATAATAGCTTAAATCATCTAAAAATCTTAGTTTCAGATTACTTAATTTAACATCATTCCTGTCATATTTATGTTTTAAAAATCGTTTTATATGCACTTCAGTTTCTAAATACTTTTTATAGGTTACTTCTACTATATCAATACCAATTAAACTTTTCATTTTCTCATTATGCAATTTATAATATCCTAATAAGGTCATTTGATTTTTTGGCAGCTCACCTTTATACTTTTTATAGATATCTAATACATCAAATTCTATTTCCTGAACTTGTAGAAATAAAAAAGCCTGATTTAACTTTTGTCTTATCAGGCTTAATTGGGTATTGGTATAGTCGGCATAGTCTGGGTAGTCAGCTAATTTTTGATGCTTACTATTCCAATGATCTGGATTTATAAATAATCCTGTAGAAAACATCTTTCGGTCTTTATTAAATGTTAATCTACATCTAACAGGGCATAAACCTTTACCATTGGTTTTAGATTTTTCTATTAGAAATAATATATATAAGATATTGTTATTCATTTATTTAGATTTTAATTGAAATAGGAAATTTTGGGGTACTCAATTGAATAGTAGGGTACTTAAAGTGTACCTTTTAGAAGAAAAAAACTTGACAAGTTGACGATAAATAGTAGAGAATGAAATGTCTAAAAACAAAAAAAGCATCTCAATTTGAGACACTTTCCATTGACTAACTTTAACAGTTAGAGTAGTTTATGAAAAACTACTAAAAACAACACAACTTTCTTTTTTGCGGTCTGGACGGGACTCGAACCCGCGACCCCCTGCGTGACAGGCAGGTATTCTAACCAGCTGAACTACCAGACCGTTGCTCAATTAGCGGTTGCAAATATACTTTGGTTTTCTAAATATGCAAAGCATTTTTTTAACTTTTTACAAAAATCTTTTTCTACTCACTAAATAGGTCAACAAAATTTGATCAAAGCCCTTATTAATATCAACTGGCACATAATCTATCTTATATTGCATACACCTCATTTTTAATCTATTAAAATAATCATCAACGGCCTTTTTATAATTCTCTTTTACAGAATCAGCATATAGATTAATATGTTCACCTGTCTCAACATCTATAAATTTCTTAGGACGATTATCGAAGTCAAAATTGAGCTCATATTTAGCATCATATGTATGAAATAAGATTACTTCATGCTTATTATGTTTCAAATGCCGTAATGCTTCAAAAAGTTCTTCCTCCTTTTTATCTGCTTGAAACATATCAGTAAATAAAAATATTATAGAACGCCTATGTACCTTATCAGCGATTTCATGTAACGCTTCATAAGTAGCAGTTGATCTTTTGGTAACATCTTGTAACACTAGCTCTAGTTTTGACAATAGCATTCTTCGATGTCGTTCACTTCCTTTTGCCGGTGCAAAATATTCGTTAGTATCGGCATAGATACTTAATCCAAAAGCATCACGTTGTCTTTTCAAAATCTCAAGTAATGCTGCCGCTGCTATTGCCGAAAAGCTAATTTTATTCAGCTTATCAATTGTATACGTATCTAATTTTGGATAGTACATAGAGGCCGAATTGTCAATGATTAAATGACACCGTAAATTGGTTTCTTCTTCATATCTTTTTATAAAGAGCTTATCGGTTTTTGCATATAATTTCCAATCTATATGTCGCGTACTTTCTCCTTTATTATATAGACGATGTTCTGCAAACTCAACCGAAAAACCATGAAACGGACTTTTATGCATTCCTGTAATAAATCCCTCAACCACCTGGGTAGCCAACAGTTCTAGATTGCCAATTTCTTTTATATTTTTTAGCTCTGAGATTTTCATAAATTTCTTAATCTTGACAAAATAAAAAAAGGCTTGGCAATAGCCAAACCTTTTAACGTATTATTCAGAAATGCTAGTTTTTATACAAGCGCTTCTAGTTTTTCTGTATAAGTAGCTTTTGGCGCTACGCCTACTTGCTTATCAACTACTTCTCCGTTCTTAAAGATCAATACCGTAGGTATATTTCTTACACCATATTTAGCAGCAAACTCTTGGTTAGCATCAACATCTAATTTTCCAACAACTGCTTTACCATCAAAATCAGTGCTTAACTCTTCTACCGTTGGAGCTAACATTCTACATGGTCCACACCAAGCAGCCCAAAAATCTACTAATACCGGTTTATCTGATTTCAATACTACATCTTCGAATGTAGCATCTGTAATTTCTAATGCCATTTTATTATCTTTTAAATTTTAATTCTAGTTATAACTCATGCAAAATTAAGCAATTATTTTGCCAATTTTTAATGCACAAATTATTTTTGCTTATAATAGTATATAAAAAGCTTATTTCCTTACAACTTTAGAAAATAGCCTCTGCTACCGCCTTAATATTATCAGATTTACCCATCGAATAATAATGTAAAAAAGGCACCTTAGCTTTTATTAGCTCTTTGCTTTGAGCAATACACCATTCAATCCCAACTTGTCTCACCTCAGCATTATCTTTACATTTTACTACATTCATTATTAAATCATCGGGTAAATCTACTTTAAATCGATGTGGTATTAAATTCAATTGTTTTTTTGTTGCTATAGGCTTTAAACCCGGAATGATTGGTACGGTAATTCCTTCACTTCTACATTTTTCAACAAATTCAAAGTACTTTTTATTGTCAAAAAACATTTGCGTCACTATATAATCAGCGCCACTTTTTATTTTCTTTTTTAGAAAATGAATATCACTTTCAAGGCTTGGAGCTTCCATATGCTTTTCAGGATAACCAGCTACCCCAATGCAAAAATCTGTTTTTGAGGTGTTTAGAAGCTCATCATCTAAATATTTACCTTCATTTAAATCTTGTATCTGTAACACCAATTCGTTTGCATAGCGATGCCCTTCTTTTTCTGGCTTAAAATACGTTTCGCTTTTAACAGCATCGCCTCTTAAAGCAACCACGTTTTCTATACCTAAAAAAGCAAGATCTATTAAAAAATTCTCGGTATCTTCTTTGGTGAATCCCCCGCATAAAATATGAGGAATCGCATCTACTTGATATTTGTTTTGAATAGCCGCACAGATACCAACAGTTCCGGGCCGTTTCTTAACTACTTGTTTTTTAAGAAACCCATTATCTAATTCTTTAAAGATATACTCCTCACGATGATAGGTAACATCTATAAATGGAGGTTTAAACTCCATAAGCGGGTCTATATTATTAAAAATGGAGTCTATATGTTGCCCCTTTAAAGGCGGCAATATTTCAAAGGAAAACAAGGTTTTTCCATTCGCTTTCTTTATGTGGTCTGTTACTTTCATAGTTGTTTTCCGCAAAAACGGAAATCTGTTTAATTAGGTTAATTTTTATTAACTGGCAAGGTTAGGATTTAACCATTTTCTTGCTGCTGCTTCTTTAATATTTCTACGTTTTGAATATGCTTTTAATTGATCTTCTTTGATCTTACCTAAACCAAAGTATTTAGCTTCGCTATTCGCAAAATAATAACCGCTTACACTTGCGGCTGGCCACATAGCCAAACTTTCAGTAAGCTCAACACCTATGGTTTCTTGTACATTTAAAAGTTCCCAAATAGTTTTTTTCTCTAGGTGATCAGGGCAAGCAGGATAACCCGGGGCAGGGCGAATCCCCTTATAGTTTTCTTTGATCAGCTCTTCATTTGTTAATTGTTCACCTTCAGCATACCCCCAATATTCTACTCGTACCTTTTCATGTAAATATTCTGCAAAAGCTTCGGCCAAACGATCGGCCAACGCTTTAACCATAATAGAATTATAATCATCATTTGCAGCTTCAAATTGCTGAGCCAGCTCTTGGGTACCAAAACCAGTAGTTACACAAAAACAGCCTATATAATCTTGAATTCTTGTTTCTCGTGGGGCTATAAAATCTGCTAATGCAAAGCTAGGTACACCTTCTCGTTTTTTTAACTGTTGCCGTAAGGTTAGAAATTTGTGCTTTTCACTTCGTTTGGAAATAGTTGAAAGATCAATTTCAATATCATCATCATTAATGGTGTTCGCTGGGAAAAGCCCGAAAACTGCTTTGGCCTGTAATAACTTTTCGTTTAATATTTTATTAAGTAATGTTTTTGCATCCTCAAAAAGTTCGGCTGCTTGCTTCCCAACAACCTCATCGGTTAATATATTTGGAAATTTACCATGCAAATCCCATGAACGGAAAAATGGACTCCAATCGATATAATCAATTAATTTTTCTAAATTAAAATCATTGATGGTTTGTATTCCTAGCTGATTAGGTTTTACAATCTTAGACGTATTCCAGTTAATTTTAAACTTGCGCCGTCTTGCTTCTTCTAAAGAAATGTATTCTTTTTGCTTGCTTCTATTTAAAAACTGCTCACGAAACTTTGTATATTCTTCTCTAATCTGGCCTTTATATATTTTGTTATTTTCTTGCAGTAAACTACCAACAACCGTTACTGCTCTTGAAGCATCATTAACATGCACTACCGTATTTTGATATTTTGGAGCAATTTTAACCGCTGTATGTGCCCTCGATGTTGTTGCTCCGCCTATCAATAGTGGAATATTCATTTGTTCATTATCCATCTCATTTGCCAAATAAACCATTTCATCTAACGATGGTGTTATTAATCCGCTTAAACCAATAATATCAACTTGCTCTTTTTTGGCAACTTCAATAATTTTTTCTGGTGGCACCATAACTCCAAGATCTACAATCTCATAATTATTACATCCAAGAACAACTGAAACAATGTTTTTACCTATATCATGAACATCTCCTTTTACCGTTGCCATTAAGACCTTTCCAGCACTTTGTGTAACTCCATCTTTTTCTGCTTCAATAAACGGCTGTAAATAAGCCACAGCTTTTTTCATAACTCGCGCTGATTTTACTACTTGAGGTAAAAACATTTTACCACTACCAAATAAGTCACCAACCACATTCATTCCATTCATGAGGTGTCCTTCAATTACCTCAATCGGCCTTGCTACTAACTGCCGGGCTTCTTCAACATCTTCTTCTATAAAAGCATCTATTCCTTTCACCAAACTATGGGTAATACGTTCTTGTAAAGGCTTATTTCTCCATTCTAAAGCCTTACCATCATCTTCTTTCTTTTTACCTTTTACTGTTTCTGCAAATTCTAATAAACGCTCTGTTGCATCATCACGCCTATCTAGCAGCACATCTTCAACATGGTCTAACAAATCTTTAGGAATGTCATCATATACCTCAAGCATTGCCGGATTTACTATCCCCATGTTCATTCCATTTTTAATCGCATGGTATAAAAAAGATGAATGCATTGCTTCTCTCACTGTGTTATTACCCCTAAAGGAAAAAGAAACATTACTTACTCCTCCAGAAACATTCGCATGTGGTAGGTTTTCACGAATCCATTTTGTTGCTTCAAAAAAATCGATAGCATTTCTTCTGTGCTCTTCCATTCCGGTTGCAACCGGAAATATATTAGGGTCAAAAATGATGTCTTGAGGTGAAAAATTTACCTTGGTTACTAAAATGTTATAAGAGCGTTCACATATTTCTATTCGTCTTTTATAAGTATCTGCCTGGCCTTCTTCATCAAATGCCATAACAATTGTTGCAGCGCCGTATCTTTTGATCAATTTAGCCTGACGGATAAATTCTTCTTCTCCTTCTTTTAAACTAATAGAGTTCACAACACATTTTCCTTGAGCGACCTGCAATCCGGCTTCAATAATTTCCCATTTTGAGCTATCTATCATAACCGGAACACGAGCAATATCTGGTTCAGAGGCAATTAAATTTAAAAAGGTGGTCATTGCATTTACACCATCTAGCATGCCCTCATCCATATTCACATCTATAATCTGGGCTCCTCCTTCAACCTGATGACGGGCTATCTCAAGTGCTTCGTCATATTTTTCTTCTTTTATTAATCGTAAGAATTTTCTTGATCCGGTAACATTGGTACGCTCACCTACGTTTATAAAATTACTTTGTGGTGTTATTACCAATGGCTCAAGGCCACTTAATTTTAAATATTTTCTTTCTTCAATCATCTTTTCAAACTAAAAAAGTTCAGAAAAATTAGTTTTTAGACTTGCAAAAATTTTTTCAGGGAGTGTATTCAAATCACTTGATCCTTCTAGGCAAATTGAAATATGTCCGTTTTTTACTTCTTTAATCAATTGATAAAAATTACCATATCTAATAATAATAAAGTTTAAACCTCCGCAATCAATATTTCCACGTTGTCTTGCCAATGTTAAAAGGGTTGGATTTACCAATAGCTCTTCATATTTATCAGTTTCTTCATTAGATGTATTCTCTACTTCATCTCTTTGTTTAAAAAATAGTTTTTGATCCGTATAGATAGCGGTATACCTAACTTCATTATAAGACTCAAAAAGAAAACTCACTATACTTTCTAGCTTCTCCATAATTAATAACTTATTGCATTTAAACTGTTAATGCCAACGTTCTTGGTTTGTATTTCGAAGCTACCTCAACAATAGCTTTTATATGTTCTGGTGTTGAACCACAGCATCCTCCAATGATATTTATGAGCCCATCTTTTAAATAAGCTTCTATATATTCTTGCATTTGTTGTGGTGTTTGATCGTATTCTCCAAATGCATTTGGCAATCCGGCATTTGGGTGCGCAGATGTATGATAGTCTGTGGCTCTTGCCAATCTTTTTAAATAAGGCTTTAGCTGTTCTGCCCCTAAGGCACAATTAAATCCTACTGATAACAATGGAATATGTGAAATAGAAATTAAAAAGGCTTCCACTGTCTGCCCGGAGAGTGTTCTTCCGGAGGCATCTGTGATGGTTCCAGATACCATAATGGGGATATCAATGTTCTGTTCTTCTTTTACTTCTTCTATTGCAAATAATGCAGCTTTTGCGTTTAGGGTATCGAAAATAGTTTCTACCAATAATATATCTACGCCCCCTTCTATCAAAGCTTCAGCTTGTTGTTTATAAGCTATTCGAAGTTCATTAAAGCTTACTGCTCTATAACCTGGATCATTAACATCTGGCGATAGGCTTGCAGTTCTATTTGTGGGTCCAATAGAACCAGCTACAAATCTTGGTTTATGTGGTTCTTCTCTGGTAAATTTATCGGCGACTTCTTTTGCAATTTTTGCTGATTCGAAATTCAATTCGTATACCAAATCTTCCATTTCATAGTCTGCCATTGCGATGGTAGTTCCAGAAAATGTATTTGTTTCAATAATATCAGCTCCGGCTTCAAAGTATTTTGCATGAACTTCTTTTATAGCCTGAGGTTGTGTTATAGACAGTAGGTCATTATTACCCTTTAAAGAAATATGATACTCTTTAAAGCGTTCTCCACGAAAGTCTTCTTCTGAGAAATTATAGCGTTGCAGCATTGTCCCCATAGCTCCGTCGAGTACGAGTATCCGATTATGTAAAATTTGATCTATTGTTAACATTCTTGATAATTTAATATCAATATGTCATCAGGAAAGGGTTTAAGAAATGAAAATCCATTCGTTATCTATCCGCACTACAGTTTGGTAGAATTTAGCACCTTCTTATCTAAAATAAATTAGAAAAGGGTTGCTAAGGCTTCTCAGGGTCTATTCCCTCCACCTTTCATGATAACAATCAATACGTTAATGAACGATACAAAGAAACATAATTATTTCTTTATATCACAACTTTAAAAAACAAATTTTATTCAAAAAGATTTGAAGATAAATAGCGGTCTCCGCGGTCGCAAATGATTGCTACAATATTACCATTATTTATTCTCTTTGCAACTTCTAAGGCACATGCCACTGCACCACCACTACTCATTCCGGCAAAAATACCCTCTTCTTTGGCCAATCGCTGTGTCATTAATTTAGCTTCAATCTGACTTACTTCAATAATCTTATCAACTTTTGATTTATTGAAAATTTTTGGAACATATTCTGGTGACCATTTACGAATACCCGGAATTCTCGATCCGTCTGTTGGTTGTGCGCCAATAATCGTTATGGCTTCATTTTTCTCTTTTAGGAATCTAGAGACACCGGTGATAGTTCCGGTTGTGCCCATGGCCGACACAAAATGGGTAATTCTACCTCGAGTGTCTTTCCATATTTCTGGCCCGGTTGTATTATAGTGCGCCTTCCAATTATCGTTATTTTCAAACTGATTTAGCAGATAATATCCTTTATTCTTATGAATATTTAATGCTACATCTCTAGCATACTCAATCCCTTCTTTGGCAGAAGTAAGTAATACTTCCGCGCCATATGCCTTCATTGTTTTAACACGCTCTTCCGTTGAATTTTCTGGCATCACCAATACAATATTTAACCCTAAGAGTTTTGCTGTTAGTGCTAATGCGATACCTGTATTACCGCTTGTAGCCTCTACTAAATAATCTCCTTTTTTAATATCACCGCGCCTTAGAGCTTGTTTGATCATATTAAAGGCCGGGCGATCTTTTACGCTTCCTCCCGGATTATTACCTTCAAGCTTTAAAAATAATCTAACACCTTCTTTAGAAAGAATATTCTTTGCCTCAATAAGCGGTGTATTGCCAATTTGATCGGTAATACTCTTACCTACTATTTCTGGTTCTAATGTTAAACTCTTTTTCATAAGATAATATTGAGTTTTTAGGTACTGATCTCGTTACACAAACATTCGCGCCAACGATACTATTTGCGCCAATGGTTACATCGCCGCCCAAAATAGTAGCATTTGCATAAATTGTTACATTCTCTTCAATCGTAGGATGCCTTTTTGACGACGCAAGGCTTTTCTTTACCTGTAGTCCACCAAGTGTAACGCCTTGATATATTTTAACATGATCATGAATAACAGCGGTTTCACCTATTACAATACCTGTAGCATGGTCAATAAAAAATGAATTTCCAATTCTTGCTCCAGGGTGAATATCTGTACCGGTTAGCCCATGTGCATATTCGCTCATCATTCTTGGAATAATTGGTACATTCAATTTATGTAATTCATGACTTAATCGATACACCGCTATGGCATGAAATCCAGGATATGCTAAATACACTTCTTCCAAACTTTTACATGCGGGATCAAATTTTTCAAATGCTAAAGCATCTAAATCTAGTTTTTCTCTAATCTCTCTAAATTTATCGCTATAAACATTCCATATCAAATGACTTTCTTCTACAGATAGTTTTTGAGAAATCTTTAAAAATAATTCTTCAACCGAATCTATATACGCATTATAATAGGCCTCATCAAATAGTGTATAGAACAATTGCTTTGTGAACGTTTCTATAGTATCTTTTAAGCAAACATGGTAGTTTTTAATCGCTTTTTTTTCAATGGTTTCCATAATTTTAAGATGCTGGGGCTAATTCTATTTTTAAACCTTCTAATCTTTCTGAAATTTGAATCTGACACCCTAATCTACTATTCTCTTCTACATAAAATGCTTCTGACAGCATTGCTTCTTCTTCATCTTGCTTTTCGGGTAACTCATGATCTGACAGTACATAACACTGACACGAAGCACACATAGCCATACCACCGCATGTACCTTCTACCGGAAGCTCATATGCTTTACACACCTCCATTAGGTTCATTGCCATATCTGTCGGTGCAGCAACCTCATGAATTACACCTTCTCTATCTTTTATGAAAATATTAACGTCAGCCATACCTTTTCATCTTTGAAAATGGATTTTATCCAATTGCCTGCACAACGGCTTTAGGTGCTTCTTTTCTTGACCCATCAAAACCGTTTATACCACTTACCGTTGTGTATTTTAACACATACTTTTTATCTGGGTGAATGATTTTAAAAGCAGATTGACTCATTAGTGTTGCCTCGTGAAAACCACATAATATCAATTTTAATTTTCCAGGATATGTATTCACATCACCAATGGCAAAGACTCCCGGAATATTAGTTTGATAATCAAATGTGTTTACTTTTATGGCATTCTTTTCAATTTCTAGTCCCCAATTGGCAATAGGTCCTAATTTTGGAGATAAACCAAAAAGCGGAATAAAATAATCTGTTTCAATAAATTGTTGTTCGCCATCTTTTTGAACAACGATAGCATTTAGGTTTTTTTCTCCCTTTAATTCCACAACTTCTGCAGGTGTAATAAGATTTATTTTACCTAGTAGCTTTAACTCTCTTACTTTTTCTACAGAGTCTAAGGCTCCTCTAAATTCATTTCTTCTATGAATCAAAGTAACTTCAGAGGCGATATCAGATAGGAAAATACTCCAGTCTAATGCCGAATCACCTCCACCAGCAATGATCACTTTTTTATTGCGATATTTTTCAGGATCTCTAATGATATAATCAACACCATTATCTTCATAAAAAGATAAATTTTCTAACTGAGGTTTACGTGGTTCAAAAGAACCCAGACCTCCAGCAATTGCTACCACCGGAGCATGATGCTTTGTACCCTTATTAGTGGTAACAATAAATGATCCATCATATAATTTTTCGATGGTATCTGCTCGTTCACCCAAAGTAAATCCTGGTTCGAACTGCTTTCCTTGTTCTAATAAGTTCTTTGTTAAATCACCAGCTAAAATTTCAGGAAAACCAGGAATATCATAAATTGGTTTTTTAGGATAGATTTCAGAGCATTGCCCTCCGGGTTGAGGCAAAGCATCTATTAAATGACATTTTAGTTTTAATAATCCCGCTTCAAAAACGGTAAATAAACCTGTTGGTCCGGCACCTATTATTAGTATATCTGTCTTTATCATTTACTTTTATTTTACTAAACTCTCTGTTAATTTATTTAAGGTATTCACTTTGGTTTCAAAATTTCCTTTGATGGATTTTTTAAACTTGTTTAGATTTTTGGCTAAGTCATCAATTTCGTCTGGTAAGACCACTTCAAAAAACTGACGTAATCGCTTGGCCATCGTTGGAGATTTTCCGTTTGTAGAAATTGCCACTTTTATATTTCCTTTCGTTACAATTCCGCCAAGGTAAAAATCACATAAATCTGGGGTGTCTGCAACATTAACCAATAGCTGTTTAGCTTTTGCATCTAAGTAAATCTGCTTGTTTACTTCTTCATTATTAGTAGCGGCAATTACGATATGCTGTTTATGTAATATATTACTAGTATAGGGCCTATGCATCGTTAAAATATCGTACTTTCTAGCCAGCTCCAATACTTCTTTAGAAAATTCTAAGGCAATTAATGCTACCCTTGCATTAGGGCTAGATTTTAATAGAAAGCTTAACTTCTCTAAAGCTACATTCCCACCACCAACGATAAGTACATTTAATTGCGATACTTTTAAAAAGATGGGATACAATTCGTTTTTATTTTCTACTAACATAATGCCTCTTTTAATTGAACTTCTTTTTGAACTTTTAATAATTGTGCTCTATGACGTACAACTTCGCCCAATACAATAATTGCCGGATTACTTAATTGCTTTTCGTTTACAATAGTTACTATGGTATCAACTGTGCCAATTGCAATTTTCTCTTGTGGTGTAGTACCATTTTGAATAATTGCCACGGGTAAATCATTTTTATTATTAAGCTGAAAGAGCGTAACAATTTCTGAGAGTTTACCCATTCCCATTAAAACAACTATTGTAGCTGTTGATTGCGCAGCTAAAGCAATATCATTTGATAATTTATGCTCTTTAGTGGTGCCAGTTATCACCCAAAAGCTTTCTGAACTTCCTCGTTTTGTTAATGGAATATTTTGATATGCCGGAACGGCTAGAGAAGACGAAATACCTGGTACCACCTCTACTTTTACTCCAAATTGAGAAGCATATTCCATCTCTTCGGCACCTCTCCCAAAAATAAAAGGATCACCTCCTTTTAAACGAACCACATGACCATCTGTTTTAGCTCTACTTACGATCAATTCATTGATTTGTTCTTGCTGATATGAATAACACCCCTTTCGTTTACCTACATAAATTAATTCTGCATCAGAACGTGTATAGTTGAGTAATTCATTATTAATTAAAGCATCGTACAAAACCACATCAGCAGACTTTAATGCATTTATAGCTTTTAGCGTGATCAATTCTGGGTCTCCAGGACCAGCTCCAACGACTGTTAATTTTGCTTCACTTCTCATTTCATTCTTATCATTAATTTAACACTTCGGCCTCGCGATATTCTTTAACTAGTTTCACAAACAGTTCGGCATTCTTTATATAGCTCTTCGCAAAGTCTTCGCTAGGCGCATATTCTTTGATTTGATATACGAATTTTGCAAAAGAATTGTCTAACGAAATTCTTTTTGTATCGATAAATAATTCATCAAATCTTCTAATAATACCGGCTTGTGTATTTGTCTTTTCGTTTTCAGATAGCAATAATCCCTTTGCCGAATTTACCAATGCACTGTAGGCATGATAAATAGCGTTAGAATATACATTGTTCTTTAAAGCTTCTTTTGCCAATTCAATTTTCTCTTCACTTTCTAGAAATAGCGTTGCAACCAAATCAACTACAACTCCCGCACACTCACCAATTCCAATTGCTTTTACATATTTTTCTTCATTACCCCAATCAACAAAGTCTTTTTCTGTAAGATTTGTGCTGTCAGACAAATCTGTAAGCATTTCATAAAAGTATTTTTCTCCTTGCTGTTTGTAGTAACTTAAGAAGGTCTTTCCTTTAGCATATCTTTCAAAATCATTTAAAATTCTACGCAGCGCTTCGGGTCCTCTGCGACTAGGAATTTTAACTACTTTATCTGCAAAATGACCATTACCATTTCCTAAGTTACCTCCTCCTAACAATACCTGTAAGGCTGGCGCAACAAGCTTATCTTTGGTACGGATTGACATTCCTTGAAAGCCAATATTTGCCATATTATGCTGCCCGCAAGCATTCATACATCCACTAATTTTTATAACTAAATCTGGATTATTTAAATAATGTGAGTACTCTGTTTTAATAACTCTTTCTAACTCTTCGGCAATACCTGTACTACTCGAAATTCCTAAATTACAAGTATCGGTTCCCGGGCAGGCCGTAATATCTACAGCTTTATTATAACCAGGAGAGGCAAAACCGAGTTTCTTTAATTCTTGATAGAAATAAGGCACTAAGTCTTCTCTAACAAAAGGAATCAATATATTCTGGCGCAGGGTTAACCGTATTTCTCCGGCGGCATACTTTTCTACTAAATCTGCCAATAAACGTGCTTTATCCGTATAAAAATCACCCAGTAATACTTTCACCCCAATGGCCACATAGCCATGTTGTTTTTGTTGAATCAAGTTTGTTGATTTCCATAGTTTAAATGCTTTATCATCATTAATATTAACAATTGGTGCTTCAACCTGTTTCGGCTTTGAAGCCAAGTAGCTATTGGCATCAACTACTACGGTTTTTAATGCAATAGCATTTTGTTCTTCTTCTACAAGTTGTTTAAAACTTTCTAAACCAATATCTTTAATTAAAAATTTCAACCTGGCTTTGGCTCGGCTTTTACGCTCTCCATAACGGTCAAAGATTCGTAACACTCCTTCCATTACCGGAATAATCTTATCGGATGGTAAAAACTCATAGAATACATCAGCATGGCGTGGTTGTGAACCCAATCCGCCGCCCAACATCACTTTAAAACCACGAATTCCATCTTTAATTTTTGCTATAAAGCCAAGGTCATGCATATAGGAAAGACCCGTATCTTCATCAGTTGCTGAAAAGGATACTTTAAATTTCCTTCCCATTTCTTGACAGATAGGATTTCTTAAAAAGAACCTAAATAAAGCATCGGCATATGGCGACACATCGAAGGGTTCATTCAAATCTATTCCTGCTGTCTCAGAAGCTGTTACGTTTCTAACTGTATTACCACAGGCTTCGCGTAGCGTCACTTCATCTTTTTCAAGTTCAGCCCATAATTCGGGAGTCCTATCCAGGTCAACGTAATGAATTTGAATGTCTTGGCGTGTTGTTATGTGTAAACGCCCGCGAGAATATTCATCTGACACATCTGCAATTCGGTGCAGCTGTTTACTCAAAACTTTACCGTAAGGTAATTTAATGCGTATCATTTGTACACCTTCTTGGCGTTGCCCATATACACCTCTTGCCAATCGAAGGCTTCTAAAACGCTCTTCATCAACTTTACCTTCTTTAAATAATCGAATCTTTTTTTCTAATTCGATAATATCTTTCTCAACTACAGGATTTTCTATTTCAGTTCTAAAACTTAACATAATTTATTGTAAATGTATACCACACTCTCTTGTTTCTAATGCCTTTACCGGATCAAAATAAGTACTGTTCTTAGGCAACTCATTTTCCTCTAGATAAGCATCTAAATCTTCATCAGTCCAATAATAAAATGGGCTAATTTTTAAAATTCCTTCTTTGCTAAAGCTTAAAATATCTTTAGAGCTTCTAAGTTCTGTTTGTCTTATTCTAATGTTAGTAAACCAGATATCTGGTTGGTGCTCTTTTAATGCTCTTCTAAAAGGCTCTAATTTTACAACTTCGGTGAATTTTGCATGATTTTCGTCATCTATAGTGGGCAATCCTATGGTGTATTCTGTATATGCCTTCGTTTGTAAGGGGACATACGTGTGAACATTTAACTCAAACCTGTTCATCAAATAAAAAGCATGATCGTAAGTTTCGGGAATATTATATCCGGTGTCACACCATATAATATCTATATCGCTTTCTTTTCTGTAAAAAGTACTCAATAATACTGCTGAATACTTACCAAAACTGGTTGTTACAATTCTTCTATCAGACAGTTTAAGTGCCCAGTCTATAATTTCATCTGGAGTTTTAGCTCTCAGTTCTTTATTCCAAAATTCAATATCAATGTTCTCTAACATGTAGTTTTAATTATTTAAATATATAATCCTATAGGATTAGTAGGATTTTAATGCAAATGTATATATATATTTATTTAATACTCCTAAAAATTTGATAAAAATTCCTTAAATTTTTTACAGATTTGATATTACATCAAGTCTAAAAGTGTTCTTTTCCTGAAAATTGCAAGGTTGCTATCTCTAACTTCTATCATCAATTTATTTATAGAACAAGCCTCTTCATCTGGGCAATCATCACATTTCTCGTAAAAATTTAAGCTCACACAAGGTACCAATGCAATAGGGCCTTCTAGTATTCGTATCACATCAACCATTCTGATTTCCTTAGGTTCTTTAATAAGATATACTCCGCCACCTTTTCCTTTTTTTGAACCCAAAAAACCAGATTTACGAAGTGTTAGCACAATACTCTCTAAGAACTTATGTGAAATATTCTCACTTTCGGCAATTGCACCAATGGGAACAGGTGTCCCTTTCTCTTGACGAGCAATATAAGCAAGTGCCTTTAAGCCATATTTTGTTTTCTTAGAAAGCATCGAACAAAGATATTATTATATTTTGTTCAACGCATTGTTTAAATCGTTTATAATATCATCTACATGTTCTAAACCAACAGAACATCGCACCAAACCATCTGTAATTCCCACTTCTAACCTATCTTCTTCATTTAATTTACTATGTGTGGTTGACGCCGGGTGCGTAACAATTGTTCTACTATCTCCTAAATTTGCTGATAACGAACAAAGCTTAATTTCGTTTAAGAATTTTCGCCCGGCTTCTATACCGCCTTTAATTTCAAAAGCTACAATATTACCTCCTAATTTCATCTGTTCTTTAGCGATGGCATATTGTGGGTGCGATTTTAAAAAAGGATATTTTACCAAACCAACTTTACCATGATTTTCTAAAAATTCGGCAACTTTTAATGCATTTTCACAATGCCTTTCAACTCTGAGAGCCAAAGTTTCTAGACTTTTAGACAACACCCATGCATTAAAAGGTGACATAGCGGGCCCTGTGTTTCTTGAAAATAAATAGATCTCCCTAATTAAATCAGCCTTTCCAACCGTTATGCCTCCCAAAACTCTACCCTGGCCATCAATTAGTTTAGTTGCCGAATGAATTACTAAATCTGCTCCAAATTTTATGGGATTCTGCAAATAAGGAGTAGCAAAGCAATTATCTATGATTAGTAACAAATTATGTTTTTTGGCAATTTTTCCTAACACCTCTAAATCCAAAATATCTACAGCTGGATTTGTAGGCGTTTCGGCATATAAAACTTTTGTATTTGACCGGATTAGGCGCTCAATTGTAGCTATTTCATTAACTTTAAAATAGCTTGTTTCAATATTCCATTTAGGTAAAAACTTGGTAAATAATGAATGTGTTGAACCAAAAACCGATCTGCATGAAACAATATGATCACCTGCATCTAATAAGGCGCCAAACGTAGAAAATACAGCCGCCATACCTGTAGCAAAAGCATAACCCGCTTCTGCTTTTTCCATGGTTACAATTTTATTTACAAACTCTGTAGTATTAGGATTTGAAAACCGACTGTATAAATTCCTGTCTTTTTCCTCAGCAAATGAGGCTCTCATATCTTCTGCATCGTCAAAAACAAAACTTGAAGTTAAATATAACGGTGTAGAGTGCTCAGAAAATTGTGTTCTTTCCGTTTGATTTCTAATCGCTTCAGTTTCAAAATTACTTTTCATAATATTATTTAATTTATTCTTAACCGGATATACCAACAAGCCTAAATAGGCTGTTCTATATCACCTATGATTCTTGGCCAACCTTAATATATCTCCAAAAACACCTCTGGCCGTTACTTTAGCTCCAGCTCCGGCCCCTTGTATTACCAAAGGCTGCTCGCCATACGACTCTGTATAAATTTCAAAAATCGCATCAGATCCTTTCAATGCGCCCAATGGTGAGCTTTCTGGAACCGATACAAGCTTTACCTCTAGTTTAGCGCCTTTCTCATCTGCAAGATTACCATGCAAATCGCCGATAAATCTCAGCACATGTTTCGACTCTTGACTTCCCTTAATCTTTTGATAGATATCATCCATCTTATTTAATGAATTAAGAAATTCTTCTATCGAGATTTCCCTTAATTCTTTCGGTATAAGATTGTGAACAATTACATCATCAAATTCATTATGTAAATCAAGTTCACGTGCTAAAATCAATAATTTTCTTGCCACATCATTTCCACAAAGATCTTCCCGCGGATCTGGCTCTGTAAATCCTTTGTCAATTGCTTGTTGCAAAATTTCTGAAAAGGGCTTATCGCTCGTTGAAAAATTATTAAATAAATAACTCAGCGATCCTGAAAACACCCCTCTAATTTTAGTAATATTTTCTCCAGATTCATGCAATAGTTTAATTGTATCTATAAGCGGTAAACCGGCACCAACGTTTGTTTCATACAGGTAAGCCTTTTTATGCTTTTCAAGAACTCCTCTTAGTTCTTTATAAAAAGACAAATTAGACGTGTTCGCTATTTTATTTGAAGACACTAGATCAAACCCTGACTCAACCAATGGCACATAACTCTCAACAAAGCCCTTGTCTGCCGTATTATCTACCGCAATTAAATTTTCTAAATGATGTTTTTTAGCGTAGAGAATGACATCTGATATGGTATAGTTTTCAAGACTTTTTTGATCTAATTCATGGCTCCAATTCGTATCAACACCATTTTTATTAAGCAATACTTTTTTAGAATTAGCTACCGCAAAAACATTCAATTCAATTTTTCTTTTTTCTCGTACCGAATCGCGATTTTCTAAAATTTGATCTATCAGGGTTCCACCAACTAAACCTTTTCCAAAAACAGCTATGTTCACTTTTTTAGCAATACCAAATATTTGTCCATGAATTACATTTAAAGATTTATGTAAATCTTTTTTCTGCACAACTAAGCTCACATTTCTGCCAGTTATAGTATTGTTAAAAAGTAAAGGGGTAATCTGGTTTTTGATCAAGGAACTGTAAGGGTGATGAAATTCACTTAAGTCTAATCCTATAATAGAAATTACAGCAACGTCTTCAATTATAGAAATAGAATCAACATCTTTTGTTTTTAGATCGTGCTCGAACTCTTTCTCTAAAGCAATAACTGCTTCAGGCGATTTTTCAGCGTTAACCACTAAACCAATTCCTCTTTCAGATGATCCTTGAGAAATAATACTTACACTAATATTATGGTGACTTAAAGCCCTAAAAATGCGAGCATCAACCCCAACTTTCCCTAGCAATCCTCTTCCTTCAAAATTAACGAGTGCAACCTTATCTAATACAGATAAAGACTTAATCCCTTTCGCCCTAGGCTGTGCCGTTATTAACGTACCTTTATCGCTAGGATTAAATGTATTTAAAATACGAAGATTAATATTCTTTTCTAATAGCGGAATTATTGTTTTGGCATGTAAAATATTAGCGCCAAAATTGGCTAGCTCATTAGCCTCGCCAAATGATAAATGTTCAATTTTTCTGGCTGCCGGCACTAGGTCAGGGTTTGCGGTAAAAATACCATCAACATGTGTGTAATTTTGTAATTCTTCAGCTCCCAAATAATTAGCTAATAAAGAGGCTGTATAATTGCTGCCATTTCTCCCTAAAGTGGTTGTTTCGCCTTTTAAATTAGATGCAATAAAACCGGTAATTATATTTACAGAATGCTCTTCCTCTCCGTTAAAATAATTTTGAACATTGTCTTCTGATAATTTTAATAATGGTTGCGCATCACCAAATTGCGCGTCAGTTTTAATAAGGGCTCTACTATCTACAGCGTTCGCTTTAATTCCTCTTTCATTTAATAAAGAAGAGACCGTTTTAACCGATAATAGTTCACCGTGAGCTAAAACTTCATCTTTGGTTTTTTGACTATAATCTCCTAAAAGATTAACGCCTTCAAAAAGCTTATCAAGGTTTGAAAATTCTTGAGAAAAATCAACAACATTCGAAGCCTCTTTTTGATACTTTTTAAACGCCTCTAATTGTGCTTTATAGGCTTGATTTTGTTTAGCCTTTTCCAAAATCACCTCTAACTCATCTGTTGTATTACCTCTTGCCGAAACAACCACCGCTATGTGATTTCCATGATTAATTTTATGTTCAATAATGTCAATAACATTGTTCAGCCCTTTTCCATTGGCCAGAGATTTCCCTCCGAACTTTAATATTTTCATTTTTTTATGCCGTTTTTCAGGATCAAAAATGGGCTCAATAATTTTATGTAGCTGATTATATTCTATCAAAAAAGCATCATGCCCATGCACAGAATTAATCTCATTGTAAGATACATTAGGATGGGTTTGTGCTAATTGTCTTTGTGTTTCTCTATTTTCATCAGCTGAAAAAAACAAATCAGAATCTACTCCAATAATATGTATATCTGCTTCAATAGTATCTAGAATGCTTTTATTTTCACCTCTAGTTGCGTCAATAGTTTTAAGCAATTGGTTCATTAGCTTATATGCCGATAATTGAAATCGCTCTTGCAATTTTTTACCATGGTGCAACAACCAGCTTTCAACATTAAAAATTTGTAATTCTTCATTTTTAGAGCGTTGAAAGCGCTCTTTAAACGAGGCTGGTGTTCGGTAGCATAACATTGCATGCATACGAGCGTCATGAACCGGTTGTTTTGAATTTAATAGAAACTGTTCTTGTACCTGACAATTAGCTATCAACCAATCTGTTGATTTCCAATCGGTAGCTATGGGTATAAGGTTCTTTGTAATTTTTGGATTGATTACCGCCATTTCCCATGCAATACCACCACCAAGGGACCCACCAATAATTGCAAAAAGTTGTTTTATTTGTAAATATTCTAGCCCTAATAAAAATATTCTTGCAACATCTTTCGCAATAAAATTTTTATAGTCATTTAGCACAAAACCATCGTATCCGTTTCCAGGAATATTAAAAGAAAGTACAGTATATTTAGCGGTATTAATAGCTTTATTATTCCCTATAAGATCTTTCCACCATCCTTTCTCTCCGGCTACATCACTATTTCCTGTTAAGGCATGATTCACCAAAATAACAGGAGCTGATCCCAATTCACAACCAAATACTTGATAGCTCAATGATAAATTGGAATATTGAACACCACCTTCTGTTAGATAGTTGGTAATGGTAATGTGCTTTAAACTATTATCTAAATTCATAATTGTTCTATGAAATGTTTTATACTAAAGCTTCGCTGGCAATTTTAGAAAATGCGTTACTCAGGTCTAATTTTAAATCATCAATATTTTCTAAACCAACAGATAAACGGATTAGATCTTGTGTTACACCGGCATTCTCTTGAGCATCATCACTCAACTGTTGATGCGTAGTACTTGCAGGATGAATTATCAATGACTTAGTGTCGCCTATATTAGCTAATAGCGAAAATATTTGCGTGTTATTGGCAATCGCTTTGGCAGCTTCATAACCTCCTTTAGCACCGAATGTTACAATACCACTTTGTCCTTTTGGTAGGTATTTATTTGCTAAAGATTTGTATTCACTGCTATCTAACCCGGGATAATTTACCCATGCAACTTCTTCTTGCTGCTCTAACCATTTTGCCAGGGTCAACGCATTTTCACTATGTTTTTGAATTCGCACTTCTAAGGTTTCTAACCCTTGAATAATTTGAAATGCATTTGTAGGGCTTAAAGCACCTCCAAAATCTCTCAATCCTTCCAGTATTAATTTAAAAGTATAAGAGGCCGCTCCTAAAGTATCATGATATATTAGCCCATGATAACCTGCAGAGGGTTCTGTAAATTCTGGAAATTTACCGTTTGCCCAATCAAAATTTCCTGCATCAACAATAACACCTCCAAGTGAATTTCCTTGACCGCCTATATACTTTGTTAGTGAATGAATCACGATATCTGCTCCGTGTTCAATTGGGTTAAGTAATGCCGGAGTAGCTACTGTATTATCTACGATAAAAGGCACTTTAGCTTCTTTAGCTTGCAATGATATCGCTTGTAAATCAAGTACATCCAATTTTGGATTCCCAAGAGACTCAACAAAAAATGCCCTTGTATTCTCTTGAATGGCTTCTGAAAAATTTTCAGGATTAGAAGCATCAACAAAAGTGGTGGTTATACCTAGTCTTGGCAGTGTTACGCTTAATAAATTATATGTTCCTCCATATAAACTACTCGACGCTACAATATGGTCTCCAGCTTTTAATAAGGTTAGTAATCCTGTTGAAATAGCCGCCGTTCCTGAAGCGAATACTACAGCTCCAATTCCTCCTTCTAAGGCTGCTAAACGGTCTTGTAAAATTTGATTTGTTGGATTATTTAATCGTGTATAAATAAACCCTAATTCTTTTAATGAAAATAGGTTAGCAGCGTGATCAGAATCGTTAAAAACATATGATGTTGTTTGATAGATCGGAACCGCTCTTGTACCGCCTGTTTGTTTTACATCATGCCCTGCATGTAATGCATCTGTTGCAAATTTTTGTGTGCTCATTTTTCTTTTTTTTGATTTAATTAATCAAAAGCCAAAACACATCTGATAGATGTTGCTTACTAGAAAAATGTTATTAAGAAATTGCAAGAAGTTTTAGAAACTTCCTTTTTGGTTATCTATCCAGAACATGTATTGTTTTGGTAGAATTTAGCACCTTCTTTACATTGATAGTAAAGGGTTGCTAAGGTTTCACAGGGTCTAATCCCTCCACCTTTCTTGATAACATTGTCAATAAGTGTTTGAACTTTTACAAGTGCAAATATTCGGTCATAAAATTTTAATATCCAAATTTTTATGACACTTTTATATTATATGCTTCCATTTTGTTTCTGTTTTAAAGTTTTTTTGTTCTAATTTAATCTGTACTTTTGTAGCCGAATTTTGAGGAAAAATTTGACTGATTGCAACCTCGTTGCTGAAAATTGTTGATAAGAGACTAAAACAAGTTCAGCAAAACCAAATGCTAAAGCAGTAATTATATACTTCTTTACCCGACCAATCAGCTTCAAATTAAGACAATTAAAAAGAAGAATTTATGCCATATTTATTTACTTCTGAAAGTGTTTCGGAAGGACATCCAGATAAAGTAGCAGATCAGATCTCTGATGCTCTGATAGATAATTTTTTGGCCTTTGACCCAGAATCTAAAGTTGCTTGCGAAACGCTAGTTACAACCGGTCAAGTTGTATTAGCTGGAGAAGTAAAATCGAACACTTATTTAGATGTTCAAAAAATTGCCAGAGATGTTATTAATAAAATAGGATATACTAAAGGTGAGTATATGTTTGATGGTAATTCATGTGGTGTATTATCTGCAATTCATGAACAATCTGAAGATATTAATCGCGGAGTAGATCGACTAACTAAGGAAGAGCAAGGAGCAGGAGATCAAGGAATGATGTTTGGCTATGCAACTAAAGAAACAGAGAACTACATGCCATTGGCATTAGATTTATCGCATCAAATATTAAAAGAACTTGCAGCTCTAAGAAGAGAAAATGATCTCATCACATATTTAAGACCTGATGCTAAAAGTCAAGTTACTATTGAATATTCAGATGACAATAAGCCTCAACGTATTGAAGCCATTGTAGTATCTACTCAGCATGATGATTTTGCTTCTGACGAGGCTATGCTAGCAAAAATAAGAAAGGATATTATTGAAATTTTAATTCCAAGACTTAAGGTTAAATTAAAACCTGAGATTCAGGAATTATTCAATGACGATATTAAATACCATATAAATCCTACGGGGAAATTTGTAATCGGAGGCCCTCATGGAGATACTGGTTTAACTGGAAGAAAAATTATTGTAGACACTTATGGTGGTAAAGGTGCACATGGTGGTGGTGCATTTTCTGGAAAAGACCCCAGTAAAGTGGATAGAAGTGCTGCCTATGCAACGCGTCATGTTGCTAAAAATTTGGTAGCTGCAGGAATTGCTGATGAAATTTTAGTGCAAGTATCGTATGCTATTGGAGTAGTAGAACCCATGGGAATTTTTGTAGACACTTATGGAACTTCTAAAGTGAATTTATCTGATGGTGAAATTGCTAATAAAGTTGCCGAAATATTCGATATGCGACCGCATGCCATTGAGAAACGATTGAAATTACGTCAACCGATGTATAGCGAAACTGCTGCCTATGGACATATGGGACGTACCAATGAAACTGTTTCTAAAACATTTAGCTCTCCTAATGGAGTATCAAAAACTATTGATGTTGAACTATTCACTTGGGAAAAATTAGATTACATCGACAAGGTTAAAAAAGCATTTAATATTTAAAAAAAAGAATACCCCAAATGCTAAGTTTTAGGGTATTCTTTTTTCGAAGGCATCCAATCAGGAGGTTTTATAAATGCTAGTAGCTTATTTTTAATTCCATCGATAGTTTTTATTTTTTTATACAACCGAAAGATTCCATGAAAAAATACCTTTAACGGATTTGTTGTATGTATAGGTTGTGAAATTCCATACTTCACTTTTTCAACTTCTGGCTCAAAGGTGCCTAACATTCTATCCCAGATGATTAATATCCCGGCATAGTTTTTATCCCAATATTGTCGATTTGATCCATGATGTACTCTATGGTGTGATGGTGTATTAAAAATGAATTCAACTGGTTTAGTGAGCTTTCCTATAATCTCGGTGTGTAGCAACGTTTGAAAAACTTGCACAAAAACTTCTGATAATAACACTAAAATAGGATCAAAACCAAGCATCACTATTGGTAATGAAAATAGAATCGGCATTATAGCATCTAAAGGCCCAAAACGATAAGCAACCGACATATTGAAATGCGGTGAACTGTGATGTACCGTATGTGTTGCCCAACCAATACCAATTCGATGCATCATTCGGTGTTCCCAGTAATAAGCAAAGTCGGCCAGTAATACACATGCAACAATGGTAGTCCAATTTAACTCTAGATGTGGTAAACTAAAGTTATTATATATCCAAAAATAGATTTTAGTTACTGCTAGTATTCCAAGAATTATTTCAACAACAAAAAAACCACCAAAAGTGATAATGTTTGCAACAGAATCAAGTATTAAATCTTTATTTAAACGTTTTAAGAAAGCGTAACGAATCAGCTCGATTGCAAAAAAAGGAACGATTATATACAATAGACTTAGATCATTCAATACATAAAACCAGTATTGAACATCAATCCACTCTAATTTTTTTGATAGAAACTCAATCATAACTATTGTCTTTTCCAGGTTTCGATATCACTATAACCATAATAGTCATAACTTAACTTAAATGTATTTTCGTCTAGCATATCGATGTTACACTTAACATCATATTGCGTTCCTTCATATTCGATTTTATATACTCCCTTTCCTTTATAACCATCAAACTTTTTAATAATTAAGGTTTTTATTTTTTCTGCTTTTGTAGAATTACCTCTTTCATCTTCATAACTACTCGTATAGGCATTATACGTTTTACCTTCTTTTTTGATCGTATACACTATGGAACCTTTAAAATCACTGCTATTGTAAGCTACTTTCCATTTTCCAATAATATAATCGATATTTTCATCGTAGTCTTTAGAAAGCATTTTTAAAGAATCCTCTGGTTGAGGTTCTTTTTCAATGTTTTTATCTTCACTAAAAATTTCCTCAGTAACCTGAACCTTTGATAGTGAGTTTTGTGATGCATATGTTATTAAGTGAGCCCCACCAGCAATGCAAATAATGATAGCTAAGCTTCTAAAGAATAATGTTGAATTTTTCATTTATCTATACTTTTTGAATATAAAAAAAGGCTTCAGAACCATCTGAGCAAAGTAATCTATCACCTTCATCAAAAATTAAACTACCTCCATTAGCTTCTATCTTGTTCAAGGTAATCTTTAAATTCTTTACAGCAAAAACCACTACCCAATATTCATATTTCCCCTTTATTGAATTATCAATTTCATTAATTGTTGCAATATGCTCATTCTCTTGATTATAAACTTCGTAAGAGTTTTCATAAATCTTCTTAAAATTCCACTTAAATAAATTTTGATAAAAAGAAATTGCTTGTTTAATATTAGACACATGTAACTCATTAAAAATAAATGTTCCTTCTTCGTTATTTGTTTTAGAATTAAGTTCCCCACCTTCATATATGGTAAAACCCGCTCCTAAAGGATCTCTAATTAAAGCCACTCCTCCAAATGGATTTTTTGTATCTACTAACTCTACAATACCTCCTAGCGCCTTCGCTTTACTAACCGTAGCCAAGACACTATCCACTTGAATGTATGACATCCAAAAGGAAGGCATTTTCATTTTTTTGAATTTATCAGGAGTTTCGTATAAACCAGCAACTCCTTGACTAGGATTATACGCAGTTAAATAACCAAAATTATCGTCATAATTCCACCCGAATACATTTTCATAAAATTTTCTTGTAATAGTAGGTTTATAACTAGATAAATCGGCCCAAATAAAATTATTTTCTATCATAATTTATCAACTAAGATTATAAGGCAAAAATAGTCTTAGGTTAAATTATTCTTTTTGACCTAAATCAAAATATTTAGATATGCTAAAATCGAATAAAGCGCCAATAATGACCACACTATGATCATAGTCCAATATAGTTTTGGAGATTCTTCTAATGATACTTCTTCGACAAAATGAATTTTTCGACTCTTAATCATATTAACCAAACCTAAAAAGATAAATAAGGCCCAAAACCACTGCCAATTAAAATAAATAGCGAGTGCCATTAAAATAAGTGCTAATATAGTTTTCCAATGTTTAAACATTAGTGATTTTTTTTATCGTCTAATTCTACTTAAGGTTTCTTGACTAATTCCTAGCATAGAAGCAATATGACCAAGATTGGCTCGTTGTGTAATACTTGGAAAAGCACTTACCAACAGCTCATACTTCTCTTTTGCTGATAAAAAATAATAGCCCTTGTAAAAATCATCAATCAAGGCCATTTGTTCTTCAAGAATAAGCCTTCCAAATCGTTCTAATTCAGGATACTTACTGTATAGTTCTTGCCATTGATCAAATGTTAAGGATATTAATTCTGAATCTTCGGTCGTTTCAATATACTCAGAAGATGGCTTACGCAATATATAACTATGCCAAGAAGTGACTAAAGTAGTATCAGGATAAATCCAATAGGTAACATCTTTCCCTTTTTGATAAAAATAGGTTCGAATTGTTCCTTTTGACAGAAAATATAAGCGTTTACAGATCTTACCCTCTTCTAATAAGACTTTATTCCTTTCAATATGTTCTAAAAAGGCCAGTGCTCTAATCTCGGCTTCTGCATCTTTTGAAAGATTGACATACCGTTTAATATAATTTATAAACTCATTCATTAATCACATCCTTCTTTTTTACAATGTTCTTTTTCTGTTTCAAACTCTAAAGTTACATGATGAATATTTTCATGTTCAAGATCATGTTTAATCTCTTTTTTTAGTTTTGAAATTTCATCAATGGTATAATCTTTATCTAAAATTATATGCGTTGTCATTGCATTGGTATTTGTACTTAAAGCCCAAATATGCGTGTGATGTACTTTTTGTACCGCTTTATTTTTCATAATGATTTGCTGTACTTTCTCAACGCTAATCTCTTTAGGAACACCATCTAACGTTAGCTTTACACTCTCTTTTAATAAACCCCAGGTGGAGATTAAAATAACTGCTGCAATGATTAAACTAATTATAGGGTCTATAATATTCCATCCGGTATACATAATAATCACTCCAGAGATAACTACTCCAACAGAGACCAAAGCATCAACCAATAAATGAATAAATGCACCTTTTATATTTATGTCATCTTTTTGCCCTTTGTAAAATAGAAAGGCCGAAATGGTATTAATCGCCACCCCAATAAGAGCCGTAATAATAATCACTTTACCTGTAACTTGAGGCGGCGATTCAAATCTTTCTAAGGCTTCTCTTGTAATATTCACTACAACAACTATCAATAAAACGGCATTAATTAAAGAAGCTAAAATCGAGGCTTTTTTATAACCATAAGTGTACAATTTTGTAGCTGCTTTTTGCATTAATCTTAACCCGATCAATGAAATAATCAAGCTTGCAACATCGCTTAAATTATGTGTTGCATCGGCAATAAGTGCTAAAGAATTATTGGCAATTCCAACAATAAATTCAATAACTGTAAAAGCTGCGTTTAAAAATATACCTATATAAAATGCTCTATTTACCTGAGATAAATCAGCAACTCCATGGTTATGTCCGTCATGATTTTCAGCCATAGCTTAAAAATACAAATTATAGTTTCACCAAAATACCTCCATTAAAAACAAATCCATCGGTTGGAGCCCAGATATCGGTAAACGTTGGATCGTTATGTGGCGGAGTAATCATCGATTGATAATTCTGTTGTTTGGTATCAGTAAAATTTTCAAAATTTGCGTAGAGACTAATCTTACCAAAAGTTCTCATAATCATAAAACCCATAGTCCAAAAATCGGGAGTATTCGTTAGGTCATTGCGTAATTGAGAGCTTTTATAATATGCTTCATAGCCCACTCTCCATTTATCATGTACCTCATACATTAGAACGGCACCAATACTGTGTTTTGGTGTTAATGTTTTTTGATTACCATTAACTCTTACATTATTGAAAGCATAATTTGTAAATAATATAAAGTCATTATACTTTAATTTTAAATTCGTTTCTAAACCAAAACTATTCAAAGGATCTTCTGAGTTTGTGAATTCATAATCAGCGCCATTCTGCTCTAATAAAAGTGAATTATTTAGTCTGGTGTAAAAAACCATTTGATTAAAAGATAAGGATACATTATCATTAAAAATTCTTGTCTTATAATTAACATCAGCGTTAAATCCAATTGAAGTCTCAGGGTCAAAATCATCTACATTAATTGGTAGTACATTTTGATAAGAGCGTAGCTCAGCATCTTCTGTAAATATCGTTGGGATTTTATAACCAAAACCACCACCTATTCTGCTCGAAACATCGTCATTATACCTAATAAATAACGACGTTCTTGGTAATATAAAAGCACCATAATCATTATTATAATCTACTCGAAGTCCACTTTCCAAAGTCATATTCTCTTTAAAATCCCAATTATTTTGAGCAAACCCGCCAAAAGTAAATTGATCATAGCTCCTATCTAAGCTAGAATTTTCATCTTCTATAAAATTTTCAGTTACCATATTAACTCCTAAAACCCAATCAGATTTTTCATCATATATGTTATATGTTCCTTCTGTAAAGGTTGACCATTGTTCTCCATTAAATTCAAATGATGGTAACATTAACTCTCTATTAAAATAGCTAATACTATTTTTAAAATTAATTGACTTAGCCTCCGACAATTCATTGCTATAGGTTAGCTGTGAAGCGAGTCTTTGTGAGTTGTTTTCTTCAAAAAAATTATGCTGAGGACTCGGATTATTATCTACTACATCAACATCTCCTCCAATACGTTCTTGAAAAGAAGAATTTAAAGTTAGTCTCCATTGTTCGCTTTCATTTGGGTAATAAAAGAATGAAGGATTAATGCTTACACTCCTAACTTTAGGAATATCAGAAAAATGATCATTGTTCACATCAGTAACCTCTTGTAGATTACCAGACCCATAAAGTGTTAATCCGAATTTATTGAATCGTTGACCATAAAAAGCATTCAAAGTACTCCCTCGACGTGAAGTTAGATCGAGCATTAAGTTAACTTCGCTTTCTTCTCTTGGTAATTTCGATACTAAATTTACCAAGCCAGCAATCGCTCCGCCGCCATAAAGTGTTGAAGAACTTCCTTTAATGATTTCTATCTGCTTTAGATCTAATGGAGGAATTTGCATAATACTTAGTCCGCTTGAAAAACCTCCAAATAATGGAAAACCATCTTTTAGCAATTGTGTAAAACGACCATCTAATCCTTGAATACGAATACTTTGATTTGCTGAATTGGCCGAAGTTTGCTGCATTTGTATTCCGGTACTTTCACGCAAGACCATCGCAATATTTGCAGAATTCATTGCTGCCTTTTCTCCCAATTCTTCGGCTGCAATGACTTCTATTCTGGTAGGGATTTCGGCAATAGTTCGCCTACTTCGTGTTGATTGAATAACAATATCTTCAAGCATTTCTTCACTTTCATGCAGTTCAATAATTATCTGTTCTTCTTTTAACGGAAAAATCAAAGTCTTTTCGGTTGTTTCAAATCCTACAAATGATACAACAAGAATTTTCTCACCACTAGAAATATTATTAATCGTAGCCAATCCATTGAAATTGGTTGTTGTTCCTAGTGTTGTATTTTTAATAAAAACTGAAGCGCCAACTATTGGTTCTTGATCTTCAGAAATCACTTTTACCGTAAGTGTATTTTGTGCTATTATTTGTGTAGCACATAGCCCAATAACTAAGGCCATTATTATATTTTTTAACATTTTTTACTTATTAATTATTTAAATTTAACAGTTCATTTCTAATTAGAAATGAATTCAATATGAAAAGAATCAACAAGTACGGGGCGGCTGAAATATGCCGTTTAAGTAATTAGAAGTGTGTAACGTTTTATTAAAAAGAATTCGCTTTCTTTTTTGCAAAAATTCAGCTATTTCGTAATTAAACTCCTGTAAGACAATTGCATTTGTAACACCAAGAAACGTACAATGATGATGATGTTCACTACTTTTCTCTCTATCATCGTCTAGCTGATGATTATCGAATTCGTGATCTTGCACTAAAATATCTGACTGATGATTTTCAAATCCATCAAAAATAATAACATCAACATGTGCTTGTACCGGAGGAACAAACATTACAAAAATCAATATGAAAAGAAGGATGTTTTTCATCATAGTATACCTGCAAAAATAAAGCATTCTGTAATTATCAACTAACTAATAACGAAACATTAACAATTTACAAGCGTTTTTATATCTATATAAAAGCAGTAAATTTGCACCGTGGTAAAAATTGATAACATAGAACTCCCTGACTTCCCGCTATTATTAGCTCCAATGGAAGATGTTTCTGATCCTCCTTTTCGTGCATTATGTAAAGAACAAGGCGCAGATGTTGTATATACCGAATTTATCTCTAGTGAAGGATTAATTAGAGATGCGGCTAAGAGTGTAATGAAGTTAGATATTTATGAGAAAGAACGTCCGGTAGGTATTCAAATTTTTGGCGCCAATCTTGATTCTATGCTGCGTTCGGTTGAAATCGTAGAGAAGACAAATCCCGACATTATTGATATTAATTTTGGCTGCCCCGTAAAAAAAGTTGTTTCTAAAGGTGCTGGCGCTGGAATTCTAAAAGATGTTCCATTAATGGTAAAACTTACGGAGGCTATGGTTAAACATACCAACTTACCGGTAACCGTAAAAACACGTTTAGGATGGGATCATGATTCTATTAAGATAGTCGAAGTAGCAGAACGTTTACAAGATGTAGGTTGCAAAGCTATTGCCATTCATGGCCGCACTCGTGCTCAAATGTATAAAGGTGAAGCTGACTGGAAACCAATTGCTCAAGTAAAAAACAACCCAAGAATGCATATCCCCGTATTTGGTAATGGAGATATTTCTTCACCTGAACGCGCCAAATCAATGCGTGATGACTTTGGATTAGACGGTGCTATGATTGGTCGAGCGAGTATTGGTTACCCATGGTTTTTTAATGAAGTGAAACATTATTTTAAAACAGGAGAACACTTACCTAAACCCACGCTGGCCGAACGTGTTGATATAGCGAGGCGTCATTTACAAATGTCTATAGACTGGAAAGGTGAACGATTGGGGGTTGTAGAAACTCGTCGTCATTATACGAATTACTTTAAAGGTATTCCTCACTTTAAAGAATATCGCTTAAAAATGGTAACATTAGATGATCCACAAGACATTTATGGTGTTTTTGATGAAGTTCTTGAAAAATTTGCCGACCATCAATTCGCTTAAAATGCAACGTTTTTTTTTATTAGTTCTCATTTTTCTTCTATATAGCTGTACCAATTTTGGACAATTAAAGGTTTTAGCTGACCTACCAAAATCACTTGAGGAAGTTTCTGGTATAGAAACAACAGACACCTCTAACCTTATTTGGATGTTGAATGACAGTGGTAATAAACCAGAATTATTTGGCGTAAACCGAAGAGGAAAAATAAAAAAAGTAATAAAAATTAATGCTAAAAATCATGACTGGGAGGATTTATCATCAGATCCTCAAGGCAATATCTACATTGGTGATTTTGGGAATAATGCAAATAAGAGAAAAAATCTAACAATCCTAAAAATAAAAGCTTCTGATCTTAATTCAAACGAAATTGTTGAAGTTGAAAGGATCAATTTTAATTACCCTAATCAGAAAAAATTTCCGCCAAAAAAGAAACAAAGGCATTTTGATAGTGAGTCATTTTTCTTTTTTAATGACAGTCTATATATTTTTACTAAAAGCCGCGTAAAAAATAACTTTGGAAAAACCAATTTATATAAAATACCTGCTAAACGAGGTAATCACATCGCTATATATATAAATTCGTTTAAGTCTTGCAATGACATGGAGTGTTGGATTACTGCTGCCGACATTTCTAAGGATAAGAAAAAAGTAATGCTCTTAAATCATAAGTCCATTTGGTTATTTACCGACTTTAAAGGAGATGATTTTTTTAGTGGAAAAGCTACAGAACTTCCATTTAAAGCCGATCTCTCTCAAAAAGAAGGAGTCTGTTTTAAAAATGATAATTCGGTCTATATTACCGATGAATGGGCTCATGGTATGGGAGGAAATTTATACGAGTTCTCTATTGCATTACCTAAGTAATTGCATATACTAATAATAAGCCCCATCCTATCACAAGTAATAAACCACCTAAAGGAGTTATAGGCCCCAAAAAGCCTAATTTCTTATTTTTAACATCAGATAATACCAGGCCATAAATACTAAATGAAAAAAATAATGTACCAAAAAATATAATGTATACTATGAGCTTTTCTAAAGTGCTATTTAATGATAAATTAAAAGCAATAATCACTAATAGTAAGGCATGATACATTTGATATTTTACACCAGTTTCAAAGCTTTTTAATTGTTCATCATTCAACACTTTCTTTAATGCATGAGCTCCAAAAGCTCCAAAAATAATAGCGAGCATCCCTAAAACACACGCTAAAGCTAAGGTTAATTTTACCATTCTTTATTTTTTAATAGGTCTCATCAATCCTTCTTGCGTGACCGAAGCAACCAGTTTACCATTGCGTGTGAAAATATTTCCTCTTGCAAATCCACGAGCATTCGAAGTACTCGGCGAATCGAGTGAATAGAGCAACCAATCATCAAAATCAAAATCTCTAAAATACCACATAGAGTGATCTAAACTAGCAGTTAAAGTATTTCCCCAATGTGCTTTACTACCATGTGTAAATAAGGCTACTCCTAAAATATGATAATCAGAAATATAGGTGAGTATTTGTTGTTTCATTGGTAGATCAAAATTAGTTGTATCGCCTTTTAGCTTAAACCAAACGTCTGTATGTGGCAACATATCTTTTTTATCAAATGGGTTTGGAAACTCAACAGGTTTAAACTCAATTGGCCTAGGAACTTCTAAGAATGTTTTGGTTTTCTGAGGCAAGAAATCTCCAAATTGCAGGAGGGCTTCACTCCAGCTCATCAACTCTTCTGGTTGTTTTATATTTGACTTTAGTTCGATATGATGTTCATATCCTTCTTCTTGTTTATGAAATGAACAGGCCAAAATAAAAATAACAAGCTCATCTTGCATTGCCGTTACTCGTCTTGTAGAGAAACTTCCTCCATCGCGCATACTGTCTACCTTATAAGAAATGGGCTTATTTAGATCGCCTGCTTCGAGAAAATAAGAATGCATCGAATGTAATGTACGGTTATTAGTAATGGTTCTATAGGCAGCATTTAACGATTGAGCTAATACCTGACCGCCAAAAACATTTGGACTACCTACCGTCTTACTAATTCCATTAAATTTATTTTCTGATACTTTATCTAAGGTTAATACTTCTATTAAATTGTTAGCGTTTAACATTAATTGTTTTTATTTTCTAAATATTCTTTGAGTCTATTATTAATGAAATATGTCCATCCGGCCACTCCACTTTCTCTTTTAAATTCTGGTATATCTGCATTAAAGGTCTCTACACCTGTACTTGTTAATTTCAATTGTGTTTGATTACCAAAGCGCTTAAGGTGGAAGATAACTAAACCTTGACCTTCATATTCTTGATATCGCCAATCGTAGACAACCTTTCTGTTAGGAATTACTTCTAGAATTTTCCATAAATGAGTAAACTTTCTTCCTTCATTTTCAATTAAAAACGTTGTTTTGAATCCTACCTCAGCCTTAAACGCTGGTATACTATTAAAAAACCATTGAATCATTTGTTCTCGCTCTGTAATTGCTTTCCAAACGATTTCTGGCGAGGTATTAAAGAGTTCTTCTACGATAATTGGTGAAGTATCCATAATATACTTTTTATAGCCTTATAAACATAGTTCAATTCTTAAAACCCAAAACCGATTTTAAATGCTAATCGTAAACCATCATCGCTATTAAATGCCGAAATATTACCTGTCATCATATTAGCCATATTAATAAAGAAACCACCTCCGAATGAAGTATTCCAATCGTTTATATTATTCATATTAGGATTCATAACTCTATCATCATCAATCCAAACCTTCCCGTAATCTACACCTCCATATATACCAATATAAATTGGTAAAAATCCTGTTTTAAGATTTCCAAAGTTCCATCTTAAATCGGTAGATTGCACAAAAGCTGTTTTACCGGTAAAACGTTCATCTCTATACCCTCTTAATCCCGTATCTGCACCTAACTGTGCGCCTTGATAAAATTCAAAATCGTCTCCTAAATTTAGATGCCCTCTTACTTTAGTAGCAAAAACTAATTGCCCACTTGGAATTAGTTTATAATCAAATCCGAGTTCAGGGATTAAATAACCAAAACCTTTAGAAGTATCTACATTATTTTTATAGCCAGCTAGTATAGAAATTTGCATTCCTAAAGTAGGAAACGCCTCTACGTCTGCATTTGCAAAATGATATCTGGCTTCTGCTCCATAAAAGTCTTGTTTGTCAAAAACAACATTATTTGGTGCTAGCATTTCAATAAATCTTCCTGCCGTACGATCTACCTCATTGCTTTCGTAAAACGGAGTTATTCTAAAACTAGACCCCTGTTGCCCTCTAAAAACTAATGATAGGGCACCTCTGAATGTTCTTATTTTTACTCGATTGTAATCTAAGTCAAAATTATCACCATCTTCAGCTTCTGGGTTTAAAGTACTGTTACCAAATCCAAAAAAGTTTACTGCATAGTTTGGACTATTAAAATGTACATCTACACCTAAATTCACATTATTGAAAATGTTTGCAAATTCACCACTATAATTTATATCGAAACCACTTGTGGCAAAATAATACGCCGCTGCAATGATATGTTTTGAAGTAAACGGGTTTCTTTCAAAACCATAGGCTGTATACGTATTACTAACACCAATTCTAAAGCCATCATCTGGGTTAGCGCCCAAGGTTGGAATAAATTGATTTGTATTATTTTTTAACTTTTTAAAGTCATAAACATTAGACTCGTAGTCGTCTCTTATACGTAACCTTGCTTTCTTTGCTCGCGAAATATCATTCTTTTTACTTTTATAATCGTATACAAAAATTCTGCCTCCATTCGGTATTATGAATTTATCATTATTCTGCCCTCCTATTAGCCTTATTTTTATTTTATTGTTTTTGCCTTTAGCTTCAAAAACGTCGTCATCGTCTAAACCGTAAATCCAAATTTCTTTAGTCTCACTTGGGTTATAAGTTCTTTTATGAAAAATAGCTGCTTTTTCTCCTTTTTTAATGCGCTGAGCTGTTACTGTAACTTGGTGATTTGGAGAACATTCTATTGTAAAATAGTCATCTTTATCAGTTCCTTTTATAACCACAGACCTGTTTACAACATCAAAATATCTATCTGAAATTGCTTGAAGGTTTGAACGTCTTCCCTTCAATTTCCTTTTAATCTCGTCTAAGGTTTGATCTCTAACCTCCTCAGGGAAATTTAAAAATGCTTTATCAATAACCTCATCAGTTAATCCGTTTTGAATATGTTTAACCTGGGCATCCCAAACCTCTTTTCCAGATTGATTAATCAATGCCATATCTAATGGATACGGCTCTACATTTACTCCTTTTACATCTTTAAGATCGGTATCATATTCACGTAACAATCTTGCATTAGGTATAAGTGTTACTGCAGCGCCTAGTAAAAAACCGTCAGACATAATTGAAAATGCCTGGTCTCTATCGCGTGGCATAGGTCTATATACAGTCTTACCATTTTCTTTAAAGGCTATCCATCGCCATTGATCATCATGCCGATCCCAATCACCAATTAGCATATCAAATAAACGTGCTCTTATATATGCCTCTTCGTCTAATATAAAATCTTCATCTTTCTGTAATTTTTGCAAAACATCATCAGTACTAATAAGCTTATCTGAAAACCCAAAACTAGCTTTATCGCCATGATTATTGGCAGCACGTTCTTCTATCATATATAATTCATCTCCATATTCATCATTATACATCCCTAAGGCTTTTTGCTTGGGTACATAGTACAATTTTGGATTCGTATGATAGACGCCAACTGCGCTAGAAAGGTCGCCGATAGTAAAAGGAGCATAAGGATGGGAGCCTGCAAAAACATCATAGAGTAAATCCTCGGTAAAAGTATCATCAAATTGTCCTTCTACATATTGATCTTTGAACAAAATGGCCTGTAAGTATTGTGATGGATTTTTCTTCAAAGCTCGAATCACATATTCTTGGCCTTTGTCATTTTTCATTCTCAAAGACTTAGATTGATTTCCTCCCCCTCTTCTAACTGGTATTAATCCGCCAAAAAGTGTATCTAGATTAACTGTAGGAGCTTCTACTTTGGTACTAAAGTATTTTCTATAGCGATCTCCCCATAAAAATCTATGGAAGCCTCCTTTATCGGTTTGTTCTTCGGTATAAACAGATGCTTTTACTGTAGCTGGAAAATTTGTATCAAAATCAGGAATGGTCTTCTTAGCATCGGGTTTTAAGACTTCTGTACTAAATATCGGTTCTTTTTTATTTACTTCATAAAAGCGCACAAATGAAGACCCATCTTTAAAAATATCTAACCGCGCATATCCATTTTTCCCTGCGGCGAATTGCCCGGCTCCAACATTTCTTGCGGCACTTACTTTTGATCCTGATCCGCTAATTATTTGTGGCAAATTATCTTCAACAAGGTATTGTAAACTATGTTCATGACCAGAAACAAAGATCACTTTATCATTTTGTTGGGCCAATGTTACTACCTCGCGTTTAAATTCATTATATCGTTTATTTTGAAGATCTGCCGGAGAAATACCACTTGTTTTACGTAAAATGTTTTTTACCGTTCCTAAAACTGGAGCAGGTGTCATGTGACTTCCAAATGAATACTGACCTCCATGCGGGCCATTGGTATACATTGGATGATGCAGTGCTATAATCGTTGTTTTTCCTCTTGTTTTTTTAATCAACCCTCTTAATTCTTGGTAAAATTTAACTCGAGTTTTAATCTGACAGTCGTCATTAATACTTGGGTGACGATCCCAATTAGTGATATACCACTCTGAATCAATTATAATTAATTCAACATCTTCAGAAATGGTTACACGTTTTAGCGGACAGCCATTTTCGGGTAAAAAAGTATTTTTACCCAATGCATCTTCAACAAATTTTTCCTGCCGTTTTAAGCCCTTTAACCCTGAATACCAATCATGATTACCTGGAATAAAAATAGTTCTCCCTTTGAAATCTTTAGCCGACTCAACTTGTACTTTCAAGCGATATTCTGCCAATTTTCTGTCTTCAGTATTTTTTCCAGGTAGTCCTTTTTCATAAATATTATCACCTAAGAATAAGGCCGTGCTATTACCTGATGCTTCATTTAAAGTTTTTTGAAATTCATGCAAGGTCTCTGTCTTGCTCCCTAACTCAGAATTACCGGCATCACCAATTAAATAAAAAGAATGTATTATCTCTTTATTAGGAAACTGTGGCTTATTAACATTATTCTTAATATGTGTTTCGTAAGTGGCACAGGCATTTAAAAAAATTGTAATCACTATTATTACAATTGTTTTGAAAAGATTTTTCATGACAGGTTGGTTAGTATTGTACTATAAAGTTACTAAAATATAAAACTATGGTCAATAGAACTTAGTTTCTTTTATTATAAGACATTTTACACGTTTCACATATTAAAACATCTTCTTTAAGCGTGATTTTATCAAGTTTTTCGGCAACTTGATGAACAAAGCTGTTATAAGTATTATGATCTGGAGTAATATTATTGGCTTTAATTTTTTTATAAAATTCTCCATCCCATTCTTGCTTCCCCCAACAATTTGGGCAAATTCCTTCTGGTGCATCACCAACAGGTTGGTTGTTTGATTTTTTTTGAAAATACGATTTAAGACTGTTTATAAGATTCATAAGACTGTAATTTTAATTTTGATGTGTTTACATATGGCATATACCTCTTAATTAGAGTATGTAATTTAGGATTTATATAGGTTTCGCAAAAAGGCTTATCTGGATTATTATAATAATAATTTAAGAATTGCTTTTTTGACAATTTAAAAGACTTAAATTCTAGAATTTTGGTAATTATTTTAAGTGTAAATTCATTTTGAAGCTCATTAATAATTCTTCTTAGTTCATGTTCTTGGGCTTTATCAAAGAAATATATGGCTGATCGATATTTTGTTCTCATAGAATGATTACTTGTGCTCTTATGAGTATATAAGTGAATCTCTACCAATATTTCTAAGGGTATTTCATCGGGATTAAAATGAACAATCACAGCTTCAGAAAACGAATGGTTTTCTTTTGTAGCACTTACGAAACCTTGCTCAACTTTTACAACTCCTTTTAAAGATTCAAACACGGCTTCAGTACACCAATGACAGCCACCACCAAATGCAATTTTATCAACCATATTTCTAATCTTTTAATGCATGATTATTGTCAAATTGCATTTTTCTAATTCCTACGGCTCTAAATGCATATACTATTAGTAATGTAAGGGCAATAAACACCAAAATTGTACCTAGATATAATGTAATACTTGGTAAATCTAAAATTGATTTATTTTCAAAAACTACACCTAATATACCCGATAACACATAGCTTCCAGTGGCCAAATATAGGAGGGCACTTGCTCTTGTTAATAATCCTAATTGCCTTATTTTACGTTCTGAAATTTTATGTTGAAATTCTGAGCACTTATTAGATAATAAATTTCCTATTTCAGAACTTAAAGTCATCGTTTGTGATGTTGTTGATAAAATTAGCATCCCCAATCCAGGTATGATAGTTATAGGCAAATACCAGTTCATAATTGTATTATTCTTAGTTCCAGGTTAATTGTTTTCTCTCTGACCAATATGTTTTAGGCTCAACAGCAAACTGCTGTAGCATTTCAACGTCTTCTTCTGTTAGTGCAAATAAGTTTTGCTTTATGTTTTGTTGTAATTGTACTTGACTACTGGCACCACTTAATACAATACTTTTATTTAATTTATTATTACAGAAATTTAGCGCAATAGCGTCGATACCCACCTTATACTTTTTTGATAATTGGTGAAGGCACCTGTACAATTTTCGGTATTCTGGGAATGCTTCATTAGGAAACAAACGACCATTTGCCAATGCCTCTTTTACAATACACTTTTTACCTTGGTCTTGTAGATCATCCACTACTCCTAATATACTTTGATCTAAAATATTAAAAGTAAATTGAAAGGCATCAAATAAGGGTGTTTCTACAACAGATACATCAAGCGCTTTTTTAATTACTTCAACTTGATTATGCCCCGTTGTAGTAATACCAATTTTAAGGCTATACATTTCTTTTAATTCATATAATTTATGAAGTATTGCTTCGTTTTCAAGAACACCAGTATCAAAGGTGGCAGAATGAATTTGATATACTTTTAAATAAGGCAACAGTTGTTTAGATATCTGCCATTGTTCATTTAATTTAAACAATGAATGCTCTTTAACCTCATGTATTGAAGCATTAGGATCGAAGTTGGCGGTATAGGTATAGCCCCATTTGGTAGCAACATTAATGCTTGGGTCATTTTTAATTTGAAGCCAATCTAACAGTAGTTGCTCTGCTAATCCATACCCCGGCGCTGTATCGAAATATCGTATACCAAAATTATAAGCGGTATTTAACACTTGAAAACTGTTATGTTTAAATGCCTTCAAATCATTAAAAAAAGAATCTTCTTGTCTAATGTTGATATATTGAGGTCTGCCTAAAGCAGCTGTTCCTAGGCCTAATTCATTCATCAAAATAAGGTGTTTCTCCCTGCGCTAATTTCAAACGCGTCCATAAATTCATATTAATAACTACTGCCGCGATTTCTGCGATTTCTTTTTCGTTAAAATGAACGGTAAGTCTGTCGTGAAAACGCTGAAAATCTTTCGACTTCCCATCAGTTAAAACATCACAATACGCTAATGCGACATTTTCTTTTTCAGTAAATAAATCACTATTATACCAAGATGAAATATTATCTACTTTGGCTTGAGATATTTCTGCATTGCGTGCAGCTTTTGCATGTAAAATGATACAATAGGCGCATTCATTTTTCTGAGCCACCCTTAATCGTAAAAGCTGAGCTAATTGTTTATCTAAAGATAGATCGGCAGTATATCCAACTGCCTTTGCCATGCTTTTTGCTAAGTCATGAAATGGTGTAATATCAGGGTTAAATCTTATGTTTTTAAATTTCAAGTTTTCCATAAATTATGCGGTTATGCTTATTTTATCAATTTAAAACCTTTTAAAAAGTTAAGTACTTTTTGCTCTGGCATTTCACAGGGTTTTAACAATTCTTTACTAGCAGTTATATAATAGTTTAAACTGATAAAATCATTACCTCCTAATTCTTTGGCATAAATCTTATAGCTTTTCCTACTGTTAAATTCAGCTTTAGTTATGCCATATTTTTTGTTGTTATATAGTGCTTCTGAATACCCATTTGTAATATTTTGAATACGTTTTAGAATCATTTTTTTAATAATCTTGTTAATTATTTCAATCCAATTTTAATGTTTTCCATTCTACATCAGCTAACTTTTGCAACTCTTTAGGGCTCTTAACCCATTGTCTTCTCGTATCAATCAATCCAAAATATTTACTATAAAAAATAAATAGTTTATTGTCTTGAAGTATAAAGCTTTTAGGGTTTGCATCTACCAAAGCGCCTTCACTCATCGCTATTGCACAAAACCCTCCATATTGAGGTAAATACTTTTTTGGATTATCACTAAACATTTGTTTGTTTTTCTCTGATTTAAACCAATAACTAGCCTCATCCAATTGTATATCAATAGCTTGTTTTCCTTTTATAGCCTGCTTCTCTTCTATAATTGAAACAAGATCATAACCTCGAACAGCTAATCCATTTTTTAAGTTCCTTTTCATGAATTTAATTTTGACTAATAATAGTGTTCCATTTTTTACTACGTCTGGCCACAGCTTTTATATAACTGCAAACAGCAACAGCTTCATAACCTTCTTTGGTTAATTTTTCAAATGCTTTTTCTACTAACACTTTACCAATGCCTTTACCTCTTATATGATATGGTAATTCTGAATGTATTAAGTACATTTTATCATTCCTTATTTGATAATCTATTCTGGCAATTTCCCCATTAATGTTTAAAACAAAGCGTTTATTATTCTTGTCATGGTGAATTTCTAAACGGCTTGGGGTTAATTTATTTAACCATTTTTCTAATTCAGCATCGCTAGGGTTTCTTAGTTTCTTCTTCCCAATAGTTATAGTGGGAAAATTTAATTTTCTGTTTTCATATAGGCCACGCAGTTCTTCTGCGTAGCCTTTATTTTCTTCAACATCTAAAAATTGATATGGCAACGTTGTTTTATTTAAAAGAGCCATATAATATTTGGTTTTATGACATCTTTCTGCTCCATACAATTTTATGGTGGGAATCGTATTCATTTATTAAATACTTTTTAGAAATTCTATGGCCGCATCCTCATTTAAATGAAAATCTGCAAACACAACATTATCATGCTGGTCAATAAAAATGAACCATGGCGTGCCACCGGTTTGATAGTTTTTCATAATGTTTGAAGTCGACTTATCGTCATCTCCGGCATCGTGTCCAAAAGGTATTCTTAAATCATATTGTTTTTGCGTTTCTAGCATTTTCTCATAGGTATTTGCTTGAAATCCTTCAAAAACTGTCTGAACAGCCAAAAAAATTACGTTATCATTCTTCTCTAAAGCAGAGACCATTTTTTGCAATGCAGGTAGTCCTCGGCTATGACATCCAGGGCACCAGCTTTGAAAACAATAGATTATTTTAAACTTCCCTTTAAAATCTGATAGTTTTATTTGATTTGTTTCATTTCCAAAAGCATCTACCCAATGTTTTACATTAAACTCTTTGGCTTTTATATCGTTTACTTCTTTCATTTTTTTAATTTTTAATTAAAAAGAGCAGCTATTCAAAATCATTCTTTGAACAACTGCTGTCAAAAAAATTATAGTTGGTGTTGTTAATTTACAACCACATCTTTTAATTTATTGGCATGTTGTTTACGAAGCTTAGCCAATTTAGGTGTAATTACAAAATTACAATAGCCTTGACTACTATTATTATTGTAATAGTTTTGATGATATTCTTCAGCTTCAAAAAATTCACCCAGAGTACTAATTTCTGTAACTATTGGTTTATCAAAATATGACTCAAGTTGCTTTACAATTTCTTGCGCTAGTCGCTTTTGTTCATCATTTTGATAATAAATGACAGATCGATATTGTGTTCCAGCATCAGCTCCTTGTCTGTTTAAAGTTGTAGGATCATGGCTTGTCATAAAAATCACCAATAGTTCTTCATATGAAATGATATCAGAATCGAAGTATACCTGCACCACTTCTGCATGACCGGTTAAACCAGAACAGACTTCGCGATATGTTGGTTTACCCGGAACATTACCGCCTGTATATCCCGAAACTACTCTTTCTACACCTTTAATCTGTTGAAAAATAGCTTCTATACACCAAAAACATCCACCACCAATAGTGGCTAATTCTAAGTTTTTATTTTTCATTTTGAACCTCCTTTTCTAGTGTCATGGATTCTGAATTAATACAATAGCGCAATCCGCTAGGTTCTGGTCCATCTGGAAATACATGCCCTAAATGGGCATCGCAAGTATTACACATTACCTCTACTCTTATCATACCAAAAGAGGTGTCTTTTTTGTACTTAATAGCATTTTCTTTTATAGGCTGTGTAAAGCTTGGCCATCCGGTACCTGAACTAAATTTGATAGTAGAATCGAACAAGGGTGTATTACAACACACACAGTTGTACTTGCCGGCATCATGAATACCACATAACGCTCCCGTATGGGGTCGCTCTGTACCTTTTTGTCTAGTGATTCTAAATTGTTCTGGGGTTAATAATTCTCTCCATTCATTATCTGTTTTTTCAACACGACGATCTGGTTTGGGATTACCAACTACCGAAAAGTTAATTACATCTTTCCAAGTTAACATAAATTTTGTCCTTTCTTTTAGTTATTATGTTTTTATAAAGCAAAAGTACCATAGGAATCAGCTTTAAGCAATATCAATAACTCCCAAAAAATTGGACTTTTTTCCTTTATTAGATAAATGAAGCCTAAAATTCGTACCCCAGATGAATTCCTGCAAAAGGTTTTATAGTGTCTCCCAAAAGCATTCCTGCTAAGGGCCCAACATGAAATTCACCTAATTTTAGATTCAGCTCCCCTTCAATATACGCAGAAACTTCGGTATTTTTATGAGAATTTGGGAGTGAAAAACTTGGTCCTACATTTACGGTAAGAAAAGGCCAGGGTTTATGGCTAATTAGGGCAGCTAATTCGTGCCCTATTCTACTATTTTCTTCAAAAACTACGGAATAACCAACCCCAAATGCCCATTTATGGGAAGTCCAATACGTAATGTGTAATTCGGTAGCCGGGTCCAGTTTTTCTAATTCTGTATTATAAATAAATAGTCCGGAAAACACTATCTCTAGGCCAGGGTCTTTATTATGCTCTTTATCTTGAGAATTTTTATGTTCATTCTCTTGAGCAATTATTTGCGCTAAAGGAGTAAATAAAAAACAAAGTAATATAATTATCAAAGTGTTTTTCATATCATCTTAATTTTAAAGCTTAATCATTAAATAGCCTTTTAAACCCTAATTTTGACAACATTTTCTTTTCCATATTCCAAAAAAACTTATGCTGCCCGAAAATCGTTCCAATTACTACTAAAAGAATTTGATATAAAATAAACATCAATAATATTCTAAATGACCAGAATACAATTGGATGAAGTGTTTTTAAAGAAAGCCCAATAAATTGCATAAATGGTTTTGCCAATGCTACAGACAACGATCCATTTATGGTAAATACCAATAAGATAATAAGTAGTTGAAAGTTAGAATTAATATTCCAACGTTGTTTTAATTTTTCCATGTTTATAAAGTGACGCATAAACGTTAAACATGGAGAATTCTCGTTATAAAACCCTCCATGTTTAAAAACTAAAATTATCAGCGTTTATAAATTAATATTATATCTATCGTTTGGCGGTATTCTCAGGTGTTACATCTTCACCCACATTTTTTGCAGCTCTTAAAACAGGGTAATGCTGTGTGAAAACAAAATCATCCTTTGCACTAGCATTATGGCAAGCATTGCACTGATTTGTTTTAAATGCTTTACCTGTTGCAGCCAATGTACCTTCAGTAGGATTTGTAAAACTATAATATGCCCAATTACCAGGTTCATCAGGGAATAATTCTTTACTTTTTATGGTCGCTTCTAAACCAATAAAATCGCCCATAAAATAGCCATTACCACTTACAGCTGCTTTTGTACCAACACTTACTAATTCTTTAATGAGTATGGTGCCTTCTCGCCATTCACCCGTTTTTTTATAATGGTCGTAACTTACGGGGTCCATATATACGTTATGAAACTCGGGAAAAGCAGCTTTACCATCATTCATATCATTTGGTGTTAATGGCGTACCCACATATACCCAACTTCTATAGTCTGTTGGACGTACAAGGTCACCTTCGGCATTCATAGTAAAATAAGAAACCTTTTTATAATCTCCACCTTTTTTTTTGTCTGTACATGATATTAGTAATAGAGAAAAGACCATTACTACTAAGCTTAAATTCTTATAATTCATAATTTTAATTTTATCTGATTCGTTATTTTATTTTAGAGGAAATACTGTTCTTACCATATCATTACCGATTGTATGACAGCTCGTACAACCTTTCACACCGTTACCGATGGCTGCAATTGCATTTTTATCATCTATGCTGGTTACTTCATACCAAAACCAGCCAGTGCCATCTTCTGATTTGTCTTGGGTTTTCATCATTACTGCCCAACCAGCAAGTTTTTCATCATTGTCATACATTTCTTTGATGATACCTGAACCCATGGGATGCTCTGTATTACCTTCTTTTAATGACTTTGCAATTTTATCGTTCATAAATACTTTAACTGGTAGGCCTAATTTTGTGTGTGGCCCTAATGAAGGATGCAACTTTGTTTCTTGATTTTTAAATTCTTGATATTTTTTTGAAACCAAGTATGCGAATAATTTGTCTTTATCTAATGGAATTTCGAGATCAAGACCATCTGGTGTTGGTGCTGTAGGATCCCAAGTACCGGCATCTGAAAAAGCATTTACTTCTGAAGCTGCTCTTTTTGCGACATTCTCTGGTATTATACCTTCACCAACTGCCTTTGCTGCACTTAATACCGGGTAATGTTGCGTAAATACAAAATCATCTTTCGCACTTGCATTATGGCATGCGTTACACTGATTTGTTTCAAACGCCTTGCCCGTAGCTTTTAAATTTCCGCCAGGATTAGTAAAGCTAAAATAAGCCCAATTACCTGGCTCATCTGGAAAACGTTCTTTACTTTTTATAGTAGCTTCTAAACCTATAAACTCACCCATAAAATAACCATTACCGCTTACAGCAGCTTTTGTCCCCACACTTACCAATTCTTTAATTAATATCGTACCATCTCGCCATGTACCATTCTTCTTCCAATAATCATAACTCATAGGGTCAATATATACGTTGTGAAATTCTGGAAATGGTGCTTTTCCATTATTCATGTCATTTGGTGTAGTTGGTGTACCAACATAAACCCAAGTACGATAATCTTGTGGACGATCTAATTCTCCTTTATCATTAAAGGTATAATAAGACACCTTTTTGTAATCTTGCTTTTCATTATTACAAGAAAACAAAGCCAGAACAGCGATTAATAAGAATACTCTTTTTAGTTTGATAAGCATAATGCGATTATTTTAGTTTATGAATGTTAAAATTACTTGATGACTGTTAAAATTTACTGGACATTTTTCTTTTTAATTAATTGATTTTGAGGCCTTTCTTTGTGCTCTAAATTGTTTAGGTGTAACGCCTGTATTTTTTTTAAAAAAGCGAGCAAAATAAGCTGGTTCGTTAAATCCGATTTCATACGAAATCTCAGTTGACTTATTTGTGCTATATGCCAATATTTTTTTTGCAGCTAATAGTATTCTCTTATTTAAATAACTCTTCGGGTTATTAATTTTTAGGTCAGAAAAAATCTTTGTTAAAATCTTAGGTTGTACCCTTAGAATTTGCGCATATACAAATACATTGTGCTCCATTTTAAAATGCTCATTTATTAGAGAAAGATATTTGTAAACGGCTTGATGATCTTTTGAAATTACAGTCTCAGAAAACGATTGTTGATGTCTATTGTGAATTAATTGAATTATAAGTTCTTTAAAAGATGTTTCTAAATTTTCATAATCCCTTTCATTTTGAAATGATATTATTCTATTTAGCTGAGATTTAAACTTTGAAAGTTCTTTGACATTAAATTTTAAAAGATTGCAGTTCAATAAGCTGTCGAACAACAAACCATTTATCATTCGTTGAGTTTCACAATGCTCCCTATCAAAAAGATTGAAATCAAAACTTAACTGAGAAATTACACCCCCCTTTGTTTTACATAAAAAAATATCAGAAGCATTTAGAAATAATACTTGAGTATTTTCTGCTTTACATGCTTTAAAATTGACTTCACATTCACAAGCTTTATCAAAAAAAATAATATGATATTGCTGTGAATTGACAATATGTAATAATTGATCTCTATACTCTCTAAATGAAAATATATTTTTCTCAATATTCCTAATTTGTATATCTATTATCTGCTGCATACCCTTTAAAGGATTATTACAGCAAAACTATGGTGAGGTTTAACGGATTGAAATGAGGATAGTTCCTTACTTCTTATACATTTTTCCTAATTGTTATGAAGCCTTTGATTCTTTATATTGTTTAGGAGACAAACCCGTATGTTTCTTAAAAAATTTTGAAAAATGACCAACTTCCGAATAACCTAATTCGTAAGCAATTTGTTGCGTTTTTTTATCGGAAAACATCAATAATCTTTTTGCTTCTAAAGTTATTCTTTCATTAATTACTTGAAGTGGAGATTTGTTATAAGACTTGTTAAATAGATTTGATAAGGTTTTAGGAGATTTATGAAGCATTTCAGCATAGTCAGTAACTTTATGTTTCTCTTTAAAATGGGTTTCTACTAAAATATTAAACCTTCTCACCAAATCTAATTTCTTAGTTTCTATTTTTGGGTTTGGTAAATTTTTACGAGCTATCCTAGTAGACATAATAAGAAGCCTTTTTAATAAAACCATTAGCATTTCTCCTTGTATATGATCTTTATTTTCAAATTCTTCTTCAAAAAACATAAAAAGCAAATTGAAGCTTTTCTGTTCCTTTTTAGTCAACTCTACAATTGGTGGTTTTGAAGAACCAAAAAACAAATAGCCATTACACGAAACTTCACTATCATGGTCTCTAATACAATAAAAATCTCTATTAAAAATATATGAAATTGCTCCTTGAGTATAGGGTTCTATATATAATTTATTTAACGGCGTACAAAATATAATATGTCCCTTTTTAATATTTAAATGATACCCATCAATGGCCAAATCAAGATCATTATCTTTTGCCCAAATGATTTTATAAAAATCACCTTCACCTAGTCGTTTATCAAAAGAGGCGCAATTAAAGTCTGTTAAAAATAGACTTCCTCGATTTTTAAAATTAACATATTTAAAATTCATTTAAATCTAAGGCTAGTTTTAGGTTTTATAATATACTAAAATAAAGCAGTATATCTAAAACAAATTGGACAAAACACTTTTAGGCATTCAGTCTAAACCTAATACTTAAAAGTGAATTAAAGCTTTACGTTTATCTAGTAGACAAGGAATTCGGATTTATGCATGCTTACCACAGAAAGTACAAAAGCACCATGGATCCAATAAAAGTAGTAACCTATCTCTTTAAAATTAACTCATATTCTTTAAATCTGTGTTCTCGAATAGGGCGGATATAAGGCTCTGTGTTAAAATAAAGTAATAAACAAGGAGCAATACTATTGTACTCGTCTACATACTCATATTTAGTAAGTTCGCCATTCTTAATACGTTGTTTTATTTTATTATGATACGGATACATTTAATTTAATTTTTGATAATCAGAAGGTGTATCAATATCTTTAAGATTAACTGAATTTATCTTTACTATTTCAGAACGATATTGATTTAAGAATGCTTTAGCTCCTTTATCACCTTGTAGTTGTAGTAAATCTGGATAATATTTTTTAGGAAATAGTGCTGGCACACCGATAGTACTCCCATAAGTTGAAGCAATTATTTTATGAGGGTGTTTAACATGGTTTTCTAAAAATTTATTTAAATAATCTGTTGTGACATGAGGTTGGTCTGCAAGTATAATAAGTATTGCATCTCTATTTTGTAATTTATCAATTCCGCTAACAATACTAGAACTCAACCCTTCTTCATAATTTAAATTGTAAACAATGTTTAGTTCATCATTAATTGAAGTTTCTATTTCTTTAAAATTAGCGCCTAAAACACAAACAACTTCGTCTGTAAGAGATTGTTTCGCTTGATCAATAGCCCATCCTAATAAGGTAGTATTTTTATATGGAAGAAGCTGTTTTATTTTTCCCATTCGGGAAGATGATCCTGCAGCTAGAATTAAAATAGCAGTTTTAGACATTGATCTTTCCTGTAACTTTTCTAAGAGAAAATGGCTCTTTTTCTTTGATGACCATTTGTATTTCTGCTAGTATTGACAGGGCTATTTCTTCTGGAGTTTCGGCCCCGATATTAAGTCCTGCTGGTGTATAGATTGATTCTAAAAATTCTTCAGAAACTTCAGGAACAAAATCAAACAATTCATTAAACAAACGTTCTCTACGTTTCGCTGCTCCCAAAATACCGATGTATTTAATACTGCGCTCAGTAAGTTTTACAGTATATCTCAAATCTTGCACATAGCTATGATTCATTATAACGATCGCCATATTTTCATTAATATCTGTAAAATCTACGGTATCTGGTGACTGTCCGACTACAGAAAATGCTCCTGGAAAATCAGCCAAACGCTTAGGATCGTTCATTGAAGTAATTACATCTACCTGCCACCCCAAAAGAGATGCCATTTTACATAAGGCAACGGCATCGTGCTCACCACCTATTATTAGCAATCTGAATAAAGGTTGTAGCTCTTGAGAGAAAACTTGAAGGTTTTTATCAATACCAGTTCCAAAAGTAAATGTATCGCCATTCTTAAATCTAAGAATAGAGCCAAAATTGCCAATAATTTCATCTTCTTTTTGAAAATAAGAATCGATAATAAATTCCTTGCGGGCTATCAAATTTTCATTAAACGCTTGTGATAAATTTTCTTCAATGACCATTGATTCAATTAAAATATAGAGTGTTCCTTCACATCCTAGGCGATAACGGCCATCATAAGCCATAACCTTAGATTTACCATTGTCAAAAACCGATTTTGCTCTTCGAAACACCTCCTTTTCAACACAACCACCACTAACTGCACCCACCATCCCACCTTGCTCATCAATAAGCATCCGTACTCCTGGTTTTCTATATGAAGACCCTTCTAAGTAGACTACGGTTGCCAATACCGACTTTAGGCCTTTTTGTTGATTGACTATCGCCTGCTCTATTATTTCTTTAAACTCGTGTGTCATCCCTGTAAAAAATAAAATTAGGTAAAATCTATATAAAAACCTTACCTAATTCTATAGTGTTAACGTAATTTTATGATAATTGTAAAGGCAAGTTATGTAATCTTTCCCCTGTTAATCTATAAACGGCATTTGCTATTGCAGCTCCAATTGGACCAAGTGGTGGTTCTCCAACTGGTCCAGGTTTATCGATACCCTGGAGTAAAACAACATCTATCTCTTTAGGAGCATGTTTCATTAATGTCATATTGTAAGGACCGTATATTATTGGGCGTAGCTGCCCATTTTCTACAAACATCCGCTCAAATAAAGAAGCGCTCATTCCCATAAGAATGGCTCCTTCACATTGTGCTTTTACCTGATCAGGATTAACCGCGATTCCAGGGTCCATAGCGCAGGTAACTTTATGTACTTTAATTTGACTATTTTCAATAGAAACTTCAACAACTTGGGCGCAAGGAGTGCCGGCATCTGTAGATGCTGCAAATCCCATAGCTCGATTATTGTAAGCTTTATCTCTATAGCCCGCTTTATTTGCAGCTGCCTTAATAACCGCTTTTAGTCGGTTACCAGCTTCATCATCTTGTATATGGGCTAAACGGAAATCCACGGGGTCTTTTCCTGCTTTTTCTGCTAAGGCATCCATCATGCTTTCCCAAGCAAACGTATTAGCAAGTAGACCTAAACTACGCCACCAACTTGTAGCAAAGGGTAGCTCAACATGCCAAGAAATAGAACGAATATTAGGTATTGCTCCATACTGACAAAAACCTCCTCGAATAGCTCCAATATCGGCTCCTAAAATAGTATTTGCAAATCCTGGTAATAATGCTGAATCAATTGCTACATCACCGCTAGAGAATTCGTGTTTAATACTATCTATACCTCCATCTTTTGTTAGTTTTCCTTTAAGTATATGATGGGTAGGTGGGCGGAACATGTCATGCTGAAACTCCTCTTTTCTTGTAAAGAAATATTTTACCGGCTTACCAACGGCTTTTGACATAACTGCGGCTTGTACAGCATGTGGAGTATGCAATCTACGCCCAAAACCACCACCTAAATAAGTAGGAATAACATTTACGTTTTCTTCGTCAAAGCCAAGGCGTTTTGCTACCTCCTTTCTGGTCATACCTATTACCTGAGTGGAAATTTTAATAGTGGCTTTATCGTCTTCTACTGAAGCAACTACTCCATTTGGTTCTATTTGAGCATGAGCGCCAATTGGGCTTTTAAATTCCATGGTAAGAACTTCCTTGTCATTGCTTATATCTAAACCTTGCTTCTGAATAATTGTAGCATTACCATTACCAACCTTCATCATTTCTTCGATGTCACTCGTATTTAAAGTAGTATTTGCTTGCCATTCTACTTTAATCGCATTTTTTGCATTAAGAGCTTCAATATATGACTTGGCTACTACGCCCACAAAATCATTTTCTTCAACAATTTTTATCACACCCGGAAGTTTTTCAGCCTCAGAAGTATCCGCCGATTTAAATATTGCACCAATATGAGTTGCCCTAACTACTGCACCATATAACATTTCTGGCATTTCTGCATCCATGCCAAAAATTGGTTCCCCAAAGACTTTTGCTTTTAGATCAATACGTGGCAAAGGTTTACCAACGAACTTATATTCATTTATTTCCTTTAATTTAGGAGTATCTGGCACTTTCCACTCGGTAACACCCTTTACGGCATTTGCGTAGGTCATTGTATTTCCTCCTCCAGAAATAACTCCGTTAGCTACTGTTAAACTTGCTGCATCAACACCAAGTTTTTTTGCTGCTTCAGATTTTACCATTTCTCTGGTTGTAGCAGCAAGTTCGCGTAATGGTTGCCACAAACTTGCAACCGAAGTGCTTCCTCCTGTGCTCATCATATCAATATTTCCGGTAGCTGTTGTTGCATGAACTACGTTAATTTGATCCATAGAAACGTCTAATTCGTCGGCTGCCATTTGAGCTAAGCTAGTAAATGTACCTTGTCCCATTTCTACTTTAGGTGAATGTAAAGTAATCGTATTATCTTCATTAACCTCAAACCAAATCATGGGCTCAATTCCGCTGCCCATGTATGCCATATCCGCCGAGTTCAAATAGCTTAACATGCTTCTTCGAATTGGATTTCTAAATGCATATGTTCCAACTGCCAAAACTCCTAAGGTTCCTAAACCGCCTCTAACTAAAAATTTGCGTCGAGAGATTTTCTTTTTTGTTTTTTTCTCTTTACTCATAGCTTAAGAATTTATTGTTTTGTTTGAATTGCTCTTAAGCTCAGCAGCTCTATGAATGGCTTTTCGCATTCTATAGTAAGTAGCACATCTACATACATTGATAATATTTTTATCAATGTCCTCATCCGTTGGATTAGGGTTTTCATTTAATAAGGCTGCTGTTGCCATAATAAACCCTGGTTGACAATAACCACATTGTGGTACTATTTCATCAATCCATGCCTGCTGAACAGGATGCGGATTTTCTGGAGTTCCTAAGCCTTCAATGGTTGTAATTTTTTTTCCTTCGGCTAAATGCACAGGAAAGGAACAAGATCTAATTGCTTGCCCGTCAATGTGCAAGGTGCAAGCTCCACAAGCCGCTTTACCGCATCCGAATTTCGTACCTTTAAGTTGTAGGACATCTCTTACTACCCATAATAAAGGTGTATTTACATCTTCTACTTCTATTGTTTGAGGTTGTTCATTAACCTGAAAAGATATTTTCATTTAAAAGTTTTTTTAATACGTTCTATTATTTTCTAATGCTCGGGAATTATTGCTCCGTCTTTAAACCATTGCTTAACAGCCTTAATATATTCATCTTTAGGCACAGGTGGTTCTTCTCTTAGGTTACCCTCAGCGTCAACCCCAGGTTCCCAAGCCCACAAAACTAATTCGTGTTCTGTAAGATGATGCATGGTTTCATTAGCAGTTCTTCCACCATTGCGTTTAGGATCCATCATAGATTCAGCAATTTCTTTACGTGATAAACCTTCCCAAAACATTTGTGCCGGTGCCAAGCTCCATTCAGGAGCTCCAGGAACGCCAGAATAATTATTGTTTTCTGTTTGGTGGCAGGTTGTACATTTTGTAGCTTGGTATCCTAAATTATTATTTCCTCGAGACATCCCAAAATAATGAGGATGACTATCTTCGCCCTGTTTCGGAATATTGTCATTTGGATGGCAATTCATGCATCTCTTATGGGTAAGCACATCCATCATCTTATCAAAATTTTCCTTATTAATATTAGAATCAAGAATATCATTCTTTTCTAAAGCGACATAATTATCACCTTCTAGTTTTGAATAGTTAGCAGCCATTATAAGGGTGCCGCACAAGGCAAAGGTGAATAAAAACCAAAGATGTGTTTGTTTCATATTATGTTAAAGTTATTATAAAAGTAAGTACTCACTTTTTAATTAAAAAATAAAACTTACATTTGAACTTTAAATTTACAATTATTTCTTTATAAAACAAAAAGAAACCATGACAGATAAAAAGGAACGAATTATAAAGGCAGCCCTAAAGCTTTTTGCTGAAGATGGATTTAATGGTACTTCTACAATAAAAATTGCTAGGAATGCTAAGGTTTCGGAAGGATTAATTTTTAAACATTTTAAAAATAAACAAGGATTATTAGATCACTTAATTAATGATTTGCAAGAAAAATTGAATGAAGAGTTTGGTGAAATCTTGATGGAAAACGACCCTAAAGAGATTTTAACAAAAGCGATAAACGCTCCTTTTAAAATACCAAAATCAGAATATCATTATTGGCGCCTGCAATACCTATTAAAAATGAACGACAAATACTACGATCAAAAAAAGATGCAACCCTTTATTGATCATTCTCAAAATGCTTTTAAAGAACTTGGTTATGATGATCCAAAAAACGAAGCCATGCTATTAAATGAAATTTTAGATAGTTTATTTTTGTCACTAATAAGAGGAAATATTAAAAACACTCAAAAATTTAAAAAGTTCTTGTTAGATAAGTATGGCCTTAATTAATCTAATTTCTCCGCTTGAATTTTAAATTTTTATCTTTATCTCACTAAAAAAACATTTATGGAAAACTTGTTAGCTGCTTCAAAGAAATTTGTTATTAATCATCTTAATGATCATTTAGACAATTCTTTTGTATATCATAATCTTGCCCATACCTTACGTGTAGTTGAAAAAACACAAGAATTAATTGAAGCCGCTCAATTGACAGGTGATGATGCTTCCGAACTACTATTAGCAGCTTGGTTTCATGATACTGGATATACGGAGCAAATTGATGATCATGAAGAAAAAGGAGTGGAAATTGCTACTGCTTTTTTAAAACAACATGAAGCATCAGAGAAAACAATAAAAAATGTTACCAATCTTATTTTAGCAACGAAAATGGGTAATGCGCCTAAAACGGAGCTAGAAAAAATTCTTTGCGATGCTGATTGCTCACATATTGGTAGTAAAAGTTTTACGGAACTTACTGAATTACTTCGTAAAGAGTGGGAATTAACTAAAGATAGAAAATTAAATGAAAGTGAGTGGCTAAGTGAAAACATCGATTTCTTAACTAATAAACATCGATTTTACTCTGATATTGCCTCTACTTCATGGGATAAACAAAAAGGTAAAAACCTTGCGCAACTTTTGAAATCATTTAAAAAATTACAGCAAGAAAACAATAAACTGAAGCAGAAAAAAGAGGAATTAGCTTTTAAGAAAAGTAAGGTAGAATTGCCAGAGCGAGGTATAGAAACTATGTTTCGTGTGGCATTAAGAAATCACATTACTTTAAGCGACATTGCCGATACCAAAGCAAACATTTTACTCTCGGTTAATGCAATTATTATTTCTTTAGTGCTATCAAACCTTTTGTCTAAATTAGATAACCCTTCAAATCAATATCTAATAGCACCTACAATTATTTTTACACTTTTTACAGTGGCATCTATTGTTTTATCTGTTTTAGCTACACGGCCAAATGTGACTAAAGGAAAATTCACCAAAGAAGATGTTAATAATAAAAAAGTAAACTTATTATTTTTCGGAAATTTCCACCAAATGAAATTAAATGATTTCGAATGGGCAATGGAAGAAATGATGAAAGATCGCGATTACCTATATAGTTCATTAACCAAAGATCTTTACTTTTTAGGATTGGTTCTTAACAGAAAATATAATTTACTACGTACAACTTATACCGTTTTTATAATTGGCATTGTAGTAAGTGTTATTGCTTTTGCTGTCTCATTTCAAATGCAAGATGTACCTAATGTATAAAAAAACAACCTCAATAGAGGTTGTTTTTTATTAGATATCATTAAAACTATTACGCCTGTATATCTTCAATTAACTCATCAATTGTAATTGTAGATTTTTCATTAAAATCTTTTTGATAAATCACCTCAGCTCGCAAAGCTTTTAATCCGGAAACTCCTTGTAAGTCTTCTAGAACTAATTGCTCAACTTCACCTAATAAGTTTTTAGACTGTAAATATTTAATGTATTTTAAGTACTCAACGGCATCCTTATCTTGAGAATACACAATCGCTATTTTACCAGGAATTGTTAATCGCTCATTGGTACCTTTAATATGTGCTTTATCTATTCGCTTTTTAATAATCTCGTAACGTATATTATAAGCGCCATCAACATCAAACTGTTTCTCATCCATTCTAAACTTAATAGCCATCGGATTACTATGTACTAAAATTAATGAAGCAACTCTTAATTCATGATCCATTTCATCCTTAAGCTTATAAGCAACATTTTCCATTTCACATGTTAATTGTAATTGCCATAAACGTAGATTGTACAAATACAGTGAATCATATTCTTCATGCTTAACCAATGATTGACCGATGTACATATTGTACTCAACTCCATCTGTTTTATATCGTTCGAAATAATGCGGAAACATTAGTTGCGCTTCTTCTTGTTTTTTATCAATATAATTGGCCAACTTTTCATTTAATAAGGTTACGCTGTTTTCGTAATCTTTTCTTTCTTCATAAACCACATGTAATTTACTATCTAGACGATCCATATACACCTTAACCAGTTTGGATAGTTTCTCGTTGATCTTTTTAACATGATTAAAAACAGGGTAGATCTCTCGTTTCAAAAAATCTAAAATACCCACTTCATCTCCTGCTTTTAAGCCTTCCTTAACTTCGGTTAAATATTCGCTCACACGGAACTTTAATTCTTCATAAATAGGTAACGGCTCTTCTTGATCAGCTTCTTTTAGCACATTGATCGCCAAAGTAAGTTGGGTAGTTAAATCATGCTTTATAGCCGTATTTCTCGCTAAAGAAGATCCTTTTATATCTAATTGACCAAATAATGGAACTACATCATGAAAAACAATATCATCTAATTGAGGAGATTCTACTCCATTAAACATATCGTTTTGATATTTTTCTGCTGCATCATAAAAACGCCACTTAACCGTAGGATGAATAGACGTATAATGTTCTTGTATCGTAGCCTCTAGAACATTTTGATGTTCTTCTGCAGATCTTTCAACAGCCGTTTTAAATACCGGAATTATATCTCGCAACTTTTGTTGATTTACCGAATTTAATTCATAAGGTCTTGGCGATGCTATTTCTAATAATGCCAGATCATCGTTAGACGTTGCCTTAATAGGCACTAAAATAATACTGCCAATCCCCTTTGATTTTAAATTTTTATAAAAAGGATTTTGATTTGTCATACGTCCATAGCTTTCAACATCAGAAATAGTAATTATTTCATGCTTCTTAAAGACACTATCTATAACACCTTGACAAAAATAATCTTGGCTGCACGAAATTTTGGCATCTTGACTTAGAATTAAACTTTCAGATTTTTTAGCTGTGGTTTCACATAATTGCGTATTCATTGAATCAAAAATTGAATAACCAAGCATTAAATCTTTAATGTTATAGAACTCTCTTAAGTTTTGCTGCAAATCAACTACAACATTATTATCTGTTCTTAGTAAATTTTCTTTTATAGATGACAACGTTTCATCGGCCGTTACATCAAACAAGCTCATTAGCCCAAATCCTTTAAAAATATAACTATTTGGAGGGAACTTTTCTTTCCAAACATCTACATTATTATAATTATCTAATAACAGCTTAATATCATCTTCTGTAATTTCTGGAGCTTCCTCCGTAGCAGTGATGTCCATGAAATCACCATTAAAAGCAACTCTATAATGTTTCATTACACCCGCTTTCTTATCGGGTATATCAAAAAAGAAAGGTCGTTTTAAATCTATAGGTTTTTGATGGTAGAAAGTTAAAATCATTGTACATGCCATGATATACATTTGATCTTCTTCAAAGTTTCTGATCTTAAATTCGTAGTCATCTCCTGCATTATCTAAGATATTCTCAAAGCGTTGTGTAAACTTAAAAGAAGTAAATGAAAATGGAATACTAGCCGCTTTTATCTCATTTAAAGTTAAAATCTCAGGAAATAAACCATCTAGCATTAAATCGATCTCATCTTCATATTTCTTCAACAATGAAGGATCAGTAAAACCTTCTATAAGCTCAGGAAACTGACCCAAATGTTCTATGATTTGTTTAGCAGACTTATAATATGGATGCTGTTTATCTTCTGTATATTTTTTAAAAAATTCAAATACTTCCTTAAAGCTGACAAACAACTGTAAGGGTAATTCCAAATCTTTCGTTATATCTGATTCAATTATTTTCATAACCGCACGGTTTTAACTAACAAAGTTAGTAATTCTTAAATATATGACGTAAAATCAGACGTTTCCTGACCGATTTTGTAACATTATTTACTGTTAAATTTATTGAATAATTTTTTTTGAAATACGCGCGCTCGCAATTTTTGCAGCTAAATATCCTAGTAGGGAAATCGTTAAAATCACGATAAGTACGTTCATTAGTTTAAATTCTACAGGATATGCTAAAGACGGTGTAATCATAATAAGTCCAAATTGTTTTTGAAGTAAAACGAAAACAATAGCTAATGTCAGACCAATAATGAGCCCGAAAGATGATAACAAGAACCCTTGTAAAACGAATATTTTACGAATATCTTTAATTGTAGCTCCAAGATTAAATAGCGTTGCTAAATTTTCGCGTTTATCTAAAATCATCATTACCATAGCTCCAACAACATTAAATAACGCAATAATAAGTATAAGCGTAAAGACAAGATATGACACTAGGTTCTCGGTATTAATCATTCGATAAAAAACGGCATTGAGCTGTGCTCTGGTTTGTATAACAAAACCATGTCCAAGTTTTGTCATCAATCTTTCAATTATCCCATCGCTACTTACACCTTTCTGCAACTTTATTTCTATGGCAGAGATTTGATCAGCTTTATAGTTCAATAAACCTTGTGCAAGCTTTAAATTTGCAAAAACATATTGCTTATCTAGCTCTTCCGTAAGCTTAAAAACACCTGTTGGCTGCAAGTTAAATTGGTTAAATGCGTTTTTAGGATTATTTATATAACCTTTACCCGGTCTTGGGACATAAACTTTTAACGGTTCAATTACATCATAGGTTCCCAGAGATAAGGAAGAAGATATACCATTGCCAATTACTGCCGAATTAGATATACTCGGATCGATCCAATCACCAACATAAATGGCTGTATCAATATTATTAACCGATAAATAGTTTTCATCAACTCCTTTTATTTTGGCTATTTGCGGTTTTTCATGATAACTAAAAAATGCCTTCTCTTCTACTACTTTTGTATAGGATGCAATATCTGGTTCTTGCAATGTCTCGGCTATTGAATCAGTAAAAAAAAATGACTTCCCTTTCGTGGAAGTTATTTTTATATCGGGATCAGAAACTCGAATAAAATCCAAGCTAAAATTCTTTAAGCCAGAAAACACAGATAAAACAATAAACAATGCGGCCGCTCCAACAATTACTCCAGCCGTGGCAATAATGGTAATTATATTAATGGCATTATTATTACTTTTAGAGAATAAGTATCGCTTAGCTATGTAAAGAGAAAAGTTCAACTAAATTTTCTTTCTATTATCTAACACATCGGGATTCTTAATTGGGTCGATATCTTTTCCTCGTAAGGAATTATCAATATTTTCAATATAATCTAACGAGTCATCAACATAAAAAAGTAATTCTGGAACACGGCGAAGCTGATTGCGCGTTCGTTGTGCTAATTCATGGCGAATTAAGGATGTATTAGACTTGATTCCCTCAAGCAACTCATCTCTTTTATCATTCGGAAAAACGCTCAAATACACTTTGGCTTGAGATAGATCACTTGTCACATTTACTTTTGTAACTGATATCAGCACACCTTTCATTCCATCTCTTGCAGCTTTTTGCAATACATCAACTAGGTCTTTTTGCAAAACACCTGCTATCTTTTTTTGTCTATTCGTTTCCATAGTGCAAAAATACGCTTAAAAACCATTATAAATTCTATATTTTTGGTGATTATTATAATTTCGCACTATTCTTAAATTTTAGTAAAGCTGTGAAATATCATCACTCGAATATTAAATAAATGAAAAAAATAGAACATATTGGCATAGCTGTTAAAAATTTAGAAGATTCTAATTCGCTTTTTGCTCAACTTTTTGGAAAAAAACATTATAAAATAGAGGAAGTAGAAAGTGAAGGGGTCAAAACTTCATTTTTTAAATCGGGACCAAATAAGATTGAACTTTTACAAGCTACAAACCCTAATAGTCCAATTGCAAAATTTATAGAGAAGAAAGGCGAAGGGATTCATCATATTGCATTTGCTGTTGATAATATTAAAGAAGAAATAAAACGTTTGCAAGCTGAAGGGTTTAAAGTATTAAACGAAACACCAAAAAAAGGGGCCGACAATAAATTAATTACTTTTTTACACCCTAAAAGTACCAATGGGGTGCTTATTGAATTGTGTCAGGATAATCCTGAAAAAGATAAAAAATAAAAGACCTAAAAGTTTGTATATTGCGTCTTCAAAAAACAACAATCTTAACGTATACATTTAATTGAGCACTTCATTTGACAAATACCAAAAACGCAGATTACGTTCTTCATACTTTTCTGCAGTCATTAGTATCGCTTTTGTATTATTTTTAATAGGATTACTGGGGCTATTAGTATTGAATACCAAAAAGATATCTGATTATTTTAAAGAACAGGCTTCTATTACCATTTTTTTAAAAGATGAAGTTGATAAGAGCGAGCGAGAGAGCTTTGAAAGTATCCTCAAACAAAAAGATTATACAAAATCATTAGCCTTTATTTCTAAAGAAAATGCTGCAGAGATTGCTAAAAAAGAAAATGGTGAAGATTTCATGGAATTCTTAGGTTATAATCCTTTGAAAAATTCATTTGATTTGTTTGTTAAGGCCGATTATGTTACTCCAGAAAAAATGAATGAAATTGAAACAGAACTTTCAATTAATGATGCTGTTTTTGAAATTTCTTATGATAAACCCTTGATTGGTTTACTTACTGATAATGTCAGAAAAATAAGTATGTGGGTATTAATTTTTAGTACCATATTCGCGTTGATTGCAATGTTATTAATAAACAACTCTATCCGTTTATCAATTTATGCAAAACGCTTTACCATTAAAACAATGCAAATGGTTGGAGCGACTAAAAGATTTATTAGGAGGCCCTTTATTTGGAGTAGTATTAAGCTTGGGGTAATTGGTGCCCTTATAGCATTGGCAGGTTTAGCTGTGGCAGTTTATTATCTTAATGATTACTTTCCAGAATTTAGCCTTTTAAAAGACATTAAAAGCCTAAGCATTCTCTTTGCTGCAGTTTTATTGGCAGGGCTATTAATTACTTGGATTAGTGCGTTTTTTGCTACACAACGCTTCTTAAATTTACGAACAGATCAATTGTATTACTAAAATGGCAAAAGATAAAAAACAAAAGAAATCACAGAGCGAATTCTTGTTTGGAAAGCGCAATTATATTATTATGCTCATTGGTCTATTAATTATAGCTTTAGGCTTTATTCTTATGGCCGGAGGTGGTAGCGATGATCCAAAGGTATTTAATGAAGAAATTTATAATTTTAGACGAATTCGTTTAGCTCCTACTTTAGTAATTATTGGTTTTGTTATTGAGATCTATGCCATACTGGCGAATCCTAAGAAAGAAAATTAATGAGTTACTTAGAAGCAATTATCCTTGGAATTATTCAAGGCTTAACTGAATTTTTACCAGTTTCTTCAAGTGGTCATCTAGAGCTTGTAAAGGCCATCTTTGGAGATGAATCTTTACCCCAAGAAAGCTTAACATTTACGGTAATACTGCATTTTGCTACAGCTTTAAGCACGCTTGTCGTTTTTAGAAAAGAAGTTAGCGAAATTATAAAAGGATTACTTCAATTTAAATGGAACGAAGAATTTCAATTTTCAATAAAGATTCTTGTTTCTATGTTACCAGCCGTTTTAATAGGTGTTTTATTTGAAGCGCAGTTGGAATCTTTTTTTGGTGGTAAGATTTTATTAGTTGGTTTTATGCTTTTAATAACTGCAGTACTATTATTACTTGCAGATAAGGCTAAAAACACGAATAAGGATGTCTCTTACAATAGTGCTTTTATAGTTGGTATTTCTCAAGCAATTGCTATGTTACCCGGTATTTCGCGCTCAGGTGCTACTATTTCGACTTCTGTTCTATTGGGAATCGATAGAACCAAAGCCGCACGCTTTTCTTTTTTAATGGTAGTTCCATTGATTTTTGGAAAAGTAGCCAAAGATATTATTGGAGGAGGCATTGGCTTAGAATCTTCTCAAATTGGTATCATGAGTCTTGGTTTTATCGCAGCTTTTATCTCTGGCTTATTTGCATGTAACTGGATGATCGCATTAGTCAAAAAAAGTAAACTTTCTTATTTTGCTATTTACTGTGCATTAGTTGGCTCAATAGCTATAGCGTACTCGTTTCTAACATAGATTTATAGCATGAAAAACCTCGTTATACTGGCATTCATTGTTTTTATTTCTTGCGATAATAAAAAAGAGACCGCTACAAGTTATTCTTCTAGTATTCTAAAAATAAAGCGTATTACTCCTAATACCTATAAACATGTTTCGTATGTTGAAACTGAAAGCTTTGGAAAAGTGGCATGTAATGGTTTAGTCTTTTTTTCTAATGATGAAGCCATTATTTTTGACAGCCCAACTACCAATCAAGGAGCCAAAGAATTAATTAATTGGGTACAAACCGAACTAAAATCTAAAATTAAAGCCGTAATTGTTTCGCATGCTCATGATGACTGTCTTGGAGGACTTTTAGAGTTTCACCATCAAAATATTGAATCTTACGCCAATAATTTAACGATAAATTTCGCAACAAAAGATACGCTTATTGAGGTGCCAAAAAATGGATTTTCAAAGAAACTAGAATTGGAAATAGGGAGTAAAAAAATAATAAATGCTTTTTTTGGCAAGGGGCACACTTATGATAATATTGTAAGTTATATTCCATCTGAAAAAATGTTATTCGGAGGGTGCATCATAAAAAGTATCAACGCCAAAAAAGGATATATTGAAGAAGCTGATACTGTTGCCTGGCCAAATACCGTAAAAAGAATAAAAGAAACTTATCCAGATTTAAAGTATGTGATTCCTGGACATGGTAAAATTGGTGGAACAGAATTATTAGATTACACGATAAACTTATTTCAAGCAAAATAAGAGCTCTTATGACTGCCGAAGATTTTAAAAACGGACAACTTCTTTTAATTGATAAGCCATTAGAATGGACTTCTTTTCAAGTGGTAAATAAGCTACGTTGGGCAATTAAAAAGAAATTTGGGTTAAAGAAAATTAAGGTAGGTCATGCAGGAACTTTAGATCCATTAGCTACTGGTTTGTTGATTATATGTACTGGAAAATTCACAAAAAAAATTGAAATCTATCAAGGACAGATAAAAGAATATTCCGGAACATTTGTTTTAGGAGCAACAACTCCATCTTACGATTTAGAAACAGAAATCGATATGCATTTTCCCATTGATCACATTTCGGAAAATTTAATTCATCTAGCCACCGCTGGTTTTATTGGGGAAATTGATCAAAAACCACCTATTTTTTCTGCAATTAAGAAAGATGGTAAGCGTTTATATGAACTTGCACGTGAAGGCAAGCAAACTGAAATTAAATCTAGAAAAATTACTATTTCTGAATTCGAAATTACTAATATTGATTTACCAAAAATAGAGTTTAGAGTAGTTTGTAGCAAAGGAGCTTATATTCGTTCTTTGGTACATGATTTTGGTATTGCTTTAAATTCGGGAGCGCATCTTTCAGCTTTAAAGCGTACAAAAATTGGAGATTTTTCAGTTAAAAAAGCACAAACAATAGAACAATTTTTAGAGCAATTACGAAGCTTCGAGTAGCTCTAAAATATCTTGTTGCGTATTATCACCCTTATCTGTATTATACCAAATTTGCAAGTCTTTTTTGAATTCATCATCTAAAGCGCCATGTTGACTTTTATAATCACTCACCATTTTGGTTGCAATTGATGGTCGCGGCCCCCAAGAATTCACAATTTCTTTAGTTTCTTTATTAATAGCAATAAGCTTTGGTATAGATTTATTACCATTTGTTAAAAACTGACGCATCAGTTCTTCATTTTCATCTCTTAAGACTATTTTTAAGTCAATTTTATCTGATTGTTCGGCAATTTTATTAATTATTGGTAACGTTTGAGCAGCATCTCCACACCATCCTTCGGTTAAAACTAACCAGGTATATTCTCCCTGTAAGCCTTCAGCAACATTAACAACTGTATTAGACAACTTAGTAGTCTTATCTAGTCGTTTCATTCTTGAATCATTTAATTTACTGTAATTAAGCAGCGACTCAGACTGCGTGTTGCCGGTAGATTTGCCTTCCAGCAATAAAGATTTTACCAAATCTCTATATTCTTTATAAGTCATTGATTTACCCAAGCTATTTTCAATAATAGTTTCCATATTAAAAGTAATTTCTGAAGGTTAGACTTAAAAAAGAGAAAAACTTACAAACCGAGCAATACAAGGAAAATTTAACGCTTTAAATTTTCAATCATGTGTTGTGTCATAAGTTCTAAGTTGAAATCATGTTGCCATTTCCAATCATTTCTCGCTTGAGAGTCGTCAATTGAATGAGGCCAACTATCTGCAATAGCTTGTCTAAAATCAGGATTATAATCTATTTCAAAATCAGGTAAGTACTTTTTAATCTCTATAGCTAATTCTTCCGGCGTAAAGTTTATAGCAGAAATATTATAAGAAGTAAAATTCTTTAAAGGTTCTGTTTGCATTAAGTTGACTGTGGCTTTTATAGCATCATCCATATACATCATAGGTAATCGAGTATCTTTTTTTAAGAAACAAGTGTACCTGTTTTCTGACAAAGCTTTATGAAAAATTTCTACAGCATAATCTGTAGTCCCTCCTCCAGGTAATGTTTTATAGCTGATAAGTCCAGGGTAACGAATACTTCGTACGTCTACGCCAAATCTTTTTTTATAATAATTGCACCAATTTTCTCCAGCAAACTTACTAATGCCATATACCGTAGTGGGGTCTGTAATCGTATGTTGAGGGGTATCCTTTTGTGGTGTAGTTGGTCCAAAAACAGCAATCGAACTTGGCCAAAAGATCTTATCTATTAGGCCGTCTTTCGCTAAATCTAACACATGAAATAATGAGTTCATGTTTAGGTTCCAAGCCTTATCAGGATATTTTTCTGCAGTGCCAGATAACATTGCCGCCATGAGATACACTTCCTTAATATCATACTTAAGAATAGTATCTTTTACTTCATTCTTATCAGTCGCATCCAATATTTCAAAATCACCAGACCACATCAAATCTGCTTTGCCTGCTACAATGTCTGAAGCAATAACATGGTTATTACCATAAATTTCACGTAATTTCATAGTGAGTTCAGAACCAATCTGGCCACAAGCTCCAATTACAAGTATTTTATTTTTCATTCTTTAATAAACTGCAAACAAATATATAGAAATCCATATATAAGCCTAAGTTTTTATTTATTTAATAATAGTACATTTGTTAGAAATTTTTTACAATGTTTTACAGGCTTTTATTTCTTTTTAGTTTCTTGCTTATTGCTTGTACTAATCCTGACAAAAAACAATTAGAAAATCAGATTGACGTTAATGAAGAAAATATAAACACCAAGATTACACATAGTTTGGGAGAAGTTTTAAATCCTGAATCCAGAAAATTGATTGACTCATGGGAAGAATATACTATCGTAGAAAATCTTATTAGTGAATATTATAATATAACTACAACCAATGCTATTGCTAATGCTCAAGAGCTATCGAATGCGACTCAACAATTAAGAGATTCTATACGTGTGGATAAATTTAATGACCCTGATTTTAAAATACGATTAAATGTGCTACATACGACTGCGTTACGGTTATATGATATGCAACAGATCCCAAAGTTAACCGATGAAGAAATTAAGGGTGAAGTAAGTAATTTAATTAGTGTCTTTACGTCTATTACTAATAAATTGAATAATACCGTTCGTCAGGAAAATTTAGAAAAAGAATTGACAACTTTTAACAAGTCATCAAATAATTAAAGTTAAAATTCGTTTTTATTAATTATCTAATAATTTGATTTTTATATTTGTAACACATGAAAATTGAATGAAAAGAATATTTTCAATAGTTCTACTTATTATATCGCAATTAGCTTCTTCTCAACAGTTACCGCTTTTTGAAGAAAATTTTGGCTCCATTAAAAACTCAAAATTTAATAGCAGATTCGAGCAATCTATTAGAAAAGCTGAGTCATACTTTTCTGGAATTGACATAGATAAAAAAGGAAGTGGATATAAACCATTTAAACGATGGGAATATCACTGGAGTCACTATTTACAAAATGATGGAACCATAGCTCCTGCAGCGCGTCTATGGGAAGCATGGCAACAAAAAATTGAACTACAAAAATCTTCTAAGGCGATCAGTAATTGGATAGAAAAAGGGCCTTTTGATCAGTCTAGTAAAAGTGGGCAAGGCAGAATTAACACCATCATGGTTGACCCCAATGATGATAACATTATTTATATAGGTGCTCCAGCAGGAGGTTTGTGGAAATCCACAGATTCTGGAGTAAATTGGATTCCACTAACTGATCACTTACCACAAATTGGAGTATCTGGTATCGCAATTGACCCCAACAACTCTAACATTATTTATATTTCTACTGGAGATGATGATGGGGGTGACTCATATTCAATTGGTGTATTAAAATCAACTGACGGTGGGCTCACCTGGAATTTGACCGGATCTATTTTGGGAGACCCTATTTCTAGCAATGAAATAGTTATCGACCCCACAAATTCAAGTAAGGTTTGGGTGGCTACAAGTAATGGTTTATTCTTATCTAACAATGCAGGTGTAAGCTGGGCACAAAAACTTCAAGGTCATATTCGCGATTTTAAATTAAAACCGAATGACCCAAATACTATATATGCCGTTTCGAGTACTGCTTTTTATAAATCGGTAAATGGAGGCAATAACTTCTCTTTAATTTCTTCGGGACTGCCAAATGCAACTAGTAGAGGAAGAATGCGAGTTGAAGTAACTAACATCGAACCCAATAATGTTTATCTTTTAATCGCGAAGTCAAGAAATCAAAATTGGGCGTTCGACGGGGTTTATATTTCTACTAATGAGGGGGCTTCTTTTATTAAGACTTTAGAAGGCGATGATATTTTTGGCAGTAATCAAGCTTGGTACGATTTGGCTTTTTGTATTTCTGATACGGATTCAGAAATTATGCATGTTGGTGTTTTAGACATTTGGAAGTCGATTAATAAAGGAGATGATTTTGAAAAAACGAATGACTGGCGCGTTGTTAATGAAAGTTTTACTCATGCCGATATTCACTTCATGAGGTATTATAATGGTGTATTGTATGCTGGTACTGATGGAGGTATATACAGGTCAGCCGATAAGGGAGAAACTTTTACTGATTTAACTGAAAACTTATCAATCAGTCAATTTTATAAGATTGCCGTATCAAAACGAAATTCATCAAAACTAGCGGGTGGCCTACAAGATAATGGTGGATTTTCCTTTAATAATGATATCTGGCATAATTATCATGGAGGAGATGGTATGGATGCCGCTTCTGACCCAACTAATGAAAATACTTTTTACGGATTTACTCAATTTGGAGGTGTATTAACCGTAACTAATGACAATGGGTTAAATAGCAGTACTGTTACTGCTAGTCCGGTTCAAGGCAATTGGGTAACTCCACTAGTAAGTAATAAAGTAGGTGATATATATGCCGGATTTGATCAGTTATATGAGTTAAAAAATAATTCTTGGTCTAAATTGTCAAATGAAGGTTTTGAAGATAATATTGAGATAATTGAAATTGACCCTAGTAACAATGATAATATTTATCTTTCTATAAGAGATACTCTTTATAAAAGTACTAGTAGAGGACTATCATTTACTAAACTTACTCCAGCTCAAACCAAGATTGGAGGTTCATTTATAAGCTCGATAGAAGTACATAGCTCAAATAGTAATATTATTTGGGTAACTACATCAGGATTTAACCCTCAATTTCCAAGCAGTGGCCATACTGGAGGAGGTGTATATAAATCAATCGATGGAGGTCTAACATTTGAAAATATAACGGGTAACTTACCAGGTGAGTCAAAACTTGTTATAAAACATCATCCTTTTACCACAAATAACTCCATTTATGTTGGCACGGCTTTAGGTGTCTATCACAGAAACGATGATACTAATACCTGGGAAGTCTTTTCTACAAATCTACCTAATATTGCTATAACCGACCTTGAAGTTAACCCATACGATAATACCATTACAGCTTCGACCTATGGTAGGAGTGTTTGGCAGTCAGTCATTCCGTCGATTTCATTACCTCTTAATGATGCAGATCTTGTGAAAATTTTATCACCCAATAATAGTGTGGCATGCGATAATGTCTCTTCTTCAATTAGAGTAGCTAATAATGGAGCTAATCCAATAACAACGTTAACAATAAATTATAATATTGATGATACCGCCGTTGAAGAATTTAACTGGACAGGAGTTATTGAGCCAAACGAAACCAAAATCATTGAGCTCCCAATTATTGGCGCTTCAGAAGGCATTCATACTTTTAATGTAAAATTATTAAACGATGATGAAAACCTATTTAATAATAATTCTTCAGTGAAATTTGATGTTAATCAAAATGGCGATGGACAGATTACATATACTTTCGGAGATTTAAATCCTGGTAAAAATGAAAATAACACTTCTTGGCTAACATCTGGGAGCCTTTGGAGAATAGGTACTCCAACAACTACTAATTTCAATCAACTTGTAACATCAGGTTATATTACAAACCCTTCTGGAAATTATTCAGATAATACGGTTGCCTATTTAACATCTCCTTGTTATAACATAACTACTTTAATCGATCCGGTTTTAAAATTTAAAATGGCCTTTGACATTGAGTTAAACTGGGATGTATTGTATATGGAATACTCTACAGATAATGGAGCAACATGGCAAGTTTTAGGAACAGCAAATGACCCCGATTGGTATAACAGCAGCTTTCAAAATTCATCAAGACCACTTACCATTGGTAGTCAGTGGACAGGTTTAGATTCGGATTTAAAAGAATACAGTTTCGATCTCAGTGATTTTGCAGATCAGAAAAGTATGATGTTTAGATTTGTTTTTGCTTCAGATCAGGCTGTTAATGGCGAAGGTGCTTTAATAGATGATTTTAAGATTGATGCTTCACAAGTTATACCAGATAGCGAAGAGCTAGACACGGCAGATATCATGGTTTATCCTAATCCATCTCAAGATTTATTCAATATTGAGAGGACAGATTTTTTTGGTAAGAATATGAATATTAGGGTTTATGACGTTAGAGGAAGTCTTATTCTCAATATAGAAGGAATTACTCAAAATAACTTTCCTTTAGACATGTCATCAATTAGTAAAGGAATCTATTTTATGAATTTAAACATAGAAGATAAGTCTTTGGTAAAAAAAATCATATTAGAATAAGAGCATAAGTCCTTTCCATTTTTTCGCCTTCCTATTTAAGTAGTTCAATTTTTTCGAAATTGAGTATATTTATCCGCAAAATTTGATGAATATGCCGCTGAATTTATCTCAAGTTGATGCTGTCGATTCAATAACTAAAGAAGATTTTATCAAATATTATTTTAAACCTCAAAAACCTTTAATTTTAAAATCTTTTATTAGTGACTGGCCTGCTTTCTCTAAATGGAATCTAGATTATATGTCGCAAATTGCCGGTAATAAAATAGTTCCGCTGTATGATGACAGACCCGTAGATTATAAAGATGGTTTTAATGAGCCTCATGCTAAGATGAAGATGCATGATTATATTCAATTACTTAAAAAAGAACCCACAAAATTTCGCATCTTTTTATGGAACATCTTAAAGGAGGTTCCACAATTACAAAATGACTTTATCTATCCTGATTTTGGCCTTCGCTTAATGAAAAAACTACCTATGCTATTCTTTGGTGGTAAAGACTCACATACTTTTATGCATTATGACATTGATCTGGCTAACATTTTTCATTTCCATTTTCATGGAAAAAAGCAATGTATTCTTTTCGATCAAAAACAAAATAAATACCTCTATAAGATACCGCATTCGCTTATTACTAGAGAAGATATTGATTTTTCCAATCCAGATTTTAATAAATGGCCCGCTTTAAAAAAAGCCAAAGGATATATTGCTGATTTAGAACATGGAAATACTCTTTATATGCCAGAGGGTTATTGGCATTATATGCGTTATATTACTCCTGGTTTTTCTATGAGTCTTCGGGCAATCGCGAGAAACCCAAAAAACCTTTCTAAAGCAGTTTATAACATATTAGTTATGCGGTATTATGATAATTTAATGCGTAAGTTTAAAGGGCAAAAATGGATCGATTGGAAAAATGAACAAGCAATCATACGAACCCATGGACTCAATGGCATTAAGGAATGAGCTCTGTTATTTTTTTATATACTATATCAGATTCCCATCCTCTGTAAAGTAAATAATCTGCCAATTTTTTTCGCTTTTTATACTTATCGAGCTCTTTTAATTCAGTAAATCTTTTATGCGATAATTGATTAAAAACATGTTTATACTGCGTGCCATCAATTTCCTTCAATGCAGACTGTATGTTGTAGTCAGATATTTGTTTTGCTTTTAATTCTCTTATTATTCGTTGTTTTCCCCATTTCTTAATTCTGAATCTGCCTCCTGCGAAAGCTTTTGCAAAACGTTCTTCATTTAAGAAATTATTCTCAATTAAATGAACAATTATTGTTTCTTTAGCAGCGGCAATCATGCTCATCTCTTTAAGTTTTTTCTCAACTTCTTGATGACAGCGTTCTTGATAAGAGCAATAATATTCTAACTTTTTTATTGCTTCTTCTACTGTATAAATTTTTCGATGCATTGCGCTAAAAGTAACATAAAATCAAGAAAAAATATACTTTTTACCGTAGGAAATTCGTTAATAAAATTGTTATTAACATATAAAGATGATGTTAAATAGTAATCATTGATAAGTTATATTTACAAGCCAATACTTACAATTTTCCCCTTTGTAAGATTAGAACCGAACCTAACTATGAAAAGAGTTGCATTCTTTTTGGTATTGCTATGGGGGAGTTATATGTCGTTCGCTCAAACTACTATCGCCAAACAGAGCTTTGAAGTTTCTGGCGATACATGGACACCTTTGACTTTTTCTACACCTCCTTGTACTATAGGAAATGATATTTGGGATTATACCACAGGATTTTCTATTTTATCACCTAATGATGGTAGTCGGTTCTGGGGAATAAGAGATCTTAACGGTAGTTGTGGAGGCAATGGATTTGAATCAATCAATTTCCCTAATATAAATATATCATCAAATTCAAATGTAGTATTCGCTTTTGATTATTATGCCGTAGGCATGGATAACAATGATGATTTAAAATACGAGCTATTTTATGACAATGTAAGTCAGGGGGAAGTAGTTGTAGTTGATGGAGTTGGTGGAGGTAGTGATAACACCAATGGCTGGGTTACGGAAACTGTAAACATACCTAGCTCGGTTAATAATGTAAGAGTAATTCTTTCGGCTAGGTCTAATCAAAATAATGATCGAGCTGGCTTTGATGATATAAGGCTGTTCGAAAGTTCTAATATACCTAATGATAATTGTGATGGTGCACAAACGTTAACAGTTTATAATAATGGAGCTAGTGCAGGGAATGAGGCTGGTGCTAATACGTCTTCTGCGACTCCGAGTAGCATGGCAAATACAAGCTGTGATAGTTTTACATCAAATGAAAATCTTGATTTATTTTATAGTTTTACTGTCCCTACCGGCCAAACATCAATAAATGTATTAACTGGTGGTGCTACCGGAAGCGACATTAATGTAGCGGTTTGGGACGGCTGTAATTTGAATGAAGTATTTTGTGATAATACAAATGCTTCTTTTCATCAAATTACTGGCTTAACATCCGGAGCAACTTATATTTTACAGGTATGGCATGATGATTTTAATGCTGGCGCCTTTACTATCGCACTAGAGGAGCCTTCTCCTCCTCCATCTAACAATGGATGTTTTAATGCCACCACCTTAACAGTTGGGAATAGTAATACCGAAAATGTTGTTACCGGAACCAATGCGGGAGCTTCTTCTTCCGGAGAGTTACCAAACCCAACTTGTGGAGCATATAACGGTAACGATGTTTGGTTTACTGCGCAAGTGCCCGGATCTGGAATTTTAACAATAGAAACTCAAAATGCCGGTTCTGGAATTGACACAGCCATTGCTGCATATCAAGGCACTTGTGGCAATTTAACTCAATTAGATTGTAATGATGATATAAACTTCTCTGTAGGAAACCTCTTTTCAAGAGTTTCTCTTTCTGGAATACCTAATACTACAGTTTATATTCGCGTTTGGGCATGGAATAATGCTTCAACCGGAAGCTTTAATATAGTAGCTTTTTCTCCAGAATGCCCTTTTTCCACAACTTGGAATGGTACTAATTGGATAAATGGTGCTCCCGATCAATTCACTTCGGTTACCATAAACGGAAATTATAGCACAGGTTCGCAAGGTAGTTTTGACTCTTGTAATTGCACAATTAATAATGGTAATACACTTACCGTTAGTGCAAATACACATGTATTAGTAGATAATAATTTAACTGTAAATGGAACTTTAGATGTACAGCATGAAGGTTCTTTAGTAATGGTTCAAGACGACGGAACGGTTTCAGGAACGGGTACAACAAATATTCATAAAACATCTACGCTTTTCAATCAATATGATTACATGTATTGGTCATCACCAACAAGTAATGAAACTATAGGTAGTGCTTTAGCTTCTTCAGAGGCCTCAAAAATATATAGATGGGATTATCAAGACGGGTGGGTTTTTATGCCAGGTTCATCGATTATGGAACCAGGAATAGGCTATATAGCAATGGGAGATACTTCTGGTTCTTTTCCGAAAACCCAATCCGTAATTTTTGATGGAACAGTAAACACGGGAAATGTACTAACTTCGATAACCAGAGGGCCTGGGGAGTTTGAAAATTGGAACCTTATAGGGAACCCTTACCCATCTGCAATTCATGCCGATAGCTTATTAATGGATGTAAGAAACACTCCAATTATTAATGGAAGCATATATTTATGGACACATAACACTCAAAGGTCAGCGTCAAATTCAAATTCCGGAAGGCTCAGCTATAGTGCCAATGACTATGCTATCTACACCTCAGGAACAGGTGGTATATCAGCAATTTCTGGGGGACCAATACCAAATGGCTATATTGCTTCTGGGCAAGGCTTTGTGCTTCAAGCGATAACTCCAGGAAATATTACTTTTAGTAATTCGATGCGTGTTACTGACAATAACAATCAATTGTTTAGAAATAACCTTAAGAACTCTACTGAAACAAAAGATAGGATTTGGTTGGATTTAAAAAATGATGAAGGCGCTTTTAGCCAAATATTAATTGGGTTTATTGATGGGGCAACTGATGGTATTGACAGAAATTTTGATGGTCGTCGATTTTCTGGTAATAGATTTGTTTCTTTCTACTCTATAGTTGAAAACAACTATCTTGCAATTCAAGGTAGGTTGCCAATTGAAGATGAGGATGTTGTTAAACTTGGGTTTTATTCATTTATAAACGAAGGTGACAGCCTTGAAATAAGCATCAATCAAATTGAAGGAAAACTAAAAGAGTATAATGTTTATCTTAAAGATAAAAAATTGGAAAAAACTCATAATTTAAAACTCGCAGATTATAAGTTTGTAATAGATAAAATAATAGGTTACAATGATCGATTTGAGTTGTTATTAAGTAGAGATACCGTTTTAGGTACTGAAGACACAACTATTGCTTCAGAAGAGTTAATACTTATTAAAAGGGAAGATATTCTAGAAGTGAGTACTGCAAATAAATCGATTATTACCTCATTTAGAGCTTTTGATATTCTCGGTAAACTTATTGTTGATCGTCATCCGGGTAAAGCTAAGTTTAATGTTGATATCAGCAACATCAAAACGGGTACAGTTCTATTAATTAATGTAGTTTTAGATAACAATCAAAAGATAACTAAGAAATTCTTAATCTATTAAAAGTTAAAACCGCTTTGTGAAATAACAAAGCGGTTTTCAAATCCAAACTAACCAAACCTAAATCAATTTATAATCTTAAGACTCTAACTATTTAAAAAGGTTTAATGGTACCCATAAAAAAATCCCGTAACTAAAAGCTACGGGATTTATTGATATATTCTACACCTTATTTTACAACTTTACGATTTGCTGTATAAAAACGGTATTGTAAATATTGGTAAGCATCTCTAGGGATGAGTCTAATCCACTTTTTATATTTAAAAAACCACTTGCTTTGTAATGAAGGAAATCCTCCTTTAATATACGATGCTACAAATGGATGCACATGTAACGATATTCCTTTTGAATTACTAGCAATCAGTTTTTCTAATTTGTTTTCTATTTTGTCAATCAAAACAATCGGAGCCTCGACTTCTCCATTTTTGTTCGGATTTTCTTCTTTGGTATTAATAATTCTTTCTGGGCGAACACGTTGTCTTGTAATTTGCACCAAGCCAAATTTACTTGGTGGTAAAACTTTGTGTTTTGTGCGTGTTAATTTCATTTCATTTTTTAAATGCTCAAACAGCCTTTGTCTATGTTCAGCTGTATGCATATCAATAAAATCAACTACAATAATTCCACCCATATCTCGTAACTGTAATTGCCTTGCAATTTCTGATGCAGCAATCATATTTACTTCCAAAGCTGTATCGGCTTGAGAGTTTGCTTTATTTGAACGATTACCACTATTTACATCTATTACATGTAATGCTTCGGTGTGTTCAATCACCAGATAGGCTCCTTTTGGCATAGATACAGTTTTTCCGAATGACGTTTTAATCTGTCGTTCTATACCATAGCGCTCAAATATGGGAGTTTTAGATCTATGTAGTTTTACAATTGACTCCTTTTCTGGAGCAATTCTTCTTAAATATTCTTTTAACTCGGCAGCTAATGTCTTATCATTTGTAACAATGCCTGTAAAAGAATCGTTAAAAACATCTCTTAAAATCGAAGATGCTCTATTTAATTCTGATAAAACTTTTGTTGGTGCCTTCGCTTGGGGCAATTTCTTACATAGTTCTACCCAGCGCTGCAAAGAATTTTGTAAATCTCTATCTAAGTCTGCTACTTTAATATCTTCAGCAACAGTACGTAAAATAACGCCAAACCCTTTTGGTTTAATGCTTTGTGCTAATCGTTTTAAACGTTCTTTTTCTTTACGACTCGATATTTTTTGCGACACCGAAACTCTGTCAGAAAAAGGAACAAGCACCAAATATCTTCCGGCAATAGAAAGCTCAGAGCTTATGCGAGGGCCTTTTGTAGATATTGGTTCTTTAACAATTTGTACTAATAAATTATGACCAGCTTTTAAAACATCATCGATTTTACCATTCTTATCGATGTCTTTTTCAAAGCGGAAATTTTTTAAAGTGAATTCTTTTTGCTTACCTGTGTTTACACGGTGGATGAATTTACTTAAAGATTGTAATTGTGGACCTAGATCATGGTAATGTAGAAAAGCATCTTTTTCACTTCCTACATTCACAAATGAGGCGTTAAGACCAGTTAGTGTTTTTTTAATTTTTGCTAAAAAAATATCGCCAACATTAAAGTCATTACTACTTTCATCTTTATGTAATTCAACCAACCTACCATCTCTTAATAAGGCAAAATCTATATCAGAGGAACTTGATCTAATTATTAATTCTGTTTTCACTCTGTATATGTTTTATACCTACATGAGTTAATAAACTCAATTATGTAGATAGGTTAAAAAATCACAGGTTATAATTTTTATAACCCGACGAGATTTATTTAAATAAATCTCTTTTTTCAAAGAACGATTTTACTTCTTAAAAAGAAAAAATAGTCTAAAGACTATTTTTTCTTTTTGTGTCTATTTTGTCTACTTCTTTTTTTACGCTTATGAGTAGATATTTTACTGCGTTTTCTTTTTTTACCACTTGGCATAATTCAAACGTATTTAATTATGTTAATATTGTTATTTTACAGGAACATTTTTCTTTACGCCCTCAACAAAAACTTTTGCTGGTTTAAACGCAGGAATATTGTGTGCAGGAATTTTAATCGTAGTATTTTTAGAAATATTTCTACCTGTTTTTTCAGCTCTAGTCTTTACTGTAAAGCTTCCAAAACCTCTTAAATAGACATTATTCCCATTTTCTAAAGATCCTTTAATTTCTTTCATTAAATCTTCTACTACCCTCAACACGTCTGCTTTCTCGATCCCAGATTTTTCTGAAATATTAGCAACGATTTCTGCTTTTGTCATTATTATTAAAATTTATAGTGTTATTTATTCATTTTTTGGGGTGGCAAATATAAGACATTAAATCAATTTCGAAAAGCTAATCCGTTAAAATTTAATAAGATAAAAACTGTATTATTGCCAAATCATACTAAAAACATGATTTTTTCTAACACATTAATTTACTGGTATTTACAAAATAAGCGTGATTTACCATGGCGCAAAACCAATGATCCATATGCTATTTGGCTATCTGAGATTATTTTACAACAGACCAGAATTGATCAAGGACTTCCGTATTATCAAAAATTTATCGAAAAATTCCCAACAGTTTTTGAACTTGCAGACGCAGACGAAGAAACTATTTTAAAACTATGGCAAGGTTTGGGTTATTATTCGCGAGCACGCAATTTGCATTACTCAGCTAAATATATTGTGAATGAATTAAACGGAACGTTTCCTAAAACCTACAAAGAACTTCTGAAGCTAAAAGGTGTAGGAGATTATACGGCTTCGGCGATCGCCTCAATTTGCTACAATGAACCCACAGCTGTTGTTGATGGAAATGTTTATCGAGTATTGGCACGTTATTTTGGCGTTAAAACACCTATTAATTCTACTAACGGTATAAAACAGTTTAAAGAATTAGCTCAAAAGCTGATTGACTCAAAACAACCAGGAATTTTTAATCAAGCAATTATGGAGTTTGGATCTCGTCAGTGCAAACCTCAAAATCCTAATTGCATTGGCTGCCCCTTAAACTCAGGCTGCATAGCTCTTGATAAAAAAAGTATTGACGAACTCCCTTTCAAGCAAAAGAAAACAAAGATTAGAAATAGATATTTTAATTACCTAGTACTTAATGAGAATGAAACTATTTTAAAAAAAAGAATTCAAAATGGAATCTGGAAAAACCTTTATGAATTTCCGTTGGTAGAAAGTATCGATGAAATTGACATCAATGAATTATTAAATACCCCCTTGTTCAACAAGTTATTCAATGCCAAAAAAACTACGATAAAACTCTATAATCAAAAACCTATTGTCCATAAACTATCACATCAACATTTACATGTTAAATTTTGGATTCTTAATTCTAAGAAATCCTTTGAAAACAGTATTCCGTGGAATAGTTTTGAGAAATATCCCGTTCCAATATTAATTGCCAATTTTGTGGAAAAATTTAAGAATTCCGATTGAATTTTTTAGTTATCTTTGATTCTAAATTAAACATTATGGCTGGTACATTGAACAAAGTAATGCTTATTGGACATTTAGGTGATAAGGTAAAGATGCACTATTTTGAAGGTGGAAATTCTATTGGAAGATTTCCAATTGCCACTAATGAAACCTACACTAACAGGCAAACTGGTGAAAAAGTTACTACCACTGAATGGCATAATATTGTAGTGCGTAATAAACTTGCTGAAATTTGTGAAAAATACCTTTCTAAAGGTGATAAGGTGTATGTTGAAGGTCGTATTAAAACACGTCAATGGGAAGGGCAAGATGGTGGTAAACGTTATTCAACAGAAATTCATGTTACCGATATGACATTCTTAACTACTAAGAAAGATTTACAACAAGGTCAACAAAATGCCCCTGCTCCGATTCAGAATGACCCTAAGCCAAGTAGTGAGGTTGTTAATGAACCAGGCAAGGAATTTGACGACGATCTACCATTTTAAGTTTAACTAAATTAATTTTCTTTGGATTCTGAGCCTCCGAGTTTATTCTTACAAACAGTAATAGATTGGCCGCTAGTTATAGGTATTTTAGCTCTTTTAGCGCTATTGATCATTTCTGCTTTAATTTCTGGTTCTGAAGTTGCTTTTTTCTCCCTTTCGAAAACCGATTTAGACGAGGCTTCAAGTCATAAATCAAAAAAGAAGAACATTGTTGCTGCGCAATTAGAACGTCCACAAAAGTTACTAGCCACGATACTTATTTCTAACAATTTCATAAATATTTTAATTGTCCTGTTGTTTGCATATATCGGCGATTATTTTTTTAACGACATTCAACCTACAATCCTTCGTTTTGTTATTGAGGTAATTATCGTTACTTTTTTAATATTACTTTTTGGAGAGGTATTGCCTAAAATTTATGCAAGCAGAAATTCTATGAAATTTGCAGCAATGATGGCAGTCCCCATTAAAGGCTTAAACTATTTACTTCATTATCCGGCCAAAACATTAATGGGTTTAACTAATATTGTTGAAAAGCGATTAGGTAAAAAACAAACAGATTTTTCGGTTGAAAAATTATCACAAGCTCTCGAATTAACTTCAGAAGAAGCGACCACTAAAGATGAACAAAAAATTTTGGAAGGAATTGTAAGTTTTGGAAATACTGAAACCGTTCAAGTAATGTGCCCACGAACTGATGTTTTTGCATTGGAAGATAATAGCAATTTTACTGAAGTGGTGAAGCAAATAATTGAAAACGGACATTCTAGAATTCCTGTGTATCAAGAAAATATGGACACTATCATCGGTGTTCTTTACACCAAGGATGTTTTGCCTCATTTATCCAAAAAGAGTTATCAATGGAAAAAATTACTACGCGACCCTTTCTTTGTTCCTGAAAATAAAAAATTAGATGATCTCTTAAGAGAATTTCAAGAGAAGAAAAATCATTTGGCTGTTGTTGTAGATGAATATGGTGGCACATCGGGCATTGTAACTTTAGAAGATGTTATTGAAGAAATCGTTGGTGATATTAGTGATGAATTTGACGACGATGACCTAACTTATTCGAAGCTTGATGCTCATAATTATGTATTTGAAGGCAAAATAGTTCTAAAAGATTTTTATAAAATTTTAGATATTGATGAAACTGATTTTGAAGAATTTAAAGGCGAAGCAGAAACTTTAGCCGGATTTATTCTTGAAATTTCTGGTAAGTTTCCCAAGAAAAATGAAGTGCTAAAGTTTAAAAAATATCAATTTAAGATAGAAGCCCTCGATAAAAAACGAATTAAACAAGTTAAAGTAACTTTACCCAATGATTAAAAGAAATAAATCCTCCTTTTCATATAAGATAGTATATGTTTTACTTTTTTTAGTGCTATTACAATTTACTTCCTGTAAAGAAGAAACATTGCCTAAACCCTCAGCATATTTACGCTTAGCTTATAGCGAAACGACCTATCAAAAAACAAGTACTGACTGCCCGTATAGTTTTGAATTCTCTAATCTCTCAACCGTAAAACCAAATGAGAAATGCTGGATGAACATACATTACCCAAGCTTAAAGGCTTCATTGAATATAACCTATAGACCTGTAGAAAATAATCTAATAGAATTAATTAAAGAATCAGAAAAGCTTACTTATAAGCATTCTATAAAGGCTGACGGAATTAGTGCACAACCGTATGAAAACCATGAAAAAAAGATGTATGGGTCGTTATTGGAGGTAACCGGAAATGCAGCTTCACCATTACAGTTTCATTTAACCGACAGTACAAAACATTTTATTACGGGAGCTTTATATTTTGAAGTGCAACCTAATTATGATTCCATTTTACCTGCGATAAAACATGTTGAAAAAGACATTAAACGCTTAATGGAAACCATGGAATGGAAAAACTAAACTTTAGCCTTCGATTTACTGGTTTGTAGCAGTAAATAAAATTGAATTCCAAACAAAATGGCTGCGAACAACATGTGAATTACCTGTGTACCAAACGGAAAGTTAAAATAATACATTAAAACACCCGCCAAAACTTCGAATGAAAGAACTATTAGCATCCAAAAAGGTAACGTATACCCCAAATTAAGTTTCTTGTTTCTAATAAATAACCAAATATTTAGAAATACCACAATTATTGAAAAAGATCTGTGAATTAAAAAATTCGTATTTGCTTCAAGTGCAATTAAATGCTTATTACTAAAACCTAAATTTTTCAATTGCTCATCAACAAATTCACGTATATCTATACCCAGAATAATCTGTACGATTGTCATTGCAAAGGCTATAAAAAGTAAATTTCTAAATAGTTTATCTGATTTATACACTTTATTTGTTCTTGTGTTAAATCTCAAAACGAGCAATACCCCAACAATAAGCAAAGCCACCAACATGTGAATGGTGATTTTAGAAACAGCGAGATTAGAGTCAACTACAGTTTTCCCTAACCATGCTTCAAATAACATTAAAAACAGTGCTAAAAAGGCTAATAAAACAAGCTTCTTACTATCTTTCCAATATGAAAATGAGGTAATAATTAAAAGTAGAAAGAAAATACCCGACACGGCTGTAGCCAAGCGATTAATATATTCTACCCAAGTGTGAGTAACATTAAATTTTGCATAATCATGCTTTGTATAGGTCTTCCAATTCTCTGAATTAAATTTACTACTGGTGGTGAATTTATCTTTGGCCACAAATAAGGTTTCGTCTTTGATAATCACAAATCCTTTTTTAAATTCTGTCTCAGGTTTCCAAAGTAATTCATTTTCGTTTGTGGGCGGAATTAAATGTCCAAAACATTTAGGCCAATCTGGACACCCCATACCACTTCCAGTCATGCGAACCGTAGCACCAGCAAGGATAATAATATATACAGAAACAAGGCAAATTTTAACGAGTGACGCAAAGTAATTCTTCATTAAAAAATTTTGCACAAAGATAAGGTAAAAGCATAAAAAAAGCCTCCAAAAATGGAGGCTTTAAAAAGTTTATAAGGAAATTTAGTTTTCTACTTTTTCCTTTACATCTTTAGCTACTTTTTCAACTGCTTCTGCACCTTCTTTTACTGCATCTTTAGCGCCTTCTTTTACATTCTCAGCACCTTCTTTTACAGCATCAACAGCATCACCAGCTTTAGCTTTTACTGAATCTACTACCTCTTCTACACCTTCTTTTACATCTTTAGCAGCTTCTTCAGCTCCTTCTTTAACATCCTTTGCTGCTCCTTCAACAGCCTCTACAGCATCCTTAGCATCTTCTTTTGCTCCTTTTGCAGTTTCTTTACATGACACAGCTACCAAAGCAACGATAGCAAGCATCATTAATCCTTTAATTAATTTCATTTGTTTGATAATTTTAGTTTTATACGTTAACGAAACGCAAATTAATTAATTATATTTTAGATTAACAAAGGTTTTTTGCTTTATTTATTGTTTTTCAGCACTATGAGTAACTTTATACAAATCTCCACCCGCTATTTTTTCAACAGTAGCAACAATTTCTTTTTCAGATATTTTATTAGCATCAAACTCAACTACACCTTTTTTTTCTGCAAAATTAACCAGTGCAAGTTTAACTCCTTCTTTCTTTGAAAGTTTAGATTGTATGGTACGGGCACAGCCTATTTCACAGGTCATTCCCTCAATATCTAATGATACTTTCTTAATGTTGGCTTCCATTTCATGAGCCAAAACATCTCCCTTTTTAACTTGGGTATCTTTTGATTCATTACAAGACATAAAAATCAGCATCACCATAAACAATCCGCTAATATTTTTCAAAATATTCATTATCAAAATTTTAGTTTGACACAAAAATATAAATAAAAACCAATTTGATAGAACTTGTTAACACTTACTAACGAAACTTTAACTTTTTAAGCAGCTTTGAGTTTTAAAACTCAAAGCTGCTTCTTTTTTTATAGCGAATATTGTATTCCAAAAACCAAAGATTCCTTTTGTTTTAATTGAATTCCATTAGGTTTTTGGTACATTGGTAAAATAACTTCAAAACCCAAGCGAAAGTTTTTTAAACTTCCATTGGCTATGTATGTGTTAAAACCCAAGCCAGCATTTAAATAAGACCCTCCTGAGTTACCAGTATCTGCCGTAGTTACCATCATAGGGTTTAAAACTGGATTCTCACCAGATAGTTTATCAACTACCAAACCTTCGAGTTTACCAGAAAAACTAAGCCATTTGGCAGTCTTTACGGCTAGCCAACTGTTTAATTTGTATTGATTACCTAATCTATAGTCATTATCGTTTTCTCCTAGCCTCAATTTTGATTGAAATTGACTTCCCCATGAAAGTTTATTTAACTGACCCAAGTAGGTTAATGCCAAAATTCCATCAAATGTTCCACTACCAATTTGCATAGGATAAGGTAAAATACTCTTATTGGGTGCCGAAGCAGGTGTTACATCTTTTACATTAATACTTGCTGTTGGTATTGAAACTCCTAACTGCCCTAATAGTTGTTGGCGATTTTTATTAACCAACTTATAGAGTACTGACACCTGCATATCTCCAAAACCCGAAGATTCCGTTGTAAAATTGGCTCCCATCGCGGTTAAATGCTCCATTTCGCTAGACACATAGTTCAACATGGTCATTATAGTCAGTTTATTACTTGCTGCAAACATGGCTCCTAGCATATGCATATGCATTGGCATCTCTGTTGGTGTCACCATATAAGTGCCTCCATTTGGCAAAAGCACACTAGAAAAATCAACATCATTACTTTCATTTCTCAAATCTTGCATATTCATGTACATATAGCGATATGAAACCATAAATTCACCTTTATTATGAGAATGGTCTCCCATGATTGATATTGGCGCATGACCATCAGGCCTAGAAGAAGTCCATTTAATATCTGATTCTTGTTTTTTTTGGGCAAAAACTGCCACATATGTCATTAAAATTATGACACAGAAATATTTTCTCATTTGTTTTTTTAATGTTTACAATAATTGTTGTGAGAATGATTAGTCATCATTCTTTCATATTTAACTTTTATGTAAACTATGTGGTGGGTGGATGAAAAATTTCAAAGATTGGTCTAAATGAATAATTTTCAATACATAAAAACTTATTAGTGATAACTTCCTCTACATTATTATTCTTAAAATTCAAGAAAAAGACAAACCCAATAGGATAATCTTCTAACTGGATTCTCGGAGCATTCTTTCTTTTTTCTTCCTCTTTCTTTATTTGTTTAGACAAATAGCATTTACCATTACACTCCATTTGAGGCTTATCTTTATTAACACATAAGTACTCAATTATAAAATCTTGATAAACCAAATAGGTAGCTAATGGAAGTATTGGCCTACACATCGCTAAGACGTACAATAATGTAAAACTTAAAGCCAATAATTGTTTCACGCTTCTGATACTATTTTAAAACAAAAATACAACCATCTTACTTTATTTTTAAATGATTCTGTGAAAATGTTTTTTTGATATTAATATTTACGACATTTGTTTCTTTTTATTAAAATTTATGAGTAATAAACAAATTCGATGGCTCTATTTAGGTATTCTTGCAATAGTTTGGGGAAGCTCATTTATTTTGATGAAAAAAGCCTTGATAGGTTTAACTCCCATTCAAGTTGGAGCCTTACGAATTTTAATTACTGCCATTGCACTGCTTTTGGTGGGATTTAAGAGTCTTTTTACTATAAAAAAGCACCATTGGTGGTATATTTTTTTAACTGCGATTTTAGGTACTTTTTTTCCAGCATTCTTATTTGCTTATGCTATCAATGATATTGATAGTTCTATTGCTTCTATACTCAACTCATTAACTCCATTAAACACGTTAATTATTGGTTTTCTGGTTTTTGGTTTTTCTTTTAAACGCTATCAACTAATTGGTATCTTAATCGGTTTAGTAGGAACAACTATTTTAATTCTTAAAGGAGCTGAATTAAATCCTGATCAGAATTATTGGTATGCACTATTACCCATATTATCTTCTATTGGATATGCCTTCAATGTAAATATTCTAAAAAAGCATTTAGACGATCTCAGTGCTATTGCCATAACCACGGGTAATTTTATACTCATTATTATACCTACGCTAATAATACTTTGGTATTCTGATTTTTTCTCAACATATGACGCTACTCCAGAGAAAACATCATCACTGGTTTATGTAATTATTTTAGCCGTAGTTGGTACTGCATTCGCTAAAACCCTTTTTAATCGATTAGTACAAATCTCATCACCTATTTTTTCTTCATCTGTTACCTATCTTATCCCTATAGTTGCAATTTTTTGGGGCGTTCTAGATGGCGAGCATTTAAGTTTTATTCAATTAATTGCCGGAAGTATAATTTTATTAGGGGTTTATCTAGCAAGTAAAAAATAAAAAACCGAATACTTTGCATTCGGTTTTTATACTAATATTTTGAAGTACTTTTTATTTAAAATCCTCTTCTGAAATTCCTTTATTAATTAATACCTCAACTAGCGTTGATTTAATTTTTTGCGGACCAAATGTTCCTTCTCTTTTAGTAGCGAACTTAATCCCATCATAATCTTTATAATCAGCAAAGGTTGTTTCTTGATTTTGGGTTTGACCTCCCATTTTAATAACAGAAACCTCTTTTATTTTAAACCCTGTTTCTTTATCATAAAACATAGCAGCAGAAACGGTTTCCCCTGGCATCTCTACTTTATAAGCATCTCTACCATTTACAGTCTCAATACCAGCCAATTTTAATTTATCATTATTCAGATAATTTAATTCAACAAAGGTTCCAAATGAATTTTTAAGATCATTCAACATTTGAGCTGGCATTGGCATTTTATTGGCACCTTGCTTCATATAAACTTCAGAATCATTGGCCACCACCATCATAAAAGGATTACCATTCATATATGTAGTATGTCGATACTTATCGGCTACTCTTTTCTCTTCAAATAGCATTTTAGACCCCATAGCCTCAGCCTCATACTTTGTAACTACCGAGGAAACAGTTTTAATTTTATCAATACCTCCAATAACTTTAAGGTAATTTTCTAAAACAGTTTTTGCCGTTACACCAGCAGGAATCGGTTTTGAGAATTTGGGTTTTGCTATGCTATTCCCCTTTTTATCGAAATAATTTACGTTGTAATTTAGTTTCTCTAGCTTATCAGCTACATCAGCACCTTTTCCGGTTACTATAATTCGAGCCTCATCTATTTTAAAATACGTATTTGCTGCCCTCTGCACATCTTCTAAGGACACCGCTTCAATATTTTTTAAGTAATTTTCATAATAATCGTCTGGCAAGTTTAAGGTTAAGATGTTTAAAGCATAATTAGCTATCGTTGATGGATCTTCAACAGCCCTCACAAAATTGCCTACATATTTGGCCTTAGCTACTTTTAACTCTTCTGCCGTTACAGGTTTACTTCTAACATCTTTAATCTCTTTAACAAACTCAACAACCGCGCTATCGGTAACAGCATTTCTTACTGCAGCAGTAGCTTTAAATCTTGATGCATACCTACTGCTACCTATACCAGAATAAGCACCGTAGGTATATCCCTTATCTTCACGCAAGTTTTTATATAATCTTGCTGTACCTCCGCCACCTAAAATCTGATTTGCTAATAAGGCTGCGTAGTAATCCTTATCATTTCTTCGTAGTTTGATCGAATTAATTACAGATATTTCAGATTGCACAGCATTAGGAACATCTATGAAGTTAATTTCCGTTTTACCAACATTTTCTACCTCCGGCAATTCTTTCGATGCCAGATCAGCTTTTTCCCAATTGCTAAATAACTTTTTAATTTGTTTCTTAACATCTTTAGCATTTATATCACCAATAATAATTAAATAGGCATTATTAGGTTTATAATAATTGCTATAGAGCTTTTTAACATCATCAATAGTGATATTCTCTAATGATTCTTTTGAGGTAAATTCGCCGAAAGGGTGTTTTCCTCCATAAGTTAAAGCATCTTCAACTCTACTCGCTATTGCTTTTACACTACTTTCCTGGTTCTTAATACCTTCAAGGTTTTGCTTTTTTTGTTTATCAAATTCTTCTTGCGAGAATACAGGATTCAAGGCAGCATCTGCCATTAATTCAAGCACTCTAGGAAAATATTTGGTTAAGCTATTTGCTCGGGCTCCTTCATCCCAAAAAGAAATATTAGCACCTAGATAATCTACTTCTTCATCAAACTTACTTTTAGGAACATTTACTGATCCGGTACCCAAGAGCCCTCCTAAAAGACCTTCCACTCCTTTTTTATCTCCCATAGCTTTTGGAGGATTATCAATAGTGAGCGTTGCAGAAACTCTAGGTAACTTATGGTTTTCAACTACCAATACTTTTAATCCATTCTTTAGATCAAACGAAACCGGTTTCCCTAAATTAATTTTAGGCGCAGGTCCTGGCTTTGGTTGCTTGCTTCTATCTATTTGAGCTGTAATACTTAGCGAAAGCATTACGATAGTGATTAGTGAAAATATTTTAAATTTCATTGGAACTATTTTAGTTGTTTTTCTTTTTAGATTCTGGTAAATAATCAATAATAACACGCCTATTTTTATCTAAATACTTACGCGCAACATCTCGTATCTCTTCTTTGGTAATTGAGTTAATAATATCAAGTTCTTTATTGATCATATTTGTATCACCCATGAGCATATAATACCTAGCCAAAGAACTTGTAATACCCTGTACACCTGCATTTGAGCTCACGTAATTGTTTTCAAACTTATTTCTAACTTTTTGCAAATCTTTATCAGATACTAAATCTGTTTGCAGCTTCTCAATTTCTTCATCAATTTCTTTAATTAATTCATCTAAAGAAGTTTCACCTAACGGAATTGCACCCATCATGTAAACACTATAATCCGTTAGTGGGCGCGAAAAAGAAAAAGCTTGAAGTGCAATTTTCTTATCATCAACCAATTTTTTGTACAAGCGTGAACTTTTACCATCACTTAAAATTGTTGATATCACATTCAACACACGTGCATCTCTATCTTTCATAGAGGCCGTTTTATATGCTAATAATAACGCTGGCAATTGAATATTGGCGTCGTATTCACTTACTCGTTTCTGTTCTGTTCTTTGCGGTTCAGCCACGATCGTTCTTTCTTTTAGCTCTCTTTTTGGTATAGAGCTAAAATAATCTTTGATCATTTTTTTAGCCTGTTCAATTTCAAAATCTCCAGCAACTACCAATACAGCATTATTTGGCATATACCATTTATCATAAAAAGCTTGAAATTCTTCTAATGTGGCAGCGTCAAGGTCTTTGATATAACCGATCATTGGTCTACCATACGGATGCTTATCAAAAAGATGACTATAGATATCACCATAGATTGCTTTACCGTAAGGAGCATTATCCATACGTTGTCTTTTTTCTTCCTTTACAACTTCATTTTGAGTATCAACTGCTTTTTGGTCGATAATAGGATGTAGCATTCGTTCAGACTCCATCCAAAGTGCCAATTCTAAGTTGTTCGAAGGAAATACTTCATAGTAATAGGTTCTATCCCAATTGGTATTAGCATTATCAGAACCTCCATTTGAAGAAATGATTTTATCCCATTCTCCTCTTCCTATATTTTTAGACCCGGTAAATAATAAGTGTTCGTAAAAATGAGCCATTCCGGTTTTACCAGTTTCTTCATCTTTGGCTCCCACATTATACATAACACCAGTAGAAATAATAGGAGCGCTATTATCTTGATGTAAGATAACATGTAATCCATTATCTAAATCGTACTCTATAAAATTTACTTTTTGAGCATATATAGCAGCACATGCTACAAAAAGAAAAGTTAGAGCTAAATTCCATTTTTTCATATGTTAAATATTAAATTAGTAGTTGTTTGAGTTATCTGTCGTGTCAAAAATTAATTTGTTACTTTTTTTCAAAGAAAATTTAGTAATGCGAATTTAATAATCTTTACGCTACGTTGAACCTATATTTTAATAGATAATTTTACAATCAAACTATTGTCAATCTGTAAAATAAGCTTATATTTGCACCCGCCTAAATAAGATGGGTGAATTTAAATTAAAAGAAGCGAAATAAAATTTTAAATTATGTACGCAATTGTAGAGATAGCAGGGCAGCAATTTAAGGTAGCAAAAGACCAAAAGGTATTTGTGCATCGTTTACAAGAAAAAGAAGGGTCGAAAGTAACTTTTGACAATGTTCTTTTAGTTGATGATGGTAAAGTAACTATTGGCGCCCCAGCTATAGAAGGAGCAGCAGTGACTGCCAAAGTATTAAAGCACCTAAAGGGTGATAAAGTAATCGTTTTTAAGAAAAAACGTAGAAAAGGATACAAAGTAAAGAATGGACACCGTCAATTCTTATCTGAGATTCAAATCGAAAGCATTGCTGCGAGTGGAGCTAAGAAAGCTGCTAAAAAAGCTGCACCTAAAAAAGAGGCTGCTCCTAAAGCTGAAGTAAAAACTGATGCTTCACAAGATTTAAGTAAAAAAACTGTAGCTGAATTAAAAGAGTTAGCAAAAGCTAAAGGAATTGAAGGAATTTCTTCAATGAAAAAAGCTGATTTAATTGCTGCTTTAACTAAATAATAACAACTTAAAACTATAAATCATGGCACATAAAAAAGGTGTAGGTAGTTCTAAGAACGGTAGAGAATCAGAATCGAAACGCTTAGGTGTTAAAATTTTTGGCGGGCAAGCTGCTATTGCAGGTAATATATTAGTACGTCAAAGAGGCACACAACACCACCCAGGTGAAAATGTATATATGGGTAAAGACCATACGCTACATGCACAAGTAGATGGTATTGTAAAATTTACCAAAAAGAGAAATAATAAATCTTATGTTTCAATTGATCCATTTGAAGCTTAAGAATTAAATTTTATTCTTAACAGAATAGAACCCTCACCGGCGTGGTGAGGGTTTTTTATTTTATATACCCTAACAAAATAATCAGTTCTTTCATTCATATTTTCTTTGCTAGATTAATACAGTATATAAACTAAAAAAATCGTGTACTTTTGTGAAATATTTTTCCTCAATAAGAAAACAAACTAACCTAATTTTAACTTGAGTTCGCTAAAAGGATTTTTTAAAGACACCATTATTTACGGCATCGCAGCTGTTTTACCAAGAGCGGTAAACATCCTTTTAACTCGGTTACACACCGATAAGCTTGAGGCTGATAAATTTGCCGAAAACACTTGGTACTTCGTTTTTGCAGCTTACTTTATAGGATTTTTAACTTTCGGACTCGAAACCGCTTTTTTTAGATTTTTTACAAAAGAAAAGGAAAAAGGAAAAGTAGTTTCAACTTCTTTTTTAACACTAGTAACATCTATTACCTTATTTCTAATAACGCTACTTGTTTTTAACAATCAGTTTTCCCAATGGTTAGGCTTTAGTAATCCGCAACATTTAAAAATACTAACACTAGTAACCGCATTCGACACATTTGTAGTTATTCCTTATGCTTATTTACGCGTTACTAATAGACCTATAAAATTTGCATTTTTTAAGATCTCGAATATTTTAATCTATGCTTTATTCAATTTATTCTTCTTATTATATGTTCCGTATGCCATAAGTAATAATATCGGGCTCCCTGAATTTTTGGTTGATCACTATCAAAAAACACCAATCGTAGTTTACATTTTCATTGCGAACCTAATAGCAAGCTTTTCTACATTTTTGATGTTGCTACCATACATGTTTAAGTTTAAATTCCAATTTGATTCGATCATATTGCGCAAAATGTTAGCTTATGGAATACCTATAATGGTTGGTACGCTGGCATATGTTACAAATGAAAATCTCGATAAACTATTGTTAAGAGATGTGATTGGTGAAGATCAAATGGGTATTTATGCCGCGTGTTACAAGTTAGGAGTGTTTATGACCTTATACATTATGGCTTTTCGTCTTGGTGCAGAACCCTTCTTTTTTAATGAAGCAAGTAAAAAGAATGCTAAACAAACCTATGCCTTAATTATGAAATGGTTTGCAATTGTGGGTGCTTTGTTTATGCTATTAGTAGTGGTGTATATTAATATTCCGGCGAGTATTTTACTAGCAAGGGAAGAATACTTTGAAGCACTAGCCATTGTACCGATTATTCTGCTCGCTAATCTATTTTTAGGCATCTATCATAATCTTTCGGTTTGGTATAAATTAACTGATAGAACAAAATACGGTATGTACTTTTCAATTTTTGGAGCAGTTTTAACCATAGCATTGAACCTAGTGTTAATAAAAACATATGGATATATGGCTTCTGCATGGGCTACTTTAGTAGTTTACGGAAGCATGTGTCTGGTTTCTTATTTTTATGGAAAAAAATATTATAGAGTGCCCTATAAATTTGATAGTATATTATTGTATTTAGGTATCGCGATAGCTTTATCATTTATATCATTTGAAAAGTTTAGAGGTAATTACTTTATATCAACCTTATTCGTTATCGCTTTTTCAGGATTTGTATTGTTTAATGAACGTAAAGAACTTAAAACCATCTTAAAAAAATGACCGTAGAAATCATTAATAAATCAAAACATTCATTGCCAAATTATGAAACTATAGCTTCAGCTGGCATGGACTTGCGCGCGAACCTTGATGAAGCCATTATTTTAAAACCTTTAGAGCGTATTATTATTAAAACAGGGTTATTTATTGCTTTACCTGTAGGCTATGAAGCTCAAGTACGACCAAGAAGTGGATTAGCTGCTAAAAAAGGTATAACCGTTTTGAATGCTCCAGGAACTGTTGATGCTGACTATAGAGGTGAAATAGGTGTAATTTTAATCAATCTGTCAAATGAAGATTTTGTAATTAATGATGGTGAGCGCATTGCACAATTAGCGATTGCAAAATACGAACAGGCCGTTTGGAAGGAAGTAGATGTGTTAGAAACAACCGAACGTGGAGCTGGAGGCTTCGGTAGTACTGGAGTCTAAGCTAATTCTTTATAGACTGCATACATAGGCTGATACTTTTTATAAAGCAGCTCTTTATCATACTTATATTCATCAGCAATTCCATATCCTAATTTTTTATAAAAATTAAAAGCCTGAGGTTGTTTTTTCATAACTTCTAACCATAAGACTTTGCAGCCCTCGGTTCTAACACTTTTTTCTATGTATTCCAATAAAAGTTTACCGATTCCTTTGCCTTGTACCTTTTGATGCAAATAAACACGATGCAATTTTGCCGCTTTTTTGTTAGGAAAACTGGCTAAAGAAGAATTAATAAGTATACGAAGTATTCCTATAATTTCACCTTCAAATAAGACAAAAAAGTAGTGTTGATTCGCTTCCAAAAGTTCATTATTTAAACTTTCTTTAGAGTATTGATTATTGATATACCAAGCACCTCCATCTTTCCAATAATGACTATAAGCCGGTGGATAAATTGCTTGCATTAAATTAAACAAAACAGCATGATCGCTTGCTGAAATTCTCTTTAAACTAATACTCTTGGAAATCTCTACACGTGACATTATTACTCTTTAGGTAAATTAACCTTATCTTCAATAACAGTATCTATTCTATTTTGCGCTTCCTTGGGCAATAAACCCTTTGCCGCTAATACCAAACCGAAGATCATAAGTGCAATGCCCATACCTCGCTTTATTTTTCGAATAACAAAAGGTGTTAGTTTACTTTTTAATTGTTTAGCGAGTAAGATTTTTATAAGATCGGTTAAAAAGTAAGCGAGAATAATCGCAGAAAAATATTTAAAGATCCGCATATCGTCCATTTCTAAATTTGGGCTAATAACAACTACCATTCCCAACCAAAATGCCAATACCCCAATATTAATAAAATTAAGAAAGAATCCTTTTACAAATAATCCTATATAATTATTCTTCTCTACTACCACTAAGTCTTCGTCAGTAATTACAGGTTTTCTTCGTTTATAAAAGGTAAACAATCCATAAATAAAAAGAATTCCACCTCCAAGTATAAATAAACGTGGATCATCTTTGATTTTCTCGAGTAATGTTCTACTACCATAATAAGCAAAGAGCACAAAAATTATATCGGCTATAATTACTCCAATATCAAAAACTACAGCAGCTCTAAAGCCTTTAATAGCACTCGTTTCTAGTAACACAAAAAACACAGGACCTATCATAAAGGCCAGTGCTATCCCCAATGGTATGGCATTAATAATATCTTGCATTAACTATTCTTAAACATTGTCATAATCAACAATTATTTTTGCTGTGGTTGGGTGAGCTTGACAAGTTAATATCAAACCTTCTTCTACCTCATCCTCATTTAGAATAGTATTTTTTTCCATGACAGCTTTACCCTCTACAATCTGAGCTATACATGTACTGCAAATACCTCCTTGACAAGAATATGGAGCGTCTAACCCTTGTAATAAAGCACCTTCTAAAATAGTACTTTCATTTTGCATTGTAAAAGTTTCTTCCTCATCATCTAATATGACTGTAATTTTGGTTTCACCAGATAGATTGGATATTTCACTATCCGCTTCAGTGGTAGCTGAAACAGTAAACAACTCGAAATGAATATTACTTTCACCTATTTGTCGATTTCTTAGTGTGTCTTTTGCAGAATTAATCATTGCCTCAGGGCCACATAAATAAAAATGGTCAAATTTTATTCCTTTATGTGTTGCTTCTAACATTTCATTTACTAAGTCTGAATTAATTCTACCCGACAAATGCTCTTGGCAATCTTCTTGGCTAAAGATATAGTGTACATAAAACCTATCTGAATAGACTTGCTGTAATCTATCAAGATTACTTTTAAACATCACCTCTTCAAGTGTTTTATTACCATATATCAGTACAAACTTACTTTGTTGCTCAGATTCTAAAACTGAACTTATCATTGATAATACAGGTGTAATACCGCTTCCAGCCGCGAAAGCCATGTAATTTTTAACATTCTCTGTATTAACATTTAAGTTAAACCTACCTTGAGGAGCAGAAACTTCCAATTCATCTCCCGCTTTTAATTGAGACGTCGCATATTGCGAAAAGGTTCCATTTTCAACTGCTTTTATTCCTACTTTCAATTCTCCCGAGTTCAAAGATGAACAAATGGAATAATCACGACGAATCTGTTGGCCATTTAACTCTTTTTGTAGCGTTATATATTGACCTGGAATAAACCTAAATGTTTCTTTTAAACTGTTAGGAACTGAAAATAAAATAGAAACCGAATTTGGTGTTTCTTTACGAACTTCTTTTATAGAAAGTATGTAGAATTTAGCCATACTATGATTAAGGAAAAATTATGGCGTCAAAAATACAAAAATGAAGCGTGCAACCTCTCAAAATTATCCTAAAGAAATTTCATCGGATAATTCATTCGTGTCATCTGATTGATAAGGAAAGTATTCTTTTAGTTTTTTACCTGCTTCAATGATTCCTAATTTTAAACCATTGGCATAGTTACCCGAAGTGAATTGTTGAATAACAGTATCTTTTATGCTGTTCCAAAAATCATCTGGAACAGCATTATCTATACCTTTATCTCCCAAAACAGAAAATTTTCTATCATCAACAGCCACATAAAATAGTACCCCATTTTGTTGCTTGGTTTCATCCATTTTTAAAAAATAAAATACTTCTTTAGCACGCTCAAGCGGATTCTTTTCTGAGCTCTTTTCTAGGTGTACACGAATTTCACCTGAGGTGTTTTTCTCAGATTCGCGAATAGCATTGATGATATCTTGCTCTTCAGCAGCAGTTAAAAAATCTTCTACCTTAGACATTTATTATTCTTTCTTACCGAAATCAAAGTTAACATCAGGTGCATTTTCTGAACCTGGATCAGCTTTATAACGAGGCATTTCTTCAAATCCAAATAATCCTGCTAACAACTTGCCAGGGAATTTCGTTGTGAAAATATCATATGTATTTACTGCTTCGTTATAGCGATTCCTTTCAACATTAATTCTATTCTCTGTTCCTTCTAACTGCGATTGTAATTCTAAAAAATTCTGATTTGCTTTTAGTTCGGGATAGCGTTCTACCGTTACTAATAATCTGGATAATGCTCCGCTTAGACCCTGTTGTGCTTGTTGAAAAGCAGCCATGTTCTCAGGAGTAATATTTGAAGGATCAATTGTTGTTTGGGTGGCCTTGGCTCTTGCATTAATTACCCCTTCTAAGGTTTCTTTCTCAAAGTCGGCCGCGCCTTGTACTGTTTTTACCAAGTTTCCAATAAGGTCATTTCTACGTTGATAAGCGCTTTCTACATTTGACCAAGCTGTTTTAGCATTAGCTTCATGTTCTACAGCGGTATTATTAAAGCCAACTGACCAGTTGTATAAGCCGAAACCTACAATTGCTAAAATTATTAATACGATTAATCCTTTTTTCATAATACTAATTTTTAAAGTTGATTATAATTGGTTTTTTATTTGAGTGAGTTCATCTTTTATTGCCTCCAATCTAGTAATAATTGCATGATTTTCTTTAAACTTTTCAGGGTTCTGTTTTAATTTTTTTCGCGCCCCATCTAAGGTAAATCCCTTTTCTTTCACCAGATGATAGATCATCTGTAAGTTCTTAACATCTTCTTGCGTGAAAAGGCGATTGCCTTTCGCGTTTTTTTTGGGTTTGATAACATCAAATTCTTTATCCCAAAAACGAATCAATGATGTATTTACATTAAAGGCTTTTGCAACTTCGCCTATTTTATAATATCGTTTATCTGGTAAGTTAATATGCATTAATCGAAAGATTGATTTTCTTGTGTAGCTGCTTTTAGCATTTCCTTAAATTCATCAGGTGTAAGATTGCCATAATAGAAATTAATAGGATTAATAGCTTTACCATCTTTATGCACTTCATAATGCAAGTGAGGCGCCATTGATCTACCAGTACTACCAACAAATCCAATTAAATCTCCACGCTTAACACGCTGGCCTTTTCTAACATTAAATTTAGATAAGTGCGCATATAGCGTCATATATCCAAAACCATGATCAATACGTATGTGATTTCCAAAACCAGAAGCTCTGTTATCCGCTCGTTTAACAATTCCATTACCAGTAGCATAAATAGGAACTCCTTTTGGAGCTGTAAAATCCATTCCTTTATGCATTTTACGCGCTTTAGTAAACGGGTCTGAACGCCAGCCATAACCCGAAGCCATACGCGTTAGGTCTTCTTTCTTTATTGGTTGTATCGCTGGTATAGATGCCAATAATTTTTCTTTATCTTCGGCTAAATTTATAACTTCATCTAATGATTTTGATTGAATATAAAGCTGCTTAGACAGAATATCCATGCTTTTTGTTGCTTCAATAATCATATCAGAATTTTCAAAACCTTCCAATGATTTATACCTATTTACACCTCCAAAACCTGCTTTGCGTTGCTCATCGGGAATAGGATTAACCTCAAAATACATACGATAAATATCATTATCACGCTGCTGTATATTCTCTAATACCTTCTCTGCCTGCACCATCTTTTTATCTAGTAAACCATAGCGCAATTTCATATTATCTAATTCTCTTTTTTGCGCTTTTTCTTTAGGAGATTCAACAAATTGATATGAAATCAAAACCATCAGGGCTCCAAATAAGGCAGAACTTACTATAAAAACGAATGTATTCTTAATTTTATCTCTTTTTCTTAGCTCTATTTTTCTATACGATAGGGTTTCAGAATCGTAATAATATTTTACCTTCGCCATAATGTGAATTTGTACTATTTTTGCACTTTTAATCGCAATTGCCAAGAGGCATTAATATACCTTATTTTAGTTGTGCGACGCCCAAATTTACAAAATGTTTCGCAACAGAAAAAACAGGCAATTCATTTAGCTTTTAATTAACATTTTATGACATCGCAAGAGATTCGACAACATTTTTTAGATTATTTTAGGTCAAAAGAGCATAAAATTGTTCCATCATCGCCTATGATCTTAAAAAATGACCCTACCCTTATGTTCACCAATGCTGGGATGGTTCCTTTTAAAGAATACTTTTTAGGCCAAAAGAAAGCTGAAGTAAAAAGAATCGCCGATACACAAAAATGTTTACGTGTTTCTGGTAAACATAATGACCTCGAAGAAGTAGGGATTGACACCTACCATCACACCATGTTTGAGATGTTAGGTAACTGGAGCTTTGGTAATTACTTTAAAAAAGAAGCAATTGCTTGGGCGTGGGAACTTTTAACCGAGGTTTATAAGATTGATAAAAGCAATATTTATGTAACCGTTTTTGAAGGCGATAAAAACGAAAATCTAGATTTTGACCAAGAGGCATATGATTTTTGGAAACAACATATAGATGAAGATCGAATTATTAATGGAAATAAAAAAGATAATTTCTGGGAAATGGGTGCTCAAGGCCCAAGTGGACCTTGTTCAGAAATTCATGTAGACATCCGATCTGATGAAGAAAAAGCAAAAATTCCGGGAAAAGACCTCGTAAATAAAGATCATCCACAAGTAGTTGAAATATGGAATCTGGTCTTTATGCAATACAACCGAAAAGCCGATGGTTCTTTAGAAGAACTTCCTGCCAAGCACATAGATACCGGAATGGGCTTTGAACGCCTTTGTATGGTATTGCAAAATGTAACTTCTAATTACGATACCGATATTTTCACACCTCTCATTCGCGAAGTTGAAACTATTACTCAAACTGAATATGGTCTTAATGAAAAAATAGACATTGCTATACGCGTCATCGCTGATCATGTGCGTGCGGTTGCTTTTGCTATTGCTGACGGACAACTACCATCAAATACAGGAGCTGGATATGTAATTAGAAGAATTCTACGTCGTGCTATTCGATATGGGTTTACTTTTTTAGATCAAAAAGAACCTTTTATTTTTAAGCTAATTCAGATTTTAAGCAAGGAAATGGGAGAAGTATTTCCTGAATTAAAAGAACAAAAACAATTAGTGACTAATGTTATTAAGGAAGAAGAGCACTCTTTTCTAAAAACATTAGAGCAAGGTCTTGTGATGCTTGATGGTATTATAAAAGGAGCTAATGGCGAAACTATCTCTGGCGCAAAAGCCTTTGAACTTTATGACACTTATGGTTTCCCAAAAGATTTAACTGCACTAATTCTTTCAGAAAAAGATTTGTCTTTTGATGAAGAAGAATTTAATGTAGAACTTAAAAAACAAAAAGATCGTTCTCGTGCAGCTTCTGCAGTTGAAACTGATGACTGGAATGTTTTAATTGATGATAAAGAAGAAGAGTTTATTGGTTATGATTCATTACAAGCCGATGTGAAAATTACTCGATACAGAAAAGTTACCTCAAAAAAAGATGGCAACATGTATCAATTAGTTTTCAACCTTACACCTTTTTATCCTGAAGGTGGCGGACAAGTGGGTGATAAAGGTTATTTGGAGACACCCAATGGAGACGTGATCTATATAGTCGATACAAAAAAGGAAAATAACCTCATCATACATTTTACTGAAGATTTACCTGAACATATCACTGATACTTTTAAAGCAGTGGTAGATGAAAAGCAACGTTACAGAACAGCCTGTAATCATACCGCAACACATCTCTTACATCAGGCTTTACGAGAAATAATAGGGCCTCATGTTGAGCAAAAAGGATCAGCAGTACATTCTAAATACCTGCGTTTTGATTTTTCACATTTTTCAAAACTTTCTGTTGAAGAATTACGTGATGTAGAAGATTTTGTTAACGCACGTATCAATAATAAATTAAAGCTGCAAGAGCATCGTAGTGTTTCTATGGAAAAAGCATTGGAAGGAGGTGCGATGGCTTTATTTGGTGAAAAATACGGAGATACAGTTAGAACTATCCGCTTTGGGAAATCTATAGAATTATGTGGTGGTACTCACGTACAAAATACGGGTGATATCTGGCATTTTAAAATAAAGTCTGAAAGCGCAGTTGCCGCAGGAATACGTAGAATTGAAGCAATTACTTTTGACGCGGTTAAAGACTTTTATTTTGAAACAAATAGAGCTTATTTCGAAATTAAAGATTTGTTTAAAAGCTCTTTAAGCCCAGTGGAATCTGTAAAAGCATTACAAAATGAGAATACGCAACTAAAAAAGCAGATAGAATCATTAATGAAAGATAAAGCCTCTTCTTTAAAAAATGATTTAAAGAATAAGGTTGAAACCATCAATGGTGTAAATTTTATTGCTGCCGAAGTATCTTTAGATCAAGGAGCTATTAAAGATTTGGCTTTTCAATTAGGTGGTGAAATAAATGACCTGTTTTTCATTGCAGGTTCGAAAAATGAAGGCAAGGCCATGTTAACAATTTATATCTCAAAAAACATAGCAAGTGATGAATTAAACGCTGGTAAAATTGTTCGAGAACTTGGAAAGCTTATTCATGGTGGTGGTGGTGGACAAGCGTTTTATGCTACTGCTGGAGGGAAAAATCCTGGCGGTATTAAAAATGCTTTGGAAAAAGCTAAGGAGTATTTAAAATAGTTTTTGGCGAATTGGCATGCAATTTACAACTCAAGTACCATTACAAAATCAACAATTCGATCAAATCGATTATAAATCAAAATTGTTGCTATTGGGCTCTTGTTTTGTAGAAAATATGGGCGCTAAACTTAACTACTTCAAATTTCAACAGCTCGTTAATCCTTTTGGAATTCTGTTTCAGCCAAAGGCTATTGAAAATTTGGTAACAAACGCCATTAATGAAAAAGAATACGCAGAATCTGATCTATTCTTCTTAAATGAACAATGGCATTGTTTCGATGTACACTCTAAGCTTAGCAATGCGAGTAAGGAAAGGATTTTAAACAACCTGAATGACGCCATTAAACTCACCAATAAACAATTAAGCGAAACTTCTCATATTATCATTACGCTTGGCACTGCTTGGGTCTATAGGAATTTAGAGAGTGATCAATTAGTTACTAATTGTCATAAAGTTCAACAAAAGAAATTTTTAAAAGAGTTACTAACTGTCAATGAAATAACTGAAAGCTTAGAAGCCACAATTTCATTGATAAAAAGTGCCAACCCTAAGGCATCTATCATCTTGACTGTTTCTCCTGTGCGCCACTTAAAAGATGGTTTTACAGAAAACAATCGTAGTAAAGCGCATTTATTAGCCGCTATTCATCAAATTGTAGAGTCAAGAAAAAGAATACACTATTTCCCTAGTTATGAAATTATGATGGATGAGCTGAGAGATTATCGTTTTTATTCAGAAGACTTAATCCACCCTAATCAAACGGCAATAGATTATATCTGGGAACGATTTCAAGAAGTATGGGTTTCAGATCTTGCTAAATCAACTATGCAAGAAATAGACACTATTCAAAAAGGACTTTCCCATAAACCCTTTAATCCTAATTCAGATCAACATCAAAAATTCTTAGCCTCTTTAGATCAAAAAATGGAAATGCTTAGAAAAACATTTCCATTTATAAATTTTTAAGGTTTCTTAAATAGATTTTGCACTTTAATCAAAATCTTTAGAATTATCTAATCAATATGCTGATCTACGTTTTCCCATGGCCCACCATTAATTACATCTATACCATGATCGGCTAAAAATTCTTCTGCTCTACCACTTCTTGCACCACTACGACAACATGTAATTACCGGTTTATCCCAACCTTTTATCTCATCAAGATGATCTGGCAAAAAATCTAATTGAATATGTTCAGATCCTTCGACATGTCCTTCTTCATACTCTGCATCTGTTCGAACATCCAAAACCACAGCACCTTTTTCTAAATATGCTGCAACGTCACCAAATTCTGGTTTACTAAAAAATCCCATTCGTTCAATTTTAATTATACTGCAAAGAAACTAATAATTACTTTTAAACTGAAATTATTTTCCAGCTCCATTCATATAATCAAGAGTTAAATTAATAAAGGTTTCCACCCCTAATTTTAAACCACTTTCATCTATAAAAAAATCGGGCGTATGATGTGAGGCAGCATCTTCAGGTTTTACATCAGTTGGTTTACCACCTAAGAAAAAGTATAACCCCGGCACTTCTTTTTGAAAATATGAAAAATCTTCTGCTCCAGTAATCGCATTTATTAGATGCACTTTTCCTTTACCCGCAGCTTTTTGTAAAGATGGTAGCATTTTAGCTGTTAATTGAGGGTCATTATAAGTTATTGGGTACCCTTTTTCAATTTCAATCGTGGCATCACCTCCAAATGCCTTAGCAATGGCCGGAACACGTTTTTTCATTTCACTATTTAACTTTGTTTGCATGTCATAATCGAGTGTTCTAATAGTACCTATCATTTCAACTTCCTCTGGAATAATATTATTACGAACACCTCCACGAATTAGTCCTACCGAAATTACTGCAGCTTCTTTTGTTAATTCAGTATCTCTACTTACAATTGTTTGAAGTCCGTTAATAATTTGTGCAGAAATCACTACAGGATCGATTCCTCCCCAAGGGCGAGAACCATGTGTTTGTTTTCCTTTAACTTTAATAACAAATCGTTGAGCTGCTGCCATAATACCTGCAGGTTTGTAAGAAATATTCCCTACTGTCATACCTGCACTAATGTGCAAGCCAAAAATGGCATCTACATCAGGACCCTTTAAAACACCTTCTTCAACCATCATTTTTGCCCCACCATTTTCCCCGGGAGGCGTCCCTTCTTCTGCAGGTTGAAAAATAAATTTTACAGTCCCTCTTAAATCCTTTTTTATTTTGGTAAGTACTTCAGCAGTTCCCATTAAAATTGCTATATGTGTATCATGGCCGCAAGCATGCATTACACCTGTTTCAATGCCATTGTACATACTTTTCACCTTCGAAGCAAAAGCCACTGGAGTTCTTTCAGTAACAGGTAAAGCATCTATATCTGCCCTTAATGCAACCACTGGCCCAGGTTTTCCTCCTTTTAAAATTCCAACAACACCAGTATGAGCAATGCCAGTCTCAACTTCAAGGCCTAAACTTTTTAAATGCTTTGCTATTTTTTCAGCAGTTTTGAATTCTCTATTAGAGAGCTCTGGGTTTTGATGAAAATCTCTCCGCCATTCTATTACTTTTGATTCTACCTCATCAACCATTTTTTTAATCTTGGCGTCTTGAGCGTAAATACTAAAACTAAATAATGCTAAAAAAAGTACTAATAATTGTTTCATTTTTAGGTAGGTTTAAATTTTTCTAAAGATAAAAAAATCCCGCCGATAGCGGGATTCTTATTTCTTATTTAACAAAGTTATTTATCGTGTAAATAATAACTCTCTGTACTTAGTTAAAGGCCATAGCTCATCATCAACCATCATTTCAAGTTTATCACAATGATAACGTATATCTTCAAAATAAGGTTTTACTTTATTGCAATAAGCTTCTGCTGCCTTCTGACCTGAAAGCTTATTTGCCTTTTTACGTTCGCCGATCATTTTTTCAACTTTAGAATTAATTTCGGCAATGTGATATGAAATTTGCTCTATTAGCTCTAGTTGTTCTTTGGCTTGTTTTTTAAAACTAGCACCAAAAATTTCTTTTAATCCGCGTGCATTTTCTATTAAAATATTCTGATAACGCACTGCCGTTGGAATTACATGATTTCGAGCAATATCTCCAAGCACTCTTCCCTCAATTTGAATACGCATCGTATATTCTTCAAGTCTAATCTCATGGCGTGCTTTCACTTCTACTTCATTCATCACGCCCATCTCTTCATAAAGCGCAATTGTTTCTTTAGAGATATTTGCCTTTAAAGCCTCGGGTGAAGTTTTATTATTACTTAAACCTCTTTTCTTTGCTTCTTGTTCCCAGGCTTCACCATAGCCATCACCTTCAAACCGTATTTTTTTAGAAGCTTTTATATATTCTCTTAGTACGTTAAAAACGGCCTCGTCTTTTTTAAGGTTTTTCTTAGCAACCAAAGCATCAACCTCTTTTTTGAACTCCTTTAACTGCTTTGCGATAATTGTATTTAGTACAGTCATAGGGCCGGCACAATTTGCCCAAGAACCAACTGCTCGTAATTCAAATTTATTTCCTGTAAAGGCAAATGGGGAAGTTCTATTTCTATCAGTATTATCTAATAAAATTTCGGGTATTTTACCTACAATATTTAGTTTTAAATCTGTTTTTTCTTGTGGCGATAATTTCCCTTTAGTGACATGCTCTAATTCATCTAAAACTTTTGACAATTGAGAGCCAATAAAAACAGAAATTATTGCCGGAGGAGCTTCATTCGCACCTAAACGATGATCATTGCTAGCACTGGCTATAGAAGCTCTAATGAGTTCTTCATTATCATTCACAGCTTTAATTGTATTCACAAAAAAAGTCAAGAATTGTAGATTCTTCATTGGTGTTTTTCCGGGACTTAATAGATTAACGCCTGTATCTGTAGCTAAAGACCAGTTATTATGTTTGCCAGAACCATTGATTCCTGCAAAAGGTTTTTCGTGAAATAATACTTTAAAATTATGGCGTTGCGCTACTTTTTCCATCACATCCATTAATAGCGAATTGTGATCTACTGCTAAATTTGCCTCTTCAAAAATAGGTGCAAGCTCGAACTGATTGGGCGCAACCTCATTATGACGTGTTTTCACCGGAACACCTAACAACATACATTCTTGTTCTAGATCACGCATGAAACTCATTACTCTAGAGGGAATAGAACCAAAATAATGATCATCTAATTGCTGTCCCTTGGCGGGTGAATGCCCTAATAATGTTCTTCCTGTTAACGTAATATCTGGTCTGGAAGCTGCTAATGCATTATCAATTAAAAAATATTCTTGCTCCCAACCCAATGTAGCATTGACCTTAGTTACATTTTTATCAAAATATTTTGCTACTGCGGTTGCAGCTTGATCAACCGCTTGTAATGCTCGCAATAAAGGAGCTTTATTATCTAAGGCTTCACCTGTATAAGAAACAAATACTGTAGGAATACATAAAGTTGTACCATAAATAAAAGCTGGGGAAGTAGGATCCCATGCGGTATACCCACGTGCTTCAAATGTATTTCTAATTCCTCCATGCGGGAAACTTGATGCATCAGGTTCTTGCTGCACTAATTGATCTCCTCCAAACTTTTCCATTGCACCTCCACCATTCATAGGTTCGAAAAAAGCATCATGTTTTTCAGCGGTTGCTCCTGTAAGCGGCTGAAACCAATGTGTATAATGCGTGGCTCCTTTGGCAATAGCCCATTCTTTCATTCCAGTAGAAATACTATCGGCGATTTTTCTATCTATTTTAGTGCCATATTGAATTGCATTCATTACACTATTGAAGGCATCTTTAGTAAGATACTGCCTCATGGCATGTTCGTTAAACACATTAGTGGCAAAATTTTCTGAGCGTCGCCCGCTTTCTGTAATATTAATCGGTTTTCTATTTAATGTTTCTTTTAAGGCATTAAATCTTAGGGTTGACATATTTATACTTATTTATTATATAGTCAAATATATAAAAATATGTGTTTCAAAAAATAATACCCATAAAAAATAGGGGGTAAAATCAATAAAATGATAAAAAACAGTAAAAAGACCCCTAAATATTTTTCAATTTCAATGGATTTTTACATTTTTGCATCTTAAAATTTAAATTTATGAGTAAAGCTAAACTTGAGTACATTTGGTTAGACGGTTACTTTCCAACTCAAAACATGAGAAGTAAGACTAAAGTTGAAGACAATTTTAGTGGAAAGTTAGAAGATTGTCCAATTTGGTCATTTGATGGCTCCTCTACTAAACAAGCTGAAGGAGATTCATCTGATTGTTTATTAAAGCCTGTTGCTATTTTTCCAGATCCGGCCCGTAAAAATGGATATTTGGTAATTACTGAGGTTTTAAAGGCTGATGGCACACCACACCCTACAAATGCCAGAGCAAAAATTGATGATGATGATAATGATTTCTGGTTTGGCTTTGAGCAGGAATACTTTATTATGGATACTGCTACGCAGTTGCCTTTAGGCTTCCCTGTAGGCGGATATCCTGGTCCACAAGGTATGTATTATTGTTCTGTTGGTGGTAGAAATACTCATGGCAGACAATTGGTTGAAGACCACGCAGATTTATGTTTAGCTGCCGGAATTAACTTCGAAGGTATCAATCAAGAGGTTGCCTGCGGTCAGTGGGAATTCCAAATTTTTGCTAAAGGCGCTAAAAATGCTGGAGATCAGGTTTGGGCTGCTCGTTACTTATTAGATAGATTAACCGAAGATTATGGTTACTATATAGAATATCACCCAAAACCTGTAAAAGGAGATTGGAATGGTTCTGGTATGCACGCTAACTTCTCTAACTCTTTATTACGTACTTGTGGAAGCAAAGAAGTTTATGAGAAAGTTTGTGAAGCCTTTAGACCCGTTACAAAAGAACATATAGATGTTTACGGTGAATTCAACGATCAGCGTTTAACAGGTTTACATGAAACTGCTTCTATAAAAGATTTTAGTTATGGAGTTTCAGATAGAGGTGCTTCTATTAGAATACCAATTATTACCGTAGAAAAAGGCTGGAAAGGCTGGTTAGAGGACAGACGTCCGGCTTCAAATGCCGACCCATATAAGGTAGCCGGTAAAATTGTTGAAACCGTGAAAAGTGCAGATGTTGAAGCATTAGTATAAATTCAATTTCATATAAAATAAAAAAGCCAACTTTAAGTTGGCTTTTTTATTTCTTAATTAAATGATCGGTAGATAAACACTGCATATATTCCTAATAAAAAAATACCATCTCGCCAATTCAATCGAAATCCTTTTGGCAAAAATACCAATGGTAATATCAAAAAGGAAATTGCTAACATCCAAAAAATATCATTCGTAATTAAGCTCATATCTTCCGGCTTAACCTCAACTGGTAAAATCATTGACGTGATGCCAAGAACAGCCAAAATATTGAAGATATTAGAACCTATGAGATTCCCTAAAGAAATGGCTTTCTCTTTTTTCATCACTGCTATTATTGACGCTGCCAACTCCGGAACACTTGTACCCACCGAAACTACGGTCACCCCAATAATTGCTTCGCTCACGCCCATACCCCGTGCTAATGTTTTGGCCCCATCAACTAAAAGTTCTGAGCCACCCCATAAACCAATACCACCAAGAATTAAAAACAAAACAATTTTATATAAAGGTAGTGGTACATCGTCTTCTGGCATTTCATCAACAACAGCCGGTTTTTGAAATCTCAATAAGTAAATTAAGAAGACTATTAATGTTGAGAACATTATCACGCCTTCATATTGCTGTATGATTGCGTCTTGAAATATAAAAAAATACAATATAGCCGAAGCTGCCATCATAACCGGCCAATCGGTGATATAAAAACTTTTTTCAACTTGTATGCTGGCTAACGTAACTGTGACTCCTAGGACGAGCCCTAAATTTGCAATGTTAGAACCAATCACATTACCTATGGCAAGGCCTGTTGCTCCTTCCAAAGCAGAATTTACGCTTACAATCAATTCTGGAGCAGAGGTAGCGAATGACACTACCGTCATACCTATAACTATTTTTGGAATATCTAATTGCAAGGATAGTCCTACAGCAGCTTTTAGTAGCCAGTTCCCTCCTAAAACCAATAAGACCAAGCCCAAAACAATATAAAGAATACTCATAGGTAATTTTTCGACAAATATAAATTTTAAATCAAACCTACACTTAGTATACTCTTTGAAATCTTAAATAATAATAAATACCGCTATTATCAATTTGATGCTAAATCTATAAAAACATACTAAACCAAAAATGTCAATTTTTTTAGCAAAAATCAATGTTATTTATCTCAACAAGAAATAGTCAATTAGGCATCATTAAAAGACGAAAACGCAAAAAAAGAGGTGAAAAAAGACGGTTTTTGATCAAAAAGATAAAAAAAGCATAAAAAAGCTACTACAAATATTACAATTGTTAATACAAAATGTTATATATGATTAAAATATTTAACAATACTGTAGATTGAATGATTACACCTGTGGTTTTAATTTTTAAAAATAATTGAAATTTGATAGGCAAACGCATAAATATTTGATTTTTTATGTGACCTAATTTTTGAAAACTTCATATACTGAATAAAGAATTAATTCTAACAACTAAATTTTATCAACCAAAACCTTAAACAACCATGATAGTATTAATCATTTTTATTGTTGAAACGATTATCAATTTATTTTAATTATTAACCTTACAAACCAAAAGTCATGCTAACATTTTTAGGAGCCTTAGTGCTCATTATTGGAATCTTATCGATCATTTTAAAACCAATCTTTAAAAACAATAAAGTTATAGGCTGGTTTACACGTAGAAGAAGTATACAGTTTATTGTTACTGGAATCATTTTAAGCATTTTTACAGGCATCTTTTTTTATGCAGAACCTGGTACTGCTTATGCCGTTCAATATCCTTGGGGAGGACAAAAAGCAGTTTTCCGTCAAGGAATTCATACAAAAATGTGGGGAAGGTTAATTCCTATTCAATTTGAAATGCCAATTAAATATGTCATTCCTAATCAAGATGGCGATTTAGGTGATCAAAGTAGATATGCATATGCAGATCCTGCGAGACACTGGGAATTTAATGATGCTGTGAAAGGCAAAATTGCAACTTCAGTAGTAATAAGCATTAATACTAGCGATAACCAACAGTTCTTATCTGTAGCCGATAGAAATAAAACTGAAAAAAACTTAATACGTTCGCGCATTGTACCAAATATTGACCAATCGATTAAAAATACGTGCAAATTAATGGCAGCCCAAGATTATATCTCAGGGCAAGCAGCCGATTTTGACAGATATTTTCAAGATCAATTAGAGAATGGAATGTATGTACTCGAAGAGTACGTTGAATACGAAACCCCTGATGTAATTGGCGACAGTACTGTAGTAAGAACAGTAATTAATAAAGAAACGCGCCAAAAGCGCTTTAGAATTAAGCTTAAAGATGGTGAACCAGTGCGTGTACATGGTAATTCATTAAAATCTTACGGATTAACTGTGGTGCAAGCTGTAGTAAACGAAATTGACTGGGAGCCCACTTTTGACAAACGTTTACAATTACAAAAGGAAGAGGTAGCACAAACCCAATTAGAGAAACAACAAGCTGAGCGCGAGTTTTATCGTGCACAAAAGGAAAAAGCTAAGGGTGAAGCCGAAAAAGCTGCCGAAAGAGCTCGCTTGGAAAAGGAACAAATACAACAAACCATAACCGCGGAAACACAAGCCAAAGTTGCTGAATTCAATTTAATTGAAGAAAAGAAACTTTATGAAGTGGCAATCTTTAAAGCCAAAACTCGCAAAACCTTAGCAGATGCACAAGCATATGAAAATACCAAATTGGTAAGTGCAGGTTTAACTCCGCAAGAGCGCGCTGAATGGAACTTTAAAACTGCCGTTGGAGTTGCCGCCGAATTAAAGTCGCTTAAATTACCTGCTACCTATATAGAAGGTAGTAGCAAATCAACCAATTCGGGCAATTTATTAGAATCACTTATAGGTGCTGAGATTGCAAAAAAAATGGTGGTAGAAAATAAATAGCCATTATTACACTAACCAAAGAGCCTTTATCTTAATGAGTTATTAAGATTAAAGGCTTTTATTTGTAGCTTTACGCTATGAAAAAACAACTCTTTAAACTCTTAGCTAAATTTAACAAAGTAATTCTACCGAGCTTTACAAAAAGACAACTAGATATTTCTAAAGCGTCTAAGTTACAACTAGCAATTATAGGCTGGAGGTATTTTATAACAAAAAATGCGATCGATTAGTTGATGTGCAGCCATTTAAAGATCACCCTTCATTATCAAGGCGCTCATCGATCATCGTTCTGATCTTATTGCTAATCTTCGGATGATCTAAGTATTCAAGTAGCGTGTCTGCAAAAGCGTCAGAAGTTTTTCTATAGGTAAGCTCTTGCTCATTAACTAAATTTGTAGGAACAATCATTTCTCCAGTTCCACGTAATAGCCAAATTGGATTCAATTCTGGGTATGTGTCGATTATTTTCTCCAACACATCGCCGCCAACAGAAGCATTAGATTTTATTTGACGACTCATATAGCCCTTACTCATCCCTATGGACTCATCAAATTTTCTTAAGCTAACGTTTTTATATTCAATAAATAGTCTAATTCTGTCAACTATTTTCATTTTTTATATAAATTAATCGATAAAAAATTTGTTTTTATAAACTATAATTTATTATTTTGTATCGCAATTATCTCGCAATTTAGTAATAATACCATAATAAATAGTAGCTTTTCTTCTAAAAAATGATTACCCCTGAGCAAAAATACAATTAAAAAAAGTACTTAAAGGCGATTATATAGCTGATGTAAAACAGAAGCTTGCACTTAATAAAATAACATCTAAAAAAGGAACTCCTTATAGTGATAGAATGATAAGTCACGTATTTAATGGTCGCTATGAAAATAAGAGTATTGAAGAAGCAATTTTTACGGTATATATTGAAAGAAAAGCCGCTATGGAACAAGATCAGGGTATTAAGAATAAAATTTTAGGTATTGACTTAAATATGCAGAATGAAAAATAAATCTTCAAAACGTAAACGTACAGAAATAAAGCATAATGACAGTCTTTATATCGCAATAGCCCTTGTTGCAATAATAGTTTTATTTATTGCTTTTGTATATACTTTACTTCACGTGTAACAACCCTTTGGTGCTGCAAATTACTGTGTAAATTATTTTTATTATATTTTTGGTTATAGTATAAAATAAGGTATATTTGCAGCCCTAAAAATGGCCTCGTGGCGCAACTGAATAGCGCATCTGATTACGGCTCAGAAGGTTGCAGGTTTGAATCCTGCCGAGGTCACTTATTTAAAACCCTGATTATCAGACATTTAATTTGTATTTCAAATTTTAACTCTCTGAAAATTAGGGTTTTATGCTTTTAAAATAAATTCAAATTATTAATATTTTAACCAGCTGATAATGAGCTATTTAAAAACATAAAAAAATTAAGCTTGACACATTTTTGACACAAATTTACTACTCTGTGTCAAAATTTATTATTATGAATGTAACTTCAAACCCGTTATGAATAAAATTTCAATAAGAGTCGTTTTAATCAGTGTAATAACTTTCTTTTCTATATTATTTTTAGGAATTCTCCTTGGGTCGATTTATGAAAAAGAAAAGAATATTAACTTAAAAATTAACCCTGTTCTTTCGGTAGTAGACTCGTTGACATTAAATGAATTTAACTCTTATTCGAAAAAGGAATTTGAAAGTACAATCGAAGAATCTGTAGAAACATTAATAGTTAAAGAGTTTGACAGAACTACTTCTTACTTAAACTACACAACTGTACTTTTCGGGATGTTCCTTACAATGATCATAGTCATTTTTGGCTTGTACTCATTTGGAAAAATGACACAGGCTAAAGAATTATTGGCCCAGGTTATGGATATTCCGGAGGAAATTATAAAAAAAATTCATTCAAATCAGCTGGAAGAAATATATAGAGATCTCCCTTTAAAAGATCCGTTTAAAAGATGGCTTGCAATTAGTAAAGCATATGACAATACACAATTAAATTATAATAATGATTTTCAGAATTTTTCAGAATTTCTAAAAAAAGAATTTAGCCTTTCGAATAATTCATTTACTAACAACAATATCTATGGTCTTTTCCATAAGCTTTTAGCTCTTAATTATAACAAAACGATTGATCTGGGTTTTGAATTATTTGAAGACAATTTCGAACATAATAGCATATCTATTATACTCAACGTGTTGGTCGACAACAACAATGAAAGACATAAAAGTAAAATCATCAAAATCCTGAGTGACAAAACTAAAGAAAATAAGAGAAGTGATCTTATGCTTAAAAACCTTAAGGATTATAGATCTTTTAGCGAGGAAGATTTGTTTCGCTTAATTGAAAATCTCGAGTACCATACCTTAAGACAAATTTTATATAATATAAGTGGCAGCCTTAAAGGGAAATTTGAAATTAAAGAGTTGATGAAGCATTTTAAGAATGAATTTCTAACTTACCGTCATTCAGGATCGAATTTTGGAATTCTCTCAAGGAACGGAGAATCAGGCGACGTTGAAATGGCAAAATTTATAATTGATAAATCTTTTCTTAATAAAATTAGCACTGCTGATATATATAGATTGCTTACATACGCCTGCCATTATATGAATTATGAAGAAGTAGAATTTTGTGTGGAATTGCTTGATTATACGAGTAAAAAATATGGTAAAAAATATAATTTTGAAGAAGTATTTAAAGAATTTAGAAAAGAACATCATGAAGTCTACCCTCTCACGTGTAAAATAATTGAAGAATTCGATAAAAGAAAAAAATAAAATGTGTCACAAAATTGACACAAATAAAAATATAATCAACTATCAATCATAGTGTTATACAAATACAATAATCCTGCCGAGGTCACTTAAGAATGGAAAGTCTGCATAATATTGCAGACTTTTTTGTTTGGATGAGATTTGAACTTGTTCAAGGATCGAAATACAAACAAAAAAGCACAAATCGGAGATTCGTGACTTTTCATTTAGACTACGGAGCGCTAGGGAACATCAGAGATAATCTGCCGAGGTCACTTAAAGTGCAAACCCTGTATGAAAATGCAGGGTTTTGTTTTTTCTGGAAGTGTCGAAAGCGAATAGCTTTTTTAAGCTACGGGAAATGACAAGACCACAGCACACAAGTGATGCAAGTTTGTATTTTCAGGAGAGCGTACAAAGGAACTCCAAACGAATTAAAAACCTTGCAAAATCTATGATTTGCAAGGTTTCATTGTTTTTAAGCGATAATACGATTTGAATTGATATGATTCCAAACGTCAACAAATCGGTCAACATATTTTTAATCGGTCAACATGTTGACCGAATAGTCAAAACACGAGTCTTAGTTGACTTGACTTTCATCTTACTGTTTAACTTTAAGGATGACAACTATGAAATATGTACAATCCTATTTTAAGAAAACAAAAAGAGGTTTGGTGTTTTTAAAGAAGTATATTTCTTCTTCATCATTCTCAAAGTCGTATTTTATCACCAAACCTCTTAATGCCTCTACCGATGATTTAATCAATTGAATAGCCTTTTCAGATTTCAGAAATATATCTGAAGTCTCCACCTCTAGATTATTTAGAGCATCATTCAATTCATCGACTATTTTATCAAACTGAATCATCGGTCAGAGGTTTTATTTAGAATTCAAAAACGTTGTTTTTGATATCTTTTTCTATCACTAACATGTTAGGATCGATTACGACTCTTGCTGGCTTTTGCTCAAGTGTATAGGAGTGATGAACCTTGTTACTGTTGGTTTTTATTTGCTCTACTGACAAGAGTTTATCATCTGCTCCATAGAAGCCTACTTCAATGAAATCATTCAAAGGCATTTCAACTTCTTCTTCATTTTCAGAATACTTGTTTACGTTCAAATCAATTAAAACTTTGTACTCGTCACCAACCTCAATTATTTCAGCTTTTTCTATAGAATTCTCATAGAACACTTTGTTCATAAACATATCATCAATGAGGTAGACAAACTTTTCAGGAACATTGGCTTTAAGCGTATTTATCAAATCCAATGAAGTCGGATATTCATCTGTTCTATACTGGTACTCAAACAAAAACTCTTTTAAAATATTATTGAGAACATCTTCGCCTAAATAGTGTCGAAGCGTATTAAAAGTCATTGTTCCTTTACCATAAGAGATATAGGTTTGGTCATCACTAACCAAATACAACGGGCTTTCTCCTTTAGAATCTCTCGTTCTGCCTCGCAAGTAACGGTTACGCTGAAACTTTAAAAAGTTGCCTCCTTTCAACTCACCGAAGAATTCTTTGTACATATTTAAAGAGATGTATTCGGTAATACTTTCGGTAAGCATCTTTGCACCATAAGCATCAGCAGGAATCAATTGATTGCCCCACCATTGGTGCGTTAACTCATGCGCAGGAACGTAAAATGATAAATCAATTTTATCGTTTTCCTCTTTTGAATTGATAATAAACCTTGTTTCAGACATAGGTATGGAATTAGCCGCTGTTGTGGCGAAAGTTCCTTCTGAATCTGGAAATTCGATTACCCTTGCTTCTCTATGTTGATATGGGCTAAAATACTTTGAGTTATAATCAATGGCTGCTTTTAAACCATTTAGTATGGCTTCATTATTTGATTGATGCTTCTTGTGACTATAAATCTCCAAATTAACCCCTTTGTACTCCGTTGTAGTCTTTTCAAACTTACCTGAATTAAAGGCATACAGTAATTTGATATCCTTATCCATTTTATAATGGTAGTAATTGCGTCCATTTTCTTTCCATTCCTTTTTTAGATAACCAGGAGCTATGGCTATTTGTTCATCAGAAGTACTTACAATGGCTTCAAAGGATACTAAATCCGCATCCCAAGCTGCATAACTAGTTTTGTGCGCCGTCGAATCAATCGGCGATTTCTTTTCTTCATTGATGAAATACCCAAGTCTTGGAAAAGCATTATTCAAAATAAATGTTCCATTTTTTAGAGCCGTTGAATTCCTTTCAAATATGGTATTCACTTTGTTCTTTACTTCAAAATTCATCGTTAAGGAATCTTTAGGAAGTATAGGTTCACTCAATTTATGAATGGTAAATTGCATCATGCTGTCTTTACTGATAACCGTATTTGCAATACTTAACTCATAACTCGTTATCTCGTCGAATCCTGTTTTTATCAAAAGTGTATCAATAGGCTTTTCAGAGGTATTGGTTATTGTATATTGCCCAGTAGCCTTAAACGATCTTCTCTTCGGGTAAATGTCCAATTCGATTTTCACTGCAGAAATTTTAGGAGTAGTTATATTCATATAAGACTCATAATTCTCTTTGAATTTTTTTAATGCAGTTTTCTGTACCTGATTAGAGAATTGAACTTTTTGTTCTCCCCTATGTATCATAAATCCAAGTGTTACGAATGCCGAAAAAAGAATGCTGGTCAACAAGGCTACCTTACCTTTAAATCTGGATTTCAATAGAGAAAATCTTTCTTTAATTGAAAAGGTGAATCCTCTTCTCCAAAGCAATAAAGCAAGTATTAGGAGTAGTAAACCAAAAATCATCCAATAGGACTCTACCATTATGTATGATGGTAAACTACTTCCATACCCATCCAAATCACTATACTTTAGTTGTTCAGGAGCATTGAACTTGAAATGCCTTGACGTAATTCCTGCCATTGGCAAGCTGTCAACAGCAATCCATACCAATATCAAAAGGAAAAGTCCGAGGTATAATTTTGGAACCAAGGTGTGCACAAAAATGGATGCAAGTGCCCAGACAATTAAAACAGGAAGAATTATCACAAATAGGTGAAATACATATAGCCCTAAATCAATCCCTGTAAAACCATTAAACAGTTGAACGATAATACCAGACAACATTAAACCAAATAGCAGCACTATCTGCATTTTAATAATGGCAATCACTTTAGATAGCATAAACACCCGGTTTGGTGTTGGTGTAATGTCAGTTAAAAGGTTCATTCGCGTAGATTTTGGTCTATGCACCAACATACCACAGAATAAAAACGTGATTACCATTGCTAATAAAGTGAAGAAAAACGCAGGGCCAGATATCATTATTCGGGTTACAGGCAACAATACCATATTTCCAGTATTGGTTACTTTGGTAAGTACAAAAACCATGGTCATAATGCCTACAGCGGCCAATATCAAAAACATAGGGTTCTTGATAATATAAGAGAACTCTATTCTGGCAAGTTTCCAAAGTGTCTTTAAATTATTTCGAAAATCATACTTATGATTAACCTTTGATATATATACCTTTCCTGTACTCTGAAAGTTATTCTTGATAAGGCGTTTCCCTTTCGCTTTTTTAAAATTGAATTGTAAACCATCTTGGTTAAATTTAAAGGCCTTGTAAAAAAACGCAAAGATTACAGCGATGATACCGAACCAAATTAGCCTATTAAACATAACTATTCCAGATAAAGGAATGAACTCGGTATTCCTTTCGTCAAGTGTCCAGAACCTTGTCTCGTAACCTACTGCATTTTGAGCAAATGGGTCGAACAAACCAATTAGGTAATTATTATTGACGAATAGATTTTCAGCAATTATTTGAACCAAGAACAATAATATTACCGTTACAAATCCAGCATAAATATTGCGTGTAGCAGCGACTACTAGAAATACTAAGGCACCGTACATCAACATATTTGGTATGGTGAAAACCAGATAGGTTTGTATATAACCAAGCACATTTGTAACATCAATTTGAGGGTTAGCAGTTCCTAAGATTATTTCTGACAATAAGAAAGCTGCTCCAACTGAAAATGTAATTAGCAAAACTATTGTCAACGCCCCAAAGAGCTTGCCAAGTAAATAACCCTTTTTATCTATCGGGTATGAATATAGAATACTGTGGGTTCTGCTCTTGTAATCCTTATAAATGGTCGTCCCTATGATTGCTGGTAGGAGGAACAAAAAAAACTTATTGAAAAATTGTAGCAGATAATTGATTTCATGTGGAGAGTTCAATAACCTTACCTTACCTGTTGCTGTTGAGGGTCCGTCAAAAAAACCACCAGTGCCTAACATAGTAACTAGAGCAACTGAGAAGAAAACCAATATATAGATGTATGTACCTGGTTTTTTAAGCCAATTCTTTAACTCGTATGTATATATTTTTGATAACATGATTTTATCTTTAAGGTTATTATGCTTCTTTTTTTAACTCTGTGAAGTAAACATCTTCCAAAGTAGAATCTGCGTTCTCAAAAGAGCTGTCTGGTTGCCCTGGAGAATATACTCTTACTGATAAAGAGTTATCGTCATTATAGTTTGAGGAAAGGACTTGGTATACACTTTCAATTTTAGGCAGTTCGCTACTGTCAACCTTTTTCGTCCAAACTTTACCATTTAGCTCCTTTATTGATTTTGCAGGAGTGCTTTTCATAAGTATTTTGCCTCCGTTGATAATGGCAAGGCTGTTGCACAGGTCTTTAACATCATCAACAAGGTGGGTAGAGAAGATTACTGTATTATTCGTGCCTATTTCTCTTAAAACATTTAGGAACCTGTTTCTTTCTGCTGGGTCTAAACCTGCCGTCGGCTCATCAACAATAATTAGCTGTGGATTATTCAACAATAGTTGAGCAATACCAAAGCGTTGTTTCATTCCTCCAGAATAGCCACTTACGCTCTTTTTTCTAACCTCTTGTAAGTTGGTTAACTGCAATACTTCATCAATGATAATACCTCTTTCTTTTTTAGAACCTATACCTTTAAGTATTGCAAAGTAGTCTAGCAACTTTTCTGCAGAAACTTTTGGATACACCCCAAAATCCTGAGGTAAATAGCCTAATACTTTTCGTAACGACATAGGGTCATCCAAAACACTTATATCATTAAATTTTATGAGTCCTGAATCTGGTCTTTGCATAGTGGCAATGGTTCGCATCAATGAGGATTTACCTGCTCCGTTTGGTCCTAACAAACCGAACATACCAGCTCCTATTTCCAAAGTCAGGTTATCGATGGCCTTAACTCCATTACTATAGGTCTTTGTCAAATTTTGAATGGAAAGTTTCATATGTTATTTTTTTGAAATGAATTTTTAAATAATCTTAATTGGTAAATGGCCTCAACCTTGAACGCATTATCCAGCCATACTAGATAAATTGTTTTCAAGCTTTTCAGTTCCCTTTTTCTTAAGAACTTTTTCCAGTAAATTCTTGTCGCTGGATATACTCTTTTAATAAAGTTCATTCCCAAACCTATGGTAAGGAGAAGAACAGCTGTTGTTAGTGCTTTTAATTTCATGACTTTGAGTTTTGATACCGCTAAACTATTCTGAGAGCTGTGCTATTCAAAGGATATTTCATTATACAGAGGTAGTCTTTTGCCTAATTAGGGGAAATCTTCGATAAATGAGCAATTCATTGATTTTTAAATAAATAGAAGTTAATCCCCCAATACAAAGTGCTTTTGGTCCAGTTCCTAGGCCTTTCACCTCAGTTCAAAGTGAAACCGATTGGTATTTTCAATATATTTTATAGATTGCCCACAAAAAAACGAATGGGTTCTACGCGAACATTCTTTAAAAAAAACACCGAATTACTGATTCATTTAGCGATTTGGATTTTGTATTTTAGCTTTGCCAATGTGGACTGGTTCTCTAATTGGTTTGATAAAAGCATACGCCTAAATACTCCTGCGCCCATTCTTGTTATTTTGTTTCCAATCCTTTTCTACGGAAATGCTTTCTGGGCCATACCTAAAATTTTAAAGGGCAGAAACTGGATACGTTACCTTATTGCAGTTGGTGCTTTAGCGATAGCTATAGAATTGGTTAGAGCAACCGTCACGATTCTTGGTTCTCCGATACCAAATTTTTCAATTGAGGGGTATGAGCATGAACTTCTAGGAAGAGATAGTATTTTCGTCGGTGCGCCGAGTATATTTTGGTTTGCTATACTCAGTTCATTCATTTATCGATTTACAAAAGATAGAATTGCCAACACCAAGCTTATAGAACAACTAAAAACCGAAAAAATCCAGATGGAGCTTAATGTTTTGAAAGCTCATGTAAACCCACATTTTTTATTCAACAACCTGAATGCCCTTGATGATTTAATAGAAAGGGATAAAACGAAAGCAAAAAAATACTTGCATCGCCTTTCTAATATGTACCGTTACTTTATAACAAGTTTGGACAACGATTTTGTTAGCCTTACTGATGAGTGGCATTTTATTGATGATTACATCTATCTGATTGATGAGCGTTATGCAAAAGCGTATGACTTCTTCAAGATTAACGATTTGTTATCCATTAAGGACTATATAATTCCACCAGCATCCATACAAAACCTTATTGAAAATGTAGTAAAACACAATCAAGGTTGTATAGATGAACCTCTAAAGGTAACCATCAGATTAGACGAAAAAGGTGTTACTGTAGAACACGAAAAGAAATTAAAAACAACCAATGTTAAAAGTCTAGGGACTGGCTTGAAAAACCTAAAATCGAGATTTTATCTTTTGAGTAATCAACACATCACAATTGAAGATAATACCCACTTTAAAGTGACTTTACCGTTAATAAAGAAATTGACCTAATATGACTCAAAAAATTCTTGTACTCGAAGATGAACAAAGGGCTGGTGAAAAATTAAACGATTTGATAAAAAAACATTGTCCTGATGCAACCATTATATGGAAACGAACCGTATCCGATGGAATCATTCATTTAAGAGAGCACAAAGACTTTGATGTTATTTTCTCTGATATTGAACTACTAGATGGTAATGCCTTTAAAATCTATGATACTTTTCAGCCCAATTGCCCTATTATTTTTTGTACTGCATACAATGAATTTTATGTTGACGCATTTAGCACAAATGGAATTGCCTACTTGTTAAAACCATATACGAATGAACAATTTGAAAGCGCCTGGAACAAGTACCTCAAACTCTTCAAAGATGAAGAAAAGAAAGAATTCAATATCTCTTCAGAGGTTATAACCGAATTAAAGTCATTGGTAGAAAATCAGAGCATTAACTATAAAAAAACTTTTTCAGTTAAAAAGAGGGAGGGTGTGTTTTTACTGAAAACTAATGACGTTTCTTACTTTCAGGCCCAAGGTGACTTTGTGCTTGCAATTGATTCAAAGGGCAGAAAACATATACTAAATTATACCTTGACATCAATAGAAGAGGCAATTAATCCAGAGCAATTTTTCAAAATAAATAGAAGCGAAATTGTAAACATCGCTAGTATTATAAAATACAGTCTCTATACCAAGAATAGGCTAGCCATTCAATTGGATAACCCGAAAGCAACATTATATACATCCAACAGTAGGTCTCCTGGATTCAAAAGTTGGTTGGAGAATAATTAGCAGTATTGCTACCGCAATTATGAATAAATGGTTAAAAAAAATAGTAGTTATCCTCGCAGTTCTTTTGCTGCTAGCCTTAATTGTATTCTCGTTTCTTGGCATAAAAAACCCAGGGAAAGCGGTTCCTTTAGTGGCTAAGAATGGACGCGTTATTCCAAAGAGTATTTCGAAAATAGAAGAAGTTGTACTTGGCGAGATAAAACAATATTTGATAATAAGAGGAAAAGATTCGTTAAACCCTGTACTGCTTTTTCTACATGGCGGCCCTGGCTCTCCTGAATATGCTTTCTTAAAGAATCCCAAACTCAATTTAGAAGATGAGTTTGTCATGGTATATTGGGAGCAGCTAGGTGCTGGAAAATCATATTCAGAAGACATTCCAATGGAATCCATGAATCTTAATCAGTTAGTCGAAGATACTATTGAATTATCTCAGCTATTGCGCAAAAAATTCAACAAGAATAAAGTCTATGTAATGGGTCATTCGTGGGGAACTTTAATTGGTTTGAAAGCCGTCGATAGGCAACCCGAATTGTTTGATGTCTACATAGGAATCGGCCAAGTATGCAACCAATATGAAGCTGAGAAAATCTCTTTAAACTGGGTTGTACAAAAAGCGATAGAATTGGAAGATAAAAATGCTCAAAATGAGCTTGACGAAATCAATCTACCCCTCAAGAACGCATCGAATAAAGAGTGGCTTGATTATTTAATGGTTCAGCGAAAATATGTAAACAAATTTGGTGGTGGTATGACGAGGAGAGAATTCAATACATGGACAGACGTTACCATGCGAATAATCAACACCAGAGAATATACGCTACGCGATAAGCACAAATTCTTAAAGGGAAATTTCTTTTCGATGAACCATTTATGGGATGATGAATTAGCTTCCAATTTATTTGAAGAAATAGACAGTTTGAAAGTTCCAGTCTATTTTTTTCATGGGAAACATGACTATCAATCACCATTAGAAATAACGGCGAAGTTTTATAATCAATTGAAGGCAATTAAAAAGGAGTTTTTCCTTTTTGAAGAATCAGCCCACTCGCCCTTTCTTGATGAAGTTAATTTATTTAATCGCAAAGTGCGAACAGTAAAAAAAGAAATAGAAAAACAAATATGAATTTTAACTCACAATTATTGTTTCTTTTTAGTGCTATTGGTGCTCTTAATGGGTTACTGATGGGTTTTTATTTTTTATTTTTTGCCAAACCTAAACATATTTCAAATCGATTTTTAGGGGCTCTACTTATAATCTTGAGTGTTAGAATTGGTAAGTCTGTTTTTTTCTACTTCAACCCTGATTTAGCTTCTATTTATTTACAGATTGGTTTATCTTCGTGCTTGTTTATTGGGCCATTTCTATACTTTTATTTAGACTCCGTTTTCAATCCTGAGAGTAAAATTCAACAGCATTGGAAATATCATATATTAATACTTCTTCCAATAATCGTTTTTATAGGCTACAAATTTCCTTTTAAAACGCACTCAACTTTATGGAGGGAATACATTATTATGAGCATTTACTTAGTGTGGTTTATTTACTCATTAGCTTCAGGGTATATTATTCGGGATTTATTTAGAAAACTCATAAAAGCAAAGGAGAGACTAAAGAATATTGAAGTTTGGGCTTTGAGTGTTTTTTTCGGTAATGTCATAATTCTTGCCGCGTTCTACTCTTTCAGGTACACATATTATATTGTTGGCGCTTTGTCTTTCACATTTATCATCTACCTATTAATTCTTCTACTTGTATTCAATAAAAAGAAATCATCCATTCTTTATAAATCGTATAAACAAGAAAACTATAAAAAAATAGGCGATGATGAAGCTGTTCGATTAATCACAATTCTGGATAGCAAAATGAAGAAGGAAAAATTATTTAAAGACTCAAATTTAAAGTTGCCAGAATTAGCAAAAGAGCTTAAAATATCCGTACATCAGCTTTCGCAGCTACTTAATGAACAAATTGGAAAGACTTTTTACCAATACATCAACGAGCTTAGAATAGCCGAAGCCAAAGACTTAATAGTTGCAAACAAAATGCTCACCTTAGAGTCTATTGGATATGATTGCGGCTTCAATTCAAAGTCAACGTTCTATTCCGCATTTAAAAAATATACAGGTACAACTCCATCTGCGTATAAGGATTCTCATAGTACGAATCTATAGAACTGTACTTCTACTCTATAAAAAATTACTCCTTAGAATGAGATTGAAAAGATATTCGTGGAAAATTATAACCATGAAAAAAATTCTTATTCTTCTGACTGCGACGGCAATCATGTCATGCAACCATAAACCAAAAAAAGAAATTGCAGAAGCAAATGCTTTGAGCGAACACTTTGAGATAGGTAGCTCTCAAAAGAGAGTTCTATTTATTGTTTCCAACCAACATACGTATGGTTCTTCCGATATTAATACATCCAATCACTTCGCAGAAATAGTCTTGGCATACGATGTTCTTGCGGATGCAGGAGTCGATGTTGACTTTGTAAGTCCAGAAGGAGGTAGCATCCCCATAGGTTATATATCCACTTCAGATAAGCTGCAAAAAACCTATTTATATGATTGCGACTTTATGGCTATGCTTAATGCCACTAAAAAACCTTCTGAAATCAACCCCCAAAAATACGATGCAGTCTATTATGGTGGTGGTGGAGCTGCTATGTACGGTGTTCCCGAGAATGAAGAAATTCAAGAAATCGTAATGACAATTTATGAAAAGTATGATGGCATCGTCTCAGCAATATGCCATGGTACAGCGGGAATTGTCAACCTCAGAACATCTGATGGAAAGTATTTGTATACTGGAAAAAATATAAACGGATTTCCTGACAAATTTGAGAGAAAAGATGCAGAATACTACAAACAATTCCCTTTTTCAATCGAAGAAGCCATTAAAGAAAGAGGTGGAAATTTTGTTTTTTCAGAAGATGGTTGGGATAATTTCTATACAGTTGATGGAAGAATCATAACTGGCCAGGATCCAACTGCTGCAGCCACAGTTGCTACGAAAATATTGGATGCCTTTAACAATAAAAATCAATAAGAAAATATGGACTTTAAAAAGATATCGGTATTAGCCATTCTAATTTCGTCCTTCTCAGTCGAAGCACAAACTGAAAAAATCGACAAACTATTCGATGTCAACCAAGAAGCTCCTGGAATGGCCATTGCTGTTCATCATAATGGCGAATACATTTACGAAAAGGCCTTTGGAATGGCGAATCTTGATTATGACATTCCAATTGATGAAAATACCATTTTCGAAGTGGGCTCTTTAGCCATGCACATTACGGCAAGTTGTATTTTAAAGTTAGAGGATGAAAAAAAACTATCGCTAAGCGATGACATAAGAAAATACTTAAATGATTTACCTAATTATAAAGAAGGTACTGTTACCATAAACAACTTACTAAATCATACTAGTGGTATTATGGATTATCTAGTTGGTTTGAGTATGTCAGGAAAATCTTGGAAAACGCATTATACCAATGAAGATGCCTATGCATTAATAAAACGTAAAAAGAAATTAGGGTTTCCTCCAGGGCAAGAGTATGAATATAGCAACTCCAACTACCTTTTGTTATCTGAGATAATAAGCAAAGTCAGCGGAAAACCACATTGGGAATATGCTAAACAAGAAATATTTGAACCTCTTGGAATGTCAAGTACCTTTTATTACTCAAGCTCTAATCAACTGGTGAAGAATAGAGCAATAGGTTATCAAAAAACAGAAGATACTTTTGAAGTAAATCACAATTACGATTTTTCAGCTTATGGTGACGGAAGATTATATACCTCATTGAATGATTTTAAAAAATGGGGCGATAACCTCCAAAACAGCAGCTCACTCATTCAAAACTTAGAGCAAAGATTAACGCAACAAAACATGAGAAATAATGGGGAGAAGTTAAGCTATGCCCTAGGCCTTGAACATGGTATTGAAAAAGGCCATCCATTTGTCGCGCACAGCGGCTATTGGGCTGGTTTCAGTGCCATGTTCTTAAAATTTACAGAGATAGATTTATGGGTGATTTCATTAACAAATAATAGCTCTATATCTAGCCCTAACAATGCGTATGATGTAGCTGGAGTATTACTAGAGAGTTATCCAAAAAAAGAACCGCTTGTAAAGAATTACCAAGTTAAAAGAAAAAAACTCAAAGATTACGTGGGTAATTATTTTGGGTATAAGAACGGCTACGTGCGAGAAATAAAAATCGTCAATGACACGCTGAATTATATAGAATCTGAAAACCGAATTTACAAGCTTCAGCCCATAGCCAAAGACAAGTTTAAAGTGTTGGGCACTATAACCAACTATACTATAGATTTTAAACCAGATTCTAAGAGTATGAATTTTTTAAGAAATGGGCTGCAAATGTATACATATCAAAAGTATAATCCTGTAACGTCTACCGATTGGAGCATTGAGTGGAATAGATTTCTTGGAACCTACAAAAATGATGACTTGGCCTTAACTTACGAATTAAAAAAAGGAGAAGAAAAAGGTATAGATGTATTTGTAAACAACAAAAAACTCATGAATTATTTGCCAATAATGAATAACCTTTTTTCTTCGGAATCGACGCATCATGGCTATTTAAAATTCTCGGAACAGGAAAGTCTGTTTACTTTAAGTGATTATTCTTTTAAACCTATGGTATTTAAAAGAATTTAAAGCTATCCAGGAAAAGGCATATCATTTTCTAACACTTTATCCGTAATTACGGAAGACAAAACCAATGAAGTAGTCATTTCTCCATAAGCAGCCAATCTGCTATTGAGGTTTTGTAAGTGGTTAGGGTTTCTAACGTATCCTTTCATTTGCATACAATCATGGCCTGTTAACTGGTGACATTCAAATATTTCAGGCACGGTTTTAATAAACTCGATGAAATTCTGAGTTTGTCCATACCTAAGTTTTATAGAAATGTTTACACCTAAAGGATAACCCAGTGCTTCAATATTGATTTTTGTTGTGTATCCTTTTATAATACCTAAATCTTCCAGTTTTTGAATACGTTCCGAAACTGCTGGAGAAGATAATCCAATGTTCTTAGCTATGTCTTTTACGGACATCCTTCCGTCTTTTTGAAGTTCTGCGAGAATCGCCCAATTCATTTTATCTATCTGCATAACATTTATACTTTAATATATACAAATATATAATTTTATTTTGTTATATGCAAAATATTCAAAAATTAATAAATATTTAATAATTAAAAACTTTATTTAAAACTGTGTAATTAATTATTAAATTAATTTTTTAATGTATACATAATAATATTAATTAAAAAATGATATATACCTTTTTATATTAATATATATTACAATTATATGCCATAACTTTGAAGTATAATTTTAATTATTAAAAATATTATTATGGAATCAACAATTAAGAAAGCAACCTTGAATGGTTCAACTAAAATGGAAATAACCATTAGAAAGGCAACTATTGATGATGCAACTATTTTGGCATTATTGGGACAAGTAAGCTTTAGAGAAGCTTTTGGACACTTCTGGACTGATGAAGAAGTACTACGTAACTATTTCAAGAATACATTCTCAGTAAAAAAATTAAGAAGCAGCGTTGGTAAGGAAAATAATGTGTTCTGGATTGCATTTGCAGACAACCTTCCTGTTGGATACGCAAAATTGAAGATTCACTCTCCGTATGAAAAGCTCTCGGACGAAAGCCCTACTCAATTACAAAAGATATACTTGTTAAACGATTATATAGGGCATGGCATTGGGAAAAAGCTTCAAGATGCACTTTTTGAAGAAGTAAAAAGACAAGGTAAGAAAACTCTGTGGTTAGCTGTTTGGGACGAAAACCCTAAAGCTATAAAATTTTATGAGCGCGAAGGCTTTACAAAAAAGACAAAATACCACTATGAGTATAAGAACCTGAAAGCCGATTATGAAGTTATGACCAAATCATTCTAAGATGAAAGTATCAGGAATAATAATACCATTTGTACTGGCATTAATAGCTGCAATAGGGAATGCAATGGTTACGGTTGGGCAAAAAAACGCAAGCAATTATGAGAATCCTTTTTTCTTTGGGGCATTTTCATTGTTGTTTGCCGCCGCGGGCTTATTTGCCATTGCATTCCTATATAAAACAGAACAGTTGTATGCATATGCAATGGGAAACATCAAATGGTTTGCCATGACAGGCGGTGGTATGTTGATTTTGAACATCTTTCTATACTTTTTATATAGAGGGTATGGTGCAAATTCATATACGCTTTATGCCATACTAGCAATCATTACAACTTCTATTGGCGTATCCATTTTCTACTACGGAGAGAAGATGAACGTGTACTACGCCATATCTCTAGTATTAGCTGTGGTTACCGTATTACTTTTTCTCAAAGGAAAATCAATGGATGCATAAATAAACTAACCTTAAAACGTAAAATCATGATAAGCTTAATATTCAAACTCAAAAACAGACCAATACCATCATCCAAATTAATGGAAGATGAGAAACAAAAAACTAAAGCTCTCAGAGTGAATAGTATTCTAAAATATTATAAAGACATGCCTTATATCAAATAGTAAAAAGGCTTAAAAAAACACAATCATGTTAAATACAAAACACATAGTAAGAAAGTGGAGAAGTTCACTACTTGTATTGAGTTTACTATTAGGAACATCTCTTATGAAAGCTCAAGATACAGCGGAAATAGACCCTTCATCTTTTAAGGAGGGTATTACGAAAACAAAGAGCAACAAATCTTATGACTTTAGCGGTTTAATTGAAGCTCCGAGAGTTGATACTAAAATAACCATCGATGGCATAGTAAACGAAGCGGCATGGGAACTCATCAAACCCTTAGAAGTGTCACAAAAAGTACCTAATGCTTTTGACCAGCCCACTCAGAAGACTGAAATAAGAATCACCTATGATGAAAAATACATTTATCTGTCAGGAAGGTTATACGATAATGAGCCTGATAAAATAAACAAGAACTCTAAAAAGAGAGATGACTTTACCGAAAACACCGAATGGTGCGGTTTACTAATAGATACCTATGATGATAGAGAAAATGCTCTTGCATTTTTCGTAACGCCGAATGGTTCTAGATTAGACATGGCCTTATCAAATGATATGGTTGGCCCCAATGCTTTTAATGTCGATTGGAACACCTTTTGGGATGCCGAATCCACTATTACAGAAGAAGGTTGGTTTACAGAAATCAGAATTCCTTTTTCCAGCTTACCTTTTGAAGTAAAAGATGGCAAAACCGTAATGGGCATTACCACATGGAGATATCTAGCTAGAAATGATGAAACAGATATTTTTCCACCGAGGGATTTAAGCACCGGGAGTTCATTCAGGGCTTCATTGACGCAACGGTTTGTTTTTAAAAACATCGAAGAGAAAAAACCTTTCAGGCTTACACCATATATTCTAACTGGAGGAGAACAACTTAACGCTTTGACTGAATCTGGAGAGGCATATACCGCTGATGAGGCATTTAAAAGAGAAGCTGGCTTAGATGCCAGAATGGCTATTGGTAGTAATGTTATAGCTGATATTACATTAAACACAGATTTTGCTCAAGTTGAAGTCGACGACCAGCAAATAAACCTTACCAGGTTTAATCTGTTTTTCCCAGAAAAACGCCTGTTTTTTCAAGAACGTGCTAGCCTGTTTGATTTCAACTTCGGTTCTTTCGATAAAATATTCTACAGTCGAAGAATCGGTATTGTAAATGGCAATCAAACAAGAATCTATGGTGGGGTAAGAACCGTTGCAAAATTTGGAAAATGGGAAGCTGGTTTTTTAAATATGCAAACAGCTTCTGAAGGAGATATTAACTCAGAAAATTTTGGGGTAATCAGAGCTCGAAGGAGAATTATCAATGAAAATTCAAATATTGGGTTGATTAGCACCAATAGAACAGATTTGAATGGAAACAACAACACGGTTTACGGTATTGATACCAATATTAAAGTAGTTGGACAGAACTATGTCTCAGCAAGATGGGCTCAAAGTTTTGATACACAAATAGAAAATGCGGAATCTGACAACTCAAAATACTTTATTCAATTCGCCAAGCGTTCCCAAAATGGTATCGTTTACGATGTTAACTATGCAAGAACAGGTAAAAACTACTTACCAAAAATGGGATTTGAACGTCGAACGGACTACAAGCAATTAAGTGCAAATGTATCGTACAACTTTTTCCCTGAGGCTAAATCAAAAATTGTGCAATACGGCCCCTATGTGAACACCACTTCAATTTGGGGTAATACGTCCAAAGAACTCGAAACGAGAAATGCACAATTTGGGTTTCAATTATTAACCAAATTAGGTTGGAGCTATAATGCGAGTCTTACCAATAACCGAGAGCTTCTGTTGCAAGATTTAGCACTTCCGGGCAATATTACCATAGGTGTAGGGGAATACAATTTCAATAACCTACGCGCATCCGTAGTAAGCCCCGTTGCCCAGGCATTATCCTATGGTGCTTCGGCCGAATATGGTAATTTTTATGATGGGAAAAAGCTGACCTTGACAGCTTCACCGTTTATGAATATTACACCAGATTTTATTGTTGAAGGCAGTCTTTCATACAACAAATTAACTTTTGACAGTAAAAACCTAACAGAGGAAATTACACTTGGAAGTTTGAAGTTACTTTACACCTTCAGCACAAAGCTGACTCTTAGCTCCCAGGTTCAGTATAACAGCCTAACTAAGACGTATGCAGGAAATTTGCGCTTAAGGTACAACCCCAAAGAAGGTAACGATTTCTATTTGGTATATAACGGAGATTTCAATCAAGATAGAACGAGGGCATTTCCCATTTTGCCTACAAATAATTTCCAAAGCCTACAATTAAAGTACAGCTATACTTTTAATTTATAAAGCATGGATTGGACTGATGACTATAAAAGACTTGCTAAACAAGACCAAAGATTCAAATTTATTATTGAGACGTATGGTTTTCCTGAAGATGAGAGCAAGAATAATGATTTTGAATCTTTGGTTCAAATAGTTTTAGGGTAGCAAACCACATCTTTATTTAATTTTTCTTTAAATTTAAGCTTGTAAAGTCAAATGATATCATTTGCAATCAAATAGACCGTCAACAATTCGGTCAACAGATTTTTGTAAAGTTCAAAAATCGTTTAAAATATAAGGCTTCGGAGATTAAGTCTAAATCCTGCCGAGGTCACTTAAGAATGGAAAGTCTGCATAATATTGCAGACTTTTTAGTTTGGATGAGATTTGAACTTGTTCAAGGATCGAAATACAAACAAAAAAGCACAAATCGGAGATTCGTGACTTTTCATTTAGACTACGGAGCGCTAGGGAACATCAGAGATAATCTGCCGAGGTCACATTAAGCTAAAACTAATTAGCCACGAAACCACACAATTCATAAGATTTGTGTGGTTTTCAAGTTTTTAGAAATTCATTTAATTTGAATTGTTTTGAATTAAAATGTCCGCTAATCGGTTACCTTTTTTTAAAGTGTCTGCTAAAGCAGACACTTTGAGCAAATTAATTGATTGAACTGCTATAGTTGATTTGACCATCTTTGGTAAATTTGAAACGGATTATTGTGTTTTATTCACAAGGTGTATCGAACTCGGAAAATTATAGCCTTTTAATATTTGAGATCATAAAGCATAAGACTTGAAGAAAAACTATTACAAAAAAGTCCGTTAAAACAATTGCATATCTCATTTCCGAGTTCGGAAATCATAAATTTGATCATTCGTCAGCCTCTTCCATTCTTTCTCCCAATGAAAACCTCATTTTATCCAAAAATAATGTTCGGTTTGTTTTTCTGATTTTGATTTCGGAGAACGTGCGATAAAGGTTGTCCATGTTTAAGTCAAAAATAGCTTCAAAGACAGATTTTATTTTACTTATATCAGCATCAATGGCATTACAGCTATTTAAACAATACATTAATTCTATTAATGCTGTTTTAGAAAGTAACCACTTTAATTTAAGCTTTTTATTACTATTTCTTGTTTTGTCAAGATTAAAAATTCTTTTCTCTAAATATTTTAAGAGTAATTTAAGTCCTTCCAATTTTCCTAACAGAATGTCATGGGAGGTACTAAAATCAAGTGGCCGATAATAGGTATTTAAATTTTTTACACTAAGTAAATAATTCTTATTTCTAGTAAAATAGACTTCATCAAAATAGGATTCATCTCTGTGACAATAAAGCAAAAATTCAACATTCTCATTAAAAAACCTATTGATCTTTTTTATTTTAAGGTAAGTATATTTTCTCTGTTCATTAATATCTGACTTTGGGAAATGCAGCTCAAAGCTCCTTAATTCTGCAAAGTATATTAATCTACTCAAGGGGTACAATTTTATTTTTTTAAAGAAATGTATTTCTTCTTGTTTTGAACTAAATCCGGATTTCAAAACTGTTCTGTTCATCTCAGATAATGTATTTCTACATCCAACGATAGACAAATTAGCAATCTCAATTATATCGTTGCTGTTCGTATTTATTTTATCTAATTCTTTCTCTAATTTTTGAGACAACTCCTGAAACAACATCATGTAAAGTTTAATATTTGACACTAGCTTCTACTTTATTTACTCAAATCTACTATAGAGTAATAATATTATAAAATGATATCATTACACTTTCTTAGAAATTTTGGCTTGGTTTCTAGGAATCTTTAGAACAGGAGGACGAAAAACAAGGACTTAAGAGAAAGTAAAATACAAAAAGTGTGAATAAGAAATACCTTATCTGCAGGAGTATTAATTAGGCACAAATAACAAAATGTTTTTAACTACTTATTTTTAAGTAAGCTATAAAATTGATCGAAAATCCTTTTAAAAATAGACTTATTTGCCGTTAAAATTTCACCTGTTCCAGTAATTTCGTTTTTGAATTCAATTTTTTTATTGTAGCTCGTTTCTAAACCTTTCTCTAAACCTACACTTATTTGATAAAAACCATCCTTGTTGGGAAGCTTTGATATAGTACTCACTTTTCCGTATACAATTCCAAACTCTATAAAGTTATAATTATCAAATTTTAAATTTACCTGTTGCCCTGTTTGAATCTTACCTGCATTTTTTATGGGGACATACAATTTAACTATCGGTACACTTTTCTCAACATTGGCTACCGATCCTATGAATTCATTCTCATTTAAAAATTGTTTTTTTGTGTAAATTTTATTGAAAGTAACAATCCCGTTCTTATTACTTACAATTAGAAAATTCCTTTCCCATTTTTTAACACCAACTCTGAGCTGATTATAAGAATGGACAACCGATTTTATCAGTTGTTTTAATTCAGTATTAAACTCAAGCTTATTTAATTCTATATTTTCATCTTTATTATTTAATTCATTTTTTATCTCGGAAATAAGAACTTTAGTATCATTAATAGATTTCTGTTTTTGGAGATAATTTAATTCATCACCCTCATATTCCTTTTGGGCAATTACACCTTTTTCTAATAGGTTTTTAGACCTATTTAAGTTCTTTTCTAATAACCTAAGCTCCCTGAAATTTATATTTAATTGGTGTTTTAAAGAATTTAATTTTCGTTTTTTTTCCTCTACATTAAATAGATTGGTCTTTTGTTGAATTTCAAACTTATTTAACTTATTGAACAGGTCATATTGAAGGTATAATTTTTCAAAAGATGAATATTCTTTTTGCAAAGATCCTAGAATAAGAATTGGTATTTTATCAGTTGGAAAATAAATTGAATCACCACTAAAATCGTATTTTTTTAGAATTTCTTTTAAAAAAAGTATATCGTTATAATCGGCATCATTTTCCAATAAGATTAAGGATTGATCTTTTGTAACAACATCATTATCCTGAACAAAAACAGTATCAATTGCAGCGGTAATTTTGTTAGTTAATCTTTGAGGAGGGTTTAAGCTGGTTAGAATGATTTTTCCTCTTATAACTTCTGGGTATTTTATAAGATTCGATACGATTAAACTAGATACGATAAATACTAAAACAAAGCTATTTCCCCATCTAATTAGCCATGAAGGTTGGTAATTTATTATATCTTTTAATTTATCTGTATATACATTTTTAGATTCCATTATGACCCTAATTCTAATTGATTTTTAATAAGTTCATAATAATGTCCCTTTTTGCTAACTAAGGTTTCATGCGATCCTGACTCCACAACCAAGCCATTGTTTAAAACCAAAATCTTATCTGCTCTTTCAACAGTACTTAATCTATGAGCTATTATTAATGCAGATTTTTCCTTTAAATATGAATCTAAATTTTTTACAATTATCCTTTCGTTATCTGTATCAAGTGAAGAAGTTGCTTCGTCAAAAAATAGAATTCTTGGATTTTTATATATTGCTCTAGCTATTAAAATTCTTTGTTTTTCACCACCACTTATGCCTAGCCCCTCGGCTCCAATAGGTGTGTTTTCATTTAAGGGGAGTTCTTCAATAAAATTTTCTAGACTAGCTATTTTGACTGCCTGGTAAAATCTATTGTAGTCAATTTCATTATCAGATAAACAAATATTGTTTAAAACGGTATCATTCATTATTTCACCATCTTGCATTACAACCCCACAATGATCTCTCCAAGAATAGAATGAAATATTTTTTAAATTGGTATTTCCAGCATTGATAGATCCTTTATTTGGCTCATAAAATTGTAAAAGTAATTTTAGCAATGTGGTTTTACCACTACCGCTTTTCCCTACTAATGCAGTCGTTTGATTTGGTTTTATTTCAAAATTTATATCCTTTAATACTTGCTTTTTAAAACCCGGATAACTAAATGATAAATTTTTAATAGAAATTAAACTAGAATTATTTACAGTTTCGACATTAATCTTATCAATATTCTCTTCAAATTCTTGATCATTAATATCATTTAATCTAATTATTGATAAATAAGCATCTTGAAATTCTTGTATAAATATTAAAATTTGAGTCAAAGGGTTATTTAATTGAGCAATTATATACATTATGGCTAGTAACATTCCAAGAGAAATGTCTCCTTTCAATACCAAAATTGCCGAATAAAAAACCATAGTAATATTTTTAATCTCGTTAATTAAGTCGGCTCCGATATTTTGATAGTTTTGTATACTCAAGTATTTATTTTCATTGTCATAAACATCAGCCTGAATTTCTTCCCACTTGGTTCTTTGCTTTATTTCGGAGTTATTTAATTTAATATCTTTCATACTTCTTAGAAGTTCGATTATGTAACTTCTGTCTTTACTGATTAACTTAAATGCTTCTTTGTCAATTACAGCTCTTTTTTTAAGAAATAGGGTAAACCAAATGAAGTATAGCAAAGTCCCTAATAGAAATATTAAAAAAAGTTTCACATTATAAAATACCAGTACGCCACTAAAAACCAATAATGTGAAAATTGAAAAAATGAAATTCAAAGATGTGTTTGTTAGTAGCTTTTTAATTCTTATATGGTCTTCCATCCTTTTCATTATGTCTCCTGTCTTTTTAACATCATAAAATGATATAGGAAGTTTCATTAGCTTAATAATGAAGTCCGAAATAAAAAAAACTTTAATTCTATTTCCTATGTGAAGTAATATCCAACTCCGAATTATCTCAACCATCGTTAGACTAAAGAAAAGAAACAGCTGCGCTACGAGCAGTAAAAAAATAAAATTAAAATTTTTATTGACTATACCCTTATCAACAATATTTTGGGTAATAAATGGCATAATTAATTGTATAATCAATCCTATTATTAAACCAATTACTAATTGGACAATTAACTTACTTTGATTGCCAAAAAAACTTGAAATAAATTTCCAGCTAAAGCCTTTATCTTTCTTATTAAACTTTGTTTTATACAACATTGGAGTTGTTTCGAACAACAAGACAATACCTTCAGAAGTATCTTTTTTGGCGTTTGGCGCTATCCATTTAGATAAAAATTCTTTTTCAGAATATTTCAACAACCCCATGGCCGGATCAGAAATGAAGTATTTTTTATTCTTAATCTTGTATAAGACTACATAATGATCTTTTTCCCATAAAAGCACACATGGTAAAGGAGCATTAATTAAATCGTTTAGAGAAATTTTTACACTTAAAGTTTTAAATCCTATTTCTTCTGCTGCTTTTGATAAACTCTCTAAAGATGTACCTACTCTTGAGGTTTGACAAAGTTCTATTAGGTCTTTGGTGCTAATTGTTTTTCCATAGTATTTGGATATTATTTTTAAGCATGTTGGGCCACAATCTTTACTATATAACTGTATATAACTAGGAAATTTTCTCAAAATACATCTTAGATTTTAAAGATCGAATCAAAAACTCATAAGTAATTAATTCATAAAGTTTTTGATTATTGATAAACATTCGATTTGTATTTGTATGAATATGGTTAGTTACAAACTGATCTAGACTTTCATATTTACTTTTTGTTATCTGGTTTTTTATTAATTGCTTTCTTTTTCTCAATATTGAATGAACCGGATGATTTTTATCTATAACAAGTTCACAATTAGAGTGCCTATATTTTAGTGAAATTTGTTTTTTTAGATTTGAAATAAGTCCGAATTCTTTATAATAAAAAGGAAGAATACTATTTATTAGCTCAATTATTTTTTCATCTTCAGAATAAAAAGATTGTAATAAATTATAAGATGATATTATGTTAATATTGACTTTATCGTCAACCGATGTATTCAACACTGATGCACTTATTTGACTATCTAGCCAAAATAATTCTTCGGTAAATTCAATAGGAAATAAATGATATTTTTCGAGTTCTCTCTCATAATCTAATTCTATAGCTTTAAAAACTAAATTACAATTTTTTCCTACGAACTCTTTCAATGCTTTTTTAAAAAGAGTATTTGAAGATTTTTCGTTAAAGTTAATCCTCAATCTTAAGTGATAAAATGGGTCTTTATAGCGTATAAAAAACCAAAAAGCTTTTTCTTCTATTTTTTCAATAAGAATAGTCGCTCTCTCTAAAACAGTTTCTGACAGGTTATCATTAGTGTATAGTTTGAAATATATCCAGCTATTTCTAAAATCAAGATTCATTATATATAAATACTATTTTTTCGTTTGAATAACTTTTGTTATTTATCTTCTCTCCGTTTTTAACGTTGAATAAATATTCATATAGAAAAACCACTTTCTTGATTTTTAACTCCTTAAAAATTATTTCATATGATATCGAATTGGAAAGATTTAGAGCTACTTCTAAGTCATTATTTAATATACTCAGAATGTCGGGTAATTTCTCAGAGGCTGCCCATTTTTTAATTTTTGCAGGGCTATTGTATTTATCATACTTTAGAATCCAACACCCTTTATTTATTATTATATTGTCGTATACAATTCTAGGCAAATAAGAGTACTCATAAAACCTAGAGTCCCAATTGAAAGAGTAATTTTTTTTTGAGTAATATTGATCAAATTCTGCTAGAAAACGAAAAACACGGTTTTTTGTTTTAGTATAATTAAGTGCATTTGATAACCTCGGAGCAATATTTCGTCCTTTACCGTCTTTCAAATAAATTTTATCACTCTCAATACTAATGGTTAAATCTGATAATTCGATTTGATTCACATGTCGTTTGTTAAAGTCTAACGTTTTTTCCTTAGATAGTGAATTGTTGTAAATATTTCCATTGTTCAAATTTTCAAGAATCCTTATATCAAAACAGTTATTCTCTTTTGACAATTCATTTTTAAGGTTTAAAAAGACTTCATTATTTTGAGAGAAGCGAGAAATTAAATTGGTTTGATAATTGGCTGCGGCGTATTTAATGAAGTATTTAAAGTCTTCGTTATAATATTCTTCATAAACGAAGGACAACTCATTATCTAATATAAATTCTTCATTCTTTCCCTTAGGAAAGAGATCATTTATGTCTATAATCTTTGGAAATGAATCATTTTTCAAGTACTTACTTAAAAAAGTATATTGATTCTCATTTCTATACTCATCACTAGTACGAAAGACATTAATTTTTATGTTTAAAAAATCGAAATCATAAAATTTGTTCTTGTCAAAAGTTAATCCGTACTCCTCATCAAAAATTCCGCATAGTCTTTTAGTTTTTCCTGGATATCTAAAGTTGAACTCACTTTTAAATTTGTCTATATAATCGTTAACTTGATTTGATGAATAGAAATCCAAGAATTGTAGTACTTTTTTTAACTTACTAACATTAGGTGGATTTGATTGATATTTAGAGTTGTCAAAACAATCTATATGAAAATCATTCTTGCCCTTTAGATTATAGTTCTTAAATATCTTTTCATATTCGATATTAGAGTTTGTAAATTTTAAATCTAAATTATTAATAGAAGAGTTTAAGTTATTAAGCTTTTTGAAAGTTGAAGGATAGTTAATTTTTAGGGTTTCAGAATTCAGAAGAAAATCAAAATAATTAACTGAACTACTATTCGGTTCTAGTTCTGAAATCAAAAAACCAACCTCAATTAGATTAAAAAGAAAATCATCGATAACGTTATCTAAATTATCAAATTGCTCATTGAATTTTGACAAAATTATCTTTTTAATTTTTTGATAAGGTTGGCTTATTTTTAAATTTTCAGTAATAAAACTCAATACTTGATTAAATTCTACTTTTTCATTACTTATACAGCCTCCATTTGTTGAATTTTGAAAGTTTTGAAATCTATAATAGTTTTCGAATAAATAGATTGTGGGGTTAGTAGAAAAAGCTAGAAATTCATATTCTCTTTTATCAAGTATGTCTTTTTTGACAATGTCATATAAAGCACTATAATTCAATCTAGTCTTTCTGCTTAATCTCATTTGATCTTTTCTCTTTGAACTAAATTCTTGAATGGAAACGTTGCCTACTGTATTTAAGGGCGTTGCCCTTGTTGAAAACCTTGAAAAATACTTATATAACGTCAATTCTAGTTTTTTTGACTTTTCTTTTTTAACATATGCAGCACTATAAACGATATTTGAGTTTAGAAATATATTTTCCTCAAGGAAAGGGATTTCTAATAATTCAAAAGTATTTTTTGAGTTATTAAGAGTTTCAAAAAAGGATAAAGGCAAAAAAGGTTTTCTTAAAATATATTTATCATATATTTTAAAGCTACTTTTCATCGCTTGAAGTAACACTTTCTGCCTTTTTTAAAGCTTCATAGGCATTCAATATTCCACCGGAAGAGGACAAGTCTTTAAAGTTTCTTTTATTACCATTTCCTAAATCAACTTCAATATCATACTTATCAGTAGTAGATAAAATAATATCTTTTACTTGATTTGCGGTTAAATTCGGAAAATAAGAATAAAGCATAGCTACTACACCAGAAACTAATGGGGTTGCCAAAGAAGTACCATTTTCAAGTTTATAACCTCCTTTTGAAGTTGTCGTATTAATTTGAATACCAGGAGCAAATAAATCAACATATTTTTTCCCATAATTAGACCATTCAAGTCTCAACTCATCACCTAAATATGCATGAGATGCTCCTACGGTGATAAAATTATCTAAATCAGAGCCATTAAACTTAGCATTTGGATACATAGGGTTTTCATCTAAATCTTTACCGTCATTGCCTGCTGAAGTGATAAACATAACATTGTTTTCTTCGGCATATTTTAAAGCTTCTTTTACTACTTCTTCATCAGCACTGTAACTTTTTGATGAAGAATAGTTAATCACCTTAGCTCCATTGTCAACAGCGTATCTTATTGCTTCAGCCACATATTTATCAATTTCTGCACCTTGTCTAACAACTAGCGATAATATCATTAACTTCACATTATTTGTAACGCCTTCAGCTCCCTTCCCATTAGTTTGGTTAGAAGCTAAAACACCAGAAACCAATGTACCATGTGTCATTTTATTTAAGTCGCCATTAATTTTAGGGTGTCCTAATTTCCCGTTGGAATTATCTTCAACGTTCCAACTTATATTGTTGCTAATATCTCTAACTGCTTTGGCATCTTGCTTTCTTAAATCAGCATAGTCGGAATAGTCATATAGTCTATGATCGAAAATAAAAGCGGCACTATTAGCAACATTAGGATTGGTTGTTTCATACTTATAATATATCGAGTCTAATTCATCAAAACTTGGGTTATGCTCCTTAAAGATTGAATCAACAACTTTTTTACTACTTAAATATTCATTTTCATAATTAATCGCTTGATTCATGTAAGTATCATACAAATTCTTATTTTCTTCTATATCTGCTAATGCCTTTTTATATAGCTTATACTTTTCTGGGTAAGAAGCCGTATCATTCTCTAAAATCTTAGAGTATTTTTTAACATAATTTACATTTGAATTGTTTGCGTATATAATCCTCTCGCCATTACTTTTTCTTAAAAAATTCCAACCGTTAATGTCATCAATGTAACCGTTACCATCATCATCTTTCGAATTACCATCAATTTCATCTTTATTGACCCAAATAAAATCTTTTAAATCTTCATGTTCAGTATTCACATCTGTATCGATGATAGCCACTATCACCTGTTCTCCTGATTCACCTTTAATTATTTCTTTATAAGCTTTTTTTAGGCTTATTCCACAGACAGAATCATTATCATAGCTTCTGAAATACCACCTCTTTTGTAGACTATCATAAAATGTAGAATCTCCTTTAATAATAACTGGATTATTATACGAAAGGTTCTTGCTTTGCTTTACACAGCTGAGAATAATTAGGGGGAAAAGTAATAAAAGAAAATATTTCACAGTTAAAAATTTTAAGAGTTAAAAGTAAAAAAACCTTTTAATAAAGGTTTTTTTAGAGAGTAAGACTAGAATTTTATTTGATTACTCCTCTTGGTTTAGTTTTAACTGGTCCAACAGTATCGGGAGCATCCGTATTACCTCCTCCAAACAATTGTGAGCTGTTTTTTACTTCGTTAACCTTAAAATGGTTTAAACTCAATTTTTGCTTATTTGATTTTTTCATAATATGATATTATTATAATTTAACAAGTCCAAATATAGGTCAACTAATCGTTTAGCAGAAATTAAAGGTCTAAACATTCTAGGAATCTTTAGACTTATTCAGCTGATTTATAAAGAAATAAGGACTTGAGTTAGTAAACTTTTCAAATGCGTTATAAAATGAGGTTACATTGTTAAAACCAAATTCAGAAGACAATGTTTCCATTGTATATTTTCTGAAAACTGATTCATTTTTTAATTTTTCAATGCAATATTCAATCCTTAAATCATTTAAATATTGAGGAAAGGATTTATTTTTATATTTTTTCAATACGGACCTTACATATTTATCATTACTCTTCAAAACGTTTCGGGCAAAATCCCTGATGAGAATATTCTTTTTCAAAAACCCATTTTCCTTTTCAAACAAATTTAATTTATCTAATATTTCTTTTTCTTTATCGTCACTTATAATCTTTTTAGAAATTGAGTCTCTTTTCAGTTTTTCTTTTTCTATTTTTTTGAGAATACTATTAAATCTCTTTCTCTGTTTTAATGAATGAAAATAATAATAAAGGGCAATACCTATTAATAGTACACTTAAAAGAGTGAAGAATATTATTCTTAACTTGTGACTTTCAGATTGTGATCTTATCTTTTTATTTAATTCAATTTTATCATTTTGTAAAGCAAGGTGATTAAATTTTCTATTAAAAGTTTCATTTATTACTCTATATTCCTTCAAGTATATACTGTCTATCTCTAAAATTCTATTTAAGTAATAAAGTTCTTTGCCTTGATCCTTTTCTGATTTATACTTATTTTTTAATTCTATATAGTAATCTCGAACTTGAGGAATAAAAATTTTATTTTTTTTATGTAAGGTGTCAACCAAATTTAAATGATAATTCCTTTTTTCAATTTCATTCAGTGCTTCATAACTTTTACCTAAATAAAAATTTGCTACTATTAAGTTTGCATAATCTTTTGATTTCGATAAAGAATTATAGGATGATTGAAGGTTCTGAATAGCGCTTTTGTAATCATTTGACAGATAATCATTTATCCCCTTTTCATAAATAAAATAGTCTTTTAAAAAATTTAGATTATTCTGAATCGTATAATTTAAACCTCTTTCAGTGTAATACTTTGATGAATCTAAATTGTTAGTTTTCCTATATGCTTCGGCTAAATTAAAGTTTAGAAGAGCGTAATTTTCTTTTAAAGCATGTTTATACTCGTCTTTATATATTTTATTGCACTGCAAGAAAAGTTTAATCGCCTCTTGTTCATCATTTATTCTTTCTAGCTTAACAATACCTATAGTTGATAATGATTGAAATTCTATCAAGTAATTTCCTGAAGCTTTAGAAAGTTCATAAGATTTAATGAGATAATCTAACGCCTCTATAAATTTCTTTCTGTTAAAAAGTTCCGTGCCAATAGTAAAGTATCCATTGGCTGGATAATAAATATCGTTTTCCAAATTATGAGAAAGATCCACAATTGTATCAAGATATTTTTCTTTGCTAGAAAAATCCGACTCAATTTTAAGAATGTAACCATCAAGCAAATTCAAGTAATCTACAGGGTTGTTGTTCTTTTGTTTATCAATAAAATATTTAGAGATATCAAAGGCCTTAAGTGTATCACCAGACTCTAAAAGTGAGTAAAACAGACCATAAATATCAGTCACTGACTTATTATTTAATGTATCAATGGGCTTCTCTTGAGCATAAATATTTTGAACAAAAAAGAAACAAATAAAAAGAGAAAAGTAACTTTTAAGAGCACATTGGTTCATTTTCAAAACAATTTATTTTTTTCCTGTTAAATAATCAGTAAATCGACATTTACAATTTCCTTAATCCAATCTCATTGATTATTTTTCCAAAATCTGGTTAAATAGATTCCTATATGATATTTAATCTAAAAATATGATATATTAAGCTAGACTAAAGATGATCTATTATCAAAAATATAAAAAAAGACTTTAAAGTAGGTAATTATTGCATAACTCAATTATGAAATCTAAAGAGTTTATATTTGGTGTTTCACCAATTTTTATGAAGAAATATTCAGACTAAAATACGCTATCAAGTTTATGCCTAAAGAAGTATAAAACACCTCTGAATAATTGAATATTTAATTTTATTTAAGAATCTACCTAAAAATCAATAAACTTATTTGTTTTATTATTTGAGATTTTCTTAAATTCATCTTTAAATTCATTTATAAAAACTTCAATTAATTTACTCATAAGATTAGAAATAATTAGCTTTTCATCTATTTCTTCTGAAGAAGATATTATTGATTTTACAGTCAATAGAGCTTCGTGTAACTCTTTATCCACATATACCACATTACATTTATTATAGTTTAATGAGCTCTTGTTTACATCTTTTAAAAACTCATTCAGGTTATGATCTCTAGTTAAAGTTTGACCTTGTATTAGGGAAAGTTTATTTTCCAAACTTTCTTTTTGAATGACATTTTTAGTGATCGATTCCTTTTGCATAATATTATGATTGATTTTGAATATTAGAAGAACTTTTTCCTTTTTTAAAGGAAGCTAAAAAATTATTTATCAAAAAATTTAATAAGTAAAGATTCCTCGAATCTTAATAACTACAGCAATGAATTATATTTTTAACATAGAAATAAAATAACTTCATTTAATCATCGTAATCCTTCAATGTTGAATCAACAAAATATTTTCATGTTGTTTAACTGCTATTGAACCTTCCAAGACATTCTAAAGATTCCTAGAATCTTGAGTAACGATTCCTAGAATCTAAAGTAACATGTCTTTATTTTAGTCTAGTTCTCTTCTAGATTTGATCCCATAAACCTTTCTCCCCGATTGGTCAAATATTAAATAAATAATCATTGAAAACACTAACATGAAAAAAAGAAGTGAATATTTTTATTATAAAATGGATTATGGATAAGTTTTTGAGGTGTTATGTTTGTTAAAATTTAAAAATCAAAAAATGCAATTAAAAACAAAATTTATTATTCCGGTTCTTTTATTATTTTCTATGTCTGTTTTTTCACAAGAAAGTACCAACGTTTCAAAAACAGAAAAAGACGTTGATGAATTTAGAAATGAAGGCTTTTTTAATATAACTAAGTTCAGCTATATTTTTGTCAACTCTGCCAGACTTGAAACATTTTCACCAACTAATGGGGTTCTTAACACTGGATTACCAACTGATAGTTCTAGCTCTTTAAGCTTACAAACAATTAATGGCTATTTCTTTGGCCCTCATTTTTCAGCAGGTGTAGGTATTGGTTTAGATCGCTATAACAACCCTAATTTTAATACCCTCCCAATATTTTTAGATATTAGGTCATACCTAAAAGATGATAAGAATAGCCCATACATTTATCTTGACTATGGGACATTAATTAAAGTCGAAAATGGAATTAACAACGGTTCTATGTTCAATATTGGTGTAGGATATAAATTCTCTTTAAACAAAGATAGCAGGTTATTATTTGTTACCGATTTAGGATATAGCTATAAATCCATAAGTAATGATGGCTTACCTATCAGGAAATCTGAAAGCTGGGTACAGGTAAAGGGTGCTATTCTAAGTCTCGGAATAATATTCTAAAATATTAAATATGAAAAAAATATTATTATCAGCAGCTGTCATGCTGCTTTTATTATCCTGTAATACGGATGAAATAAATGATCTAAATCAAGATCAACAAACCATTGAAAAAATTGAAATAAAAAATGGCATTCTATCTTTCTCAAGTAAAGATCTACTTGGTAATACAGTAAAGGAGTTAAAAAAGATGAATGAAAAAGAAATGGAACTTAAGCTAAGTAAGTATTATGATCAAGGTTTTATGCCATTGTATCCTCACTTTAATGAAAGTGATATTGATAAAGCACTAGAATTTTCTAAGCGAAAAAGATCTAGACTAGAAAAATTAATTTCTTTTCAAAAGAATAATTCAAATAATATTCACCAAAAATCTGTTCCTACAGAAATTGATGAAGATGGTGAGTTAGTGGAAGAATATGATGATGACTTAATTTCGGATGACGAATTTGCGTCCTTGTTAAACGATGAGCGAGAAATTATTGTGGATAACACATTGTATAAATACACTTATAGTGGAATTTTTAGTGTTAACGCAAATGACAAACCTATATTAGATACTTATATAGAAGAAAATAATATTGAGTATTTAATACCAGTAGAGGAAGAAATAATAAGGGGAGAGGAAAAAATTAGTTCTGCAATTACAAAGCTGGTTCCAACTAAACAGATGATTGAACAAAGTTCGAATTGTCTAGAAGAAATTGTAGATGATCAACCATATGCTGCTTATGATGAGCCTGTTCTAACCGTCTTTGATGATAGTTGTGGTAGCTCTGGAGGTTCTGGCGGATCGGGAAGTGGTAGTACAGGAGGAACATCGACAACCGTTGATCATACTCAAAATTTAATGAACTTAGTTAACGGATTAGAAGCATGTAATCCATTAAATGGTTTTCTAGATAGTGGCTTTGGTTTATTGGGTGCAAGTAGAAAATGTTATTCAAACTTTAGCTCGAAATATAGAACCAAAACCAAATATTGGCAAGAAAATTATCAAATATATAATTCTATTGGCGTAAAAGTAAAGCATCAGAAAAAAGGTTGGACAGGTTTATGGAGAGCCAAAAAAACAGATGAGGCTGCTTTATTAATTAGTCAAGCCACCTTTAAGTATAAGTATACCATGCCAACACTTCCTCCTGGTTATTCACCAAAAAAATTATTCTTCTTTGAGGACAAAATATTTGATAATGCTGGTAGGGCTATCCAATACTACAATACTATTTACAAGCCTCCATTCCCAGATATCCCTTTTGTAAATGACGTTGTAGCTGTCGAATATCTAGATCTTACGTTTGGGGTTGAAATGACGCTCAATAAAATGAGAGAGGAGTTTTACAATGGAGTTTGGCAAGTCTCCAAACAAATTTTTCAGCAATTTAAAGGTAAAGCACCGAGTAGAGTGGCACACATTGTATTCACACCCAAGGAGGTATTTTTCAATTTTGTCGATTTAGAGAATAGAAAATTGAGTACAAAGAAAATTATAAATAGATTCGACTATAATTTTGGTTTAGGCATTAAGTTTAATGTTAATTATGATAATGATGGAAGAATTATCGGTACTGATTTAGATAATATTAATAATGTCTTTGACGCATTTAAGCATATAAAAATTCCAAAATTATACGACTATGATGCTGTTAAAATGGATTTTGTAGGTGCTACAAGAAGAGGAGATGTATGGAAAGGTAGTAGGTTAGTATATGAAAAAGATTAATTAAATGAAAATTCTGTAAAACTTTGTGCAGTTTTTTAGCCACTTGGAACTTCATATTCCAAGTGGTTTGGTTTTACCCTATAAAATTTCCGAAAATAATACTCAAAAAACATAATAAAAACTACCAAATCATGAAATACAAAGAAGAAAATTTTAAAGCTAGTGTAAGATATCGTTTTTACAAAACAAGAAATATTTATAAACAAAAAGTATTATATTTTTTATTCTTTTTAATATTCGTCAACTTTTCCTGTACTAAAGAAAATTTATCTGGTGAAGAACTACTGAGCTCGCCTATAATTTTCGATAATACTGAATTTGACCCAATAATTATAGATAAAAATTATATTGAAAATGCAACCTTAAGTGAGAAGTTAATCTATAAAGATTATCATTTAACATCACTCATGGAAGAAATAATTCAACAACGACCAGACTTGGAAAGCCTTAGTCAATTTAAAAAAGTAGGTAATGATAATAAACCTGCAGTTTATATAGAAAGTTTGTTGAATAAAAATATCAAGAACTCAAAAAATGATGTTTCATCTCTAGGAGCTTTTATGGACTTAGAAGGTGAGACTTGGTATCCTGTCTTAGAACTTTTTAAAGATGGACTGACTAAAATAAATAATAGTGTATACCTTATTAAAAGCTTTGATGAAAATTTGAATAAAGAATATGTAAAGGCTTATAAACCGAATGAGAATGGTGATTTAATATTAGTTGATGATAATTTTACAGAAGAAGAATTCTCAGGGAATAAAAAAAGCAATGATTCCTCATCTTATTATACTTTAAAGATTCTTCAGCCGTGTGAATATGAAGAAGAGCTTTTAAAGAATAAAACAGATGAACTTATAGAAGTTGGTGATTGTTCAGGAGGCGGAGGCTCTGGAGGTAGCTCTGGGGGGACTCAAGACAAAGTGCTAACACTCAAATCATTCGTAATAAAGGATAAAAAGGAATCTTGGTTAGAAAAAGCAGATATACATATTTTCGGGTTTAATATGAGTTTCTTCTCTGAATCAAGTAAAGAGGCTAATTATTTTAGACAATACCACCCTAATTATGGAAATAGTATTTATAGAATGGCCAAGGTTAGCAGTAGAGATGTGAAAGATCGAAAAACTATAACTGTAAATTATGAATTAGTTAACTCCAGACATGGAGGTTTAACTATTTATACAATTTTCGAATATGATAATTGGCCAGCTCCAATTAAATATAATACTTTTACAAACTTACCTATGGGACACACTCAAAGGGTTTATTGGCGCTCTTATAATGATAAATATATATCTTACGGAGTTAAAGCGAATAAAGATTCAAGTTACCCTTATAATTGGGGTTTTGGTTTCGGATTGAGTAATAGCGTTATAGATTATGACCATAATAGTTTTTATTAATATAATATGATAAATAATTTACTATCTCCTATAAAAGTATTTTTAATTACTGCATTTTTAACTATATCATCTACAAGTTTTTCACAAGATGTCGAGCGTAAAAGAAAGTTCTTTTTTAATGTTGGTCCTGAAGTCAGAATAACTCCCATATATAAGCTAAGTGATTATTCTATTAAAGCTGGGTTTACAAATCCCGATCTACAAAATTCAGGTTTGGCAATCAATTTAGGAGTAGATTATTATATCATTGATAGATTAAGTGTAGGAATTATAGCCTCCATGCGGTATGACTTAATTACTTCTCAGGAAAACGTAGGCTTATCCGGTGAGAATGTATCGAACTCCCAACGAGGATTACTATTTGGATATCACATTAATTTAGATTATCACTTTCCAATTTTTAAAAAAGGAGATTTATTAGTTAACGCTGGAGTATCTCTTTTAAATAGAAATAGTGAATTCACTTATACAGAGACCATCCTAGATAATAATGGACAATTTGTAGGTAACGTATCCACCTTAGCTGATTATGCTTACAGTGCAAATAAAATTTCAGTTGGATATAGTAATAATAAATCAAAGTTTAGACTTGGCACCTACATAACCGGAAGCTCAGGTTATTTTGAACAAAGAACGACCTTTTTTGTGCCTTTTTTAAATTATAGTTATACTTTCGGTAAGCTTTAGAAAGTTTCAAGCAAGCTAATCTAGAAGTTAATATCCACCACTTTTAGTGGTGGTTTTTTGATTAAACCCTGGAAGTTTTTTAATTATAATTTAAGCATAGAATGTTCTATCGCTTATTAAAAAGTGCTTTAAAAATTGAAAATACTATATAAACAATTACCTAATATCATTATGAATTCTTTCAAAATTCTCATGAATTTCATTATTGCTGTATGCACTTTTAGGCTTTGGTAGTCCTCTTTTTTATTTGGGAAACTTTGAATCGTATCGTTCTATCTTCCCCATCGGCAAATACAATAAATTCGCCTTGCTGCACTTTGGAAATCGTTAATGTTTTTATATATCTATTGTGATTACTTTGCTATGATGATGCCCGGTGCTATCGAGCAAAAAATGAACTTAGAAATTCCAGTTGGGGCCGTAACCCCAAAACTACTGGTCATTTTCTCAATGATTCTAATTGTTCCGTCCTTTATGATCTGTTTATCGGTTCTTTTAAAACCCATATTAAATAAATGGTTAAACATTATCGTTGCAGTTGTATGGTCATCAATGTCTTTTATTATTCTTGTTTGGGATTTAGCAGATGGCGGTCTACCATGGTCTGCCTTTTATGATCTCTATCAACTTGTTGAAATAATGATATTTAGTGTAATTATTTATCAAGCATGGAAATGGCCAAAAGAATAATTAAAATTTCAATTATACTGATTATAATTACAAAACCCGGCAATTTTCTTGCCGGGCAAACCAAACCTAAATATCCCCTTTTTTAAATTAGGGTTTCTAGCTTCTCTATGATTTTTTTAACCTCTTCAGGAATACGACGTCCCTGAAACGAGACTTTTTTCCCATTTAGTCTTATCAAAGTAATTGGGAGATCTCGAACCTTTTGATCAATTTTATTGGTTAAGGAAGTAAAATCAGCTTTATGAAATAATTGCTCTATTTCAGCCAACTCTTCTTTGGAAATTTTAAATTGATGCTTTCCTTTTTTACTTACATGATCAATACCATTATATACTACATATCCGTTTTTATAAATAAAGAGATCATAAACAGGACATTTGCCGAAACATCGTTTCTTAGTAAGCTGTATGTAGGCATCTTGAGGGTAAAGTTTTGATGAATTACAAGAAAGATTCAAAATAGTTGATAGGAGTATATATAAAACAATATTTTTCATTTTTAGAATTTTAAAGAAGTACCCTGAGCAACCTTGCCAAGAGTACTTATTACAATTAATGTTTTAACTTACAATGCGATTTTTTAGAATTGCCAAGTGTATTGGCTTGTTTCCAGCTTCCTGGAGCAGGTAATAGAAATGGACTGCCATTTTTTGCTCGTGAATTTACATTCCCTCTTATATAATCTCTCAATTGAATCAACTCATCATGCTCATACATCAATAATAATTTTTGCTCGGCCTTTGTAGTTCCAGAAGGTTTATTATTCATAGTCACAAAAGTTGCAAATACTTCTGCAATATCTTCTCCCGGGTTTGTAGCTGCATAATTCGTCACGAAACGATCTTTATACTTTTCATAGAAATCTTGATGTGCAGATTCACTATCACGTGCTTGTTGAAATTCTCCCCAAACATCGGCCCAAAAGCCTTTATGTAATTTATTAATATATGCTGCGCTTTTTGAGCATCCCTCACCTGTAAAATAATTAGAACAAGCATCAGATGTTATACTAGAATTTACCTGTGTTTTGTTTAGCGTAAGTATATGCCCAAATTCATGAATAACCGTATATGTTAATTCCTTTTTATCATCAGCATAATTAATAGCGATACCCATTTGCCACTTTGATAAATCATTTTGAGTTTGGTATACATATCCTGCTGATCCGCTAACATCGCCATTATAGATCATAAATTCACTCATAAAATGTCTGTAATTTGATGGCACTACTTTTTTTACCAAATTCCAAAGCTCTTGGTGTTTTGCTACATCTTTTTGATAGTTTAAATCTTCACCAGAAACTGCATAATCTCTTACTTTTTCTATATCACCACCATTAACTCTATAGAGGGTAATTTCTCCTTCTGAACCTTGCTGGTTTCCTGAATTACCATTGTTTCCTGAATTATCTCCAGCCCCTCCTGTTGAGCCTCCATTATCAGCGACCTGCTGCTGGGGTATAATTATATCTTCATCTTTATTACAAGCACTAAAAGTGATTGAAAAAATAAAAACGAATACTATCCATTTGTAAATTCTTGTTGATCTCATAATCATCATTTTTTTGGTTACTATATTTTTGCTTTGAGTTAAAAACAGGTATGATCAAAAATACCCTACCTTTAAAAAAAATTTTAGCTTTGAAATTTTTGAACCAATAGAATTAATGCAGAAGAATAAAGGGTCAATTTGTGAACCAGCTATATTCGAAAAAGTCTTTAACGAGCATTCTGAGACTGTTCGAAATTTTATTTTTTATAAATGTGGAGACATAGATCAAGCAGAAGATCTTACGCAAGAAGCTTTTGTACGATTATGGAAAAATTGTGCTAAAGTAATAGTTGGAAAAGCAAAGTCATTTTTGTTTACGGTAGTAAATAATCTATTTTATAATGAAGTTGCTCATAAAAAAGTTGTTTTGAAATATGAACAAAGTTTCACTTCGAGAGAAGAGCATCAAGACCCAGAATTTTTGTTAGAAGAAAAAGAATTCATGCTAAAATTGCAAACCGCCATTGCTAACTTAACAGAAGCACAACGCGAGGTTTTTTTATTAAGTCGAATTGATAAAAAGAAATACTCAGAAATTGCAGAAATGTTAGGTATTTCTGTTAAAGCAGTTGAAAAACGCATGAGTAAGGCACTGGTTAGTTTAAGAAAAGAAATTAAGAACATATAAGGTAGGGTAAACTAATGAAAGCCTGTTGTATAAATACATTTTAGGTTGTTATGGAACAAAATTACACAGATGAAACTTTTTTAGAACGTTGGCTTAATGGAGAGTTGAGCGCAAAAGAGTTAGAAGATTTTGAGCAATCGGAAACCTATAAAGATTATAAAAAGATATTAGAAGGTTCTGATAAATTTATAATGCCTAAATATGATAAAAGAACTGCCTTTGCCGAAGTGCAACAAAAAATAAAGGTTGAAGCTAAATTGAAGAAGCTAGCTCCTAATTGGGTATATGCTGCCGCGGCATCAATAGCCATACTACTTGGTGCATACTACTTTCTTACAATGACAACCACGGTCTCTACTAATTTTGGACAGCAACTCGCCGTAGTTTTACCAGATGGTTCTGAGGTAATGCTTAATGCTAAATCGACCATAAGATACAATGAAAGGAGCTGGGAGGAAAGTCGAAAGTTGAATCTTGAGGGAGAAGCCTTCTTTAAAGTTAAAAAAGGAAGCACGTTTAAAGTTGTATCTAAATTAGGAGATGTTGAAGTTCTAGGCACTCAGTTTAATGTAAGCAGTAATGATACTTTTTTTGAGGTAGCTTGCCATGAAGGTAAAGTTAGTGTAGAAAGTAATAGTGCAAAAGTAATTCTTACTAGCGGTAACGCTTTTAGAAATAATAAAAACAAAACAGAAGCGTATACTTTTAATCAAGAAGCACCAACTTGGTTACAAGGCGAATCAACCTTTACAAGTGCGCCTTTAATCCAGGTAATCAAAGCGCTAGAGAAACAGTTTAATATTAGAATAGAATTCAACAATATTGATGTTGACCAAAGGTTTACAGGAAGCTTTATTCATACGGATGTAAAGCTCGCCTTAAAGACAGTATTCATTCCTATGGAAATAAATTATACCTTTAAAAACGAAAATATCGTTATTCTCGTTAAAGGCTAATGAAACATTTCTTCTGGGGTATCTTTTTAACATTCTCAATTTATTCTTATTCACAAGAATCAGCCGATCATGATTATAAAAATGAACCTTTAAAAGCTGTATTAAAGCAACTTGAAAGTACATACAATTTACGATTTTCATATTCAGACAGTACGGTTAAAGGGCATTACTTTACCTTTTCTGGTAAAAATGTTTCATTACAAATTCTATTAAATAAAATTCAACAAAACTCTAATCTAGTTTTTGAAAAGGTAAATAGTAGATACTATGTTATTAGAAGAAAAAATGGGCAACTCCATACAATTTGTGCTTATATCTTTGACGAAAGTACTCAAGAAACGCTAAGCAAAGCCGAAATAGTTAATAGTAGTCAAGGAACTGGTACAATCACGAATTCGAAAGGTTTTTTTGAACTGCATAACGTGCATCAAAAAGATACCATAGCAATCCATTTTTTAGGATTTAAAACTCAAAAGCTTTCCGTTAAAGATTTTAATAGCGAAAAATGTGAGAAGCTTTTTTTAACACCAATTCATGAGCAATTAGAAGAAGTACTATTAAAAGAATATATTACTCAAGGTATTTCTCAAACCAATGACGCTATAAAGATAAAACCAAATGATCTTCAAATTCTTCCAGGACTAACAGAACCTGATGTTTTGGAAAGCTTACAATCATTACCCGGTATTCAAAGCCCTAATGAAACAGCTTCCGGATTAAACATTCGAGGGGGAACCCCTGATCAGAATTTAATATTGTGGGATGACATAAAAGTCTATCACAGTGGCCATTTTTTTGGAACCATTTCGGCTTTCAACCCATACATAACAGATGAGGTTACCGTTTATAAAAACGGGACTAATGCTAGATATGGGGATAGAATTTCTGGAGTAATAGATATACAAACCAGTAAAGAAATTCCCAAAGAAATTCAAGGCGGTTTGGGTTTTAATATGACGCATACTGATGCCTATTTAAAATTACCATTATTTAATAGTAAAGTTGGTGTCATTATGTCAGCACGAAGATCGTTTACAGATGCAATAAACACTTTTACCTATAAAAAACTAACAAAAAAGGTGTTTCAAAACTCTCGAGTTAGTCAGAATCAAAACCCTTTTGGTATTGATGTTAATGAAACAAAAAACGATTTTTATTTCTCAGATTTCAACATTAAAGTTATGGCCGATATTTCCACAAAAGACAAGCTTATATTTAGTGGTCTTTTTGTGAAAAATAAATTAGACTACTCAGCTTTATTTACCGATGTTGATTTTTCTGATACTTCCAATGATAAACTTAAAATTAACAATACCGGATTACAAGCCTTGTGGGCAAGAAAATGGACTAAAAACTTTAGTCATAGTTTAAGCGTAAGTTCTTCTAATTATAATTTTGACTATACCGGTAATGATCAATTTGATGAATTGGGCAATTTAATAATAACTAAAACCAATGACATTAAAGATCATGAAGTTAAATTGAACACAAATATTAACCTTTCGAAAAAAAGTGCTTTAGAATTAGGGTATCAATACGCAATAAATAGGGTTTCTTTTTTATTATTAAGAGACTCATACATACAAAATGATGATTTTTCTGAAGAAGACAATGCTACAAATATTTCCCATGCAATTTATGGTGAATATTTCTATAAAAAACTTCAAAAACTAAATATGCGTTTTGGTCTTCGTATAAACACATTATCTATTACAGATGATTTTTTACTAGAACCTCGGTTTAATATTGAGGCTTTTATAAATAAAGACTTAAGGCTTATTTTATCTGGTGAGATTAAAAATCAATCAATAAGTCAAATCATAGAGTTTGAAACATTAGATTTCGGCCTAGAAAATCAGGTGTGGACCTTGGCAAATGGCGATTTATTTCCTGTACTTAATAGCAAACAAATTAGCTTAGGGTTTAATTACAATAGAAACAACTGGAATGTCAGCATTGATAGTTATTATAAAAAAATTAAAGGTCTTTCTTCATTTACACGTGGCTTTTCAACTACAACATCAAATTTTTCAAATGGCACCAGCAGCAATTATGGTATTGATTTCCTAATAAAAAAGAAAATAAAAAATTATAGAACATGGGCTAGTTATTCACTCTCTTGGTCTGATTTTAAGTTTGATGATATAGAGGATGGTAATACCTTTCCTGGTAATTTTGATATAAGGCATAATTTTAACTGGTCTCATACACTCCAGTTAGGTAAATTTAATTTTTCCTTAGGTTGGAGGTTTAGAACAGGGAAACCATTTACCCAACTAAAATTAGATCAACAAGAAGGAGTTGTTACCTATAACAACATTAATGATAGTCGATTGCCCAACTATCACAGGCTTGATTTTTCTTCCACCTATCGATTTAATTTCACAAAAGATTCAAGAGTAAGAGGTAAATTGGGGCTTTCGGTGCTAAATATTTACGATCGAAAGAATATCTTAAATAAATCGTATTTCATTGCCGTAGACTCATCTAATAACAGTGAATTAATAGAAAGTAATTTAACAGCATTAAGAATAGCGCCCAATGTAGTTCTTAGGGTTTATTTTTAAACTAAGTTCGAATTATTTAAAAATAAAAAACGCTCACCAAAAGGCAAGCGTTTTTACTTATCATGAATTGGAAAATAGTATTCTTTTATCATAGAAAGGAGAGAAAGGAAATTTTCTTCGACAGATCTCATAAGATTTTTGTTAAACAAACTGCCTTTATAAAGGCAGTTTGCAACCAAATTAATTCACAGCAATTTTCCCTTCATCAAAATGAAACTAACAGAAACTAATTTTTAAGTTTTTATATGTTTTATTTAGTTATTTTCTAAGTCAAAAGCACTCTAGCAATAAATGTTTCTTTTTAGGGACTTCACCAGTAAGTTTACTTTATGTTTCACTTATTGAATGCGTCTTTTTAACTTTAAAATGTGACTAATTAATTATTAGATAGAACGTTTTTTAATTGTTATTGATGCGTCTGTTTAAGTTGTCATCAACGACTTTCACTAATGAAACAACAGTTATCATAAAAGTCCTACCAAAAAAAATAAAAAAATTATAAAAAAATCATAACTCGCTGTTATTCAATATTTTAAAATTAGTTTTGATTATTAAAAAAAAGTTCCCTTAACGTAGAAATGAAATTTAATTATTAGTTTAGCAGCAAGAATTTAATTCTAATCCCTTCTTAAATCAGAATTAAATTGACCTAATAGGGCAATAAAAGCTTTATTATAGTAGTTAATAGGTCAATATTTTAACATTTTAAATAATTTTTGCAAAAATTTTAGTTTCTTGCAAAGTATTGTATAATTGTTATATAATGTATTTATGAATAAGACTATAATTTATATTAGTGTCTCTATAAATTGAATACTACCTTAATCTAACCAAACGAACGAATGATAAAAGCACTTGAAAATAGTGTCTGTGAGGAACATATTTTTTCAAAAATGTTTCAAAGTTATTCTAATGACTTATATAGTTTTTTAAGATATAAGTTTGGAGATAACCTTAATCCAAAAGATAAAGTTCAAGAGGCCTTTATTAAATTATGGGATAATTGTAAAAAAGTAGCCCCTGATAAAGTAAAGTCTTTTTTATTTACTACTGCAAATAATATGATGCTTAATGAAGTGAAACACCAAAAGGTTGTTTTAAAGCATCAACAAACAAAACCTAAAGATTATACACATGAGAGTCCAGACTATATTATGGAAGAGTCTGAATTCATGCAGAAGTATGAAAGAGCTTTAGCAAAGCTTTCCGAAGCACAGCGTGTTGCATTTTTAATGAATAGAACAGAGGGCAAAAAACATAAAGAAATTGCCGAAATATTAGGTATTTCGAGAAAAGCTGTAGAAAAACGAATCTATGGTGCGCTAGAAAAGTTAAGAAAAGAAATAGAAGGTATATAAAGTAGGAAAAAAACCTTTTTAATTGTTATAGATATGAATCAAAACATCAACTTATTAAAAATAATTACCTTTATGGGTAGGAAAAACATACTTTAAGTTGTTGTATTTATATAGCATTAACATATGGAAAAGGAAATATTAATACAAAAATGGTTAAGTAATGAGCTCAGCAGCTCTGAGTTGGATACGCTTAAAAAGTTGCCTGAATACGAATCTTATAAGAAGATTTCGGATGCAGCGAAGCTTTTCAAAGATAATTCGTATGACGTCAACGCTGAGTATAATAGACTTAATGCAGTAATTGCACAAAAAAGGATGACAACTAAAAATCAAACTAACTCTCAGGAAGCAATTCCTTTGTTCAAAAAATTAAGACCGTTCATGCAAATTGCGGCAATATTCGTAATGGGTCTAGCGATTTATTTTGGGCCTTTCTATGATAATATGAAAACCATAAAAACTGCCGAAAATCAAAAAACCGTTAAATTACCTGATGCTTCGTTGGTAGCGCTAAACAGCACTTCACAAATAAGATATAAGAAATCGGATTTTAAAAATAAGAGAATCGTTAATTTAGTAGGTGAAGCAGATTTTGATGTTAAAGAAGGTTCTGTTTTTGAAGTAGTAACTTGGTCTGGAACGATTAATGATTTGGTAGGCACCAAGTTTAAGGTAAAGCAGCGTGCTAATTTCTTTGAGATTCTTTGTAAAGAAGGTGAAGTAAGTTTTACCTACAAAGGAAAAATTGTAAGATTACCTGCAGGTAAAAAATTAAATATTATTGATGGCAAGATTATAGAATCAAAACCTAAGCTTGCCTAATAAATATCACCCTACATGCCAAAGCCAAAAAACTCCTGAATATTTTCAGGAGTTTTTTATTTTATATACTAGCTAAATAGAAATTTAGTTTTATTTTATTACTACGCGGCGTTCTGCTCTTTAATTAAGTTCAGGGCTGATCCTGCCTTAAACCATTCTATTTGACCTGCATTGTATGTATGATTTGCAAGAATGGTATCTTCAGAACCATCAACATGTTTAACAAGAATCGTTAATGGTTTTCCCGGAGCAAATTCATTAAGATCTACAAAATCAAACGTATCATCTTCTTTAATCTTATCGTAGTCTGCTTCGTTAGCAAAGGTTAAGCCTAACATTCCTTGTTTTTTCAAGTTGGTTTCATGTATTCTTGCAAACGATTTAACTAATACAGCTATCACACCTAAATGACGAGGTTGCATTGCAGCATGCTCGCGAGAAGAACCTTCACCATAATTATGATCACCAACCACTATTGTTGGTACGTCAGCCGCTTTATAAGCTCTTTGCGTAGCTGGTACGGTTCCATATTCGCCAGTTAATTGATTTTTAACAGAATCTGTTTTATCATTAAAAGCATTAACCGCGCCTGTTAGCGTATTATTTGATATATTATCTAAATGCCCTCTAAAACGTAACCAAGGGCCTGCCATAGAAATATGGTCTGTAGTACATTTCCCTTTTGCTTTGATCAATAATTTGGCGCCTTTAATATTACCACCAATTGGAACAAAAGGTGTTAATAATTGTAATCGCTTTGAATCTGGTTTTACAACAACATTAATATTAGATCCATCTTCTGGTGGAGCAATAAAACCGGCATTTTCTACATCAAATCCTTTTGGGGGTAATTCCCATCCTGTAGGTTCATCAAGCTTTACTTGTTCACCATTTTTATTTGTTAGCGTATCTGTGACTGGATTAAAATCTAATCTTCCGGCTATAGCTATTGCTGCTACGAGCTCCGGTGAAGTTACAAAGGCATGTGTATTGGGGTTTCCATCGGCTCTTTTGGCAAAGTTTCTATTAAAAGAGTGAACAATGCTATTCTTTGGTGCATTTTTAGGGTCACTATAACGCGCCCATTGCCCTATACAAGGACCACAAGCATTAGTAAATATAGTAGCATCTAAATCTTCGAATTTTTGAAGTAGGCCATCTCTCTCTGCGGTAAATCGAACTTGCTCTGAACCTGGGTTGATACCAAATTGAGCTTTTGTCTCTAGTCCTTTATCAATGGCCTGTTCCGCAATAGAAGCTGCGCGAGATAAATCTTCATACGAAGAATTTGTACAAGACCCTATTAGACCCCACTCTACTTCTAAAGGCCAATTGTTCTCTGTTGCCTTTTGTGTCATATCACTTCCTGCTTCAGTAGCCAAATCTGGAGTAAAAGGGCCATTTAAATGCGGTTTTAACTCTGATAAGTTAATTTCAATTACTTGGTCAAAATATTGTTCTGGGTTCGCATATACTTCGGCATCCCCTGTTAAATGTTCTTTAACCTCATTAGCCGCATCTGCAACATCGCTTCTATCCGTAGCTCTTAAATAACGTTCCATTGACTCATCATATCCAAAAGTAGATGTAGTTGCACCAATCTCAGCACCCATATTACAGATTGTTCCTTTACCTGTACAAGACATGCTCTTAGCTCCTTCTCCAAAATATTCTACAATAGCACCGGTACCACCTTTTACAGTAAGAATCCCAGCTACTTTTAAAATTACATCTTTAGGTGAAGTCCATCCATTTAGTTTACCAGTTAGCTTAACACCAATCAATTTTGGAAATTTAAGCTCCCAAGGCATTCCGGCCATTACATCAACTGCATCTGCTCCACCAACACCAACTGCAACCATGCCTAATCCTCCGGCATTTACAGTATGAGAATCTGTACCAATCATCATTCCGCCAGGAAAAGCATAATTTTCTAATACTACTTGATGAATAATTCCTGCACCCGGTTTCCAAAAGCCGATACCATATTTTTTCGAAACGGATTCTAAAAAGTTAAACACCTCATTACTTGTATTTAAAGCATTCTGTAAATCTGCTTTAGCTCCAATTTTAGCTTGTATCAAATGATCGCAATGTACCGTCGTTGGCACTGCCACTTTCTTTTTACCAGCTTGCATAAATTGTAATAAAGCCATTTGAGCTGTAGCGTCTTGACATGCAATTCTATCTGGAGCAAAATCTACATATGACTTCCCTCTTTCAAAAGTTTGTGAAGGTATCCCTTCTGTAAGGTGAGAGTACAAAATTTTCTCAGATAATGTTAAGGGTTTACCTGTAATTTCTCTTGCCTTATTTATGCGTTCACCCATCTTTTTGTAAACGCTTTTTATCATGTCAATATCAAATGCCATACTTTAAAATATTTGGTTAAATTAACGAGTGCAAAGTTACTCTTTTTGAAATACTTTTTAGGATACCCCTAAAATAAAATCCTAAACAGAAGTTATTATTGTAAAGTCAATAATTTTTGGGTGTTTTTATTGAAATATTCATAAAATGAATATGTGGATTTTAATAACCTAAAAACGGATTTCATTAAGAAATTGCCTATTTCAAACGATTTCGGCAGACAATCCGAGGTTCAATAAGCGTGTACAGCGAGGTTTTAGTTCATCATACGCTCCGGTTTTTACAGCACATTTCCCCTTATAATGAACTAATATGGTACATTGCTCGGCTTGTTCAAGAGAATGATCACATACATCAATGAGAGAATCAATCACAAAATCAAATGTATGCACATCATCATTATACAATATAATTTCGTGTAGATTTACTTTCTTTTCAATTACATCAACATCTTCTTGTAGGTTTTCTCGTATACTCATAACGCTTATTTTACACAAAAATAATAAATAAAATAAACAAAAAAGAGGTGAGTTTTACACACCTCTTTTTTCTTTAAGGAATTTGCTAAACTAATCCTTAAATGGTCTTGATATTAATACAGATACTTCTACGAATATACCGATTCTACGTTTTTATATCAATAGAGGAAACCATGATTTTTAAAACTCGTGGAAAACCATTAGTTCTGTAAATACTTTAATGCCACCCAATTATTACGTTCAATAATCTTATGAAGCGTTAAGTTATACTTAGAAACTTCGGCGTCTATAATAGGAATATCTTCTTGATAAAAACCACTTAAAAGTAAGATTCCATTTTCATCTAAGCAATCCTTGTAAGTCACTACGTCTTTTAACAGAATATTTCTATTGATATTCGCTATAATTAAATCATATTTTTTATTGATGAGTAATGAAGCATCGCCTTCATATACATTTATATACTTACAACCATTTCGATCACAATTTTCAAGGGAGTTTTCATAACACCATCGGTCAATATCAATAGCATCAATAGATGTTGCTCCTTTAAGTTCTGTAAAAATGGCGAGAATTCCTGTGCCACATCCCATATCGAGCACTCTCTTGCCCTTCAAATCTAAATCAATAAGATGTTGTACCATCATATGAGTTGTTTCATGATGCCCTGTACCAAAGCTCATTTTTGGTTCTATAACAATGTCGAACTCTAATTCTGGATTATCATGAAATGGGGCGCGTATACTTACCATATTATCAACCTGAATAGGCTGAAAATTCTTTTCCCATTCGCTATTCCAATTTACCTGGGCTATTTCTTGTTTAGTATAAGAAATAGTAAATTCTTGATTTTTTAATGCAAAAACATCATCTAATATAGCTTCATGGAAATGGGCTTTTTGAATATAAGCAGTGACCCCTTCTTCATTTTCTACAAAACTTTCAAAACCAACATAGCCGAGTTCCGCAATTAAAATCTCTGTTGCCGGTTCTTTTGGTGATACATTAAAATCAAATGCTATATAGATATTATCCATTCTTTAAATTTGTATTTACCAAGTCATCAATTACTAAATAGAATTGACAATGGCCAGAAAATCTTCCGCTTTTAGAGATGCACCCCCTATCAAACCTCCATCTACGTCTCGTTTAGAGAAGATTTCTTTAGCATTAGCTGGTTTAACGCTTCCGCCATAAAGTATAGAAACATTATCTGCTAATGCAGCATCATATTGTTCTTCCATTAAATTTCTTATAAAAGCATGCATTTCTTGCGCTTGTTCTGGTGTTGCCGTCTCTCCGGTACCAATAGCCCAAACTGGTTCATAGGCTAAAATTATCTTATCCCAATCAACATCTGCTAAATGAAAAAGTGAATCTTTAAGCTGCTCTCTAACAACATCAAAATGATTCTCTTCTTTTCTATCTTCTAGCTTTTCACCAAAGCAAAAAACTACTTCCATTTTATGCTCTAGCGCCTGTTCTACTTTTCTAGTTAACAAATGTGCATCTTCATTAAAATATTCTCTTCGTTCAGAGTGACCAATAATTACGGTATTTACACCAATATTTTGTAACATTTCTGCCGAAACCTCTCCGGTATAAGCACCGCTTTCTGCAAAGTGCATATTTTGAGCAGCCACTTCAATTTTAGAATTTCTTTGTGAAGCATCCTGCACATAAGGAATGTTCACATATGGCGGAGCTACAATCACCCGGACAGCCTCGTTTAAGCTTGGTAAACCAGTACTTAACGCATCTACAAGATCTAAAGATGCATCTCTATTCAAATTCATTTTCCAGTTACCTGCGACAATTTTTTTTCTCATTTTAAAAAGATTCAGTTTGTTGTTATTTGAGTTTTACACGCGGATCTAGCCATCCATAGACAACATCCACAAAAATATTGATTATAATAAACATAGTAGCGATTACGAGTACACTACCCATAATGATAGGTAAATCCAGCGTATTCAACGCGTTTACGATTTCTTTACCAAGACCATTCCAATTAAAGATGTATTCTACGAACACAGCTCCAGCTAACATTGAAGCAAACCACCCTGAAACTGCTGTAATTACAGGATTTAATGCATTTTTTAATGCATGTCTGCGTATTATTTTAAACATTGTTAATCCTTTAGCTTTTGCGGTTCTAATATAATCTTGGTTCATCACCTCCAATAAAGAATTCCTCATCAACTGAATAACAACTGCTAAAGGTCGAATTCCTAAAACGATGGCCGGCAATAATAAATTCTTTAGAACAATATATTTTCCTTCTCCAAAATCATCAACCTCGTATAGACTGCCCGTCATATTTAAATTTGTATACTTATGTAAGATAAATCCGAAAAACCACGCAAAAATAATTGCCGAAAAGAAGGACGGAACACTCATCCCCAAGGTACTAACAACAGATATAAATCGGTCTAAGAAGGTATCTTTAAAAATAGCCGATATTATTCCAAAAAAAACACCGATTAAAATTGCAATAGTGATTGCAGACACAGCCAAAACAAAGGTGTTAGGTAAAGTCTCTCCAATGACCTGCGCAACACTTTTGCCATTCTTCTGAAAAGATTCACGCAAGTAAGGCCATTTAACCACCATCGTTGAATTTTTAATGGATAGTAGTTTAAAAAATGAATATTTACCAGATTCTAAATATGTATAGTCATTAGCATCTTTACTATGAATGGAAATTGGCGACAAATCATTTAGATAATACAGGTATTGCGTTGTGATTGGTTTATCAAAGCCATATTTTTTCTTAACAGCTAACAACTGCTCGCTATCTTCGCGTTGATCTAACATCATTCGAGCGGGGTCTCCAGGTAAAATTGTAAACAGAATAAAAATAACGGTGACCACTCCAAAAAGTGTTAAAACTCCATATAAAGACTTGTTTAGAATATAGTTAATCAAAAAAATCTGTATTTAATTGTCAAATATAGCTTAATCAAAATCAATTTTATCTGTAAGAGTTCATTTAGACCATAGATTTATTAATTTATCATTTTTAACTATCACATTTTATTAAATATTAATTTAAATGTCAATATAATACGTTCACTAAAATGGATATCTTTGCACAACTTATCGTTTTAGGCAATGACAAGACAACAACTCGTTGAGCAGATTAGAAAAAAGAAATCATTTTTATGTATTGGATTAGATGTAGATCTAGAAAAAATACCACTTCATCTATTAAATGCAAATGATCCTATATTTGAGTTTAATAAACAGATTATTGATGCAACCCATCATCTAACTGTAGCCTATAAACCAAACATTGCTTTTTATGAAGCTTATGGTATTAAAGGATGGCTCGCGCTGCAAAAAACCATTGATTACTTAAACGAAAAGTATCCTGAAATTTTCACAATTGCAGACGCAAAACGAGGAGATATTGGCAATACTTCGACACGCTATGCTAAAGCCTTTTTTGAAGACCTTAGTTTTGATTCGGTAACAGTCGCACCTTATATGGGTAGCGATTCGGTTGAACCGTTCTTGGCATTTGAAGACAAATTCACTATCATGTTAGCACTAACCTCAAATACTGGTGGGTTAGATTTTCAAACGCTTCAAATCAATAATGAAGAACTCTATAAAAAAGTTCTAAAAACTTCGCTAAACTGGAAAAATTCAAATCAGCTTATGTATGTAGTAGGCGCCACACGCCCAGAGTATTTCGCTGAAATAAGGAAAATAGTACCCAATCATTTTTTATTAGTACCCGGCGTTGGAGCTCAAGGCGGTAAACTTGAAGATGTTTGTAAGTTTGGATTAAATAATGACATCGGGTTATTAATTAACTCTTCTCGAGGCATAATTTATGCTTCTAATACATCTGATTTTGCTAAAAAAGCACAAGAAAAAGCTCTTGAACTACAAAAGGAAATGAAAAAATACATTTAGTTATTTTCTAAAACCTCCTTTAAAAATTGGCTCAATTCAACCATTTGACCATGTCCTTTTTTCTTACCCCATCGCCCGAAAAGATAAAATAATACCCATAAGACAGGCATGGCAATTGTCATTAGTAAAGAAAAAGTATAGTCGTTTTCCAAGCTCCAATTAGTGTATAACATCACCATAAAAATGACAAATGTTAATGCTACAGCAAAGTGGATGAACATAAATAGCGTCCATAATTGTGGTTTTGGCCCAAATAACCCTTTTATCAGTGAAGTGTTCTCTTCAATAGCCTCAATTTCAATTTGTAATTGTGGTGACCAAAAGTGTTCCTCTTTTTTAGCAACATCAATAACAATATGGTCACCAACCGCTTTCCCCCTCAAGTTTTGAGAGGATAATTCAAATGCCCTTTTGAATTTTTCAAGTAGCACTTCTTTTCCTTCTTTCTGTTGGAAAGAAAAGCGTGGTTTAAGAACGATTTTGTTTAACTGATTGTTAAATAAAGATGTACTCATTAAAACATATTTAATAGCGAGATTAAATTTATTAAATCTATAACTAATAAGTTATCTTTGCACCCAATTATATAGTATCATGGGAAACATCGTTGCCGTAGTAGGAAGACCTAATGTAGGAAAGTCTACTTTTTTTAACAGATTGATCCAGCGTCGCGAAGCAATTGTCGATGCTGTGAGTGGTGTTACACGTGATCGCCATTATGGTAAGTCTGAATGGAATGGCAAAGAGTTTACTGTAATTGATACTGGTGGTTATGTGGTTGGTTCTGATGATATTTTTGAAGCTGAAATTGATAAGCAAGTTGAACTTGCCATAGATGAAGCCGATGCCATTATTTTTATGGTAGATGTTGAAACTGGAGTTACCGGTATGGATGAAGAAGTTGCCAGTATACTTCGTAAGGTTAAAAAACCTGTACTACTTGCAGTTAATAAAGTAGATAATAACAAACGTAGAGATAATGCCGTAGAATTTTATTCTCTTGGTCTTGGAGAGTACTATCCGATTGCCAGTATAAATGGAAGTGGCACAGGTGAGTTATTAGACGCATTGGTAGAGGTATTACCTGAATTAGAAGATGAAGCTATTGATGAGCTCCCTCGATTCGCAGTAGTTGGACGTCCGAATGCAGGTAAATCTTCATTTATCAATGCACTTATAGGTGAAGATCGTTATATCGTTACCGATATTGCCGGGACAACGCGTGACGCTATTGATACCAAATATAACCGATTTGGGTTTGAATTTAATTTAGTTGACACAGCTGGTATTAGAAGGAAATCAAAAGTAAAAGAAGATTTAGAATTCTATTCTGTTATGCGCTCTGTTCGGGCCATTGAACACTGCGATGTTGCCATATTGGTTTTAGATGCTACCCGAGGATTTGAAGGGCAAGACCAAAACATCTTTTGGCTAGCAGAGAAAAATAAAAAGGGAGTGGTCATTCTAGTTAATAAATGGGATCTTGTTGAAAAAGACAATTATACCGTCAAAGACTATGAAGCAAAAATCAGAAAAGAAATAGCTCCTTTTACGGATGTACCCATTTTATTCATTTCGGCATTAACAAAACAACGGATTTTTAAAGCGATAGAAACAGCTGTTGAAGTTCACAAAAACAGAACTAATAGAATCTCTACAAGTAAGCTAAATGATACAATGTTAGATATCATTAAACAAAATCCTCCACCAGCATATAAAGGGAAATATGTAAAGATTAAATTCTGTACGCAACTGCCAACTCCAACTCCTCAGTTTGCCTTTTTTGCTAACCTTCCTCAGTATGTAAAAGACCCGTACAAACGATTTATTGAAAATAAATTGAGAACGCATTTTAATTTTACTGGAGTACCCATAGTAATCTATTTTAGAAAGAAGTAACCCTCTCTTATTCTTATTATTTTGTACATTTATTTCTCCAATTCAAAATGTACTATCATGAACCTTAAAATAGTAATTACGTTATGTGTATTTTTTTGTACCTCAATTCTTTTTGGTCAAAAAACAAAACAAGAAGTTTTAAAGAAAATTGATGCTAAAAAAGCTAAATACAGTAATGTTGCTCAAGCTATTTGGAATTATGCCGAGATGGGTTATCAAGAGGAAAAGAGCGCCGCTTTATTACAAAAAAACTTAAATGACGAAGGGTTTACTATAAAAAAAGGTGTTGCTGGTATTCCTACTGCTTTTATAGCTGAATACGGCTCTGGGAGTCCTGTGATTGCTATCTTAGGAGAATATGATGCACTCCCTGGTTTATCACAACAGGCAGTTCCTGAGAAGAAATCGGCTAATGGAAAAGCAGGGCATGCATGTGGGCATCATTTGTTTGGAACCGCTTCAACTGCAGCAGTTATAGAAGTTAAAAACTGGCTAAAAGCAACGAATACAAAAGGTACAGTACGGTTTTACGGATGCCCTGCCGAAGAAGGAGGTTCTGGTAAAGTTTACATGACACGAGAAGGTCTTTTTAATGATGTAGATGTTGTTTTACACTGGCATGCAAGTAATAAAAACAGTGCTAATCCTCGTATAGCACTTGCTAACAAATCAGCAAAATTTAGATTCTATGGTGTTTCTGCTCATGCCGCAGGTGCACCCGACCAAGGTCGTTCAGCTTTAGACGCTGTTGAAGCTATGAATTACATGGTTAATATGATGCGCGAACACATCCCTCAAGAAGCTCGAATTCATTATGTAATTACCGATGGAGGAAAAGCTCCAAATGTTGTTCCTAATTATGCTGAAGTCTATTACTATTCAAGACACCCGAGAAGAGATGAAGTTATAAAGATCTTTGATAGGATCGTTAAAACCGCAGAGGGAGCAGCATTGGGAACAGGCACCACCATGGATTATGAAATGATTGGAGGCACGCATGAAATGCTTCATAATCTAACATTGCAAAAATTAATGCATGATAATTTAACTACTGTAGGAGGGTTTAACTATACGCCTGAAGAAAAGGTATTTGCTGAGAAAATTTCTAAAAGCCTTGGTATAGCATCTTTAGATCTTACATATACAGAAGGGGTTTTTCCATATGAAACGAACTTAAACTCTAAAGGTTCGGGGTCTACAGACGTTGGCGATGTGAGTTTTGCAGTTCCCACTGTAGGCATGAGAGCTGCTACCTGGGTACCTGGCACTCCAGCGCACAGTTGGCAAGCCGTGTCGGCGGGTGGAACCGATATTGGTAATAAAGGCATGATGGTTGCCGCTAAAACATTAGCGTTAACCGCCATAGACTTGTTTACTGATCAAACCATCATAGATAAAGCAAAAGAAGAGTTTATTAAACGAAGAGGTGCTGATTTTAAATACATTCCTTTATTAGGTGAAAGGACTCCTGCATTAAATTATAGAAAGTAATTTTTAGAAGGGAATAGTCATTTCTTGTTGAGCTATATTAAACCCATTCTGTTTTACCTGTTCTTGAGCACTGCTACCTTCAATCAATAACGGATTTGTATGATTAAAATGGATGAAGTAAATTTTTCTTTTTTGCTCTTTTGAAAGCGCCTTAAAAATATGCATGCTTTCTTCTACAAATGGATGTGGCACTTCACTCATATCTCGATTGATTTCACCATTTTTAAAAAAGGTAGCATCTAATAAAGCTATATCAACTTGTTTGATATATGAAGTAATGCTTTTTTCCCATTTGCTCCATTTATCAATATCTGGAATAAATAGCGCTTTTTTGTTTTGATTATTAATTATAAAACCAACGGTTTCTGTAAATTCATCACGATGTGGAACCAGAATTGGTTTTACAGAAATTCTTTCGTTCAATACTACTGTAGAATCACTTTTTAATGATATCAATTCAATATTTTTCAATTTTACTAACTGGCTCCATGGACCATTCTCTGAAAGGTACTTTTGCATTCTCGGCATTGTATATACAGGTAATTTATTTGCACTCATTGCCTCCCTCCCTAGATACATTAATCCTGTATAATGACCAATATGTCCATGTGTTAGAAATATTCCGTCAGGCAACTGTTTATCTTTTATATGCTTAGAAACTGTTTTTGCCTGTTCTGTAAAATCGGGAGTAGCATCAAATACCCAGCTTTCATTGGAGACAGGGTCAACCAAGGCAATTGAGCTAACCATTTTTTTGCCTTTGGTGTTTTGATCTAGAAGCTTGCAACATTCTTTTTCACAGGCAATTTGAGGATATCCGGCATCTTGTGCAATTCCAAGAACTAATATATATGGATTTAAAGGTTTTTCAATAGAGCTTTTATGCTCCTTTGTACAAGAAAACATAAAAACCGTTAAAAAAATATAGACTGAATATTTCATATCTAGATTACCATCCTCCAGAAGCTCCTCCACCACCAAAGCCGCCGCCGCCGAAACCACCGCCGAAACCGCCACCAAAGCCGCCGCCTGAGCTTCCTCCGAAACCACCGCCGCCGCCAAAACCACCACGACCGGCATTACTTAAAATTATGGCTTCTAATATTGAACGTGCCGTGCCATCATCTCTATAACGTCTTCCTCCACCACGTCCGCCTCGCTTCCTGTTAGACAGTATAATGAGCAAAATAATAAAGAATAGAATTATAAAGAATATTGGTATTTTGCCTTCAGTCTTAAAATCACGTGTTTCTTTATACGCTCCGCTTAATATATCAATAATCGCAGAAGTACCGCGATCTAAGCCTCCATAGAAATTACCTTTCTTAAACTCAGGAGTAATTATATTTGTAATAATACGTTTCGCTAAATTATCTGTAAGTAAGTGCTCAACACCATATCCTGTTTGTATTGCTAATTTTCTATCATCTTTTGCAACTAGAACAATGACACCATTGTCTTTATCTTCTTGACCAATTCCCCACTTATGAGCCCATTCTGTAGCATATAATGATATGTTTTCTCCATTTAAAGTGGTAATGGTTGCAACTACGATCTGTGTGGATGTAGAATCTGCATAATTTATTAACTTTTGTTCCAAGGCTTGCTTCTCATAACCACTTAACATCTTAGCGCCATCATAAACGCTTGTTTGCAGCTCAGGTTTTGGTGGGATTTCTATTTGACCAAAGGCAATGCTAGAACAAATAAGAAAAAGCAGTAAGAAAGTTGATTGAAGGTATTTAGTTGGTCGTTTTCGCATCAATTTATTAGATCCCAATTTTAAAATTGCAATATACTAAAAATGTACTTGTCTATTCTATTAGTAGCATCTACTATTAATGTGTTACCAGAGTGTTAAAAATTAGGTTCTCATCAAAAATCAAATTACTTTAGAAGTCCTTTTAACCAAACTCAAATACAATGAAAAAACTACTCGCCTTTTTCTTTTTAGGTTGTTTTGTTATTTCTGCACAACAGCTAGATATTTCAAAGTTTAAAAATATAAAACCACGAGCAATTGGTCCGGCAGGTATGAGCGGACGTATCACTGCCATAGATGTTGTAAATAAGAATCCAGATATTATTTATGTAGGTGCGGCTTCTGGTGGCGTTTGGAAATCTGAAAGTGGTGGAATCGATTGGAAACCTATTTTTGACGATCAGCCCTTATTAGGAATTGGTGCTATTGCTATTCAACAGAGTAACCCTGATGTTATTTGGGTAGGAACTGGTGAAGGAAATCCACGTAATTCTTTAAATGGTGGCTATGGAATTTACAAGAGTTTAGATGGCGGTAAAACTTGGAAATCTATGGGATTAGAGAAAACACGTAACATCCATAGAATTATAATAGACCGTGATGATCCGAATACCATTTATGTTGGAGCTATTGGTTCTCCATGGGGTGAGCATCCTGAGCGAGGTATATTTAAAACTACAGACGACGGAAAAACGTGGAATAAAATACTATTTGTAAATAATAAAACTGGGGCTGCCGACCTTGTTGTAGATCCGAACAATCCGAATAAATTAATTGCTGCCATGTGGGAGCATCGTCGTAAACCTTGGACCTTTAATTCTGGAGGAGAAGGGTCTGGTCTCTATATCACACATGATGGAGGTGAGAATTGGAAAAAGATCACTAGCAAAGAAGGCTTGCCAAAGGGTAACTTAGGAAGAATCGGTATTGCCATAGCGCCTAGCAGCACAAACATCATCTATGCTTTAGTTGAAGCAAAGAAAAATGCCTTATACAAATCTATTGATGGCGGTGCTAAATGGAAAAAAATAAATGATAAACCGGGCATAGGAAATCGACCTTTTTACTATTCTGATATCTTCGTTGACCCTTCTAATGAGAATAGAATTTATAGTGTTTTCACTTACGTAAACGTCAGTGAAGATGGTGGTAAGACATTTAAACAGCTTATGCCGGCGTACAATACTAATGTTGGTGTACATCCAGACCATCATGCTTGGTGGATACATCCTGAGAATCCTAATTTTATGATAGACGGTAATGATGGCGGACTAAATATTACTAAAGATCGAGGTAAAACGTGGCGATTTGTTGAAAATTTGCCTGTAGGACAATTCTATCATATTTCTTATGACATGGAATATCCTTACAATCTCTATGGAGGAATGCAAGACAATGGATCTTGGGCAGGACCAGCATATGTTCTAAAAGCGCAAGGTATTAGAAATGCATATTGGCAAGAAATTTCTTTTGGTGATGGTTTTGATGTAGTTCCCGACCCTAAAGATACTCGTTATGGATATAGCATGTCGCAACAAGGGTTTATTGTGCGTTATGATCGAGAAACAGGAAATGGTAAAATCATTCGTCCCACACATCCAGATTCTAAAATAAAACTCCGTTTCAATTGGAATTCTGCTATTGCCTTAGACCCTCACGATAACGAAACCATTTATTTTGGCAGTCAGTTTGTACATAAATCATCAAATAAAGGTCATGAATGGGAAATCATTTCTCCAGATCTTACAACCAATGATAAGTCAAAACAAAAACAACATGAGAGTGGCGGAATTACCATGGATGCTACCGGCGCAGAAAATCACACAACTATTTTAGCTATTACGCCCACTCAGCTAGAAAAAGGACTATTATGGGTTGGAACCGATGACGGATTAATACAATTAACCAGAGATGGAGGTACAACTTGGAGCAATGTAACCCCTAAAAACAAAAGCTTTCCAAAAGGCAGTTGGATCGCTCAAATAAAAGCATCTCCTTTTAACGCGGGCGAAGCCTATGCTGTAGTTAATAATTACAGAAATTTTGATTTTAAACCTTATTTATTTAGAACCAGAGATTATGGAAAAACCTGGGAAAGTTTACTTGATAAAAAAGAGGAAACCTTCGGGTATTCGCTTTCATTAATTCAAGATCCTATTGAAAAAAACTTATTGTTTTTGGGTACCGAAAATGGATTATATATTTCTATTGATGAAGGTAAAAATTGGACAAAATGGACAGAAGGTTATCCTTCAGTTCCTACCATGGATTTAGGAATACATCCTCGTGAGCATGATCTTGTTGTTGGTACGTTCGGACGTTCCTTTTATGTATTAGACGATATTCGCCCATTAAGAGAATTAGCACAGAAAGGTGCGAGCGAATTAAACAAAGCCTTAAATGTATTTGAGGCTCCAAAAGCATATATTAATCAGATTCAACAGCCCTTAGGAACTCGCTTCGGAGGTAATGCAATATTTAATGGTGAAAACAGGCGTCGTGGTGCTATGATTAGTTATAGTATCAACAAACCTGAAACAAAAGATGAAGCAAAAAATGATGCTAAGAGCACTTCCAAAAAGATAAGTGATTCGCTCATTGTTAAAGTTTACAATTCACAAGACAAACTTATTAGAACCTTAAAGCGTAAGGCACCTAAAGAGAATGGAATACATCGTTTGTATTGGAGACTAAATGAAAAAGGTGTTCAACGACCTTCTAGAAGATCAGCTAGAAAAAATGGACCTGAGCCTAGAGGGGTGACCGTATTACCAGGCGATTATAAAGTGGTGATTCACTATGGCTCTAATAAAGATTCTACAACTGTTTCAGTAGCTTATGACCCAAGAGTTGATATGCCAGCAAGTACATTAAAGGCAAAGTATGATCTGCTTAAGCAATTGGAGAAAAAGACAAGTTTAGTATCAAAAGCATTAGAACAATTAAAAGAATCGAAGAAAATAGCCGCATCATATAAAAAGCAGTTGAAAGAGCAAAAAGGCGATCAATATAAAGATGCCATAAAGGCAACAGACTCTATCACTAAGACCATTGGTAAATTAATAGATGGAATGATCGGAAAAGAAGACAAACGCCAAGGAATTACAAGAAATCCAGATCCTACCCCATTAACATTTATAAATACTGCCCGACGCTATGTAGGTTCTTTATTACAAATGCCCGGTAAAACGGAAAATGATGCTATTAAAAATGCAAATGAAAAAGTTGATAACGCTATAAGACCAATTAACGCGTTTTATAAAGATAGTTGGCCCTATTATAGAAAGCAAATTGAAAATTTAAATCTAAGTTTATTTAAAGATTATAAAGAGTTAAAAGAATAATTCTTATAGTTTATTCTTGGCAATTTTTTCAAAAAAGGGTTTTCTAAAGGTATTACCTATAGAAAGCTCTTTTTTATTTATCAAAACAGTGTCATTATAAATCTTATCAATATGCTTTAATGAAATGATATGCGATTTATGAATCTGAATAAAATTGTCTTCGGGTAAACTCGCTTTAATTTTTTTTAAAGTATTATAGGTGATTATTTGCTCATTCTGTAGGTGAATGCATATATAGTTCTTCAGTCCTTCTACGAATAATATATCGTCTAGAAATACTTTTGAGAATTTATTTTTTCCGTCTGTTTTAAAAAAGATATAGTTGCCCTCAGTTTTCACTTTTGTAAAACTATGATCAACGGTCTTAATCTTCAATTTAGTAATGGCCTTATAAAAACGCTCAAATGCAATTGGTTTTAACAAATAATCTTTGGCTTCTACTTCATAACTATCTATCGCAAATTGAGGATAAGCAGTTGTGAAAATTACTTGCGTATTTTTACTAATAATTTTGGAGAGTTGTAGGCCTGTTATTTCGGGCATCTGGATATCTAAAAAAAGAACATCAACATTATTACTTTCGAAATACCGTAATGCTTCTAGCGGATTTGTAAATGATTTAACCAATTCTAAAAAAGATACTTTCTCAATATATTTGCTTAGTAACCTAATTGCCGGTGGTTCATCATCTACAATAATACATTTTAGTAAATCACTCATTTTATCTTAATGGAATTTTAAAATAAGAATTGAAAATTTTATCTTCTTTAGACGAAGTTAGTTCATAGGAATCTTTAAAGATAACACTTAATCGTTTTTCCATATTTTTAGTTCCCACACCATTATCAGAATATTTTTCGGCCTCATTAATAAAATTTTTGGTATTAACTTCTAACGATTTTTTGTGAACATTAATTACTATTTCCGCCGGCCTATTTTTGTCGTTAATAATTCCATGCTTACACACATTTTCGATAAAGTGGATCAACATCATTGCTGGAATTTTTTGTTCTTTTACATTCCCATTGACGGTTAAATAAACATGTAGATTGTCTTCGTACCTCCGTTTATAAAAATGAAGATAATCTTTTACAAATGCCACTTCTTTCTTTAACAAAGTAAAGTCATCAGTAGCTTCGTATGTTACATAACGCATCAAATTAGATAACTTCAAAATATCATTTGCCATTTCTGGTTTTGTGTCAATCAAATTGGCATAAAAGCTATTTAATGTATTAAATAAAAAATGTGGGCTAATCTGAGATTTTAACACCGACAGTTGTGCTTGTTTATTCTCTAGTTCGAGCTGATGATTTTTCCCTTGGCTTTCTTTATAGCGAAAAAACAACGCTATAATACCACTTAATAAAGAAATGCGTAAGGTGTAATAAAAACTATCGAAAAAATAATTTTTAATAAAACTAAAATCAATTTTATCATAAAAGTAGTTATGACGACCTGTAAAATTAAATACCAAAACCTCATCTAAAAAAAACCGAATACTGGCAAACAGAAAACACATTGCTACAAACGACAGAGCATATTTGGCATATTTTCTATCGGTAATAAGTTGCGGAATAAAAATCACATAGTTTAAGTAATAAACAAGAAGCGAGGTGGTTAAAAATGTGAGTGAAAATAATGATATAGATAATTTATACTCAGATAAAGAAATATCTTTTAAAATAATATTACCCAATATCTCTAAACTCCATAAAACTAATATCACTAATAAGTTAAAAGTGAATTCCTTATTAATCTTCATATAATCAAAAATAGCACGAAAGTGAAGAAGATAAACATGTTTTAGACAAAATCATGCTTTTATTACATGAACCATTCGTTTTAGCCGATGTAATCATTGATCCTATAATAATTCTAGTTCATCAATTTTTGAAGGCCTTTGATGTAAAATTGATTTTTAAGCATAAAATTGTTGCTACCATTGTTGAAGAATTTTTAAATCTCCTATTATGAAACTCAACTTTTTATTAACTGCATTAATTGTTCTTCTATCTAATACCAACCAGGCTCAAATAAGCACCAGCCAAAGCCATGATTCAGAACTTAAAAAAATTAAAGTGCTCAACATTGGTGTGTTTCACATGGGTGAAACTACTGATGCTAATTCTACAGAATATGATGAAGCCTCTAGAAAATCAAAGCTAGAAATCGAAAAAATCACCAAGGCCATTGCAAAGTTTAAGCCTACAATTATCTTAGTTGAAGAACAACCAAAATATCAACAAGAACTAGAAAATGACTATAAAAAATATGTGCAAAACACTAAGGTTAAAACCAATTATCAAAACAACGAAATTCAACTTTTAGCATTCGAAATAGGACGGTTATCAAATGTTCAAAAAATAATAGGCATTGATCATAAAATGAGCTATAACTATGATATGTCTGCCCTGGCTGAGAAATTAGACGCTCAAAAATTTTATACTACTTTAAAACATTTGGATGAGTTAAAAAACTCCGTGCTTAACAATGTTGAAAAAAATGGATTAAAAAACACCTTATTATTATTGAATACCGATAAAGTTTACAACTTTTTAATAAACATAAATGCTGATATGCTCATGCTTGTAAACTCAAAAAACTCCTTTGAGGGAGCAGATGAAGCTGCTAAATTTTATCATCGAAACATTAGATTATTTGCCAATATTAATAAAGTTAAAATGACCAAAAGTGATCGGCTACTGATTATTTCTGGCGCAACGCATGCCGCATTTTTCAATAAGTTCATCAAACGCAGTATGATTTATGATCTAGTTCCTTTATCTACTTATTTGAAATGAGTAAACTACTTATTTGAAGGCACTAAACATTTTTTAGTATTCCACTTGCCCTTTAATGAGTCAAGTGGAATTCTACTTTTATCACAATACAAGAAATGACCGTTTACATCTTTTAGAAGGACAATCGTTTTGCCTTTTCTCACCGAGTCTAGAACAGCCTGAATTAATGTACTTCTAGCAGCAGATTTTAATCGTCTTCCAATTGATATTCCAACTTTATTATTGTGTAAGTCCATTTCAGTTGATGGCTTATCCGGTAAAAAACCATCTTCTAGCGCTCGTTTCTGATACGTCAAATAATTACCCTTTTCATGTGCTTTTCCTAAGCTATAGGCCGCTCTTCTACCAATACCTTGTGTTAATCTTGCCATCCAGTAACTATGCTTAAACGCATCTAATTGTCCTCCATTATTATCGCTATCAATAATATTTATATTTAAAATAGAATCTTTAACCTTTTCTGCCTCTTTCGAGATACTATAGGCTCGTTTAGCTTTAAAAGGATGCCACAAGACCCAATTTTTTTCTGGTTTGGAGAGCTTAGAAAACGACGTTTTTAAGGCTGAGGAACATCCAAAAAATAAAAAAATAAAGCACAAGTAAAATAGCTTTCTTATATTCATCAAAGCAAATCAAAGTTGACCCTCTAAAATAGAATTTTAAATTAGCATATTCGCAATTAAATCTAAGAATAATTGTTAAATAACTATTTATTTTGTTAATTTACAATTACTTAACCAAAATATTTTCAATTTTATGGAAAATTTACTCCCATTAATCGTACAACTTGTCAGCGGTGCCGTAGGCGGTAATTTAGCTGGATCTTTAATGAAAAAGTCCTCTATGGGCACTTTATGGAATTCCGTTTTAGGTATTCTTGGTGGTGGTCTTGGCGGTCAACTACTTAGTATGGTAGGCCTTGATGTTGGTGGTGGAGAAATGGATCTTGCTGGTATCTTAGGAAGCGTTGCCGGAGGCGGTGTTGGTGGTGGTGTTTTGATGGCGATTGTAGGATTAATTAAAAATGCTATGAACAAATAAGCTAGCAGTTTTAAAATTTATAAAGCACTCTGTAAAGGGTGCTTTTTTATTTTTAAATTCAACCCTTAAAAGCTTTTGACTAACAAATGAAAAAATTAGACGCCGGTTTTAAAAATTATGTGTTAAAATTTATAGATAATAAGAAATTACAAAACCACGTAGAAGAAATTATTGATTCATTCGAAATTTTAGAGCTTAAGAAAAATGATTTTCTAGTAAAAGAAGGACAAATATGTAAGCATTTTTGCTATCTAAAGAGCGGTATTTTACAACACTCTATTGAAATAGGCCGCGAAGAAAAAACCACATATTTAGCTTTAAAAAATTCATGTACATCAGCATTAAAGAGTTTTCTTCACAAAATACCTTCAAGAAAAAATATTAGAGCTATCAGTGATTGCGAATTAATGACGGTAAATCTTGAGACGTTTAGAAACCTTGTAGAAAATAATAAGGCTTTTTATACTTTTTACTATAATCTTATCGAAAACCAGATCTTCTTAATAGATGATTATCGCATCGATTTATTGATATATAGCCCAGAAGAACGCTATAAAAAATTATTAGCCAATGAGCCTAATTTATTGCAACAGGTACCCTTACACTACCTATCATCCTTTTTAGGAATTTCTACCCGTCATATGAGTAGAATACGTAAAGAAATAAAATAACGCCATTTGGCTGGTAAATTCAATTTATCTTTAATTATTTTTGAATCTCTTAATAATACTTATTACCATGAAATATGCCCTTATTGATCGAAATTTATTTATAAAGAATCGTAAAAATTTCGCTGCTCAAATGAAACCAAATAGCTTAGCAGTTTTTAATTCTAATGATATTTATCCGGTTAGTGCAGATAGCACCTTACCTTTTGAACAGCATCGAGATATTTTTTATTTAAGCGGAGTAGATCAGGAAGAGAGTATTTTGATTTTATTTCCCGATTGTCCAAAAGAAAAGCATCGTGAAATCTTATTCTTACGCGAAACAAATGAGCACATTGCTGTTTGGGAAGGTGAAAAATTAACCAAAGAAAAGGCGTTTGAAACCAGCGGAGTTAAAACCGTATATTGGTTACAAGATATGGAAAAGGTTATGTTTGAACTGATGACCCAGTGTGACACAGTTTATATTAATACCAATGAACATTATAGAGCCTCTGTAGTGACAGAAACTCGAGAGGATAGATATACTAAATGGCTAAAAGAAAAGTACCCTGCACATGCTGTTGCTAAAAGTAATCCAATCTTACAACGTTTACGTTCTGTAAAAGATCAGATAGAGCTAGACTTAATGCAAAAAGCTTGTGATATTACTAAGAAAGGGTTCAAAAGGGTGCTCAACTTTGTAAAACCTGGTGTAATGGAATATGAGATTGAGGCTGAATACATGCACGAATTTTTGCGAAATAGGTCTAAAGGATTTGCTTATACTCCAATTATAGCATCTGGTACTAATGCTAATGTTTTACATTATATAGAAAATAATCAAGAGTGTAAACCTGGTGATCTCATTTTAATGGATGTAGGCGCGGAGTATGCAAACTATTCGAGTGATATGACTCGTACCATACCAGTGTCTGGTAAATTCACCAAGAGGCAAAAAGAGGTTTATAATGCGGTATTACGAGTAAAAAATGAAGCCACAAATATGTTGGTTCCGGGTACGATCTGGGCTGACTATCATGTTGAAGTTGGTAAATTAATGACATCTGAGCTTTTAGGATTAAAATTAATTGATAAAGCGGATGTAAAAAATGAAAACCCTGATTGGCCGGCTTATAAAAAATACTTTATGCATGGTACTTCTCATCATATTGGTCTAGATACACATGACTATGGTATTTTAACCGAACCTATGGTGGCAAATATGGTCTTTACCGTAGAACCCGGAATTTATATTCCTGAAGAAGGTTTTGGTGTTCGATTAGAAGATGATGTTATTATACAAGAAAAAGACTCCCCATTTAACCTTATGAGGAATATCCCAATAGAAGTTGAAGAAATTGAAGATATAATGAACCGGTCATAGACCGGTTTTTTTTATTCTTTTAAAGAAAACTTAGGTGGTGATTGCCAAACAATATTGATACTTTTCCAACCGTCATCTGTTTTTACCATGTTTAGATAATCTATTCCCCACTCGGCCACAACCTTTACAACGGCTATTTTATCTGAAACTTCTAATACCTCAACTTTTCTAGGCGATTGGTCATTTGTTCTGTCTCCTTTAGCATTCCATCTTTTAGCAAGTTTTATCAATCTTTCAAAAGACATTTCAGATTTATCAGAATAGGCATCCTTTTTTTTGTCAAACCACCAGCCTACTTTTCGTAAATCTTTATGAACGCTTTTATAAGCAAGTGTTGTATCAACTTTATAAAAAGTATCAATATAGTTATACCCTGCTTGTGTTACATCTTTAATGACCTGCGCTTTATCTTGGGCTGCTAATTGTAAAGTGAAAATAAGTGCGAGAAGTATGGTTATAGATTTCATAATAAAGGTTTTACTCAAAGATATAGAATTAAAAATCGCCCCTGTGTTAAGAAAATCTTAAACAAAAAAAGCGAGCCTAAACTCGCTTTCACCATTAATCTATGATCGTAGATTACTTAAGCGTGATAATAACGCTCATTAATAATCTTACCATCCTTCCATTGCGTTCTATTTACTTGTTCAAATTTATGATGTTGGCCATCTTTCGTTTTGAATTCCATAATAGCTTCGTAGTAAGAAATGTCTCCCGAAACTGATTCGTTTTTAATGTCGTATCTAATAAATTCAGAAACGTCAGCTAATAATTCCTCTTCAGCCCGTATACATACATCTTTACCTACTTTAGGAGTTTCATTGGCTTCTTGCAATACTACATCATCCGCTAAGTATTTATGCATTGCTTCTAAAAACTGTCCGTTTCCAAGTAATTCTTTTAAATCTTTAAGTCCCTCTTTTATTTGGTTTTCCATGATTCGTTAATTTTAGATAAGAGCGCCATAAATATTTATGGCACTCTTGATTTTATATTTATTGTGCAACAGCAAATCTTCCGGCCTCTACTTTAGGGAAATCGACCTCAGTTTCGGCTATGTGATTCACATAATTTGTTAATGTATTCGAAACTACATTCAATACTATTTCTAACACATCGCCATCTGTATAACCTGCGTCTTTAACTGCTTGTAGTTCTTGATTGCTCACTACTCCACGGTTTTTGGTTACCAATTGAGCAAACTTTAAACCTGCTTCTACTTTTGCATCATCAGATTTACCTAAACGATTTTGTTCTGTTTGCTCGTCGGTTAATCCGCTCATTTTTCCAATTGCAGTATGTGCAGATAAGCAATAATTACAGCTATTTTCTTCAGCAATTGCTAGTGCTAATTGCTCTCTAAATTTTGCATTAAAGTTTCCACTTCCGGCGATTTCACCTAAAGACAAGTAGGCTTTTAGTGTAGCTGGTGAATTACCAAATACTTTAATCAAATTAGGTATAAAGCCTAATTTTTTATTTACTGCGTCAAATAATTCTTTTGACGTTCCTGTAGTAGTTTCTGGGTTTAATGTTTCAATTCTAGTACTCATAATGTTTAATTTTTTAAATTGTTATTACTTATTTTTTTCGCTTATGCGGATTTTAATTGATTGATCTGATTTCTTAAATCTCTTTCAGAGATAAGTCCGTTTTGTCTTCCAACTTCTTTTCCATCAGTAATATGAACTAAGGTTGGAATACTTCTTACACCAAACTGAATGGCTAGTTCTCTGTTTTGGTCAACATTTACTTTTTTAATGGTAACATCGCCATCAAATTCTTCTGCTAGTTTATGAACTGTTGGTAATAAGGTTTGACAGGGTCCACACCAATCGGCATAAAAATCGATTAGCACATTTTTATTATCCTCTATTGTTTTTTGAAAATCTTTTTGATCTAATTGTATGTCCATGATTCTTTGTTTTTAAATTCTGACACAAAGATGCGGCAGATATTAAGGCAAGAAAATGGACAAAAGTTCCTAAGGATTGGACAGGTTCAATATTCCATTAAAAAAAGAAGCCCGATTCGTTTGAATCGGGCTTTACAATTTTCGAAAAGTAGCTTAGGCTTTCTGTTTATTATTATGTGCTAATCCTGTTAAGGTTAAGGTTAATGCAACATGTATCATACTATTCATCCAACTGCCCGAAGGAATATGAACCATTACTAATGCTACTAACATTACAACGGCCATAGCACCATATGCTTCGAACAATCTCTTGTTTAATAATATGGCGATACCTGCTACTAATTCCGCTAAGGCTAAGAAACCAGCCAATATTAAATTTCCGGTATCTCCAAGAAATCCAAAGCCAATGCTTTGCAATCCTTCTGCCATCTTTTGGAGCCCTACACCTCCAAGAAAGCCAATAAAGAATTTTTCAAGTCCACCCCAAATAAAAAGCAAACCCATTCCTATTCTAATTAATAAATTTCCATTGATCATACTATATATATTTTGGTTAGTCTTTAAAGTTACTATTTCTTAAGCTCTTTCTCTAATTCTTCAGTAGTATATACATGACTAGAGATCATTCTAAAGTTAGTTAAAGCTGCTTGATAGCCATCTAATTCAGGTAACTTTGCTGCAGCTGTAGCATCTTTTACCACGGCCACTCTAAATCCTTGCTCTACAAGTTCTCGCATATGTGACTCTGTACATAAATTAGCTGACATTCCGCCAAGAATTACATTTTCAATACCTCTTTTACGTAATTGCAATACTAAATCATTCGTATCTGGCCCATATACCTTATGAGGGCTTGTCACTACTGTATTTCCGTCATTAATATATGGTTTATACTGTGCAAGCCAATCTGCTCCAGAATTTTCGAATTTATCTATAGACAATGCATCTTTGCGGTCAAACATTCCTATTTTATGCATTAGAGCTTCTAAGGCACCTTCAATCTTCCATTTATGATCATGTGGGTAATAATAGTGCGGCGATACAAAAACAGGTAAGTTATGTTCTCTACCTAACTTAAATAATTTTTCAATATTGGCAACCGTATTATTTTCTGTTACACTGGTGCCAACTACGCCCCATGTTACACCTTCTGGGCTAAGAAAATCATTTTGAGGATCGGTAATTACGATAGCTGTTCTATCATCAATTTTAAACCCAGGATCTGGTAATTGTGCAAAAACTGCAGTACTTGATATTGCAATACTTAAAAATAGTAATGCCTTTTTAATTTGTTTCATTATTCTAAAATTTTAATTATACAATCGGTTTATTGATAGCACAAAATTATAATGAGAACAAAGGGCAATAAATGGACAAAAGTTCCTTGGTTTTGGACGAGTTAGTTTTTCAGCTCTTTTTTGAATTGTAAAGGTGATTTTCCGGTAGCCTTAGAGAAAAATCTGGTGAAATAGGCAGGGTCATTAAAGCCTAGTTCATATGCAATTTGTTTTACCGAAGCATCTGAATAAAGCAATTTTCGTTTCGTTTCAAGTACAATTCTATTCTTAATAAAATCACTAGGCTTTTGCGCTCCTATTTTTTGAAAGTGCTTCGTAAGAGATTTTGGTGATACTCCTAATCGCTCGGCATAATAGCTTACTGAATGTTCTTTTTTAAAATTTAAATCAACTAGTACACTAAAATCTTTAAACAATTTCGTTTCGGTGGCATCTTTTATAATGTCGCGCTCTTTTTTTATCCGTACAGATTGTACTATAAACTGTTTTAAATAAGCCTGTAGCATATCGTATTGAGCCGTATCTTCTAAACGAAATTCTTCAATTAGATTAAAAAGAACTGCATTCAGTTTAACACTTTCTTGTTCACTGGGTTTTACAAATGGAGATTCATAAATATTATTAAATAAAACACCATTACAAGACACTTCCTTGTCATGTGTTTGTATACAATAAAAATCTCGCACAAAAGAAATTTGATATGCTTCTTTTACTTTTTCGGAAGTTACAGAAAACACTTGGCCAGGTGAAAGAAAGAATAATACTTCGCCATCAAAATCGTATGAATTAAAATCGATGCTATACGTGCCCTTTCCTTCTTTAATCCAATAGATACGATAGGTATTTACCTGTTCTGGTTTATTTACTACACAAGCCTCTTCAAAATCTACCACGTTTAATGAAAAGATATCTTTATATGTATAGGTTTGTATGTCTTGAATAGCCATTTAAGTTTTATTGTGAAGCTTTAGTCGTAAAATTTTAGAAATTTAACATAAAAAGAGGTCAAATAAGAAAGTACTCAACTAAAAGAATCCAAAAATTATACTAAATTGCCCAATCACCAAATAAATTGGAGAAATCAAACAAAAAGCACTTTCAAGATACACATTTATTCTATTGCTCATCTTAGCAGGTGAAGCCGTTTTTATTTTACCTTTTGTACTTGCGCGCATTTTTCGCCCTACCTATTTAGAAACCTTTAGTTTAACCAATTTAGAATTGGGTATCTGTTTTTCTGTTTATGGAATCGTTGCCTTTATATCGTACTTTTTCGGCGGTATATTGGCCGATAAGTTCAAACCGAATAGATTAATGGCCATCGCTCTATGGTTAACGGCCTTGGGAGGATTTTACATGACAACCATACCTAATTTATTAATGCTAAAAGTACTTTATGGCTATTGGGGTTTTACTACCATCTTTTTATTTTGGGCGGCAATGATTAAAGCAACTCGCATTTGGGGCGGAGTTGATTCTCAAGGAAAAGCTTTTGGTTTTTTAGATGGTGGCCGAGGATTAGTAGCAGCGCTCTTTGGGACTTTAGGCGTCGTTATTTTTTCGATTTTCATCCCTTCGGCAGAGGCAATTGCAGCCGGTGCACAAAGTAGTGAAGCATTTATCCGTGTTATTTTTATTTCATCAATTTTGGTGGCTTTTGTAGGTATTTTGACTTTTTTCTTTTTAAAACTTCCTCAAAAAGAAGCTGCCGAGCACCAGGTAAAAACCATATCTGCAGCCAATGTAAAAATGGTATTAAAACTACCTGCTGTTTGGTTGTTAATGGTTATTATTTTATGCGCTTATGTAGGTTATAAATTTACCGATGTTTTTTCGTTATACGCCAAAGAAGTGATGCTCTATAATGAAATTGATGCTGCTAAAACGGGTACATATTTATTATTTATTAGACCCGTTGTTGGTGTATTCGTTGGTTTTCTAGCCGATAGAGCCAAAGCCTCTATTTATTTGGTTGCAGGGTTTGCAGTGGCAATTCTAGGTTCTATATTATTTGCAACCGATTTAATTGACCCTTCTATGGATGTATTTTTCTTACTCTCAGTGTTTTTAGTGGCATTGGGCGTTTATGCTGCGCGCGTATTATATTTTGCGGTATTAGAAGAAGGTAACATCCCTTTAACTTTAACGGGTACAGCGGTAGGTGTTATTTCTGTTGTAGGCTATACGCCCGATATATTTGCAGGACCATTAATGGGTTATTTACTAGACAACTCTCCAGGAAGAACAGGTCATCAACATGTGTTTATCACATTGGCCATTTTTTCTTTGATAGGATTAATTGCTTCTTTTATTTTTTTAAGAATACATCGCAAGAAGTCAAATTCTTGATTTTTAATTTATCTACTGAATTAAAGCTACTATTAGTTTAACTACAGGTTTAACTATAAAACTATACTTCATTTTTTTTGAACAAATTCACTAAAATAAAAGCCACCAAAGAAGGCAATACCCAACCCAAACTGTATTGTGACAAGGGTATTAAACTTTTTATACCATCTAAACTTTCGGGAGGCATTAAAAACTTTAAAAAATCAGGTATACTAAACAAAAAAGTTACCGCAACTACCACTTTAAACACCAATGGTGCGGCATATTTCTCAGGTATTACGTTTAGAAGAATCAGAACAATAGTAATCGGATAAATAAACATTAATGCCGGTAAGGCAATATCAATAATATAATGTACATCAAACTGCCCAACCACAACACCAATAATACAGGCCAATATAGCTGTACTAGTATAAGCTAATTGTGATTCTTTAAATAATCCTTTAAAATAATCGGCAGTTCCGGTAATGATTCCTACAGCCGTGGTAAAACAAGCCAGGGCCACCAACACACTCAAAAAGGTGGTGCCTACATTCCCCAACGTAATGGTACTCAATCCTGCTAAAACCTCTGTACGCGTAGCCTCAGCTTCAAAAGACATGTTGAATAGTGAACCACTTAAAATAAGTCCTGTATAAACTATAAAGAGTCCCGCACCAGCAATAAACCCAGATTTCGTTATCAGCTCTTTCTTGGCTTCAAAAGATTCGTGCCCACGTAATTTTAATGAAATAATAACCACAGCACCTACAACCACAGCACCAATGGCATCAAAAGTTTGATAACCTTCTAGCAGGCCATCTACGATGGGCGTTTCAAACAATGAAGGGTTTTGCAAAGGTGTTGGTGAGACTATAGCAATGGCAATAATAGTCAGTAAGATCAATACAATTAAAGGAGTAAGATATTTACCAATAAAACTTAAAATCTTAGAGCGATTCATTACAAAAATGAATACCAAAATAAAATAGATACTGCTAGTTACTAAAGAACTCGTACCAAAAAATGGTGCAATCGCCATCTCATGGGTTACAGAAGCTGTTCTGGGTGCTGGTAATGCCACAGAAATCGCATACACAATCAAACAATACATTAAACTAAAGAGTGGAGACACTTTTTTACCAAAATCAAACATGGTGCCCTGTAAACGAGCATGCGCCAAAATACCTAATAATGGTATCAGCACCGCTGTAATGGCAAATCCTAGCGCTACCCAAAACCAATCACCGCCTGCTTTAAAGCCTAAAAATGGAGGTAAAATTAAGTTTCCCGCGCCGAAAAACATTGAAAATAAGGCAAAGCCGCTAATCCAGATTTCTTTAGTTTTATTCATCTTATTTTGTGAAAGTGTGTCATTAATTTGTTAATAATTCGTTGTTTTTGGTAATACCAATATCAAACATTCAGCTTCCATCTTTTATATATTTGTCGAATATAGTAAAATGATTTTAGCACATAAAGGCATCGACATTTTTTATACTGACGCCGGTAAAGGTCAGGCGATAGTATTATTACATGGATTTCTAGAGAATTCTTCTATGTGGGAGCGAATAGCCAACCAACTAAGTATGAAAAATCGTGTGATCTGCATCGATCTTTTAGGGCATGGTCAAAGTGGTTGTTTGGGCTATATTCATACCATGGAACTTATGGCCGAAGCCGTTGAGGCTGTTTTACATCATTTAAAAATTAGACGCTCTGTAATGATAGGACATTCTATGGGTGGTTATGTAGCCCTCGCTTTTGCGGAAAAAAAGCCAGACGCACTAAAAGGATTATGTCTATTGAACTCAACAGCGAGAGCAGATTCAAATGAGAAAAAGAAAAACCGAGATAGAGCTATTAAAGCCGTAAAACAAGTACATACAACTTTTGTGAGAATGGCTATAGCGAATCTATTTCGCCCTAAAAATCGAAAGATCTTTTTAAATGAGATTAAGCAATTAAAAAAAGAAGCTTTAAAAACGCCTTTACAAGGTATTATTGCCGCCCTTGAAGGCATGAAAATACGTGATGATCGTGAAATGTTATTGCATTTTTCTCCGTATAAAAAACTGCTCATTATTGGTAAAAAGGACCCTGTTTTAGAATATAATTCTCTAATTGAACAAACGAAAAATACAGACGTTGATCTCGTAGAGTTTCCTGATGGACATATGAGTTATATAGAAAACTATGAAGAGTGTTTATTTGAATTGCAGTGGTTTATAAAAAAATGTGGTTAGTTTTTTATAACACTTTTAACAAGACATCATGTAATTAAATTTTACTTTTAGCGACCATTGAGCCAATAACCTAAACTTTATGCTTAAAAAATTTATTCTTCTATCTATCGTTGCTGTGATTACTTTTGCTTGCAGTAAAAAAGAAACTCCTTCATTTATTGTTTCAGGAAACGTAAGTTCTACTTCAGTTAAATCTATCATTGTTAAAAAAGAATCTGATATAGAGCGTAAAATAACCGAAACTATTGACACTATTGCTATCGATAACCAGGGGAATTTTACATATTCGTTTACCGATGAACCTTATCTGTATTCGTTAAATTTTCCAAATAAAAAGAAAATAGATATCGCTTTACAAAAAGATCAAAATGTAACCCTAAACATATCGGATTATGGAACCGATGATTTTAAAGCAACAGCTGAGGGCTCAAAAGACACCGAAGAACTATTAGCTTACGAAACCTTTAGAAGAGAATCATTAGATAGATTGGTAAAATCTGTTCGTAGAGAAATTAAAGAATTAAAAAAAGCTGAAAACCCAGATCAAGAAAAAATTGCCGAATTAGGGAAATTGGAACTCACTAATTATGACAAACACCTTGATGAATTGGTTGATTATATCCAAAAAAATATGACTTCAACTTTAGGTTTATATGCTACTTCTATTCGTTGGAAGGGTGCTCATCAGTTGGCAAACTTCGATGCGCTGGCTGCAAAGTTTGAAGCAGTACACCCGAATTTAGAAATCTCAAAGAAGATTAGAGAAAAAGTAAACCGCTTAAAGCAAACTGCTATTGGTGGTACAGTAAAAAATATAGAAATGCCTAATGCTGCAGGCGACCTTATTAGTTTATCTTCATTAAATTCAGATTATACGCTTATCGATTTTTGGGCAAGTTGGTGTGCACCTTGTAGAAGAGAGGCTCCAAAATTAAATGAATTAATGGCAAAGTACCCTAGAGAACAATTTACTATTTATGGAGTTTCTCTAGATGATAAACGTGATAAATGGCTTGCTGCTTTAGAAAAAGACAAAAGAGCCTGGACCAATGTTTCTACATTAGAGCGTTTTAAAACTCCTGCTGCTTATGACTACGCAGTAACTGCTTTACCAGATAATTTTTTAATTGATAAAAACGGGAAAATTTTAGCAAAAAACATTCATGGTGAAGCACTAAAATCACTTATAGAAGAGCAAATTAAAAAATAGTTTAATTGACTTCTTTAAAGTCTATGGTATAAATTCTGTTCAATCCTTTAGGTGCGTTTTGGTACATTTCTAAAAACCTATTTAAATCTAAAGGTTCATTATAATGTCTTTTTACATTTGTTTTTTGGCTTGTAAAATATAGTTTACCGGTTTTAACATCTACTAATGGACAAAAATCAAGATACTCTGTATTGATCTTTTCTAACAGTTTGCCTTTAGACCAAACACCATCTTTATTATAGCTAATGTATAATTCTCCTCTTCCTTTTCCTTCTCTTGGGCGTTGTCCGCTAAAAATTATATAGCTTTCATCAGGCGCCACAAAAGCATTAAACTCAAAATATTTAGTATTTAATTCTCCTTTTAAGGAAACCGGTGCTTGGTAATTTCCATCTTTCAACTTACTTACAAAAATATCTTCTCTACCTACGGCACCTTCGCGTTCGGCCGTAAAGTAAATTGCTCCATTACTTGCTATTGAAGGATAAAACTCATGTGCAGCAGTATTAATTGGCGCACCTATATTTTTTGGTTGAGACCAACCTGTATTGGTTTTGTCAACATACCAAATATCATAATCTTTAGGTTTAATAGAATCTTGATGAATAGGTCTATTTGAAACAAAATACAATCGCTTTCCATCTGGTGTAAAAGCCGGTTCTAAATCGCGATATTTACCGGTAAATGAAACTGATTGAGGCTTTGACCAACCTTTATCTGTTTTTTTCACATAAGATATTAATGCAATTCTGCTTTTGAGGTCGTCTACCGTAAAATATACTTCATTACCATCTGGTGAAATAGCAATATCACGAACATTAGGGTAATTTTCAAAAACTTCGGGTAAAAAGGGCATTGCTTCCTTTTGGGAAAATGATAAAATTGAAACGAATAGTGTAACTAGAAAAAGTATAATTCTAATCATAAGAAATTGATTTTTGTTTCTTAAAAATAGAATTTTGAGTAATGAAATAGATTGAAATAAAATGAATTAACTCTTTTTTAACAGAGCATTCCAGCCTTGAGCAGTTAATTCAACTTTTTGATTAGCTCGTGTGATCAGGTTCATTCCTTCGTTCTTATCGGTAACGTGGCCAATAACGGTAAGATTAGGATTTGCTTTTATCTTATCAAAATCATCTAATGAGATTGTGAATACTAATTCATAGTCTTCTCCGCCGCTCAAAGCAACCATAGTGCTATCAATATTAAACTCCTCGCAAGTAGAAATTACCTGAGGATCTAAGGGTAACTTATCTTCATATAGATTACACCCTACTTTACTTTGTTGACATATATGAATAATCTCAGAAGATAAGCCATCAGAAATATCAATCATAGAAGTTGGTTTTACATCTAAATCTTTCAATAAGTTTACAATGTCCTTCCGTGCTTCGGGCTTTAATTGACGCTCTACTAAATAGGTATAATTATCAAGCTCTGGTTGCGCATTTGGATTTGCTTCAAAAACTTGCTTCTCTCGCTCTAAGACCTGTAGGCCTAAATAGGCAGCTCCTAGATCACCAGTAACAACGATTAAATCATTAGGTCTAGCGCCATTTCTATATACAACCTCTTTTTTATCGGCTTCACCAATTGCAGTAATACTTAGTAATAAACCTTTTGTAGAAGAAGTAGTATCGCCTCCCACTAGATCTACTTTGTAATTCTTGCAAGCCAAATGAATACCTGCATATAATTCTTCAATTGCCTCTAGTGGAAATCGATTAGAAACAGCGATAGAAACTGTAATCTGTGACGCACTCCCATTCATGGCATAAACATCTGAAAGATTAACCATAACAGCCTTATACCCCAAATGCTTTAAGGGCATATAAGATAGATCAAAATGTACACCTTCAACCAATAAGTCTGTTGTTACTAAAACTTGTTTATCAAATTCTAGCACAGCTGCATCATCGCCAACTCCCTTAATTGAAGATGAATGTTCAAGCTTAATAGCATTAGTTAAGTGCTGAATAAGTCCAAATTCACCTAAACTTGATAATGAAGTTCTATTTTGATTTTTATCTTCTAACATGGTATTCATTTGAGATGCAAAATTAATGAATTACTTTTGTTAGGTCGCTCATTATAAACTTTTAAATATTCGAGGTAGGGTAAATATTTACAAAACTGTTTCTACTAATAAGATATTATTGTAATATAGCATGATTTTTGATGCTTTTAACTCAAACTATACTCAAAATGACTAAAAAAATTCCTTTACTATTTATAATTTTCATACTATTAAGTATTATGTACTCATGTTCGTCTTCTGATGATGGCGGCAACAGTACAATAGATGATACTGACGCCGATGGTATTGCGGATGCTAATGATAACTGCGCCAATATTGCGAATAGCAACCAAACCGATAGTGATAATGACGGATTAGGTGATGCGTGCGATGCTACTTTTAATTTTTCTTCTAAAGCATGTTCTGGTGGTTTTGCCGATGTTTACCCATGTAATGACTATGATCTTTTATTACATATACCATTAGCATTTTTTGGCACTGATTCTGCAAATGATTCTTGGGGCTGGACAGACCCAACAACCAACAAAGAATACGCATTATTAGGTTTAAATAATGGTACTGCATTTATAGATATTACTAATACTGATGAGGCCATTTACTTAGGATTTCTTCCTACTGCTACAGATAATAGCCTTTGGCGCGATATTAAAACATATCAAAATCATGCCTATATTGTTAGTGAGGCACCTGGCCATGGGATGCAAGTCTTTGATCTTACAAAACTTAGAAATGTTACAAATCCGCCGGAAACATTTACCACCGATGCACATTCATCGGTTTTTGGAAATGCACATAATATTGTTATAAATGAAGATACAGGATATGCATATCCTGTTGGCACCGATAGAAATGGTACTTATAAAGGTGGGCCGCTTTTTATGAATATTCAAGACCCTAAAAATCCTATCTTTGAAGAAGGGTATGGTGATGATGGTTATAGTCATGACGCACAAGCGGTTACTTATAACGGGCCTGATACAGATTATGTAGGTAAGGAAATATACATTGGTAGTAATGAAAGTGAAATCATCATTGCCGATATTACCGATAAAGCAAATCCGAAAAACATATCTAATGCTACATATAGCAGCCTTGCTTATGTGCATCAAGGTTGGTTAACCGAAGATCATCGTTATTTAATTGTTGGCGATGAAGGAGATGAGATCAATTTTGGTTTGAATTCTCGTAGTTTAATATACGATGTAACTGATTTAGATAATCCGGTTTTACTAACAGAGTATTTAGGCCCAACATCTGCAATAGATCATAACGGATACATTAGAGATAATATCTATTATCTGGCCAACTACGAGGCCGGTGTTCGATTTATTGATGTTTCTAACATCAGTAGTGGAATCGTATCAGAAGTCGGATTTTTTGATACCTTTCCCAATACAAATAGAGTAAGCTTCAATGGTGTTTGGAGTACTTATCCTTATTTTGAAAGTAATAAAATTGTTGTTAGTGATGTTAACAATGGTTTATTTATTCTAAAGAAAAGTAATTAAAATATGACAAAAAAAATTGTTTGGCTTTTAAGCTGCCTTATATGCTTAGCTTCTTGTGAAAAAGATAATGACCCTGTTAATAATCCTATTGTTATAGTCAATGATATTGATAACGACGGTGTAGCAGATGACGATGATAATTGCCCATTGACTTTTAACAGTGGTCAAATAGATACAGATGGTGATGGTATGGGTAACGTTTGCGATACCGATGATGACAACGATGCTATTTTAGATGTTAACGATAATTGCCCCGTTATAGCGAACAATGATCAGGCCGATTCAAATGGAGACGGTATAGGAGATGTATGCGGTAATAATGGTAAGGTAACTTGCGAAAATGGATTTGCAGATCAATTCCCTTGTAACGATTATGATTTGCTTGCGCGTTTAAACCCTGCTAGTATGGGAGCGAGCAGAGCTATGGATATTTGGGGGTGGACAGATAGCGAAACAGGGAAAGAATATGCGCTCATTTGTCTAGATACCGGTTTGGCATTTGTTGATATTTCTAATCCCGTATCTCCAATATATTTAGGCACTTTACCTAGTGCAATTGGAGGTAGCCACAACAGCCAGAGAGATGTTAAAGTTTACAAAGATCATGCATTTATGGCAGCACAATTAGTAGGTCATGGGATGCAGATTTTTGATTTAACTAAATTACGAAATGTAGACAACCCTCCTCAATCATTTGAAGCCGACGTCCATTACACTGGTTTTGTGAATGTTCACAATTTGGCAATCAATGAAGAAACGGGTATGCTCTGTGCAGTTGGTAGTCAAGGGCAACCTACTAATGGTCAGACTTTAATTCAAGGACCATTTTTTACAAACATTCAAGATCCTAAAAATCCAATTGCAGTTGGTGACTTTCATTCTTATACATCTCCAGGCTCCCAGAATGCTATTAATGTATCTCACCATGATGCTCAAGTGGTAACCTATAAAGGGCCCGATGCGGACTATACGGGTAAAGAAATTTACTTTGGACTTAATACTTCTACAGATAACTTAGATATTCTAGATATTACTGACACCTTTAATCCAAAACTTATTTCAAAAGGTGAATATGAAAATACATACATACCACACCAGGGTTGGCTTACTGAAGATCATCGCTATTTTTTATTGGGTGATGAAGGCGATGAGGGGCAATTAGGGCATAATTCTAGAACCATTGTTTTTGATTTACTAGATCTTGATGCACCGAAAATATTATATGAATATTTTGGAACAACACCTGCTACAGATCATAACGGCTATGTTGATGGTAATACATTTTACTTGGCAAATTACGAAGCCGGGCTAAGGGTAATTGATGTAACTAATATTGAAATAGAAATGAGAGAAATAGGCTTTTTTGATACGCACCCTGACGCAGATAATTCTTCATATGAAGGAGCCTGGAGCGTATACCCATACTTCGAAAGTAAAAATATAATAATAAGTGATAGAGCTAATGGATTGTTTATAGTTCGCAAAAGTGGCATCTAATTAAATGAAAATAACAGCAAGAACATATCTATTACTATTAAGCACGGTTTTTATTTATATAAGCTGTTCTGATAAGAAATCTATTGCTTCAGGTAGTGATCCTGTCATTGAATTCACTACTACTTTTGGTGGCTCTAAAAATGATGCTTTACGATCGGTTATAGCAACTTCAGATGGTGGCTATGTAGCTTTAGGGTTTTCTCAAAGCAATGATGGTGATATAACAAATAAACCCAATGAGCAATATGATTTTTGGCTATTAAAATTTGATGCCAACGATCAATTACAATGGCAGAGGTCATTTGGAGGAAGTCAAGATGATCGTGGCGAAAAGATCATTCAAACAAACGATGGGGGCTATGCATTAATCGGTTATAATAGAAGTGATGACAATGATGCGTCAGAGAATGCAGGATTTCAAGACGTTTGGATGATAAAACTAGATGCCTTAGGAAATATTGCCTGGCAAAAAAGTTATGGGTTTGCAGGAGATGATCGAGGATTTTCGGTATTACAAACTTCAAATGGTGGTTTTTTAATCACTGGGATTTTAGACGTTACTGCCTCCGGGGGCCAGGGCAATAAAAATAATACTAAAAATAGGCATGCGGGAGGCGATTTTTGGACCTTAAAGATAGACGCTTTGGGAGCACTAGAATGGCGTAATTATTTTGGAGGCACCAATACTGATACTGCTTATGACGCGTTAGAGGTAAATGATGGGTATATATTAATAGGGTCATCAGATAGTAACGATGTTGACATTAAAAGCAGCAAAGGAGCTTATGATTATTGGTTAGTGAAAATTGATAAAAACGGACAATTAGTTTGGGAAAAATCACTGGGAGGCAAAGAAATTGACACCGCCTATCAGATTTTAAACACGAATGACGGAAATTTTATCCTTGTAGGAGAAACCCGCAGCAATGATCAAGATATCTCAAGTCAAAACGGAGGAGCAGATATTTGGGTTGTCAAAATAGATACTAACGGCACAATTATTTGGGAGAAGAATTATGGCGGCTCTAGTTTTGATGCTGCCCGCGCATTTACTCGAACTAATAATGGTAATTATGTAATTGCCGGAAGCTCCCGAAGCCAAGACCTCGATGTTTCTCAAAATAATGGACAAAATGATGTTTGGATTCTGAAAATAAATGGTGATAATGGTAATTTATTATGGGAAAAATCTATTGGTGGAAGTGACATTGATTTTGCATATGGAGTTACCCAATTACAAGATAATAGCATTATTGTAGTTGGTGACTCTTCAAGTTCAGATTTAGACATTAAAGAAAATAAAGGATTTACAGACGCATTAATTATTAGAATAAATGAAGAATAAAATAATAACAATACTAGTTTTTTTAACAGTACTTATGAGTTCTTGCTCGAGCGACGATAACACAATTGCGCCAGCAGATATTACATTTCAATTTACACATAACTGGGATGGGACCAATGTTACTAATGCCGATTTTAACGATCTTAAATTCACCAATGCTAATGGAGAAACATTGAGTATCGAAAGACTGCGCTACCTAATTTCCAGAATTACATTTACAGATGCCAATAATAGAGCTACGCCTTTCATTGGCTATAGCCTAGTAGACGTAACAAATAATACAAATTTGGTATTCACAATTCCGAGTGCGGTAAATGACGGAACCTATCAAGTATCGTTTACTTTCGGATTTAATGAAACCGATAATCAAGATGGAGTTTATCAAGATTTAAATTCTGTTTCATGGAATGTGCCAGCTATGCTAGGCGGTGGTTATCATTATATGCAATTTGATGGGAAATATACCAATAGTGGCTTGGCAACACCACAAAACTTTAACTATCACGCAATAAGGGCTGTTAATGCATCAGATCCTGATAATCTCGTTTTTCAGAATACTTTCTTTACAGTTAATTTAGGTTCGGTAACCATATCAGGTAATACGGCAATAGAAGTGAAAACAAACCTAGCAGAATGGTTTAAAAATCCAAATACTTGGGATTTAAATGTTCTGAACACTACTTTGATGCCAAATTTTGATGCCCAAATAATGATGAGTGAAAATGGGCAAAGCGTATTTAGTTTAGGTAATGTAACCCAAGAGTAATGAAAAAAGGAATAGGTATATTATTGCTTTTATCGATCTTTTTAAGCTGTTCTTCAGAAGATCGAGAAGAGCCTTTTGCACCTACTCCATTTGAATTGGAAATACCTTCACTTTTTCAAGAGAAACTGATTGATCCTGTTATACCATCAGACAACCCGTTAACCCTAGAAGGAGTTGCACTAGGTAGGCGATTATTTTTTGATAATATCCTTTCAAAAGACAACTCACAATCATGTGCTACTTGTCATGCGCCAGAAAAAGCTTTTACAGATAATGACCAATTTAGCGATGGTGTTGATGGCCTTTTAGGCACAAGAAATTCAATGCCTTTATTTAATCTAGCTTGGAATTTTGATGAGCGCTTTGCCTGGGATGGCAAAGAATTAGGGTTAGAGCAACAAGCTTTTGAGCCAGTTTCTAATCCTATTGAAATGCATAGTGACTGGAAAGAAGTAGCTGTTAAGCTGCAAAATCATCCTGAATATCCAACTTTATTCTCTCAAGCGTTTGGTACTACTTCAATAGACTCTACATTAGTAACTAAGGCTATTGCTCAATTTGAACGCACCTTAATTTCTGGTGATTCACGTTTTGACAAACATTTGCGGGGTGAACTTACATTAACGGAAGCCGAATTAGAAGGCTTTAATGTTTTTATGGATGAAGCGCGGGGGGATTGTTTTCATTGTCATGGAAGTGATAACAATCCGCTTTGGACAGATAATATTTTTCACAATAATGGTTTAGATGCTTCATTCATAGATCTTGGTCTTGGTGCAGTCACCGGAGATCCAAATGACAATGGTAAATTTAAATCTCCTTCATTACGAAACTTAGAATTTACTGCTCCCTATATGCACGACGGACGCTTTGCTACCCTCGAAGAAGTAATTGATCACTATAGCGAAGGTTTGGTATTTTCTCCAACTATTGATCCTCTAATGAAAAAAGTAGATCAAGGAGGTGTGCAATTAACGAATGAAGATAAGAGCAATCTTAAGGCCTTTTTATTGTCATTGTCAGATGAAGAGTTTGTCAATAATCCAGATTTTCAAAAGCCTTAGCAGATAAACATATTGCCTTCCTCTTTTATTTTTACTACTTTGCTTTGCCCTAATAAATGATCATGCGCTCTATTTTAGATAATTCACTGGCTACCGCAAAAAAAGTCACGATCAACTGTGATTCTAAGCTTATTTTTTTTAGCGATTTGCATAGAGGCGATAACAGCTATGCTGATGATTTTGCTCACAATATGCAAATCTATAGTTATGCCTTGCAAACCTATTATGATAACGGATTTACTTATTTTGAATTAGGAGACGGAGTTGAACTATGGGAAAATAATTCATTTGAACCTATTTACAGAGCACATAAAGAATCATTTGAACTATTGCGTAAATTTCATCTCGAACAAAGAGCATATATGCTCTACGGAAATCATGATATGGTTTTTAGAGATCCTAAAGTTGTTGAGAAAATGGTTTATGAGTATATCTATAAGCCTGATGAGCTAAAAGAGAAACAGCAACTATTTAATCTGCATTACAATGAAAGTATTTTACTCGAAATAGAAGGTACTGATAAAACCATTTTATTGATTCATGGCCATCAAGCAGATTGGTTTAATTATAAAATGTGGAAGCTAAGTTTATTTTTTGTTCGTTATCTATGGATGCCATTGCAGAAATGGTTTAATGTGAAAGACCCTACGAGTCCGGCCAAAAACTATAAAAACCTTATCAAAGTAGAACGTAATATTCAAGATTGGATTATCAACAATAATAATCAAATGGTAATTGCAGGTCATACGCACCGACCACGATTTCCAGAACCGGGTGATATCCCATATTTTAATGATGGTAGCTGTGTACATCCTAAATCAATAATTGGTATTGAGATAAAAGATTTAGAGATTTCATTAGTAAAGTGGCATAATAGCATTGACGATCAAAACCAGAATAAAATTGTTAAAACAATTTTGGAAGGACCCAAAAGTCTTGATCTTTATCTATAACTAAGTTCTGTTATTAAAAATTAGTATAAATCATAAACATTAAGTTTAATTTACTTTAGATACCTCTTTCCTTTTGTATTTGTTCATAGGCCTCCTGAATTTTTCTAAACTTTTCTTCAGCACCTTTAACATGTTCTTCACCTAAATGTCTTAATTTATCTGGATGATGCTTTTTTACCATTCTTCTATATGCTTTTTTAACTTCATCGTTAGAAGCATTTTTATCAACTTCTAAAATTTTGTAAGCACTGCTTACTTCATTATAGAACATGGCCTTTATTGATTCAAAATCGCGATCATTGATGTATAGATAGCCCGCAATTTTGTGAATTGTTTTCATTTCTGATTCGGCTACATTCCCATCTGCTTTAGCAATATTAAACAGAAAATGTAGTAATTGTAAACGTGAGGCATGTTCCATTTGCTGTCTTATCTGCATGCAAACCTGACGTGTAGAAATATTATTATTCTTAATAATTCCATTAAATAATTTAAATGCCTTATTAGCCCTGCTTGCTCCATACATTCCTTTAAAACTCTGGCGCACAAAATCAAGCTCTCTTCTATCAACTCTTCCATCAGATTTTATAACTACAGCTGCCAATACCAACAAGCTCACTTCAAAATCTCCAGAAGAAGTGATACGAGGTCTTCTTCCAGATTGACTTGTTTGTCTAAAATCTCTTAGGTCGGCGTCAGAAAAACCATCGATCACGCTTCCTAAAGCAAAACCTAAAATGCCTCCTATAGGGCCACCAAAAGACCAACCGAGACTGGCTCCTAACCATTTTGCAAAACTCATATATTAAAGTTATCTCTATTCGTTTTCAAATATACATTTATTGTATTTATACGTATCTTTGCGATAGAATTTGTTACTAAAAAATATTAGAAAAATATGTATCCAGAAGAAATAGTTAGACCGATGCGCGCTGAGCTTGTACAGGCCGGATTTAAAGAATTATTTACTGCAACTGATGTTGATTCAATACTAAAAGAACAGGGAACTACACTCGTAATGGTAAATTCTGTTTGTGGTTGTGCCGCTGGTACGGCAAGACCAGGAACCATAGCTTCATTGCAAGGTGATAAAAAACCCGATCATTTAACGACTGTTTTTGCCGGTGTAGATAAAGCTGCGGTTAATAAAGCACGTGAATATATGGTGCCTTTCCCTCCTTCTTCACCAGCAGTTGCTTTATTCAAAGATGGTGAATTAGTTCATATGCTTGAACGCCATCATATAGAAGGAAGATCTGCCGAAATGATTGCTGAGAATCTAAGCGAAGCCTATACAGAATTTTGCTAAAAAATTAGAATTGAACGCAACTGATTAAATGATTTTATATCTTAAGATAAAACTTATGGTATGAAATCATTTTTTTATTTACTTTTTATATTTTTTCTAACTTCTTGCTCCTCCGATGATAACAACTTTGAGGCAGATCAAAAGAAAATAGATGGCCTCGGAGATGAGATAATGACACTTGTTGATGGGGCTACATGTAATGAGAACTCGGAATGTGCCTATATTGCATTTGGTAGTAAGCCATGCGGTGGCCCATGGTCTTATTTGGTTTATCCTACCTCAATAGATGTCGATCTGTTAGAATTGAAAGTAAAAGAATATAATCTTCTTCAAAGAGAGTTTTATATTAAATATGAAATTGCCTCGGATTGTTTATTTGTTTCTCCTCCTATTGAATTAGCATGTGAAGACGGTAAGTGTGTGGGAATTTATGCATCTATTTCAAATTAAAATACACGCGAGAGATTAAATCCAAAAAATACATCGCCATCACTCCAGTCTCCGGTACCCTGACTTAAAAAACCGGCTGCATTCATAGGTTGAGCATTTGTAAAATGTAACTGAAAGACATGCCCTCCGGTTTCTAAATCAAATCCAATTGACAATGGGTTTTTAAACGGTGAATTACTAGCTCGGTTTAAATGCCAGCCATAATCAATATTTACTGACCATCGTTTGGTTAATTTATGTCGCCCACCTATTCCAATGATGTATTGCGTATTATCTTGGGTGCTTAATTTTGTTAAATTTTCATGAAGTAAGGTTGGAATAATCTCGAGAGAAAAGTTTTTGTTGAACTTTCTCGAGATTAATAATTGATGTACATATGCAACACGATGTTTAAATTCTAATCCGGTTAAAACATCTTCATCTAGATTCGTATTAATGGTTATACTATTATAACCAACCAACGTAAATGGAAAGTCACTTTCACTTTGCGGTAAGAGTCGATATTTTAATGCGCCTTCATAGGTTTTTTGAAATGAACTTCTAGAAACGCTAATATTTAACCAATCTGTAATGCCATAAATGAGATTTAATCTTGTTACCGCATCGTCTAAGCCAAAAAAATCTTCAATTCCTGATTTTATGGAACTAAATCGATGCGAAACCACCAAATAGAACAATTTTTCATTAGCTAGTTTTGTGGACTCAAAGTTGACAATCTTTAATCCTTTAAAGGCCGCATCGGCTATTTGACTATCACTATCTTTATCAATATCTTTCAATAGGTTTTTTTGCGAAAAACATAATAATGGAACGAATAAGAGAAGTAGTAATTTTTTCATATTACTTAGTTAATTGGTTATTAAAATAGCTTGATCGATTTTAAGTTGATCAAAGAGGTCATCGTAGCCAACAAAACGGCCTTTTACCGTAACCTTATCATTAATTTTTACATTTTCTTTAAAACTATCTTTGAAAATGATATAGCTATTGGTATCTAATACAATAGCATTACCTTCAATCATGGTTATTTTACCATAAACTTCGATCGTTTTATCTAAATAAATAGCATTAAATCTATCAGTATTTTCTTGAAACAAACGATAAAATTCGATGGATTCAATAGTTTGAATTGACCTTTCTAGAGCAACATTTCGGTGATCTTTATATACATATCTATAAGCAAAAAACCCAAAAAGCAATATTGCAAAAGCTACAACAATTCCTTTTCTTTTCATTGTGCTTTAAGTTTAAAATCTAACTTTACCAAAACCTCCTTTGCAATTTTGTTACGAACTATTTTAGGTATTTTAATATTAAAATGCTGCGGTTTCGTTGTAAAATTTCCTCTTAAATAAAGAACGCCATCGCGATTAGCAATAAAAAGCTTTGATTGGATCTCTTTATCAACTCCATGTAAACTTAAAATTCCAGTAATTATATATTCTCTTTCATCGGCTGATAATTTGTCAAAATTAAATTCCGAAATTTTCCCTTTAAATATTGCTTTTGGGTATGTATCAGATTCTATATAGTTTTCATTAAAATGTTCTTGCATCAGTGCATTTCTAAATTGAAATTCTTTGATCAAAGCCAAAGAAGCTATTTCTCCCGTTTGCACATTAATAATAGCCGTTACAGAATTGTTTTTGGCTTTTACCGGTTCAAAAGTAGCTTCTGAGGCTTCAAAAGAAATTACTCCTTTTCTTTCTATATATTTATCTTGTGCGGTAACTATAGTGGTTAAAAATAATAGTATGAAAAATAGATATTTCATACTAATTTTCAAGCTGGCCATCTTTTATCCATTGATCAACAATATCAATTGATGCTTGAGATAGTCTATTTCCCGGAGGCATTACCCCAGCTTCATTTGATTGCTTTGAGATGGCATTTAAAATTGCCGTTGCCCTACTATTTACTTCGTTGAAATTTGTTAAAGGAAATGGCGCTCCATTGACCGGAGGGCTTGAATGGCATCCTAAACAATTACCATCAATAATAGGTTTTACATTTTGGTCATACGTAACTTTTCCATTTGTTGGTGGTGGTGTTATATCATCTTCACTATCACTAGAACAGCTACTCAAATACATAATAATTGCTAATGCGAATAAAAATCGTAGTGCTAACTTCATCATATTTTTGTTTTTAATTATTAAATAAACCAATACTCAAATCCGTAAAGGTGTTCTAACTTCACATCCTTTTTGATAAAAAACATATAAAAAGGTTACATTTTTTGTAATTTTTTTAAGGAATAATCATCTAAATGTTTAAACGAAGAATACCTATGCAAATTGCCAGAATCAAAGATTATAGAGATTATAGAAATTCTGACACTGAGATTGTTATAAAAATCTTGGCAGGAGAAACAGCATTGTACGAGGTGCTTTTACGAAGGAATAATCAGCTATTATTTCGGGTTATTAGAGGTTATCTTAATAAGCATGAAGACATTGAAGATGTTATGCAAAACACTTATCTCAAAGCCTTTGAAAAGTTACATCAATTTAAACATCAGTCAAAATTTTCAACTTGGTTAATAAGAATAGGTATTAATGAAGCCCTGGCAAAATTGAAATCTAAAAGTAGGATGGTAACGCTAAAAGAAGGAGGCGACCTGGCAATTGATAGACAGGTTATAAAATTATTTGACCATCAAAAAGACAATCCGGAGCGAAATATGATACAACAAGAGACTAAAATGCTATTAGAAAAAGCCATTGACAGGTTGGATATAAAATACCGAAATGTTTATATAATGCGTGCTGTAGAAGATATGAGCATTGCAGAAATTGCCGAATGTTTAAAAATTACCCCTTCAAATGTAAAAGTTCGATTACATAGGGCGAAATTAAAATTGAAAGATCACCTCTATGAAATAATTCCTAAATCAGAATTATTCGAATTTGGTGCTCATAATTGCGATCATATAGTAGATAAAGTATTCTCAAACTTAGAAACAGTATAAATTTTAATTTAAGTTTTGAAAAAATCCTCTAGATTATTAGGGGATTTTTTATTTTGCAATATGAATGAAAAACAACTTATTGAAAACACCATTGAATTTGTTAAAGAAACGCTTAAAGGTGCCGAAGGTGGCCATGATTGGTTTCATATTGAAAGAGTGTTTAACAATGCTAAACTAATTGCTACAGGAGAAGATGTAAATGATTTAGTAGTCGCTTTGGGTGCTTTGTTGCATGATATTGCCGACGCCAAATTTTATGATGGAGATGAAACTATCGCTCCCAAAAAAGCTGCCGATTTTTTACTTTCTCAAAATGTTGATAGCACGACAATAGAACATGTAATTAAAATTATCGAAAACATTTCATATAAAAATAGCTTGGAAGCAAATGGCGCAAAATTTACTTCAAAAGAATTAGAAGTTGTTCAAGATGCAGATCGATTAGACGCCATTGGAGCAATAGGTATCGCAAGAGCATTTAATTATGGTGGATATAAGAATAGAGAATTGCACAATCCTGATATTGCCCCTAATTTAAATATGACCAAGAGTGAATACAAGAAATCAAAAGCCCCTACGATTAATCACTTTTATGAGAAATTACTTTTGCTAAAGGATAAAATGAATACAAAAACTGGGCAAAAAATTGCAAAACAGCGTCATAAGTATATGAAAAACTATCTTGAACAGTTTTATGATGAATGGAATGGAAAAAAATAAGGATTTTAATTTTCAGGCAATCAAAGGTACACCTCATCAGCGTGAGATGAAGATCCTTCTATCACTTTATCAACTTATTTTTGAAGATGCAAGACCTAAGTTCTTTATTCAAAGGCTTCATGAAAAAGACGATTTATTATGCCTTATCGCCTATAACAAAAAAGAGCCTATTGGTTTTAAGATAGGTTATCAATACGATCATTCTACATTCTATAGTTGGGTTGGAGGTATTACCGAAAATTATAGAAAACAAGGTGTCGCAAAGCAATTAGCCAAATTTCAAGAAAAATGGGCTAAAGAACATGAGTATACTAAATTACGAACCAAGTCTATGAATCGGTTTAAACCCATGATGATATTAAATCTAAAAAACGGATTTAATATCAAGCAGGTTTACTCTAATGACAGTGGACAAACCAAGATTATATTCGAAAAAAATATATAAGCCACTACTCTTATTGATTCGTGGCCTATATCAAGTTTAGAAATTTTAATGAGCCACTGGTATTACATTATAGCCTTTTTCTCTTAATAGATTAATCACTCCTTGATCTCCTCCTAAATGAGCAGCTCCTACTGCATAAAATACTTTATGCTCTTTTGACAATTTCCCAATCTTCGGAATCCAATTTCTATTTCTTTCATTTAATAGTTTTTCTTCTAACTCTTTATCTTCATTAAAATAAACCTTAGAACCCTTATAAATGGCCTCTATATCTTCTTTCTTATAAACTTCTAGTAAATCATTATAAAGCTTACGATAGTGATCATATTCTTCTATCATTTCTATCAAACCGTCAATTTGTTCTTCATAAGATTGGGTATCAAACGCAGCAACTTGATCGGCGAACGTTTCCAGGCCTTTAATTTCTTTGTTCGCTTCTTTACTCATTTGAATAAAAGTTAATTCGTAGCTAGCCAATTGTTCTCCAACGAAAGTGGTCATTAATGATGACATTAATAAAAATGGTTTCGCTTTTGAAAATTGGGCCATTCCAACTTTTAAATTCTCTTTTAAAAATTCATCTAATAGATTATATTCGCTTTCATCCATATAGGATTTTAAATTTTCTCCTTCAGATAAATAGGAATATTGCAAAGCATCCTTCATAAAACTAGGATCATCCATATCTAATTCTAGTGTTACAATTTCTGATTCATTAAATGCCTTTTTCACATGTTCATCTAATTTAAAATCTTTTTGTGGTAACATATGTATAGTACCAAATAAATAAGAGGTTTTAATACTATCACCTTCAATTCTCCATAGCAGGGCATTTTCTTTTTCTTGAGCACTCGAAATTAAAATGGTTAAAAAAGTAATTAGTAGTGCAAACTGTTTTTTGATTGTCTTCATTATGGTTATCTTTTTAAATAAATACTTCTATTATTCTTAATACTACTTCAATTATTACTATTAACATGTTATTAAATTTTACCGTTTCTTATTAATATTGTTTCTTTCTGATGATCATTTACGAACTCCAATTCTAGAAGATCAATATTAGTGTAGCCCTTTACCTCCTTTTTTAGTATTTCATTTAACTCCTTTGCTTTATGTTCTAAAGCAATCGAGAAGTCACAATTTATTAATTCATATTCGGCTTTTTCAGTACTAATTCCGTTTTCTCCAAATTGAATCCCTTTGGCATAAATTACTTGATTTACTTCACTACAGTCACAGTTTTCTTTTAAAACCTCGATTATACTAACAGATTTGTCCTTAACAAGTAAAGCCGATGTTATTGAATAGCCTAACCAAATTCCGGCAATAAGCCCTATTAAAATAATTACAATTGTCTTGGCTGATGTTTTCATAATTCTTCGATTATTAATGATTGATTTCTAGAACAAAGAAATAGTATAACATTTAAAATAAAAAGAGAAGTATTGCAATTTTTAGAAAATTAGGGATCATGTAATCACTACTTAAATAATTGAAAATAAGAAGATTAAATTAACTTTATAAATATTAAAAGAATCATAAAAAAGTGAACCCTATTTTTATAAATTTAGGGTTTTAATTGAACTGTTTTACTAAATTTAAGTTATAGAATTCAATTCTTTAATATAGAAAGATGGGTTTAAACCAGTGTGTTTTTTAAAGTATTTAGTAAAAGAATCAGAGCTCTTATAACCTATTTCATTAGCAATAGATTGTATTGAAAAAGATCTAAATTGCTTATCATTTTTTAAGCGAAGTATTACATAATTAATACGTAAATCATTTATGTACGTATTAAAGTTTTTCCGATAATGTGAGTTTACAACTTTTGAAAGATAAGAAGTATTCGTTTTAATTTTCTTGGCAACGTTATATGAGTTGCATTCTTGTTTTAAATAATATTTTTGCTCTTCTAATTTCTTAAGTCCTTCAATTATTTCTTGAGTTGTTTTTTCATTGATTTCTGGGCTGCCAGACTCTTCTAATAACGCATCCTTACTATCTATTACTAAATTTTGCTGATGATGCTCAGATGCCTTTATTTTTTGAATTAATGATTCGAAATGGGTTTTTTCTTTTTTCCTCTTGACAGACAAAAAGAATAAATACCCCACAAGTAAGATAATAACAATAGTACCTGCAATTAACAAATACAGTGTATTTCTTTTTTGCCTTTTCTCATCTAACCGAACCTCTTCTAACTCTTTATCTTGAACGATATTTGAAAGTTTCTGATTCTCCTCTCTAATATTATCATAATTAATTACGTATAACTCATAATACTTGTTAGCTTCTTCTAATTTTCCAAGTTTTTTATAATTCTTTGCTAAAAGTTTATATGTTTCCGGATTTACAATGCTTAGGTTTTTATCGTAATAATTTATAATAGAATCTAACTGAGAAATACTCTTCTGATAATCATTCGTTTCGTAATAATATCTAGCCAAGTTATAATCAATGCCATCATTTGCCAATTCATTTCCAATCTTCCAACCTAGTTTTTTTGCTTTTATTAAAAAGTTATATGCTTTATTGTATTCTTTTTTGTCAAGATAAATTGTGCTTAAACCTTCATAAAATGCATTAGTACTAAAAATATCTCCTGTAGTTAATACATGCTTTAAGCCCAAATTGAGGTACAATAAGGTAGAGTCTTTATCACTTTTACTTTCATATGCTCTGGCCAGCATTGCCATGCCTTTATAATAGACTTCAAAACTTTTTTTATCTAGAAGTTCATGTTCTTCTATAAGCGATATATTCTTTTTTAAAATCTCAATGGCCTTATTATATTTATTAGAGGCTAAATAGGTATAACCTAAGCCATGATTTAATAATACTTGCGGTTTTATATCATTGGTAGATTTCGCAATGTCTACGCCTTTAAACATGATTATCGCAGATTCATCTGCTTTCCCTGAATCAGCTAAATTATTGGCTTTAGTTAAATACAGTTCTGCCAGTATCGATTTAGGAACATTATTATTCTGAGCAACTTCGATACCCAAGTCGGTATATGCCAGGGCTTGCTCAAACTCCCCTGCTACTCTTCCAGCCTTACCAAGATACATATACGCAATTGCAATAGTATCGTAGCTCTTATTTTCTTTTGCTAGAGCCAATAACTTCTTAGCATTTTCAATAGCTAAGTTTGGGTTTAACCTAGTGTTTTCTAAAACTGAATTGTATATTTTTTGCGATACCTGTGCACCGCAAAACAAACAGGATGTTAATGCAATTAGTAGTATAAATATTTGAAACCTAAATCTCATTCTACTAATTGAAGTCCGGCTTACGTTTCTCTAAGAAAGCAGTAGTTCCTTCTTCAAAATGAGCTGTTCCGAAACAATTACCAAATTCTTCAATTTCTGTTTCATATCCATTAACTCCTTCTTTAAAATTGGCATTAACAGCTTTAATAGCTGCAGAAATTGCTGTAGAAGAATTTCGCATAATCTTAGTGCCAATTTTTTCGGCTAGTCCAAGTAGTTCTTCTTGAGTGGTTACATGATTTGCAAGTCCATAATTTAAAGCCTCATCGGCTGATATCATACCTGCCGTCATGATCATTTCCATAGCTTTTCCTTTACCTACTAACTGAGTTAGTCGTTGTGTTCCACCATATCCCGGTATAACTCCTAAACTTACTTCGGGCAATCCCATTTTTGCATTACTTGAAGCAATTCTAAAATGTGCTGCCATTGCTAATTCTAGCCCTCCTCCTAAAGCAAAGCCATTTACAGCGGCTATTACCGGAGTAGAAAGGTTCTCAACAAAATCAAATAAAGTCTCTTGACCATTTCTTGCTAATTCTTTTCCTTGATCAATTGTAAAATCTGCAAATTCAGAAATATCAGCGCCTGCAACAAAGGCTTTTTCTCCGCTTCCAGTAATAATTATAACCTTACAACCTGCATCAGAATCAGCTTCATCAAAAGCAGCATGCAATTCGCTAATCGTTTCTTTATTTAGGGCGTTTAACTTTGAAGGACGGTTGATCGTAATTGTTGTTATTCCGTTATTTTCGACAACTAAAATATTGTTATAACTCATATTTAAAATTTTACAATTTTCTAAAAATGAAGAAGTTATTAATTTCTACATCTTCAGGAATTCACATAATTTATTTTTTAGGAATAGTAACTGTAAATACAGTACCACGATTGATTTCTGAGACAAAGGTAATGTTTCCGCCATAAGCTTCCACAATATTTTTAATCATTGGTAAACCGAGGCCCATTCCACTTGACTTTGTAGTAAACTTTGGTTCAAAAATCTTATTCTTATCTTCTTTAGGAATTCCTTTACCATTATCGGCAACTGAAATAATAACATTACCATTGTCTTCAACAACTTTTACTTCAACTTTAGGGCTTTCCTGTTGGTCGAGCGATTGAATAGCATTTTTAACAAGGTTGGTCACAACACGAATTAATTGGGTCTTATCTAATTGCGCTAACAGCTCATTTTTATCATGAAAATAATGGATATAATCTTCATTAAAAATATCTAACGCCAGTTTTACAACTTCAATAACATTTAATTCTTCACGCTTTTGCTTTGGCATTTCCGCAAAATTCGAAAAGGCCGACGCAATTGAGCTCATTGTATCTATTTGCTGAATTAAAGATTTACTAAACTCATTAAGTCTATCTTTAACTTTTGGATCATTGGGGTCAAAACGTTGTTCAAAGCTTTGTACCGTTAATCGCATTGGTGTTAGCGGGTTTTTGATTTCATGTGCAACTTGCTTTGCCATTTCGCGCCAAGCTTGTTCTCTTTCACTCTTTGCTAATTTAACAGCGCTTTCACCAAGTTCATCAACCATATCATTATAGGCATTGACCAAATTATGCATTTCTTCACTGGCATTCTCTAAAATGATCTTTTCGTTTCGTTTATCGAGTTTTGTTTGATTGATCTTTTCACTTACCGTTTTAATTGATTTAGTGATATATTTTGAAACTATATACGCAATGGTAATGGCAATAAGCAACATCAACAGATATACTAATCCTAACCGCAATAAGAATTCTTTTAGTTCTTTATCTTGAAAAGTATTATCATTTAAATAGTGGAGGTGTAAAATACCTATTGGTTTAAATTTATTATCATTAATATAGCTATAAGAAGATTGGTATTTTTTGCCTTGTGGTGTATACTTTTCTAATACAACCCTATGGTTGGCATCATCGGCTACGTTAATCAAAGTTTCCGGAGAAATATCATAGTCGGTTGTCTCTTTTCCGAATGTTGAAACCGAGCTTATTTTTAACTTCCCTTGAATATCATAAATGTAGACATCCATTTGATTAATATCTGAAATATCGTAAATCTTCTCTTTAAATATTTCATCTAAATGATCTTCATCTACCGGGTAAGTTGTTCTTCGCATTAGCTCTATATCAATGCTTGCCTTAATAGCGTTTTCTTTACGCAATAAACGACCTTCATGATAATCTTTAGCTTGCTCATTATATTGATATATCGTGATTAAGGCAATTAAAACAGAAGCAATGACCACTAATAAGATCATTGCTACAAAAATACGAGTACGTAGTGAAGTTTTTTTTAGCTGCATTTAAGAATCTATTGCGGTAAAGATAGCAAATATCATTCCTAAAAAATATTATTGACCTTTAGCTTTTTCTACAATTTTCCATGTATTCCAAATGTGTTGTAATCTTAAGTTAAATTCGCTTGAATCTTTACTTTTTTTAATACTATCGAAAAGATCATGCATTTCTCCTCTAAGATCTTTATGATTATTCGTTACAATAATCATATTATTCCAGGAAGAAATATGTGCTTCAAATGCATTTGAAAATTCTTCAGGACAGTTAGAAAAGTCTAAATTAGAAAGATTGGTAGTGTATTGTTTAATTGTTTTACTTAAAGATATATTTTCACAAGAGTGATTTCTAATAGTACCCAATGAATCATCTTTCTTAAAAATAGAATTAATGCATTCTTTAGAGTTTTGATTAAGAACATCCCTGTTTTTATCCTTACAAGAAAATATTAAAAACAATACTAGGAATATAAATTTTATAACATAATTTCTAAAAGAAAACATGTATAAAATTATAGTGTTTTGATAAATTGTACAAAATCATCAATCTTCTCGACTCCATTTCTAGTTAAATGTTTTATAAACGCACTACCAATAATTGCTCCTTTGGCATGTTGTGTTGCTTGTACAAAAGTCTGATTGTTAGAAATGCCAAAACCAACAATCTGCTGGTTACTAAGGTTCATCTCAGCAATTCTATTAAAGTAATCGGTCTGTTCTTCTCCAAAACCACTTTTTACCCCTGTTGTACTAGCCGAACTAACCATATAGATAAAACCATTTGACACTGAGTCAATAAATTTAATACGCTCTTCACTAGTTTGTGGAGTTATTAAAAATACATTGATAAGCCCATATTTATCAAAAACATCCTGGTACTCATGATGATAAATATCTACGGGCAAATCTGGGATTATTAATCCATCAATGCCAATTTCGTAGCACTTTTTGCAAAAAGCATCAATACCATACTGTAGCATGGGGTTAAAATATCCCATAATTATTAATGGAACATTTACACTTTTACGAATGTCTTGAAGTTGCTCAAAAAGTAACTCTGTGGTCATTCCATTTTTAAGTGCTTGCGTAGAACTTGCTTGTATCGTTGGTCCATCGGCTAAAGGATCACTAAATGGCAATCCAATTTCGATCATATCTACTCCAGCACTTTCCAAATTTTGAATAATAGAGACTGTATCGTTTAAATTAGGATATCCAGCTGTAAAATAGATAGATAATAGCTTCTTATTATCTTCTAGTAATTTTTGTTTTACTCTATTCATATTTGTCATTCCTACAAATACAGGAACTTAATTTTTTATGTTTTCTACTTTCTTATTTATTATTACAAAGAGCAAAATTACATATCATCTCTTTTTTTAATTTCTCTTAAGATTCTTCTCTTTATAAAAAATAACACTTCATTTACAAATTGAAATAATCAATATAATTCTGTAAATCCTTATCGCCTCTCCCTGATAAACTAATCACAATAATTTCATTGGAATTAAATGATTTATGTTTAAAAACAGCTAGGGCATGGCTGCTTTCAATAGCAGGAATAATACCTTCCAATTTTGCTAGTTCGAGCCCGGCTTGCATCGCTTCATCATCGGTAGCTGAATAGAATTCACCTCTTCTTGATTTATATAAATGTGAATGCAAAGGTCCAACACCTGGATAATCCAAGCCCGCTGAAATAGAATATGGCTCTGTAATTTGCCCATCATTAGTTTGCATTAATAGAGTCTTGCAACCATGAATAATTCCTTCTTTCCCTAAAACAGAAGTAGCAGCACTTTCACCAGAATGAATTCCTTTCCCCGCCGCTTCGACAGCAATGATTCCCACATTTTCATTCTCTAAGAAGTGATAATAAGTCCCTGCAGCATTGCTTCCTCCACCAATACAAGCTACAACATAATCGGGATTTTCTCTACCTTCTTTTTCTTTTAATTGCCATTTAATTTCTTCTGAAATTACTGATTGAAATCTAGTAACCATATCCGGATATGGGTGTGGTCCAATAGCCGAGCCAATAATATAATGTGTATTCACCGGATTATTAATCCAATCTCTAATAGCTTCGTTCGTAGCATCTTTCAAAGTTCGACTTCCAGATAATGCAGGTCTTACTTCTGCACCTAGCATTTTCATTCTTGCCACATTTGGTGCCTGACGAGCAATGTCTATTTCGCCCATATACGCTATACATTCCATTCCCATCAATGCGCAAACGGTGGCTGTGGCAACTCCATGTTGTCCTGCCCCAGTCTCGGCAATAATTCTGGTTTTGCCCAAACGCTTTGCCATCAAAATTTGACCAATCGTATTATTAACTTTGTGGGCCCCTGTGTGATTTAAATCTTCTCGTTTTAAATATACTTTTGCGTTGTACTTTTCGCTAAGTCGTTTCGCAAAGTAAAGCGGAGATGGACGCCCAACGTAATCTTTTAATAACGAATCAAACTGTTCTTGAAAAGAAGGTTCGGCCATTACTTTTAAATAATTCTGACGTAGTTCTTCCACATTTGGATATAACATTTCTGGAATGTAAGCTCCTCCAAATTCTCCGTAATACCCTTTTTCTGTTACGTGATAACTCATATTTGAGGTTTAAACTTCTTTAATTTCGATATATTCTTTAATCCAGGCTCAACTTCAAACCTACTATTTACGTCTATTGCATAACAATATCTAGCTGCATTAGATTTTAAAAATGAGATTAGTTTTTCATTTTCTTCTAGACCAATTCCTCCGCTTAAAAAGAATGGTTTATTTGAAGGATATTCTTGCAAAACGCTCCAATCAAAAATATAGCCATTGCCTCCTGGTAATTTACCTTTGGTGTCAAATAAAAAGAAATCTACAACTTTATCGTATGGCTTTAATTGTTTAAAATTAAATTCATCTTTTATTGAAAATACTTTTATGATTTCTAATGTTTGGTCAACCTGCACTTGCTTCAGATTCTTACGATGAGATTCTGAAATAAGCTCGGAATAACGATTTCTTAGTTTCTCACAATAAATAGAAGATTCTCTTCCATGAAGTTGAACAGCATCTAATTTGTATTTAGTTATTTTTTCCAAAACCTCTTCTAACTCTTCGTCAACGAAAACACCAACTTTTTTAATTCCCTTTGGCAGTTGAGGAATCTCACCTACAAAATTTCTCGGCGATTTATCATAAAATATAAACCCCAGATATTCTGGTCGAAGTGCGGCCACATCAGTTGTATTATGTTTCATTCCGCAAACTTTTAACTTCAATCCAGTTTTCTCCAGAGGAGAGAACGTTATACCGATATTTTTATTTTTACTATTCATAATCTAAAGAGTTCTCCTCCTTTTTGGAATTAGAGAATACTTATAAATTTCTTTGCGCTCAACCCTGGATTATCAGTTTTCATAAAATTTTCACCAATTAAAAATCCTTGATATCCATATTGTTTCAAGTCTCGGATCGTATCAACAGAACTAATACCGCTTTCTGATACTTTTACAAAATCATTAGGAATTATACCACTAAGATCTTTACTGACTTGCGTACTAACTTCAAAGGTTTTTAAGTTTCGATTGTTCACTCCAAGCAAATCTAAACTTGGCATTAATGACTTATGTAACTCTTCTTCATTATGTACTTCTAAAAGCACATTTAATTGTAAGCTCCGAGCCAATTCAGAATATTTTTTGATTTCTGTTCTGGTTAAAATAGCAGCAATCAGTAAGATAACATCAGCACCATAAGCCTTGGCTTCAATAATTTGATATTCGTCAATAATAAATTCTTTTCGCAATAATGGTAAATCACAACTTGCTCTGGCTATTAATAAATCATCAAGGGAGCCTCCAAAATACTTACCATCAGTTAAAACAGACATTCCGCAAGCATTAGCTTCTTCATATCCTAGAGCAACATCTTGTATGTTTAAGCTTTGATTAATCACAGCTTTAGATGGCGAACGTCTTTTATGTTCTGCAATAATTCCAGATTTACTATTTCTAAGCTTTTCGGTTAACGAATGTATTTCTTTATCAAATAAAACTGATTGTTCTAATTGTTTTGAAGGAATTAGCTGTTTCTTCAAACTAACTTCTTTTCGCTTATCTATTACTATTTTGTCAAGTATTGTCATTTACTCAATTCTACAAGTTTTTCTAATTTCTGTTTTGCTTTTCCAGAAAGTAAAGATTCTTTAGCTAATTCAAATCCTTCTTTAGGAGATAATTTTTTAACTGTGGCAATGGCCATTCCGGCATTTGCTGAAACCACATTATCTTGTGCATCCGTTCCGTTTCCAGAAATAACATTCATGAAAATGGCAGCCGATTCTTCAACCGAGTCTCCTCCAAAAATATCTTCTTGGAGAATTGATTTTACTCCAAAATCTTCTGGTGAAAGCATGTCTTCTGATGTATTAGAAATGAGTTTCGTATTCCCCGTAAGGGAAATCTCATCATATCCATCTAAGGCATGTAAAACTGTATAATTCTTATTCGATTTTTGGTATAAATAGCCATATAATCTGGCGAGTTCTAGACTAAAAACTCCCACTAGTTGATTTTTAGGAAATGCCGGGTTTACCATGGGCCCCAACATGTTAAAAAACGTTTTTACACCTAATTCTCTTCGAATAGGAGCAACATTTTTCATAGCCGGATGAAACAATGGTGCATGTAACACACAAATACCGGCTTCATCTAATGAACGCTTTAAAAAATCACTATCATTACTAAACTTAATGCCTAAATACTCCATTACATTACTTGATCCTGAGATAGAAGACACCCCATAATTACCATGCTTCGTGACATGAATTCCTGCTCCAGCAGTAATAAACGACGATAATGTTGAAATATTAAATGTGTTTTTTCCATCGCCTCCGGTACCACATAGATCTATAGTATTATAATCTTTAACATCTACCGGAATACATAATTCTAGTAAAGCATCTCGAAAACCTTCTAATTCTTCAACAGTAATTGTACGCATCATATATACTGTTAAAAAAGAAGCAATTTGACTTTGATTGTACTCCCCTTTGGAAATATTAACCAACACATTTCTGGCTTCTTCTTTAGAAATGGTTTCGTGATTTATAAGTCTATTTAATAATTTTTTCATGATCTTTCTTTGTCATTCTAATACTAAATAAAAGGTGCTTCTACTTCATTCTGCATGGCAATCTTTTAATTTTCTATCCAATTTTTTAAAATTTGTTTTCCATTTGGTGTTAATACAGATTCCGGATGATATTGAACTCCTTTAACATCATATTCTTTATGACGTAGCGACATAACCTGTCCGTTTTCATCAAAAGAAGTGGCCTCCAAACTATCTGGTAAATCTACATTGACCACCCAAGAATGATATCTTCCAACCGGAAATTCTTTATCTAATCCACTGAATAACACCTCATCATCAACGCATAGCTTAATGGTTGTTGCAACTCCATGATAAACCGTATCAAGATTTGTTATACTACCGCCAAACACTTCGCCAATGGCTTGCTGCCCCAGGCATACGCCTAAAATACTTTTTGTAGGAGCGTATTTTTCTATGATTGGTTTTAACAAGCCTGCTTCATCAGGTATACCAGGCCCTGGTGAGAGTACAATTTTTTCAAAATCATTAACCTCTTCTAATGTTAATTTATCATTTCGCTTAACCACTACTTCACAATCTAGATCTTCTAAATAATGAACTAAATTGTAAGTGAAACTGTCGTAATTATCGATAACTAATACTTTCATGTTTATGATATTCTTTCTGCTGCTTCTAGAGCTTTTGTTAATGCTCCTAATTTATTATATACTTCTTGTAATTCATGTTCGGGGTTTGACTTTGATACCAATCCGGCACCTGCCTGCCAATGTAGAGAATGATTCTTACTTAAAAATGTTCTAATCATAATTGCATGATTAAAATTCCCTTCAAAATCCATAAACCCAATGGCTCCTCCATAAAACTCACGACTTGTTTTCTCGTATTTTTCAATAAGCTGCATCGCCATATGCTTTGGGGCTCCACTTAATGTTCCAGCAGGGAAAGTATCTGCTACAACCTGCATTGTTGAAGTTTCTTGATGTTTTTTACCTGTAACCTTACTAACCAAATGAATTACATGTGAAAAAAACTGTACTTCTCTATAACGTTCTACAAATACATTAGAACCATGCCTGCTTAAATCATTACGTGCTAAATCAACTAACATTACATGTTCTGCGTTTTCTTTTTCGTCTACGGCTAACTGCTTCGCTAATTCAGCATCTTTCAAATCATCACCTGTTCTTTTAAAAGTTCCTGCAATCGGATGGATTTCTGCTTGCCCGTCTTTAACGACCAATTGCGCTTCTGGTGAACTCCCAAAAATCTTAAAATCTCCAAAATCAAAAAAGAATAGATAAGGAGAAGGGTTTATCGTTCTTAAAGCTCTATATACATTAAATTCATCTCCTTTAAATTTTTGTGAGAATTTTTTTGACAAAACCAATTGAAAAACATCCCCTCTTGCGCAATGCTTTTTTGCCAAAGCAACATGTTCTTTATATTCATCATCAGTAAGATTAGATGTAATAGAACCATCGGTTTTAAAATTAAAGGTTGCATAACTTTTAGCTTTAAGCAATTGATGAACTTCATCTAAATTATGGCTTCCGTCAAAACTGTTTGAAAAAATATAGGCTACATTTTCAAAGTTACTTATAGCTATAATATTTTGATAAACCGCATAATACATGTCTGGAATTCCTAAAGAATTCTGTTTTTTTGAAATCGCTACATCTTCAAAATAACGAACAGCATCATAAGCAGTATATCCAAAAATCCCATTCGTAATGAACTTAAATTTCTCTTCTATATCTACACTAAATTTTCTTGAAAATTCATGTAAAATTTCAGGAACATTTGTTGTTTGCTCTATACGAATCTCAGATTTCACTCCGTCGGGAAAATTCTGGAACACCTTTTCATTAATCACCTTGATATCGGCAATTGGATTAAAACAGACATAAGAAAAACTATTATCTGTGGCTCGATAATCGCTATTCTCTAATAATATACTATTAGGAAATTGATCACGAATCTTTAAATAGATACTCACAGGAGTAATCGTGTCTGCAATGATTTTTTTATAATCGGTTTGGAGTTTATATTTTATCATTTTTTATTGAAAGGCCCTTAGACTATGCTTGGAGCGAAATTTTATTAATTAAAAAAGGCTTGTCGTGAATGACAAGCCTTTTTGATATTATTTAAATTAAATATACGAGGATCTACTTCACGAATTCTGAGTTTCGAAAGTTCCACCACCACGTATGATTTAATGTTTTGTTCATTTTTTAATTTGTTGTAGCAAATGTAAAAAGTTTATTTAATTAACCAAAAAAAGTTTGATTATTTATATTTTAATTTAAAATAGATTAGCATCATAGATAAAACCCCTGTAATACCATTAGCTATGATCATAGCTAAGCTATTGATATAAAACCCATAGACTAACCATGTCATAATACCAATAAAAAATAGAGAAAACATTACTAAAGACAAATTTTCTGCTGATTTTTCTTTCCAAGTTTTATACACTTGTGGAACAAACGATGCTGTAGTTAATGCACCTGCTAAAAGTCCTAAAATTTCAATATTAAATGCCATAGCTTTTCAATTTTTGAGCGGCGAATGTACAACAGAAATTTTAATTAGAAATTAAAAAAATAAAAATTTTACAATTTGATTACAATAATTTAATCTTCAGTAAGTTACCCAACTATATTTACTATTTTCCCAGGTACCACAATCACTTTTTTTGGTGTACGGCCTTGTAACTGCGCTTGCGTTTTTTCATTAGCCAATACCGCGGCTTCAATAGCTTCTTTATCAAGATCTAATGATAGTTCCATGGTAAAACGCATTTTTCCATTAAATGAGATTGGGTAATTCTTAGTACTTTCAACTAAATAACTTTCTTCAAATATTGGAAATGTGGCATAAGCTATTGATTCTTTATAGCCCAATTTACTCCACAATTCTTCTGCAATATGAGGCGCATACGGTGAAATCAAAATTAACAATGGCTCTAAAATAGCCTTACTAGTACATTTTTGAGCTGTTAATTCGTTAACTGCAATCATAAAAGTAGATACCGATGTGTTGAATGAAAAGTTCTCAATATCCTCCTCTACTTTTTTTATCGTTTTATGTAGTGTCTTTAAATTATCTTTTGTTGGTTCGGCATCGCTTACATGAAACACATCTCCTTCATGATATAATTTCCAAAGTTTTTTTAGAAAACCATGCACTCCTGTTATACCGGCGGTATTCCAAGGTTTAGATTGTTCTAACGGACCTAAAAACATTTCGTACAAGCGTAAACTATCCGCACCATATTGCTTGCAAATATTGTCAGGATTAACAACGTTGTATTTAGATTTGGACATTTTCTCTACTTCGCGCCCAACGATATATTTTTCATCTTCTAAAACAAATTCTACATCCTTAAACTCTGGTCTCCAATTCTTAAAAGCGTTAATATCTAACTCATTAGAACTATTAACAAAAGAAACATCTGCATGAATAGGATGCACATCATTATCTTCAATTAACCCTCTAGAAATTAATTTATTTTCTCCGTTTAACCTATACACAAAAGCACTCGTGCCCTGAATCATCCCTTGATTAATCAGTTTTTTGGCATACTCATCTTTAAGTACTAAACCTTTGTCGAACATGAACTTTTGCCAGAAACGAGAATACAGTAAATGTCCTGTTGCATGCTCAACACCACCAATATATAAATCTACATCTTGCCAATAATTAATTGCTTCTTGAGAGAAAATTTCTTCATCATTATGCGGGTCCATATATCGATTAAAATATTGTGAGCTTCCCGCCCATCCAGGCATAGTATTTAGTTCAAGAGGGTAGATTCCATTGTCTTCAGATTTCTCCCCCGAGCCATTTGGTGTCGAAATGACAAGTTTGTCATTACTTACTACCTGATTTGTATTGGTATCCCAAGCCCATACTTCAGCATTTCCCAAAGGAGGTCTTCCATCTTCTGTAGGTAGGTATTTTTCTACTTCTGGCAATACAATTGGCAGATGCCGAACATCGATCATCTGAGGAATTCCATTTTTATAAAATACAGGAAATGGCTCTCCCCAGTAACGTTGTCGACTAAATACGGCATCGCGTAAACGGTAATTCACTTTACCATACCCCAAATCACGTTTTTCTATCTCATAAATAATAGTTTTCATGGCTTTTTTATACTTCAATCCATTTAAGAAATCTGAATTTGCTATAATAGTATTTTCTTTATCCGAAAAAGACGCTTCAGAGATATCTACTCCTTCAAAAATATTTGGGATTGGTATATCAAAATGTTTTGCAAAAGCATAATCGCGTTCATCTCCGCATGGTACTGCCATCACCGCACCGGTTCCATAGCTCGCTAATACATAATCGCTAATCCATATTTGAATTTTTTCTCCAGTAAAAGGATGTAAAGCATATGCTCCTGTAAATACTCCAGAGATTGTCTTAACATCTGCCATACGGTCACGCTCGCTACGTTTTGCTGTTGCTTCTACATACGTTTCTACAGCTATTTTTTGTTCATTAGTAACAATTTTTGACACTAGTTCATGCTCTGGAGCCAATGTCATAAAAGACACTCCGAAAATGGTATCAGGTCTAGTGGTAAAGACATCAATTTTCGCATTATGACCATCTACATCAAAAGAAACCATGGCTCCTTCTGAGCGACCTATCCAATTACGTTGAATCTCCTTCAATGGCTCGGGCCAATCAATAGTTTCTAAGCCATCAAGTAAACGCTGCGCATATGCAGAAATTCGCATACTCCATTGCTTCATTTTTTTTCTTATAACAGGATACCCTCCTCGCTCTGAAACGCCATTAACGATCTCATCATTTGCTAATACAGTTCCTAAAGCCGGACACCAATTAACTTCAGTTTCTGATAAAAAAGTTAATCGATATTTCGCCAACACTTCCTGCTGTTCTTTTTCTGTAAAAGTTTTCCATTCTTGAGCTGAAAAGACAGGAACATCTTCATCGGTTGAAGCATTAATATTTGTATTTCCCTCGTTCTCAAAAACAACAATTAAACTCGAAATATCTTCGGCTTTATTGGTATCACTATTATACCATGAATTGAATAACTGAATAAATACCCACTGCGTCCACTTATAATATTTTGGGTCTGATGTGCGTACTTCTCGGCTCCAGTCAAAAGAAAAGCCTAATTGGTCTAATTGGCGTCGATATGTTTTAATATTTTGTTCGGTAGTAATTGCTGGATGTTGACCGGTTTGAATGGCATATTGTTCTGCCGGTAAACCAAACGAATCATATCCTTGTGGATGTAGTACATTATAACCTTTATGACGTTTATAGCGTGCGTAGATGTCACTTGCAATATATCCAAGTGGATGCCCCACATGCAAACCTGCTCCTGAAGGATAAGGAAACATATCTAAAACATAATACTTGGGTTTATCAGAATTACTTTCGGCTTTAAATGTCTCATTCTTGGCCCAATATTCTTGCCATTTGGCCTCTATTTCATTGAAATGGTAGCTCATTCAGTTTCAAAATTTTGAAGTGGCAAAGTTACATTTTCTTAACAGAAACTAAAACCTTTAATGAACCTTTCTCGCAAGTCTTTCTTGAGGAGTTAAGCAATAATATGTAAAGGCATTTATTGGAGTTTTTACACCTAATCTATTTCCTTCTTTTACAATATAACCGTTAAAATTTTCAAGTTCGCTAGGTTTACCCTCCATAATATCGCGTTGCATTGAAGCTGTAGTACTTGGCCCCATACTTAGAAACATATGAATAGCTCGTTCTACATCGTCATTTGTTAAATTAATGCCTTTGGTGTTAGCAACCCTCTTAATTTCTTCGGCCGTTCCCCTAATGAGATTCATTATATTTTCATCATGTTGAAATTCACCGAAGGGAGCTCTTGTAAGCGCACCAATCCCACTAACCGTAGCAATAAATAAAAATTTGCGCCAAATATCTAAATGAATATCTAGAGAGATCTTGTTTTTTATGTCTGATTGATTGAAGATTTCATGAATTTTTTTCCCCCGATCTGTCTGACTATTATTATATTCACCAAAGATTATTTCAGGTTCATATACAAAGTGATTGATAATACCCGGAGCTTCTATTTTACTAACTATTTTGCACAATCCGGCAAGTACATTTTTATGCTCTAATATAGAACGTAGCTTATCTGCATTATCTGCACCATTCTGTAATGGTAATACCGTGGTGTCTACGCCCAAAATAGGTTTTATCTGTGAAGCTACTTCTTTAACTTGCCATGATTTAGTTGCTAGAATAATAAGATCAGGATTATAAATTGACTCAATCCTATTAGTCGCTTTTGGAAAAACTGTAAAATCGCCCTTTATACTTTTCACCTGCAGCCCATTTTGCTGAATTGCCTCTAGATGTGCTCCACGAGCAATAAAAATTACGTTAAAGCCCGCTTGTGCTAATTTCCCTCCAAAATAACCTCCAACTCCTCCAGCACCTACAACAACTATTTTCATAAAAATTTGTTTTGAGATTAAAAGTACTCTTTTTTGTACATTTAGGCCTCATAAACTAAAACCATGAAAAAAGCGCTTTTCTTATTACTTACTGTTTCTTTCTTAGCCTGTCAACAGCAAAAAAAAGCAGATCTACTTATTGTAAACGGAGCTGTTTACACCGTTGATAGTACTTTTTCTAAAGTTGAAGCTTTTGCCGTAAAAGATGGAAAAATAATTGCGGTTGGAAGTTCTGATGAGATTAAGAATAATTATACAGCAATAAAAACTGTTGATGCTAAGGGTAAGTCGGTTTACCCAGGGTTTATAGATGCTCATTGTCATTTTTTTGGTTTGGGCTTAGCAGAGCAAAAAGTTCGATTGGAAGGCACTAAAAGCTTTGACGAAGTTTTACAAAGATTGATTGATTTTCAAAATGAAAAAAACCTCAGTTATATAACCGGTAGAGGCTGGGATCAAAATGATTGGGAGGTGAAAGAATTTCCTACCAAAGAAAAGTTAGACTCTATATTTCCTGACACTCCTGTTGCAATTCGAAGAGTTGATGGGCATGCTCTATTAGTAAATCAGGCCGCAATTGATTTAGCAAAAATTACGGTTGACACTCCTTTTTCTGAAGGATATATCTTACAAAAAGATGGTAAACTCACAGGGATATTTATTGATAAGCCCATGGAACTTATCGTAGCAACTATTCCAGAAGAAAGCTTAGAAACCCGTGTTAATGCTTTAAAAGATGCCGAGCGCATCTGTTTTGATTTGGGTTTAACCACTGTTGATGATGCTGGATTGTCTAGAGAAGCTATTGAACTTATTGACAGTTTGCAACAGTCTAGCGAATTAAAAATTCGCATCTATGCAATGGCATCTGCGTACCCAGAAAATCTGGATTATTATTTAAACAAAGGTGTAAGTAAAACCGATAGATTAAACGTTCGTTCTTTTAAAGTTTATGGTGATGGAGCCTTAGGGTCTCGTGGGGCAGCAATGCGAAAGCCTTATAGCGATCAAGCTGGCCATTATGGAGCGCTCGTGAGAACAATTGATTTTCTTGAAGATACGGCTGAGCGCATTGCTAATTCAGAATTTCAAATGAATACGCATGCTATTGGTGATTCTGCGAATCACTTTCTCTTAGAGACCTACAAACGTGTATTGAAAGACAAAAAAGATAGACGATGGAAGATTGAACATGCTCAGATTGTGTCACCCGAAGATTTTAAGTTTTTTAACAATATTATTCCTTCTGTTCAACCAACACATGCTACCAGTGATATGTATTGGGCAGAAGATCGTGTTGGTGCAGACCGCATTAAAGGAGGTTATGCTTATAAACACTTATTAAAGCAATATGGAAAAATAGCTTTGGGTACAGATTTTCCAGTTGAGAAGGTTAATCCGTTTTTAACTTTTTACGCGGCTGTAGCCCGTAAAGATTTAAACAACTATCCTGAAAATGGATATCAAATGGAAAATGCACTTTCGAGGGAAGAAACTTTAAAAGGGATGACTATTTGGGCTGCTTATTCGAACTTTGAGGAAAGTGAAAAAGGAAGTATTGAAGTAGGTAAATTTGCTGACTTTATCATCTTAGATCAAGATGTTATGACCATTGATATAGACAAAGTGCCTCATACCAAAGTTTTGGAAACATATGTAAATGGCGAAAAAGTTAAATGAGTTTTTAATTAAACGAAAAATCAACGTTCTTGCCTATGCGCAAGTGAATTATGTTCTTCGTTAAACTGTAAAGGTATTTTTATTCGGGTTGTCCCCCATCCTAAAATCATTTCAATTAATTTAGCTTTCTTTTTAAAAGCAATTGAAAATGTCTCCAGATCTTCAGCCTTATCAACAGGAATTGTAATTTCGGCTACATTAAACATAGGGTCATATTGAAATGCCCCCCAGGTATCTAGCCGAGAATTTAAAATAATCTTCCACTCTTTTTCATTTGGCACAGTTAATAAAACATATCTTCCTGATGCAACTTTTACATCACCAAATTCAACATCTTTATAAAATTTAACTTCCGTCGCTTCATTATATCCTGTACGCCATATTTTCCCATAAGGCACCAAACCACCAAAGATTTTTTCACCTTCTTTTGACGGACGGCCATACAATACTTTTATTAAAGGTGTTGCGATTCTAGATGCTCTATAATATGATATGTCGTGAGGCACCTTATCTAAACTTTTAAAGCTTTGAGCTTTAGCTTCGATTAAGATTGTAAAAAGAAATAAAAAAGTAAAAAATGCAGCGTAATGTCTTTTTTTCATGATGTCTTTGTTACACTTATTAGTAACGCTTAAACAAAAGGCTTTAGTATTCTAAACGGATTTCAAGTTAAAATCTATTAGAATGAAGCTAAGAGACTATAAGAAAAATTACAAATTAATCTAAAATAACTATAAATAATATAAATATGTAATTAAAAACTGCATTTTGATTTATAATCAATAAACATAAGTGAATATTTGCATCATAATTAAAAGAACAAAAACAACGATTATGTGTGGAATTGTATGTGCATTTGATTTAAAACAGCACTCAGAAGTTTTAAGGCCTCAAATCTTAGAAATGGCAAAAAAAATTCGCCATCGAGGTCCAGATTGGAGCGGAATATTTAGCAGCGACAAGGCGATCTTAACCCATGAGCGTTTGGCCATAGTTGATCCGGCTTCAGGCAAACAACCATTGCTTAGCGAAGATAAAAAACTCATATTAGCTGCTAATGGAGAGATCTACAATCATAGGGATATTCGTAAAAATTTTGAAAAGAACTATAAATTTCAAACAAAGTCAGATTGTGAAGTAATCTTAGCATTATATAAAGAAAAAGGTGAGCGTTTTTTAGACGACCTTAATGGTATCTTTGGTTTTGCCTTATATGATGTAGAAGAAGATGCATATTTAATTGCAAGAGATCATATGGGAATTATTCCATTATATATTGGATGGGATAAATTCGGTACTTTTTACGTGGCTTCAGAATTAAAAGCACTTGAAGGCATCTGTAGCAAGATTGAAATATTTCCTCCTGGACATTACCTATATAGTAAAGATGCCGAAATAAAAGAATGGTATCATCGTGATTGGATGGAGTATGAAGCAGTAAAAGAAAACCAAACTAGTATTGTTGAATTACGTGACGCTTTAGAAGCCGCTGTACACCGTCAATTAATGTCTGACGTTCCTTATGGGGTTTTACTTTCTGGTGGTTTAGATTCTTCGATAACCTCTGCTATAGCAAAGAAATATGCTGCTAAGCGTATAGAATCTGATGATCAAAAAGATGCTTGGTATCCACAATTACATTCCTTCTCGGTAGGATTAAAAGGATCACCTGATTTAGCTGCTGCTCAAAAAGTGGCTGATCATATCGGAACGGTTCATCACGAAATTACTTTTACAATTCAAGAGGGCTTAGACGCGATTAAAGATGTTATCTATCAATTGGAAACGTACGACATAACTACAATACGCGCTTCAACACCTATGTATTTAATGGCGCGCGTTATTAAATCTATGGGGATTAAAATGGTATTATCTGGCGAAGGAGCAGATGAAATTTTTGGAGGATATCTATACTTTCATAAAGCGCCTAATGCAGAAGAATTTCATAAAGAAACTGTAAGAAAACTAGATAAACTTTATCAATATGACTGCTTAAGAGCTAATAAAAGCTTAATGGCTTGGGGTATAGAAGGTCGTGTTCCTTTTCTAGATAAAGAATTTATGGATGTAGCCATGCGAATTAACCCTCAAGATAAAATGATCAATGGTGAACGCATGGAAAAATGGGTGCTTCGTAAAGCATTTGAAAGTTATTTGCCTGAGAGCGTTGCTTGGAGACAAAAAGAGCAATTTAGTGATGGCGTAGGGTATAATTGGATTGACACCTTAAAAGAATTGGTAGAAAATGAAGTAAGCGATGAACAAATGAAAAATGCTTCTTTTAGATTTCCAAAACAAACTCCGGCAACCAAAGAAGAATACTATTACAGAAGTATATTTGAAGAGCACTTCCCAAGTGAAGCTGCAGCATTAACTGTACCATCGGTGCCTTCTATAGCCTGTAGTACACCCACTGCATTAGAATGGGACGAAAGTTTTAAAAACATGAATGAACCAAGTGGTCGTGCCATTGCTATGGTACACGACGACGCCTATTAATTGGCTAAAAATATCAAAAATAAGAGTTGTGTTTTTGTTCTAATACGGTTTCAAAAGTTAATTTTGAAGCCGTATTTACTTTTCTTAAATACTTATCCGTAACTTTACATCACCAACAAGCCATTTTCATTTTTAAAGTATGAATAGATGAAAATATTAATTGTAGAAGACGAAATAGAGCTACTAGAAAGTATCGTTAGTTTTCTAAAAAACGAAGATTTTATTTGTGAAAAAGCATCCACTTTTTTTGATGCTGAAGACAAACTCATTAGTTTTAAGTACGATGTAGTCGTTCTTGATATTAATTTACCTGACGGAAATGGTATCGACCTCTTAAAACTTATCAAAGAAAGAGATTCTAATATAGGTGTGTTAATCGTATCGGCAAGAAATTCTTTAGATGATAAGCTAGAAGGGCTTGATCTAGGCGCTGATGATTACATAACGAAACCCTTTCATCTTGCAGAGTTGAACTCAAGGATAAATTCATTAATTCGCAGACGAAATTTTGGAGGAAGCGAGTCAATTATTTTTAATGAAATTGAAATCGATCCTAGTTCGAAAACAGTTAAAATAGATAACAAACCTATTGAACTCACTAAAAAAGAATATAACCTTCTTCTATATTTTATTTCAAATAAAAACAAGGTGGTTACTAAAGAATCTATAGCTGAGCACCTTTGGGGCGATGAAATTGAAATGGCTGATAGCTACGACTTTATATATACTCATTTGGGGAATCTTAGAAAAAAAATGAAAAAATTCGGCTCTAAAGACTATGTAAAGACGATGTATGGACTTGGTTATAAATTCGCCGAATAGTTCAAACGCTAATGAAACTTATCCAGCAAACCGGTAGAGCTTATTTAGTATTATCTATTATACTTTTTATATTAGGTGGTATATTACTTGCTGTTATTCTTACTACGGTAATGAATCGTCGCTTAGATGAAAAGTTACTTTATAATAAAGAAGTCCTTGCAAAAGTTTATAAGTACGAGTATCCACTCACAATATTCGATGCACCTCGCGAAATGACAGCGGAGGAGAATAAATTGTACCCGAATGACACTGTGATCTACAAAGACACTTTGATCTTTCACGCAATTGAAGATGTTGAAGGTGCTGATGAATATGAAAAATACCGGCAATTAACAGCCTATGAAACTCTACAGGGTAAACGCTATAAAATTGTTACCAGAAATTCTTTAGTTAGAAATCAAGACTTTATTTCAATTATTACCGGATCAACAACTCTTATTATACTCTTGCTTTTAACAGGGCTTTGGTTTTTAAATACTCGAATCGCCGGGCGTATCTGGAATCCATTTCATCATAATTTAAACAGCCTTAAGAACTTTTCAATTCAAGATCAAAAACCTATAGAACTAAAAGAGTCTAATATTGATGAATTTAAAGAACTAAATCATTCGATTAAAAGCTTAACAGAAAAATTACGTTCTGATTTTGACAATCTTAAAGAATTTACCGGCAACGCTTCGCATGAAATGCAAACACCCCTAGCCATCATGCAATCAAAAATTGAGTTATTACTTCAGTCTGAAAATCTAAATAAAGAAGATAGTAAGCAGTTGCAATCTATATATCAGGCGGGGCAACGCTTGTCAAAACTTAATAAAACATTGTTGACGTTGGCGAAAGTAGAAAATCGCCAATTTACCGAAATGGATGAAATCAATCTCACAGAATTAATTAATAATAAACTTGAGATTTATGAGGATTTTATTGAACAGAAAAAAATAATTGTTTCTAAAAAACTACATAAAGATGCGAAACTAAAAGCTAACAATACGATAGTTGATATGCTCGTAAGTAATTTATTGTCTAATGCAATAAGGCATAATGTAGAAAACGGAAAATTAAACATAGAATTGCAGCCAGAATATCTTTACATTTCTAATACTGGTGACGAGCTAAAGTTAAAGCCCGAGAGCTTGTTTAACAGGTTTAAAAAAGCGAGTAAATCACCAGATTCTTCAGGCTTAGGATTAGCCATAGTAAAGAAAATATGCGATATTAATAGTTGGAAAATAGATTACACCTATTTAAAAAAAGAACATCAAATTATGGTGCGGTTTTAAATCTTTAGAATTTCTTTAGATTCTTATCATACATTTGAACAATAATTGAAAAGCTAAATACTGATTGAATTCCAAATTATAACTTTTTTTTATTTTTCATTTAATGGCATAAGGGGAAAAATTAAAAAACAATCAATCAGAATAGAAAGCTAATTCGGTTAATGGCTTGTAGGGTGAAATAGTCTAAAATTACTTCAAAATTTTAGACTATTTCTTTTAAAAAAACAGCACTAACACGAAACTAAAATATACTCTAAATTTGTTAATAACTTCCGTTATTACACGCATAAAAAACACGCTAAATAGCGTGTTTTTTGTTTCACACCCTCTCTGTTTATTCAGATTTTCTTTAGAATCAATACCTAGTTTTGACCCGTGAAATAAAAACTATCTAATAATATAAAATCGATAATTATGAAAAGGCTAAACATTTTATTTTTAATTATTCTTTTATGTTTTACCGCTACTTCCATTGCGCAAGAGGCAGGTGAAGAATTAACAAAAAAAGAAACTACTGAAGTCATTGCAAAAAAAGAGATTCAAAATCGAAAAGTAAAAATAGATCTAGACAGACTCCCTCATTCCATTTTAGTATCATTACGTGATTCTTATGCTAAACACTTCGTAACAAATGCATATAAGAAAAGTAAGAACGGGGATGTTTTCTTTATAGAACTTAGAAAAAGTAGAACATTATTTACGGTGGCAGTAGATAATAACGGTCGTGTACTCAAAGAAATTCATGATCAAGAAGTGTTAAATCAAAATGCTCTTGCAAACAAAAATTGATTTATAAATTTGAATTAGTTATAAAAAGCACACTCGATTCGGTGTGCTTTTTTATTCACTTAACTTTAACATTTTATAGCCCCTAGTTTCAGATTTCCTTTAGAATCACAGACTACCTTTGAGCCAACAAACAAAAACTAAATTTTAATTTAACACAATCGTCATGAAAAAAGCAAGCATTCTATTCGTCTTCGCAGTGTTTTTCTTAGCTGGTACTACGGCTTTCGCTCAAGAAACTAAAGAAGAGGTAAAAAAAGAAGTAAAAAAAGAGATGAAAGCTCAAAAAGAAAAAGCTGAAGTAGCCGTAGCCGACCTTCCAAGTGCCATTCAAGCAACACTAAAAGAATCTTTTGCAGATTATAATATTAAGAAAGCCTACAAAGTAAAAAGTGAAAGTGGCGACGTTAAATATTATACTAAGTTAGAAAAAGATGGAAAATGGCTTAAAGTTGGCTTAGATTCTGAAGGAAAAATATTTAAGAAAAAAGAGATAAAGGCGCAACCTAAATCTTCTTAAACTCAAAAGAGCTAGAAAATCCATAAAATGGCTCATAATAGGGGTGAAATAGCCTAAATAAGCAATTATTTTAGGCTATTTCTTTTACAGAAAATAAAATTCACTAAACAATTATAATTTTCTAATTTTTTGTTAATAACTTCCGTTATTAAACAAGGTGAAAACACGCTTAAACAAGCGTGTTTTCTTATATTTGTATGTTTTTGAAAATCCCTAAAAAAGAGAGAAATAAACTATGAGTGAAGAGGCAAAAAAACCAAATTATTCTGCCGATAGTATTCAGGCACTAGAAGGAATGGAGCATGTAAGAATGCGTCCATCAATGTATATAGGTGATGTAGGTGTTAGAGGGCTCCACCATTTGGTGTATGAGGTCGTTGACAATTCTATAGATGAAGCGATGGCTGGCCATTGTGATGCTATAGATGTTTGGATAAATGAAGACAATTCAATTACTGTAAAAGATAATGGTCGCGGTATACCAGTAGGAATGCACAAAAAGGAAGGGGTTTCTGCGCTAGAAGTAGTAATGACCAAAATTGGTGCTGGAGGTAAATTCGACAAAGACTCTTATAAGGTTTCAGGTGGTTTGCATGGTGTTGGTGTATCAGTAGTAAATGCACTATCAAATCATTTAAAGGCTACGGTATATCGTGATGGAAAAATTTGGGAGCAAGAATATGAAAAAGGTAAAACTTTATACCCTGTAAAAACGGTAGGCGATTCTAGTGAAAATGGCACCATGGTTACCTTTTCTCCTGATGATACCATTTTTCAGTCTGAAATAGTTTTTAATTACGAAACTTTAGCTACACGTTTACGTGAACTTTCGTACCTAAATAAAGGAATTAAAATATCAATTACTGATAAACGCAACAATGACGATGAAGGTAACTTTATTAGAGAAGATTTTTATAGTGAAGAAGGCCTTAAAGAATTTGTTAGATATCTAGATGCAACTAGAGAGCAGTTAACATCAGATGTTATCTCCATGGAAGGTGAAAAAAATGGCATTCCTGTTGAAGTAGCAATGGTATATAATACTTCATATACTGAAAACTTGCACTCTTATGTAAACAATATCAACACCCATGAAGGAGGCACCCATTTATCAGGTTTCAGAAGAGGGCTAACGGGTACTTTAAAGAAATATGCTGAAGCTTCAGGAATGCTAGATAAATTAAAATTTGAAATTGCTGGTGATGACTTCCGTGAAGGATTAACTGCAATTATTTCTGTAAAAGTTGCTGAGCCACAGTTTGAAGGACAAACTAAAACCAAATTAGGAAACAGAGAGGTTACATCTGCTGTTAGTCAGGCCGTTTCTGAAATGTTAACTAATTATTTAGAGGAAAATCCTAATGACGCAAAAACCATTGTTCAAAAAGTAATATTAGCTGCTCAGGCGCGTCATGCAGCCCGTAAAGCGCGTGAAATGGTGCAACGTAAAACAGTTATGAGCGGTGGTGGTTTACCTGGTAAATTATCTGATTGCGCTTGGAGCGAACCAGAAAAATGTGAAATATTCTTGGTTGAGGGTGATTCTGCAGGTGGTACAGCAAAGCAAGGACGTGACCGTAACTTCCAGGCTATTTTGCCATTACGTGGTAAAATATTGAATGTGGAAAAAGCAATGCAGCATAAAGTTTTTGAAAACGAAGAAATCAAAAACATGTTTACAGCTTTAGGTGTTACCATAGGAACCGAAGAAGATAGTAAAGCCTTAAATTTAGAGAAACTTCGCTACCATAAAATTGTAATTATGTGTGATGCCGACGTAGATGGTAGCCATATTGCAACGTTAATTCTTACTTTCTTCTTTAGATACATGAGAGAATTAATTGAAGAAGGTTATGTTTATATTGCTGCCCCTCCACTTTATTTAGTAAAAAAAGGAGCGAAGAAAGAATATGCGTGGAATGATGAAGAACGTGATGTCATCGTAGAGAAATTTGGAGGTAGCGCCTCAATTCAAAGATATAAAGGTCTTGGTGAAATGAACGCAGAACAGCTATGGGATACTACAATGAATCCTGAATTTAGAACTATGCGCTTAGTTACTATAGACAATGGTGCCGAAGCAGACAGAATCTTCTCTATGCTAATGGGTGATGACGTTCCTCCAAGGAGAGAATTTATAGAGAATAATGCGATTTACGCAAACATTGATATATAATAATTAAAAACAACAAAAATTAAAAATGAAAGTAACTGTAGTAGGTGCTGGTGCAGTTGGTGCCAGTTGTGCCGAATATATCGCCATTAAAGATTTTGCATCAGAAGTTGTGCTATTAGATATTAAAGAAGGTGTTGCTGAGGGCAAAGCCATGGATTTAATGCAAACAGCTTCTCTTAATGGATTTGACACCAAAATTGTAGGTACAACTAATGATTATACTAAAACAGCCAATTCTGATATTTGCGTAATTACATCTGGTATTCCGCGTAAACCTGGTATGACTCGTGAGGAATTAATTGGTATCAATGCTGGTATTGTAAAATCTGTTTCAGCGAATTTAATTGAACATTCGCCAAATACAATTATGATCGTGGTATCAAATCCAATGGATACAATGACCTACTTAGTTCATAAAACAACCGATTTACCAAAAAATAGAATTATTGGTATGGGTGGTGCATTAGATTCTGCTCGCTTTAAATATCGTCTTGCTGAAGCTTTAGGTGCTCCTATTTCTGATGTTGATGGAATGGTAATTGGTGGGCATTCTGATAAAGGTATGGTTCCTTTAACTCGATTGGCAACAAGAAATTCGGTTCCTGTTTCTGAATTCATTTCTGAAGAACGCTTAAATCAGGTAAAGGAAGACACAAAAGTAGGTGGTGCTACATTAACTAAATTATTAGGGACTTCCGCTTGGTACGCTCCAGGCGCTGCAGTGAGCGGACTGGTTCAAGCTATTGCTTGTGACCAGAAGAAAATTTACCCTTGTTCTACATTATTAAATGGAGAATATGGTTTGTCAGACCTTTGCATTGGAGTTCCTGTAGTATTGGGTCGAAATGGAATTGAAAAAATTGTAGAAATAGATTTAAGCGATGCTGAGAAAGCACACATGACCGAATCGGCAGCTGGCGTATCTAAAACCAATACATTATTAGATATCTAAAAATCAAACACTTATAAACCAAGCCTCTTTCATTAAATATCAATGGAAGAGGTTTTATTAATTATAAACTTATCAAAAAATGAAAAAAATAATTTTATTGTTTACTATAGCGCTTAGCTTTAATACTTTCGCTCAAAAAGAGCTGAAGGAAGGGGTACTAACGTTAAAAATGACCATGTCTACCGACAATGAGCAGGCAAAAGCGGCTCTGGCTATGATGGGAGATATAACGGCCACAACTTATTTTAAGGAAACGAAGTCTAGAACAGAGCAGAATCATCAAATGACCGGAAATAATACCTCTATTGTAGATAGCAATACGAAAAAAATATTAGTGTTGATGGACAATCCTATGATGGGTAAAAAATATACTGAGTCAGATATTTCTGTATCTCCAGATGATTTGAAAAATATTACGGTTACAGAAAACGGAAACGAAAAGGTAGTAGCTGGCTATACTTGTAAAGGGTATGATGTTGTAGCCATTAAAGATGGCGTAGAAAATAAAATGACGATGTATGTTACAGATAAAATAACTGCTCCTAATCAAAATACTGTAGGGCTTGGAGATAAGATCAACGGATTTCCTTTATATATGATCTTAAACACAAAACAAGGCCCAATAGACATGCAAATTACTATTGAGGTTACTAACGTAAAAGAAGAAAAGGTAGATGACAGTAAATTTGACATGACAGTACCTGAAGGCTACTCAAAAATGGAAAAGCCAACACCCGCTGGTGTAGACTAAATTACAATAAAAAACCAGCCAAAAGGCTGGTTTTTTATTTATGAGTTTTCATTTCTTCAAGTTTCCTAGCCTTTTATCCAAGCATTTCTCAACTTAACTTGTGCTTCACTTGTATTTTCTTTTGGGTTGAGTTTTTTCCCTTTTGTATAAGATTGTGTTAACGTAGTTTTAATTGGTATTTCTGTACCTTCTCTATCTAGAACTACCTCAACTTCTTGCCCAGGTTGCCATCCAAAAACTTGCCCAATCACTTGGTTCGCATTTTGCAACGTAACCTCAGTTCCATTAACCGTCTTAATAATATCTTTTGGTTTTACACCCTGCTCGTTCCAAAAACTATTATTTGCCACTAAGTCGTTAAAATAAATTTTACCCTTTTCTTGATCTCCTGCAAAAATTAGTGCTCCAGCATTTTGAACATAGTTCGTTTTAACCTTAGATTCTTTAACCTCTAAGCCTACTTTATTAAAAAACTGATTATAATCAATTGGAGTTTCACCAATTACATGAGTTGTAAAGAATTGTCCTATTGACGGATAGGTCATGGCTACTATCTCTTCTATGATCTTATCATCTTCAAAGGGCTTATTCTTTCCATATTTTAGTGATAATTCTTTCATTAAGCTTAAAACTCCTCTATTCCCATCACTTTCTTCTCTCATTAAAATATCCAAACACATACCGATTAAAGCTCCTTTTTGATATACGTTACCATAATTATCGGCATTTTCTTTCTCAAGAATATTCTCACTCATTTTGGTAAAACTCAATGCATCATTATACCCTAAAGATGAGTTTATTTTATTCATCACTTTCGTATAAAATTCATCTTCCGAAACTAAATCTTGATTGATTTGAAATAATGTGGCAAAGTATTCAGTCATTCCTTCATACATCCATAAATGTTTAGAAAAAGTTGGTTGGTTGTAATCAAAATAGTGAACATCTTCTGAGTGCACACTCAATGGTGTTACAATGTGAAAAAACTCATGCGAAACTATGTCTACTAAACTTTTAGCAAGTGCCTGATCGGGCATAGATTCTGGCATTACCACTACTGTAGAAGTATGGTGTTCTAGGGCTCCAAATTTTGTTGGTGCATCTTTATCACCTCTCGCCAAATAAACATAAATATCATAACGTGGTGTACTATTAACGTCACCCAAATATGCTTTTTGAGCTTTCATCATGGTATATATGGTCTCTTTTAAAGAGGCTGCCGAATGTTTTTTGTTCGGTGAATAAACACTCAAAACAATTTTAATGTCGCCTACCTGAAATTCTTCAACCGTTAAATTACCATACATCATCGGGTTATCAGTTATATCGAAATATCGCTGAGCGAAATAGTTTGAAGTCATTGACTTTCCATCTTCACTCGTTGTAGTGCCAACTTGTTGTAATGCTGAAGTTCGAACGAAATCTGCAGGTGCATTAACCCCTAGTTTGTATTGATTATTCTTTAAAGAATCAAAATAACCAATAAAACCATGTAGGTTCAACACATAATTATCCGGCTCAATATTTGTGCCCGCCATTGAATAAGGTGTGGTTATTTCCTTATTATTTTCAACATCAAAGGTGTCATTTACCAAATATGTAATCTGGTCTAAACTTGTAGCATTTGGGATTTTCCAAGTATTGGTGGCTATTTTTTCTGTTGCTATCTCATTTCCCTCATAGTCAAATGCTTTAAAATCGTCTATAAAATATCCGAAATCACTAACCTCATAGGTGCCTTGAACTACTTTAGGCAAGCGATAGGTTACAGTATCGATAGTAAAACGCCCAGGGTTAATGGACACGGGAACTTTATCATTGGCAACTTTAGTTAGGTCGATAAAAGACGTTATGGGTAGTTGTGTAGCTAAATCATTTGGTGCTGCTGTTTTCACACTACTGCAACTTATTAAAATAGCTACTAGTGATGCCAACATCATTACTTTTCTCATTTTATAAAATTTTTAATTTTATAATTAGTAGCTGAAATGCAAATTATGTTACAATTTTTAACGAATGGATTACGATAATCCAGAAATGACACCATCGTTATCTATGGTCATATTTTCTGAAGCCGGCTGTCCTGGCAAGCCTGGCATACGCATCATTTTTCCGAGTATAGGTATTAAAAACTGAGCTCCGGCTGCGATTTCTATTTCTCTTACAGTTACTTTAAATCCAGAAGGGCGCCCTATTAGTTTTTCATTATCAGAAAATGACTTTTGTGTCTTTGCCATACAGATAGCAAAATCATTAAACCCTAAACGGTCTATTCGTTTTAGGTTTAATCTAGCTCTATTATCAAAAACTACACCATCGGCACCATAAATCTCATTAGCGATCTTTTCGATTTTTTCAACTACCGGCGATTTCCAATCATATAAAGGTTTAAATACTGTTGATTTATTTTCAACAACATCTACCACCGCTCTAGCCAAATCTTGCGTTCCATTTCCTCCTTCTGCCCATCCTTTAGAGACTACTGCATGCACTCCTAAAGATTTGCATTTATCAATTACAAAATCTACTTCCTCTTGAGAATCACTGATAAAATTATTAATGGCCACAACCGGCTCAATATTAAACTTTCTAATGTTCTCAATATGCTTTTCAAGATTTTCAAAGCCATTTTTTACGCGTTCAACACTTGGTGTATTGTATTCATCTTTTGGCGAACCTCCATGATGACGCAATGCTCTAATTGTTGCAACTAATACCACACATTTCGGATTTAACTTGGCGTAAGCAGATTTAATATTTAAAAACTTTTCGGCACCAAGATCCGCTCCGAAACCAGCTTCGGTCACCACATAATTTGATAATGATAAGCCCATCTTAGTTGCAATAATTGTATTCGTTCCCTGCGCAATATTAGCAAAAGGGCCACCATGTATAATTGCCGGATTGCCTTCAAGCGTTTGTACTAAATTTGGCTTAATAGCATCCTTCAACAGAATAGCCATTGCATTTTCGGCTTTAAGATCTCTAGCAAAAATTGGTTTTTTATCAAAAGTAAACCCTACAAAAATATCACCCAATCGCTTTTTTAGGTCATCAAAATCTTTTGCCATACAAAGAATTGCCATTACTTCAGAGGCCGGTGTAATATTAAAACCATCCTCACGCGGAACACCGTTTGAAATACCACCAAGGCCAATTGTAATTTCTCGCAAAGCCCTGTCATTCATGTCAATAACACGTTTCCAAACAATTGTTCTAGGGTCAATTCCTAAATTATTAACCTTGCTTTGTAAATTATTATCTATTAGCGCAGACAGCAAGTTGTTGGCTTTTTCAACTGCATTAAAATCTCCAGTAAAATGGAGGTTGATATCTTCCATTGGAACAACTTGAGAATAACCTCCTCCGGCTGCACCTCCTTTTATACCAAAAACAGGACCCAACGATGGCTCACGAAGCACTACAGTTGCTTGTTTACCAATTTTATTTAGCCCCTCATTTAGCCCAATAGAAACTGTTGTTTTCCCCTCACCGGCTGGCGTTGGTGTTAATGCAGTTACTAATACCAAATTATTTTGGCTGATCTTTTCTTCATTTATCAATCGAATAGGAAGCTTTGCTTTATATTTTCCGAAAAGAATAAGATCATCTTCATCTACATTAATTTTAGCAGCCACTTCTTTAATGTGCTGCATTTTATTTTGTTGTGCAATTTCAATATCGGTAAGGTGGGCCATTTTGAAGAATTTAAGAGTGCTAATATACTAAAATTTACATCTAAGAATTTTAAGAATGAACATGGTAAAATCAATTATTTCCTAAGATTTTTGACTTAAGAAGCTGAAAAAGAAAAAAGTGCAAAACAATTGGCTATTCATTATCGAAATACTATATTTGCGCGTTAATTACAAATTGAAGATTTTTTAAACAGAAAAGAGAATGCAGAACAAAGGACTCATAAGAACATTAGCCATAATTTTTGGATTAATTTGTGTGTATTATTTATCATTTACTTGGGTAAATAACACTATAAATGATGATGCAAAGGCTTATGCAAATGGTAATGCTCAACAAGAACAAGCATATTTAGATTCGGTAGCTAATTTACCCATAGCTAATTATGGATTTACAAAATATACGGGTAAAGAAGTTAGAGATCGTGCTATCAATTTAGGTTTAGACCTTAAAGGAGGAATAGACGCCACTTTAGAAGTATCTGTAAGAGATATTTTAGCTGGACTTTCTAATCAATCTAAAAACCCAGTTTTTAATAAAGCTTTAGCGGATGCTACAGAAGCTCAAAAAAATAGTGATGATGATTATCTAAATCTGTTCTTTGACACCTTTGCAAAAGCAAGTAATGGGTCGGTTCGCTTAAGTGACCCTACTATCTTTGGTAATAAATCTTTAAAGGATAAGATAAACTTTAAAATGTCTGATGACGAGGTTAAGCCTCTTTTAAGAGAAGAGGTTAAAGGTTCAATCAGCACTGCATTTGAGGTATTACGTAATCGTATTGACCGTTTTGGTGTTACCTCACCAAGCATTCAACAAATAGGCGAATCGGGTAGAATTTCAATTCAGTTACCTGGAGCGAAAGATATTGATCGTGTAAAGAAATTATTGACAGGTATTGCTAAGTTAGAGTTTTGGGAAGTTTTTGAAAATACCGAAACTTCAAACTTCTTTATTCAGGCAAACACAAGATTAGCAGAGATATTAAAGGATCAAGCTCCTGAAGAAGAGCAGGATACTACAATTTCTAAAGATGCAGAGATCGATGAATTATTAGGTGAAGTTCAAGACTCTATAGACACAAAAGCCGCAAACCCTTTGTTTTCTATTTTCTACCCTAGTATTCCACAAAATCAACAACAAAGAAGTTCTGCAGTTGGTTATGCGAGCGTGAAAGATACAGCTACAGTAAACGAGTACTTAGCTATGAAAGAAGTACGCGCTTTACTTCCTTCAAATATGACCTATGCAAAGTTCTTATGGGAAGCAAAACCTATTGAAGATTCTGAAGTAATCAATCTATATGCAATAAAATCAAATAGAGAAGATGAAGCTCCTATTAATGGTGACGTAGTTTCTGATGCTAGTCAAGTATTTGATCAATTAGGAATCAATCCTGAGGTTACCATGAACATGAATAGTAAAGGAACTAAGCAATGGGGCCGCATGACTGAAGAGAACGTTGGAAAATTTGTTGCTGTGGTTTTAGATAACTTAGTTTATTCTGCTCCAAACGTAAACGAACCTATTCCTAACGGAAGAACGTCAATTTCTGGTAATTTCACAATTGATGAAGCACAAGATTTAGCAAATGCTTTAAAGTCTGGTAAGCTACCGGCAGGTGCTCGCATACTAGAATCATCTGTTGTTGGTCCTTCATTAGGTCAAGAATCAATAAACAATAGTTTTGTAGCATTTAGCATTGCGCTCGTTCTGGTATTAATCTGGATGATCTTCTACTATGGTAAAGCAGGAATTTTTGCTGATATCGCTTTGGTATTAAACATTCTATTCATCTTTGGTGTACTAACTGCATTTAGTGCTGTATTAACACTTCCAGGTGTTGCCGGTATTATCATTACCATTGGTATGGCAGTAGATGCCAACGTAATTATTTATGAACGAATTAAAGAGGCTTTAAGCAGAGGAAAAGTATTAAAAGAGGCTATTGTTGAAGGGTTTAGTGTAAAAGGTGCTTTATCTGCCATTATTGATGCCAACGTAACTACTTTCTTAACTGGTTTTATCTTGTACGTTTTTGGTTCAGGTCCTATTAGAGGTTTCGCTACAACTTTAATGATAGGTATTGCTACATCTTTAGTATCTGCAGTATTTATTACTCGATTATTGGTTGATTGGTATGCCAATAAAGACTATGGCATGACCTTCAATACAAACATTACCAAAGGGTGGTTCCAAAATATTAATGTTGAGTTTTTAAAGAAAAGAAAATTAGCTTATATCATTTCTGGTATAGTTATTATTATAGGTTTAGCTTCCATGTTTACTCAAGGTTTTAACCAAGGTGTAGATTTTAAAGGTGGTAGAACGTATACTGTTCGTTTTGATCAACCAGTAAGCGCTACTGAAGCAAGAACTTCTTTAAAAGAGGTATTTGGTGATGCTCCAGAAGTAAAAACATATGGAGGTTCTAATCAATTAAAGATAACAACTGATTATAAAGTTGAAGATAATGATATCGCAGTAAGTGATGAAATTCAAGAATTATTATTTAATGGATTACAAACATACTTACCTGACGGAACTACCTTAACAAACTTTAAAGTAGGTACAGAAGAAACTGCAGATAAGATAGGTATTATGAAATACTTAGAAGTTGGACCGACCATTGCCGATGATATTAAGCAAAAAGCCATTTGGGCAATTATAGGATCATTAATCGTGGTATTCTTATATATCTTATTACGATTTAGAAAGTGGCAATATAGTTTAGGCGCCGTTGCAGCTGTTTTCCACGATGTATTAATTGTATTAACAATCTTTACATTATTCTGGAAAGTACTACCATTTGATATGGAGATTGGTCAATCATTCATTGCAGCACTTTTAACCGTAGTTGGTTATTCATTGAATGATACCGTGGTAATTTTTGACCGAATTAGAGAGTTTGCAGACAAGCACACCACATGGCCATTTGCAAAGACTGTAAATAGTGCTTTGAGCACAACATTAGGTAGAACCATCAATACATCATTAACCACTTTAATTGTATTGTTATCTATCTTCATTTTTGGAGGTGATTCTATTAAAGGATTCATGTTCGCCATGATTGTTGGTGTAATAGTAGGTACCTATTCATCATTATTTATTGCTTCTCCAATTATGTATGATACTACTACTAAGTTGACAAAAAAGAAGTAATCTAAACTAAAATTTATGACGAACCGTTTTGTATATACTGTTAATACAGTGATTCAAAACGGTTTGATTTTTTTAGAAATATGAACAGTGTAAAACTTCACGATAAATATTTTAAGCCCTTTATTTCAGCTAAGCAAATTGCTGAAACTGTAAATAGAATGGCTGAGCGCATAAAAAGTGATCTCAATGGCGAAATACCCCTTTTTGTAGGTATTATGAATGGATCATTTGTATTTGCCGCTGATTTTATACGTTTATATAAAGGAAATTGTGAAGTTTCATTTGTAAAGCTCGCTTCGTATAAAGGCGAAAATTCAACAGGAGCAGTTAAACAACTTATTGGCATAGATGAAAATCTAGAAGGCAAAACTGTTGTCATTCTCGAAGATATTATCGATACAGGTACTACCTTAGAAGAGATTTATGATATTTTTAGAAATCAAAAAGTAAAACAATTAAAAATAGCGACGCTTTTCTTTAAACCTGATGTTTTTCGTAAAGGGCTCCCAGTAGATTACATTGGTATTTCGGTACCTGATAAATTTATTGTTGGTTATGGATTAGATTATGATGGTTTAGGGAGAAACTTAAAAAGCGTTTATCAACACACAACACAAACAATGACAAACATCGTATTATTTGGCCCCCCAGGAGCTGGAAAAGGAACTCAAGCTGATATTTTAAAAGATAAATATAACTTGGTACACATCTCAACTGGTGTAGTTTTTAGACAAAATATTAAGAACGAAACAGAACTTGGGCAATTAGCCAAAAAATATATTGATGCTGGAGATTTAGTGCCCGATGAGGTAACCATCAATATGTTGAAAGCAGAAGTAGATAAGAATCATGATGCAAACGGATTTATTTTCGACGGTTTCCCAAGAACAGAAGACCAAGCGATGGCATTAGATGCGTTTTTATCGGAAAAAGGTGAAAGTATTAATGGGATGATCGCTCTTGAAGTACCTGAAGACTTATTGGTTGAACGTTTATTAGAACGTGGTAAAACAAGTGGTCGTTCAGACGATACCGACGAAGATAAAATTAGAAACCGCTTCAACGAATACAACACTAAAACTGCTATTTTACAGCACTATTATGAAGCTCAAAATAAATACTTTGGGGTAAATGGTGTTGGCAGCATTGAAGAAATTACTGAACGATTAAGTAAAGCGATTGGCGAGCTTTAATTAGAAGATTTCTATTCTAAAGCAGAAATAATAAAAGATAAATGACTGAGGGCAATTTTGTAGACTTTATAAAGATTTTTGCATCTTCTGGAAAAGGAGGTAAAGGCTCAGTGCATTTACATCGCGAAAAATACATTCAAAAAGGAGGACCTGATGGTGGCGATGGTGGTCGTGGAGGTCATATAATTGTTCGTGGTAATAAAAATATGTGGACGCTCTTCCACATGAAATTCAAAAAACACTTTAAGGTTGAACATGGTGGCGATGGTAGTAAAAATCGTAGTACCGGTAAGGATGGTGAAGATATCTATATTGATGTTCCGTTAGGAACTATTGTTCGGGATGGAGAAACCAATGAACAAATCTTCGAAATAACCGAAGATAAGCAAGAGAAGATATTGGTTGAAGGCGGTATGGGCGGTCGTGGTAATTGGCATTTTAAGTCATCTACTAACCAAACACCTAGATACGCACAACCCGGAATTCCTGGGCAAGAAGGTTGGTTTCAATTAGAATTAAAAATACTCGCCGATGTAGGCTTGGTAGGGTTTCCGAATGCCGGAAAATCTACACTCTTATCTGTAATAACAGCTGCTAAACCTAAGATTGCTGATTATGCTTTCACAACTTTAAAACCCAATTTGGGTATTGTTGAATATCGTGATTTTCAAAGTTTTGTAATGGCCGATATTCCAGGAATTATAGAAGGTGCTGCGGAAGGAAAAGGTTTGGGTCATCGTTTCTTACGCCATATTGAACGTAATTCCGCCTTATTGTTTTTAATACCCGCAGATTCTGCTGATATTTCTAAAGAGTATGATATTCTTTTAAACGAATTAGAAAAGCATAATCCTGAACTTTTGGATAAAGATCGACTCTTGGCGATTTCGAAATCAGATATGCTTGATGATGAGTTAATAGAGGAAATAGAAAAAGAACTTCCTAATGAAATTGATCACCTATTCATATCTTCTGTTGCTCATTCCGGCTTAACCGAATTAAAAGATAAATTGTGGCAAATGCTTAATTCTGAAGTTAAGTAGCTCTACAATAGTAGTTTATCAAAAAATAAAATAAATCAAAAAAACACATTCTATTGAATTTCAATAGACTACCTTTGCACTTTATTAATATTTTATTTTTTTATTATGGGTAGAGGTACCGTAAAATTTTTTAATGACTCTAAAGGATTTGGATTCATTACCGAAGAAGAATCTGGCAAAGAGCATTTTGTTCATGTGTCTGGTTTGATTGATGATATTCGTGAAGGAGACAATGTAGAATTCGATCTAACAGAAGGAAGAAAAGGGTTAAACGCAGTAAACGTAAAAGTATTATAATATTTTAAATTACCGTTTTTCAATTAAAAAAGTCTATCATTTACTTGATAGGCTTTTTTTATTTTTATAAGTTAGTATCTTACCTTATCAATTAATCGATCATGAGTAAGGACTTCAACAACCCTGCCTTTAAAAAATTATTACAAAAACTTCAAGAAGAAAGCTGGCAACTAGAATTACTTATTTCTGGTTTTGCTATTTTTGGTTTATTCTCTGCTTGGGATCCGGTAGAAATAGTCATTAAAGAAGCACAAAGTAATGATCAGATCTACAGAGGTTTAATTTTTACGTTCCTAAGGGTATCAATCGCCATTTTACTTTTTAATCTTCTATTACATGTCATCTTACGCGGGCTTTGGATTGGCGCTTTAGGACTTAGGTATGTATCTGGCGATATAAATTATGACGAATTAAAATATAGTGAGAAATTCACCAAATACCTTAGCAAAAAAATTGGTTCTTTCGACAAATACATAGCGACACTCGAAAACTATTGTAGTGTAATATTTGCTATTTCATTCTTATTAATATTCTATGTGCTGGCTTTTGCATTTACCATCATTACATTGGTCGCCATAATTAAATACACCTTAGATAATGACAACTTGCCCGATTGGTTGGGAAAAGGTATTGGTATACCGCTAGTTTTACTACTCATTTTAGGTATATTTCTAACTTTTATAGATTTTTTAACCCAAGGCTTTTTAAAGCGTAAAAAATGGATTTCGAAGATTTATTTTCCGTTTTACTGGTTATTTAGCTTTGTAACCTTATCATTTTTATATAGACCTTTGGTCTATAATTTTCTTGACAATAAATTTGGAAGGCGTTTGAGCTTTTTATTGGTTCCTATCTATATTCTTTTACTAGTTATCACATCAATTGAGCATCGCCAGTCTAACTATTTTGATAAGTCAAATAATTCTACCGAGTACTTTGCAAATTATCAGAACTATGAAGATATGTTAACAGAAGAGGGACAGTTTATAAAAACAGCCGCTATTCCATCCAAGACCATTAAAGATGCTCATCTTAAAATTTTTATAGTTTTTTCCGATCGAATTGAAAATAGAATGTTTTCTCGCAACAAAGGCTTAAAGCCTGAAAAAGATAAAAGAGGGTTGAACACAAATATTGTATTTACTAACTCTTCCATAAACGTAAGAAAGCGAGATAGCTTAAAAAGAGAATATCTCAAAACATTTAACAACACCTATAAGATTTACATAGATAGTATTCAATATAAATCTAACTTTATTTTAGGAGAAAGCCGCACTAAAGAATTCGGTTTTGAGTCGTATATCAGCATCAAGGAGTTGTCAGAAGGCAAACATATCTTACGCCTTAAAAGAGACAGCTTTAGAGAAAAAGATACGGTTGAAGTGAGTTTTACCACCATTCCTTTTTGGTATTTTAAAGAATAGAACTATACTAAAAACCAATTCATGTATTCCAAACCAACACTACTTTTAGACGAAAGCAAATGCAAAGCCAATATTAAAAAAATGGCCGACAAAGCCAAAAGGAATAATGTTGATTTTAGACCACATTTTAAAACGCATCAATCTCTAGAAATAGGCGAATGGTTTCGAGAATTAGGTGTAACTAAAATTACCGTTTCGTCATTAGAAATGGCAAAATATTTTGCCGATGATGGATGGAACGATATAACAGTTGCATTTCCTATAAATATTTTAGAGATAAATACGATTAATAATTTAGCATCTAATATAAATCTGAATATTTTACTCGAATCATCTGAAGCAACCAAAATAATAGATACCAAATTAGAATTTAAAGTAAATGCCTTTGTGAAAATTAATATTGGTAATAATCGCGCCGGATTAGCACCTAACGATATTGAAGGTATTTCAACCTTACTTAGGCAAATACAAGAATCAAAAAATATTACACTAAAAGGATTTTTAGGCCATGCAGGGCAAAGCTATCAATGTAGATCGCAACAAGAAATTGAGAATGTTCATAATGAAAGCATCTCGAAAATAATGAAATTAAAGCACCATTTTGAAAACCAATATCCAAACATTATTGTATCAATTGGAGATACACCCACTTGTTCTGTGGCTAACGACTTTTCTATGATTGATGAAATGCGTCCCGGAGTATTTGTTTTTTATGATATTATGCAATTACAAATTGGTTCCTGTACTATTGATGAAATTGCCACTGCAATTGCCTGCCCAATTGTCGCCATTCATAAAGAAATAGGTGAAATACTAATTTATGGAGGCAGTATTCATTTTGCTTCAGATATTTTAACCAAGTTAGATGGCACTCGTACTTACGGCAGTATACTTAGTGAGGATGAAAACGGTTGTTCGAAAATTGTTGAGAACGTATTTGTAAAAAAAATCTCACAAGAGCATGGCGTAATTAGTGCTTCAAAGAAATTTATCGAATCTGTTTCTGTAGGAGATCTTTTAAAGGTCATACCTGTTCATATTTGTACCGCAGCTAATATGTTTGATAACTATACTATCTTAAATGGTAGAAAAATCAGTAGATTTCGTTTTTAGAAATTTAAAAAAGTAAGACTATTGAAAAAATCAAAAGACAAATTCTCTAAACAGTCTTCATTCTATAAAAAATTTAGGCCACATTACCCTTTAGAACTATACCAATATATATTATCTTTTGTTGATGAAAAAAGCAATTGTTGGGATTGCGGAACCGGTAACGGACAAGTAGCATCTGTATTGGCAAGTCATTTTGAAAATGTTTATGCAACCGATTTAAGTGAAAATCAACTCAAGAATGCCATAAAAAAAGAGAATGTTTTTTATTCAGTTCAACGTGCCGAACAAACAAATTTTCGAGATGGTTCTTTTGATTTAATTACTGCAGCTCAAGCGATTCATTGGTTTGACTTTCAATTTTTCACTCAAGAGGTAAAACGGGTACTTAAACCTAAGGGGACTTTAGCCATTTGGGGATATGGATTATTAAATATTCGTCCTGAAATAGATGAAATTATCAACTCTTTTTATACAAAAACCATCGGTTCTTATTGGAATGATGAACGCAAACATATTGACAATAAATATCAATCTATAGAACTAGATCTTTACGAATTAGAAGTGAAGCAATACTTTTCTATCAATACCCAATGGTCACTAAGTCATTTAGAAGGATATCTAAATTCTTGGTCTAGCGTGCAGAACTACATCGATGCAAGGGGTAAAAATCCAATTCCAACTGTAATTCAACAATTAACCCCTTTTTGGAAGGAAACTGTAGAAACAGTTAGTTTTCCAATTTTCTTAAGAATCTTTAAAACTTAATTAGTTTTCCTAACTTTAAGCTCCATAATTTATACACCATGCGTAGCTTATTATTTTTATTTATTTTCCTTATTACCTCTTTACAAGCACAACAGAAAACACCCTTTAAAAATCTGGATGTTTTTGAATTAGAGTGGGCTCAAAACCCTCAAATTTCACCTGATGGTACTAAAATTGTCTATCAACGAAGTGGATTTGACATTATGAATGACAAGCGTATTTCTCGCTTGTGGATATTAGATACTAACGGGCAGAATCATACAAAGCTTACCAATAATGATGTAAATGAATCAAACGCTAAATGGTCTCCTGATGGCTCTAGGATAGCCTTTACAAGCAGTACTAAAAATGGCTCTGAAATATTTGTGTATTGGTTAAGAACTAACAAAATAGCACGATTGACACAATTAGAAAAATCGCCAAGTGCTTTAACCTGGTCTCCAAATGGAAAATACATTGCATTTACTATGAAAGTAGATAGCAAACAACCTACATTAGTAAAACCTCCTAAAAAACCAAAAGGAGCGAAATGGGCCGATCATCCAAGAGTAACCACGCGATTAAAATATGAAGCAGATGGTTCTGGTTATACCAAACCAGGGTATCGGCATTTATTTATGATCAATGCAGAAGGAGGGTCAGCTAGGCAAATTTCTAATGGAAACCTTAATTATGGCGTTCCAAAGTGGTCAAAAGATGGTAAATCCCTCTTTTTTAGTGGAAATCATAATCCAAATTGGGAATATGAAACACGCAATTCTGAAATCTACACTCTAGATATTATAAATGGAAAAGTAAACCCATTGACCAATAGAAATGGTCCTGACTTTGGTCTTGCCATATCGCCAAATGGAAAACATATAGCTTACTTGGGTTATGATGATAAGATTCAAACTTATCAGGTAAATAAGATTTACTTTATGAATATTGATGGCTCAAATAAAAAGACTATCAATGTTAATTTAGACCGTGGTAAATCAAACCTAAAATGGAGCTCAGATGGAAAAGGCCTGTATTTTACTTATGACGACCAAGGAAATACTAAAATTGCCTATACAACGCTTTCTGGAAAAATCACAAAAATAGCCGATAATCTGGGAGGTACCTCAATAGGTCGTCCATATGGTGGTGGCTCCTACTCTATTTCAAGTACAGGTAAAATTGCCTATACCTATACAACACCATATCATCCTGCTGAGATTGCAGTCCTTTCTAAAGGGCAAAAACCTAAATTAGTTCTAAACTTAAACGACGATATTTTATCTTTTAGAAAACTTGGTAAAACAGAAGAAATCTGGTACAATTCTTCTGTTGATGATAATAAAATTCAAGGATGGATTGTTTATCCGCCAAACTTTGATCCTTCAAAGAAATATCCACTCATGGTAGAAAATCATGGAGGCCCGATTTCAAATTATGGAGATCGTTTCTCCCCTGAAATTCAGCTATATGCTGCGGCTGGCTATGTTGTTTTTTATCCAAACCCAAGGGGAAGCACCAGCTATGGTGAAAAGTTCGGGAACCTACTATATCATAATTATCCGGGTGAAGATTATAACGATGTAATGGACGGTGTAGATGCGGTTATTGCTAAAGGGTATATTAACACCAATGAGTTGTACGTTACGGGGGGTAGCGCGGGTGGTATTATGACCGCCTGGGTGATCGGTAAGAATAATCGTTTTAAAGCTGCCGCAGTAGTAAAGCCCGTAATGAATTGGATTAGCAAGACCTTAGTGGCGGACAACTATTTCTATTATGCTGATTATCGTTATCCTGGACAACCATGGGAAAATTTTGAAACCTATTGGAAATTCTCGCCAGTCTCTCTTGTGGGTAAAATTAAAACGCCAACTTTGGTAATGGTGGGTACTGCAGACTTACGAACACCTCTTTCCGAGGCCAAGCAATTGTATGGCGCCTTAAAAATTAGAAAAATACCAACAGCGTTAGTTGAAATACCAGGAGCTTCTCATGGTATCGTTAGGCGCCCAAGCCAATTGATTACCAAAGTAGATCACATTTTGGCATGGTTTGAAAAATATAGAAATAAATAAATGGGAACATTTATTTGTTTACTTCGTGGTATTAATGTTAGTGGCCAAAAGAAGATAAAAATGGCGGAACTCAAGGCAGCTTTTGAAGCTTTAAGTTTTAAAGATGTTGTAACTTATATTCAAAGTGGCAATATTATTTTTAGATCCGATGAAAATGATTTAAAAAAACTAGAAAACATCATTCATCAGATGTTATTTAGTGATTTTGGTTTTAACGTTACCGTTATTATTTTGACTCCAGAAGACATAAAAGATGCTATAGTAAACAACCCTTTTGAAAAAGATACAACCAAAGATCCAAAAAAGTTTTATCTAGTATTCTTGCAAGAAAAACCTCTACAGAAAAACATAGATATACTGGCTACTTATGATTATAGTCCGGAAGAATATATTTTAGATGGTAAGGTTATTTATTTCTATGCTGCTAATGGGGCAGGTAATGCTAAAATGAGTAATAATTTTTTTGAAAGTAAGCTTAAAGTAAGAGCTTCATCACGCAATTGGAGAACAGTGAACAAGTTAGTAGAACTTTCTGATTAAATATACTACTTCTTCTGAGTTTAGATCTGAGCCTCATTAAAATGCAATTCTGAATCTCACATGGCGCCTAACAAAAGGTTAGGGATGTCATTTCGAAATGAGCATAGCGATTGAGAAATCTAGAAAAACAGATTTCTTATACCGAGGTTTCAGAATTAAAAGTAATGCTCTGTAAAGTTTGCTCAATGGTATCAAACTCAAACTCAAATCCCGCTTCTTTAATTTTATCATTGGTTAAGTACTGACTTTCTAATACCAGGTCAGACATGTAGCCCAATAATAACCTCATCATAAATGAAGGAACATTTGGCAACCATAAAGGCTTTTTTAATTGCTTTGCAATTGCCTTGGTCATTTGAGCGTTGGTAATCGGTTGAGATGACACCCCATTATAAATTCCCTTTAGATTATTTTCTACCACATATAAAAACAATCTTGCTAAATCTTTTACATGTATCCAAGATTGCCATTGCTTACCATCACCAATAGCCGAACCAAATCCTAATTTTATTGGTTTTATCATTTCAATCAAAGCACCTCCCTCTTTTGTTAAAACTATACCGATTCTAACTTTGCTAACAATCAGTTCTAATTCGCCAAGGGTATCAACTTCATCTTCCCATGCTTTAACTACCCTGCCTAAAAACTCGCTACTTACCAGCGTTTCTGTCTCTTCGTATTTTTTCGTGAATGAAGATGGATAAATACCTAATGCCGAAGCTGAGCAAAAATGCTTTACATGATGTTTATTCTTAGATAGTAATTCATACAAGACTTTAACCGAGTCTATCCTACTCTCTAATATTTCTCTTTTATACTTTTTAGTCCATCGCTTTGAAATACTCGCTCCTGCTAAATTTATAACAGTATCCACTCCATTAAGGCAATTCGTATCTATTTCCCCATTATTAGGGTTCCAATAAAATCCTTGATAATTATCTTGACTAACAATCTTAGATTTATTGGTGGTTAAATAATGAACTTTATAACCCTTAGCTAAACTTTGTTTAACAAGTTCGGTTCCAACCAATCCCGTTGCTCCGGTAATTAATAAATTCATGCTTTAAAGGAATCGTTGCATTATACTTTCAGCATTCAACCAAAAATAGATCACTAGCAAAAGTAAAATGATCAAAATCAATGAACGTTTATAATTAGGGCGCTTACGTTTCTTAAGTCGTTTAAATTCCATAGGTTCATAAAAATAGGTTCTGTAAAAATACATATAATCTTATTGCTAATTTAAGTATCTTTGTGCCCTTATTTTTAGTAGGACTTGAATGAAGAACATTCGTAATTTTTGCATCATTGCGCATATAGACCATGGTAAAAGTACCTTGGCAGATAGATTGTTGGAGTTTACCGGTACAATTACTGATCGTGAAAAGCAAGACCAACTTTTAGATGACATGGATCTTGAACGCGAGCGCGGTATTACCATTAAATCGCATGCCATACAAATGGATTATGAATATGAAGGAGAAAAATACATACTAAATCTTATTGACACTCCTGGTCATGTTGACTTCTCGTATGAAGTATCTCGTTCAATCGCTGCCTGTGAAGGTGCCTTATTAATTGTTGATGCCGCACAAAGTATACAAGCACAAACTATTTCAAATTTGTACTTAGCCTTAGAGAATGACCTAGAAATTATCCCGGTATTAAATAAGGTTGATTTACCAAGTGCAAATCCAGAAGAAGTAACTGATGACATTGTAGATTTATTAGGTTGCGATGCCTCGGAAGTTATTCCTGCCAGTGGAAAAACCGGATTTGGTGTTGAAAATATTTTAAAAGCTATTATTGATCGTGTCCCGTCTCCGAAAGGAAATCCTGATGAGCCATTACAAGCCTTAATTTTTGACTCAGTTTATAATCCTTATAGAGGTATAGAGACGTATTTTAGAGTTATGAATGGTGAGATTAAAAAAGGGCAGCGCATTAAGTTTATGGCAACCAACAATGAGTATTTTGCTGATGAAGTTGGTACTTTAAAACTTAAGCAAGAACCTAAACAAAACATTAAAACTGGTGATGTTGGATATTTAATTACTGGAATCAAAGCTGCCAGTGAGGTAAAAGTTGGTGACACTATTACTGATGCCAAAACCTCAACACAAAATGCGATTGAAGGTTTCGAAGATGTAAAACCTATGGTATTTGCTGGCATCTATCCGGTTGACACCGAAGATTATGAAGAACTTCGTGCTTCGATGGAAAAATTGCAATTGAATGATGCTTCATTAGTATTTCAACCCGAAAGTTCTGCTGCTTTAGGATTTGGTTTCCGCTGTGGATTCCTAGGAATGCTACACTTAGAAATTATTCAAGAACGTCTTGAGCGTGAATTTGATATGACTGTGATTACCACAGTACCTAACGTATCGTACCATGCTTATACTAACAAAGAACCTGATGAGTTAATCTTGGTAAATAATCCTAGTGATTTACCAGATCCATCAAAATTAAATAGAGTTGAAGAACCTTATATTAAGGCTTCAATTATTACAAAAGCCGATTTTATTGGGCCTGTAATGAGCTTATGTATAGAAAAACGTGGGCAGATTACTAACCAAACATATCTAACTCCAGAGCGTGTTGAGCTCAATTTTGATATGCCTTTAGCTGAGATAGTTTTCGATTTTTATGATCGCTTAAAAACGGTATCAAAAGGATATGCTTCATTTGATTATTCTCCTATTGGTATGCGTGCCTCTAAACTGGTGAAAGTTGATGTGCTATTAAATGGCCAAAATGTAGATGCCCTATCGGCATTACTACATGCTGATAATGCGTACAACATTGGTAAAAGAATGTGTGAAAAACTAAAAGAATTGATCCCGCGTCAACAATTTGACATCCCAATTCAAGCGGCCATTGGTTCTAAAATTATTTCTCGAGAAACTGTAAAAGCACTTCGAAAAGATGTAACTGCAAAGTGTTATGGTGGTGATATTTCTCGTAAACGTAAGCTTCTTGAAAAACAGAAAAAAGGGAAAAAACGGATGCGCCAGGTTGGAAATGTAGAAATTCCTCAGCAAGCATTTATGGCGGTACTAAAACTAAATGACTAAATAAATAGCACTGTCCAGCGAAAACGTTATCTTAAATTTTACGATTCGTTAAAACTTCGCGATGAAACATTTCGTAATTTTAGGGTATGCATATTACACATGTCAGTGCTGAATGTTACCCTATAGCTAAAGTTGGCGGATTAGCCGATGTTGTTGGTGCATTACCAAAGTACCAAAACAGTTTGAATGTAAAAAGCGAGGTTATTTTACCTTTTTATAAGAATGCATTTACGGCAGAAAATTCTTTCAGGTCTGTTTACGAATCTACATTAAATTTAGGAACTGAAACATATGAATATAAGGTCTTAGAGTTACTTAATAACACATTAGATTTTGATGTTTTCCTCATTGATCAACCCGATCTTTTGCATACGGATTATGTTTATTCTTATGATGATACTGATAGGTTTTTAGCATTTCAGATCGCCATACTTGATTGGATTACTGAATTAGAAAATAAACCTGATGTTATACATTGTCATGATCATCATACCGGATTAATTCCTTTTATGATGTCACAATCATACCGTTACGATGCACTTAGAAAAACACCATCGGTACTCACAATACACAATGCTCAATATCAGGGATGGTTCTCTCATGATCAAATCTATAAAATACCAGAATTTGATTTTTCTAATGTAGGTTTATTAGATTGGAATGGTAGTGTCAATCCATTAGCGGCAGGCATCAAATGTGCATGGCGCATTACTGCCGTTTCACCAAACTATATGGAAGAATTAAAATCTAATGCAAACGGTCTAGAGCATTTATTAAGCCATGAGAGTGCCAAAAGTATTGGAATTTTAAATGGTATAGATACCGCCGTATGGAATACAGAAACAGATACTTTCTTGCCAAAAAATTATTCTAAAAAAACGGTTCAATCTGGCAGAAAAACAAATAAAAAGTGGCTTTGTGATCATTTTGGTTTAGATATTAAAAAACCACTGTTCGCATTTATCGGGAGATTAGTTGGTGAAAAAGGTGCTGATCTTTTACCAGATATTATTAAACAGAGTTTAGATCAACATGACATTTCTTTTTTGATTTTAGGCTCCGGGCATGATGCTATTGAAAACCAATTAGAACAGTTAAAATCAAATGACCTAACTTCTTATAATGCATTTATCGGCTATGATGAAAAACTAGCACATATTATTTATGCTGGCGCAGATTTTTTATTAATGCCATCTCGTGTAGAGCCATGTGGTTTAAATCAGCTATATGCATTAAGATATGGCTGTGTACCCATTGTAACAGAAGTTGGAGGTTTAAAAGATACTGTTATAGATATCGACGCCAATGGTTTTGGGCTTGTGGTTAAAAAATTATCAGTAGAAAATATAGTTGCTGTTATTGGGCGTGCTACAAATTTCTATAGCAATCAACATTCTTTCAAAGAAAATCGTCAGCTAATAATGCAGATCGATCATTCTTGGAATGTATCAGCAAATGAATATATAAAACTTTATAAATTATTAAACTAAGGGTTATGGTTAATGACAAGGTATTATCAATAATTTTAGGAGGCGGTCAAGGGTCTCGATTATATCCTCTTACCGCAAGCAGATCGAAACCGGCTGTACCAATTGCTGGTAAATATAGATTAGTAGATATTCCTATTTCAAATTGTATTAACTCAAACATAAAACGTATGTACGTGTTAACACAATTTAATTCGGCCTCATTAAACAGGCATATAAAAAACACCTATCACTTTAGTTTTTTTAGCTCTGCTTTTGTAGATGTACTTGCGGCCGAGCAAACTCCAAAGAATAAAACTTGGTTTCAAGGTACGGCTGATGCCGTTCGGCAAAGTATGCATCACTTCTTACGTCATGATTTTGAATATGCCTTAATTCTATCTGGTGATCAACTCTATCAAATGGATTTCAAAGAGATGATCGATAAACATGTTGAAAGCAATGCCGAAATTTCTATTGCGACCTTACCTGTAAATGCCAAAGAAGCAACTTCTTTTGGTATATTAAAAACTGACACCAACAATACGATAACCTCTTTTATTGAAAAGCCCGAAGCAAAATTATTACCCAATTGGACTTCTGAAGTAAGTGAAGAAATGAAAAAAGAAGAACGATTTTATCTTGCTTCTATGGGTATATATATCTTCAACAAAGATCTACTGGTAAAATTGATGGAAAATCCTGATACCATAGATTTTGGTAAAGAGATTATTCCTCAATCTATTGATAAACATAAAGTATTAAGTTATCAATACGAAGGTTATTGGACCGATATTGGGAATATAGATTCTTTCTTTGAAGCCAATTTAGGATTAACAGACGATATTCCTAAATTCGATCTTTATGAGCGCTCAACTCGAGTTTACACGAGAGCTAGAATGCTTCCAACATCAAAAATATCAGGAACCTCTTTAGAGAAAACCGTTATTGCCGAAGGTTGTATTATAAATGCTGCTAAGATTGAGAAATCAGTTATTGGTATTCGATCAAGAATAGGCAATGAGTCAACCGTTATTAACACATATATGATGGGTTGTGACTCTTATGAATCTTTAGAAGAAATTGAAAACAACAATATTGAAATTTTAATGGGTATAGGTGAACGTTGTTATATTAAAAATGCCATTATTGATAAAAATTGCCGTATTGGAGATGATGTAAAAATAAATGGAGGTAAGCATTTAGAAGATATTGAAACAGATACCTACTTTATTAAAGAAGGAATTGTAGTAATAAAAAAAGATGCTGTGATTCCTCCCGGTTATACCATTTAACCAATACCTATGACTAATGTACTTTCTTATAGTCTGTTTACAGATTTTGATATTAACCTTTTTAAAGCAGGTAAACACCATCGTTTATACGAAAAGTTTGGTTCGCATAGCATAACATTAAATAGTGTAGAAGGTACCTACTTCGCAGTATGGGCACCAAGTGCAAAAGCAGTATCGGTAATAGGCGACTTTAATCACTGGAACGAAGATCAACATGCGTTAAACGTTCGTTGGGATGGTAGTGGTATTTGGGAAGGTTTTATTCCGAATATTGGCAAAGGCAATATTTATAAATATAAAATACAGAGTCATCACAACGATATAAAAACAGAGAAGGCTGATCCGTTTGCTCGCCGGTGTGAACATCCTCCAAAAACGGCATCCATAATTTGGGATGACGAGAATTATAAATGGGAAGATGCAAAATGGATGAGGAGCCGTAAGAAAAATAACGCGATAGATGCTCCTTTTTCGGTATATGAAGTGCATCTAGGATCTTGGAAAAAACATGTTGAAGAACACCGTTCATTATCATATTATGAATTAGCCGATGAATTGGTTAATTATGTGAAAGAGATGAACTTCACGCATGTAGAATTAATGCCTATTATGGAGTATCCGTATGATCCTAGTTGGGGATATCAATTAACGGGTTATTTCGCTCCAACTTCACGTTTTGGGTATCCGGAAGAATTTAAACTTCTTGTAGATAAATTTCATCAAAATAATATTGGGGTTATTCTAGATTGGGTGCCTTCGCATTTTCCTGAAGATGCACATGGTTTAGGTTTTTTTGATGGTTCAAATTTATATGAACATCCCGATAAAAGAAAAGGATATCATCCTGATTGGAAAAGTCTGATATTTAACTATGGTAGAAATGAAGTAAAATCCTTCTTAATCAGTAATGCCATATTCTGGTTAGATAAATATCATATAGACGGATTGCGTGTAGATGCCGTGGCATCCATGTTATACTTAGATTATTCTAGAGAAGATGGACAATGGGAACCAAATCGGTTCGGAGGGCGTGAAAACCTCGATGCTATCACATTCTTAAAAGAAATGAATGAAGCAGTTTATGCCAGTTTTCCAGATATTCAAACGATTGCCGAAGAATCTACATCATTCCCCATGGTATCAAAACCTACATTTATAGGCGGGCTTGGTTTCGGCATGAAGTGGATGATGGGCTGGATGCATGACACATTGCAATACTTCACCAAAGAACCTATTCACCGAAAGCATCATCAAAATGATCTCACATTTAGCATGACTTATGCATTTACAGAGAACTTTATGCTACCCTTAAGTCATGATGAGGTAGTTTATGGTAAACGATCTATTTTAGGGCGAATGCCTGGTGATGAATGGCAACGCTTTGCAAATTTGAGGTTATTGTATAGTTATATGTTTACACATCCTGGAGCTAAATTATTATTTCAAGGGGCTGAATTTGGACAAAGTAAAGAATGGGATTTTCAGCAAAGTTTAGACTGGCACTTATTACAATATAAAGTTCATAAAGGCATACAATCATTGATTAAAGATTTAAATCTATTATATAAAAAAGAACCTGCTCTTTATGAAAAACAATTTTTAGCCGAAGGATTCGAATGGATAGATTATAATGATGCTGAAAATTCTATATTAACTTATATACGTAAAGGAAATGATCAAAAAGATGATATTATAATAGCCTGCAATATGACTCCCGAACCACGTAAACATTATAGAATTGGGCTTCCATATAAAGGGAAATTAAAAGAAATTTTCAACAGTGATCTTAAAAAATATGCCGGCAGCGGTAAGTATAAAAATAAATCCCTTATTAGCAAGTCTGAAAATTGGCATTTTAGAGAAAACTTAATCGAAATTACCATTCCACCATTAGGTATGGTAGCATTTAAGTACCTCAAATGATTTTCATTTTTATAACAATTTTGAAATATTTGTAAAGTATTAAAAATTACATCGTTTTCGTTGAAATTAGCCTGTTTTAGCCTATTAAATCTCTTTACTTTTCCTTTCTTTACATGATTTTTACAAAGAAGTAGTTACTTATGATTACAAACACTGAATTAGAACATAAAGGAAATCTGTTTCCATCACAAATTGTAGACTTTAAAAAAGATGTAGATACACTTTATTTTTATACAGATAACGATGTAGTGCTGCAATTAACCGTAGTTAGAGATAGTGTATTACGTTTTAGATATTCTACCACAGGTACTTTTAAAAATGATTTTTCTTATGCAATAACGAAATATGCCAGTAAAGGTTATAATCGCTTAGAAATTGAAGAAAAAAAAGATCATTATGAAATTAGTACTTCTAAACTCATTTGTAATATTGATAAAAAGAATCTCAAAGTAAAAATCTATGACGCTATTGATAATGTACTTCTAAACGAAGATGAATTTGGCTTTCATTGGGAAGAAAGTTATGAGTTTGGTGGTAATATTGTAAAAATGAGCAAGGCCATTAAAGATCGTGAAAGCTATTATGGTCTTGGAGATAAGCCAGATCATCTAAATTTAAAAGGGAAACGTTTTCAAAATTGGGTAACTGATTCGTATGCCTATGGTCGCGACACAGACCCTATTTATAAGGCAATTCCGTTCTATACCGGTTTACATCATAATAAAGCATATGGTATTTTCTTCGACAATACATTTAGAAGTTATTTTGATTTTGGGAATGAAAGAAGGAATGTAACTAGCTTTTGGGCACAAGGTGGTGAAATGAATTATTATTTTTTCTACGGACCCAAAATGCAAGATGTTGTTGAAAGTTATACGGATCTTACCGGAAAACCTCATCAATTACCGCCACTTTGGGCATTAGGTTATCATCAATGTAAATGGAGTTATTATCCAGAAAGTGAGGTAAGGGAAATTACCTCAACTTTTAGAAAGTTAAAAATTCCTTGTGACGCTATCTATCTTGATATTGATTATATGGATGGCTTTAGATGTTTTACCTGGAATAATGAGCACTTTCCGGACCCTAAGAAAATGGTGAAAGAACTATCAGATGAAGGTTTTAAAACTGTTGTGATTATTGATCCAGGGATAAAAGTAGATAAGAACTATAGTGTATTTTCAGAGGCTCTAGAAAAAGATTATTTCTGTAAACGTGCAGATGGTCCTTACATGAAAGGAAAAGTATGGCCCGGCGAATGTTATTTCCCCGATTTCACAAGAGAAGAAGTACGTGAATGGTGGAGCGGATTATTTAAGGAGCTTATTGAAGATATAGGTGTGAAAGGTGTTTGGAATGATATGAATGAGCCAGCAGTTATGGAAGTTCCAAATAAAACATTCCCAAGTGACGTTCGTCACGATTATGATGGAAATCCATGTAGTCATAGAAAGGCACATAATATTTATGGTATGCAAATGGCTCGAGCCACTTATCATGGTTTAAAGAAGTTTGCATATCCTAAACGTCCGTTTGTAATTACCAGAGCCGCATATTCTGGTACACAACGCTATACTTCTTCTTGGACTGGAGATAATATTGCTACCTGGGAACATTTATGGATTGCAAATGTGCAAGCCCAACGCATGGCAATGTCTGGTTTTTCATTTGTTGGTAGTGACATTGGTGGTTTTGCTGAACAACCACAAGGTGAATTATTTACAAGGTGGATACAATTAGGTATTTTCCATCCATTCTGCAGAGTACATTCGTCTGGTGATCATGGCGACCAAGAGCCATGGGCTTTCGATGATGATGTGACAGATATCGTTAGAAAATTTGTAGAAATACGCTATCAGTTACTACCATATTTATATACTGCTTTTTGGAACTTGATAGATCATGGCACTCCGATACTGAAATCATTAGTTATGTATGATCAAGAAGATCATCAAACACATTATAGAACCGATGAATTTATCTATGGCAATCACATTCTAGTTTGCCCAGTACAAGAACCTAATGCAAAGGGGCGAAGAATGTATATTCCAAGAGGCAAATGGTATAACTGGTGGAATGATGAGGTTTTTGAGGGTGGAAAAGAAAAGTGGGTTGATGCCGAAATAGATAGTATGCCTATTTTTATAAAAGAGGGAGCTATTATTCCTAAATATCCTGTTCAGCAATATGTAGGAGAGCGAAAAATTGAAGAGGTAACACTCGATATTTATTATAAAGAAGGTAAAGAGCAGTCTCAACTTTTTGATGATGCGCATGACGGTTATGATTATACCAAAGGTCGTTATAGTCTCAGAACCTTTAAACTAACGGGAAGAAAAACAGAATTGATTCTTCAACAACACAAAGAAGGTAAGTTCATAACCGAATATGAAAATTTCAAGCTATGCATTCATGGTTTACCTTTCGATATCAAAGAAATAGAATTAGACAATGAAATTATTCCATTAAAACATGTGAAAAAAAATGGCACACATTCAATGGTGGTTGATAAGAATTTTACTGAAATTCATATTATAGGAAAATAGTGGTACTAGTTCTTAGTTGCTACTAATTCTTCACCCATATATACAAATTCGTCTCCGTCTTCTATTTTGATTCCGTTTAGCGAAGCTGGAATAATTTCAAGACTTCCTGTTTTAGTTTTTATAAACAATGGTATTGAAAGTTCATTCTTATTTGTAATCTTTAGTAATTCATCAAAGTGAGCTCGGGAATTAATTTTAGTTTCATGAATCTGAGGAAACTCTCGAACAACATCGGTAAGTTTTATAAAATCATCTGTCTGAGAAAACAACCCCTCTTTTGGATTACTCTCTGGGTCATTCATTTCGGCTGACGTTATTAAACGAAAACTTCCATTCTCTCCAAATTGATCTCTGAATTTATTTATTGCATAAGTGTTTATTTCTGCATTTCCGGTAAGAGCCAATAAAAACCCAATATCATTGAGCTCTATATTATTCGAAAGATCTTCTGAATAGATATCTTCTTTGGAAGCTTCTAAACCTATCTCTTTAGCCTTTTGAATATTGCTTCCATTACTATCAACCAAAACAACATGTCTATCATTATCTTTTAAATATTTGGCGATTAAACGAGACAATTGACTCGCTCCTATTATCAAAATACCATCAGATTTAGATAAAAATACTCCTAAAACTTTAGCAATAAGTCGTGCGGTCGTAGCATTTAATAAGACCGTTCCTAAAACAATCATAAATACCAACGGCGTTATATACTCGGCTCCGGCAATTCCTTGTTTCATTAACTTTGAACCAAATAATGAAGCGATACCGGCAGCAACGATCCCTCGAGGACCCACCCAACTAATAAATACTTTTTCACTCACTTTAAGCTTGGATTGTCCGGTACTTAAAAAAACAGCCAACGGTCTTATAATAAATACAACTGTGGCAAAAAGCAATGCTGTTTTCCAACTATAAAGCAACATCATGTCAGACATGTTAATATTAGCCGCTAAGAGAATAAATAATATTGATATTAGTAATACACTCAAAGATTCTTTAAAGTATAATATTTCGCTTAAATTTTGAAGTTTACTATTCCCCAAGACCATTCCCATCACCACAACAGCCAAAAGACCTGATTCATGTGCGAATATATCGGACATTACAAAAACAAGTAGTACGGTAGATAAAGACACCACATTTAAGAGATAATGAGGTATCATGTTCTTATTAATTACAAATTTTAGTGCGTGTGCAAAAGTGAATCCAAACGTAGTTCCGAACAGAAGTATTTTCCCAAATTCTATAAATGCTGTTTTTGTATACCCACTACCACCGCCAACACTAATAAACTCAAAAACAAGTACAGCCACTAAAGCCCCAATTGGGTCAATAAGAATTCCCTCCCATTTCAATACTGCGGAAACATCCTTTTTTAGTGGTATATTTCTTAATATAGGTGTTATTACAGTAGGTCCGGTAACGATAATTAATGCAGAGAATAAAAACGATATTTCCCAATTTAAATCAAAGAAATAATGTGCAGCAACAGCTCCTCCAAAGAAGGTAACAACAGAACCTAGTGTAATTAATTTAGTAATTGCCGGGCCAACATTCTTTATCTCATCTTTACGGAGCGTAAGACCTCCTTCAAAAAGGATAATACTAATTGCCAATGAGACAAAATAATACAAACCGTCTCCAGGGAATAATCCCTTCTTACCATTCCAAACGGGTTCAATCCATTTAGAACCATCTTCAGAAAGGTATTCAGCGGCTATAGGCCCAACCAGCAATCCTATTAATATTAATGGTAAAATAGCAGGAATTTTGAACCGCCATGCTACCCATTGTGCTAAGATTCCTAGAATAATTATGCCAGCTAATTCTATCATTGCCTCAAATTTATGCGAAAAATAAGAATTTAAAGCTAAACTTATTGCATTAGAAAACTTTTAATGAAAATTAAAATGACAAATAGACTTAAAGATATCTAGATATTGAACACTAAAGGCCTTGAAGAACCTCATTAGAAAGTTCTGTAGCAATAATATGGTTTGTTAATATCTTATCTACAATAGCTTGTATTTGATTAGGAAACTTTAACTGAACAGTTTTATCTGACTGCACCCATTGTTCTATAGCTATCACATTTTTTTTACTTAATTTTTCTATTATTGGCACTCCTAGTTGACGCAAACTTTCTGCATTATATGCTTGTTCATATTGACCTTTCATAGGTATTACCATTAATTTCTTTTTTAAGAACAATGCTTCTGCAGGAGTTTCAAACCCCGCACCACATAAAATTCCTTTTGACCATGCCATACTACGCTCAAAAGATTCATTTGATTTGATGGGTTTTATAAATACATTTTTTCGCTGATATGGTTTCTTGCAATTTTTTGAAAAAACTTTCCATTTTACCCCTTTTATTTTTGACAGTACTTTAATAATCTTATCGTCACTGTATGCCGGTAAGTAAACGGTATAATATTTTTTATTCTTCACCTTTTGCTTTCGAATGGCATGTCTTATTACGGCAGAATAGATTCGCTTTCCATATGCTTTGAAATGAAATCCATATTTTTCTACAGAAGGTGCATAATTTCTTAAAATAAAACTTCCAATCCTACTTTTTTTGGTGGGTTTAGGCACTCTTTCATCTAGTAAAATTGCTTGATGGCTTAACGATACACAAACTATGTTTTTAAAATAGCACGCCCAGGCAGAAATAGGTTCAAAATCATTTATAACAAGATCATACTCGTTCACCTTGCATTTTCTAATCTCCCTAATGATTCGAAAAATATTATTTTTCTTAAGTGTCTTTAAGTAATTAATTCCTCCATTTTTTCCAAAAACAAAGCTCACACCTTTAAATTTATACTTTACTTCAAACGGAAGTTTTAGTTGTGATTCTGTACCACTTACAAGTACATCAACCTGTGCCCTATTCATCAGGGCAGGAATCACCTCTCCAGCTCTACTCAAATGCCCATTGCCTGTGCCCTGAATTGCATATAAAATCTTCATCTTTTAGCTTCGTTGTATGTTAAAATCGGCTAATAGTTCGTTGAAAATTTCTTTGTTAGATTTTTCAGTGATATCATCTTCAATTACTTGCACGTCTTTAAAATTCATAAAATGTGCTTCATCATACTGATAAATACTCCATTTTTTGCGATGATATTCTAAAGCTGTTAAGTTTTCGACCCAATCACCAGAATTTAAATATAAAACTTTACCATTTTTACTTTTATAAGTTTTAATCTTTGGTTGATGAATGTGACCACACACCACATAATCATACTCATTTTCAATAGCAATATCGGCTACGGTTTGCTCAAAATTATTAATGTATTTTACAGCGCTCTTTACGCTGTCTTTAATCTTTTTCGATAGTGATATTTTCCCTTTTCCTAAAAATTTGCTTAAGCTGTTAACAACCCCATTTAGTAAAATAAGCATATCATAACCTATGGCTCCGAGTTTAGTGATCCATTTAGAATGTTGCATGGTAACGTCAAAAACATCACCGTGAAAAAACCATGCCTTTTGACCATCTAATTCTAACACGACTTTATTTTGTATAGAAAAAGAATTGATTTTAAAATTTACGAAACGACGTAACATTTCATCGTGATTACCTGTGATGTAATATACCTCGACACCATTGGTGATCCAGCCAATAATATGCTTGATTACCTTCATGTGTGATTTGGGCCAATAATGCTTTTTAAACTGCCAGATATCAATAATATCTCCATTAAGAATTACCCTCTTAGGCTGTATACTCTTTAAATAATTAAGTAATTCGTTAGCTTGGCAGCCATACGTTCCAAGATGGATATCTGAAATAACAACGAGTTCTACCTTTCTTTTTTTGATGCTTTTTTTAGGCATTGAAAAAATTAGATTATTTCTAATAGCACGCAAGGTAGTACTCTAAGTTAAACCCTTTGTTTAGTTAGTATTACCTGTAGATTAAATAAAAAAGAAAGACATCACTTAGCTGTTACCAAATGATGTCTTTACTGTTAAGAAATGGTTAGTCTATTTAATTTTAAGATTTTTTATTCTCTATAATACTATTCATAACTAATGCCAAGCCGCCAAACAAGAAGATCATAGAAAAATAGCCCACCTCTTCTTGTAGTGTGGTAAATTCATCTATTAAAGCTCCTACCAAAATACCTAACGCCACACCAATTAATAACATCCCAAACTTTAGGGTCATATTAGCGTAATTTCTTTTAGCAGTGAAAATTGATGGATCAACTCCTTTTTCTATCATTGACATTCGCTCTTTGTTTCTTGCGGTAATGTAGATGTAGATAATTCCAAAAATTGAACCGAATAAACTTATAGGGATTAATATTTCTTCTGCGTGCATAATACTGATTTTTTAATTATTACTTGCTTACAGTACCTATGACGTAGTTAATTTAAAAGTGGTTACACATAGGCTTTTATAAATTATAAATAATGCTTAAAATCACATACCTGGGCTGAACAATATAAGCCGATGTGCTATTAAAAATATTTTCAACAGTATTATCGGTGTTTAATGATTTAGTATCTAAAATATTTGTAACACTTATTGCATACTCCCAGCTACTATCTTTCTTTTGATAGCTTAAATGCGCATCCCAGAAACTATAGTTATTGATAGCTCTTTCTTCTGTTCGATAATTATTGTATGTATATTTTGTATTGAAGATAAAATCTTTAAAAATAAATGCATCAAAATTTACATACGGACTGTGCGTAAAGAACTTGCTCTTAACCGAGCCCTGATTGTAATCATTAACCATGAAATTGTAGCCAATATCAAAATTAGGAGCGTGTCTAAAATTAGAGCTCACCTTTACTCTGTATGATTGAGTAAACGATTTAGATTCTCTATTCTCTGTTAATTGGGTTTGAGGTGATGTAAACAAATTATTATTTTTAGAGTAAGAGACATTTCCACCCAAATTAACCTTTACTTTTCTAAAACTTTTCTGAAAATCAGCATTCGCTGAGATACTTTCATCAGGAAAAAATGAGTTGATTGATGTTGTTAGTTGATCTACACCAAATTGTTCAGTATTAGATTTAATCCCATCAATTCGTTTATTATAATTTATGGAAGCAAATACATTGGTATAATTAAACATACTAAAGCTTGAATAGTTTAAATTAACATTATGCGATAAGGAGTTTTCTAACACTCTATTGCCAGAATATAATTGATTATAATTATTGAACACAAACCCCTCTGCTAATTGATTAATATCTGTAAAACCAACTTGCATATTATAAGCTAGACGTAAGGTTTCAGATTTTTTAAGATTGACCTTAATAAATGCATCTGGCAAAAGTTTCGTGAACCTATTTGTAAAAGTATCTTCAAGCTGCATATTTCTTGCGAGATAACTATGTACTGTTACTCCTTGAGTAAAAGTAAAAATACCTGTCACAAATTTATAATGTAAGCCTGCATAAAAATCTTTGAAGTTGTACTCAACATCATTTAACGTAGACAACGATAAATTTTCATTTCTTGAACCGTTATCTAAGATTTGATAAATATTTGAATTAAATTTCTGATTGCTTAATGTTGTACCCAGCGTTACATTTAAATTGCTTTTAGAATTTATAACATAGTAATAATCTAAATTCGCATCTATTTTATTTGTTTTTACCCTATTATTTTGAGAAACATTAAACAGGCTCTGATTTCCATCCAGCCCTAGAGTATTTGAAAAAGACAACTGCCCTAACTGTGCATTATAAAAAGGATCCTCATCTTGCCAAAGGTGCTGTGCTTTTAACGCAAAGATATGTCTATCGCTTAATGTATAGTAATAATTTAAGTTCTGATTGATTGAAAAAGGAGATTGTGACTCGCTTTCTAAAATTGTTTCAAGTTCTGATGAGAAAAAATTCTGATCTTGACTAAGTTTAGAGACCTTACCGAAAATATCATAATCTAAATGATTATTTATATTGGGTATATACCTTGAGCTTAATTTAATAAGGCCCAGATCATTCTTTTGTTTCGTTAAACTATTTGTTAATTCTGTGATTTCTGCATTTATATAGTTACGTTCACTGGTTTGTTCAATATCGGTTTTCATACCAGAATAAATTGCAAACCCGCTTATATCCCATGTTTTTCTAGGTGAATAGCTAAAATTTAATGCTCCAAATTTAGCATCAATGTTCTTGGCTCTATTATTACGCATAACCAAGAAACCAAGGTCATCGGTCACATTCATTGAAGTACCTCCATTGCCCAGGTTTCCAAAGCCTCCGGTAAACTTAAAATAGTCGCGCCAAGTAAAAGGAACTTCTCCAACATCGTTAATATTCGACATTATATTTAGGCTATATTTCGGACTGTAATAAAATAATTTAGGATTTATAATATGTCTTGATTCATCCATTCCTATACCTCCGCCAACTTTAACATCTCCAAACCAAAAGTTTTTCTTTCCTTCTTTTAATTTAATATTAAGTGCAATATTATCTTCATTGTCGGTAACATTTCGTAGTTGATTAACTTCATTAAAGTTCTTTAATACTTCAACCTTATCGATAGCATTGGCAGGAATATTTTTTGTTGCTAACTTAGAATCTCCATCGAAAAAGTCTTTTCCCTCTACCATTACTTTATCTACTGTTTTGCCTTCAACCTTGATTTCTCCTTCATCATTAATTTCTACACCAGGTAATTTTTGTAATATATCGCCTAATTTTTTCTCTCGTCCACTTTTAAAAGAATCTGCATCATATATTATTGTATCTCCTTTTATAGTAACTGGCATTTTATACGTTAGATTTACCTCTTCTAATGTATTGTCTTCAATTAAGCTTATATCTTTAACAAAGTTAGACTCCTTTGTTTCCAAGCTAATTTCGGTAGTTTTCATGCCTATATAGCTTACCTTTATTTTATAAGGCGAATTCTCTAATAGATTCAATTTATACCTCCCTTGTGAATCGGTAAAGCCATATGAATCTATTTTTTTTGTTAACTGATTTATAGCAATTATATTAGCCATTTCTAATACATTCCCTACACTATCTTTAACCGTGCCAGTTATTGTAATTTGGGCATAAGTACTCCAGGTGGCCATCAGAACGACCACGTATATTAGTCTTTTCATTAAATTTTATTTATTCTTTAAGCGCGTTTTTACTTAAATGAAAACAATAGGATTAAAATGATGTAAATTAGTATGTGAATCATTACTGAATGATTTATCCTTGAATTTCTATTCTCATGGAGTTACCATCTCTGGTTTTTCTTCTATTTCTAAAACGCTCCATCATTTCTCTGCTATGATCGTCCATAATTTTATCAAACTTCTCTTGTGATATCGATTTACCTTTTGTTGGTTCTTCTACATTAATTTTTTCGGAAGGATTTAAAATAATTTCGGTGCATACAATGGTTTCTCTACCTTCTTGAATTTCTAAGATTAATCCTGGTAAGCCCCAAAATTCTCTTGGCCCATTGCTAACTGGAATATCTGGTGTATACCAAGCCGTGGTTATAACCGTTACTTTTTCCCTATTTTCTTTTTCTTCACCATTCTCTACACTTAGTGAAATTCTGTCTTCCTCTCTTGATCTAGTAGCCTTATAACAAGTATAATTGCCAATATTTTTAGTTTCACCAGACATTTCCCAGCCAAAATCTTCAAGATTATCTTGGATTAAAAAGCGCTTACCGCTTATCTCTGTTTTATTGGTATATCTTTTTTCAGCTATGTTTTTATAAAACACATCTGTACCTCCGCCTCCAACTTCCATAATCCTAATTTCGGCTCCACCAACCTGAGCTTTGGGAGTTTCTAACTGTTCATTCTGCTTAAATATAGACTCTGACTTTGTAAAGCTCAATGTATACGTTCGTTGAAATTGCTTTTGCAATTGTTTCATTAATTGTTTTTGAACGTCAGCACTAGGTGCATTTGATGAACTATCTAATTGTATGTCTACTTTTCTATGCGTTTTATAAGTAGCCTTGCCTTGAAAGTTTTGCGCATTGATCAACAAAGAGCTGATTAAAATTAAAAATGTGATGCTATTTTTCATATGTGTAAAGTTTATTTTCTGATACAAATATGTACTATGAAAAATACATTCTTGGTTAACGAGTGTTAACGAGTGTTAAGTGGTGCGTTTTATAGTCTATAACTATTTATATTTGAACCGTGAACACTAAAAAATATAATTGGATTTTCTATTTAATAACGGCAACAATTATTACAACAATTGCCGTGCAATTATATTGGAATTACAAAAACTATCAACTCAATAAACAACGTGTTTTAAACGAAATCCAAATAAGTTTAGACAATGCGATAGAAGCCTATTATACAGATCTCTCTAAGAAGAATTTTTTTGCTATTGTCGAATCTGAAAATATTCAGAATAATGAAATTAATAAAAGTAGAATTATAAATTCGGTTCTTAATCGTTCTGAAAAAGACACGATGGATTTAGAATTTTCAACGATTGAAATAAGTACTGACTCGAAACGTGAACTTGAAGAGTTCGATTCTATCTTTATGGATTCATTATTTACAGGAGTAGAAAAAAGATTACATAAAAATATTAAAGATACCTCATTACAAAAGTTTCCCAGAATTAAGAGATTTACCCAATTTTCTAAGAATGGTAGAAAAGGCTTGCATTTTGATTCAACAAATACTGTTAGTGAAGTTCAAGTTTTTCGAGGAAAAAGAGCGACGGATAGTTTAAAATTAATTAAAGGGCTTCAAACCATCTTTGTAGCTATTCAAAATGATTCTTTAAATCATCACAAAATAGATTCTATTTTAAAAAAAGAACTTAAAACTAAAAGAATTTCCACATCTTATTATTTTGACCATATCAAATCTGATACGCTATTTCATTCTACTAGAATTAATCAACAACCTAAGTTTAATCTGTCAAGCCATGCAAAATCTACCTATTTAAGACCGAACGAAAAATTTACACTTCACTATAAAAACCCCTCTTACGAAGCATTTAAAAGAAGTCTAACCGGAATTTTATTGTCACTTTTATTGGCCATAGCTGTTATATCAAGTCTATTTTATCTTTTAAAAATTATTAATCAACAAAAAGAGTTAGCCGAAATTAAAAATGACCTAATTAGTAATATCACTCATGAATTCAAAACTCCTATTGCCACTGTGTCTACGGCGGTTGAAGCCCTAGAAAATTTTAATGCTGTTAACGATAAAGAGAAAACAAGAAAGTATCTTAGTATTTCTTCAGTTCAATTGAAAAAATTACATGGCATGGTAGAAAAATTACTAGAAACTGCCACTCTAGATAGTGAGAAATTATTACTAAAAAGAGAACTTGAAGACCTCGTTGTCTTAACCCAAAAAATAGTTCAGAGACATCAACTAATCGCAACGGAAAAGAAACTACAATTTTCGTCAAATGTATCTTCTTTAAATGTAGAAGTTGATTCATTTCATTTTGAAAATGCGATTTCTAATCTTATTGATAATGCCATTAAATATGGAGGGCAAACTATTCAAATTACCATAACTTCAATTTTAAATACGATAGAAATTACCGTAGCTGATAATGGTGAAGGTGTCGACAAACAGCAACGCGAAAAGATATTTGATAAATTTTACCGCATCCCTAAAGGGAATACACATGACGTTAAAGGTTTTGGAATTGGATTATATTATACCAAAAAAATTGTTGAAAAACATGGAGGCACTATTAGTTTGAGTTCTAATTCAAAAAATACCGCTTTTAAAATTTCTTTAGCAAATGAGTGATTTGATAAAAATTATTTTAGCTGAAGATGAACCAAGTTTAGGGCAAATAGTAAAAGAGAGTCTTGAAACACGAAACTTTGAAGTTGTTTTAACGAAAGATGGCGAAGAGGCTTATAAAGCTTATAAAAAACAGATACCTGATATCTTGGTTTTAGATGTAATGATGCCAAAGAAAGATGGCTTTACGCTTGCAAAAGAAATAAGAGAAGAAAATTCAATTATTCCGATTATATTTCTTACTGCTAAATCACAAACTAAAGATGTGGTTGAAGGCTTTAATCATGGAGGGAATGATTATCTAAAAAAACCTTTTTCTATTGAAGAGCTTATTGTGAGAATTAATTCATTATTAAATAGAATTACGTTAAAGCAAAACATCTCAAAAATTGCTATAGGTGATTATCTCTTTGATTATAAAAAGCAAACTTTGATTTACAAAAAAAATGCTGAGCTTTTAACTCATAGAGAGTCGGAATTGTTATTACATCTCACACAAAAAAAGAATGAGGTTTTAGATAGAACTTTTATATTAAAAAAACTTTGGGGTAATGACGATTTTTTTAATGCACGTAGTATGGATGTTTTTATAACCAAACTTCGAAGAAAATTAAAAAAGGATGATTCGGTTCAGATTATTAATGTAAGAGGATATGGTTACAAACTTATCTGTTAATTAATAATTTAGTATTTTGCCCTTTGTGAGATTTTTAGTACTTATTTTCTTGGTTATTTCTTTTAATAAATCATTTTGCCAGAAAGACCTTACGGCTCAATTTTTAGATTCTGTTTCATTAAATGCCGATGAGTTTTTTGGAGTAGATGATTTTGAGAATTATTATTATACAAAAGGAAATACATTATATAAAAAAACTTCGCAGCAAACGTATTCATATACCAATACGCAACTAGGAATTATAAGCTCGATTGATATTATCAATCCGTTAAAGATTTTAGTATTTTATCGAGATTTTAATACCATTATTTTTTTAGATAATCGTTTAAATGAACTTTCAGATCGCATCAATTTAAATGATGAATCCTATGGTAAAAATGCAGCTTTTGTTACTGTATCATCTAATAATAATCTTTGGTTGTATAGCTTAGACGACAACATTATTACTCTTTGGGATTATGAAACGAAGCAAACGGTATTTGACTCTCAACCATTACAATTTTATCAAACTAATTTTGAAGCGAAAAGGCAAATTAGCAGCTACGAATATTGTTGGCTACTATCAGATTCATCTGTTATTCAATTTAACGAATATGGAAGCTTTATTAAGGCAATGTCGTCTAGCGATGTTTCGGCAATACAACCTTTTAATGATGATTTAGTTTTTATTAAAAACGGTAAATTGTACTTTCAAAAAAATGATAGTGATCTAAAAATTAGTGGTGTTAAAAGTAAACACTTATCAACAAATTATTTTGTTAATAAAAATAGAATCTATTTTTACCGCTCCGACAAGCTTTATAGGTATGACATTTTAAAAAATTAGTACCTTTAGCATCTTTAAATAATCAAACAAAAAACTAAATAATGCACGTTGCTATTGCAGGAAACATTGGCGCCGGAAAAACCACCCTTACCAAACTTTTAGCGAAACACTATAGATGGAGCCCTCATTATGAGTCTGTAGAAGAAAATCCGTATCTCGATGATTTTTATGGTGAAATGGAACGCTGGTCATTTAACTTACAGATTTATTTTTTGAATAGTAGATTCCGTCAAATTTTAGAAATTCGTGAAAGTGGTAAAAATATTATTCAAGATCGTACCATTTATGAAGATGCGCATATCTTCGCTCCGAATCTACATGCTATGGGTTTAATGACCAATCGTGATTTTAGCAACTATTCTTCATTATTTGAGTTAATGGAAAAATTGGTTGCACCGCCAGACCTACTTATCTATTTACGAGCTAATATTCAAACGTTAGTAGGGCAAATACATAAACGCGGAAGAGAATATGAAAACACCATTAGTATTGATTATTTAAGTCGCCTGAATGAGCGTTATGAAGCATGGATTTCCACCTACACTAAAGGTAAACTTTTAATTATAGATGTAGATAATCTCGATTTCGTTGATAAGCCAGAAGACTTAGGTTTTATTATTGATAAAATTGATGCTCAAATTCATGGTTTGTTTTAAATGAGAATAGTAGTTTTCATACTATTTTTTCTCTCTACTTTAAACTTTACTATTGCACAAACTAGTGTTTTAGACACCCTAGTTGCTTCGGCCAAAGATTCTATTATTACTAGAGTTGAACTTGCACCAAAGAAAAAACCCGTTTATAATTCTACGGCTTACGAATTACAAAAATTTAAAGCTTTTAAATCAAAAATTTCTGAAGAAAAAAATCAAAAGAAATACTTAGACGAAATACATTCTTTCACTAAAGATTCTTTACAAATACTAGCCGTAAAGCTCATAAGTATTAAAGAGTTAGAAGAAAAAAATCTATTAGAAAAAGATCTTTTTCTAAATTTCTCTTTTTATAAAGATTTATTAGAGCAGTTAAAAGTGAGTGATATAAATCCCACCGAGTATTTGTTTTTGGAAAATAAAATAGCTTTGCACTCATTAGACGAAACCGAAAAAAAATACGCAAATAGTAAATTGATCATTCTTATTCTTACTATCCTTACGTGTATCTTATTATATTTTTATATTCTAACTATTAGAAGAAGACACAAGACTATTAAGGAAGTATCGTTAAGCAGACAAGAAACCACTATTAAAAGCCTTATTCTGGATGGCAAAAGCAATAAAGAAATAGCTAGCGAACTCTTTATTAGTTTAAATACAGTAAAATCTCATATTACTAATATTTATCAAAAGCTTCATGTTTCTAATAGAAATGAATTAGCACTTAAATTTAAAAAATAGTACAGGTACTAGTACCTAATTACTACCTTAAAATCTAGCTTTTATCCTTCACCTTAATGTTCTTTGCTTCATAATCCATAAATTATGAAACACACATTTTCCTTAGTAACATTCTTGTTCTTTTATTTAATGCTATTCCCCCTATCTGCCCAACAAGATAATTTTATCAAAGATTATTTAGAACGCTGGGAGAACTCCAAAAAATATTTAATTCTTGTTGCAGAAGCTATGCCTGAAAATAAATACAATTTTAAGGCTACACCCGAATCAAAAACATTCGCCGAAAATTTAATGCATTTAGGATACGCAGTGGATTGGCATAGCCAAACTTTAATTGGTAATAGAAAGCCAAGAGACCATCGTATTGATACAACATTCCAAGTGGGTGCAAAATCAAAAAAAGAAATGATTACTCTTATTAATAAAACATTTGATGAAGCAGCAAACGTTATTAGAGCGTTTAACACATCACAATTTGACATACAACTAGATTACCTTGGATTACAAAGAACGAAGCGGCAAATTTTTTTACTGCTAGCAGATCACGTTACTCATCATAGAGCTCAAATGCTTGTATATATGAGATTAAACGGGCTTGTTCCTCCAAGGTATATTAAGTTTCAATAGGGTATAAATAAACTTTGCTTTCAAGAAAAGTAGCGCTCGTATTTGTAATCTACTAAAATACTTCTCGTCTTAAAGTTGTAAATTAGAACGTCTTATCTAATCAAACAATTTTATGGCAACTACCAAAATTGAAATTGCTAAAATTTCAGACCTTAAAGAAAAACAACCAGCATACGCACTCGTTAAAAACACCGATTTAGTAATTATTAAACATGAAAAAGGCATTTCTATCTTATATGGTCGCTGTCATCATAGAGGAGCATTATTAGCCGATGGTCATATAGATGGTAATAATTTAATCTGTGGTGTTCATGGTTGGGATTATCGTTACGACACCGGTATTAGCGAATATAATAACGATGAACAGCTTCATAAATTTAAAGAATATATTGAAGGAGATTCATTATTAATTGATACAACTGAGGTCATTGCTTTTGAAAAAGAGCACCCTCAACCCTTCAATAGAAATGAATACTTAGGTACTTATGCCGATACACATCCTGAAGATACCGAACCCTATACCGGATATATAAAAGAACTAGCCAAGAATGGGCTAAAAAAATTAGGACATCATGGTTTTTCAGCGTCAATGGGAGTTAATAGAAATACTTTACCTAAATGGACAGACATACAGTTTTTACCAGCTCAATTAACCAATCGTCCGCTGTTAGATAATGAAAGTGTAGTTACCAAAGTAGTTATTGGACCCAAAGCTAAAAAACCATTAGAATTAGAGATACCCGTATTTGTTAGTGATATGAGTTTTGGTGCTTTATCCCGTGAGGCGAAGATTGCATTGTCAAAAGGTGCTGAATTGGCCGGGACTGGAATTTGCTCGGGTGAAGGCGGTATGCTTCCGGAAGAGCAACAAAATAATTCTAAATATTTTTATGAATTGGCCTCTGCTCAATTTGGGTTCACATGGGATAAATTAGATAACATTCAAGCATTTCATTTTAAAGGAGGGCAAGGTGCAAAAACGGGAACGGGAGGTCATTTACCAGGCAATAAGGTAAGTGCTGAGATTGCCAAAGTGCGAGGCTTGAACGAAGGAGAAGCTGCTATCTCACCAGCAACGTTTCCTAATTTTCATGGTGTTAACGATTTTAAAGAATTTGCTGCTAAAGTTAGAGAGCATACAGGCGGAATACCGGTAGGGTTTAAACTAGCAGCTAGCCATATCGAAAAAGATATACAATTTGCACTCGATGTTGGTGTTGATTATATTATTCTTGATGGCCGAGGTGGAGGAACCGGATCGGCTCCAACTGTTTTAAGAGATAATATAAACGTACCGACCATACCCGCTTTAGCAAGAGCGAGAACATATTTAGATAAAGTTGGAGCCAAGGATATTACACTAGTTATTACCGGAGGATTACGAATTGCAGAAGATTTTGCTAAAGCCATGATGCTCGGTGCTGATGCCATTGCTGTTTCTAATTCGGCCATTCAGGCAATTGGCTGTTTGGGAATGCGTGCTTGCGGAACCAATAACTGTCCGGTTGGTATTGCCACTCAAAAAGAATCTTTAAGAAGCAGATTAATTATTGATAGTTCTGCAAAACAGCTTCATAACTATTTCGATGCAACCAATAACCTTATTAAAGTAATTGCAAGAGCCTGTGGTTATGATGATATTTCAAAATTTAATAAAGAAGATCTTTCAACTTTTAGTAAAGACATACACCATTTAACAGGAATAACTTACGCAGGAATTAATCCATAATATCATGGTAGAAACAAAAATTATTTGGCATAAAGTACTTCACAATAAAAGTGAGTTGCCAGAGGGAAGAGTAAAAACAGTTACTGCAGCTCACAAAGGAATTTGCTTAACACATTACAAAGGAAAGTTCTCTGCTTTAGATAATCGATGTCCACATCAAGGAGGTCCTTTAGGTGAAGGTTCAATTGAAAATGGATTACTTCGCTGTCCGTGGCATGGTTGGGATTTCGATCCTTGTTCGGGAAAACCACCAGGAGGTTATGATGACGGTATTGATACATTCCCTGTGAAAGAAGATGGTGATGCTATATATGTAGGACTCGAAGAGGAGGCACCTCATCAGACCACAATATCAGATATCATGGCAGAAACTATGGTGAATTGGGGTGTTACAAAAGTATTTGGAATGGTTGGACATTCTAATCTTGGTTTCGCCGATGCTATGCGAAGACAAGAAGAAAAAGGAAATCTGAGCTTCTATGGTATTCGTCATGAAGGTACTGCGGCCTTTGCCGCTTCTGCATATGGTAAGCTAACCGGAAAACCCGCTGCCTGTTTTTCAATTGCGGGCCCTGGAGCAACTAATATGTATACAGGCATGTGGGATGCAAAAGTTGACCGCGCACCGTTATTAGCACTAACAGGTCAGGTAGCTACTCAGGTGGTTGGCACCGGTAACTTTCAAGAAGTAGATTTAGTTCAAGCCTTTAATTCAGTTGCAGAATTCAATCATAGAGTGCAGAGCGATAGTCGACATGCAGAGTTAATGTCATTAGCTATAAAACATTCACTTCTAAAAAGAGACGTATCACATTTAACCTTTCCGGATGAAGTTCAAGAGCGACCTGCTAAAGCCGGAGCTAAGCCCAAAGGTCCGAAAAATAGAATTACGACATTAGATATTGCGCCACCTCAGGCAGCGGTTGAGGACGCCATTGCCCTTATAAAAAAATCAAAAAGGCCTGTTATTATTATGGGGCATGGTGCTCGAAAGCATAAGAAATCTATTATTGATTTTGCAGAAAAATTGAATGCTTGCGTAGTAACTACTTTTAAAGGAAAAGGACTTATCGCCGATAACCATCCTCTTGGAGGTGGTGTTTTAGGAAGAAGCGGTACCCCGATTGCATCGTGGTTTATGAACGAAAGTGATCTCTTGATTGTTTTTGGTGCTTCTTTTTCTAACCATACCGGAATTACTCCTAAAAAACCAATTATACAAATAGATTTTGATCCTTTAGCTTTAAGTAAATTCCATCAGGTTGAAGTAGCTGTTTGGGGAGAAATATCACGAACGTTAGACATATTCTCTCAAGCTTTAGCGCAATTTAAACCTATTTATGACCAGCGAACGGAAATAGCAGATCGCTGGAAAATATGGAAAATAGAAAAAGCAAAGCGATTACTAGAAACCTCCGATAAAGGTATTAGCTCTATTGCCGTATTTGATACTATGAATAAACTCACTCCATACAATGCAGTAATGTGCGTAGATGTTGGAAATAATGCTTACTCTTTTGGTCGTTATTTTGAGCCTACAAATCAAGATTTTTTAATGTCGGGGTATTTAGGTTCCATTGGTTTTGCACTCCCGGCGGCTATTGGCGCATGGACCGCAGTTGGTAATTCTAGACCTGTTATTGCAGTAGCTGGTGATGGTGGGGTTTGTCAATACTTGGCAGAAATAACCACATTGGTAAAATACAATATGCCAATAAAACTTATAGTTCTAAATAATCATGAGCTAGGTAAAATATCTAAAGAACAACGTGCGGGTGAATTTGATGTATGGAAAACTTCATTGTCGAATCCAAATTTTGCAGAATTCGCAGAATCTTGTGGTGCTTGGGGAAAACGCGTAACCCTTCAAAATAAACTAGAAGCGGCTTTGAAAGCATTGTATGAACAACCAGGCCCCGGCGTTTTAGAAATTATAACAGATGCTAATCTAATTTAATATGAAAAGCCTTATCAATATTTTTCTAATGCTGCTAGCGGTTTACTTTTTGATTGGTTTTCTATTCGGAATTTATTTCTTATTCAAAGCGCCTACAGTAGATCCATATTTGGGAAACTCTAAAAAAAGAGTTCGTTTTTTACTTTTTCCAGGGATTATTGCTACATGGCCATTTTTTTTAAAAAAATTCTTTAAACCTAAATCTGTTTAACATGACTTCTAGGCAACGTAATGTTCATCGTATTATTTGGTTGTTATTAGTAATCATAATATCGCTTCTCATGTTCTTTTCCTTGAAAGAAATGGATTTAAAAAATACAAAAGAACATTCTAAAAATATTGAAAAAATATCTTCAAGAGCGCCATTAAATAGCGCTGAAAATGATTTGATCAAGGTTAACTTATATAAGAATGACTTAAAGGTCATTCTAAAAACTCCATTAAAAAATGCTTCTACAACCGTCTATTCAATAGATAAAAACGGAACATATCTAAATAGTCTTGGACAGATCACAACATCTGGCATTTATCATTTTTCCTTTAAAGAAGATTTAAAAGGTATCGTTTTATATGATGCTATTAAGCAAACAGAAATAACTAAAATTCTCTTTTAATGGCAATAGATTATAAACTAGTTATCTGGAATCCCTTTAAAAAGCAATATGATAAAATTATTGCATTTGGCATGTTGCTATATATAATTGTATTCGCTACTATAACTTTTATTTTTAATTCTGAAACGAGCATAGAAACATTGATAATTAGGGCTTTTGGAACACTTGCATTAATTATGTTACATATCATTTTAGTTATTGGGCCATTAAGCCGTTTAAATAATAAATTCTTGCCGGTTTTATATAATAGAAGGCATTTAGGGGTAAGTATGTTTTTAGCGGCATTGGTGCATGGTGGATTTTCTATATTTCAGTTCCATGCCTTAGGTGATGTGAATCCTATATATTCCATATTTACATCAAATATGGATTATAATTCATTGACGAATTTTCCATTTCAAGTTCTTGGATTTTTAGCATTGCTTATTCTATTTATTATGGCCTCCACAAGCCACGATTTTTTTCTAGCTAACCTATCTTCCAAAACTTGGAAAAGACTTCATATGCTTGTGTATTTTGCCTACGCTTTAATTATAGCGCATGTATTTTTAGGCGCTTTTCAACAAGAAACATCTCCATTCACAATAGGGTTTCTTATTCTAGGGTTTATAATTATTAGTAGCCTCCATCTGATTGCTGCCTTTAAAGAATATAAAATTGATAATGCCAATATCGCTCAAGAAAATGGCTGGCTTAAAGTATGTACAATCGATGAAATAGAGAATGATAGAGCAAAGATCTTTACCATAGCTAACGAACGCGTTGCTATCTTTAAATACAATGGTAAATTAGCTGCCATCCACAATGTATGTAAACACCAAGGAGGCCCATTAGGGGAAGGAAAGATTATTGATGGCTGTATAACCTGCCCATGGCATGGATATCAATATTTACCACACAACGGGCAATCACCTCCGCCATTTACAGAAAAAGTAGCCACTTATAATTTAAAGTTAAAGGATAATCAAGTATATATTCATCCAAAAGCGCAGGAAGAAGGAACAGAAATAGAACCTATACAATTTTAATATGGAAGAAAAAGAATTTTATGTTTCTTACATCAAAGAGAGTTTGGGTGCTAAAACCAAAAGATTATTACAGCAATTTGTATGGATTGTTTTAGGATTTATTGTTTTAGGGGCTTCACTATTTAGCTTTTTTCAGAAACCCTTTAAGAATAGTACATTCGAACTTAATAATGAAACAAAAGTCGTAGGAGTTTTTCACGAAGATCCCTATCCAATGCTTCGCGTTCAATTAAATGAAAGTACATTTAAGAATGTCTTATTGCTAGGATTCGGTAAATCTAGTGCCAATCCTTTTTTACAAAAACTGCTGAATAAGGAGGATAATCTTAATGGAAAAGTACTTTCTATTGAAGGCAATCTTATTTATTATAATGGTAAAACCCTATTACAAATTACCAATAATGAAAAAGTGCTATTAGAGAATGGTAGTGGACATATTCCAACTAAAGAACATATTAGTGAAATGGTGCTCGAAGGTGAAATTATAGATCCAAAGTGCTATTTTGGTGTGATGAAACCAGGTTTTGGAAAAATACATCGCAGCTGTGCCGTTCGTTGCGTTTCGGGAGGAATTCCACCTGTTTTAGCAACAACCGATAGTAATAACATTTCTGAGTATTATCTCATTACTGATTTAAATGGACAACCCATAAACAAAGAGGTTCTGCCTTATATCGGAAAACCATCAAAAATTACCGGAGCCATAGAAAAATTTGAAGATTGGTATCTTTTAAAGATTGATCCAGAAAATATAGAAATCGTAGGTAAGAAATCTGCTATCTATTAAATAAAAAAAGCGAACTTTTCAGTTCGCCTTTATCTATTGAGTTATCAAATAATAACTTATTCTTCGTGCTCGGCAATTAAATTATCAACTTCATCACCTTCTACCGTTTCAACGGTAACATCTTTTTTACCATCTTTTTCTGTAGTTGTAATGACAGTAGCATTTTTTGCTCCGTTTTCTTTCTTAACTAATACCTTCATTTCTGTATTCACACGATCTTCATTCAATATTACCTCATTAACTACTGCTTCTGCATGATCTTCTGAAGATGTATGACCACCTAAAATCGGGGCAATTACTAATCCAACAAGACATGTTAACTTAATTAAAATGTTCATTGAAGGGCCAGATGTATCTTTAAATGGATCTCCGACAGTATCGCCAGTTACAGCAGCTTTGTGTGCATCAGAACCTTTATAAGTCATTTCGCCATTAATCTCAACTCCTGCTTCGAATGATTTCTTAGCATTATCCCATGCACCTCCTGCATTGTTTTGGAAGATTGCCCACATAACACCACTCACACATACACCTGCCATATATCCTCCAAGTGGTTCAGCACCAAATGCTAATCCGATAATAATTGGAGTAATTATAGTTATCAATCCTGGTAATATCATTTCTCTTAAAGCAGCTTTTGTAGAAATATCGACACATTTAGCGTACTCTGGAGTACCTTTTCCTTCCATAATTCCAGGAATTTCTCTAAACTGGCGACGTACTTCCTCAACCATTTCCATAGCAGCCTTCCCTACAGATTGCATTGCTAGTGCAGAAAATACCACAGGAATCATTCCTCCAACAAATAAGGCGGCTAAAACATCAGCCTTGAAGATATTAATACCATCAATACCTGTAAAAGTTACATAAGCTGCAAACAAAGCTAAGGCGGTTAAAGCAGCCGAAGCAATTGCAAAACCTTTACCAACTGCAGCAGTAGTATTCCCCACTGAGTCTAATATATCTGTACGCTCACGAACATGTGATTCTAATTCACTCATTTCAGCCACACCACCTGCATTATCTGCAATAGGTCCAAAGGCATCAATTGCCAATTGCATTGCTGTAGTTGCCATCATTGCCGAAGCTGCTAAAGCAACGCCGTAGAATCCTGCTAAAGCATAAGATCCATAAATTGCTGCTGCAAATAAAATTACCGATGCAAAAGTTGATTTCATACCCACGGCTAAACCAGCAATAATGTTGGTAGCTGCACCAGTTGAACTATTTTGAACGATATCTAATACAGGTTTCTTACCTAAACTTGTGTAATATGCTGTTACTGCAGAAATTAAGGCGCCAACCGCCAAACCGATACATGCAGACCAGAATACATTCATTGAAGAAACTTCTTTAGCTCCTTCACCAAAGAAATTCATAATCATTGTTTCTGGTAACATATAATCTATTAAGAAGTAACTAGCGGCTAAGGTGATTAAAATTGCCACCCAGTTACCCATATCTAATGCTTTTTGTACTTGAGCTTCTTTAGCATCGTTATTAGAAATTCTTACTAAAAATGTTCCTAAGATAGACGCCAATATGCCAACACCAGCAATAACCAATGGTAATAAAATTGGGCCCATATTATTGAAAGTATCAGTAAACGGGGTTATCGCAGACATATCTCTAATAACATAATTACCTAATACCATTGCAGCTAATACTGTTGCTACGTACGAACCAAATAAGTCAGCTCCCATACCAGCAACATCACCAACATTATCGCCAACATTGTCTGCAATTGTAGCTGGGTTACGTGGATCATCTTCTGGAATACCTGCTTCAACTTTACCAACTAAATCGGCTCCAACATCAGCAGCTTTTGTATATATACCTCCTCCTACACGCGCAAATAAAGCAATTGATTCGGCTCCTAAAGAGAAACCAGCTAAGGCTTCAAGAACGATCGTCATATTTGTATAGAATGAACCTTCACCGCCCATAAACTGATTCGTGAAGAATAAAAAGAATAAACTTAATCCTAATACAGCAAGGCCGGCAACACCTAAGCCCATAACTGTACCTCCACCAAACGACACTTGTAATGCTTGAGGTAAACTTGTCTTAGCAGCTTCTGCAGTACGAGCATTTGCTTCGGTAGCAACTCTCATTCCTATATTTCCTGCTAAGGCAGAAAAAATAGCTCCAGAAATAAAAGCAGGCACTATCATCCAACTTGTAGTATCTACTAAAAGTGAAATTCCGAAAAGTGCAGCAGATGCAATTATTACGAAGATTAATAAGAGACGATATTCAGCATTTAAGAACGCAAGCGCTCCTTCTTTAATTGCTTTTGAAATACCTTGCATTTTTTCGTTACCCGCAGCTTGTTTCTTCACCCAAGACATTTTAACGAACATAAATAACAATCCTAAAATTGCTAATGCAATTGGTACAAAGATCATGTTTGATTCCATTCTATGATTTTATTAAGTTAACTTTAGTTTTAAGCCGTGCAAAAGTAGTAAAAGTGAGGGGATTAAAAAAATAAAAAGCTAAACAAACAGTATAAGTAGTTTGGTACTTTTTAGTAGCAATGTTAAATAATCAATGCTTTAAAAAGATATATGGTTAACATTCCCCAAAATGTACCAGTTGCCATACTTAATATCGCTAAAATAATTGCATGAGACATCCATTTTAACTCATAAGCAGCAGTCACAGCGGGAGCCGTTGCAATTCCTCCAACATTAGCCATACTAGCAATTGGTACCCAAGCCATATTTACATTCAATAATTTTGCTATTATAAGCATCACTGCAAAGTGACTTATTAACCAAACAATTAAAAAAGTAAGAAAATGAGGCTCAAATTGAAAAAGATTAAATTTTAATTTTAAACCTAAAATTGACATAACTATCAGAATTAAAATTCCTCCTAGTTTCAGCACAAAACTAAAATTCCATTTTTTAATCAAATTACTTAATAACAATCCTATAAATGATAAAACAATGATTTTTGTTACAAAGCTCTGCAACGTGTAATCTATAGCTAGAACGCAAATTATCAATATAAGTAAACAAGATATAGGGTGTAACGTTTTTTTAGCAGTATGATCGATACTTTTAGGTATTGTTAAGTTTGTGATTTTTAGTTTTTCATTCAAAAAATTACTTTTTTTAATTCCTTGAAACATTAATATTGTCCAGATATTTACCAAAATATTATCCAGAACTAATACAGCTAGAAAAATATTCTCCGGGCATTCTACTAGTTCCTTTAACACCAATTGACTCGTACTACCCCCAATCCAACTTCCTACAATAGGGGGTACTCCTTTCCAATAGTCTTGACCTACAAGTATTTCTGAAACAAAGCTACTATCCAACAATAAATATGCAGCCATTAGAGGAAAAACAGCTATCCATAACGATCCCGAAACAAACACTAAAATTGGTTTCCATCCAATAGACTTTAACTGATCTAATGATAAACTACTCATTACAGCAATAATAGCTAATGGTATAAAATAGAGCTTACTATATTCATGTATATTATGAGCGGACAGATCTTTACCCAAAATATAAGACAACAAGGCAGGAATTAAATAAGCTAATAATATTGCTGGCACCCAGTCGAACAACGATTTAATATATTTATTCTCCCAACGATCTAAGAAATAAACTGAAATCACTGTAAAAAATGTAATTAGCCATGCCAGCATAATTATTCGTATTTTAAAGTTGACTCAAATGATCAATAGAAATTTCTTAAAGCAAAATAAGAGGCTCACTTTTACTCTAAAATAACCTTCTTTATTACCGTTTTTCTACTTAATCTCATCTTCAAGAAATAAACGCCAGATAAGAAATTTCTCAAATCTACAACAGCTTCGTTATTAAAATTATCTATTGTTTTTATTTTTTCACCGAAGAAATTATATATCTCAATTTTATTAATTAGATACCCATTAACATATATTTTCCCTGAAGACGGGTTGGGGTATACTAGTATCTGATTTTCAAGAAACTCTTCTTCGTTTAAGGTGCTATCAAATACATTTGCTAGGGCATTGCTCATTTTTGCCCAAGCAGTTTCATTCTCTCTCAATTTTGAGCGTTCTTGTTCTATATGAATAAACCTACCTGTTGTGGTTGTAGCTGATGTCTCGCAATGATCTGAAGAGCTATTTATTAAACGCCCTTGTGTATTGGTAAACCCTATAAGACGTGTCCAACTAGTATTGATATGTGCAATTTCAAATGTTAAGGTATTGTCCTCATTTAAAAGCGCATCTCTTATCTGTACCGCATAATCTGTTGTTGGAGTTTCTCGGGTACCATTACTCATAATTACATAGGGGTCTGTTGTTTGCTTTCCAAACCCATGAAGCTGAATAAAAATAGAATTAGCAATAGTATTAAGTAAATTCTCTGTTGTTTTCTGAAACATCGCGTTTGTTACATGTGCAAGGTCTGAGATTCTATAAGATTGTCCACTTGTACCACATACACCAGTGGTTCCAGAACAAGAAGAAAAATTTAAGCTATTACAACGATGTGCACCATTAATAAAGACTGCTCGAGCAATTGTATTTTTAAAACAATATATCGCTTGTTTACCGGTATTCGTATCATATCTAGAATGGGGTGCTTGAATAATCAAATTATTTCGAACTGGTGTTTTACTAAAAACATAGGTACCCCAATAATTTGATTGCAGACTCTTTTCTTCTAACACATAAAATGTTTGATTAGGAGAAAGTGAGGTGTCTATAAATTCTGTTACCTGATAATTAATAGCATTCGCATTCTGCCTAGCAGTGACTATATCTTCATTTATAATGCTTGTGATAATACTATTCCAAGTATTTAATTGAGAAACATTTGGTTCATTATAATCATCTCCACCATTTCCAGGAGCATTATCAATAATTGCTCCTATATAATCATCAATGGCTCCTGTTGCCGTTTGAGCAACAGAAACCATAGAGATAACTAAAACAAAAATTATAATGAGACTATTTTTAATCATATTTTATTCTCAGTCAAGAGATGTTGAGCTTTTGCATTTTTTTGATTAAAGTTTTGCATAAGTTGATAAACGTGTGGGATTTGTTTCTGAAATCTTGTTAAAATGTCATATGAAATATTCTCACGACTAAATGGAACGACTTTTACATATTCTTGAATCTCACCTGCATTTCTACCATATTTATAATCGTACGGAAAACGGTTTTGATCATCAATAGTAACATTTCTATTGTCTTTATTAGCTACACTAATATAGAATTCGCTGTCCTTAATCGTTCCGTTCGGATTAAACAACGATTCTTCTTTTAAATATTCGTGTAATTCTTTAGCAGTATCTACAGCTGGATCAATTAATTTCACATTTTCTACCATTAAATCTCTGTATAGATATGTACCGTCTTTTCCTTTGTAATTAAAAAGCTCTTTCAAAACATCATTAATTTCTTGCATCATATATGGATAATGTGTACATCCTAATATTAAAGATTTAAGCTTATTTTTTGTTTTTGATTGACGGATTTTTTCCATTAAAGTTACCAAATGATAACGCACATAATTTTGAGCATCATTTATTTGAAGAATTGAACAATCATCGGCCTTTTCTGAATCACAAAGCATTTTACTATTATCAAAATCAAAGTTGTAAATATCAAAAAGTGTTCTATCAATCTTAATATCTCCGTTAAGACTCGGGCCTTTATAATCGTTTCTTGGTTTTTCTAAGTTCTTATCATAATAATTAGGATCTTCATCAACGGCTTCTGCGATGCCCACACCGCCTTGAGAAAATACCTCAATTATTCCGGTGTAACCCATTTCATCTTTTAGCTTAAAAATTGTATTTCGATAACCTTTAGATGATACTGTTCCTGCGGTCGCCAATACTCCAATAATGGCATCTTCATTCTTTTCTATAGATTGCAATGTGCCACGAACTCCGGCATCAATTACACCTATTACTTTAATATTGGCATTTGCTTTTCTTAAGAATTCTTCAATATATTCTTTACCATATGCCGTAGCAGTATTACAAGCAATTACTAAAGCTTTTACTGGTTGTTTATCTAAGTTTATTGAAGTATCATTCCTGTCAGAATAATACTTATTACTCAATAAAAATTGGGCATCCTTAATAATGTGTTCGTTTAATAGATCAACCTTATTTTCTTTAGAATAATTACCATAAGGCATGTTGGCTTGATCACCTAAATAGATAAATGATTCTTTATTAAAATCTATGATCCCATCACCACCATTTTCGAAGTTCTCATTATTGTTTTCGTCATAATTCACAATAGCCTTCAGAACTGTTAGACCCCCGGTTCCAGAATCAAAAACACCTATTGGTAAGGTCTTATCTTCTGTAGGGTAATTTGAGAAATCAACATGATAAAAACTTTCTTTATCATTAATAATAGTTTCAACAATGTCCCCTTTTTTTATTTCATTTTTTACGATAGTTTCTTTAGAAGCGTTTTGCTTACAACCAATCAATAATAAAATGGTTAGCATTGTAACTTTAAGATCAAACTTCTTCATAGTTTATTTATTTTTTTAGAACCTTCCCGTTTAATTTGTTTATGAATTTTCCTTTTTCAACAGATATTTTTCCATTTATAATGCTATACTCTAAACCTTCGGCTAATTGAAAAGCATCTTTATAATTTGCTTTGTCCTTAAATGTTTCAGGGTTAAATATGATAATGTCTGCATAATATCCTTCTTCTAGTTTTCCCCTTTTAGGGATTCTAAATATTTCAGCTGTTTTAGAAGTGCTATTATTAATAAATGAGGCTATATCAATTACATTTTCTTGCTTCACATATTTATTATACTTACGTGGAAATGAACCATACTTACGAGGATGGCCTGTGTTACCATCAGATCCAGTAACCACCCATTCTTTCTGCATAAAATTTTGAATATCGTATGGATTCATGTTAAAAGAGGCGACACGTACATAACCAGTTTCAAGCACCTTAAATACGGTTTCTTCTGGACTCATTTGAAGCGCTTTAGAAACCTCGAAAAGATTTTTATTTACAAAGCTCGAATCAGAAGCTTTCACTATTAATAATTTGTCAGCTCCTCCTCTTCTTGTAATATTTTCTTTGGTCTCTTTTAGTATTCTTTGTTTGAACTTTGAATCATTATATCGAATGAATAATGAATCTTTACCTCCGCTTTCAGCCCAACGAGGAACAACGGCCGCTTTTAATCCTGTTGCCGATGCATCATAAGGATATTGATTTGCGGTAACATTAATACCTTCTTTCTTTGCTTTTTCTATGAGTGCTATTATTGAATCACTTTGTTTCCAAACATCTACCCCTAAGCATTTAATATGCGAAATATGTATTGGCAATTTTGCTTCATTACCTATTTCTATGGCCTCTTTTATTGCCGGAATTAAACCAACGGTATATGAGCTTTCGTCTCTTAAATGGGTATCGTAAATTCCATTATTCTTCGAAACAATTTTTGCTAAAGCAATTACTTCATCTGTATCAGAATAGCTCCCTGGTGAATAAAATAACCCCGTAGACATCCCGAAAGCACCGGCATCCATTTCTTGTTGCATCAATACTTGCATCTTTATTAGTTCATCTTTACTCGCCTTCTTATCACTATTGCCCATTACTTGTTCTCTAACTGTTCCATGCCCAACGAGTGGAATTACATTTGTACCAATTCCATGGGCTTTATAAAGCTTTACATATTTAGAAGTTGGGTAAAAGCTATCCCCATCATTTCCTGTAATAACGGTGGTTATACCTTGAAAAAGAAAAGGTCGATTATGTGATATTATTGAATCCTTCAAATCTCTATCAGCATGTGTATGTGGATCAATAAATCCAGGAGAAACAATTAAGCCCGTAGCGTCTATCTTATTGGTTGCTGAAACAGCATCGCCTGCATTGTTACCAATAAAAACAATTTTATCCCCTTTTACTGCAATTGAAGTATGCCGAGGTATTGAATCAATTCCATCGTAAACTATTCCATTTTCAATTAAAATGTCGGCTGTAATTTTTTTATTGGTGCATGCTATACTTAATATAACAACTAATATGAGCCATAGTTTTTTCATAATTTACAAAGTGTTCTTTATGAGTAAGGTTGTTTATTTAATATATCCTGGTACTGAAATATCTGCCATGGTGTGTAATCCTGGTTCTGCTTTTAAAACACTTTTAATACTATTAATTGCTATGGCACAGGTGGCAATGTCTCCATTAACACCACCATCAATTTCTGATGAAAAAGAGGGCGTTCCTATAATAGTAATTTTATCAAATGATCTTGGTTCACCAATGGCTGCTTTAAAGTGCATCTTAATTTTACAATATCCTTTTTGATATCCATATGCGGTTTGTTCAACACCACGGGCATCACCTTTTTCAATTCTAATAGCTTCAGTAATAATTTGGTGCGTAGAAACCACCGGCTGCAGTTCTTCAGTAACTCTATCCAGATTCATCCCAATGCTATTGGCTAATAAGTAAACTGATTCTGGAAGTCCTACATGTCTCAAACTACCTTCTTCTTCCTTTATTTTAAAAGCTTGCAGATCTAAACCAGCTCCAATTTTTCTTTGAAATGGAATGCGTCTTGGTGTGGCATCTTGAACACGTTCAACAATAATTTGTTCAACATCTTTACAAACAGAGCTCATTACGGCTGGTAAATAATCCATTAAAAATCCAGGATTTATTCCTGTTCCTAAGCAAGCTATATTATACTTTTTACAGATGTTATCAAGTTCTTTACTTAATTCTGGTTGCAAGTCCCAAGGATAGGAAAGTTCTTCACAGGTTGAAATTACCGGAATTCCATATTGTGCAACTTCTTCTACCTGAGGAATTATTTTATTTAAACTAGAAACGGTTGTTATAATTGCAATATCGGGAAGTGTCTCTATTGCTTTTAATGCGCTCTTCACTGAAGTATAAATAAAGGCATCTTTTGACAGATTTGCATCTAATTCATTTAGTGATTTTTCCTTTAACTTAGGGTCAATATCAACAACCCCAGCCGTTTTTACAGTAGATTTATCAGATATATACCTCGCAATTTGAATTCCTAACGGTCCAAACCCTATTTGCAAAACATTAATCATAGTTGCATAATTGTTTATTTGGAAAGAAGAGGCTGCTTAAAAAGCTTTTAAACAACCTCTCTTTACTAAACAAAATTTAGTTGGTTACTATTGATTCACCGGAGTAGGTGTAAATAAATCAGGTATCGGGCTTGGAATGTTACTATTTCCATCTATTTCATCCTGAGGATATAAAAACCTTTGAGGATTTACAGTTGTCGTATTATTATTTAATGGAAACGGCACAATCAAATCACTGTCTGCCGATCTTAATCTTCTAGCGTCGTTAAATGGCATATAGGTACTGAACCCAGAAACATAACGTTCTTCGATAATTTCTCTAAGAATTGCTCTTTCAACATCTATATTATCCATGTTTTCCATCCCGCCAGCTTCGAAATCTGCCAATACATAGTCATCATATAAAAACGGTTCTCCATTTATATTGAAAGCATTCCCTGATCTTAGATATGCACGCAATTCATTTAATTTATCTATTGCGCCTTGAGCATCATTGTTTACTCTAATTAAACATTCGGCCCATATTAATAGGTTTTCGTAATAACTAACTAATTTCATAGGTGTGGTAGCATCATCTATTCCTCCCGCCTGCTCTCCATCACCACTTATATAAGAATAAACTCTACGAGCAGTTTCATTCGTTTTTGCATTGTTTCTTCCATTAGGATTTGCAGGATCCAACAAGTCTCTATAAAAAGCGCCGTCGCCAGTCATATCGCCTGCACGGCTACTATTTACAAAGTTGTATAATAAATTACTATTACCATCAACGTCACCAATTGGGTTATAAGACATCGTTCCAGAACCATCGCTAATTCCGTTAGCTACATTTGCTAAAGCCTGCGAATATTGTTTCGTTTGTAAATAATAACGTGCTTTTAAAGTATAAGCAGCAGCAATCCATTTATCTTCATCACCTCCGAAATAATTATCTTGAGAATTTGTGTTCGCTGTTGTTGAACCAGTTTGAAGCTTAGGAATTGCATTATCAAGTAACGTCTGTAAAGCTGTAAACACATCTGCTTGAGGATCTAAAGCAGGATCTTCAGCATCTAAACCAGGTGCATCAGGTATCGCTTGAGAGTAAGGTATATTTCCAAATAGAGAAGCGCCGGTACCTACCGCTAATGCTTCGTTTACGTCAATAATGCCTTGCAGCCTTCCTACATCAGAAGATAATCTTCTAATTTCCTTATTCTGAACCAAAATGCCATTATAAATATGCCCCCAAACAGCATCTGAATCTCCAGGAGTATAATCATAATTATATAATGTTTGTTGTACTAAATTCAAGCCAATAAGACCGCCTGTATAATACATTGATGTTCTCGCCAATTGACCTTGCTGCACTTGCGCATTCGCCAATAGGGTTCCTAATAATAGCAGGTCTCCTGATGGAACTTCTACTAATTGATTCGGATTATCATTTACATCTAGATAATCATCACATCCCGTAACGGATATTAGAAAAATAAATGATAAAATTATTTTATATGTAGATTTCATAATTTTTTAATAATTAATAAGTGAACTTAATTCCAAAAGCATATGTTCTAGCACCAGGATTAGAGAAATAATCTAAACCTCTACCACGCCCAACACCAAATTGGTTAATATCAGGATCAATACCTACAACATCTGTCCAAATAACTAAATTCCGACCTGAAGCAGTAAACTCAATTGACTGGAAACCTGTTGCTTTCTTAAATTTCTCTGAATTGATTAAATAAGACAATGACAATTCTCTGAAACGCGTCCAGCTTGCATCATCAACCGCAAATTCATTTAATTTCCCATCTCCAAAGCCATATAATGTTCTATAATAATCTTCATCAAGAAGAACATTACCTCCTCCAAAATTACCAACATTACCTCTTACAACTGATCCTGCGGGGAATACATCTCCGTCGTGATTTACTAAATCTTCTGTTAATGTAATAGTATTACCAACATCGGCATGTGTTCCAAAATAAGAAGTAATAAAGCGTGTTCTTTGAGCCATATCATTACCTTGACTCGTGTCAAAAAGAGCTGATAGTGATATGTTTTTATACGACAAATCAAATTGTATTCCACCTCTCCAGTCTGGGTTCGGATCTCCAACAATTAAATTTCCGCCTGTATCAACTTGAGGGAAACCATTGGCATCTAATACAAAACTACCGTCAGCATTTCTTAAAGCTCCTTGCGTATATAGAACTCCTAAAGGTTGTCCTTCAATGGCAACAGATTGAATAGAACTACCAGTTGTAAAATTGATTACTCCTCCACCTGTTAATTTTGAAACCACATTATCATTAGTGCTATAATTTACTGAAACCGAACCTCTCCAATCGGATTTCTTTAAGAAATCATATTTTAATTCTAATTCAAAACCTTCATTTTCAATTGTTGCTCCGTTACCATAGATCTCATCAAATCCTTGTGAAGGAGGAATTGAAATTGTTAGCAAAACATCTTCAGTTTTATTTGTATAATAAGTTGTAGAAAGAGAAAGTCTATTTTTTAAGAATCTTAAATCCAGACCAATTTCATACTCAGTTTTAATCTCTGGTTTCAAATTAGCATTACCAAGGCGTTCATCAAATTGAAAACCACCTCCAAAATCTTCAATGGCAATTGCATCAGAGAATGTTGAAAAACTACCAACCTCAAAAACTGTTTGTTCTCTATGTGCTATTGGCACGTTTGCTACTTGTCCATAAGCTAATCTTAATTTACCAAATGATAACGTACTGGTGTCTTCTAATAATCTGCTAAATGTCCAACCTAATTCGGCACTAGGATAAAAGAAGCCATTATCTGATTTAGGTAGAACAGAATGTTTTTCGTATGCACCTCCCAATTGCACTACCAATTGATCTTTAAAGTCAAAATTAGCGGTACCATAAAAACGAATATTTCTTCGACTTGTTCTTGTGGTTTCAGAGCCAATATTCTCTTTTGCAGCAATTTCTGCCGGATCTAAAGGACTTCTAAAATTCGCTAAGAAATTATCAGCTTCTGTGAAATTTCTTTTACGTCTTCTATCATTTAAACCGAAACCTACAACAACGTTAGTGTTTAAATCTTCTGTTATACTGTAATTAAATGTTGTGATTAAGTCACCACTAAATTCTTGGTTATTAATTGTTTCATCAAATAATCTACCATATCTTCTAGCAGAACCTGCGGTATACCAAGGGAAGAAATACACCCTCGAGTCTACATAAAAATCAACACCTCCTCTTATTACAGAGGTAATGTGATCATTCCATTGATATGAAATTTCACCTGTACCAACTAACCTGTTCACATTGGCCGTACTTTGTTGTTCGTTGATCGTCCATAAAGGATTGTTGTAAATGGCATTATCACTATTACCTAAATATCTTCTATATGAACGATGTCTAGATGGCGTAATAGAGCCCGAACTACTGTGATAATTACCAATATAATCTGTAATATCGAAGTCTGGTGCAGTTCTTAATAAGCCTAAATATAAACCTGCCGTATTCGAACCTTGTTGCGTTCTATTAGAACCTGTATGAATATAATTTGCTTTGAAGTTTGCCTTTAATTTCTCTGTTAAGTTTTGAGTAGTATTTAATGTAAAGTTTGTTTTCTTATAGTAACTACTTTCTATAATTCCATCTTGAGAAACATGACCTGCACTTAAATAATAGGTGGCTTTTTCATTACCACTACTAACAGTTACTCTATTGTCATAGGTAATACCGGTTCTAAATACTTTATCAAAATTACTATCAGTAAAAACATTTTGAGAATTTTTTTGAGTAATAGGGTAAATGACATTATTTGAAACTAACGATTCAAAAAATTGACCTGACGTATCCACAGCATCTGCACCACCTGCTCTATCAGAAATTCTATCACCCCAAGAAAAAGCTGAAGTCGGACTATAATTACCATTAGTACCTTGACCAAAAGATTTCTGCAAAGGATGTTTATAAGCTATCTCATCAATTGAAATACCAGTGGAAAAAGTGGCAGTAAATCTACCCGCCTTACCTTTTTTAGTGGTAATCACAATTACACCATTCAAAGCTCTAGATCCATATAATGCACCTGCTGACGCACCTTTAAATACTTGAAAAGATTCAATATCATCAGGATTTAAATCATTTAAACGGGATTGCTGTGAAACACCAGCAGAAGGATCACTATCTCCTGATCCCGAAATATTATCATTATTTAATGGAATACCATCAACTACAATTAAAGGTTGACTTGACCCTCCTAAAGAGCTTGTTCCTCTAATTTGGATATTTGAACCTGCTCCCGGATCGCCCGAAGTTGCATTAATACTTACTCCGGCGGCTTTACCTGCAATACCATCGATAATTTTATTCTCTACAGGTTGTACAAGCTTATCAGCTTCAATTTTAGAATATGTAGAAGCCATTTTATCACGTTTCTCTACAAAGCCTAAAGCAGTTACTACTACTTCATCAAGAGCTTGAGCATCTTCAACAAGCGTAACATTAATGGTAGTTTGTCCTCCTACAGTAATTTCCTGATTCACATACCCTAGAAAGCTAAATACTAAAACAGCTTCATCATTGGGTACGGTAATCGTATAATTACCATCAAAATCGGTTGTTGTTCCTGTGGTTGTTCCTTTTACAACAACACTTGCTCCAGGTAAAGGCCCTGAAGCATCGCTTACAGTACCAGCAACCTCTTTTTGTGCAAATAACATACTACTAGAAAGTAGTAGTGCACATAAGCATAAAAATAGTTTCCTAATCATAATTGATTGAGTTTAGTTAATAAATTATTTGTTTAGTAATATGTTCATCATTTGTTCGGCAGTAACTTTGCCTATCAATTTTATTCTAGCTCTTGGCGTAGCATCTCCAATTTCATAGGTTATTCCGGTAGCATTGTGCCCATATAAAAACCAACCTTTTGAAACGGGCTTAGTACTATTTCCGGCGGCTTCATTTACTTTATAATTTTTAATATTTGCTTCTAAACTGGTAAACCAATCATCAATAAAATTGGGCAGTGTCGTTCCTTCTCTTATTTTATTAGTATAAAACACGTCGTACCAGGTTGAGTGAAAGTCAAGCCCAAGAATTAATTTAGAATTATCCTTTTCTAACTGCTTGGTTATGTATTTTACGGTTTGTTTAACCTCTGGTTGATTGTATTTAGACCAATCCCTATTAGTATCTACTCCTCCAGCATTATGACGCCAATGTCCAAGATCCACTCCATCGGGATTCATAATAGGAAAAGCCAAAACCCGATACTCACTTAAGAAGTCATTTGAAAGTTTAGATTCATTTAATATGGTTTGCAAAAATTCTTGAAAAGCGAAATAACCCGTTACTTCTGGAGGATGTTGTCTAGTAACCAAAACAATTATTGGTTTATCCTTTTTAACGCCCTTAAATATATCTAGTACAGGTAAATCTCTCCCCAACTTAGATTTTCCAAAATTCTTAAAGTGAACATATTTTTTATCCTTAATTAAGTTAGTATACCAATTTTTTACATCGGCAGATGTTTGAAGTTCTTGAGCCGCTATTGTTAAAGGAGACTTATCTAACTTTACCCGAATAGATACTTTAGTATCTTTTTTAATAATATTGGCAGAATCGATAACTTTCCAAGTATCTTTCTTTCTTAATTTTGGTAAGTAACGATGTTTATACCCCTTTGGGTATTGAAAAGTAAAATACATTGTTTTTGGCGCTTCAGACCATGCTTTAAAAGCATAATAAGCGCTATTATTAATTGGTTCGTTTTCAGGACTAATAACCACAATGGCTGTACTATCATTTACCTTTTTTAAGCCATTTAAACGGGCTCCATCAAATTGATTACTAACATATAGGTCTATACCTTCTAGATTATATACTTGTTTGCTTTGAAAAGTAATTTGTTTGGTTGTAGTGTCAACAGGAGTTTTAAAGCTTACCTCTTTTACACTCTTACAAGCCCCGAGTATGATCAGAAATAATCCAAATAAAAGGTATATGGCATTATTACTAGTTAAGGGTCTCATGAGTTAATTAGTTGAATTCTAACCAAAATTAATTGTAGAATATAGTATATTGCACATACCAATTATAAACTATATAGCATACCAATTATGCATTTTAACATTAAAAGTATTCTAAAGAACAATGGTTTTGGCAATAAAGATGATTATGAGAACATTTACATCAATCTATATACTTCATTAAAAAAGGCCATTATAAACAGGTTTTTAGAAGAAGGAGTAAAACTACCTCCATCGAGAGTCTTGGCAAAAGATTTAAATATTTCTCGTAGCACTGTTTTAAAAGCTTACGACCTTCTTGTTTTAGAAAAATATGTGAAATCTATTAAAGGTTCTGGGTACTATGTATTGTCTTCAAAAGACAAAAAAATTTATTACAGGCTTCAATCAAAAAAGAACAAAGGGAAATATCCTAGTATTTCGAAAAGAGGAGAAGCCTTTAAAAAAAACATTCATGTTATAAATAAAGAATCGAATAAAGGAATTGCTTTTAGACCTGGTTTACCTCCATTAGATGTTTTTCCTGTGCAACAATGGAAAAAATTAATTGATCAGTATTGGCGTTCAATTAAGTCATCAGAACTATCATATTCAAATACAATTGGTCTCCAAAGTCTTCGTGAAAATATTGCAAATTATTTAAAGCTCTATAGAAATATAGATTGTAATGCAGATCAAATAGTGATTACTTCGGGTTCGCTACATTCGTTATTTTTAATCTCTAACGTTTTGTTAGATAAGAACGATGAGGTAATAATTGAAAATCCCACTTACCCTCATGCTTATGGCTTATTCGACAGTTTAAAAGCATCCATTTGTTCTATTGACGTAGATCAGGAAGGTATTAATATAAAAAAGGCAAAGTGTAAAAAACCTAAGTTCATTTATACCACACCTTCAAATCAATACCCTTTAGGAATTAAAATGAGTATGAAGCGTCGATCTGAACTTTTAAAATGGGCGTCTAAAAAAAGTACGTTAATAATCGAAGATGATTATGACCATGAGTTTAGTAATTGGGAGCATCCATTCGCATCGCTTTATAGCTTAGATAGGCAAGAGCGGGTAATTTATCTCGGAACTTTTAACAAGTTATTACATCCTTCTATTAGATTGGGATATATGATTGTGCCTGATTATTTATTAGATGCGGTAATTGCATTGTATGAGCAGTCAAGCAGATTTATCGCCAGATCTATACAGAAAACTATGAGTGCTTTTATTGAAAGAGATTATTTAAACAAACACTTAAGAAATGTAATTGAAGCCTCTCTTGAGAGAAAAAATGTTTTTATAAACCACTTTAATAAGAACTTAGACGATCAGCTGTTATTAGATGCTACTAATACGGGCTTACATCTTATTGCCAATGTAACACAAAATTTTAGAGATGTTGATCTGGCCAATCACTTAAGTAAAGATAATATTATTGCGCATCCCTTGAGCAAATATTTTATTAATAAAGAAGTTAAAAATGGTTTAGTAATGGGTTATAGCTCGGTAAACACAAAACTGATAAAAGATAGCCTATTAAAAATGCGTAAAAATCTAGATAAGTTCGCTAAAGATTCTGCTTAGAGTTTAAAATAGAAAAAGCTGGGATAAAATCTCAGCTTTTTTTGTACCAAAGGTGGGACTCGAACCCACACGCTATTGCTAGCATTGGATTTTGAATCCAACGTGTCTACCAATTCCACCACTTTGGCGAATGGGTTGCAAATCTAAAAAATATTTTGCTATCAATGCATAAAATAGTAAAAGAAGAATGGCTTCACTTTTTAAATAATTTTTACTTTTGTGCCGAACTGAAAAACAGTACAACTAACTATTTAACACACAACTACTCAACATGAAACAAAAAGTACCTAAACCTAAACTTTTTGCCTGTTCTCAATCACTCGAATTAGCCCAAAAAATTGCAGATGCTTATGGAGGTGAATTAGGAAAATCTAAGAAAAACGTCTATAGTGACGGTGAATTCCAAGTATCTTTTGAAGAGTCTATACGCGGTAGACGTATATTTATTATTGGTTCTACAATCCCTCCGATGGATAATCTTATGGAAATGCTCTTATTTATTGATGCTGCTAAGCGAGCCTCAGCAAGACATATTACAGCTGTTATACCATATTTTGGATGGGCACGTCAAGATAGAAAGGATAAACCACGAGTGCCAATAGCTGCAAAAATGGTTGCTAATTTATTGCAAGCTGCAGGAGCAACTCGAATCATTACGATGGACTTACATGCCGATCAAATACAAGGTTTTTTCGAAAAACCAGTAGATCACCTATATGCTTCTACAATCTTCTTACCAGAAATTCAAAAAATGAATTTGGAAAACCTTACTATTGCTTCTCCAGACATGGGCGGATCTAAAAGAGCCTATGCTTATTCTAAGTTTTTAGAAAGTGAAGTTGTTATCTGTTATAAGCAGCGAAAAAAGGCTAATGTGGTTTCTCATATGGAATTGATTGGTAATGTTGAGGGTAAAAACGTAATCTTGGTAGATGATATGATTGATACTGCTGGAACTTTAACGAAAGCCGCTGATCTAATGATTGAAAAAGGGGCTAAAAGTGTGCGTGCAATATGCACGCATGCGGTACTTTCTGGTGAGGCATATGAACGAATCGAAAAATCTAAACTCGAAGAATTAATCATAACGGATACTATTCCAATAAAAAGGCAATTATCCAAAATAAAAGTTGTAACTTGCGCGCCCTTATTCGCGGACGTTATGCATAAAGTGCAGAGCAACAAGTCAATAAGTGATCAATTTTTAATGTAAATAAATTTAATTTAAGTAATGAAATCAATTACGATCAAAGGATCTCAAAGAGAAAGCGTAGGCAAGTTATCAACTAAAGCCTTACGTAATGCTGGAAAGGTGCCTTGCGTGTTATACGGAGGGGAAAAACCATTACACTTTTCAGCGGATGAATTAGCATTCAGAAACTTAGTGTACACTCCTAATGTTTACACAGCATCGATTGAACTTGAAGGTGGTGAAAAAGTTAATGCAATTTTGCAAGACATTCAATTTCACCCTGTTACGGATAAAATCTTACACATTGACTTCTATCAATTATTTGATGATAAAGAAGTTAGTTTAGATATTCCGGTAAAATTACATGGTAACGCTCCTGGTGTTATGGCTGGTGGATCATTGCGTTTCCCGAATCGTAGACTTAAAGTACGTGCTTTACCTGCAAATTTACCTGATTTTATCAATGCTGATATCTCTAAGTTAAAAATTGGAGATAAGATATACGTTCTTGATCTTAGAAATGAAGATTACACGATCTTACACCCAGACAATATGGTTGTTGCTCAAGTTAGAATGTCTAGAGCAGCCATCGCTGGTGATTCGGATGAAGATGAAGATGATGAAGCAGCTACAGAAGAAGGAGCAGAAGAAGCAACTGCTGAAGCAGCTCAAGAATAAAATTTCAGTTCAAATGAACATTAGTAAGAGCTTCGCTATACGCGGAGCTTTTTCTTTTATATTTGTTCTATGCAAATAATTTCTTTTTTAAAGTCTCTTTTCAGAAAAGAAACAACTACAGAAGAATCTATGAAAAAATACTTAATTGTCGGTTTAGGTAACATAGGTGAAAAGTATCATGAAACCCGCCATAATATTGGTTTTAAAATTTTAGACGAGCTAGCTAAAGCCGAAGATATTTCTTTTGAAATGGAAAAATTAGGCGCTTTAGCAAGATTTAAATTCAAAGGAAGAACTTTTATCTTATTAAAGCCTTCTACTTTTATGAATTTAAGCGGTAAAGCCGTGAGATATTGGATGGATAAAGAAAAGATTCTTTTAGAAAACGTTCTTATTATTGGTGATGACCTCAATCTTACTTTTGGTACATTTCGTGTTAAGGCTAAGGGAAGCGATGGTGGTCATAACGGACTTAAAAACATTAATCAAATCTTAAATACTCAACAGTATGCTCGTTTTCGGTTTGGTATTAGCAATGAATTTTCTAAAGGAAGACAAATAGATTATGTATTGGGCACCTGGAATGATGATGAGCAAAAAAAATTACCTGAAAGGCTTGAAAAAGCGATTCAAGTAATTAAATCTTTCGGCACTGCTGGTATTAAAAATACCATGAATGAATTTAACGGTAAATAAGCTATTCTACCGTCACAGACTTCGCCAAATTTCTAGGTTGATCAACATTACAATCGCGCATTACCGCAATATGATATGACAACAACTGCAACGGAATTGTTGTTAATAACGGAGTTAATGCCTCTTCCGTTTCAGGTATTTCGATTACATGATCAGCAATTTCTTTTACCTGCTCGTCTCCTTCGGTTACAACAGCGATAATTTGACCTTTTCGCGATTTGATTTCTTGAATATTACTTACAACCTTCTCATAATGCCCTTTCTTGGTAGCAATTACTACAATTGGCATATTCTCATCGATTAAAGCTATTGGCCCATGCTTCATTTCTGCTGCAGGATAACCTTCAGCATGTATGTATGATATTTCTTTTAACTTCAAAGCGCCTTCTAGGGCTACAGGAAAGTTGTATCCTCTCCCTAAGTATAAGAAGTTAGCAGCATCTTTATAAACACTTGAAATATACTTTACATGCTCATCGATTTTCAATAATTCTTCAACTTTTTGAGGAATTAACTCAAGTTCTTGTAGGTGCATTCGGTAATCTGAACTAGACATTGTTCCTTTTGCTCTAGATAATCGAAGTGCAATTAACGTTAAGACAGTAATTTGTGTCGTAAAGGCTTTGGTAGACGCCACTCCAATTTCTGGGCCGGCATGCGTATACGCACCCGCATGTGTTTCACGAGCAATTGACGAGCCTACAACATTACAAACACCAAATACAAAAGCTCCTTTAGATTTCGCCAATTTAATAGCCGCTAATGTATCAGCAGTTTCACCAGATTGAGAAATTGCAATAACTACGTCTTTTTCCGTAATAATCGGATTGCGATATCTAAATTCAGAAGCATACTCTACCTCTACAGGAATTCTAGCAAAATCTTCAAAAATATATTCAGCAACCAGTCCTGCATGCCAAGAAGTTCCACAAGCCACTATTATAATACGGTCTGCATTCAAGAATTTTTTCATGTTATCTTCAACACCAGCCATTTTAATAATAGCTTTATTTCTTAATAAACGACCTCTATAGGTATCAGTAATAGCTCTTGGTTGTTCATGAATTTCTTTGAGCATAAAGTGTTCATAGCCTCCTTTTTCAATTTGCTCTAAATTCATCTGTAACTCTTGGATATCAGGAGACACCAAAGAATCATCTTTAATTTTACGAATTTTTACATCTTTACCTACTCTAATTATAGCCATTTCTTCGTCTTCCAAATACACTGCATCTTTCGTGTATTCAATAAATGGCGATGCATCAGAAGCTACAAAATATTCTTTCTTATCTTTTCCTAATCCAATAGCAATAGGGCTACCCAATCGTGCAACAACGATCTCATTAGGTTTCGTTTTATCAAACACTGCAATCGCATAAGCTCCAATCACCTGATTTAAAGCGATTTGAACAGCTTTACCTAGCTTAACATCATTTTGTTTTTTAACCTCCTCGATTAGATTTACTAAAACTTCGGTATCTGTATCACTTTTAAAACTATAGCCTCGCTTTATTAATTCTTTTTTTATGGTATCGTAATTTTCAATAATACCGTTATGAATAATAACTAATTCACCTGATTGAGAAACATGTGGGTGTGCGTTAACATCGTTAGGTACTCCATGAGTTGCCCAACGTGTATGACCAATTCCTAAATTCCCTTCTGTAGTAATTTCTTTTTCCACTCTTTCAAGCAGATCACTAACTTTTCCTTTTGTTTTTGCAAGACTTACATCTTTACCATTATACAAGGCAACTCCAGCACTATCGTAGCCTCTATATTCTAAACGTTGTAGTCCGTTAATGATAATAGGATAAGCATCTCTATAACCTATGTAACAAGTAATTCCACACATAGCTCTATTTTTTTATTTTTCTTTTTATTGAGGGTCTTCGGTATAATAGATCTTTAATTTTAATCGTTCTGGATCTGGTGTTATTCCATCACTTAAAAATAGTTTATTCCCTTTTATCACAACTCCTTTCGGATCCCAGCTTAAATCTCGAACAATGGTATCAAATATGCTTACAGGTGCATCCGTAAGGTGATACATTTTAATTGCTAATTTACTCAAATCATCAGGATCTTCAGATTTTAAAACATCTGATAAATAATCGGTAATTAAAAATTGATATTTTTCTGGTGTTCCATCATCTTCATTTCTTACTAAAAATCCTCCTATCCCAGTTACCTGTCCTTCCGTTATTACATCTTTAACAATAATATTATCATCAACGTTGTACAAATATAGTCTGTTTGGTAAAATATACAGATCGTCGTTATGAGCAACGTCTTGATCAATATATAATTCTAAGATCGCGCCATTAATGAGCCAATTTTCATTTCGTATCTCATCTATATCTACATTCTTAAACAAATCTAACTCTATGTTTGTTCCAGCAGCGCCAGAAATATACAATCTTTCACTACCCTCAGTTAAATCAGGATTATTAAAGGCCTCCATTAGATCTGGCACCTGAGAATAATCTCTATTATATATTGCAGTACGGATTCCTGATACTAGTAATGATAATGTTCCTTTAGTTTTAACCGGAACTTGCAAATCATCCGTATCCCCATCTCCGTTAAGATCTGCCGTGGTCTCATCTGTTAATAGATCAAACGTATAATAAATGTTTATAGTAGCATTGTTCAATGCTAACTGCATTAATGGGCCTCCGCGGCCTGGTGTCTTTTCTGAAGCTTCAATAATTAGCCCTCTGAAGTAATTTACAAAAGTTTCAGACGAAGCTAAATCTCCTTCAGTAATATTATCAATAAAAATATTCGTTATTAATCCTTTATCTAATTGAAGTTTAATTGAAGGACTTAAATCATCCTTTTTTATGGTGTCTATTGCAGCTGAGCCCTCAAATAAATTTCTAGGAACATATAATACCGTGTCATTTTTATTAGGTATAAAGCTTGAGGCGTATAGTTCTTCTAGTGTTTCATAACTCTCATCCGAAAAATAGCGTTTATTTTGAGTCGGATCTTCTGGGTCTAAAGTATTTAAAAACGTTTTAAGCCTATGTACTTTTAAATTTATAGTATCTAAACTTCCAAAAATTGAATCAAGCTCAAAATTAGGAGTATTATCGTCATTATTTGTTAGTCTTGTTGCGAAGTACGGAATATCTAATACTACGGCGTCGATCACCGGATTTAATCCAAAGTCTATTCCAAGTGCAGGTCGCTGAACTTGAGATATAAAAGATGCTGTTAAAGTACCTAAGTTAGGATCTTTTAATATTCCGATATTAAAAACTGGCAAACCATCTAATGCGCCACTGGCTGCATTATCGCCAATAACCTCAGAACGTTCAATATTTTTTGTGTAGGTAACTACTTCAAAGATGGTGTCTTTTGTATTAAAAAGATTATTATCAACGATATTCACCCCAACATCTTCAAAATCTTTTTCACAGGCAATAATGCTAAAAAGTACAATGCTAAAAATAAGCAACGACTTAAAGCTGTTTACAATTCTATTAGTCATAAACAAATTTTACTATTTAAATAATTAATTATAAAACTTTGGTTAGGTAAAAATCAGCATAGGCCTCTGTAAAATCATCTAAAGGCTGAAATTCTAATGCAGGTGTTTCAGAAGTTTCAATATGATCTAAAATTTCTTTAGGAAGTTTTTCGCTTCCTTTAATCACCGCATCCGAATTTTCAATGGCTATTTTTAAAAGGTTGGTATGATTTGCTTTTGTTAATGATTGTAATTTTTCTTCAGAAATAGAATCGAATTTAATCTTTTCTACCATCTCTTCTCCTAAAGAACCTTTAAAGTCATTATTATATATAGAAGTTACAATTTTACTCTCTGCAAATAATGGATCATTCTTATAATATTCTTTTAAATACAATGGTAATAATGACGCCATCCACCCATGAACATGAATTATATCTGGTGCCCAGTTTAATTTTTTCACCGTTTCAACAACACCTTTGGCAAAAAAGATTGCACGCTCATCATTATCGGGAAATAAATTACCTTCTTCATCAGTATATAATGCTTTACGCTTAAAATACTCTTCATTATCAATAAAATAAACTTGCATTCTTTCTTTCGGAATAGAAGCCACTTTAATGATTAAAGGCATATCCATATCATTAATGATCAAGTTCATTCCTGATAATCTGATTACTTCATGCAGCTGGTGTCTGCGCTCATTAATTACACCAAATCTTGGCATAAAAATACGCGTTTGAGCACCATTATTATGCATTTTCCTTGCTACTTCAAAAGACATATTAGCCGTTTCATTCTCTGGCAGGTAAGGTACAACTTCAGAAGAAACGTACAGAATTCTCTTATCTTTCATAAATCCATCTTAGTTACGAATATGCAAAATTACAAAATTTTAAGCAGATTTAGCCCTAAAAATAGTAAGTTTACCCGCTTTTAACTCCTAATTAACATCTGCATGCAAGTTTTTCATTCAGTCGAAGCACTTCAAGCTTCTCTTGATAAAAACAGAGATTCAAGTTCAATAGGCTTTGTTCCAACTATGGGAGCTCTTCATCAAGGACACCTAGCACTTGTTAAAAGAGCTATTAAAGAGAATGATCTTGTAGTAGTAAGCATTTTTGTAAATCCTACTCAATTTGATAAAAGTGAAGATTTACAAAAATACCCTCGAACACTTGATGCCGATGTTGCGTTATTAAAAACCATTCGTTGCGATATGGTTTTTTCACCTTCAGTGGAAGAAATGTATCAAAAAAACATTCAGTCTGAAAAATTCTATTTTGATGGTCTCGAACATGAAATGGAAGGCAAGCATCGTGATGGTCATTTCGATGGTGTTGGTACCATTGTAAAACGTTTATTTGAAATTGTGAAACCTCATAATGCCTATTTTGGTGAAAAAGATTTTCAACAATTACAGATCATAAAAAAATTGGTTGATAAGTATGACATTCCTGTAAAAGTAATTGGTTGTAAAATTCATCGAGAAGAGGATGGTTTAGCCATGAGTTCTAGAAATACACGATTAACAAAAAAACATCGAAAAGCTGCACCGTTTATATTTAAAATGCTTAACGAGTCTAAAGAAAAGTTTAAAAATGAGTCTATTTCTAATGTTAAAAATTGGGCAATAGAGCAATATTTAAATAATCCTGATTTAGAACTCGAATATTTCGAAATTGCTAATGCTAAAACACTTAAATCAGCCCAACGAAAGCTTAAAAAAAATAAATATCGAGCTTTTGTGGCTGCTTACGCCGGAAAGATTCGTTTGATAGATAATATCGCTTTAAATTAATTACTTTTGTCAGCGAAAAACTGCAATCAAACTTGAACTCAAAACTTAGAAAAACAGCACTTACCATTATACCTATCGCTATTGGTGTTGGTGTTATTTGGTATTTCTTGGCTCAGCTATCACCACAAGACAAAAAAGATATTGTAGATTCATTCAAATCTGCTAATTATTGGTGGGTTGGTTTATCATTATTCTTTGGAATATTGAGTCACTTTTCAAGAGCCTATCGTTGGAAATATTTATTCGAACCATTAGGCTACAAACCAAAATTCGCTAATAGCTTTATGACAGTTCTAATGGCGTATTTGATTAATCTTGCTATGCCAAGAGCTGGTGATATTGCTAGAGGAACTGCCATTTCTCGCTACGAAAAAATCCCTTTTGAAAAAGCTATTGGCACCATAGTAGCCGAACGCATCGCAGATGTAATATTATTACTATTCATTATAGGAATTGCTTTTATATCTCAAGCAGAATTAATTAAAAGTTACTTATTCAAAGATGGTATGTCTGGCACGGTCATTAGCTTACTTCTTGTAGCTATTATAGGAGGCGGTGCATTTATAGGGTTTAAATTAATTCAAAAAGCAAAAGCGGGTTTTTTATTAAAAGTTAAAAATTTTGTGAATGGGTTATACGAAGGCGTAATTAGTATTTTTAAAATGAAGAATAAATGGCCTTTCATCTTTCATACTATTTTTATTTGGACCATGTATATTGCCATGTTTTATGCTGTTACCTTTGCCTTGCCAGAAACTTCCAACCTACCGTTTTCGGCCGTGATCGTAGGTTTTGTTGTTGGGGGTTTGAGTATGGCATTAACAAATGGTGGTTTAGGAATATACCCCGTTTTTGTGGCAAGTGCGCTTACACTATATGGCGTTGCTCAAAATCCAGCTAATGCTTTTGGATGGATCATGTGGACCGCTCAAACTTTAATGGTAATTATTTTTGGAGGGTTGTCATTTTTACTCTTACCAATTTATAATCGAAATAGAACCTAATGAATAGATTCTATAGCAACGGAAAATTACTCTTAACAGGTGAGTATTTAGTACTTGATGGCGCAAAATCATTGGCTTTACCCACTAAAAAAGGACAGTTTTTAGAAATAAAACCTATTCATAAACCTATACTATTCTGGGAAAGTCTTGACGAGAAAGGCAAGTGCTGGCTAAAAGTAGAATTCGATCTTCCAAAACTTAGAATTATTTCAGAAACATTTGATTCTGAAATTGATGGAGGTAATGATTCCTTGGCTTTAAAGCTTCAAGAAATTCTTCTAGAAGCAAATCAACTAAATCCGCAATTTTTGACAAATGACAGTGGGTGGCATGTGCAGTCAAGATTAGATTTTCAAAGAAATTGGGGTTTAGGGTCGTCATCCACCCTAATTAATAATATTGCTCAATGGGCTAATGTCAATGCCTTCTCATTACAATTTAAAGTTTTTGGTGGAAGTGCCTATGACATTGCTTGCGCGCAAAATAATACTCCTATAGTATATCAGTTAGAAAGCGGAACTCCAATAGTTAATCCTGTTAATTTTAGCCCTCACTTTAAGGAGCAATTATATTTTATACATCTTAATAAAAAACAAAATAGTCGAGACAGCATTAAACATTACCTTAGTATTAATGAAAATAAGGACTTTTTTATTAGTGAAATATCTGATCTCACCACAGAAATCTTAAAAATTACCACAGTAGTTGATTTTGAAAAAAGTTTAGCTCAACACGAAGAAATTATTTCTTCAATTATTAAAACACCACCTATACAGCAAACCTTATTTTCTGATTATTTTGGGCAAGTAAAAAGTTTGGGGGCCTGGGGAGGAGATTTCATCTTAGCAACCGGAAATGATGACACTCCAAATTATTTTAAAAATAAAGGTTTTAATACGATACTCTCATATTCAGAAATGATTTTATGAAACCCGTAAGAATAACTAAATTTTAAATAGATGAAACAGAAAGTTATTGTTATTGGAGGTGGAGCGGCAGGTTTTTTTGCAGCAATAACTATAGCTGAAAGCAATCCAAATTTAAAAGTTACTATTCTTGAAAAAGGAGATAAAGTACTGCAAAAAGTAAAGGTTTCTGGTGGTGGGAGGTGCAATGTGACACATGCTTGTTTTGACCCTAAAGAATTAGTAGCATTTTACCCTAGAGGCAAAAAAGAATTATTAGGCCCATTTCATCAATTTATGACAGGAGATATTATGGAGTGGTTTGAAGAACGCGGAGTAGCGTTAAAAATAGAGGCTGATAATCGGGTATTTCCCACTACAAACTCTTCTCAAACTATTATTGATTGTTTTATGAATGCTTCTAAGCAAGCAGGCGTTGATATACAATTGAATCAGAATGTAAAAAACCTCTCTAAAATAAATGATCGATTCAAGATTTCAACCAATTCACAGGTGATTGAAGCAGATAAAGTACTTATTACCACCGGAAGTAGTCCGAAGTTCTGGAAATTATTAGAAGGTCTTGGGCACACAATTATTCCTCCCGTTCCTTCTTTATTTACATTTAAAATCAATGATAAAAGGATTAAAGAAATTCCTGGAATAGCCGTTCCTAACGCAACCGTTCAATTGGTTGATTCGAATTTTATAAACTCTGGGCCATTACTAATTACACATTGGGGAATAAGTGGTCCAGCGGTGTTAAAATTATCAGCATTTGGGGCGTTATTTCTAGCAAGTAAAAACTACCAATATAACGTACTTGTAAATTGGCTTTCAAAATCAAAAAACGAAATTCTCGGTACTCTAAAGTTGACTAAATTAGAACAATCAAAAAAGTTTGTTATTCAGAAAAGTGCTTTTGAGGAGATTCCGAAGCGCTTGTGGGAAAATTTGAGTAAAGCATCTGGAATCAACTCAAAAAATCGCTGGGCAGATTTAAGCAATCAACAGCTAGAAAATCTATCTAATCAACTTACAAGTTCCTTATTTGATGCCAATGGAAAAACAACTTTTAAAGAAGAGTTTGTTACAGCTGGTGGCATAGATTTAAAAGAAATTAACTTTAAAAAGTTTGAAAGTAAATTGCATAAAAACCTATTTTTTGCCGGTGAGGTACTGAATATTGATGCAGTTACCGGAGGATTTAATTTTCAAAATGCATGGACAGGCGGGTACATCGCCGGTAAATCTATTGCCTACGACTAGCTTAGACTCTCAAAATTCGTTTAGTTCTTGCGCAATCTTCGAAATGAAAATTCAAAATGAGTGAGCTCAGGGAATCAATTCAGGCTAGTTTTTTAATAATTTACAGGAAAAAGCTGCCAGCACTCCTCCTAAAACAGGTGATAAAATATATACGGTAAAAAAACTATAATTTATTATTGGAAATGCCGCTAGTTTCCAACCGCCGAAATAAGCTATTATTCGAGGCGAAAAATCGCGAGCAGGATTGAATCCTCCTTGTGTAAAAGGTGCAATCAAACAGATTAAAATCGTAACAGTTAGTCCTATAGCGAGTGGAGTCATGTTATTAATTAATTCTTGCTTCTCCGTCAGCTTAAAAATTACAAATACCAAAATGAACGTCCCCAGTCCTTCCATAAAACAAGCTTGTAAAAGTGAAACTGAAAGTTTTTCAGCAAAAGCAGGGTTAGGAAAATACTCTCCGAACATCATTGCAGAACGATAAGATATTTCGCTTCCTCTTATGATCCCAGCGGTTTCTTCAAAATTAATTATAGCATTATTAAAAATAAGAAATAACAGAAGCGCTCCAAGTAAGGCTCCAAGAAACTGTGCAATTACATATAAAGGGAGCTTTTTTAGCTTTAAATGTCCATTAACAGCCATCGCAATACTAACGGCAGGATTTAAGTGTGCCGGGCATATATTTTTAACTGAAAAAATCGCAATAGACACTCCCAATCCGAAGATAACTGCGACACCCAATAAGTTTAATGCACCAAAAACTACTGAAACAGCTACTGCTCCACATCCAAAAAATACAAGTAACAAAGTTCCTAAGAATTCTCCTATGTATTCTTTTATTGAGCGCACTGTTTATCTAATACTAGAAAAAACATAAAACATTTCGGTAGCTATTTGCATACTCCTCTCCTGATATTTTTCTGCCTGCAGTGAGGTTCCATCAAATTCTTTCGGATCTTCATATGTAACTGATATGCGCTTCTCAGCACTGCTTATAAATGGGCAGTTTTCTTCTGCTTCAGAACAAACCATTATGGCAGCAAATCTAGATTGAGGATTGAAAGCATTGTCAAAAACTTTTGAAAAACCAATTATAGGATGCGTACTTTCACCAAATTTAATTGCGTAAACAGGATTTTCCGTTTCTGAAATGGTGGTAATTTTAAACCCCGTCTTTTTTAATGTTTCGGCTATCATGGGGTACATAGCAGTTGCTTCTGTACCACCTGAATAGCAAAATACATTTCGAACTCTAAAATGTCGAGCCATGGTCTGTGCCCAAATTTGCGATAAGTGGCTTCTTCGTGAATTGTGTGTACAGATAAAATTTAATCGAAAATCTGTCTTTACATCCACTTTATTTTGTATAAAATGAATTAAAGGTTGTAACACTTGTTTGCGCTCTTCACTTATTGTTGAGATATCAATGGTGGCTATTACATCCTTTAACTCATTAAATAATTTCGCTTTACTATTTTTTTTCATTTTCTATTTTATCTAAACTTCTGTTAAAGCAGAAATAGCTGTAATCTTTTGTTTAACAGCATCCAGATCCAGTACAACAAGAAGCATCTTCTGCAGTGACTAACTTTTTATCATTCACTTCACAAGCTTCTTTTGCCTTGCAATCTGTTTGCGATACAAATAACTTAATTAGTAATTTGTCTGAGGTTAACTCAACGTTATGTATTTCAAGGTTTGCCTTATGAAATTTGTCATTACTATATTCAAAAAAGGCCGGAGATTCTCTATCAATTGTATGAATTTTGTCTACTTTTTCTAGTATAGATAGTGCTTTGCCCGCTTTCATAAAATCGCGTTTACCAATTTCTTTCGGGCTTTCCCATAATTGAATAATTGTTTCATTCCAAGCGTCGCTTCTACCTCCACAATCAACAGACTTAATTACTGTATTTTTAACTTCAGTTATATGATAATTGGCTCCTACGTATTCACCTTCTTTATATTCAAAAACCAGTTCTTTTTCTGAATTCTCTTTTAATAATTGTAATAAATTTTGCGTTTTCATTTTTCTAAGTATTTATGTCATTTCGAGTAAAATTTAAATGAATGAAGTATCTATAAATCTTCACAGATACGGTTTCAATAAATTGAAATCACTCAAATTGACGATGTTTATTTATTCTATTCCTATTGTTTTACTTCTTTTTTCCATTAAAATATTATCATGCCAAACACCATCTAATTTCCCCACTTTTTCCCGATAGCCTATTTTTCTAAATCCATGTTTTTCATGTAATCTAATACTTGCAATATTTTGAGGAAAAATACCAGATTGTAAAGTCCAAAACCCCGCAACCTCACTTTCAAGGACTAATTTTTCTAATAGTTGTGATCCGACACCTTTCCCTCCTAAACTAGTATCTACATATACACTTACCTCTGCAACACCTTCGTAAACACATCTACTCGAAACGGGCGAAAGTGCAGCCCAACCAACTATTTTATTATTCAGCCATGCAGTAAGCCTACAAGCATCAATGTGTGATGCATTCCATTGTTTCCAAGTTGGCATTTCAGTCTCAAAAGTGGCAATACCAGTTTGAATGCCTTGCTCGTATATATTTGCAACAGCCTGCCAATCTTTAGATCTCATTTGCTTTATTTCCATATCGTAATTTAACGATGAATATGGTCAAAAAAATAGTTTAACAACATTTAATCGATTTGAAATCCTCTTCAAATAATGTTTCAAATAATTTTTTAGCCTTATTCCAATTTTCTTGGTTGATACAATACCTGATTTTTGGCGGATTTACTTCACCTTCGATTAAGCCTGCATCTTTAAGTTCTTTCAAATGTTGCGATATAGTAGATTGTGCCAATGGTAATATTTCCACCAGATCACCGGTATAGCAGCAAGTTTGATTACTTAAGTGTTTTAAGATTACCAATCGCACCGGGTGCCCAAGTGCCTTTGCATAGGCAGCTAACTCTTTTGCATCATCTGAATACTCTATATGTTGTAATGTTTTACTCATAGTTCATCGCAAATGTACGATTAATCTTTAAATCTCCAAATAAATTTGTAAAATTTATCAATTTAATTACGTCGCATTTGATTTGTTCTTCATTAATATACGTAGAAAATTACTCAATTGGTATAATGTTAATTCTCTATTCTGCGATCACTGTAAAGTCTCTTATCGCCTGATTTGGCTCCATAATATTATAGCCTTTCCAAAACTCTGGATCGTATTTAGGCATGTAGGTTGGTAAAACAGTGTTTTGCTCTTTCAGATTGCTAAATGATTGATTGGTCACTGCCTCCGTATCAAAAACAACTACTTCATTTTTATTCATACTTCTAATCGCCATATCTAGTTTAATGTATAGTTCATTTTGTTTACGTCTACCTCTAACATTTTTATTCTTTTCTATAATTTTTAATGGTCTTCGAATACCGAATCTACTACCTTCTTCCTTCTCTAAATACTGCAAATTATAACGCTTGTCTTCTCCTTGTGCAAAAATCATTTTTCCTTTTGATGAATACAATCGGTAAGAGATTCCTAGCAAATTAAAATTCTTAATTGCCTTAACACTTTCATAATCTGCTCGGAGTATAGCAAAATCTTCAGTATTTACATAAATTTTACCCTTATAATCTTCAGATCGCTTCGGCTTAAATTCAAGCACATAAACAGCATCTTCGCCTAGAAATGTAATGTCTAGTAAGGTAAACTCATATCTACCCGATTTTTTGATGAAGTTTTGCTTCGTTTTTTCTTGAAAGAATAAATCTCCCATAAGATTCGCTAAGCTATTTCTTCTATATTTAGCAAAGTTCTTTTTTCTTTCGGCTCTTTTCTTCTTTTCCTCTTCTAGCTTTTTATTTAAAGCATTACTATCTGTTGAATCTACTTTTTTATCCTTAAATTCATCCATATCAACCTTTTGACCAAAAATGCCTGATTTTATCTTAAAGTAAGAATCGGGCTTTACATTTTTCTCTATTATTTGATTGAATTTTTCCTCTAAGGCATTCATGCCCATTTCATTGTCTTTATCATACAATTCTGATGCCTTTATAAGGTCAATCTTCTGCTTCTCCTTATTAAAATTACCATAGAGATCGCATAAAACCTCTGTGTAATAGGAATTTGTTTTTGGGATGCTTTGCATTACACTATCTAAGAAAGATTTACTTAATTCTTTAATTGTTGATTTTTTAAGTGTATAATCTGACTTTACAAAATTCTGATGATTCGACTCTCGAAAAAACAAGCGTTTTTTGGTCAAATCGAAATTGTAATTCTTAGACATATTCTCTTTGACTTTAACTATAATCTCTTTAGCCGTATATTTTTTACCACTTAGCACTACTTCTTTCAATTCAATTGCTTTAGGTGCTAAGTAGATAACACTATCTTTAAATTGATTTAAGGGTTTAGAAATAGTTTTAAAACCTATGCAAGAGATTGTTAAGGTATCTGTAGGTTTCGAATTTTCTCTGTACAAAAAACTAAAACGGCCTTCTTCATTACTAATCATTCCGCTTCTCTTATACAAGATAGTAGCATAGGGTACAGGTTCCTTCGTTATTGAATCTACAATTTTTGAACTTATAACCTGTGCTTGAGCTGTGAACCCTGTTATTAAAACAAAAAATAAAAAAACCTTAAAGGTGTAATTTTGCATGATTAGAAATTTATCGATAGCGAAATAAAGCAATCTAATCTTAATATCAAGGTGATTAGCCCAATGTTAAGATATTTTTATTCTTTTTTTAACGCTTTTAATAATATTATTATTTGCTCAATAGACGAGTTATTTGATAAAAAGTAACATAATTTTTAGCTATTTTGCGAATGAATATTAAAACTATGATCCATAAAGTTTCAAACGCAGAACAAATAAAAACTACCGCCAATCTTGCCCATAAAATATGGAATCATCATTATGTTCCGATTATTGGACAGCATCAAGTAGATTATATGTTGAAAAAATTTCAAAGTGAAAAAGCAATTACTGAGCAAATTAACTCTGATTACGAATATTATTTGCTTCATGAAAAAGAAGAAGCAATTGGGTATTTAGGTTTACGGCCTAACCATCCCGATGGTAAGTTAATGATTAGTAAGATTTATGTTGATGCTACTACTCGAGGAAAAGGGTTTGGTTTCCAATTATTAGATTTTATAAAGCAATTATGCAGTGAACGAAATATTGGGTCTATTTGGCTTACTGTAAATCGTCATAATTCAAACACTATTAACTGGTACAAGAAACGAGGTTTTAATGTTGTAGAAGAAAAAAAATTTGATATAGGTAATGGCTATATTATGGATGATTACGTTATGGAAGTATCTACAGTGAGTCTTTTATCTTAATTATTATTTGGCTACTTCTCCTCTATGCGGTTTTAAAGCATCGCGCACAATAAGCATATTTTTTTCGTCAATTATCATAAAAGCAGTAGAAATAAAATCTGAGAATTTTTCCGAATTAATACCATAGGTTTTTACATTTTCAATTTGAGCATACTCTTTTAGGTGTATCACATGATGTTCGGCTGTTTTTTGAGCAGCAGGTCCACGAAAATCCCATATCAGTTTTATTTTTCTATTCATATTATTTCTTTTGAAGTGCAAAACTAATAATTCTATCTTTGCACAAAATCATAATTCTTGAACGAAAACGAATTCATTTACAAGTCAACCAACTCTAAAGACCTTGAGAGTGGTAGTTTTACATGGAAGGCCCCGAGTAATATTGCCCTTGTAAAATACTGGGGAAAACGCGAACCTCAGTTACCGGAAAATGCTTCAATAAGTTTTACGCTTGATGCATGTCATACTATTACAACTCTTAAGTTTAAGAAAAACAGAGACATTCTTAATACAAAAGCTATTAAAAATCAGATTGACAATGATAAAGATCACAAACAATTTGAACAGGTAATTACCCAACGTTTTTCAAAGATCGATATCTTTTTAGATGGTGAAAAAAAACCAGAATTTCAAAAAAAGGTACGTACATTCCTAACTAGAACTATCGTGTTCATTCCTTTTTTAATTGACTATAATATAGTCATTGAAACTCATAATTCATTTCCACATAGCAGTGGTATTGCTTCTTCAGCTAGTGGAATGGCGGCTTTGGCCTTATGTATTATGAGTATAGAAAAAGCGTTAAACCCGAAAATGTCTGATGATTATTTTTATAAAAAGGCATCTTATTTAGCTAGATTGGGCTCGGGTAGTGCTGCAAGAAGTATTAAAGGCAATTTAGTCGTTTGGGGAGCACATGACACAATTAAAGGAAGTTCTGATTTATTTGGAATTGAGTTTCCACATTATGTCCATGAGAATTTTAAGAATTTTCATGACACTATTCTTTTAGTTGATAAAGGTCAAAAGCAAGTTTCCAGCACAGTAGGTCATAATTTAATGCATAACCATCCTTTTGCCTCTCAACGGTTTCTTCAAGCAAATAAAAACATTGAAAGAATTAGCGAAGTACTTCAAAATGGTAATTTAAAGTCATTTATTGAAATAGTTGAGAGCGAAGCACTTAGTTTACATGCTATGATGATGACTAGTAATCCATATTTCATTCTGATGAAACCAAACACACTTTCAATCATCAATAAAATATGGGATTTTCGTAAACAAACCAATACACATATTTGTTTTACGCTTGATGCCGGAGCCAATGTTCACGTGCTTTATCCTGAGAATGAAAAGGAGCTTATCAATAAATTTATAACATCCGAATTAATTCAATTTTGCCAAAATAATCACTATATTTGTGATAGAGCGGGTAACGGGGCCAAGCAAATGTAAATACGAATATCCGCTTATAATTTAATGTGCCCTACCATTAAATTTTGAAGCTTAAGAGAACCAATGCATAATAAAATTGCAGCAGTTTTTTAAACTGTTAAGGTCGTTTTTGTTTAATCTTAATCTTCAAATCATGAAAAAATATAGCTCTCTTTTACTTCTAGTATGTTTTCTGTTATCGACACTTGCAATTGATTCGCAAGTTGTAAAAGATACGATTTGGTATGATGCCAATTGGGGTAAGTCTGAAAAAAATGTAGCATCTTATTATCGCCCAGCTCCAGAAAAAAAAGGTGATGGTTTCTGGCTAGTTGATTATTACTTATCTGGTGCTAAACAAATGGAAGCCTTATCAACATCACCAGATTCTGAGTTTTTTAATGGAGTTGTTACTTGGTATTACGAAAATGGCAACGTAATGCAAACTGTTAGCTACAAAAACAACGTTTTAAATGGTGTTCGTAAAAACTATCACGAAACGGGCCCATTAAAAAGTCAGTACAACTATAATACCGATGGGAAAATTCATGGCACTTGGGTAAGTTTCTTTGAAAATTCAAAACCCGATGAAGAAGGACAATTTGAAAATGGTGTGCGAAACGGTACATGGAAAGAATACCATAAAAATGGAAAACTAAAAGGCGAAGGGAAATATAAAAATGACAAAAAAGTGGGTGTTTGGAAAATGTATTTTTACGATGGTATTGATGATGATTAATAAAAAACCCTTTTATTTTTTTAAAAGTTTGATTTACAACAGAATCTACTATATTTGCGTTATACTATAAAAACCGCTAGAAATTTATGAAGGGGCCTTTATTCTATGCAAAAATATTATTGTTCGGAGAGTACGGAATTATTAAAGATTCTAAGGGATTAGCTATCCCATATAACTCTTATCAAGGTGCATTAAAAACCGATGAAAATCCTAACAATATTGCTAAGAGTTCAAATGAAAATTTAGCTAAATTTCATGACTATATTAAGTACCTTTCAAAGGATTTAGTGCAGTTTAGACTAGAAGAGTTTCAACGCGATATTGATGCAGGCATGTATTTTGACTCAAGTATTCCCCAAGGATACGGTGTAGGAAGCTCGGGAGCATTAGTTGCTGCGATCTATGATAAATATGCAATTAATAAGATTACGGTTCTAGAAAATCTCACACGAGAGAAATTATTAAATCTTAAGACGATCTTCGCGAGCATGGAGTCGTTCTTTCATGGCAAAAGTTCTGGTTTAGATCCGTTAAATAGTTATTTAAGCCTCCCTATTTTAATTAACTCTAAAGATAATTTAGAACCAACAGGGATTCCTTCTCAAAAAGAAGGGAAAGGAGCTGTTTTCTTATTAGATTCACAGCAAGTTGGAGAGACAGGACCTATGGTAAACATCTTTATGAATAAAATGAAGAACGAAGGTTTTAGAAAAATGATTAATGAAGATTTTGCCAAGTATACCGATGCTTGTATTGAAGATTTTTTACACGGTAATGCCAAGTCTTTATTAGGTAATGTAAAGCAATTATCAAAAGTGGTTTTGGCGAATTTTAAACCAATGATTCCAAAAGCGTTTCATAAAGTTTGGCAAAAAGGCATTGAAACAAATGACTATTATTTAAAACTATGTGGCTCTGGAGGAGGAGGTTATATTTTAGGCTTTACGCACGATTATCAAAAAGCAAAAGAGCTCTTAAAAGATTATAAGTTAGAACTAGTATACAGATTCTAAAACAAAACTTTTTTTGGATATCTTTGATGTCGTTGTGAGTAACGTATCTCAAAGGAAATATTCTATTTTTCATAAATTTTTCAGCCTACTCTCGGTTGTAAGAGGTTATAATATTCTCATTATTATAATTGCTCAATATTTAGCTGCAGTTTTTATTTTCTCACCCAAAAAGTCATTAAAGGAGGTTTTACTAAACACAGATTTATTCTTTGTAGTACTTGCTTCTGTTTGTGTAATTGCTGCTGGCTACATTATTAATAATTTCTATGATGCCGAGAAAGATCGCATAAATCGCCCTTTAAAAGCTAAAATTGACAGCATTGTAAATCAAAAAACCAAATTAAACATCTACTTTTTTCTTAATTTTTTAGGATTTATTCTCGGTTTTCTGGTTTCTTGGAAGGCGGCACTATTCTTTGCTGTTTATATTTTTTTAATATGGTTTTATTCACATAAATTAACCAAATATCCGCTAACTGGCCTTCTCTCTTCAACAGTATTATCTCTATTACCATTTTTTGTGATTTTTGTGTATTATCGAAACTTTTCTACCGTAATTTTTGTTCATGCCCTTTTCTTAGGGATTATACTTCTTATAAAAGAGTTGATCAAAGAATTAGAAAATATGAAAGGAGACTTATTGCAAAACTATAAGACCGTACCAATTGTATATGGAGAGGTTTTTACTAAATTTTTAATAAGCTTTTTAGCGGTTTTAGTTGTATTACCAACTTACTTTTTATGGAAATATCCTGAAATTGGGCATATGAAATACTATTTCTACATCACCGGATTAACCTTACTTGTAATGATTATAATCCTATGGATGCGCTCTTCGAAAAAAAACTATGTGTTTTTACATAATGTCGTTAAACTTATTTTAATTTTAGGTGTTTTTAGTTTAGTATTAATAGATACTTCAGTAATAATAAAACGCATTTTGTAATATGGATCAGTACCTAAAAGTAGCCTTGGGCCAAATTTCACCAGTTTGGTTAAATAAAGAAAAAACCCTAGATAAAGTAAAAAAAGCGATCACCGATGCGGCAAAAGAAAAATGTGAGCTCGTTGTTTTTGGAGAAGGTTTAATCCCCGGTTATCCTTTTTGGCTTGCCTTAACAGGAGGTGCTGAATGGAATACTAAGGTAAATAAGGAGCTACATGCGCATTATGTTGCTAATGCAGTAACGATTGAAAATGGTGATCTTGATGCTATATGCGGCCTAGCTCAAACACATAAAATCAGCATATACTTGGGCATTATTGAACGCCCCTTAGATCGTGGAGGCCATAGTATCTATGCATCACTTGTATATATTAACGAGAATGGTGAAATAAAGTCAGTGCATAGAAAGTTACAGCCAACATATGATGAACGCCTTACCTGGGCCCCAGGTGACGGAAATGGATTGCAAGTACATGAGTTGAAAAAATTTACTGTTGGAGGCTTAAATTGTTGGGAAAATTGGATGCCTTTACCAAGGGCAGCGCTATATGGTCAAGGTGAAAATTTACATGTTGCCATTTGGCCAGGGAGTGATCATAATACCAAAGATATTACGCGTTTTATTGCTCGTGAATCACGCTCTTTCGTTTTGTCTGTTTCTAGCTTAATGAATAAAAATGACTTCCCGAAAGACACTCCTCACCTTAATCGAATTTTAGAGAATGCTCCAGATGTCTTGGCTAATGGCGGTAGCTGTATTGCAGGGCCAGATGGCGAATGGATTATAGAGCCGCAACTTCATAAAGAGGGATTAATTATTCAAACATTAAATTTTAATCGTGTCTTAGAAGAGCGACAAAATTTTGATCCGGTTGGACACTATTCCCGCCCGGACGTAACCAGATTATCAGTTAATCGAGAACGACAATCTACAGTAAGATTCAGTGATTAATCCTGAAATGCCCATGTTAACTTTTTAAGACCAGACCAGTCGCTATAAAGCGGAACTCCTGCCTTTATATATAAAAGATAAATATCTCTATTTTGCATCGTCATCCCCCATGTTGCTTCGGCATCATCAAAAACCCCATATGAAGATTTTAAACTGGGGTTTTCAGAATCAGAAACATCTAATACAGAAAGATCACTTCTACCTGTGCTTACAAACATTAATTTATTAGTTCGGTCATATATCATTTGATTTGAATGTCCTTGACTATTAAACCATAAATTCTCTAAGGTTTCACAATTCCACGGGTTCCACCAACCAATCATTTCTGCATCTTGTTTGTTTGTAATATCCCAAATTTCAAAACCACAATAATCAACTGCGCAAAAGGCCAAATTTCCCTCTATTATAATATTATTATAAGCTTTGGGCGTATTGTGTTGATTCGTTTGATTAGCAAATTTCCCTACTTCATCGGGAAATTCTTTATTACTAATGTCAATAATACGAATACCTCCGGCATCATAACACAGATATAAAAAATCACCTATTACGTCCATTCCTCTTGCATTGGGTATTTGAGCCTGTGGTGGGTCTTCAATTGGAAAGTTTTTATCAGGCACATAATTAGCCAATTCTTTAATCTGTTTAGGGTTTGAAATATCGAAAATATACAATCCATGTTTCATGGCTCCAAGATATGCATAGTTTCCATCTACATGCACTATCGCACTTCCTTCAATTAAGGTGTCACTATCCCAAACATCTTCGACAACAGGGATTTCTGGATTACTAACGTTTATAATTGCCAATCCCGCTTTTGAGTTTTCACCAAAAAAATCACCTAATGACAGATAAAGATAATTTCCTTGTTGGTAAATATTCATTGCGTGTAATGTTTTTAAATCTCCAATAGAAACATTTGCCACCTGACTCGGTTCATTAATACCATTATCTTTAAATATCAATAGGCCCCCACCCTTTGCCACCAAAAATAAATATGGTCTATTTTGTTGATCATATACCATTCCTTGTGGTAAAAAAGAGGCAATTTCATTTTCCCATTGAAAGGTAAGTTTCACCTCTTTACCAGGGAGTGTTGGATTACTGTTGTCGTCATCTGATGTACAAGAAACAAATAGAAACAGCACTAACAAAAAAAGATTTCTCATAATATTCCTTTTATAAATACGTGTTTAGGAATAGTTAGGTTTTATAAATATAACTAATATTCATTATAATACTTTGTTTTTTAAGAATTTAAAGCAGTACCTTTGCCAAAAATTTTAGAAATGGCATTTAAAAAATCATCGTCGAGAGGACGACACGCCAGTGGTACTTCTCGAAATTCGAATTCACAAAAAAAAACCTTTAAAAAAGGAAAACCTAAGTATAACAAAGTATCACGAGCTAAGTCTACAGCTCAAAAAAAGCCTGTTTCTAACAGCATTCGTTTGAATAAGTATATAGCGAATGCCGGTATTTGCTCGCGCCGCGAAGCCGATACTTATATAAAAGCAGGGAGTGCTACAGTAAATGGTAAAGTTATTACCGAAATGGGGTATCAAGTTCAACCTACAGATGAAGTAAGGTTTGACGGACAATTAATTAACCCCGAAGTTAAGCGATATGTTTTACTGAATAAACCTAAAAACTATATCACCAATATTGATGATGAACGCGGAAGAAAAACGGTAATGGAATTAATTGGTGGCGCTACCAAAGAAAGATTATATCCCGTTGGTAGATTAGATCGTAATACTACAGGTCTGCTACTATTTACAAATGATGGCGATATTGCTAAAAAACTAACACAACCCAAAGTTCCTTTTAAGAAACTTTATCAAGTTTCGTTAGATAAAAAATTAGCAATGAAAGACCTTCAAAAAATTGAAGAAAATTTTATACTCGAAGGTAAAATGGTTTTTGTTGATGCTGTATCTTACATAGAAAATCAACCAAAAACAGAAGTAGGAATTGAAATTCATTCTGGTAGAAACCGTATAGTTCATAAAATATTTGAACATTTTGGTTATAAGGTTACAAAATTAGATAGGGTCTTATTTGCCGAATTAACCAAGAAAAATTTACCCCGTGGTCATTGGCGACATTTAACGCAGCAAGAAGTAAATAATCTAAAAATGATATAAAACCAAAAAAGCCGAACAAATTGTTCGGCTTTTTAGTGGTGGTGCCTCCAGGAATCGAACCAGGGACACAAGGATTTTCAGTCCTTTGCTCTACCAACTGAGCTAAGGCACCAGTTGCATAAATGCGGATGCAAATATAATTCCATTTTTAAAATTGACAAAGCGAAATTTTATAAAAATTGGTTTTGTAAATTTACCCCTTTAGCAATGAAACATGAATTTAATAATAGATGTAGGTAACACCCGTGTAAAACTAGCTCTTTTTCAAGGAGATACTTTAAAGAAGATGAAAATTTCTTCCTACAAAGCTGTAGCGAAAAATATTGAATCATGGGGTAAAAAAAATGAAATTAACGGTGTTATCATATCATCGGTAGGTAATTCAAATGTTTTAAACAATGCACTATTTAGTGATTTTAACACCACGCTTTTCTTAGATCATAGTACTAAAGTTCCATTCAAAAACAAATACGAATCACCAAAAACTTTAGGTGTTGATAGAATAGCCTTAGTTTCAGCAGCAGCGGTGCAATATCCTAAAGAAAATGTTCTTATAATTGATGCCGGTACTTGCATTACCTACGATATTCTCAATAAAAAAAATGAATATCTTGGTGGGGCTATCTCTCCTGGCATTCACATCCGTTACAAGTCATTACATGATTATACCGCGAATCTTCCTTTATTAGAAATTGATAAATTTTCGCTTGTAGGAAAAACAACAAATCAATCGATTCAATCAGGTATTTTAAACGGAATCATTCATGAAATAGAAGGAGTTATTAATCAATATCAGAAGAAATATTCAAATTTAACAGTAGTTTTAACAGGAGGTGACTCAAATTTCTTGGCTAAAAAGCTAAAAAGTAGCATATTTGCCATTCCAAATTTTTTGTTGGAAGGACTGAACAGTATTTTGATACATAACACAGACGAATGATTAAAAAAATAATAGGAGCTCTTTTTCTACTAATTTCCCTTCAAACTTTTGCTCAAAGAAATAACACTTCCCCATATTCTTTTTTCGGAATTGGCGATAATGCAGATGGTGAAACTGTTGAAGAAATAGGAATGGGTGAAATTGGAGGAGCATTTAATAGTTCTTTTCAACTATCGCTTACCAACCCTGCTTCCTTGGCATATTTAAGATTCACCAACTTTTCTTTAGCTGGAGTTAATAGAGCAATGCAAATAGATGATGGCACGAACAAAGATACCGGCTCTAATGCTTCTTTATCGTACATAGCCTTAGGTTTTCCGATTGGTGATAAGGCTGGATTTGCATTTGGTTTAACCCCGAATACTTCTGTAGGATACTCTTTATCTCAAGATTTTTTTGACGGAAATAATGAGTTAACGGCTACAAATTTATTCTCTGGAGAAGGAGGTACCAACAAAATCTTTTTAGGATTTGGACACCTAATCGGTAAAAAATTCAGCCTTGGTGTTGAAGCGTCGTATATATTTGGTAGTATAGAAAACAGTTTACTTAATAGACGTGTAGGTGTTCCCTTAGCAACTATTCAAAAAACAGATACCGAAATTAGGAGCGCTAGTCTCAACGTAAAATTAGGAGCGCAATACCAAACTAAAGTTTCTGAAAAATTAACTTTAAAAACAGGAGCAGTAGTAGATCTTAGCGATGAGCTCACTAATAAAGGTGGTGAATATAGATTTTCATTAGAAAATAGGCCTGATGGAGTTGTTAGTCCAAGAGACACAACATTTACTGGTGATGTTGATGAACGTTTCAAAAACCCAGTAAAAACTATTTTGAGCGCCGGAATAGGAGAAGAAAATAAATGGTATGCTGGTGTTGAATATTCTTTTCAAAAAGCTTTGGAATTTAATGATGGGTTAGATCAAAATAATTCGGCATTTAGATATGATAACTCGAGTAAAATTTCTGTTGGAGGTTTTTATACCCCAAAATTTAACTCAGTTACAAACTATTGGCAACGATTGACTTATAGAGCTGGCTTTAAATTTGAGCAAGCTGGAATAGTTGTTAATAATACTACTATAAATGACTTTGGCATATCTTTTGGAGTAGGCTTTCCGATTGGCCGTCAATTGTCAAGATTGAACCTAGGCTTTGAACTAGGACAACGAGGTGAAGCAAGTGGTAATCTCGTTAGAGAAAATTATTTTAACTTTAGACTTGGTTTATCGCTTAGCGATAAATGGTTTAGAAAACGTAAATTAGATTAACATAAATATAACCAAGATGAAAAGAAATGTTACAAATCTAGTGCTGAGCTTAATCCTTTTATTAGGAGTGAGCGAGGCTTATGGGCAAGATAAGTATGGGGCAGATTCAGAAAAATGTAAAACCAATTTGTCAATATTTTTTGAATATGCAAAAGCAAAAAATTTCGATCCAGCATATGAGCCTTGGACTTGGGTGTTAGAAAACTGTCCAAAAGCTTCTAAAAATATTTATAGTCGCGGATTGCAAATTGCGCAGCATAGATATGATAATGCTACTGGAGCGCAGAAAGAAACTGAAAGCCAACTTATCGATAAAGTATATACTATGAGAGTTGAGCATTTTCCAGACAACCTTGGTAAAGTATATAGTGATTGGGCTACGTCTTTAGAAAAGAGAGGCAAATCTAATGATGCCGTTTTCGAAAAATTGGAAAAAGCATTTAAAGCTGGTCCAGAAAGAATGAGCATTAAAAATTTAGCAAAATACTTTCAAGAAGTTACGGATAGAAATAAAGATACGAATGCACAGTCAATTTTCGATACATATGATGATGCATTAGAAGCAGTGAATAAGAAAATTGACATTCACTCAAAATCAGCTGATGTCTTAAATACCAAAAAAGAAAAAGGTCAAACTTTATCTAAGAAAGAAGAAAGAAAACTTAAGAATGACGGTATTAACTTACGCGGATTGGGGCAAGTTGAAGGCATTTTAGATAAGATTGTAAGTGATGTTGCTACCTGTGAGCGCTTGATTCCACTTTACAATAAAGGTTTTGAGGCCAATAAAACGAATGCTACTTGGTTACGAAGAGCAGCTTCAAGATTAAATGCTAAAGAATGTACTGAAGACCCAATCTATCCTAAGTTGGTTGAAGCTTATGTAAATGCAGCTCCATCACCTGATGCCTATATTTTCTATGCAGGTCTATTAGAGAAGAGAGGAGAAGCAAGTAAGGCATTAGAATATAGAAACAAAGCAGTTGATTTAGAAACTGATTCTTATAAGAAAGCAGATTATTTATATAAAATTGCTTTAACCATGAGAAAAAGAAGCAAAAGCCAGTCAAGAGCTTATGCAAACAGAGCGCTTAAAGCAAGACCTAGTATGGGAAAAGCATATATTCTAATAGCTAATTTATATGCAAGTAGTGCTAATGGTTGTGGTACAGATGAATTCTCAAAAAGAATGGTTTACGTAGCAGCTAGAAATAAAGCGGCTCAGGCTAAAAAAGTTGACCCTAGTTTAACATCTAGAGCTAATAAATATATTAAGAGTTATAATGCAAGTGCACCTTCTAAGAAATTAATATTTACGCAAGGTGTTACATCCGGTGCTCCTTTCAAAATTGGTTGTTGGATTGGAGAAACTGTTAGAATTCCTTAACTTAAAATAACATATAAAAAACATATATCATGAAAAAGCCTTTTCAAATTCTAATACTTATATCTTGTTTATTAATTTTTGAAAAGGCTTTTTCTCAAGATAAATACGGTGAAAACCCTGATCTATGTAAAGAAAAACTATCTGAATTTTTTGAATATGCAAAAACCAAGGATTATGAATATGCTTATAAACCGTGGTTATGGACTTTCGAGAATTGTCCAAAGGCTTCAAAGAATATATATAAATATGGTTTAAAAATTGCTGAATATCAATATGAAAAAGCTTCACCTGAACAAAAAAAGAAAGAAGCTGAATTAATTGACAAAGTCTACCAACAACGTATTCAATACTTTCCTGATAATTTAGGAAAAGTATATAGCGACTGGGCCCTATCACTAGAGAAAAGGAGTGCTTCTAAAGAGGAATTGTTTGAAAAATTAGAGGTTGCTTTTAAATCTGATCCTGCTCAAATGAGCATCAAAAACTTAGCTAAGTATTTTCAAGAAATTACGGATAGAAATAAGGAAACCAACCCTCAGGTTGTTTTTGATACATATGATGATGCTTTAGATGCCGTAAATAAAAAGATCGATGTACATACGAGATCAAAAGATGCATTAGATAAGAAGGCAGGTCAAAACCCACTCAGCAAAAAAGATGCGATTAAATTAAAGAATGATGAAATCAATTTAAGAGGGTTAGGTCAAGTTGAAGGTGTTCTAGATCAGATTTTGGGTGAAGTTGCAACCTGTGAACGACTTGTTCCTCTTTATACCAAAAATTTTGAAGCACATAAAGCCGATGCGAAATGGTTACGAAGAGCAGCTTCAAGATTGAATGCTAAAGAATGTACGGAAGATGCTATTTACCCTAAACTAGTTGAAGCATATGTTGCCGTTGAACCCTCTCCAGAAGCCTATGTTTTGATTGCATCTATTCTTGAAGATAGAGGTGAAAAGACAAAAGCTACCGATTATAGAAAAAAAGCTGTCGATCTAGAAACTGATCCTTATAAAAAAGCAAAATATCTTTATAAAATTGGTTCTACTTATACCAGAAGAAGTCCGGCAACAGCAGCTTCTTATGCTAAACAAGCTTTATCATACCAACCGAGCATGGGAAGAGCGTACCTTTTAATAGCTCGTGCTTATGCGGCTAGCGCAAATAGCTGTGGTACTGATGAGCTATCTAAAAAAATGGTCTTTGTTGCAGCTATGAATAAGGCTTCACAAGCAAAAAAAGCAGATCCAAGTTTAACTTCTACTGCAAATAAATATATTAAAAGCTATAGAGCTTTAGCTCCAGATAAAAAATTAGTATTTAGTAGTGATTACAAATCTGGTCAATCATTTAAAATTGGATGCTGGATTGGAGAGACCGTTAGCGTTCCTTAATTTTGCACTATGCAGAAAAGCATAACACATATTCTAAAAACAATTGCTACTGTCTTCATAGTAGCATTCTTTTTTTCATGTGAAAATAATATTAAAGATGTGCAAGACTTTTTAGCCGATAAAAACCTACCAATAGGTGTAGCTAAAAATGTAAATCTTATTCATACTGATTCTGGTAGGATTAAAACCCGAATGGTTACACCATTGCTGCATGATTATGCAAATCGAGAACTACATCCATATCGAGAATTTCCTAAAGGAATAGCCATCACTAATTTTGAAAAAAATGGTGATTCTACAACATTAACCGCCGATTATGCTAGAACATTTGCCAAAACAGCCATTTCTGAAGTAAGAGGGAATGTTATTGTTACTAATCATAGTGATAATTCTAAATTATACACAGAGCAACTCTATTGGGATCAAAATACACACTATATTTATACGGAAAAAGATTTTAGACTTATCACGAAAACCGATACAATTAATGGCAGAGGTTTTGAGTCTAGTGAAGATTTAACCAAAGTTAACATGAAGAACATTAGTGGCGCTGTATATGTTAACGAAAATAACTAAACATGATAAAATATTTAAAATTTTCTGAGTTTGCCTATATCGCATTGATCATATTCTCTTTGTTTATGTCTTATAAAAGATGGGATGTTGATCGAAACAATGCCTATATCTTTTTGTTTTTTTCTGTACTTTTAGTTATACTATTTTACTTTAAACGACGGTTCAGAATTAACTATGAAAACCGTAGAAAAAATGAAAATGACAAAAAAGAATAGTTTTTTAAAAATACATTACTTTTTTGTAGTCTTTTTTTTATTCAGTACTATTAATATCGCTGGACAAGTTTTGCCTATGCAACAACGTGCAAAAGTTGAAGGCGAAATACTCAAGGATAGATTTGACAATCTACTACCAAAGTTAATGGATAAGGCATCTATTGATTTATGGATATTAATTTCACGAGAATATAATGAGGATCCGGTATTAAAAACCATGTTACCCCCTACTTGGTTAAACGCGAGAAGACGCACTATATTAGTTTTTTATCGAAATAAGAATCTCAATACTATTGAACAGTTGGCTGTTGCACGTTATAATGTTGGAGAAAACATCCAATCTGCCTGGAATAAAGAACAGCAACCAGATCAATGGAAAGCTTTATTTAAAATTATAGAAGAACGTAATCCGAGTAGAATTGGTTTAAATATGTCTGAACATTTTGCTATAGCAGATGGTTTAGTAAAAACTGACTATGATTGGCTCACCAAGAAACTACCGGAAACCTATAAAAAAAGAATTGTTTCTGCTGAAAAATTAGCAATTTCATGGATTGAAACTCGAACTGAAAAAGAAATGAAGCTTTTTGAAGAGCTCACCAAACTAACCCATGACGTAATTAAAGAAGCATTTTCAAACAACATCATAAAACCAGGAGTAACTACCACCGAAGACATTGTTTGGTACTTAAGGCAGCGCGTGAACGACCTCGGTTTACAAACTTGGTTCCATCCAACTATTGATATACAACGAAGTAATGAAGTCTTAGGTAGCCATATTACTTCGTTCTCAAAACGCCCAGAGGAAAATGTCGTGCAAAAAGGCGATTTACTTCACTGTGATTTTGGCATTACCTATTTAAGACTAAATACTGATTGCCAGCAACATGCTTATGTATTAAAAGATGATGAATTAACTGTTCCCGTTTATTTAAAAAATGCATTTAAAAAAGGAAATCGATTACAAGATATTTTGACCTCAAATTTTGTAGCAGGTAGAACAGGAAATGAAATTTTATTGAAATCATTAAAAGAGGCCAAGGCTGAAGGTCTAAGGCCTTCTATTTATACGCATCCTTTAGGTCTATATGGTCATTCATCTGGATCTACCATTGGTATGTGGGATTCTCAACAAGGTGTCCCTTTTAATGGAGATTATCCGTTATACAGAAATACGGCCTATGCGATAGAATTAAACACAACAGTATACATTAAAGAATGGAATAGAGACATTCGTATTATGCTTGAAGAACCAGGTTTTTACGGTAAAAATGGTTTCCGTTATATAAATACTCGTCAAGAAGAAATCATCCCCATCAAAGTAAAGTAAATGGCCTTACAGTTGACCATCATATTAATCTCAATACTATTATCGGCTTTTTTTTCAGGTATGGAAATTGCATTTATTTCAGCGAATAAAATGCATATAGAAATTGAAAAGAAAACCAATAGTTTCTTTGCTAAAATTCTAACAAAACTTACCGAAAACCCATCGAAGTTCATCACAACGATGTTAGTTGGGAATAACATTTCATTAGTGATTTATGGTTATTTTATGGGTGAATTATTAACTCCATATGTAGCACCCTATTTGCCTAACGATTTTTTAATACTCTTAACACAAACTATTATTTCTACATTGGTTATTCTTGTAAGTGCCGAATTTATTCCAAAAGCCATCTACAGAGTTTATGCCAATGAAGCGTTAAAGCTTTTCGCTCTTCCAGCATATGTGTTCTTTATTCTGTTCTATATTCTTTCTGAGTTTATTATTGCTATTTCTGATTTTGTACTTCGTGTTTTCTTTAACACAAAAAAAGATGAAACGCAATCGGTATTTAGTAAAGTAGAGCTTGGCGACTATATTATTGAACAATTAGAAACTTCTGATGAAGAAACGATTGATTCAGAAATTCAGATTTTTCAAAACGCTCTAGAATTTCATAATGTAAAAGCTCGTGAAGCAATGATTCCGCGAACTGAGATCATCGCAATTGATGTACATGAACCCGTTTCTACACTCAAAAAGTTGTTTATTGAAACCGGGCTTTCAAAAATTATGGTGTTTAACGATTCTTTAGACGATATCATTGGTTATGTACATGTTTTCGAATTGTTTAAAAAGCCAAAAAATATACGTTCTGTACTAATGCCAATTGAGATAGTACCTGAAACGATGATGATCAACGACATTTTAAATGGTCTAACCAAAAAAAGAAAAAGTGTCGCTATCGTATTAGATGAATATGGAGGTACTTCAGGTTTAATTACTATTGAAGATATTGTTGAAGAATTATTTGGTGAAATAGAAGATGAACACGATTCTATAGAACTTTTAGAGCATAAGATTAATGATCGCGAATTTGAACTTTCTGCACGATTAGAAGTAGATTACGTGAATGAACAATATAGTTTAGAACTCCCAGAAAATGATGCCTACGAAACTCTTGGCGGGTTAATTGTTCATCATACCGAAACTATTCCTGAGCAAGATGAAATTGTTGAAATTGAAAATTATCAATTCTTAATTAAAGAGGTTTCATCGTCAAAAATTGAAAACATCTACTTAAAGGTTTTATTTAAAGAAGAATAGCCTCTTTTTTGATATCTAAATTTCCTTTAATTTATCCTTTTTTTATTTCGACGTAAATTGTATTTTCGCACACTCATTTAAAAAGAAAAGAAGCATGGCAATTTTAGGAAAGATTAGAGAACGCTCAGTATTTTTAATTATCATCATCGCTATGGCATTGTTTGCTTTTGTATTAACAGGCCTTTTTGATGTAAACAGTCCATTATTTAATAAAAACACAAACATAATTGGTGAAATTAACGGTGAGACGATCTCTAGGGAAGATTTTGCTCAATTAGTAGATCAACAAAGAGCACGTTCAGGCAACAGAAGTTCGCAACTGCAAAATGTTAAAACTGCTTGGGATAATCTTGTTCGAGAGAAAGTTTATAAAACACAGCTAGAAAAGTCTGGTATTGTTGTTGGAGAAAAAGACGTATGGGATGAAATCTTAAAGCAGCCTTTTATTCAAAGTAGCCCTTTATTTAAAAATGAAGTAGGTCTTTTTGATGAAGAAAAATTAAAAGAATACATTGCTACATTAAAAGATAATTCTGGAGAAGATGAGCAGAGTAAATCTCAATGGTTAGGCTGGTTAGAATATGAAAGAAACATTAAATCTAATCTTGAATTAAATACCTACTCTAATCTTATTAAAGTTGGTTTAGGTGCTACCTTAAAAGATGGTGAACGCGATTATCTAGATAAAAACACCAAATTCGATTTAGAATATGTACATGTTCCTTTTACATATATAGCTGATAGCTTAATTACTGTGACCGATGATGAAATAAAAGATTATGTAAAAAATCACAGCGAAGAGTTCGAATCTGAAGCTTCAAGAAACCTGAGTTTTGTTAAGTTCGATATTAAAGCTACTTCTGAAGACGAAGAAGCGATAAAAGAAGGCTTAAGAAAGCTAATTGATGATCGTGAAGAATATAGTACTGCTGCGAAAGGTAATGTTAAAGTTATTGGATTCGCAAATGCAACCGATGATTCTCAGTTTTTTATAGAAAACAGGTCAGATACCCCTTTAGATGAAGCATATTATACAAAATCTAGAATGCTCCCTTCTATTAAAGACACTATCTTTTCATTTAACAAAGGTGCTATTTATGGCCCTTATAAAGATGGAGAGTATTTTAAACTAACAAAGGTAATTGATGTTAAGCAATTGCCAGACTCTGTAAAATCAAGACATATTTTAATTCCTTTTGTTGGATCGAGAAGTGGTGGTCCAACAGTTACTCAAACAGAAGAGCAAGCTAAAAATACTGCAGATAGTCTTTTGACTATTTTAAACGCTAATAAATCTAAATTTGAGGAGTTTGTAAAAGAGTTCTCTTCTGACAGAGGCAGTTTAGATAAAGGAGGGAAATATGATTGGTATCCATATAGTCAAATGGTGCCAGAATTTAGAGATTTCACTTTTGAAGGAAAAACCGGCGACTTAGGTGTTGTTAAAACTGACTTTGGATTCCATATTATAGAAATTGAAGGTCAAAAGAACAGACAAGATGCTTTAAAATTAGCAACGTTCTCAAGAAAAATTGAACCTTCTGAAGAAACCGAAAACGATATTTTTGAAAAAGCCGAAACCTTTGCTTCTGATCTTAATGGTGGTAAAGAATTGATAGAACTTGCAAAAGAAAATACCTATACAGTTCAACCAATATATTATTTAAAAGAATTAGATGAACGCGTTTCTACATTGGGTAATCAAAGACAAATCATAAAATGGGCTTTTGAAAAAGATTCTGACGAAGGAACTATCAAGAGATTTGATATAGAAGACGGATATGCTGTAGTAAGGCTTGATAAGAAAAATAAAAAAGGACTTTCAATAGGTAACTCAAAAGCAAGAATCAGAAACATTCTGATTAAGGAAAAAAAGGCGAAAATGATTAAAGACCAAATGGAAGGTGCTACGCTTCAAGAAATTGCCACTAAATTTAACACCAATGTAAGTTCTAGTAAAGCGGTTTCAGTTTCAAGCCCTGTATTGCCAGGTGTAGGTAGAGTACCTGAACTAATTAATGTTCTTGGTTCTTTAAATACTGATAGAATGTATGTTGACGTAGAAGGGCAAAACGCTATGTTTGCTGTAAAACTTACTAAAATAGAATTACCCACACAAATAGATAACTATAAGAACTTTGCCAATACCATTGCGAGAAACTTGCAAAACAAAGGAAACAAAGCTTATGATGTCTTAAAGAAATCAGCAGATATTGAAGATAATAGAACAATTTTTTACTAGTAATTGCTATATTTATATTTGATTAACAAAAATTAATATTTAAAGCAAATTTTATATTTTTTAACTTTTGCTATATTTGCAACTGCAAACACTCAATTTGTAACAGATTTAAACAGAAATTATAAATTAAAATTATTTGAAATGAAACATTTGAAAAAAGTAATTTTCGTTTTGGCATTCTTTACTGTATTAGGTATGAACGCACAAGACGAGAACAATCCTTGGTCAATTGACTTTGGTATCAATGCCGTTGATACGTATCCAACGAATCAGCCTACACAAGGTGGTTGGTTTGATGAATTTTTTAACGTCAATGATCACTATAACGTTATTCCTTCTATCTCAAGAATACGTGTTGGTAGATATTTAGGCGATGGGTTTTCTGTTGGTATTGCGGCGTCACTAAATAGAATTGAACAATTAGGTGATATTCAAGCAAGTGATTTATCTTATTATGCTGGAGATTTAGACATTCGTTATAACCTTAAAAATTTATTTGGTAAGTCAAAATGGTTTGATCCATTCTTACATGTAGGTGGTGGTTATACTTGGATGGATGATTTAGGTGTTGGTACTTTCAACGGAGGTGCTGGTTTTAACATTATGTTTAGCGATAACCTAGGTCTTAATATTCAATCTACTTATAAGCATTCTTTTGATGAAGACCGTGTATTACCTCACTTTCAACATGCTTTAGGCGTAGTTGTTAAGTTTGGCGGTAAAGACACTGATAAAGATGGTATTTACGATAGAGACGATGAGTGTCCAGAAACTTTTGGTTTAGAGGCATTCAACGGTTGTCCTGATACCGACGGTGACGGTATTAAAGATGGAGATGATGCTTGTCCAAACACTGCTGGTTTAGCTGCGTTAAACGGTTGTCCTGATGCTGATGGCGACGGTGTAGCTGATAAAGATGATCAATGTCCAAATGAAGCTGGTACAGCTGCAAACAACGGTTGTCCTGATACTGACGGTGATGGTGTATATGATAAAGATGATGAGTGTAAAGATACTGCTGGTCCTAAAGAAAATAAAGGTTGTCCTTGGCCTGATACTGACGGTGATGGTGTATTAGATAAAGATGATAACTGTGTGAACGAAGTAGGTCCTGCTTCTAACCAAGGTTGTCCTTTAGTAATCATTACTGAAGAAGCTAAAGCTAAATTAGATGAGTTTGCTAAAGCTATCTACTTTAACTCTGGTAAATCATCTTTCAGACCAGGTGTAGAAGAGAAATTAGACTTAATCGCTGATATCATGAAAGAATATAAAGATTCTAAATTCAGTGTTGAAGGTCATACAGATAGTGTAGGTTCTAAAGAATTAAATCAAAAACTTTCTGAAGAAAGAGCTAAAGCTGTATTAGATTACTTAGTATCTAAAGGTGTACCTTCAGGTAGATTAAGTTCTAAAGGATTCGGTGAAGACAATCCAATTGCTTCAAACAGAACAAGAAGAGGTAGAGCTCAAAATAGAAGAACTGAAATTAACTTAAACGACTAATTTCAACTCTTTAACATAAAATATTAAAAGCCGCGCGTTGCGCGGCTTTTTTATTACTCATAACATTTGTACTTTCGTTTTATGCCTACTTTTTTGTCAAATGTTGTAGATGATATCTTAAAAAAAAATAAGACTATTTCTGATAGTGTCTTTATCCTTCCGAGTAGAAGAGCTGGTAATTTTCTTAAAAAAGAACTAAGAAACAAGTTAGATAAACCAGCGCTTTTCCCTGAAATTATTAGCATTGAAGATTTCATTTATGAGCTTTCTTCAATTGCACTTCTAGATACCACGAGTTTACTCTTTGAATTTTATACTATATACGCAAGCAATACCCCAAAAGATTCATTAGAGCATTTTGACTCTTTTTCAAAATGGGCGACTGTGGCTTTGCAAGATTTTAACGAAATCGACAGGCATATTGTTGATACATCATACATATTTAATTACTTAAGAAGTATTGAGCGTTTAGAAAAATGGAATGTTGAAAAAGGGTCAGAAACAGTGATCATCAAAAATCACTTCACGTTTTTCGAACGATTAGAAGTTTATTATAAAAAACTATATGATCATTTACTACAAAAACGGCAGGGTTATCAGGGTATGCAGTACAGAGAAGCTATCGAAAACCTTCAAAATTTTATAGAAAACAACAAAAAGAAGTCATTAATTTTCATAGGCTTTAATGCTCTAAATAAAGCAGAAGAAAATATTCTAAAAGAATTACTTGAAAACGAAATTGCAACTGTTTATTGGGATGTAGATTCCTATTATTTTGATGAACATCCTGCCGCTACATTTTTAAAGAAATATAAATATGACTGGAAGCACTATCAATACCATTCTTTTAATTGGATTGAAAATAATTTCAAACAAAAAAAGAATATTAAAATTATTGGCGCTCCCAAAAATACCTCCCAAATAAAACATGTAAGCGAACTTCTATTGACAATAGCAGCTAACAATCATTCTTATGAAAATACAGCCTTAGTACTAGCAGATGAGTCTCTATTACCGGTAATGCTGAGTTCATTACCAAATACTGTTGATAAAGTTAATATCACTATGGGATATGAACTATCAAATATGTTAATTTCATCATTAATAGAAACAGTATTTAAACTACATACAGATTCTAAAGGTGCTTATTACTACAAAAAGGTAATTACTCTTTTAAATCATCCGAGTTTAAGCAATTTTGTCAATACATCACTAATTATAGATGACATTCTTAAGAATAATTACATCTATATAAATAGCCATACAATTGATCGTATTTCCAAGAGGTTAAAAATTAATATTGCCCCCATAACATTCGTATTTGAGAATTGGGATAACAATGTAGAGCTTGCTTTAAATAACACGATTAAATTAATTGATCTTCTAAAGGAGCATGCTAAAAATAAGCTTGAGAAAGAGTTTTTATTTAAAAACTTAACTGTTCTTCATCAATTACAACAATTAAACTCTAAAACACGATATATAAATGATATAAAAACGTTACATCAGCTTTATAAACAACTACTAAAAACAGAAAAATTATCTTTTCAGGGAGAGCCCTTATCCGGTTTACAACTAATGGGAATGTTAGAAACTCGTGTTTTAGATTTTGAAAATATAATACTAACATCAGTTAATGAAGGCATTCTACCTGCTGGGAAATCTGATAATTCATTTATCCCATTCGACGTAAAGAAAGAAGTTGGTCTACCAACATATCAAGAACGAGATGCCATTTTTTCATATCATTTCTTTCGATTGATACAACGTGCTAAAAATGTTTACCTACTTTATAATACCGAAAATGATCAATATGGTTCTGGTGAGCAAAGTAGATTCATTACGGAGTTAGAAATTACTAAAACCGACGATATTCAAAAATATATTGTAAGCCCTAAGATAGCTTCAAAAAAAGATGATCTAATTAAAATTGAAAAATCTCAAGGTATAAGAGTAAGATTGCAAGAACTCGCAACAAAAGGGTTTTCTCCAACTTCGTTGACCAATTATATGAATAATCCAATAAGTTTTTATGAACAAAAAATCTTAGGAATAAAAGAAGCTGAAGACGCAGAAGAAACCATTGCAGCTAATACCTTAGGAACCATCATTCATAAAACCTTAGAGTCGTTCTATACTCCCTTTAAAAATAAGTATCTTAAAGTAGAAGATCTTCTTTTAATGAAAGATAATGTAGAGGCTGAAGTGCAAAAGTGGTTTATAGAAGTTTATAAAAATGGAGATATTTCTTCTGGAAAAAACTTACTTATTTACAATGTAGCAAAACAGTTTATAATTAATTTTTTAGAACAAGAATTAATAGTGCTCAAAAGCGGTAAACAGCTTAAAATTCTCGAGCTAGAATATGACTTAGAAACCAAAATCTTTATTGAAGGAATAGATTTTTCCGTTAAACTCATTGGGCAAGCTGATAGAATTGATGAACTTGATGGTACCTTAAGAATAATAGATTATAAAACGGGAAAAGTTGCACAAAAGGATCTTACCATAAAAGATTGGACTTTAATCACAACAGATTACAAATACAGTAAAAGCTTTCAGGTATTACTATATGCATTAATGTATAGAAATATGACACATATTAACCTAGATTCTCAACCCTTAGAGACTGGCATCATTTCTTTTAAAAACCTCAAGTCTGAATTCATAAAAATTAACCGTTCGGCCGTGTCTCAAGAAGACATCGATAATTTTACAAGTCAATTAAAAACTTTAATAACAGAGATATTCAACACCGAAATTTCTTTTGTTGAAAATGAGAATGCCTACTTTTAATATATGGAAGTAATTAAAAATCATATCATTCAAGGATTTCATAAAAAACCTATTTTAACCGACTTCTTCTTTAATAAAAGTGGTACGTCAAAGCCCATTATTATTTTTGCTCATGGGTATAAAGGCTTTAAAGATTGGGGCTGTTGGAATCTAATTGCCGAACATTTTGCTAAAAACGAGTTCTTTTTTGTAAAATTTAATTTTTCACATAATGGAGGTACGATACAACAACCTATTGACTTTCCAGATCTTGAGGCTTTCGGACAAAATAATTTTACCAAAGAATTAGATGATCTAGGTTCTGTCATTGATTTTGTCTTAAATTCGCATGATTTTAAACAAGAAATCAGTCATACCAATATAACCCTTATTGGTCATTCTCGTGGCGGAGGTATTGTTACTATAAAAGCATCAGAAGATCTTCGAATTTCAAAAGTTATTTCTTGGGCCGGCGTTTCAGATTATGAAGCTCGTTTTCCAAGAGGTGCTATCTTAGAAACTTGGAGGAAAAATGGCGTTTCATACATAGAAAATTCGCGTACAAAACAAAAAATGCCTCATTATTTTCAATTCTACGAAGATTTTGCTACAAATAAAGATCGCCTTAATATTGAAAATGCAGCCAAAAGATTAAATATTCCACATCTCATTATACACGGAACGGGCGATCCAACAGTTCATGTACAAGAAGGTAAAAATCTACATAAATGGAATAAAAATAGTAAACTCTATTTATTAGAAGATGCAGATCACACCTTTGGTGCTAAACATCCTTGGCATGAAAATAGTTTAACGTTTCATTTGCAAAAAGTGATGGAAAAAACAATTGATTTTATTTAAAATCAGCTACTTTTGACCTTAATTAAAACAATATTTACTTCTTTTTGTAATGTTCTTAATTAACATCCGCCTAATGATGTAATTTGACTTTAAATCCAGTTTAATGAAAAAAATAGTTCTTGCATTTCTTTTTATAGCTTTAAGTTTTAATGCATTTTCTCAAATATTCGAACCTGTAAAATGGGCTACCTCTGTTGAAAAAATATCAGACTCAGAATTCAATTTAGTAGTTACAGCTACTATTGATACAGGGTGGCATTTATATTCTCAAACAATTCCGGAAGACGGACCAATTCCAACTACTTTCAGCTTTAAGAATGAAGAAGGAAAGTATAAATTGATTGGTAAGACCATTGAGGGTGAAGGTCATGAAGAATTTGATAAAGTCTTTGAAATGAATATTAAATATTTTGAAGAGAAGGCTGAATTTAAACAAAAAATTGAATTACTAACCGAAGAAGAAATTACCATAAATGAAACCGTTGAATTTATGGTTTGTGATGATTCAAACTGTTTACCGCCTACCGAGGTAGATTTGAGCTTTACACTACAAGGTAAAGCCAGCGCTCAAACAGCAGTAGAAAAAACACCACAAGAAGATACTAAAACAATTAGTAACTCTAAAAGTGAAAAGAAGGAAAATAGAGGATTATTAGGAATTTTTCTAATAGCGTTCTTTTCAGGTTTTGCAGCATTGCTGACTCCTTGTGTTTTCCCAATGATTCCAATGACCGTTAGTTTTTTCACTAAACAAAGCAAAACGAAAGCTGCTGGAATTAGAAACGCCATTATTTATGGTTTATCAATTGTAGTAATTTATGTTCTTTTAGGATCATTAGTTACAGCAATTTTTGGTGCAGATTCGTTGAATGCACTGTCTACTAATGTATGGTTTAACATTATATTTTTCCTATTATTGGTAGTTTTCGCTATATCATTTTTAGGTGCTTTTGAAATAACTTTGCCAAGTTCTTGGGGAACAAAGGTAGATGCCCAGGCAGATAGAGGAGGGTTAATAGGGATTTTCTTTATGGCCTTGGCTTTAGCAATTGTATCCTTTTCTTGTACCGGGCCTATCGTTGGTACTTTATTGGTCGAAGCAGCCTCAAAAGGAGGAATAGCCCCAATAGTAGGTATGCTAGGGTTTTCATTAGCCATCGCTTTACCTTTTGCCTTGTTCGCAGCTTTTCCTGGATGGCTAAATTCATTACCAAAATCAGGTGGCTGGTTGAATACTGTAAAAGTTGTTTTAGGTTTCTTAGAATTGGCTTTAGCCTTTAAATTCTTATCAAATGCCGACCTAGTTTTACAATTACATCTACTAGAAAGAGAAGTTTTCTTAGCCATATGGATTGCAATATTCGGAGCACTGGCCTTATATTTATTTGGTAAAATACAGCTCCCTCATGATTCACCATTAACCCATATTTCTGTTGGGAGATTAGGTTTTGGTTTGTTAGTTTTAACATTCACAATCTATTTAATTCCTGGTTTATGGGGTGCCCCATTAAAAATAATAAGTGGATTTCCACCCCCAATGCAGTATAGTGAATCTCCAAATGGAGTTGGTTATATGAAATCTGGAGCTGCAGTAAGTGTAAAAAATAAACTTCCAGATGGTGCTAAATACGGCCCGCATGATATTGTAGCTTTTTTAGATTATCAAAAAGGGATGGATTATGCTAAAAAAGAAAATAAACCGGTATTATTAGATTTTACCGGTCATGCCTGTGTAAACTGTCGAAAAATGGAAGAGCGCGTCTGGTCTGATCCTAAGATTCTTAATATTTTAAAAAATGATATTGTATTAATTTCATTATATGTTGATGATAAAAGACTTTTACCTGAAAACGAACGGTATGTTTCTGAAACTACTGGTAAAAAAATAAAATCTATTGGTAATAAGTGGAGTGATTTTCAAATTAAAAAATACAAAGCCAATGCTCAACCATATTATGTCTTATTAGATCATAATGGTGCTAATCTAAATGAATATTCAGCTTATGATCCTGATATTGATAGTTACTACGAATGGCTTAAAGAAGGAATAGGAAACTTTAAGAAAGACACAGCTTCCATATTCAATTAACGAGAAAACAACTAAATTATCATATTATTAAAAACACTTTGTTAATTTTGTCAAAGTGTTTTTTTGATTTATAAGCTGTTGTAACATGAATACTTTCACCAAAAATAACCATCAAGTAAATCTTGATAATCTTGAAGCCTATTTTCAACAATTTAGAAAAGGTATCGTTGGAGACCAACATACCTTTCAATCTTTAAATGGTAGAAAAAAATTAATCTATGCAGATTGGATTGCCAGTGGTAGATTGTATCAACCTATTGAAGATACAATGCAAAATATAATTGGCCCTATGGTTGCCAATACACATTCGTTTTCAAGTGAAACGGGTAAAGCATCTACCTATGCCTATCAACATGCTCGTGAGATCATTAAAGAACATGTCAATGCTAATGAAGATGATGTACTAGTTACTGCTGGAAGCGGTATGACCGGTGTACTATCACGTCTACAACGAGTAATGGGATTACGCTGGCCTGATGTTGCTTTAAATAAAATAACCATTCCAGAAAATGAACGCCCTGTAGTTTTTATTACACATATGGAACATCACTCCAATCATGTACCTTGGATGGAAACTATTGCAGATGTGGTTATTTTACAATGCAATGAACACAAATTAGTTTGCCCTCATAAATTAGAAGAGGCCTTATTAAAATATAAAGACAGACCTCTTAAAATAGGCGCTTTTACTGGTTGTTCTAATGTTACTGGTATTATTACTCCTTATCATCAACTTGCCAAGATCATGCATCAACATGGAGGCTATTGTTTTATTGATTTGGCTGCCTCTGCTCCTTATGTAAAGATAGACATGCATCCCGAAGATCCTGAAGAACGATTAGATGCCATTTATTTTTCTCCTCATAAATTCTTAGGAGGCCCAGGAACTTGTGGCGTTCTTGTATTCAATAAAGAATTGTATAGAACCAGTTGTCCTGATGTGCCAGGAGGTGGCAATGTAAAGTGGACCAATCCTTGGGGTGAATATGGTTATTATGATGATATTGAAACAAAAGAAGATGGCGGTACTCCAGGATTCTTACAGGTAATGCGTACTGCATTAGCTATTCGTTTAAAAGAGAAAATGGGTGAAGAAAATATGGCCAAACGTGAAGAAGAATTATTAAAGCTTTGCTTCAGTGAGCTTAAAAAAATACCCGGATTATATCTTTTGGCATATAATGATGAAAAACGTATTGGCTCTGTTTCTTTTGGAATTGAGAATATTCATTACAATTTAATTGTAAGATTATTAAATGATCGGTTTGGTATTCAAGTAAGAGGTGGTTGGTCTTGTGCTAGTACCTATAGCCATCATTTATTTGATTTAGATGAAAATTATTCTAAAGAAATAACCGAAGGTATTGCAAAAAAAGATCTAACAACAAAACCAGGATGGGTGCGCTTATCGCTACATCCAATTACTACCAATGAAGAAGTTCGATTTATTTGTGATGCTATTAAACAAATTGCTGAAAACATTGATGATTGGAAACAAGGCTATGCCTACAATCCAAAAAATAATGAATTCGAAATTAATGATGGAGACACCGAAATGATCGAAAATGTAAAAGAGTGGTTTACATTATAAAAAAAGCCCGTCTTTATAATTAGACGAGCTTAGTGGAGCATATCGGAGTCGAACCGATGACCTTTTGGCTGCCAACCAAATATTTATTATCTGGCTATCAGTATTTTAAGTGGGTTTTACGTTAATTACATATGCTTTACATATGTTTTATATTTCTATTTACTCAGTAAATTTCTAAAATTTGTCTATCTGTGAGCGCCCAAATTCCGCCTTTTTTAATAAACGTTTGCATAACGCATCCACCTCCCCGAACTCTTTCAACTCCCTCTTGAAAAATAAGCATTTCCACAAATAAAAAGACCTTATCTTCAGAGACAAATATAGGTTTTGAATAGTTCAATTTAGTATATCTTAATTTGTCGCTCAATGGTCTATTTTCAAGGTTTTTAACTTTATTCCTTAACGCCTTACATGGAGTAAAGTTATTATTGTTAATTTCATATTCGACAATGAGCTTTTCTTCTTTGGATAAAATTGAACTTTTCAACAAAGTTTCCTTCGTAAAATCGCTTAAATTTAGGTCAAACCCCACTATATATCGTTTATCATTATTAAAGGTTTTTTTTAACGACAACTCATATAAAATAGAACTTTCACAGCTCTTTTGGGAATAGCCATTTAAATAAAATATTAAAAAAATATGTATAATTATTCTAATCATCAAGTAATCCTCCGGTTCTTAATAATACTACTTCCGCATTATCTCTCCATATTGTTTCTCCAAATATTGCATCTTCAAAAATCAGACCAACTTCATTTTCATCATTATAGTCATCATTTAACAATAATTCTCCCCAAAAATTATTCCCAAATTCAACATCTCCTAAGTGAGTATATTCATGTAGAACAGTAACCGCAATTAAAAAAGCCATTGCATCAGAAACATTCGTCTCGCTTGCAGTTTCAAAATCAACAACCATATCTATATCTAAGAATAAAATATTCTTAAATTCTTCAGCAACATGTCCTTTATAAACTCCATACCTTTCATTTTCACCTTCTCCTCCTAATTGTTGAATTTTAATAAGTGGGCCTTCGCCCCATTTTAAAGCCTCCTTTATTTTTGCTATAGGCGTATCAGTTAAAGAATGAATTTCATCAATTATCTTTTGATTATTTGCAATTTTAGGAATCTCATTTTTCAATAATGCTGTTAATTTTGGATATTGAGTTTCATAGTTTGAATTCTTAGGGTATTTAACCAATGGAGAAGCCGTAACAATTTTTTCACCTACCCCCTGATCAATGTAGGAAGTTACAAAGTTTTCCGATTCAGTAGAGTAACTATTATCCATTAATAAATCTTTAGCATTTCTAAATACTACTGGATAATCTCTTAAAAAATCCATTTGATTTGTCGTTAAATCAATATTTAAAGCATCTTCAATCCATGCAGGGCTTGGTAAGGTTCCAGTTGTTGGGGTAGTATTTGTCCCGGAGTTACCATTATTTGATCCCCCGCTATCTTCTTCACCTACTCCGTTTTCACCATTATTATTTCCTGGCCCCGGATCTCCTATTGTGTTCGGCCCATCATTATTATTATCTTCGGTTCCATTTTCATCGTAATTACATGTAGTTTCATAACATTCCAATACCCATATATAACCATAAATTGGGTCTGGCGTATACCAGTCTATTTCTCCCTCGTCATTCTCTCCTTCATTAACTTCTCCCCATTCAGTTGTCCAGCTACAAGTATAACACTCAGTCTCGTCACTTTTCGTTAAAATATTTTCATAATTTAAAATAATTGGAGTTCTCGTATAAATCAAACTTGCTATATCAAAGTCATCTTTTAAAGGGTTAATTTTTGCGGTTAACGATTCATATTTCATAATATAAGAATCGTATCCTCCGTTGTCGTTACTTGACAATAGCAAATTTTCAAAACTGTTTTCAAGCCAAAGTTCTCGTTCTATATGGAAGGTGTAAGAATGTTTCTCTTCTGTTTCAATATAAACAACTTTAGTATAATCAATTTCGAAATCTAGAATCCCTTCTCCATAAGATTTAGTATTCAATATATTCCTTTTTTCTTGAATTTGTCCTAACTCTTGAACAAGATTAAAATTGGCCTCAACTTCTTGTTTTGAAATATAGGCAACCCGTTTGTTGTTATTTCTATCAATTGGCTGCTCCTGCAGATCAACTGATTCACTTTCACAACTAAAAAATATAAATACTATGGAATTTATTAACAAAAAACAAAGACTTCTTTTCATGGTTATAATTAAGTTTAATAAAATTGATCTTGCAATTATCTCAAATTAAATAAACTTATGAAACCAGAAAAACACCCTTTTTATACAGGAATTTTCCTGTAATATTGGCCTTTTTTAGTTATTCTTTGTGAGGTAAAAAACTTAACAGATTCATTTATATATATTTTACCATAATAATTACAAATTTTGATATGAAAAAGTGAAGTGCTAAAATAACAAAGCCCCTGTGCTTACAGGGGCTTAAGGATTGTGGAGCATATCGGAGTCGAACCGATGACCTTTTGGCTGCCAGCCAAACGCTCTAGCCAGCTGAGCTAATGCCCCAAAACGGCTGCTAATATACACCCTTTAAGACTAGCAAGGGTATTCTGCTCTCAAAATCTTTCTTTTTTACAACATCTTCTTGCCATAAGCGAGCAAAGAAACCACGTTGACGTCTAATAACACATAAAAGATCTGGCTCTGTAATATGTAGATGTTCTAAAACCCCTTGAAAAATAGTAGCATTTTCACTTGTTTTAAAAGAAGTAGACAATTCTTTTAGTTCTATATTAACCTCTTTATCTCCATCGGTTGAGCGAGGAGTAATTATCTGAATTAAGTTTAATTTAGATGAAAACTTGGTAAGAATCTTCTTTAAAACATTTAAGGCCGTATCTGATTTTATTCTTCCAGACTTTACTGCCATTAAAATTTTTGAGAACGATTTATATCTATATTGCGCAGGCACAATTAAAACAGGTGTTGAGCCATCTTTAACAATACTACCAGAAATTTTACCCAAATACAAAGACTCATCTGTTGATATGCTTTTTGCTGAAGAGACGATCAAGTCAATGCTTAATTCTTCAGAAAGGGCCTCCAAACTATCAATCCAGTTTCCTTTCATAGCCACTGAAGCCACTTCAACATCTTTTGTATCTACATTGCTTAAAACAGCTTGAATGTCTTTTTTACTGTCCTCTTCTAATATGGCGTCAATATTCTTTAAAGCTCCAGATATTCGTGTGCTTTCATAAATTTGAGTTACATATACTTTAGCATTTAAATCATGTGCAAAATCAATTGCATACTGCAATGTATTAGCAGCATTACCACTGGTGCCTATTGGGACTAATAAGTTTTTCATCTAAAATTTTTTAGTAAAGATAAATCAATTAAAATTAAAACCCTTACCTTCAAGAGATAAGGGTTCATTACTATATGTTTTCCATTTTTCAATGGTATAGATTAATATCTGTAATATTCGGGTTTATAAGGTCCTTCTACCGTTACACCAATATATTTAGCCTGATCTTCATTTAGTGTTTCAAGTTCAACTCCAATTTTTTCTAAATGTAATCGGGCAACTTTTTCATCTAAATGCTTAGGTAACATATATACTTTATTATCGTACTTGTCAGAATTGTTCCAAAGCTCAATCTGTGCTAAAGTTTGATTTGTAAACGAATTACTCATTACAAAACTTGGATGCCCTGTGGCACATCCCAAGTTAACCAAACGTCCTTCCGCCAGAACCAAAACATCTTTTCCGTTAAGGGTATATTTATCAACCTGAGGTTTAATTTCAACCTTGGTAGATCCATATTTACCATTCAGCCATGCCATATCGATTTCGTTATCAAAATGACCAATATTACATACAATGGTTTTGTCTTTCATCGCTTCAAAATGATGCCCTACAACAATATCTTTGTTACCCGTTGTAGTAATTACAATATCTGCATTACCAACTACCGTATCTAATTTTTTTACCTCATAACCATCCATTGCTGCTTGTAAAGCACAAATAGGGTCTATTTCAGTTACTGTAACAATTGCTCCAGCACCTCTAAAAGATGCCGCTGTTCCCTTACCTACATCTCCATAACCGCAAACCACAACACGCTTACCAGCAATCATAATATCTGTAGCACGTTTAATAGCATCTACAGCAGATTCTCTACAACCATATTTGTTGTCAAATTTTGATTTAGTAACAGAGTCGTTTACGTTAATCGCAGGCATCGGTAAAGTACCTTCTTTAACTCTATCATATAGTCTATGTACTCCTGTTGTAGTTTCTTCTGATAATCCTTTAATCCCATCTACCAACTCAGGATACTTATCTAATACCATGTTCGTCAAGTCTCCCCCATCATCTAAGATCATGTTAAGAGGCTTTCTATCTTCACCAAAGAATAAGGTCTGCTCTATACACCAATCAAATTCTTCTTCACTCATTCCTTTCCAGGCATAAACTGGAATTCCAGCCTCAGCAATGGCCGCAGCAGCTTGATCTTGAGTAGAGAATATATTACATGAACTCCAAGTTACTTCTGCCCCAAGAGCTTCTAAAGTTTCAATTAATACCGCCGTTTGAATCGTCATATGTAAACATCCGGCTATTCGAGCTCCTTTTAAAGGTTGCTCATTTTTATACTCTTCACGAAGAGACATTAGACCTGGCATTTCGGCTTCGGCCAATTCAATTTCTTTTCTTCCCCAATCTGCCAAAGAAATATCTTTAACTTTATAAGGCACGTAAGTAGCGGTTTTTGTACTCATATTCGTATCTTTGTTTATCTCTAATTTAGTTTGCAAAGTTACGGAATAACTTTTTAATATGCCTCTATATAAGACAATAGACGTAAACGACACAACCAAGGTCTATATCTGGAAGATTGAAGAATCTTATGATGCTCTATCTAAAGATATTAAGTTAACACAGATTTGTCAAAATCGAGTTGACGGAATGCGATCTGACCTCCATCGCCGTGGGTTTATGAGTGTGCGTCATTTATTAGCTGAAGCTGGATATGTTGATGCTGATTTGTACTATGATCAATTGGGCAAACCACATCTAAAAGACAACAATTACATCTCTATTACACATTCGTTTCATTTTTCAGCTATTATTGTTAGCGAGAGCATTCCTGTGGGTATTGATATTGAAAAACAACGTGATAAAATTGTGCGTATAGCCAATAAATTTACACCATTGCGCGAATATAAGATCATCGCTAATCACGATGCCCTGGTAAGCAAACTTACCATCGTTTGGGGCGCCAAAGAATCATTGTTTAAAATCTATCCGGCTGAAGGTTTAAGTTTTTTAAACAATATCTATATAGAAGACTTCTCTTTTGATGATGCTCAAACTACAGGAAAGGTTCGTTACAAAGGAGATATTACCAACTACTCCATTAAGTTCCTAGAATTTGAAGGTTTTACCTGCGTATACGCTTTACAATAAAATGCAGAAACTATACCATCAAATGATTAAAGCAATGGCTGCTGGTGAAAAGTTACTAGCTGTTTTGATTGATCCGGAAAAAATTGAAGTAGACCACTTACCAAGTTTATTTATAAAAATAAATGCTTCTGTAGCCACACATATTTTTGTTGGAGGAAGTACAGATGAAACTCAAAAAACCAATGAAGTTGTAAAGGTTATTAGACAACTTACAAGTTTACCCGTAGTACTATTTCCTGGAGATTATTCACAAATTACTAATGAAGCAGATGGCATCTTGTTTTTAAGTTTGATCTCAGGGCGAAACCCAGAATATCTTATAGAGCAGCATGTAAAAGCCGCTCCTTTTCTAAAGAAAAGTTCTCTAGAAATTATATCAACGGGGTATCTCTTGTTAGATGGAGGAAAAGAGACCGCTGTGGCACGTGTTAGTAAAACAAAGCCTATGTCTCAAGATAATCTATCATTGATTGTTAATACTACCTTAGCCGGACAATATTCTGGTAATCAACTTATATATCTCGAAGCTGGTTCAGGAGCTACTAAAGCAGTAACTCCAGAAGTTATTAAAACAGTAAAAGAAGCTCTTGCCATCCCTTTAGTTGTAGGAGGAGGAATTAGAACCAGACAACAATTAAATACAGCTTATAAAGCAGGTGCAGATATAGTCGTTATTGGAACTGCTTTTGAAGAAAATGAAGATTTTTTTAATGAATTGAAAAAATGAAAATATCAGTAGAATTAACGTTAACTCCTCTTCAAGATAACTTTGAAGAACCAATTGTTAACTTTATTAAAAAACTAAGATCATCGGGGCTTACTGTTCTTGAAAATCCTTTAAGTACTCAGGTTTATGGTGATTATGATAAGGTAATGGCTGTTTTAACTTCTGAGATAAAAGAAACTTTTGAGCTTATCGATAAAGGATTATTATTAATGAAAATTGTTAAATCTGATAGAAGCGATTATGAACCAGATTTTTGATTTTCTTTTTGGTCAATATGCCAATTCGTCAACAACAGATATAACACTTGAAATTATTGCGGTAATCTTCGGGTTTTTATCTGTTTGGTTTTCAAAACAGAATAAAGTATTAGTGTTTCCTACAGGAATGATTAGCACCTCTATTTTTGTTTATCTATTATTAAAATGGGAGCTCTTAGGCGATATGATGATTAATGCTTATTACTTTATTATGAGCGTCTATGGATGGTATATTTGGACTCGTAAAGTAGATGAAAATCATGTAACTCCTATTTCAAGAACCACCATAAAAGAAAAGAAAACGAGTGTCTTAATTTTTCTTGCGACGCTCATCTTTGTGTATTTTGTATATACCTCTTTTGATAAATGGACAAGTTGGACCGCTTATGTTGACACGTTTACAACCGCCATCTTTTTCGTAGGAATGTGGCTAATGGCCAAAAGAAAAATTGAAAACTGGATCTATTGGATCATTGGAGATATAATATCTGCTCCGTTGTATTTATATAAAGGGTTTACTTTTACTAGTTTTCAATATTTAATATTTACTTTTATAGCTATATCTGGATACTTAGCATGGAGAAAAGTCTTAAACAATTCAAAGGAGTTGGTGCAAACATCATAAAAGTAGTCTTGTTTGGTCCTGAATCTACAGGTAAAACAACACTTTCTAAGCAATTAGCACGCTTTTATAATACAGTTTGGGTTCCAGAGTATGCTCGAGAATACTTGCAGAATAAATGGAACAATGAACGAAAGACTTGCGAAAATCATGATTTACTACCAATTGCAAGCGGACAAATGAAATTAGAAAATGAACTGGTTAAAAAAGCCGATAGAGTTTTAATTTGTGATACAGACCTATTAGAGACCAAAGTATATTCAGAAGAATACTATGGCGGATTTGTAGACCCAAAACTTGATAAAGCTGCTCAAGAAAATAGTTATGACCTCTATTTTCTAACTTATATAGATACGCCATGGGAAGAGGATGATCTCCGTGATAGACCCGAGCAGCGATTAGAGATGTTTAATGCCTTTGAAAAAGCTTTAAAAAAATATAACAAGCCGTATGTTTTACTAAAGGGAGATAAAGAGGCTCGATTAAATATTGCCACAAATGCTATTGATAAACTACTCGACAAGAGAGATAACTTAGATCGTTTTTCTGAGACTTTAATAGATTTAGATTTGCACTTTTTACATCAAAATACCGATCAACAAAGCTTTAATCCCGATAATGGATTTTGATACCATTAAAAGAGAATTACAATTTAAGGCGGTTAGAAGTTCTGGTGCCGGAGGCCAACATGTAAACAAGGTTTCTTCTAAAATTGAGCTCTTTTTTAATGTGAAGAGCTCTTATGCTTTATCTACCGAAGAAAAAGAACTTCTTTATAAAAACCTCAACACAAAGCTTACAAAAGATACTACGCTTATTCTTTTTTGTGATGAAAGTAGAAGTCAACATAAAAATAAAGAGTTAGTGATCAAGCGGTTTTTTGAACTTTTAAAAAATGGATTAAAAGAACCTAAAAAGAGAAAAGCAACGAAACCAACAAAGGCATCTGTTAAAAAAAGATTAGATACTAAAAAGAAATTAGCAGAGAAAAAAGCAAATCGACAAAAACCAAACTTAAACTAGTTCTTTAAACATTTCTTTAACAGCTTTAAACTATAATTATTTCGATTTTTGCCTTCAGATTCCTATAATAACTTCATAAACATATAGTATCGAGCTATGGCCGAACCTCTTAAAAATGTATATAATCATTCGTTCTTTAATAAATTTACTTCAGCACTAAAGAAAACAGTTGCAGGTTTTAATAAAGATCAATTTTTAAAAGAAATCTTTACAAATGAATGGGATCAAAAAGAATTGAAGCCACGTATGCGACATATTACGTTGGCCTTGAATAATCAATTATCAAAAAACTTTGAGAAAGACACCCAAATAATTGTGAAGCTCATTGATCAGTTATTAGTAGACGGATATAAAGAGAATAGTTTTGAATATATGTTTTTAGCCGATTATATTGAAGTTTTTGGTTTAAATCATTATGAAGATTCTGTGAGGGCAATGGAAAAGATTACCACTTTTACAAGCTGTGAATTTGCTATTCGCCCGTTTATCATAAAATACCCAAAACAAGTACTACCTCAGCTACTAAAATGGTCTCATCACCCAAAAGCTATGGTACGAAGACTCGCTTCTGAAGGTTGTCGCCCTCGCTTGCCATGGGCAATGGTGTTGCCCGATCTAAAAAAAGACCCTAATCCAATATTACCTATACTTGAAAATTTAAAAAATGATCCTTCAGAATCTGTACGAAGGAGTGTTGCTAATAATTTAAATGATATTTCTAAAGACAATCCTAATCTTGTAATTTCAATCGCTAAAAAATGGCTGGGAAAAACGGCCGAAACAGATAAACTTATAAAGCATGCTTGCAGAACCTTGCTTAAGCAAGGGCATCAAGAAGTGTTACCATTATTTGGGTTTGGTTCCATTAAAAACATTAGCATAACAAACTTTAGGGTTTTAACGCCCAAGGTAAAAATAGGTGCGTACCTTGCGTTTAATGGTGTTTTAAATAATGTAGGTTCTACAGATGTCAAAATTCGTCTTGAATATGCGATATATTATAAAAAAGCCAATGGAAGTTTATCTAAGAAAGTATTTAAGATTAGTGAAAAGATCTACTCAAAAAACTCTTCTACAATCATTAATAGAAAACAATCTTTTAAACTTATAACCACTAGAAAATTTCATTTGGGAGCGCATAAGGTTGCATTTATAGTGAATGGTAATGAATTTGAATCTAGATCGTTTAGATTGATTTAATCTTTTCATTTCGTTAGTTTAAGATAATCGCTCCTATCCTAGCTTCTATTACTAGCGCCAGGACGTCTCGCTTTGGTATTACTTTTTTGATTAAAACGGTAAACTAACGTTAACATATATTTTGGCCCAAGCAATTTTCTGTGCGATTGAAAAAAGAAATCTTCTCCGGTTCTTGTAATAATTTGCTCCCTAGAATCAAGTACATTTCGGATATTGAAAGTTATGGTAACTGCATTTTTCAATAGCTGTTTATTTAATCCTAGATCAAGATAATAATTAGATTTTGTAATACTCTGTGCATTTTCATTTTCACTATTATACCTAAAATTAGCTTGAAAGTTAGTTTTTGATGGTAGTTTCACTCTCGTATTTAATCTTGTAAACCAAGAACTGTCTTCAAAATCAAAGCTTAGCCCATTATAACTACCACGCTGTTCATAAGAAAAATAGTTAAACTCTCCTGACAATTGCAACCATTTAAATGGAGCAAAATTTGCAGATAATTCAAACCCTAAACGATCTTCACCATCAATATTAATGGGTTTAGTAATTAGAACACCTTCGGCATTTCGATTGGTGAAAAATTGAAATGGATCATCGGTATTTTGAAAATACAACGATGGATTAATTCTAAGCTTTCCTATTCTGGTTAAAAATCCTAGCTCTAATGAATTCGTTAATGCTGGATCCATATCTGGATTTCCTTGACGCTGTGTATTAATTTGCGCTAAGCCTCCGAAAGGATTTAAAAACCAAAAGCCGGGGCGATTAATACGCCTGCTATAGCTTAATTGAAGGCTGGTTTTATCAGAAAAAGTATACGTAAGGTGTGCTGTAGGGAAAAACTTCGTATACTCTTTTGAGTCATTAAATTCGTTGTTTTTATCTGTTATGTCGATCTTGGTAAACTCAGTTCTTAAGCCTAACTGGTAACTCAACTTATTTGATTTACTTGAAAATTGTGCATAGACACCACCTATATTTTCTTGATAGTCTAAGGCATTAGATATATTATTAAAAATTTGCCAATCTATCCCATTAAAGGTTTCTACTTTATAGTCACTTGTAATTACTCGTGTTTCACCTCTAAGTCCGATTTCAAAAGTTGAATTTTTACTTACTGGATTCACATAGTCTAGCTGTACTAAAAAATCTTTACTACTTTCTATATCACGCGTTCTTAAAAGATTTTCATTGGTGATCACAGGAATTACCTCCGAAGTACTTAAGTTTTCATTCTCGTCATCATCCCAAAAATCATATTGAAAATCAATAGTTAGTTTTTTATCTTTTTTATCGAAGGTTTTTACATAGCTCACCTCGAGTTGATTATGATCTTGAGGTTCATAGTATTTTTCATTTCTAATAATTGTACTTTCTAAAATATTATTGTTGTTAAAATAATCATAGTTATAATCAATGCTATTGTTACGTTTTACCAAAACATGATAAAATGAAGCTGTTAAAGTATTTTGATCGTTAATAAGATAATCGGTACCAAAATACATACTTGTTAACTTTGAATTTCTATAGGCGTCTGCTCGCTGTTCAAGGAATGTTTGATTATTCTTTTCTGTAGAATTCTGATATACCGTTTGGCTAATTTCATTATCTACAAATCGATATCCTATAGTAGAAAAGAAATTAAATTTTTCTGTTTTATAATTTATATTTGCATTGGTATTTACATCGGCCCTTACTGCATTGCTAACACTTAGCGATCCATTAAATCCGTTTTGATTGTTTTTCTTTAAAATTACATTAATAATACCTGCTGTTCCGGCGGCTTGATATCTTGAAGAAGGGTTACTTACAACTTCAATTCGAGCTATTTGTTGAGCAGGAATTTGATCTAAGCCATTATTAGCAACGAGTACAGATGGTTTTCCATTAATTAAAACGGTAACATTTGTATTTCCTCTAAGGCTCACTCCTCCGTCTAAATCAACTGCTACTGAAGGTACATTTTCGAGAATTTGTACAAGTGATCCATTTTGAGACAATAAATCTTTACCCACATTAAATACTTTTTTATCTAATTTTAGATCAATCGTTGATTTTTCAGCTACTACTTCCACTTCTTCCAAGGTTTGTTCATTTATTTGAAGAAGTATAATACCTAAGTCTATATCTTGTTTTAATTCGATGCTTTTCTCATAACTATTATACGAGATAAATTCTATTTTAATTCTGTAATGTCCTGGCTTTGCGCTTAAATTAAATTCCCCAGATTCATTGGTAATCGTTCCATCAATAAGAGTTTCTCCACTAAAAATGGTTACCGTAGCAAATTCCATAGGTTGATGAGTTTCTGCATCTCTAACTATTCCTGAAATACTCTTTTTTATTATAGAAGGGGTTGCAAAAGTCATCAAAGAAATTAAGCTCAAGCAAAGGGTAACAACCAAACGTATCATTATATATATTTTAAAATTGATGATACAAAAGAGCCTATTTTTATAGTGCTTCAGCTAAAAAGTAGACTATTGGGTTAATAATAAGCCCGTTTAAATGATATTAGCTGTTGATTGGTATTTATGGGTAATTATCTAAAATTCGTAGGTTGATAAAGCCAATTGGTCTAAATGTGTTTAAAAACAATTCAATTCTATCTATTTTTGACGCATGCAAGATTATCTTTCTAAAGCATTAGATTATATACAAGACCGTCGATGGTTAGGACACTTATTGTTTTGGGTTATTTTCTTTTTAATTCAAACGCTAAGTACTGGATCAGAATATTATGAAACCTATCAGGTTGCTATTCATAAGTCTGTTATGTTAATTCCTAAAGTAATTGCCACTTATGTACTTATCTATTATCAGATCCCAAAATTTTTATACAAAAAGAAATACTTACTGTTTGCGCTATCTTTTTTAATAACCAGCTATCTATTTTCTGTATTAGCCCGTATAATGGTTGTACATTTCGTTGAAGAATTAATAAGACCAAAACCATTTGCTCAAGAATCGATTTTAGAAATACTTATTGATATAAAAAGGTTATATGCCAATTATTACCTTGGTGTTTATTTTCCAGCTTTATTGTTTTATATTTTAAAGCTTATACGAGAAAAATCAAATGAAAAAAGTCAACTGGAGCAATTAGAAAAGGAAAAATTTTCAGCTGAATTGAACTTCTTTAAAGCGCAAATTCATCCTCATTTTTTGTTCAATACACTCAATAATTTATACACCTTAACCTTGCAAAAATCTGATAAAGCTTCTGAAACCGTATTAAAATTATCTGAGATATTAGATTACATGCTTTATAAATGCAATGATGCAAGTGTGCCAATTGAAAAAGAGCTCAATCTCATACAAAATTATATTGATCTGGAGCAATTGCGCTATGGAGATCGTTTAGAGCTTGTTTCTAATAGAAATGTAGATAATTTACAAGCACCTATAGCTCCACTCATTTTAATGTCGCTTATTGAAAATGCCTTTAAACATGGTGCTAGTGGTGCTATTGATAAGCCTTTAATTAAAATTGATGTATCTGTAAAAAATAATCAATTACAATTTTCAGTATTTAATACCAAAACTAAATTTAAACAATCTGACGAAACTAATTTTAAAGAAGGTATTGGACTAAATAACATCAAGAAGCAGCTACAACTTTTATATCCAAACAAACATCGGCTAGAAATAAATGAGCAAGAGCTTTCTTATCATGTAAAACTTGATGTAGATTTGAAATCTGGTAGTATGCTTAAAAATTAATTGAAGATTGAAAACAAAGTGTATCATAATTGATGATGAGCCATTAGCTATTGAGTTAATTAAAGCACATATTTCAAAATTTCCTAACCTAGAGCTTGTTGGCAGTTGTCAAAATGCCTTAGAGGGTCTAGAGTTGTTACAGTCAAAACCTGTTGACCTATTGTTTTTGGATATTCAAATGCCAATGCTTACCGGAATTGAGTTTTTAAGATCCTTAAATAATCCTCCAAAAGTTATTTTTACAACCGCATATAGAGAATATGCTTTAGAAAGTTATGAGCTCGATGTAGTTGATTATTTATTAAAGCCTATTTCCTTCGATCGTTTTTTTAAAGCAATTAATAAATACTTCAAGAATTCAAAACCTAAAAGTGTAAGTTCTGTCTCAAAAGAAAATAATACCAATTCTAGTGATCATATTTATGTAAATGCCAATAAAAAACATTTTAAAGTTCTTTTTGATGATATTCTTTACGCAGAAAGTCTAAAAGATTATATAAGAATACATACAAAAGATACTTCTATTACTACAAAAGAAAAAATCAGTGACTTTGAGAAAAAACTACCTTCCACTTTTCTCAGAACACACCGTTCTTATATTGTAAATACTCAAAAAATTACTGCTTATACTTCTCAAGATATAGAAATTGGTGCGATTGAAATACCTATAGGCATAAGCTATAAGCAACTCGTTTCAGATTTTTTAAATCATTGATTCATTTTCTCTAAAAACTCTCCCATCTTTTGATGAACTATCTGCATTGCCTTTAATGGACGTACCATAACTTTTATTGATTTTAACTTACCTTCTTCATTAAATGACACCATATCAATTCCTTCTACCGTTATTGCTTCAATAGTGGTTTTAAACTCTAAAACGGCATCATTTTCATTAGCAATTTCATTTACATACTCAAAGCTCTCATTAGCGATAATCTGTTCGGCCGCCATTAAATACATTTTTACAAAAAACTTGCCTTCAATAGGTGTAAATACCACGGGAGAATATAATATAACATCATCTGAAAGAAAGTCATCCAACATTGTTAGATCTCTATTTTTAATAAAATCATGCCAAGTTTTTAATCCTTTTGACTGTGCCATAGTTTAAGTTTGTTTTGGTAACCCTAAAATATAATATCCTAATTTTTTGCCATTACCTTTAGTTGCAACCTCCATTTTCCATGAATAAGAATCATTTCTTATTCCTTCCAACAATTCATTTACGTCTTCGAATGTATACATTCTCGGTAACGAGGCTTGCCCGTCCCAAGCATAAAAAAATGGAATAAGCGGAATGATATAGGTAAAAATAAGCTGCTTAAGTGTTAGTGGCTTACTAAAAGGTGTCATACATAAGGCCATTATAAAAACAATTATTAATGAAATTGGCAATAGTAACCACCATAACAATAAAGGCATTTTATTTTCTGCTATTTCATAGATTAAAAAGGGTTGTTTTGTTTCTTGAGCTGACTTTAAAATCGCCTTTGCTTTTTCAGGAGGCATGTGATGAAAGCTATTCACCATGGTTTTTAGTCCTAATGGAGCTTTTTCAAGATCGCTGGCATCTAAAGATTCATCGCTATATGTAATATGTTCTAATTTTTGATTATTAATATAATCTATAAACTGTGAGTTAGGATATAAATCTGTTAATACTAAAGAGACAGGGCTATTACCCTCTCTATTTATATATTCAACTACATTTAGCATAATCCCACCAGAGCCAGAGCCTATATCAATGATTTGACCATAAGGTTGTTTCTTTTGGATTTCATTAAGTAGATTGGCTAGTACCTCCTTAGTACCAATCATTTTATGAAGTACCGCAATTAAATTGGTCATACTAGAGCGTATCCAACTCGGAAACCAAGAAAAATCTTCAAATTCAAATAGTTGGATTCGTTTCATAATAAAACGTCTGTTTAAAGAGGAATATTCCCATGCTTTCGTTTGGGCCTATCTACTTCTTTTCCTTCGAGCATGGCAAATGCCTTTATTAACTTTCTTCGTGTTTCTTGTGGTAAGATTACCTCATCTATAAATCCGCGTTGTGCAGCTCGATACGGATTCGCAAATTTTTCCGCGTATTCAGCTTCTTTTTCAGCCAGTTTTGCTTCATGGTCTTTTGCTTCGGCAATTTCCTTTTTAAAGATAATCTCACTTGCCCCCTTTGCTCCCATCACGGCGATTTCGGCAGATGGCCAGGCAAAATTCATGTCGGCACCGATGTGTTTCGAGTTCATTACGTCATAAGCTCCTCCATAAGCCTTACGAGTAATCACACTTACTCTTGGTACTGTTGCTTCACTTAGTGCGTATAATAGTTTAGCACCATTCGTAATAATCGCATTCCATTCTTGGTCCGTACCAGGTAAAAACCCGGGCACATCAACTAGTACTAATAATGGAATATTAAAACAATCGCAAAAACGTGTAAATCGTGCAGCTTTTTTTGAACTATTTACATCTAAGCATCCTGCTAAACTCATTGGTTGGTTGGCAATAATCCCGATACTCCTACCTGTCAATCGCGCAAAACCTACTACAATATTATCGGCATAATCTTTATGGATTTCGAAGAAAGAATCTACATCGGTAATTCCGTTAATTACCGATCGCATATCATAAGGTTTATTCGCATTATCAGGAACAATACTAGCTAATTCATCTCGAAACTCATCACCTAATTGATAAGCCAGCTGTTTGGTAGTTTCTTGATTATTCTGTGGCATAAAGCTCAACAATGTTTTAATGTCTTCTAGACATTGCACATCATTTTCTGAGGTTAAATGTGTCACTCCAGATTTTGTAGCATGTGTGCTTGCTCCACCTAATTCTTCAGAGGTTACTTCTTCATTGGTTACTGTTTTTACCACATTAGGTCCTGTTACAAACATGTAGCTCGAATTCTCAACCATCACCGTAAAGTCGGTCATTGCCGGAGAATATACTGCACCGCCAGCGCATGGCCCCATAATGGCTGAAATTTGCGGAATTACACCAGATGCTTGTACATTTCTATAAAAGATATCTGCATATCCGCCTAGTGATCGAACGCCTTCTTGAATACGAGCTCCTCCCGAATCATTCAATCCAATTAAAGGTGCGCCCACTTTCACAGCCAAATCCATTATTTTACAGATCTTTTCAGCATGAGTTTCTGATAGTGACCCTCCAAAAACGGTAAAATCCTGGGCAAAAACGTAAACCAGCCGGTTATCAATAGTTCCATAACCTGTTACAACACCATCTCCATAAAATTGCTGTTTGTCCATTCCAAAATCCGTAGTGCGATGTGTAACTAAAATACCCACTTCTTCAAAAGAACCCTCATCTAGCAAATAATCTATACGTTCTCGAGCCGTAAGTTTTCCTTTTTGATGCTGACGATCAATTCTTTTTTCACCTCCACCTAACTTTGCTTCGGCAATTTTATCTTGTAATTGTTCTATTTTAGATTTCACGAGTTGGCACTTTTAAGATTTGTTGTTCTTTTAAATACATTTTCAAAGCCAATTTAGCAGCAATTTCAGCTTCCGTTTTATAGGTTTCTTCTAGCAGTTCTTTCGAATAATACTTTTTTACAAAATGGGTGTCAAAATTACCAGATACAAAAGCTTCATGATTACATACAAATTTTCCAAATGGTAACGTGGTTTGAATTCCTTTAACCTTATAATTATCTATAGCTATCTTCATTAATTCAATGGCCTCATCACGAGTTTCTCCATATGTGATCAATTTAGAAATCATTGGGTCATAGTATATCGGAATTTCCATTTTTGCTTCAAAACCATCGTCTACCCTTATATTTTTTCCTTTAGGAGGATTGTACGTTTCCAAAGTTCCAATACTTGGAAGAAAGTCATTTAAAGGATCTTCCGCGTAAACTCTTAATTCAAGAGCATGTCCTTTAATTTCCAGGTCTTCTTGTGTAAAGGATAGTGCCTCGCCTCTGGCAATTTTTATTTGCTGCTCTACAAGGTCTATGCCAGTGATCATTTCTGTAACAGGATGTTCTACTTGCAAACGGGTGTTCATTTCTAGAAAATAGAAATTCTTATTTTCATCTAATAAGAATTCAACCGTTCCTGCCCCTAAATAATCACAAGCCTTAGCAACTTTTACGGCCGCCTCTCCCATTTTATTTCGAATTTCGGGTGTTAATACGCTCGAAGGTGCTTCTTCAACCACTTTCTGATGGCGTCGTTGAACACTACATTCACGTTCAAATAAATGAACCGTATTTCCATAGCTATCGGCCAACACTTGAATTTCTATATGTCTTGGTGAACCTATATATTTTTCAATAAATACAGAACCATCACCAAATGCCGAAGTAGCCTCAGAAATGGCACGTTCCATTTGTTCGGTAATATCTTCTTCTTTTTCTACAATGCGCATGCCTTTTCCTCCGCCACCGGCCGAGGCTTTTATTAAGATAGGGAACCCAATTTCTTTGGCAATTTTTTCGGCAAAAGCCACATCCGTTACTGCTTTGTCTATCCCCGGAACCATAGGAATATCATAATCTTTAACTGCGTCTTTGGCTGCTAATTTGCTTCCCATAACCTTTATAGCTTTTGATTTAGGGCCAATAAATATAATTCCTGCTTTCTCAACTGCCTCTGCAAATTCAGCATTCTCGCTTAAGAATCCATAACCGGGATGAATACCATCTACACTTAATGATTTCGCTACTTCGATAATTTTATCTCCTAATAAATAGGACTGATTCGAAGGTGCCGGGCCTATACAAACTGCTTCATCAGCAAAACGAACGTGTGGAGCATTTCTATCGGCCTCAGAGTACACAGCTACCGTTTTTATTCCCATTTTCTTTGCTGTATGCATTACACGTAAGGCAATTTCTCCTCTATTAGCTATTAAAATCTTTTTCATCTTAGTCCATTTCAATTAATAGTTCATTTTTCTCTACTTTATCACCGGCTTTTATGGTAATTGCCTTTATGATTCCATCTTTAGGAGCTGTAAGCGTGTTTTCCATCTTCATTGCTTCTAACACCAAAATGCCTTCTCCTTCTTTTACTTCCTGTCCTTCTTTTACATCAACAGACACAATCAATCCCGGCATTGGCGCTTTTACATCATTAGCCTTTTGTGTAGATGAAGCTTCCAATCCTAACTCAGTAATCAACATATCCAAACTATTTGAAATGGCTACTTCATAGCTATTGCCATTTACCTGTACGATGTATTGTTTTTTGTTAAAATCAGATACTAAAACTGTGGCTTCAAAAGATTTATTTTCTTTTAAAATATGAAAGCTGTTTTCTGTTTTTTTTGCAATATCTAAGTTTTTCATTTCTCCTTCAGAAAAACTAAAGTCATAAGATTGATTGACTTTTACCTTGAAAGATTGGCCCATAGAAAATTTTGAAATTAGAATAGCTAAAATATCAAATAATATGCTCATATAATAATTTTGATTTTAGCATTGCTAATTAAAATTTTGCTAGTAATTTTGCCATGTTCTCATAAAGGGGTGCCTAAAATTGGCTGAGATCATACCCATTGAACCTAGAACAGGTAATGCTGTTTAGGAAGTGAGCATTAAAGGAAGGTCTTATAGACCTTTTAATTGGTGCAAGAATGAAGCGATACTTCATTCATTAAAATCTAATTATTAATTAAGAATAATTACCTCTTTTTATTCGGTTATAAACTATAATCGTAATGAAAAAAATTTCGTTATTCTTGGCAATATTGGCCCTTTCGGTCAGTTTATACGCTCAAGAAAAAAAACAAGACTCAACCAAAGTAGAAAAATTAGATGAAGTTTTGGTAAGGGCAGTAAGAGTAAAGTCTGATGCGCCAGTAACACATTCTAACTTAACCAAAAAAGAAATTGCTAAACGTAATCTTGGGCAAGATATACCGATGCTTTTAAACTATTTGCCTTCGGTAGTTAGCTCTTCTGATGCAGGTGCTGGTATTGGATATACTTATTTAAGAGTGCGTGGTTCTGATGCAACGCGAATTAATGTAACTATTAATGGAATTCCGTACAATGATGCTGAAAGCCAAGGTACTTTTTGGGTAAACCTTGGTGATTTTGCGTCTTCTACACAGAGTTTGCAATTGCAACGAGGTGTAGGCACCTCAACCAACGGATCGGGTGCTTTTGGTGCCAGTTTAAACCTATTGACAGATGCCATTTCAGATAAGGCCTATGGTGAAATTTCTAATTCATTTGGTTCATTTGGAACGCGAAAACACACAGTAAAACTGAGTACCGGATTAATTAATGATAATATTGAGGTTGTAGGTCGTTTATCGAATATTTACTCCGATGGATATGTAGATCGTGCATTTACCGATTTAAAATCTTATTTTCTACAAGCTTCTTATATCGGCGATAATACATTGATCAAAGCATTAACTTTTGGTGGTAAGGAAAAAACGTATCAGGCATGGTTCGGTTTAACCACTGAGCAATTAGAAGAAGATAGACGTCAAAATCCATATACTTATGAAAATGAAACGGATAATTATGAGCAAAATCATTATCAGGTTCATTGGAATCAAAAATTATCAGATAAATGGTCTACAAATCTTGGTTTGAACTATACTAAAGGTGAAGGTTTTTTTGAACAATATAAACCTGAAGAATCGGCTGAAGATTTTGCCAATTTAATAGAAGATGACTCAGATGTTATCGTTAGAAGATGGTTAGACAATGATTTTTATGTGGCCAATTTTAATGTAAATTATAAAGATGAAAAGATTGACATAATTACCGGATTATCTTATAGTGATTATACCGGAGATCATTTTGGGGAAGTGATTTGGGGAAGTGACTTATCACCTGACACCAATATAAGAGATCGTTATTATTTTAGTGATGCTAAAAAAACAGACTTTAGTGTTTTTTCTAAGGCTAATTTTAATCTAAATCAAAAACTAAGCGCGTTTATAGATCTCCAAGCGCGTTTTGTAAGCTATCAAACAGAAGGATTAACTTCAGATAGAGTACCGATTGATGTAGATAAGAATTTTGACTTCTTTAATCCTAAATTAGGATTAACCTATGCGATTAATGAAAGCAATAGCTTATATGCTTCATACGCTAGAGGGAACAGAGAACCCAACAGAAATGATTTTGAAAATGGAACAGATCAACATGAAAGTTTAGATGATTTTGAGTTGGGTTGGCGTTTGAATAAAGAAAAAATTAAGCTCAACAGCAATATTTATTATATGAACTATCAAAATCAATTGGTACTTACCGGTGCTATTGATGATGTTGGAGCACCAATTAGGGCTACCAGTGGAAAAAGTTATCGTTTAGGTATAGAGGTTGATGCTAACTTAAATTTAAGTAAGTCTTTTTCTGTACGTCCGAACATAGCGATTAGCACTAATAAAAATAAGGATTTTAAAACATCAATAGATGGGCAAATAGAAGATCTTGGAAACACTCCCATTTCATTTTCTCCAGATGTGATATTTGGAAATGCTCTTATTTACATACCTGTAAAGAATTTACAATTGGCATTTCTGTCTAAATATGTAGGTGAACAATATATGGGCAACCTTGGAGGAAGAATATCCGATGTAGAAAAATTAGATGATTATTTTACAAGTGATTTTAATGTGGTTTATGAAATAAGAACCAATAAAATATTTAAGTCTATTGTACTTAAAGGATTAGTGAACAATATTTTTAATAATGAATATGTAGATAGAGGGTATTACTTTACATTTGATGATACCTGGTCTGTACCAGATGTAACAACAACATTAGATGGAGCGGGTTATTATCCTCAAGCGACTATTAATTTCTTGGTTGGGGCTACCTTAAAATTTTAAAAATTGAGTTTGTCATTTTGGATAAGGTGAAAATTCTTATAAAGGTTTTTCACCTTGTTTAGAAAGGCATTCTACCTATTTGTAGATATATCTAATTTTTTTCTTGCCAACCGGTATAACCGCCCAGTAGATTATACACCTTAGAAAAACCATTCTCTTCTAGCAGCTTAGCTGCTCTTGCACTACGACCACCAGCTCTACAATAAACCAAAACAGGTTTTGATTTATCCAAACCTTTAACAGCTTTGGTTAGAAAATCACCCTGTTTTATATCAATTAAACGTGCATTAGAAATTGAGCCAAGTTCAAACTCTTCTTGAGTTCGTACATCAATTAATTGCAAATTATTAGCATCCATTAATTTTTTAAAATCTACTACCGAAACATCTTCAATAACTTTGGTAGGGACTTTATTTTCAACTTTCTCTTTACAAGAAAATGCAATAACCAATATTAAAAATATTGCCAAATGTTTCATTTTTTATAGTTAAATTTTAGTTCTTCTTGACTACCATCTTTTTGACGCATTAACACATAAACGTTCATTTCACCAGCGTTAACTTTCTCAAAAGTCATCCCGTCAAAATAGACTGCGTTATCAGTAAGTTTAACTAACGGGAAATCTACTGTTTCGTCTTTTGTCTCCCAGCCTTTTAGGTCACCATTAAAGTGTTTTAGCTGCAGTATGAGCGATTCTTTCACTTCTCTAATAATTTCGATTTCGTAGAAAGATACTTTACCGTTATTAATCAATTTAAAAGCGGCCATCATAGAATCTCCAGATGGCTCACTCCAATTTTCTTCGGTGATTCCACCGAATGCCTTGCCTTTCCATTGTCCAGAAATCCAAGCTACATCAGTAATTTTTGCCTTAGGTGAAGTTGCTAAACTATCTAGTGTTAAAATATGCTCGCTCACTTTTGTTTGTGCATTAAGGTTAAATCCACATAATAGTACAAAGGATAAAAGAATATATTTCATCATAATTTGTCTTTATATTAAAGACGTATTATTTTATTGTTGTTGGACAGACATAGTCTGTTTTTTTAATTTCAGTTTTTTTAATGGCTCCATATCCACCGGCTACATCAATTACATTATGAAATCCCCTTGCTTTTAATATAGAGGCCGCAATGACTGAACGATATCCACCTGCACAATGCACATAAAAAGTCTCTTCTAAAGGGAATTCATTAATATGACGGTTAATAAAATCTAATGGTGTGCTCAAGGCATTTTCAACATGTTCGCTTTGAAATTCTCCTGGTTTTCTAACATCAAAAACTAATGCATTTTGGGTATTTATGCGATTTTCTAAATCTTCCGCTGAAATAGACTCCAGAGAGTCAACTTCCTTTCCAGAATCTTTCCATGAATCAAAACTACCGTCTAAATAACCTAATGTATTGTCAAAGCCAACTCGAGATAAACGTGTTATTGTTTCTTCCTCTCTTCCAGAAGGAGTAACTAATAAAATTGGTTGGGCGATATCCATTATTAAAGCACCAACCCAAGGTGCAAACCCACCATCGATACCGATAAAAATCGAACGAGGAATAAATCCTTTAATAAACTCTGATTGATGACGCACATCCAATATTAAAGCTTCATGTTCATTTGCTAATTGTTCAAATTCATCAGGACTTAGAGGCTTTGCTCCTTTATCTAAGACTTTATCAATACTTTCATATCCTTCTTTGTTTAACTTCACATTTAATGGGAAATATTGAGGTGGAGGTAACAACCCATTGGTAACTTCTTTAACAAACTCAGCTTTAGACATATTGGCTCTTAAGGCATAATTCGTTTCCTTCTGTTCACCAATGGTACCAACCGTTTCTTTACTCATGTTTTTACCACAGGCGGAACCCGCTCCATGAGCTGGATATACAATGACGTCATTACTTAATGTCATTATTTTAGTACGTAAGCTATCATAAAGTAATCCTGCCAATTCTTCCTGAGTCATGTCTGCCGCTTTCTGAGCTAAATCAGGGCGCCCAACATCACCTAAAAACAGCGTGTCACCACTAAAAATAGCATGATCTTTACCATTTTTATCTTTTAGAAGATAAGTAGTGCTCTCCATGGTATGACCAGGTGTATGCAAAGCGATAATCGAAACATCTCCTAATTGAAATACTTCTCCATCTTTAGCAGTATGAGAATCAAAGGAAGTTTTCGCAGTTGGTCCATAGACAATTTTAGCACCTGTTTTTTCAGCCAAGGTTACATGACCACTCACAAAATCGGCATGAAAGTGCGTTTCAAAAATATATTTAATCTTGGCTTGATCTTTTTTAGCTCTTTTAATATATGGAGCTACTTCTCTCAGTGGATCAATGATAGCAACTTCTCCATTACTTTCTATATAATATGCTCCTTGGGCTAAGCACCCGGTATATATCTGCTCTATATTCATTTCATCATTGTTTAAAAAGCAAAGTTAAACACAAAATAGATTAACAAAACTAATATTTATCATAAAGTAATTAATCAAGATTGGTTTGTCGTATGTATTTGCTGTATTTTTTTTCTTTATTGGGATCATTCTTAAAATAATTGTCAACACCTTCTTGAATGCTCATAAACATATTTTCCACTCCAATTTTACTAATAAAGGAACTCTTTCCAAGTGCGTCTCTTACCGGACCTTTTATTCCAGTAAGGTAAATCTCAACCCCTTTTACCATATGGCGATCTATAATGTCACTTAAAGCTGAAATACCTGTGCTGTCAATACTATTTATTACTTGAGCATCAATTATAATAAGCTTTAAATCATCTTTTTTATGCTTCGCAAATTCATCAATTTTATCTTTAAAATAATTAGCGTTTGCAAAGTATAATCGGGCATCAAAGCGAACAATTAAAATTTCGGGATGTATTTCTACTTCATCAAAACGTGAAACGTTTCTATAAAAATGGGTGGTGCCGGGTACTTTTCCCAGTACGGCCATATGCGGCTTAGAAGTTTCAAAAATTACCACAAAAGTTGATACCAAAACCCCAATAATTATTCCTTCTTTAATTCCTATAGTGAGTGTAACGATAAAAGTTACCAGCATCATTAAAAAGTCCTTCTTATTACTTTTCCATAAAAACTGAATGTCTTCAAACTTAATCAAACTAAAAACCGCTACAATAATAATTGCGGCTAAGATCGTTTTAGGCAGATAGTAAAATACAGGTGTTAGAAACAATAATGTTATTAAGATAAATAGTGCTGAAAACAAACTAGCCATTCCTGTTTGAGCTCCTATCTCTTTATTTAGTGCTGATCTTGCAAAACTACCTGAAGAGGTATAAGAGCTCATCATAGATCCAAAAATGTTACTCATCCCTAATGCTATCAACTCTTGATTAGCATTGAGTTTAGGTTTTGCATCATCATTATCTAAAGCCTTTGCGATAGAAATGGCCTGTAAAAATCCTGTAAAAGCTAATGTTAAGGCAACAGGAATTAGCTTATTAAAGAGGTCATAATTTAGCTCAGGAATTTCAAAGGGAGGTAATCCTTTAGGTATCGTTTTTACAATTTCGACTCCAGAAAAGGTACTCCCAAAATATTTCATGACTAAAATACCTAATACCACAACAATAAGCGCTCCAGGTATACGCTTGTTTATTTTTCGTAAACTATAGATGACCAAAATTGCAATACCGCCAATTAATAAGCTTTTTAAATGAGCTCCAGAAAAACTATTAAAAAGGTCATAAATTAAATTTTGAATGTGGTTACTGCGTTCAATATCTATTCTAAGTAATGCCCTAAATTGATTAAAACCAATTATTAGAGCTGCCGCCGTAACAAAGCCTGTTAATACCGGTTTTGATAAAAAATTAACAATAAACCCTAATTTAAAAAAGCCTACTATTACTTGTATACAACCAACCATTAGGGTTAGACCTAGAACTACGGCTATATAATTTTCTGGGTTTACCGAGGCTATTGCCGAAACTCCTGCTGCAATAATTAATGAATCTATGGCAATTGGTCCGGTAGCTAACTGCCTAGAAGTGCCGAAAATAGTATACATTACCTGCGGAATTAGCGCTGTATATAATCCATATATAGGCGGCAAGCCGGCAATAATTGCATAGGCTATTCCTTGTGGAATTAAAATAATACCAACCGTTAGTCCGGCAATTAAATCGCCCTTTAAATATGAAAAAGAATAATTAGGAAGCCAATCGAGTATTGGAATATATTTTTTCAATCGATCTGGTATTTATAACAAATGTAGCAGATTTTAATAACTTTGAACAATGAACATACAAGTATTGCTTTTTGGAATTACCAGAGATATTATAGGTGAGGGTGAATTGAATCTAACCGTTTCGAACGATTTGACCGTTGCGCAGTTAAAAGAACGGTTGGTTCAAGATTATAACGACTTAGCCAATTATAATTATCTAGTAGCTGTTAACGAGACATATGCCGATAACACCACCTTGTTACAAGCTAATGATACCGTTGCTTTAATTCCTCCCGTTAGTGGTGGCTAAGCTCTTAGGTATTTCTTGTCTATATAAAATGTTCCAAAAGGAATTATGGAAGCTACTAAAACTGTAAAAAAAATTTTAGAATCCCATTTTAAATTGTCTTTTATTAAGTAAGCCAATACTATATAGGCTACAAATAGTAAGCCATGCGGCATCCCTAGCATTTTTACATAGCTTTCATCATTACCAAAATACTTTATTGGAACTGCTATAAACAGTAATAATATATAAGATAAGCCTTCCAATATGCTAACTACTCTAAATACATTCTTCATGATCATAAAATTTCGTCTGCAAAAGTACAACCCGATTCGTTAAATTTGTAATGAATTCTGTTAAAATAGGCGCAGTTTTTGATATATTGACCTTGTAATTAAATGCGTTTAGCAACCCATTTATAATTTTGATTTTATGAACAATACGAGTTCGGTTCTAATTACCCCTTCAAAACTTAATCTACAACAATGTTATGATTTTGTTCATGATGCTTCTTGTGGAGGGATTGCCTTATTTGTTGGCACCGTAAGAAATCAAACAAAAGATAAAGAAGTGACCTTACTTGATTTCTCTACCTATCAAGCTATGGCTTTAAAGGAAATGCAAAAAATTGCTGATAAAGCCTTATTGGATTTTGATATTTTAAAAATCGCCATTCATCATGCCGAAGGAAAATTACAGATTGGTGATATTCCCGTAATTATTGCTGTTTCGGCGCCTCATAGAAAAGCTGCTTTTGCAGCTTGTCAATTTGCGATAGGTACATTAAAAGAAACTGTACCCATTTGGAAAAAGGAGCATTTTGTAGATGGTGAAGTTTGGGTGAATGCTACGCCATGAAAATCAAAATAGCTTTTTTAGCACTTTTTATACTTCTTGCTTGTAAAGAAGAAAAGCCATCTCTAATAAGTTCAAATAAAACAAAATCATTAGAAAAATCTTATGGAGATCAAATAGATTACGTAAAATCATTCGCAAAGCAGAACAATTATAACAATGAGATCGCCTTTATAATTGATTATTCTTTACATAGTGGTAAAAATCGATTTTTTGTTATTGATCTAGTGCAAGAAAAAATTATAAACCATGGATTGGTGTGCCATGGAAGTTGTAAAGGAAAAAATACTAACGGAAAAGCAGTAATCTTTAGTAATACACCTGAGAGCTATTGTACTACTTTAGGCATGGCGGTTATGGCTAAGCGAGATTATAGCAGATGGGGTAAAAAATACAAGTATTGGATAGACGGATTAGAAACGTCCAACTCCAATATGCGAAAAAGAGTTGTTGTTTTGCATGCATGGGAACATGTGCCAAATGAAGAAGTTTATCCAAATCCAATTGCGTTGAGCTGGGGTTGCCCAACGGTTTCAATTAAATTTTTAGATGAATTAGATGAAATTTTAAAGAAAAATAAGAAGGTGTTGCTATATTCGTTTAAAGACTAGTTATTCTTGAATATCTATATTCATTCTCTGTCATGAGAACCTGAAACAAGTTCAGGTTGACACAGTTCTATATAATGAATCACTAACAGTCAATAATTTTTAGACAATCTCCATTTTATTTAGTAAAAAGGAAGCATTCATATTCTTGCAAATACCTTCTTTAAGTTTATAGTCGAAATGAAGCTCATCATCTATTATTTCGGCATCGAAATAGTAGTTTTTAATCTCTGGTAATTCCTTTTCTATTTCGCATAAACTAAGATCGTGAGTGGCAATTATTCCTGTAGAATTAGAAGCAACTAATTTCTCTACAAATTTTCTAGAGCCAATGGCTTTATCGGTACTGTTTGTTCCTTTTAAAATCTCATCTAGAATAATGAAATAATCTTTAGTTTTAATTTCATCGATGATGAATTTTAGGCGTTTTAATTCAGAGAAAAAATAAGATTCATCATCTGCTAGAGAATCAGAAGTTCGCATACTTGTAATTAATTTAATCGGAACATATTCAAAGGATGCTGCACACACTGGTAGCCCAGCATTCGCCATTACAATAGCCAATGAGACCGTGCGTAAAAAAGTGCTTTTACCAGCCATATTTGCCCCTGTAACAATAAAAAATTGTTGGTCAGAAATAGAAAAATCATTATCCACTCTTTGCTGTGTTTTCAATAACGGATGACCTAGCATTTGAGCTTTTATGATACTTTTATCATTGTTAATCAGTGGAAAAACATAATTAGGATGATTAAAAACAACATTTCCTAATGAATTATAGGCGTCAAAAAAAGCAATAACTTCAAACCAGTTTTCAACCTTTTTTGAATATTGTGAAATCCATTGTTCTACCTTATTTGAAATTTGTAGATCTCTTAAAAAAAAAGCATTCCCAAGAATTGCAATAAGTACGTTATTTCGTTGATCTAAAGCATCTATGAATTTCGAAAATTGAGCAAAAATTAAAGAGGCTTTTTTAGTTTCTGTCTTAATTTTATCTTGTTGATCAAGTAAAAACTTGGCCTTAAACCTCTCAGATTCAATTAGCTCTAAAAGCTTATAATACTGTTTAAAAGTACTTTTTGCCTTGTCAGCTTTTTGATATATCATATTTACTTTTTTAAAGTAAATGCCACTAATCATCAAACCTATAAAAAACCAAAGCAGAAGTATGTTGAAATCGATAAGCTGAGTGATAGTGAGCATGCTTATCGCAAATGAAACCAGCGAAAAAACAAACGGCAACCATTTTATATAGCTCTGAAAAACAGGTTGATAGTTTTGAATCCAATTTAAGATTGATTTAGAAGAATGTTCTACTTTTACTAAACCAGCTACAGCAGAAAACTGCTGTCTCCATTTTGGTCTAGTAGCTAAATCTTTAATAGCTTCTTGCTTTATAAGAATATGGGCATTCTCATTTTTAATGAGTAATTCGGCCAATAAATTTTTCCCCTGTATAATAGCAGTTCTATTGATGTATTGAAAAAAAGAACCTCTACCAAATAAATCGATATCATAACTATAAAAGTGATTCGAATTTATAAATTCTCTACCTTCATCAAGCACAGATAAATCACCATTAAGTACAGTTATTTCTCTATTATTCTGAAAAATTAAGGCTGTGGTTAAATTTCGATTATTCTGTAATTCGGTATGGCGTATCAGTAAATACAAAAAAATGCTAAAACCAAGTATTCCTACTAAAATCATAGCCCATACATTCCCAAAAAAATAATAGAAACCTAAACAACTTGCTAAAAATATTGATAATCGAAGGGTGCTAGAGACAATTAATTGTTTTTTAATAAGGTTTCGTTGTTTTTCAAAAAACTGCTTTTCCTTCGTATAAAATTCTATAGGTTTTTGAATCATTTAATAATTTGCTTTCCCAAATTAAAGTTTATAAGCTAAGAGTTTTTTATTTCTTTAATGGCTTCTTGATATTCTTCTGGAGTATTAACATTCCGAATCAAGTTATCATCCACTTCAACGATCTCGACCTCAGAATTGATCAATGCCTTTCTTGGACATGAGTAACCCTGAGCTAAATAATTCAATAAAATGGAATATGCTTTGGGCTCATAAATGGTAATTAAAGGCTCAACAAATTCTTTTGATTTTCCTTTAACAGCTGTTGCCATTTTTGAAGGATTTCTACGTTTTAATAGTTCTTGAATCAAGTCATCATCTACAAAAGGCAAGTCTGTTGCTAAAACAAACCAAGCTTTATTAGGGTTGTTCATAAAAGCGGAACAAATAGCTCCAAATACTCCCAGACCAACAAATTTATCTTGAATCACCTGATAACCACTTAAATTTTCATCATCGGCTAGCGAAACATACGTGTCTAGTAAATTATTCTCTAGTAATTCTACGGTATGTGCTAACTGCGGTTTGCCGTGATAGTCGATTTGTGTTTTATCTTGCCCCATTCGTTTGCTTTTACCTCCTGCAAGCACTAATCCTTGTAGTGGAGCAATAGTCTCTTGAATTAAATTATTTATATGATCAGCGATAGCATCAATTTCAGTAATATGATATGATCTTAGATTTTTTATGGTGGGGTATTCCTCTAATAAAAAATCAAAATATTCGGCGTCATCATTTAATTTAACAACAAATTGAATTCGATCTAATTGATCTAATCGTTTTTTAACCGAAGCCTCTTTTTCACTATCTAAAATGAGTATTTGTTTGGTGCCTTTAAAATGGTTTCCATTAATAAAAACTAAATCATAGTTTGAAAAGTGGATACGTTCATTATATTGATTCAAGTGGTGTTGTGTTGTAACAGACAAATTACCTGAATGATGTGCTATATATTCATCGAAAATAGGTGCTTGAATTGCATCATTATGTGATGCGTCTAAATAGGCAATTTTAGCATTATTTTGAAGCTTTTCACTCGTTTTTTGCACAAAATCAGCAATAATAGAGCATTTTGCACCTAAAACAGCAATTTCATTAGGCGCAAAATTATCATTAATTCTACGCTTTAATTTGGCATGTTTATAATGTTTAATATTATCCATTCTTAATGTCTGATTTTCCTCCTGTTTTTTCTAATAATTTCACTTCTTTAATAATCATTTCTTGTGAAATAGATTTACACATATCGTATATCGTTAAGGCTGCAACCGAAGCACCTGTAAGCGCTTCCATTTCTACGCCTGTCTTCCCTTCAATTTCTACTGAACATAGAATTTCTAAATGCTCCTTATCTCGGATGCTAATGTCAATAGCAACTCCATTAATCATTAATGGGTGGCACATTGGAATTAGATCAGAAGTTTTCTTTACTGCCTGAATTCCTGCAATAACTGCTGTTTGAAAAACAGGTCCTTTTTTAGTGTTTAGCTCATTCCCTTCTAATCGAGAAATGATCTCATCTCCTAAATACATTTCGGCTCTCGCAACCGCTCTTCTTTTGGTGATCTTCTTATCGCCAACATGTACCATCTTAGGATGATTTTTATCTGTTATATGTGAAAATTCATTCATTCATCTAAAAGTTATTAACGGATAAACTTCGCCTGCCTTAAAGCTAATCTTATCCGCTGGTAATTCTAAAAAACCATCAATAGCTACTAAATTGGCCAAATCACCTGAGCCATTTCCAATTGCCGGTTTCGCAATCTTAAGTCCATCATTGTATTGAAGTTTTACTTGCAAAAAATAAGTGAGTTGAGGCTTAAATTCAAAATCTTCGCCAAGTATTGCCTGACTAGTTCCGTTATAAAGTAATCCTGTCGATTTTTTATACCACGGATAAAAATATTTTAAACAACTTACAAATGTAGAAACCGGATTACCAGGAAACGCGAAAACAAAAGTTTTTGTTTCTTTTGCTTTTTTATTCTGCTGATTTGTGCTCAATTTACTTTTAATTCCAAACCAAAATGGCTTTCCTGGTCGTTGAGCAACCTTGTGAAATAATTGCTGAACTCCTAATTCATTCAATACTTCTGGTAAAAAATCAAATTTTCCTTTGCTTACTGCTCCACTAAACAATAGAACATCGTAATTCGCTAAATAGGCTGCTATTCTATCCTTTAAAGCAGCTTTATCATCTTTGATATGATCTGCGTTTGCTTTAATATTTAATCGTTGTAAGAGCGATACTAATGAATAGCTATTGCTTCGCCTTATTTGATATGGTAATGGTGTTTCATGTATTTCAACTAATTCATCTCCCGTAGAAACGATCATCACTTGTGGTATTTTAGCTACCTTAACCGTTGATTTGCCAACTGTACTTAAAACTCCCATTTCAGCGGCAGAGATCGACTTATTTTTTCGAATCAAAACATCTCCTTGCTTTCTATCTTTCCCTTTCTTATGAACATTTTGCCCTTTTGAAATATTCTCAACATTAATTCTGGCAGCATTATTTTCAAAGGTAAGATCTTCATATCGAATTACCGTGTCTGTATTCTCAGGAAGCATTGCTCCGGTCATTACCTCAAGACAATTTTCCTGGTTGTCTAAAATCAGTGGTAAGCTACCGGCTGCTTGAACTCCTTTAACAGGAAAACTTCTTTTCCCATTACTAAAAGAATCATAATTAATGGCAATTCCATCCATACTTACTCGATTGAATGGCGGAAAATCTCTATCAGCTACCACATCTTCTTTAAGAATGCGCCCTAAACTTTCGCTCATAGAAACTTCTTCAATACCAAAATCCTGGGTATTGTCAAGAATAATATTTAATGCTTCTGGTGATGAAATCATTTTATGAACCTTTCTATTTCTTTTAAAGTAATTTTATTATTATTTAATTGAATTTATCCTCCAATTGTAGACATACTTTCGGAAACATTTCTATTTTGTTTTCGGTTTGCCTCAGCCTCAAATCCATCCTTAGGTTTCTCTTTTACTATAGTTAAGAATAGTTCTTTTAAATCTTCATTACTGGCTCCTTTACGGATAAAGTCACGTACATTAAATATCCCTTCATCAAACAGGCAATTCTTAAACATTCCTGTAGCTGTTATCCGAATACGATTACAATCTCCACAAATAGTTCTTGTAAAAGCAGGAATAATTCCAAATGTTCCTTTATAACCATTAATTCTGAAGTTCTTAGAAGTCGATGATTTTTCAGATGTCAAAGGCTCAATATCATTATAATTTGACTGTATTTCTGATAGAATTCTATTATAATTCCATGTTTCTTTAGTTATTCGTTGACCTTTGCCATTAAAAGGCATTTCTTCAATAAAACGAACTGCTAGGTTTTTAGATTTAGTAAATTCAACAAAGTCAATTATTTCATGCGTATTTACTCCTGATTGCACGACCATGTTCAGTTTTAAATTCAAAGAACTTTGCTCTAATAACTCTAATGTTTTATAAACCTCGTCAAAAACATCTCTACGCGTAATTTTGGCAAAATTTTCTGAATCTAAACTATCTATGCTTAAGTTTATTGATTTGATTTTAAGTTTTTCTAATGTTTTAACATGCTTGGAAATAAGTGCTCCATTAGTAGTAATATTAATTTCATCTAACAGATCATTAAATGAAAGCATCTCCAAAAACTTTATAAAATCTTTACGCACAAAAGGCTCTCCACCTGTTAAACGTACTTTGTTAACTCCTAGCTCACTTAATGCTCTAGTGATTCTATACATCTCCCTAAAAGTCAATAACTCTTTTCTGCCAACGATATCTATACCATTTGCAGGCATGCAATATTGACAACGCAAATTGCAACGATCAGTAACTGCCAATCGCAAATAAGAAATTTGCCGTCCGAATTTGTCTATTAATTCACTCATATTGGAACTTGCAAGTTACGAAGAAAGGGGCAGATTATAATTTTTGAAGAAGGTAATTAACAATGTAATCTGTAGCTCCTACATTACTTTTAACATAGTTTTTTGATATATCCCCTTTTTCTGTTAAAATTTGTTTGCTTTTATATAATGTATTCAAAGTGGTATCGAATTCTTCTTGAGAGTTTACTACTATACAACCTCCCTTTACAACCAATTCAATAGCTTCATTGAACTTTTGATAATGCGGTCCTATCACAATGGGCACACCATAAGTAGCAGGTTCTAAAATATTATGTAAGCCTGTTTTAAAACCGCCACCAACATAAGCCACATCAGCATAATTATACACTTTGGTTAAAATACCTATGGAATCGATGATTAGCACCTGTGCGTGATTAAACTTTTCTTGATCTTTATTAGAAAATAATACAACATTTTTGCTAATTGATGTTTTTAATTTTTCAATTTCTTTTTGATGAATATTATGAGGTGCTATGATAAATTTTTCCTCTTCAGATGCAAGATTATTAATATAATCAACCAACATCGCCTCGCCCTCGGACCAGGTACTACCAGCAACTAAAGTGTGTTTGTTATTTTTAAAATTTTCAATTTCTTGAATTGTATTATCTTGGTTTAAGATATCATAAACGCGGTCAAATCGTGTATCTCCGCTAACAGTTATGTTACTAAAGCTAATACTCTCAAGTAATTTTTTTGACCCTGCATTCTGCACGAAAAAATGATCAAATGTCTTAAGAGAATCTTTCATCCAGCCACCATACCACTTAAAAAAAGATTGATCTTTTCTAAAAATCCCTGATATTAAAATGGTCTTTATATTATTATTACTGAGCTCTTTGAGCATGTTTGGCCAAAACTCATATTTTACAAAAACAGCCACTTTGGGGTTAACTAATGCTATAAACTTCTTTGCATTTGCAGCAGTGTCTAAGGGTAAATAAGTTACCAAATCGGCAAATGCATAATCTTTTCGAACTTCGTAGCCAGAAGGTGAGAAAAAAGTAATCAATATTTTTATATCTGCAGCTTTATTCTTGAGCCGCTCTATTACCGGTCGTCCTTGCTCGAACTCACCTAAAGATGCGCAATGAAACCAAATAACAGTGTCCGATTTTGAAATATGGGATTTAATTTTTCCATAGACATCTTTTCTCCCTTCAACAAAAAGGTTAATTTTTTTATTGAAAACAGCTATAACTTTGAGTAGTAAGCCAACTATTTCTAAAGCAACGTTGTACAAAAAATTCATACTAAGCGCTAAAATATAAATTTAGTATTACTGCACTTAAATAATTCGTATTTTTGTGCGTTTATGATTCAAATCTTACTATGAAAATACCTATGGTTGACCTTAAAGGTCAGTATAAAAAAATAAAGAATGACGTTGATAAAGCTATAATTGATGTTGTAGAATCTTCAGCTTTCATTAATGGCCCTCAAGTGAAAAGTTTTCAGAAAAATTTGGAGGATTATTTGGATGTTAAACATGTAATTCCTTGCGCAAATGGTACTGATGCCTTGCAAATTGCAATGATGGGTCTCGGTTTAGAGCAAGGTGATGAAGTCATTACAGCTGATTTTACTTTTGCTGCTACAGTTGAAGTAATTGGTCTATTAAAGTTAACACCTGTTTTAGTTGATGTTGAGCCCGAAACATTTAATATAGACATTGATGCCCTTAAAAAAGCAATAACCCCTAAAACAAAGGCAATTGTTCCGGTACATTTATTCGGGCAATGTGCAAATATGGAAGCTATCTTAGAAATAGCTAACGAACATAATTTATATGTCATTGAAGATACTGCACAGGCTATTGGTGCTAACTATACTTTTTCTGATGGAACTGTTCAAAAAGCAGGGACCATGGGTGAAGTTGGTACAACTTCATTTTTTCCATCTAAAAATTTAGGTTGTTACGGCGATGGGGGTGCCATATTTACCAATGATGATGAGTTAGCACATATATTACGGGGTATGGTAAATCATGGTATGTACAAACGCTATTATCATGATGTTATAGGTGTAAATTCGCGATTGGACAGTATTCAAGCGGCAATTTTGGATATTAAACTTCCTTACTTAGATGCATATTGTGATGCACGAAGAAAAGCTGCTGAGTATTATAATAATGCTTTTGCAAATAATGATAAAGTCATTACTCCTATTACAAGTGATTTTACAACGCATGTTTTCCATCAATATACCCTACGCCTTAAAGATATAGATAGAGATGCCCTGCACCAACACTTGTTAGACAATGGTATTGCAAATGCCATTTATTACCCTGTCCCGTTACATAAGCAAAAAGCTTATGTAGATGAACGTTATAATGAAGAAGATTTTAAAGTAACCAATGAATTGGTAAATACTGTCATATCATTACCAATGCATACGGAGTTTGAGGAAAAACAATTGCAATTTATCACTCAAACAGTTTTAAATTTTGTTGAAGAATAATCTATGAATGTAACTGTTATAGGTACAGGCTATGTTGGTCTAGTCACCGGAACTTGCTTATCAGATATGGGTAATAATGTTACCTGTGTAGATATAGATGAAGAAAAAGTTAAATTAATGAAATCGGGAAAAGTTCCGATTTATGAGCCAAATCTAGAAGAACTTTTTCATAGAAATATTAAAGGCAATCGTCTGCATTTCACAACCAGTTTAGAGGAAGGAATTAAGGATTCAACTGTTGTCTTTTTAGCTTTACCTACTCCTCAAGATGAAGATGGTTCGGCAGACTTATCGTATGTAGAAGCTGTAGCAAACGATTTGGGTAATTTAATTAATGATTATAAAATCATTATTAATAAGAGTACGGTACCAGTTGGAACTTCTGATAAAGTTCGTTCAATTATTTCTGATCTTACGGATGTACAATTTGATGTAGTTTCAAACCCTGAATTCTTACGAGAAGGATATGCTGTACGAGATTTTATAAAACCTCAGCGTATTATTATTGGTTCTAATAGTGATACAGCTAAAAAGATACTTGCCGAGCTATACAAGCCTTTTGTTACGGTTGGACGCCCAATTATTTATATGGATGAACGTTCATCCGAATTAACAAAATATGCATCAAACACCTTTTTAGCCACCAAAATTACTTTTATGAATGAGGTGGCAAATTTATGTGAAAGAATTGGTGCAGATGTCGACTTGGTACGTATGGGTATGGGATCTGATGCGCGTATTGGTAATCGATTTTTATTCCCAGGGATTGGATATGGAGGTTCATGCTTCCCTAAGGACGTTAATGCCCTAGTAAAATCAAGTGATGAAGCCGAATATAATTTTAAGATTTTAAAGTCAGTTTTAGATATCAATAAAAACCAAAAAAAATCTTTAATCCCTAAGATCAAAAGGTATTTTAACGATGATTTAAAAGGTAAAAAAATTGCAATTTGGGGGTTAGCATTTAAACCCAATACTGACGATATTCGCGAAGCACCATCTATTGATGTTATTAATGAACTACTCTTAGAAGATGTTAAAATTTCTGCGTATGACCCAGAGGCTATGTCTAATATGAAACGTATCTATGGAGACAAAATTGATTTTCAAGATGATGCTTACAGCACTGTAAAAAATGCCGATTGCTTAGTGGTTTGTACAGAGTGGAGTGAATTTATTTCTCCAAGCTTTAATAAGATAAAAGAGTTAATGAATGATGCTGTTGTATTTGATGGTAGGAATATTTTCGACCTCGAAGTAATGCAAAGTCATGAGTTTCATTATGAATCTGTAGGAAGAAAAATTATTACCAAGTAAGAAATGTTTACCTCTTCTTTTTTAAAAAAAGAAACTTGGGTATCAAAATCTGATACTTGACAAGATTAAAATAAGTGTATGGACAAGAAAATATTAATAACCGGGGGAGCAGGATTTATCGGGTCTCATGTAATTCGTTTATTTGTAAACAAATACCCCAATTATCAAATTTATAATCTGGATGCTTTAACTTATGCTGGTAATCTTGAAAATATTGCTGATATAGCAGATTGTAATAACTATAATTTTATAAAAGGTGATATAAAAGATTATAAATTCTTAAATACTCTTTTTAAAGAGCATCTTTTTGATGCCGTAATTCACCTTGCTGCCGAAAGTCATGTAGATCGTTCGATTACCGATCCGAATGCATTTATTGAAACAAATGTAATTGGTACGGCCAATTTAATGAATGCTTTTCGTGAAAGTTGTGATGAAAATTTCGATAACAAGCTTTTCTATCATGTTTCTACCGACGAAGTTTATGGTTCGTTAGGTAAAACCGGCCTATTTACGGAAACCACATCGTATGATCCACAATCACCATATGCGGCATCTAAAGCGGCATCTGATCACTTAGTTCGCGCTTACGGAAATACCTATAATATGCCCTTCATTATTAGTAACTGCTCAAATAACTATGGAGGCAATCAATTTCCTGAAAAATTAATTCCATTATTTATTAATAATATAAAAAATAACAAATCGCTTCCTGTATATGGCGATGGACAATACACTCGCGATTGGCTATATGTTGTTGATCATGCACAAGCTATTGATTTGATTTTTCATAAAGCTAAGCAGGGCGAAACGTATAATATTGGTGGTTTTAATGAATGGACAAACCTTGATTTAATACATCTTCTTTGTGAACAAATGGATGCTAAACTTGATCGAGAAAAAGGAAGCTCGGCTAAATTAATCACTTTTGTAAAAGACAGAGCTGGTCATGACAGACGTTATGCTATTGATGCTTCAAAGCTAAGTAAAGAATTAGGCTGGAAACCATCCGTTACTTTTGAAGAAGGTTTATCAAAAACAATTGATTGGTATTTAGAAAATGATTCTTGGTTGCATAATGTTACTTCGGGTGCTTACCAAGATTACTATAAGAAAATGTATCAGTAATGTCATTTAAGCGGCGTTACGTAAAAAGGGAAAAGGAGTAGAAAAACACATAACGCCACTCCAAATGACTGTTTATATTTTATTTCAATAATAAATTTGATTTATAAGTCAAATTTATATGTTAGTCCAGCAAAAACCTGCAATCCTTGCACGTTAAAATTAGTATATTTTTGGTAGTTACTACCAAAAACGTTGTTAACTTTTGCAAAAGCTGTTAATTTATCGGTGAATTTATAGCCTCCATTTAGGTTTAAATCAACATAATTTCCTACATCAATAATTCTTGATGTTCCTAAGGCATCATCTATAAAAGTTAGTTCATCTTTACGTTCACCTATAAAAAATAGATTAGCTCCTGCAAACCACTTGTCCTTAGTGAAATTAGCAAAACCTGTTGCTTCTAAAGTTGGTAAATTCCAAGCTTCTTCCTCATTCGCAGTAGAAAAATTATTATATCCTACACTTCCTCCAAATTTTAAAGTTTTTGAAAAATCAACGCTCAACTCTACAAAACCATAAATAGTTTTTAAATCATCGTATACAACTTGAAATGAATTTCCTGCTTCATAGCCTTTCACCACATTATTAAGTCCATTTGTTTTCGAAGGATTCAATTTAAATAAAGCTTTGCTTCGCTCACTTTTATAACCTCCTTTAAAATTATAACTTACGTTAGAAGCCAGTTTTCCTTTTAAACCTCCATATGCGTTGTATTGTTCATCCGTACGTTGAATATTTAATGTTGGAGACACAAAAGGATTAGCTGCGGTAAAATCTCTGAATGAATTTTGGTGTAAACCACCTGTAACTCCAGCATAGGTAGTTAAAACTTGATCAATTAAGATATAAGAAGCTGTAACTTTAGGATAGATATACCCTTTACTTTCTGCAACACCAGAAGCAGCGCTATACACCAAATCTACACCCAGATTAATGGTTAAATCATCTCTTAAGACTTCAAAATTAGGACTAAACCCTGCATTAAAGAAAGTATATCCAATATCGTTTGTTGCTTCATAATTCTGAAAAAACTCACCTGTTAGAAACTCTATTCTAGCCTCAGCGTTTATATATTCTGACGCGATTGGGAATTCGATTTTTGGTTTGGCCAATACATAAAACTCTGAACTCCCTTCGTCATCCGTAAAACGATACATTTCTGCCGTAGCTCCTTGAAAAAATGAATCTGTATAATCGATGAGTCCACCAAAATAAACCTCAGTATAATTTAGGTCTTCGGCGATATTATCAATTACGGTTGTTTCATATGGAATATTTTCGGATAGACCATACCAATTATATTTTTGATATCGGAACCCTCCATTTAACTGCCAATCAAAATCGCGCTCTTCTTGTTTATAAAAAAGATCTATTCTAGTGTCTAAAAAGTTATCATCTAGTATTGCATCTTTTACACCTCCTTTAGAAGAGTGGTAATTAATAAACCCACCAAATTCATTATAATCATTACTGTTTGTCGTGAAAAAGGCTTCCGCTTGCGGAGTGCTAAAATTACCAAAACCTCCTGTAATAAAATTATAATACACTGGAGCACTTGGATCAACTCGTAATACCTTTGCTTTTCCTTTTGCGGGTGTAAACGTAGATGCTACCGGTATTGAAAAAATGGAATAGCTTACCCGCTTTTTAGCAACGCTATCGGTAATCTCGGGATTTACTTTAATCTTAAAAGCGTCAGAAACGGATGGAGAATATGGTCTAACAACAGTAATTTCTTCGGTATCAATCGTATCTTTTGTTCGTTTTTGAGCGAAAACAACTGAGGTAGTTAGTAGCGTTATTAATATTAAAATACTTTTTTTCATGTTTGTTTTTTATGAGTTCAGGTTCATACAGAAGTGACTCGCAATATTTTAGTTTCCGTCTGGATTTACAGACTCATTTGTTTTAGATTCTTCGGTTTTAATACGTTGTAATTCTACTTTTGCCTCTTGAACTACCTCATCATAATCTTTAAAATTCTTAGTTACACTTTCCAATATATATGTGGCTTGGAAAGCATCATCTAGCTCGTAAAAATTCTTGGCCATTACGATCAAACCTTTAGCTCCATAGTATTTATATACTGAATAATCTGAAACTAATTTTTGAACAACTGTATTAGAAACTTTATAATTACCTTCCTTGTTTTTGAAATAAGCATCGTAGTACAGGGCTTCAGCTTTTAACGCACCGGTAGCAATTTTTTCTACCTCTTTGAATGCTTGTTGCGCTTTAGCTTCATCTCCTGTTTCCCAGGCAGATCGAGCAATGATTATTTTCGCATCAGAACGTATCCTCTTTTCTAATTTTGGTCTTTTTAAAACCTTTTCTGCATACGCAACAGCATCCTGATAATGTTCTAATTCATAATGTCCTTTCATTAAATTGCTCTGCGCATATGTAATATTTTGGGCAAAGTCAGCTTGTTCTTCTAAACGCTCAAGTATTGGTATCGCAAGCTTCCAATTTTCTTCATCTAGGTAAACTTGCGCCAGCTTTGTTAAGGCTTTTTCCGTAAATTCATTTCGTTCTTGATCAATAACATATTGATAATGGCTTACGGAAGCTGTTTGTTGCTTTTCAGCAAACAATGATTCGGCCAAATAAAAATTGGCGTTTAAAGCATGAGCACCTTTCGGGAATCTTTCTATATATTTTCTAAATGCCGAAATAGCCTTACTTCTATTATTCTGTAAATATTGTTTTTCAGCTGATTCATACATATCATTATCAAGGTCATTATCACTTACTTCTACAAAGTCTATATCTTTTACCCAATCTGCATATTCATCTACCCGCCCTAGATCAACATAGACTTGACGAGCATTAGCAACTGCTTGCTTCGCCTCATCAGTATTAGGATAATCATTTACTATACGTCTGTATTTGTCTAATGCTTGATTATCTTGATCTGTATTATAATAAATCAACCCTTGTTTTAATAATGCTTTAGGTACATATGAGCTACGTTTATAGTATTTCATTAAATTATTATACGCTTCAATAGCCTCATCTGATTTATTTGCTCTGGTATAAGCTTCACCAAGCTCATAATAAGCATCATCTCTTAAAGATGATCCTCTATAAGTGCTTAAAAACTTAGTTAAGTCAACAATTTTATCTTCATTTCTAGCAGTTAATCCGTAACTCATTGCGCGTTGAAAATGCGCATAGTCAATCGCTTGTCCTTTGGCATCAATTACTTTATTATACTCATTGATTGCTTTTCTATAGTCACTATTTACAAAATAGGTGTCGCCTAGACGAACTTGACTATCACTTAATAAACCTCCATCATCCGGGTTTGAGTTAATAAAGTTTCTAAACTTCTTGCCTGCTGATGGATAATCTTTTAACTTAAAATGTGTGTAGCCTAAATTATAATCTACCTGCCCTTTTTCGGGTAGGCTTGCTACATCATTCATATTCTCAAACTGCGTAAAACCAATCAAGGCATCATTATAATTGGTAAGTTGATAATCTGCCTCAGCTTTCCAGTACGTACTTTTTGCGGTTATTTTTGAATCTCTAGGCTCTGCAATTGCCAAATCAAAATACTCCTTTGCTCCTTCTAGATCTTCTTCATTGAACAGTTGAATTCCTCTATAAAGTGCAACCTTTTGATACATTTTTCTATAATCTGCTTCTTTCCGATTTTTCAAAGCTTCTAACGCGCCAGCATAATCTTTTGAAGTAACATAGGCACTAATCTGTAATTCTTCTATTTCATCTTTTGCTGCCGATTGTGGATACAGGTCAAGGTATTCTTGTAACACATCGGGTACGTTTTTATAAGGGTTTCCTACTTCGTAACTCAGTTTTGCATAATTAAGCCATGCATCTTTTTTAATATCATTATTAAAATCCATTGATGCGGCATTTCTAAATGCATTTAGAGCTTCTGTTTTCTGATCTGTTTTTAAGTAACACTCTGCAAGATGATAATAGGCGTTTTGCGCAACGGCATCACTACCTCCTATAATTTTATTAAAATAAGTAATTGCAGTTTCATAATCTTGCTGCTTGTAGTACGCATATCCTAAAAAATAATAATCGGTGTTTTTAAAGCGGCGCCTTTTTCCTTTATAATTGAGCAGGTGCGGAATCGCCTCGTCATACTTCTCAAGATTAAAATAACTTTCACCAATAATCTTTGAAACTTCTGAGTGTTGATTTCTGTCTGCCTTTGATAAAAAAGGCTGCGCTACATTTATAGCTTCTTCAAACTCGCCTGTTTTAAATTTAATATTCGCCATATAATAAGGAACATCGTCACCAAGTTCTTTATCGTTCGCGACCTCATTTAGATATCGATTGGCATTTTCATAATCATCATCTTGATAAGCTATAAAACCATAATAGTATTTGGCTTGAGAACCATATTCTGGAGAATTCAATAATTTTTGAAAATACTCTTTTGAGCGTTTATAGCTTCGTACGGCAAATAAACCATATGCATATTTAAAAGTAAAGTCTTCTTCTTGACCTATAGATAGGTTGCGAGTTTCTACTCTATTATACCATTTTAGTGCGTATGGATAATTAGCGTTCTTGAAATAATAATCACCTACCTCCAAAAATGCTGTATTTTGTTTGGTACTTGTTGGATAACGTTCTACGAAATCACGCATCATTTGATCACCTTCGCGTTCACCTAACTGAATTGTACTAAAAGCAGCGTAATATTCGCAATTGGCCTTATGTTCAGAATCATTACTAAACTGGGGTTTAATTTCATCGAACAGATGCCTAGCAGCCATAAAATCTCTATTATTATAGAGTTCTACTGCATGATTATACTCTTTAAGCGAATTGGTATAAATGTCTGATTTCTGAGCAAAACTTGTTAATGAAAAAAGTAAAAGCAAGCTTGCAAACAGGTTTCTATAATGCTTCATTCTAAAGGGTCTATTTTATAGTATGCAAAAAAATAGAGCATACCTAAATTAAACAACGTTTAACTAATTTTAAATTGTATAATTGTTAATTAATTATAACATTTTGTTAAGAAAAAAATGTTAAATCAGTGATTCTGGGAGTGCATATATCGCGCCAAAGTGAATTTACTCGCTAATTAATTGCTCTGTGAAGTTATTAAAATCTTGTACGAAATCCTCATAATAGCTACCAGTGGCAGGCCCTGAAAAGCCTGTATGAATCTTACGTACTTTGCCTTTTTTGTCAATGAAAATTGTTGTTGGAAAAGATAACACATGATTAAGCATTGGTAATGTTTTTGCCGCTGCTTCTTTATCGTATACACCAGCAATAACATAGTCATATGCTACATTATATTTATTTTTCATCTTTTCTACTCTTCGCTTGGCATATTCAAAATCATCTTTTGCTTCATAGGCCAATCCTATTATCTCAACACCTCTATCTTTATTTTTTTGATACCAATCAGCGTAGAATATCGTTTCATCCATGCAATTTGGGCACCATGTACCAAATATTTGCAATAGTATTACTTTGTTTTTATACTTTTCATCATCTAGCGTCACCAGCTTACCATCTAACCCAGGAAATGAAAACGTTACCTTATCATAACCTTGTTTTAAAAAAGTAAGTTTATCAGCATCTGTAAGTTCAGCATTTTCATTTTTAGACCCCGAAAATGTAGCTCTATAATCTAAACCGGAAAGAAATTCGCCTTTGATTAATGAATCATTCTCTACTGTAGCATTAAAGATAAAGGCATGATTGCCGTCAAAAGTGTATAAGCTCATTTGATTACCAGAAGCCGTTCCTTCTAAATATCGATAGTCACCTGTCTCAGTCAAGAATGTCCCTTTCACCAAATTCCCTTCTTGTTTAAAAATACCAACGGCAGGATAGGTTTTACCATCTTTTTCTGTAAACACAGTTTGCCATTTCCCATTAAAAGTGGTATTGCTTTTAGGGTTATCGAACCGTTCTGATTTGTTATATATAGCTGTAAAAGGTAGTTTATAATTATCTTTATAATTCTTAATATAATAGCCACTTAGTCTATTCTCTTCTATTTTAGCTTTCAGGTTAATATCAAAAATATGAAGGGTAATAAATAAAGAATCTTCAACAATTTCTACCTCATCTAAAGGCAGGTTTTCTTCAGCATTTATTAGATTAGCCTTATATGTACCGTTATCCTTAAATATTTCAAAATTAAAAGGCAATTTTTGGTTTTGCATAAGAATTTCCCCTCTCCAAATACCTTCTTGCAAATCAACTTTTTTAATTTCCTTTTTGCATGAAAATAATAATCCAGTTAAAAGAATTGTAACTACTAATTTTACTATTTGTTTTCCCATTTCAAAAGATATACTTTATTACTTACGCGTTGATTTTCTTCAATACCTCCAATAATTATTTTGGTTGAGTCGTTAATTTCTGCAATTCCTCTCAAATCCATGGGAAATTTATTTACAAAATTAGTTTGGAGCTCACCATTTTTATAATACAAATCTCTATTAGACGGATTTACTCCTCCCGACCCGTTATAGGCAATCGGATCATAATTATATGTAATGGTACTACCTCCAATCCAGTGTGGAACATTCTGTCTCGAAGTTGCAGCCATGCGATAACCTACGATAGAAGTATCTAAAACTGCATGCGACCATTCTATTTTCGTTGGATCTTTAGAATTAATAAGTCCTTTTCGCAGTACATTTTGAATCGGATAATGTTTCCCCATCGATGCACCTCCAAAATAAAAAATAGTATCTCCTATTATGGTTCCCGATGCACCAAAAGATTTGTATATATGGTTATTTGGCAAAGATTCTCCTTGCATCCAGTTATTCAATGAAGGGTTATAAATTTGCACGTTAGGAACATTCTCTTTATCAGACCAGCCTGTTACAACATAAATCAAACTATCTCTCCAAACCGCTTGAACTTGATCATCTATAGGAACAGGAATCGAAGCGCCGTCTTCAAAAAATTTATTGTCTTTTATGCTATATCTGTGAACTTTATTGGAAGAACGTTCGCTATGATCTTCAAGAACATGATAACCTCCAATAATATAAATAGTATCTTTTATTCTACTTGCTGCACTGGCAATTTTCCCCAAAGTGTCTGGTAAATCAGCTATTTGTTCCCATTTATTATTGATAACATCATATCTATAAGATCGTAAATGGATACCAGAGTATTTTTTTGTGCTATCTAATCCTGCAAATGTAAATACATACGATTTTCCATTTATAAAACCCTCTACTACTGCATTATTTGTAGTATACTCAGGTAATTCCTTCAGAAGTTTGATTTTCCAAAGATTGGACAATTCTTTCTCTTTTAAGGTGCAGCCAAAAAAAATTATTACGGAAACAAGCGTTAGAATATATTTCATTATAAGCTATTAAGTCATCCAAATATAAAATTAAAAACACTATAAAAATGCTGCTTTAGTATTTAAAATTTAAACAGTAAGTTTGTAGCAATAAAACATAAAATTAATGGCTAAACCTGTATTACATTTAAAAAACGCTTCTATTTTTCAGCAAGAAAATTTAGTCTTATCTGATATTGATTTAGACATTTTTGAAGGTGATTTTATGTATTTAATAGGAAAAACAGGTAGTGGTAAGAGTAGCCTGATGAAAACCCTTTATGGTGACTTGCCGCTTAATAAAGGCGAAGGGAGTATTGTAGGTTTTGATTTGAAAAAGCTTCGAGAAAAAGATATTCCATTTTTGCGCAGAAAGCTGGGTATTGTTTTTCAAGATTTTAAGCTGCTTAATGATCGAAATGTTCATGATAATTTATTATTTGTGTTAAAAGCGACAGGGTGGAAAGATACTGGAAAGATTGAGGTAAAAATTAATGATGTACTTGAAAAAGTAGGTATGAAAACGAAAGGGTTCAAAATGCCATTTCAACTTTCAGGCGGTGAGCAGCAGCGCATTGCTATTGCTAGAGCATTATTAAATGACCCAGAGCTGATATTAGCAGATGAGCCTACAGGTAATTTAGATCCTAAAACTTCTCTTGAAGTAATGAGCGTACTCGAAGAAATTAGCAAAAGCGGGAAAACTATTTTAATGGCAACTCATGATTATGCGTTGATCTTAAAATATCCTCATAAAACTATAAAATGCGAGGGTGAAAAAGTATTTGAAGTGGTTTAATTTGAGCTTTTTATTTTGTGATTTCTGTTCTTATTCCAATATTTAATTATAACTCGCTTCCTTTAGTAAAAGAAATTCACAGGCAACTTGATAATTCAAATTTATCTTTTGAAATAGTTTGTGTTGATGATGCGTCAAATAATTCAGCGTCTGAAACAAATAAATTGATAAACCAGCTCACTTTTTGTTCATATACCAAATTAGATGAGAATATTGGAAGGAGTAAAATAAGAAATCTACTCGTGAAAAAGGCACGCTATAAGAAATTGCTTTTTTTGGATTGCGATGTAGCACCACTACACAAGACTTTTATTAGTTCATACGTTAAGCAACTTATTGATGTTGATCAAATAGTATGTGGAGGAGTTTCATACATTGATCAGAAACCAAACAAGGGGCAAGTATTGCGTTGGGTATACGGTAAAAATAGAGAACAGGTTTCCGTAAAAAAAAGGAATAGTTCTCCGTATCGATTTTTTTTCGCTTCGAATTTTTTGATTGATAAATCAATTTTTGATTTTGTTGAGTTTCATAACAAACTCTCAGGTTATGGATATGAAGACCTTTTATTTTCACAAGAACTTAAAAAAAGAAATATTATCATTAAACATATTGATAATCCAGTTATTCATCTAGGTTTAGATACATCTACTATTTTTTTGAACAAAACTGAATATGCCATTAAAAACCTCAATAAGTTATATGAAGAGAAAATGATTAGCTCTGAGAATAGTAGATTGTTAGATACTGTTTTAAAGCTCAAAAAATGGAATTTATTACCCTCTTTTTTACTCCTTTTTAATACTTCAAAATCTATATTAAAACATAATTTAAAATCCTCTAGTCCGTCTCTTTTTGTATTTGACTTATACCGACTAGGCTTGCTGGGTATGATAATGAAGAACTAATTATTTTAGATTTCGGATTAATTCGTTAAGCTTTATTGATTCTTTTTCCCAGACTAATTCTCGGGCTGCTTTTTTTAAATTAAGGTTCCAATAATCCTTTCCCTTAAGTAACATTTCTTCTATCATATTTGCTAAACTTTTAGGAGTTCTTTCATTTAAAACTAAACCAACATCATAAGACTCAACCATTTTCTTCATTTCTGGTAGATCAGAAACTATAATAGGTATTTCAGCTTGAATATAATCAAATAGCTTGTTTGGTAGAGCATACCGGTAATTAAGGCCTAAGTCTTCTTCAATACTAATTCCTATAGTAGCTTTAGGAGTAATGCTTCTTAATTTATTAGGAGAAACGCGTCCTAGAAATCGAATTTTATCTTCTTTTTTCTCTTTTAATACTTTTGTCTTTAATCGCTCAAGAATATCTCCATCACCTACAATAATAAATACGGCATTTTCAATAAAGTCCATTGCTTTGATCATTAATTCTAATCCACGACCTACATTTACTGCTCCTTGGTAAAGAATTACTTTTTTATCCTTTATATCAGGCAATAAATCTTCTAAAATCTTGTGTTCTCTTTTAATAGGAAGGTTTCTTATTACTTTAAAATTTGTTCCATATGTATCCATATAAAACTTTGCAACGCTATCTGATACAGTATAGCAATTTTTTAGCCTCGGAATCATTCTTTTTTCCAAGATACTCCAAAACCATTTTACTCTCGGCCGAGAAATCAATTCTGGCACTTCGCTAAAAAGTTCATGACTATCAAAGACTAATTTTTTATTGAAAATCTTACTAATTAAGAAATTTGGTAATAGTGTATCGATGTCATTTGCAAGTAAAATGTCTTTTCTTTCGAAAAGAAGCTTAAAAAACAATCTAATATTATATTCAGCATAGAATAAAAAACCTTTGTTAAAGATTAGTTTTATTCTTTGCGTTTTATAAGCTCTGTTTAATGGTAAATTATTGGCTAATTTTCTCCCTATTAATAAAATATCAAACTCCTCTTCATGCAAAGTGGTACAAACTCTATGCACTCTTTGATCTATAATCAAATCATTTGTAACAGATATTATTATTCGCTGCAAGGCCTTGTTTTAATTGATAACGAAAGTAAAAAAATTAACTGATTGGTTTTTAAATTTTAAAATGTAAGTACTAAAATCGCATTTAAACATTATGATAAAAATTAAGCCAATTAAATTAAAATACCTTTTGATACACTAAGATATTTTATATATTTGATAAACATTGAAGCAAAATTTTGCATTTTTATTAGATGTTTGTCACTTAGTTTTTGGGTCTGAAGCCCTACTTTTTTAGCAATTACATCTTAGTTATTAGTTATTTTTTAAACACATAAAACCACTGTGTTATGGAAGCAATTGCGAAACAACCAGAAGTAAAGAATTTTATAAACGGACAATTTGAACGAAATGGGCATAGTTCCATGGATGTTATGAGCCCTTTGGACGGCAGTGTTATTTCAAATTTACCATTGTCAACTTATGATGACGTAGATGAAGCTGTTAAAGCTGCCGAAAAAGCTTTTCCTGAATGGTCTTCCATGACATTTAAAGAACGTGTTCAGATATTTTTTAGATATCGTACGCTTCTTGAGCAAAATATAGAAGAGCTTACAAATCTTGTTCATCTAGAAAATGGAAAAACCTACGGAGAAGCAAAAGCTGAAGTAGAAAAGAGTATGGAATTGTGCGAATTTGCTGTTTCCATTCCTCAAGTTATTGTTAATGAAATTCAAGAAGTAAGTAAAGGGGTTGAATGTAGAATTGAACGTAAACCTTTGGGGGTGGTTGCCTGTATTACACCTTTTAATTTCCCGAATATGGTTCCACACTGGACGATGCCAAATGCACTAGTATTAGGTAATACTATGGTGATGAAACCTTCTGAGCTTGTGCCACTAAGCACTATGCGTATGGCTGAATTACTTAAAGAGGCCGGGCTACCCGATGGTGTATTCAATATTGTAAATGGTGGTAAAGAAGTGGTTGAAGCTATATGCGATCATCCAAAAATTGAGGCAGTATCATTTGTAGGTTCAACCAAGGTGGCGAAAATAGTTTACAAACGTGCAACATCAAACCTAAAAAGATGTGTTGCGCTAGGTGGTGCCAAAAATCATTTGTTAGTGCTTCCAGATGCCAATCCAGAAATGACTGCCAATAATGTAGTTGCTTCAATGTCTGGCTGTGCCGGCCAACGCTGCATGGCAGCTTCGGTTATGGTTGGTGTTGATAAAGTGCAACATATAATAGACAAAATGGTTGACGAAGCTAAAAAAATAGTTCCTGGAGAAAATCTTGGCTCAGTAATAAGCTCAGAAGCTAAAGCACGTATTGAAGGATATATTGCCGAAGCAGAAAAAGATGGTGCTAAAATTTTATTAGATGGTAGAAATACAACTGTTCCGGGAAAAGAAGGCGGATTTTATGTTGGCCCAACAATTATAGATTATGTAACAACAGAAATGTCTGTTGCCAGAGAAGAGATTTTTGGCCCGGTAATATCAATTCTTAGAGCAAAAAATTTAGATGAGGCCATTGAAATTGAAAACGGTTCTAATTATGGTAATGCTGCTGCAGTATTCACTCAAAGTGGTGGGCTCGCAAAACAAGTAATGGAGCGTGCCAGTGCAGGAATGATAGGAGTAAACATTGGAGTACCAGTACCACGAGAACCATTTTCGTTTGGCGGATGGAATGAATCAAAATTTGGTGTTGGAGACATCACCGGGAGAAGTTCTATTGAATTTTGGACACGGAATAAAAAAACAACCATTAAATGGAATCCAGAAGCTAAAACAAATTGGATGAGCTAATATCTTAACTAAATCAACTTAATGGATAACCAACGAATCATAAAAAACAACCTAGATTACACACTATTCTCTTGGGGAAAGCAAGGTGGTCTAAACCCCATTAATGCTTCTCATGCAAAGGGATCATATGTCTTTGATAGAGATGGAAAAAAATACCTGGATTTCTCATCGCAGCTAATGAATGTGAACATTGGTCATGGTAATCAACGAATTACTGATGCCGTTTCCAAACAAATGCAGGAAGTAAGCTATGTATATCCTGGTATGGCCACAGATGTTAGAGGGCAATTAGGAAAAAAATTAGCCGAGATTACGCCTGGAAATCTAACAAAGACCTTTTTTACCTTAGGTGGTGCCGAAGCCATAGAAAATGCCATAAAGTTAGCGCGAATCTATACCGGAAGGCACAAAATTATTACACATTATCGCTCTTATCATGGCGCTACTTACGGTGCTATTTCGGCCGGAGGCGACCCACGGAAATTTGCAGTAGACAATCAAGCCGTTAATAATTTTGTACATATAGAAAATCCATATTTCTATCGCTGTCCATGGAATTCATCGTCAATAGAAGAATGTGGTGAACGAGCGGCTGCCCACTTAGAGCGTGTTATAAAGTTTGAAAATCCAGATGCGGTGGCGGCTATTTTATTTGAAGGAGAATCAGGTTCATCAGGATGTATTAAATATCCGCCGATGTATCTCAAAAAAGTTAGAGAAATCTGTGATAAGTACGGCATCCTTTTAATAGATGATGAAGTAATGAGCGGTTTTGGAAGAACCGGAAAAATGTTTGCCATAGAACACCATGATGTGGTACCAGATATTCTATGTATGGCAAAAGGGTTAACGTCTGGCTATCTTCCTTTAGGCGGAATGATCATCACTGATACTATTGCAAATCATTTTAATGAAAACCCAATGACTTTAGGGCTCACCTATTCGGCACATGCTGTAGCCTGTGCAGCTGCATTAGAGAATCTAAAGATCATTGAAGAAGAAAATCTGGTGAATAAAGCCGCCGATATGGGTAAATATATAGAGGCCGAAATTGAAAAATTAAAGGATAAGCATCCATCCATCGGTGATTTTAGAAATACCGGTTTATTAGGTTGTATCGAATTGGTAAAAAATAGAGATACAAGAGAGCCTATTACACCTTGGAATGCAAAACCTAGTGAAATGGAAGTAACATTAAAAATGGCTTCAAAAATTAGAGAGCTCGGTATGTTCACTTTTGTACGTTGGAACTGGATTTTTATTGCACCTCCACTTAATATTACAAAAGATGAGGTTGATAAAGGTTTAGAAATTATTTCTCAAGCGATAGCGATTGCAGATCAATACTGTAACTAGTCTCTATTATGGTTAAAGAAAGAATCAAATCGACCTTGGAAGATTATGCCAAAGCATATTGTGCTAAAGATATTAATATGCTTATGTCCGTTTTCGATGATTCTGATAATATTTCCGCTATAGGAACGGGTTCAGATGAATTATGTGTTGGGCGCCGGGAAGTAAAAGATCTTTTTTTGAGAAATTTTAATGACGCTACCGCTACCCAATTTGAATGGGAATGGTTAGATATTCGCATCTCTGAAAATCATGCTGTTGCCTCGGTAACATTAATTATTCATTTAGATTATAAGGAACAAAATATAAAAGTTCCTATTCGCTGGACTATTGTTCTTAAACACTTGGATGATCGTTGGGTTTGGATTCATAGAAATGCTTCAACAGCAGCTCATAGTCAAGATGAAGGGAAAGCATATCCAGAACAAAATTAATTAATTTCATGAGTAAAGACATTGTAGAATTACACGAAGACGTATCGAATTCACCATTATATAGTGAAGATCTAGCTCCAGTTCCTCCGCAAAGTCGTACTTGGAATAAATGGCATCTGGCCGCCATTTGGGTTGGTATGGCCGTTTGTATTCCGACCTATTTGTTAGCTTCATATATGATTAAAACCGGATTAAACTGGTATGAAGCATTGATCATTATTGGATTGGCAAACCTAATCATCACAGTGCCTATGGTACTTAATGGACATGCAGGAGTTAAATATGGTATTCCATTTCCGGTCATTGGACGCGCATCTTTTGGCACTAAAGGTGTGCATCTGGCTTCCGTTGCCAGAGGTATTATTGCCTGCGGTTGGTTTGGGGTACAAACCTGGATTGGTGGACTTGCTATCTATGCTATTTTTAATGCTATCACGGGTTCAACAGGCGAACTTGGTTTATCCATTGGGAAATTCGTGGGATTTGCCATCTTTTGGATTATCAATATGTATTTTATATGGAAGGGAACCGAGAGCATCAAATGGCTAGAAACCTATTCGGCACCTATACTCATCATTATGGGATTGGCACTCATCTATTGGGGATATAGTCAAGCTGGCGGATTTAAAATTGTACTAGATCAAAGCAAACAACTAGAGCATGTTGCTGCTACAATTACAAATGATGAAAATACTGCCTATCTCAATCTCAATTCTTTGAAAAATAAAGATGGTAGTTTGAAGGTCACAGATTATAAGATTGTTTCAGATGAGACTAGTTCGTGGCTACCTTTTACAAATGACCCTATAAAAATATCTACCAGTGAAGATTTGCAGGTACAATTCAGAAATACGGAAGATGAAACCCCAATATTATCAGGTATCGTAATACCAACTGTAGTTAGTGCTTCAAATACATCAACTGGAAGTAAGCTTTGGAGTTACTTACTTTGGCTTACAGCAATGGTTGGTTTTTGGGCAACAATGTCTATTAGTATTGCTGATATCACACGTTATGCAGCAACCCAGAAAGACCAAGTGGTTGGGCAATTTACAGGTTTACCACTTACTATGATGCTCTATTCATTTGTAGGAATATTTGTTACCTGTGCAGCTGTCATTAATTTTAAAGATGTTCTAATAGCTGATGACGCACCGTGGGATCCTGTATCGCTCATTGCTCGCTTTAAAAATCCTACGGTAGTAATTATAGCTCAGATATTTATGATCATTGCCACGCTAAGCACGAACATTGCGGCCAATGTAATTGCACCATCTAATGCATTTTCAAACTTATGGCCCAAGAAAATTAGTTTTAGAACAGGTGGAATTATCACTGGGATCGTAGGTATTATTATTATGCCTTGGTGGTTGTTAAATCAGATTTCCGGATTTTTAATATTTGTAAGTGGACTTTTGGGCCCTGTATTAGGAATTATGATCGCTGACTACTTTTTTGTAAGAAAAAAGAACATGCAATTGGCCGAACTCTATAAAGAAGAAGGTATCTATTCTTATAATAAAACTGGTTTTAATCGTGCAGCGATGATTGCCCTATTTGTGGGCGTCTTTTCTGCACTTATTGGTTATTGGGTACCGGCATTAAATTTCTTATATTCATTGTCCTGGTTTACCGGATTTATTATATCATTTATTTTGTATTTACTATTAATGAAGAAAGCATAAAATGTCTATACTTATAAAAAATGGCCATGTAGTTACGGCCTCCGAAAATTATAACGCCGATGTTTATATTGAAGGTGAGAAGATCATAGCCATTGGCCAAAATCTCACCTATAAAGCCAATAAGGTTATAGACGCTACTGATAAATTAGTGTTTCCTGGCGGAATAGACCCACACGTGCATCTAGATATGCCTTTTATGGGTACTTATTCTAGTGATGATTATGAGACCGGAACACGTGCCGCTTTACATGGTGGTACCACTATGGTAATTGATTTTATTTTGCAAACCCAAGGAGACACGCTTTATAATGCTTTAAAAACCTGGCAACAAAAATCAGAAGGGAAAGCCATTGGTGATTATTCATATCATATGGCAGTAACCGATTTCAATGAAAATGTTGCTAAAGAAGTGGTACAAATGATTGAAAAGGAAGGTATTATTTCCTTTAAAACCTTTATGGCTTATAAAGGTGCTTTAATGATTGATGACGGACAGATGGTGCAGCTTATGAAGGTAGTAAAAAAACATGGTGGCTTGGTCACAGTACATGCTACAAATGGAGATATGATAGATTCACTAATTGCCAAGAACAGAGCCCAAGGAAACTTGTCTCCATTATATCATTATCTGTCACAACCGGAAGTAACAGAAGCAGAGGCTTCAGCACGATTCGCAGACATGTTGCATTATACCGATTGCCCTGGATATATTGTACATATGACCTGTGAAGGCGCTCTGAATGCGGTAAGGCACGCTACTAAACGTAATCAAAAAGTATTTGTTGAAACCTGTACACAATATTTAATGTTAGATGCCTCTTTATATGAGAAAGATTTTGAAGGTGCTAAATGGGTGATGAGTCCTCCCTTACGGGAAAAGAAAGATCAAGAAGCACTTTGGTCTGGAATCAATCAAGGATTAGTACAGGTTGTGGGAACTGACCACTGCCCTTTTATGTGGGAACAAAAAAAGATGGGTAAGGATGACTTTTCTAAGATTCCAAATGGGCATCCGGCTATCGAACATCGCATGGAATTATTGTATTCAGAAGGCGTTCACAAAGGGAAAATATCATTAACAAAATATGTTGAAGTAGCCTGTACCAATGCGGCAAAAATATTCGGAATGTATCCTAGAAAAGGCACCATTGCTATTGGAAGCGATGCCGATGTCGTAATTTTTGATCCTAAAAAAGAACATACAATATCTGTAGAAACACATCATATGAATTGTGATTATTCAGCCTACGAAGGGCAAAAAGTAACTGGGAAAACCGAAACCGTACTATTAAGAGGGCAAGTAGCTATAGAAAATGACGAATGTTTGCTAAAAGCAGGTAATGGGCAATTTATAGCACGAGGAAAAACATCAAAAACAGTAATTTGATAAAATGAAATTTTGGATTTATCTTGAAAGGGAGCTTTCTGAGTTACTCCCTGATTTTGAAAAAATATTTGGAGTTAATAATCTTTATCGAGATTATGAAAATGTTTGGGAATGGATAGAATCTGAAGATGACAACTCAGAATATTATTTGAATATTAGTAGATCTCATGATTGGAGTAAAGGTGATTATGATAGACCAATTATGATAAAAATTAGATCTAACTCTAATAAAAAATTAAATGAAGAAGAAATTGCTAAAATGATAAAGGAAAAGTTCAAATGTGATGTATTTGTAGGTGAAATATTAGTTGAAAGTAGCGAGAATATCTTAATAAAAAATAGCAAAAAATATTAAAACAATAAGTTGATAAACATATAGTTATGCCAAGAAAAGTAAAATCAGGATTAATACAAATGAGCCTTCCGATGACAGAAGGAGAAGGGACGATACAAGAAATCATGGATGCCATGTACAACAAGCACATTCCTTATATTGAAGATGCGGGTAAACAAGGTGTGCAAATTTTATGTCTACAAGAAATATTCAATACTCCCTATTTCTGTCCTGGGCAAGATCGAGCATGGTATGCTTCGGCAGAAGCAGTTCCTGGGCCAACTATTGAGAAAATGCAAGCCTATGCTAAAAAATATGATATGGTAATTGTTGTACCGATCTACGAAAAAGAACAGCCCGGCGTATTATATAATACAGCTGCTGTTATTGATGCAGATGGTAAGTATTTAGGTAAATATAGAAAGAATCATATTCCGCATACCACTGGTTTCTGGGAGAAATTCTTTTTTAAACCTGGTAATTTGGGATATCCTGTTTTTCAAACCAAATATGCTAAAGTAGGCGTCTATATATGTTATGATCGTCATTTTCCCGATGGTGCGAGAGCCTTGGGGCTAAATGGTGCTGAAATCGTATATAACCCGTCAGCCACTGTGGCTGGGTTAAGTGAGTACCTATGGAAACTCGAACAACCTGCACATGCCGCTGCCAATGGTTATTTTATGGGCTGTATCAATCGTGTTGGTGAAGAAAAACCATGGGACCTAGGTAAATTTTATGGGCAATCCTATTTTGTGGACCCTCGCGGACAAATATTTGCAGAAGCATCACGTGATAATGATGAATTATTAGTTGCTGAGTTTGACCTTGATCTTATCGAAGAAGTACGTTCTACATGGCAATTCTTTAGGGATAGAAGACCTGAAACTTATGGACGTTTAACAGAACTATAGTCTATGGCTGAATATAAAAGACCAACCACACAAGAGGAGTTTGATAAAAATTTCAAACAGAAAAAACCTTTAATGAATAATACCGAAGCGTATTATGAAAGTTCTAGATGTTTATTTTGTTATGATGCTCCTTGTATACAAGCATGTCCAACACACATTGATATTCCACTTTTCATAAAGCAAATTCACACAAACAATGTAACGGGAGCAGCAAAAACTATTTTCGATGCCAACTGGCTTGGTAATGCCTGTGGAGTAGTATGTCCAACTGGAGTTTTATGTGAAGGTGCCTGTGTTTATAATCATCAAGATGTACCACCCATTCAGATTGGGCGTTTACAAAATTATGCAACTAATAAAACAATAGATTCTGGGAAAAAATTGTTTCAAGTAGGAGAATCTAATGGTAAAAAAATAGCCATCATTGGTGCAGGCCCTGCCGGAATTGCTTGTGCTTGTGAAGCCAGAACGCTAGGTTTTGAGGTTGATATTTTTGAGGCTAAGGAAAAACCCTCCGGTTTAACCGTGTATGGAATTGCACCTTATAAAATAACAAATGAAGAAGTATTAAAAGAAATTGATTATTTGCAAGATCAACTTGGGTTTAACATTCATTACAAATCGGGCATTAACTCAAAAGAGCAATTAAAACAATTAGAGCATGATTATGATGCCATTTTCTTAGGAGTTGGGTTAGGGCAAACACGTGAATTACAGTTAGAAGGTGAAAATAAGAAAGGTGTAGTTGGTGCGGTAGAATTTATAGAAGAATTACGAATGAAACAACATCGCATTTCGGTACCGGAAAAAGTAGTGGTTATCGGAGGAGGAAATACTGCTATGGATGCCGCTTCTGAATCTGCCCGTATGGGTGCTAGAAAAACAGTATTGGTATATAGAAATGGTAAAGAGCGTATGGGTGCGTATGGTTTTGAGTATGATCTAGCCATCAGTTCAGGTGTCGATAGCCTCTTTAACGCCACTCCTGTTGAAATTATTGGTGGTCAACATGTAGAAGGTGTCAAATTCCAGAAGACAGCGTCAATTGATGGGCAATTAAAGGTTATCGAAGGCAGCGAATTCATTGTAGCTTGTGATATGGTCATAAAAGCTACGGGACAGGCAAAACAAGGCCATTTTTATGCACTTATAGATAAGCTTTCAATTGATAATAAAACAAGAATTGAAGTAAATGAGCACTTTCAAACATCGAATGCTATGTATTTTGCTGGTGGAGATGCTATTAATGGAGGTGCAGAAGTTGTAAACGCTGCTTTTGATGGTAAGATGGCAGCGCAGGGTATGTTTCAATATTTAATTAAAAACTAAGAGTATGATCGATTTATCCATAAATTTTGCCGGAATTAAAGCACCAAACCCATTTTGGTTGGCTTCTGCGCCACCAACAAATTCGGGGTATCAAATAATGAAAGCTTTTGACGCAGGTTGGGGAGGTGCGGTATGGAAAACACTAGGTGTTCCGGTGGTTAATGTTTCTAGTCGCTACGGTTCAGTGAACTACCGCAATACCCGTATGATGGGGTTTAACAATATAGAATTGATAACAGATCGCCCGTTAGAAGATAATCTTCGAGAAATTGAAGAAGTAAAAAAATATTTTCCAGATCATGCTGTAATTGCCTCTTTAATGGTAGAAAGTAAGGCTGAGTGGCAGCAAATTATTAAAGACGTTGAAAATGCCGGAGCAGACGGCATCGAATTAAATTTTGGATGTCCTCATGGTATGTGCGAACGCGGTATGGGTTCTGCAGTAGGTCAAGAACCCGAAGTTTTAGAGACTATTGTTGGTTGGGTAATGGATGCTGCTAATATTCCAGTAATCACAAAATTGACCCCTAATATTTCTGAAATAACCGACCCCGGTTTAGCGGCTGTAAAAGGTGGTACCGATGCTATTTCGCTCATTAATACCATAAAAAGTATTGTAGGAATCGATTTAGACACTTACGCACCACTGCCCGTGGTTGATGGAAAGGGCACCAACGGTGGTTATTGTGGTCCCGCGGTAAAACCTATCGCAATGCATATGATTCGAGAATTGGCGCAGCACCCAAAAATTTCTAATACACCTATCTCTGGTATTGGAGGCGTAGAAACTTGGCGCGATGTGGTTGAATTTATCCTGTTAGGAGCAACTTCAGTTCAAGTATGCACTGCGGTAATGCATTATGGATTTGGCATTGTACGTGAAATGGAGGCAGGTTTACGCCAGTTTATGGAAGAAAAAGGCTACAATACAATTTACGACTTTGCTGGAAAGGCACTGCCTAATGTTACCGAATGGAAACATCTTAATTTAAAACATAAGGTAGTTGCTGAAATCAATAAAGATAAATGCGTGGGTTGTGAACTCTGCTATATAGCTTGTGACGATGGTGCACATCAAGCGATTGCCTTATCTGATGACCCTACCAATAGAATCCCTAGTATTATAGAAGAGAACTGTGTGGGGTGTAACCTATGCTCGCTGGTTTGCCCGGTTGAAGATTGCATTACGATGGAGAAACGAGATGATGGGACACAACATATAACCTGGGATGAACGAACACAGAACGATGATATTCCCGTAACCTTCAACGACGACAGAGCTGGAGGTAAACATCATTATGTACCAAAACCATCTGATGCGTTAAAAGCAAAATAAAAAACCCACCTTTTATTCAAAGGTGGGAAATTGCTATGAAAAAGATTTGTAAATCAAGTGATTTACACCATCTTAAGTCGTAAAGTTACAAAAAACCTTACAATTATTCTTTTGGTTTATATTTATATGATTCTTGAGAAATACCTGTTCCGCTTACGTATTCATTATTATGGTATTTTCCACCAATATTTACACTTTCTTTATAGTAAAAATTAGCAATACCGTGTTTTAAGTTATTCTGCCAGGTTCCTTCATATATCGATCCATTCGTGTAATAATAGACACCGTAACCGCTGCGAATACCATGGCTGTAATTTCCTTTGTATTTTGAGCCATCATGCCAAACATAAGTTCCTTGCCCATGTCGCTTGTCTTCAAACCAAAGCCCTGAATAGGTATCTCCATTATTCCAAGTAAATTTCCCATAACCATGTCTAAGGCCATTTTTCCATTCACCTTCATATGCTCCGCTTCTATATTGCATGGTGCCTTTACCAATATTACAATCACCAGCTATACACACTTCTTTCGGAATTGATTTCTTTTCTTTAGATTCTTTTGTTTTCTCTATTGCTTCTTCTATATCAGTATCATTTTGAGCAATAGTATTTTGACTTTGGCCAAATACAAAAAGAGGAGCGATTAGTAATAAGAATAATAATTTTTTCATGACGAGTCTTTATACATCTAACGTAAATATTAACCAAATAGTATATCTCGTATCTACTGGAAATGAAACAGTTATATTTCTGTTAAACTTTTAATAAAACTTAGCATCACATATTGCTATTCATTATTTTAGCTTGGCTAAAATTGAGATATGTTTAATAAGGTTTTTATTGTTTCTATACTGTGTTTGTTAATTTCATGTCAAAAAGAAAAAAAAGACAAACAATCGGTTGCCAAGAAAATAAACAATTCGGTAAAAGTTGTTGATTTTAAAGGGCTTGAACCTCTCTTAACTACAACAGATACTAAAACTTACGTAATAAATTTTTGGGCCACATGGTGTAAACCTTGTGTAAAAGAATTGCCTTATTTCAAAGAACTAGATAGCTTATATAGCGATGATAAACTTAGTGTAAAGCTTATAAGTTTAGACTTTCCGGAGAAATTAAATGATAAATTAATTCCATTTATTGAAAAACATCAGCTAAAATCAGAAGTGCTATTACTAGACGCTCCAAATGAAAATGAATGGATTCCGAAAGTAGATACCACTTGGTCTGGCGCTATTCCGGCTACGATCATATTTAATAAAGAAAAACGTGCTTTTTATGAGCAATCTTTTACCAGAGAACAATTATTTAATGAAGTAAAAAAATTCACAAAATCTTAAATTATGAAATATTTAAAATTAATCTTATTAATAGCAGTTGTTGGTGTTTTTTCAGCATATACCTTAACGGGATCGGGATACAAAGTAGGCGATCTTGCTGACGATTTTAAGTTAAAAAACATCGATGGAAAAATGATTTCTTTAGCAGATTATAAGGAAGCTAAAGGGTTTATCGTGGTATTTACATGTAATACTTGCCCCTATTCCGTGGCAAATGAAGATCGTTTGAATGCCTTAGATGCAAAGTATAAGAGTAAAGGATATCCTGTAATTGCGATCAATCCTAATAACCCTGCAGTGCAGCCTGGTGATAGTTTTAAATTAATGAAAGTTCGTGCAAAAGAAAAAGGATTCACCTTCCCTTATTTATTTGATGAAGGACAAAAAGTGTATCCTAAATATGGGGCCACCAAAACACCTCATGTTTACATATTAAACAAAGAAAAAGAAGGACTTCGGGTAAAATATATCGGTGCAATAGATGATAGTTCAAGAAATGAAGCTCGCGTAAAAACTAAATACGTAGAAAATGCAGTGGATGCATTATTGGAGGATAAAGAGATACCAACTACAAATACAAAGGCTATTGGTTGTTCCATCAAAGTTTAATGAAAAATATATTACAAATTAAAAAAGCCTGGCAGTTGCCAGGCTTTTTTATTAACTAACTTCAAATAATCTATAATGAATTAAGCAAAAAGCTTATTTACTCGTTTCTTTCCATAATTATATTGACTTTTTACAGCTTCTAATGTTTGAAACACTAAATCTTGCTGATTTCCAGCCAATTTAAATCCTCCTTTGATGGCTTTTTGAGTGACTTTTTGCCATTGCTCAGCAACATTTAACGATTCCGTTACAAACCCATCTGCTGTTGCTAAGGCAAATTCATTCGAATTTTTAACTGCTTTTTTAACATCTATGTTCTTGAAAGTCTTTTTCATGTTTTCTATATTTTTTTTCATCTGTTGTACCTTTAAAAGATTTATTTTTTAAGTAATTCTTTAGCTTGCGCTTTCCACTCAGAAATATTATACATCTTTGTATTCATACCTGCATCTGTCAATATTTTTTCAACACTTTTTAAAGTGGCGCTTGACAAACCTTGAAAAGAAGAGATTCCTGCAGCATTTAATGTAGCTTCCATTTTAGGACCAATTCCTTTAATAACTTTCAAATCATTAGTTACTTTAGTAACTTCTTTCGCTACCTTTTTTGCTACCGATTTCTTTGGAGCCGTCTTTTTCTTAGCTGGTGCTTTTTTAGTTTCTGGAGTTATTGCCTTTTCTACCTTCTCTTGAACGTCTTCAACAACATCTTCTACCTTCTCCTTTACTTCTTTTACTACATTCTTAGCTTTATCTTGTACATCTTCTGCAGTATCTTCTACTTTATCTTTTACATCTTCAATCGTCTCGTTCAATTCCTTTTTTAATTTATCCGCCATTTTTTCGGCTTTCTTAACCAAAGGGTTTTTCTTAATCTTCTCAGCAGTTTCTTCAGCCTTTTGAGCTAAAGGATGTCCCGTTACCATTCTTTTAGCTTGCGCTATCATTTTAGGGTCATAACCAACTAAGTTCTTTAAACGATCTGTACTTTGTTCTAACTGACCTTTGATAGTTTCTGCAGTATCAACAACCATATTGATTTGTTGTTTTGATAAAGGTTCTGCTTTTTTAATCAACTTAGACGTTAATTTTTGCCACTTCTCTCCAGTTTTCACTGTAGTTTCAATGGCATTAAAAGAGGCATCAATTAAATCGTTATTGATCTTTTTAACGATTTTTTTAGCGTTCTCTAGTTTTTTCGATTTTTTACTTTTTTTAGCTGTCATTTTATGTTGTTTATGTTTTATTCAAATGTTTATAGTGCAAAAGTAATTAGTGAGAGTTACAAATGAGTTACAAGAATGTTTATCAGTCTTTTAAAAAGAAAAAGGTCAAGACTTCATTTTGAAACTTGACCCTTTTAACTAACCTAACTCTATGAACTAATTTTTGCTAAACAATGTTTTTGATCTTTTAACACCGTTTAAAACGTGACCTTTAGCAGTTTCTAATGAGTCAAAAATCATATTTTGCTGCGTATCTGCTACTTTCAATCCGCCTTTTACTGCTTTAGCAGTTACCGTTTGCCATTTTGTAGCAGCATTAATCATTTCTGTAACCACTTCTTCCGTAGTTTTTAAAGCGAAATCGTTTGTTTTAGTAGCTACTTCTTTTACTGTATCTACAGTTTTAAAAACTTTGTTTGTTACTGTTTTTTTTGCTTTAGTTGCCATATCTTTTATATTTTTTAATTCTAAATTTTGCTTCAATTATTAAATCTGGGGCAAACATACAGCAGGTGAGTTACAAATGAGTTACAAGATAGTTTTAGGAAGTATTAAGAGTGAAATTCTTTAAAGACCTCGGTGTGAGTTCTATCAATAAAGTCCTAGAAGATAGCAGAACGATAAATCAGCTAATTTCTTCAATTTCTTTGATAAGTTTTTTTGTTTCGGGAAGTGGATCAATACCATATTCTTCATCAAGAATATCTACACATTTTTGATATGCTTTAATTGCCTGTGGGCGATTCCCTTTCGCAAGGTATGCTTGCATTTGTATACGATAAGCATCTTCCCAGGTAGAATCGATTGCCAATGCTTTTTGTGCTAAACGAATGCTTTCCAATGGATTTTCTTCAAGAATAATTTCTGCAAGTGTAATATAAGCTCCTAATATTAATAATTGAATTTTTTCACGCTCTTCTGATGACCAATCTTCGTAGATTCTATTTGGTAAATAGATTCCTTTATAGAGATCAATTGCGTTTTTATATGCTTTCTTAGCCTTTACATTGTCTGATCCGTAGTACTCGTTTCCAATAATTACATACTTTTCTAGAGCTTCAACATCGATCCAAACGTGATCCATTTCTAGTTGATAACTTAGGCCTTGTCTAATTAAATATTTAGGTTCTGTTCTCGGGGGTCTATTTGGCTCAAGAGCTTTATTAATGCCATGTAAAGCAACTTTAAAATCGCGATCATCACCTTCCTCCCAGAGATGATCCATTATTTTTTCTTTGTGAAGTGCATGTCTTTGGCGATTTGAAATCAAGTATTGCAATAATTGTACTGCCTTATCTCTTGCCCATTGTTTTGAATCAATTTTTTCATCATTTCGCCATACATTGAATTGCCCTAAAGTCTGAACTCTAATTTCAGCTTTGTCATAAAAATCTTTCAATTCCTGCAATTCGGGAGAAAGTGACATGGTACACTTATTTTTTACTTAACGCGTCAACTTTATTGTTGAGTTTCTTAATTTCTCTTGCCAATTGTTTTAAAGAATCTTGTACTTCTTTAAAGTCAGAACGCGAAGCATTCCGCCATTGATCTATTTGTACCTTTTCACCAATTTCTTCACCAATATTAGTAATCTGATCTTGTAATTGATCCTGAATATTTGAGAATTGTTTTTTAGGATCTTTTATAGTTTCTTTAATAATATGTGGCGCCATTGTTTTCATTGTCTTCCACATAGACAAACTCTTATGCAATATATTTTCCTGCTCTTCAGAAGATTGGTCTTTGGTGGCTTCACTCGTTAATTCAGAAAGTTTCTGCTGCATAAACTTTAAGGCATCATTAAAGTCTGAAAATCGCTTTTCATCACCATCTTGCACATGAGATATGCGTCCACGCCATTGTACTTTAGATTCGCCATCTTCTTCGTAAATACGTTGATTAAAACGTACCATAAACGAAGCTGTTTGTTCTGCTTTTTTAGCCATGGTATTTAATTTTATCCCGGTTCTTTTTCAGAACCAACTTCAATTTTTAATAATCCTCTAAAGGCGTCGTTTACGGTATTACCCTCATAAAGAACCTTATATACTTCTGTAGAAATCGGCATTTCTACTTTATAATCTTTTGCGAGTTCCATTACCACTTTTGCAGTTTTTACTCCCTCGGCTACTTCATTCATCTCCTCTATGATTTGATCTAAGCTTTTCCCTTGACCTAATTGAAATCCTACATGATGATTTCTACTCTTAGAACTAGAACAGGTTGCTACTAGATCTCCCATTCCAGCCAAACCGGCAAAGGTTCTGCGTTTTCCACCCATTGCAACTCCTAAACGAGTTAATTCTGATAGTCCTCTAGTAATAACTGCCGCTCTTGTATTATCGCCGGCATTAGCTCCGTCACCCATTCCAGAAGCAATTGCCATAATATTCTTAAGAGCTCCTCCAAGTTCACACCCTACCACATCATCATTTGTATAAACCCGAAATAATCCTGAACTAAAAACTGGCTGCAATTTTTTTGCAATGGTATCATCAACCATAGCAATTACGGCAGCCGCGGCTTTGCCAAAATGTATCTCTTTAGCCAAATTCGGACCTGTTAATACTCCTGCTGGATGTCCGGGCATTTCTTCTTCAATAATTTCAGTCATACGTTTCTTCGTGCCAATTTCAAGTCCTTTTGCCAAGCTAACAATAGGTATCCAGGCACGAATATGTTCTTTAGCCTCTAATAAAACCTTTCTAAAACTTTGCGAAGGAATTCCCATTACCACTAAATCGGCCTCTCTAACGGTCTCTTCAATGGAATTTGAAGCTTTTAATGACCTGGTTAATTTAGCATTTGGCAAGTATTTGTTATTTGTATGATATTCATTTATTTCGGCAACGGTATTCGGGTTTCTAGCCCAAATTATAGCTTCAGCATTCTTAGCTATAATCGAAGCAACTGTTGTGCCCCAAGAACCTCCACCAAGTATCCCAACTTTAAGTTTCATTTGATATTATTTTAGTTAATCTTCTAATTCTTTGACAAATAAATTACGTACTTCTTCTACATATTTCTCAACATACTTTGGTTTCCACTCAGAAGTATCAACAGGTTCTAATACTACCACTTCAATATGCGTAGGTTTAAACACCGAGCTCCCTTTAGGAAGTGCCATGTATGCATTCTTAATAACTATAGGTATGATGGGTACGCCTGCTTTCATAGCTAAGTGAAAAGCTCCTTTTTTAAATGGTCCTAATTCTTTGCTTCCACTTCTCGTTCCTTCTGGTGCTATTGCTACAGACATTCCTCCCTTTAAAACTTCGACCGCATGATTTAACGACTTTATTGCTTTCTCTTTATTTGATCTATCAATAAAAATTGCTCCAAAAGCTTTAAAGAGGGGGCCCATTGGGCTCATTTCTAGTTCTTTCTTCGCAATACCAGTAACGTCTTTTCTTAGTAATTTAGATAAGATAAAAAAATCTGCCGAGCTTTGATGGTTAAAGCAAAATACTGCAGGGCGATAATCTTCTAAGTTTTGTTTTCCTTTCACTGCAATATCTAGTCCGGCAAACTTAGTCCCTAAATCACCAATACTCGCCACCGTTGTATTAACGGCTTCTTGACGAGACATTGTAAGAGCCCCTTTTACTAAGCCTTTCACTACAGAAGGATACAGACTTGCGGCTGCTAAACCCGTTCTAAATGTATTTACAATCGGTTGATCATCAACTTCATCAAAGCGTAAAATAGACCATCCATTTTCAAAAGCCACTTGAGACAATCTATTATCTGGATTTGTTGCTATGGGATTTCCCACAATTTCTAATAAAGGATAGTCATCAAAACTATCGGTATAAAAGAAACTTTTAGAAAGATCTACATTATTTGCCTTTGCAAATTTCTTCCCAGCTTTTGCTTTGCCTTCTCCCCAACACATTTCGGTTATTTGGCCTGTAAAACGTCCTTTTTTCACTTCCATTTCTGTGCAGAAAATCTCTTCAACACCCAATTCATCTGCGAAAGGTTGTATTTGATAAGCGGTAGCCGCTGAAACAATTACTACGCGATGTCCTTTTTCCATATGCGAAGCAATTAAACTACGTGCTTCAGGATAAATGGTTTCGGCCAAGTAATCATCAAAAACCATTTTACCAAGTGCTTCGAACTCTTTTTCTTTAATCCCTTTAACGCCTAATGCCGATACTTTGGTTAATACTTCAAAGTCTCTATTTCCTGCCGAATACAATAAAACCGTAGCAAATTGAGATAATAACTCCTTTGAAGTTGATTTACCACTCAATAAGCGCGAAGTAACAAATCGTTTTGCGCTAAAATCTTTAATTAAAGTTCTATCGAGATCAAAAAAAGCTGCAATATGAGGCCCTTCTTCTTGACGTAAAACCTTTTCTGATATGGTTTCTATATCAGATCCAGGAACTGTTTCTTTTTCTTCTTCTTCATGCTCAATTTCCAGTGCTTTTCTTGTTGCTCGTAATTCTAACTTCTGCAATACATTGAATCGGTTGGTTAGTTCATCTAATTCTTCCATCCAGGCATCTAAGCGTTCATACTCTAATTGCCCACCAACTGGGGTTAGATTACTATTTTTAGCAAAACGTAATGCACTAACCAAGAACGGTTTTGAAACACTATCTAATCGTGTAATACGTGATTGCCAATGAAGTTCTTTCCCTTTAAATAAGCAAAGGTCTATAAACTCTGAATCTATGAAATCATCATCGAGATCCCAAGAATTTAAAGTGTGACAAACTACTTTATTTGCTTCCAAATAAATCAAAAGTATTCCTTTAGAAACATACAATTCTTGACGCTTTAACAAACCATAAATATCTCCTTTCGGGTCTGCGATTATTGTTCGCCAATCTTTATCAAATAAATTTAGTTCTTCTTCTATTTCGCTACTAAATTGAGGCTTATTTGTATAGAAAAATTCAAATTTAAACAGATTTCGCAATCGCATGATCTCTTCCCAAAAATGTATAATTCTATCTGAAGAAGTGTTATCTTTAATCTTGACCAAGGCCATTTCTATAAAGGCCCGGTGGTATAAATGTCCTGAAGACATATTTGCATAATAAGTAGCCGATAAATATTCGTTAGCGGCTAAGCTATATTGTGTTTTTCTACCAGCTTTGCTCTTTTGAATAATATGAGCGCTAAGCAATAAATTCAACGCTTTTTGAACTGTTACTCCAATTTTATTTCCACGATCAAGTAGTACATCTTCTTTACGTTGCTCAATATAATTCATGAGCCTAATCACATTCGCCTCAATCTCTTTTTTAGTGAGTGCAAAATTGTTAAGTAATACGTTACAAACTAATGAAACCGTAGTTACCGGAGTTATTGTATTCGCTTTATGGATCAGTTCGAATGCAAATCGGGGTAATGTATTCTTATCGGCATAACTCTGTTCTTCATCATCTGGAATAATCGCATTTCGATGTGCAGAAACATCTACGGGTTCACCAAAGCGTATTGCAGCACGTCCATATTGGTGGCCTAATTTTTTCATATAGTTCGCAAAAACTCCCAGATCTTCCGACCGCTTACTTTTACTTCCTCTACCTTCTTCGGTCATTTCCTTTACATCAGGAATTAGATCATATACAATAGAAACAGGTACGTACTTAATATCTCTAGAGCTTTCCTGTTCGCCTTCCATGATGTATTTTAAAATACCCATTTTAGGATATACTATTTTTCCGGTACGTGAGCGGGTTCCTTCTATATTCCACGTTAAGTGGTCTCCCTTTTCAATTAGATAAGAAATATAGTGACGTAAAGAGGCCTTATATACTTCATCGTCTTTAAAACTCCGTCGTAAGAAAATGAGCCCCGAATTTTTTCCTAGCTGTTTAATTCCAGGCATAGCCAAATTAATTCCTCCAAAGAAATAAGGGATTGGCATACCATATCCTGCTAAGGTATTAATAAGAACAACGGTATCTAAATAAGTCTTATGAGTGAGAATAAACGCAACGGAGTTTTTGCGCATTAATTTCATTAGCCATTTTATCTCTTGCGGGTCAACATCTATTTTATCTTCGTATGCCTTAGACATCATATATTCAAACCCCTTAAGTGTTGCCATATTTGCAAAAGGGTCTTGCTTAGCATACATTTCTGCAATACAAGCTTCGGCTTCTTTTTGAACATCATCAAGTTTTCGCTTTTGCGATTTGGCTATCTTCTTTAGCTCTTCTTGAAACTTGGGTTGATTAATGACTTTTTGCACTTAGATACTATTTTAAGATACTAATTTACAGAAATGAAGCCCTCATAGCTGGTTTTTGTATAAAAAATTACGTTATAAAGGGGTTTTGGTCAAAAAATATAACTGTTCTATTATTTGACAAATAGCAAATCTCTAACGATCTCAAGTTTTTTTCGTTCCCAAAAACGTGGGAAAAATAAATTCTCAAGCTTCGTGATTAGCCCTTTTGGCGCTTCACCTTGCGTGTTTTTAATAAGTGTATTTGCTACTGTAACCAATACTGAGGCATTAGCTCCCAAGCCAATATGACTGCCATATACTTCTATATTGGTAATATCATTTCGCAACGTTTCGGCTTCTAAGCAATGTTTCCAAGGTACTAATCCGTCTGTTTTTGTATAAATACAGGTAATCGGTACTTGAGGTATTTCTTCTAATTCTTTTAAAAATTTAGCGTTGCGTTCTCGTAATGTCCTTCCACGTAAAAATTCGAGTACCCGAACTAAAGGAGTTTGCATATTTTTTACACCCCAAACTGGTGATCCAATGGTAATTAATTGCTCTACTTTTTCTGGATATCGATTGGCTATGATTTTCGCAAAAATTCCGCCTCCGCTCCAACCTACAAGACTTACTTTTTCTTGATGGATTTCATAAATTTCGTCTAAACGCTCCACTAACTTTGGCAGGTATTTAGAACTAATCATATTTACACCAAGATCCCATTTATAGGTTTTAAAACCAACCGCTTTTAGATATTTACGAACAAATTTTGTAGAGTGATCATTCCCTAAATATGGAGGCATTAATAACACAGGTTTATTATTACCCTTTTTTCTTTTAGGTATTAAGTGATATAAGCCAACCATTGTGCTCCACTCAATGATGGAACGACTTTCTAAAACCATATTAAACAATGGTGGGGCAGCAATGTTTTTATTAATTCGCGAGATCTCTTTACGGAAGTGCTGAACGATCTTCGTTGAAATGTCTTTGGTTTCTTTTGTTGATTTTTCATTGTTAATACTCTCTAACACTAAAATAAGTGTTACATAATCTCTATCGGGTCCAAAATCTTCGCAAACAGAAACGCAATTATTAAGTAAAGTAATAAGTGTTTCTTTATCGAATTCGTCATTCTTAATAGATTTTAAAATCAGTTTCTCATATGGGTGATTTTCAAATTTTGATGCCACTAAATCTTTTGATTTCTTTAGTGTAAAACCTTTAGATAAGGCAACTTTAATGGCCAATTTCGTAAATGATTTGTAGAGTGTTTTGTTGTTTTCCATAATTAGTTTTTAGCATCAATGCGCGTATTGAGCCAATTAATAAAATCTCTTTCCACTTCTTCTTTATTAATTTCATTTAGCATTTCATGCCTTCCTCCTTCATAAATTTTTATCGTTAGGTCGTTAATACCTGCTTTTTTGTATTGCTTCGCTACTTTTTTTACGCCAGTGCCCATTTCACCAATGGGGTCTTTGTCTCCAGAAAAAATATAAATAGGTAAGTGCTTTGGCGTTGCTTCGAACGTTGATTTTTCGTTGATCTTTTTACTTCCTTTTAGAATGTCTATAAAAATACTTGTTGAAAAGTTCTCAATTCTCAAGGGGTCAGCTTCAAAAAGGTCTACCTGTTTTTCATCGCGACTTATCCAATCTACCTTCGTTCTGTTAGGCTTAAATTTTTTATTGAACTCTGTAAAGAATAATGATTTAAGCGTTGTGCTACTATGTTTTTTTCCTTTAAAAAACTTTACAACATTGGCTCCAGCCAAACCAACCGTGCCTAAACCTTTCATATAACTAGCAGTACCAGATAAAACTAATGCTTGTAAATCATTACCATATCTAGTAACATATTCTCTACTTAGCAATGAGCCCATGCTATGACCAAATAAAATGATTTTTTGATTAGGGTGTTCTTCTTTTATAAGCTTTGTAAGTTCTCGCATATCTTCAACGGCGTCGTTGAAGTAGTTTTCACCATCATAGAAGCCTAATTGTTCTTTAGATTTTACAGAGTTTCCATGTATTCTATGGTCATTAGCAAATACTTCATAACCATGTTCTTGAAGCAGCGAAGCAATTGGAATATAGCGTCCGGCATGTTCACCGATGCCATGTGCTATTTGCACAATTCCTTTGGGGTTTTTGCTTTGCCAGTGATAGTAAAAAATCTTCTCGCCATCATTAGCTATAAATGTATTCGTATTATAATTCATTAGTCATTCTTCAAAAAATCAGCTACGAGTTGCATTACTTTCTTTTGATGCGCAGCTGATCCGTCTATCAATATTCTTCCCTGTATTTTAAGTTCTTCAAATAATAGTTCTTTAGTATACAACGCCATCAATACTTCGTCTCTTATTTTTAAGGTAGCTTTAGTTTTGGATAGCTTCTGTTTCTTTAACACACCTTCCTTTAATTGCCAAGTTGCTTCAGATCCATCTTTTAATAGTACTTTAAAGCCATAAGCTTCTTTGTGTTTTTTGGCACTTTTAGGGTCGCTTTTAAGATACTTACGTAATCTATTAAAGAATACCGTACTTTCTATTTTAACAATTTTAGCCTCTTCTTTTTTCTTCCCTCTTTTTTTGATAATCTCTTCTAATTCATTTGCCGATTCACGAATATATCTAGAGAATTTATCAGCGTCGGGCATTGTATAGGCATCAGAAGTTGTTGTAATTGTAACCTGACCATTATAGCTAAACGCAGCAATAATCAGCCCAAAACCATCAAGAACTGGGGTAAGGCCAAAGGTGGTTACAATTTTATGCCCACGTAAATATAACATCCCGCTTGGGCCTGGAACATTGGTGATTGTTACATTAAATGGAGGGCGTACTAATTCTTTGATATCATAACGGCTATACAAGCCTGCGGCAAGATTGGCTAAACCAAAAGGCACACTCTCTGCCATTTGCATTAAGCTTTTAGCACCTACGGCCTTATGGCGGCTTTTACCAATTTCTGTTTGTTCTTGTATATACTCCAATCGTTCAATAGGGTCTCCAATATGAGTCGCGATTGGTATAAGCATATTAGAGATTTTATTCTCCATTTTTTGTTTTTGACTTTCTACGCGAATAGAAATTGGCACATTAGCGACCAATGATTGAGAGGGTAATTTTTCGCGTTCGATGAGATATCTTCTCAAAGCTCCTGCGCACATGGCCAAGATTAAATCATTAATACTAACTCCCATTATCTTTCTAAGCTTATTTATCCTGTCAAAAGAGAGAATGGCTGTTCCCCATGTTCTTTTAGGGGATACATTTTTATTGAAAATAGTGCGAGGAACCGAAAATGATCGTCTATTAAATGCTTTTTTACCTTTTAATTTTTTATTTGCTTGCCCTTTTATAAGTGCAATCGCAGTTTCACCAATAGTAACTGGTGCTTTTAAAGGGTCTTTTATGAACTTTGAGGAGCTTTTCAATAATAAGCTAAGCTCATCTGGAAGTGGGTCCGGTTCATAAGGTTTTGGTAATGGAATCGACTTACGCCTATCTTCTTTTTCTCTATCGAATAACAAACCCATTATACCAACACCCGAAGCCCCATCGATCATTACATGATGTACCTTAGTAACGATGGCTACTGATCCTTTCGGAATTTGCGAAATTTCATCTAGGCCTTCAATAAAACTAATTGACCATAACGGTCTTCTTAAATCTAATGATCCGCTAAATATTGTAGCGGTTATTTCGCGCAAAGTTTTCCAATTAGCAGGGTCTGGTAATTTAATTCGATCTAAATGAAGGTCAATATCAAAGTTTGGATCATCTACCCAATACGGATAATCGAGATTAAATGGCACATTTAATAAGCGCTTCCTAAACTTTGGCATTAGGTGTAATTTAGAAGCCAAAATTGCTTTAAAATCCTCAAAATTAAGAGAGCCTTCCACAATGGTTAATGAACCGATATGCATTGGGCTGGTAGGTGATTCAGCGTATAAAAAAGTGGCGTCTTGTGCAGAAATTTGCTCGATAGAGCTATCTAATGCATCGTCTAAAATATCTTTAATTACTTTTTTTGCCATAGGTGTTGCTTATACATAGTTTAAAACTATGTCAGCTCTGCAATATAAAGAATTTAGAACAATTTTCTAAAGTGAGAATAACTTCGGGAAAATAGAAAACGCAGCTATGAAAGAATTTGTTTATTGTTTTTGGAGAAATGTTGCTACTCTTTATCGCGCAAGAATTGCTCTTTATACTGCGCTTTTTTTAGTTGTTTTCTTTTTATAACAGATTTTTTAGTGTACTGTTTTCTCTCCCTTAATTCTTGAAGCACTTTAATATTTTTGAATTTACGCTTATACCTTTTAAGCGCTCTATCTATATTCTCACCTTCTTTTACAGTAATTTTAATCATTGAAAATAGTTTTTGTTAATTTTAATTTAAAGCCAAAAGTAATATCTCATCACAAAAGCAATTAAAACTTTGTGTAGTTATGAAAGAGTATAAAAATTGAAACAGTAAGAATCTTTTTGGGAAAATGCGATCGACGAACTAAATAATCGCTAAAAATTAAAACTGAAAATCTTATGATTTTTCAAGAATGAAACCCTTGCTCTATGGTGTAAAAGTATGACTAATAATTGGAATCAACTATTATATTTAATAAAAGTGGAGACGGAGGGACTCGAACCCTCGTCCAAACAAGCAATTAAAGTGCTTTCTACATGTTTAGTTTTTGTTTGGTTTTAGACTAAAAGCTGACCAAAAACTGCCTACTTAAAGCTTAGCCTCTTAAATTTCGAATTACTATCGAAGCACTATTAATTCTAGGTTTACTTTTACGATGCCTCTTATTAGAACGCCATAAACCAAGGCTTTCAAGAAACATTTAGCTTGTACACCTTGTGTACCAGGGCTTGAATCTTACTATAATTCAGATTATTAAGCAGCTAAAGCGTAGTTATTCTCGCCGTTTAAAGTTTTGAAAATGATTTTTACGAGTGCTATTTCATTGCTCGACATGCTTACAGTTCAACTGATCTTGCTGTCAAAACCAGTCGTCCCCAATATTTCAAAGAAAGTGCGCAAATCTACAAAAAAATTAATCATCTTCGTTTGCGAAAATCTTTAATTCATAATACCTTGCGGCAAATTTTATACCAAATTAACTGAATGAAAATTGCCCTAATAAAAGAGCGAAAAAACCCACCCGATCGTAGAGTTGTTTTTTCACCTAAAGGATTAGCCCAAGCGCGAGATCAATTCCCTCAAGCCCAATTTGTTGTTGAAAGTTCTAATATCCGTGTTTTCCCAGATAAAGCATATGAAGATTTAGGGTTTACTATAACCGATGACGTAAGTGATTGTGATATATTATTAGGAGTTAAAGAGGTTCCTATTGATGAATTGATTCCAAATAAGAAATACTTTTTCTTTAGTCATACTATCAAAAAACAGCCCTACAATAGAAAGCTATTAAAAGCTATTCTAGACAAAAAAATCGAACTATTTGATCATGAAACTATCGTTAAGAAAAATGGCTTAAGACTTATTGGGTTTGGTCGTTATGCCGGTTTGGTCGGTACTTATAATGGTTTTAGAGCGCTTGGTTTAAGAGATGGGTTATTTAATTTACCTAAAGTTGAAAGTCTAGCTGATTTGGATGAGGTAAAGAAAGAACTTGATAAAATCACAATCCCTAACATTAAGATTTTACTCTCTGGAACCGGAAAAGTGGCCTATGGGGCGAAAGAGATTCTAGATCATTTAAAGATCAAGCAGGTTAGTGATGCCTTATATCTTACTTCTAAGTTTACGGAGCCGGTTTATTGCATGGTAGATGTAATGGAATACAGTAAACGAAAAGACGGAAAAGTAGGTGATAAATATGAGTTTTACGATGATCCTTCTGGTTATGAAAGTAATTTTATGCCTTATGCCAAGGAAACCGATCTATTTATTGCCGGACATTTTTATGGAGATGGAGCGCCATACCTGTTCACTAGAGAAGATGCTAAGCATAATGACTTTAATATTAATTTAGTTGCCGATATAAGTTGTGATATAGACGGCCCTGTTGCAAGCACTTTAAGAGCATCAACCATTGCCGATCCTTTTTATGGGTATGATCCGATTACTGAAAAAGAAGTTCCCTTTGATAAAAATGGAGCAATTGCAGTTATGGCTGTAGATAATTTACCTTGTGAACTGCCAAAAGATGCTAGTGAAGGTTTTGGAAACATGTTTTTAGAAGCCGTAATTCCTGCCTTTTTCAATAATGATGAAGATGGTGTTTTATCTCGTGCTCAAATGACTAAAAATGGTGAATTGACCGAACGCTATAATTATCTACAAGACTATGTAGACGGTAAAGAGCAATAAATGCAGTCGGATAAACAGTTTTTAATCGACTTGGCTCATTTTAAAATGCCTTATGGAAAATATAAAGGTACTTTTTTAATTGACCTTCCAGAGCATTATGTGGTTTGGTATCATCGCAAGGGGTTTCCTAAAGGAAAATTAGGAAACATGCTTGGTTTGGTTTATGAATTGAAATTAAATGGGCTTGAAGATTTAGTTCGAAAAATTCGCACAAAATAGGTCTATAAATTTTTGTTAAATCAGACCAAAGTCAAGCGTTTCTGTTGCACTTTTTTTAACTTAGAAGGAAAATAATTCTAAACCTCAAGAAAATGAACACAGAACAAGTTGCCAACAGATTAGTAGAAATGTGTCGTAATGGTCAAAATATGGAGGCCATGGAAGCGCTATATGCTGACAATGTAGTTAGTAGAGAAATGCCTGGTTATCCTCAGGAAGTAACTGAAGGAATAAAGGCTGTTTTTGAAAAAAGTGAAAACTGGTTTGCCAATGTTGAAGAGTTTCATGGTGTCAAAGTTTCTGATCCTCAGGTAGCAAATGATCATTTTTCTTGCACCATGTGGATGGATATAACCTTTAAGGACAGAGGGAGACAACAATTTAGCGAAGTTTGCGTCTATGGAGTAAAAGACGGGAAAATTGCCAGCGAACAGTTTTTTTATACTATGCCCAGTTAACACAGTATATAATTAACGTTTAAAAGCGACACAATTAACGTGTTGCTTTTTTTAATAAGAGCATTTTTATTTTAAAACATGAATCCCGCTGAAGACTATATCTTACAACAAGAAGAACCTTATAAATCAATTTTATTGCATTTACAGGTGCTAATTGAAACCAACTTTAAAGATGTTGAGCTCCGTTATAAGTATAGAATACCTTTTTATTATTTAGACGGTAAGCCTTTTTGTTATCTAAACATCCCTAAAAAGAAAGATTTTGTTGAGGTTGGTTTTTGGGCTTCGGCTCATCTATCAAAATACAATGAACATTTGGTTTCGGCAGGAAGGAAAGTTGTAAAATCTTTTCGTTATAAATCTGTTAGTGATATTCAACAAGAAATTTTTCTTGCTGTTTTAGAGGAAGCCTATAACGTAAATCATAAGGGCTTTTGGAAAGAGTAATTACTTTATTTTTAATCCAATTACAGGTTTACTATCAGAATAAATTGTAATTTTTGAAATAGCATCTTCTTTGATCTTTATTGTTGCTACATAATCCCCATTTTGTCTTTTATCTAGCTTAACCGGTTTTATATAAGTTGATCTGTCATGGCCATAAAACAAGCTTTTCCCCTTTGGCAAACTATCGAATAGGATGCTTATTTTCTTGTTCTCTTTTCGTATCATCTTCGTGTCTGATATTTTAACGCCATCAACAAAATAATAATGATAAAATAAAGGGCTATTAAAAAAATCCTTCTTTGTAACTAGTTCATCTGTTAGTTGCCATTTTCTTTCTACCGGAAGATGTGATTTGATAAACTCGTTTGGTTCCGTAAAAAAATAATAATCATCAATCTTCTTTTTATTGGAATAAAAAGCGCCCCAGGTGGCATCCAGTAAGTTCCATTTACTATTGATTTTCACAGCATTCCAAGCATGATCTTTATAACCTTTTATATTACCAATATCATCTAGACTGGTTTTACTATAACCGGTAACAATTGTAGACGCTATATGCAGCCTATCACATAGTTCCTTAAAGGTATAACTGTAGTCTAAACAAACACCTTTACCTGTTCTTAATAATTTCTTGATTCTATGAAGCCTCCGTCTTTTTAATAAATACTCTTTCTCATACGTACTTGATGAAACAATAATTTTTTTACTAAGATCAAAATTATCTTTAAAATAATCATATCTCACATTTATTGATAACCAACTGTAAATAGCACGTACTCTTTCTTCATCACTCTTAAAGTCATTCATTATTCTTTCGGTAAAAGTCTCGATATTATTAAAACTTTTCGGATAGCTTTTAACAATAATGTCTACGTCATCAAAATCTTGTGCAAGCGATTTTGACGAAATGAAAAAACATAAAAAAGTGAAAAATACCAATCTGATCATAGCACAGCCCTTCGCACTAAGATACTAATTTCATTTTGAAATTTTTATCTTATACTGTAACGCTGTTTGCCTGTTAGCAATAATGTAAAGTACGGTATCAGAATTTTTGGAAAAAGGAATATCAAATGTGCATTTGTTAGAATTACATCTCAATTCAATCTCTTTCGGGTAACGTTCTCCACCAAAAGCATAATGTAGTTGCACTCCGTTTTTTGGCTTTTCTATCTCGAATTCTATGGCCTCACCTAACTTGGTATTAATTTCTCCTGTTAACGGGCTTATTAATTTTATTTTATTCTTAAAATACCCTTTGGTGTAAACCGGAGCGTTAAAAAAAGCTTTTTTTGTTGGTTCGTTGTTAGAAAATGATAGTCCCTGTGAGCTTGGTAGATGTGTTTTTACAAAATCATCAGCATCTGTAAAAAAGTAATAATCACTAAAATTTTGCTTCCAAGTAGCGCCATTAGCTGAACCAGCTGCCCAAGTTACATCTACTAGTTTCCATTGGTTATTGATCTTTACCGCATTCCAGGCATGGTCTCCTATAGATGGATTTTTGCCAATATCATGTATATTAATTTTTGAATAGCCATCAATAAACAAGCACAAAATATCCATTAGTTCACAAGCTTTTTTAAACGTTTGCGCATATCCTTCACAGACCGCCTTATTATCGCTTAAGGTACTGTTAATGGCATATTCTTTAATTGCCCTTTGTTTTTCTAATAATTCTTGTTCATTAGAATACTGAAACCTTATTAATCGTTCACCAGTAAGGTATTCTTGCATATCATAGGTTATATTTAAAGCCAACCATGTAAATACTGCACGCACCTTGTCTGTATCTAATGAAAAATCTTTTTGAATTTGTGCAACCAAGGCCTCAACGGAAGCATATTTTTTCGGATACTGTTTTACTCTGGCATCTACACTAGCATAGTCTTGAGCCTGAATAACGGTAAAGGATAAAAAAAAGAATATGAGGAATGTTCTCATGCCACTTTTACAACATAAATCAGACCAAATTATTGTAATGCCCTCACAACTTTTCGGATCGCCGTGAGGTTACCAAGCAAGTTTTCTAGGTGATCTAAGTGTAACATATTAGCTCCGTCTGATTTGGCATTGGCCGGATCAAAATGTGTTTCCATAAACAATCCATCAACACCAGTGGCTATTCCTGCGCGCGCTATTGTTTCTATCATTTCTGGGCGTCCTCCGGTTACTCCACTTGTTTGATTAGGTTGTTGTAATGAATGTGTAACATCAAGCACCGTGGTTCCGAATTGCTTCATTGTTGGAATACCTCTAAAATCAACAATCATATCTTGATATCCAAACATTGTTCCGCGATCAGTAATCATTACATGGTTATTACCAGAATCAGTTACTTTTTTTACCGCATGTTTCATGCTTTCTGCACTCATGAACTGGCCCTTTTTAAGGTTTACAACTTTACTTGTTTTCGCCGCTGCCACAACCAAATCGGTTTGCCTTACTAAGAAAGCAGGAATTTGCAGTACATCAACATACTCAGCGGCTTTGTATGCATCTGAAACCTCATGTATATCTGTTACCGTAGGTATATCAAAATGCTGACCTACTTTCTGTAAAATCTCCAATGCTTTTTCGTCTCCAATTCCTGTAAAGCTATCTACACGAGAACGGTTCGCTTTCTTAAAACTGCCTTTAAATACATAAGGTATTTCTAGTTTATTAGTTATTTCAACCACACGCTCAGCAATACGCATAGCCATATCTTCTCCTTCTATAGCACAAGGGCCTGCAAGCAGGAAAAAATTACCGCTATTAGCATGTTTTATTTTAGGAATTGAACCAACATTCATAGTTAAAAAATTTTGACAAAAGTACGATATTTTAAACTAGTGTATTTATCCAACTTTTACAGGAATATAAGGAATGCGTTAATCATTTCTTAAACTTTCCTTTAGATATAATCTGTACTTTTAATTTTCGTTTAAACTACATTATTAGTATCATCTTTTATGAAGAAAAAGCTTAAAGTTTTAGGATTTACACTTTTGTTTATATTGTTCTTACTCTTAGTTCTCCCATTCGTTTTTAAAGGGAAAATTGTAGAACTTGTTAAACAAACAGCAAATAACAATATCAATGCTACGCTTGATTTTGAGCAAGCAGACCTTAGCCTATTAACCAGTTTTCCTAATGTTAGATTGCAATTGCATGATTTTTATATTGCAAATCATGGGCCTTTTGCGGGTGATACTTTAGTAAAGGCTTCTAAAATTGATCTAGAACTTCCCTTTAAAAGTTTATTCAGTAAGGCTTCAGAAGCAATTTCAATCAATGGTTTCTTCATTGATAATGCAGATGTTACTATTAAAATTGATTCTCTTGGAAATGCAAACTATGATATTGCAAAAAAGAGTTTAGAAAAGAACACTTCTGAAAGTGCTGAGTCAACGACTTTTTCATTCAACCTCAACGAATATCAGCTAACAAACAGTTCAATATCTTATAGTGATGTAGGTTCTAAAACCTCTTTTAAGATTAATGACCTTAACCATTGGGGTAAGGGTAATTTATCTGCCAATGAATCTATTTTAACAACTAAATCAAGCGCTTTTGCTACGCTTTCACTAGATAGTATCGACTATATAAGCCATCAGCGACTGATTCTTGATGCCGATATTAAAATTGACTTGAATGAGAATCGATATACTTTTTTAGAGAATTCGGCTAAGATCAATGAATTGCCATTAGTTTTTAATGGCTATGTACAAGTAAATGATGATCATCAAGAGTTAGATCTCACTTTTAAAACCCCATCTTCTGATTTTAAAAACTTCTTAGCACTCATCCCTAAAGTATACTCTAAAAATATTGAGGGTGTTACCACTACCGGGAACTTTGATGTTAAAGGTTCTATGCAAGGTATTATAGATGATACTCACATACCTAAATTTGATATTAAAATCAATTCAGATAATGCTTCTTTTAAATACCCTGAGTTACCAAAGTCACTCGAGAATATTCATATAAACACCGAAATTGTAAATACAACAGGGCTTTCAAAAGACACAAATATTAATATTGATAAGCTTATTTTTCAAATAGATGATGAAGTATTTAATGCCAAGGCAGAATTAAAAGATCTTATCAATAATATGAAGGTTAATGCGCAATTAAACGGTGTTATTGATTTGGCCAAATTAGCGCAAATACATCCCGCTGAAGCTTTAAAGGATTTACAGGGAGTTCTAAAAGCCGATATAGCTGCTGCTTTTGATATAAATTCTATCGAGCAAAAACGTTATGAAAACACTAAAATTTCTGGTAAAATAAATCTTTCAGATTTCGTATACAACTCGCACGAATTGGCAAACCCTCTACATATTGAAAAATCAACAGTTGATTTTGTTCCTAGAAGAGCGCATCTAAACCGATTTGATGCTACTATAGGAGAAACAGACATAAACCTAAAAGGAAATGTTGATAATATTTTAGGATTCTTGTTCAATAAAGAAACCCTAAAGGGTTACTTTAAACTGCAATCAAACAAATTTTTAGTAAATGATTTTATGTCTTCTAAAACGGAAGAAACTACATTAGAAGATGAACAAAAATCAGGTGAAGAAGAATTAAAAATACCTTCGTTTTTAGATGCAACGATCAATGCGAAAGCCACTACCGTGGTTTATGATAATATAAGCCTTAAAAATGTTTCCGGTGACCTTCGAATTAAAAATGAAACTGCTTCTCTTAGAAATCTTACGTCTGATGTTTTTGGAGGTAAGTTAGGTTTAGATGGATCGGTATCTACAAAAACAGAAACTCCTAAATTCGATATGAAACTAGATGTTAAGAGCTTTGATATTGGGCAATCTTTTACTTCATTAGATCTGTTTACTGCTCTTGCTCCTATCGCTAATGTTGTTAAAGGAAAAATTAATACGAATATTAGCCTTTCAGGTGATTTACAAAACGATTTTACACCTAATCTATCTAGTATTACAGGCGATGTTTTAGCACAACTATTTTCTTCTCAAATAAATACCAATTCATCAACTTTATTGCAACAACTTACAAGTAAGTTAGATTTCTTTGATGCGCAAAAGTTAAATTTGAATAACCTAAAAGCCTCCTTAGCATTTAAAAATGGTAAGGTAGTGCTTAAACCCTTTTCTCTAAACTATGAAGATATAGAAATAGCCGTTGATGGCAATCATGGTTTTGATAAAACCATAGATTATGATGTTGTATTTAATGTTCCGGCGAAATATTTAGGTAAAGAAGCCGAAAAACTACTTCAACAACTCAATACAGATGAGCAAAATCGTATTAAAGTGCCTATAACGGCATTATTAAAAGGTAGCTTTACGAATCCTTCTGTTTCTACAGATTTAAAATCGGCAATTACAGAACTGTCTAAGCAAGTTGCGAATAATCAAAAGGACAAGCTCGTTAACAAGGGTAAAGAGCAGTTAAACAATGCTTTAGATAAGCTCTTGAATAAGAATAAAGATACTGCTAAGGTAGATTCATCCAAGACATCTACTAATGCCGTAAAAGAAACAGCTAAAGATCTATTAAAGGGAATTTTTGGTAAAAAGAAAAAAGATACCGTAAATTGATTTAATCTTGTGCCTTGATTTCATAGGTGCTTATTTCGTCAAACTTCTAAACAAACTTTCTAAATCTTGATTTTTCACCTGTGATTGTAAAAGTTTTAGTCCGTTTTCTTGAGCAAAGTCAAAAACTACTGGTCGCATATCTTCGATAGTATCAAAGGTCAATTGCCAAGTAGTATTGTGCAAATTGATTGCTTTTATTAGTTTCGGAAGGTTTTTTAGCAATTGTTCTTCAACTCTTAAATCAAACGCCACCTCCAATAATTGTTCTTTACCTGTTTTGAGCTCATTTATTTTTTTATCGGTAACTATTTGACCTTTGTTGATAATAATTACACGATCACAAACCGCCTCTACTTCTTGCATAATATGCGTAGATAGTAGCACCGTTTTGGTTTTACCAATTTCGCGAATCAATCCTCTTATTTCAACTAATTGATTTGGGTCTAAGCCGGTTGTTGGCTCATCTAAAATCAGCACTTCAGGGTCGTGTAACAAAGCAATTGCCAATCCACATCTTTGGCGGTATCCTTTAGAGAGTTGTCCTATTTTTTTATGGCTTTCGGGTGTTAGTCCAACTTCCGAAACAACCTCTTCAATACGCGATTTTGAAATACCGTGTACATCTGCATAAAAGTGCAGATATTCTTTGACATACATCTCCAGGTATAGCGGATTATGTTCTGGCAAATAGCCTACAGATTTCTTTACGTCCATTGGTTGTTTAGATACATCAAATCCATTAACCTTAACGAAACCTTCGGTTTGAGAAATATAAGAAGTAATGATTTTCATCATTGTAGATTTTCCTGCACCATTAGGCCCTAAAAAGCCAACAATTTCTCCTGATCCAATCTTAAAACTTACTGAATCTAAGGCTTTTTGCTTACCGTAAACTTTTGTTACTTCTTGTACTTCAATAGACATATTTAAATATTAATTTAAGCAAATTAAAGAAATAAAAACAGCAAATGGAAAGAGGTGCCGAAAAAGCACCTCTTTTTAATTAAACTAAACCCTAATTAGTTAATTAAGAACCACACATCAAGCAGTCATCGCCTTCACCTTCTTTGGCTCTAGCAATCATTGCTCTATACTCTTCGGGAGTCATTTCTCCTCCTTCGGGTAATACCGCGTTTACTTGGGTTGCACCTGGTATTTCACTGGCTACAACTGGTTTTTTCTCTTCTTGTTTTTTAGATACTGTAAACTGAATAGCATTTACCGCAGATTTTGTTCTCAGGTAATACATCCCTGTTTTTAAGCCGCTTTTCCATGCATAGAAATGCATTGAGGTTAACTTAGCAAAATCAGCATCTTGCATAAATAGGTTTAATGATTGAGACTGATCTATAAAGTATCCTCTATGGCGTGCCATATCAATGATATCTTTCATGCTCATTTCCCAAACTGTTTTATATAATTCTTTTAAGTCTTGTGGTATTGATTCAATATGCTGAATAGAACCATTAGCACGCATGATTTCTTCTTTCATGCTATTATCCCAAAGATTTAATTTCACCAAATCTTCAAGTAAGTGTTTGTTTACTACAATAAACTCACCTGATAATACTCTTCTTGTATAAATATTTGATGTATATGGTTCAAAGGCTTCATTGTTTCCTAAGATTTGCGAAGTAGATGCCGTTGGCATTGGTGCAACTAGTAATGAATTACGTACACCATGTTTTTTAACATCTTTACGAAGCTTTTTCCAATCCCATCTTCCACTAAGGTCTTCTTCCTTTACGCCCCACATATTAAATTGGAATTCACCTTCAGACATTGGAGAGCCTTTAAAAGTTGAATATGCTTCTTTTGCTTTAGCAATTTCCATAGAAGAAGATACTGCAGCAAAATACATGGTCTCAAAAATATCTTGATTTAATTGCTTGGCTTCATCACAAGTAAATGGTAAACGCAATGTGATAAAAGCATCTGCTAATCCTTGAATACCTAAACCAATTGGTCTATGACGGAAGTTCGAATTTTCTGCCTCTTTAACCGGATAGTAATTTCTATCTATAACCGTATCAAGGTTTCTAGTTACTTTTTTAGTAACCTCATAAAGTTTTTGGTGATCAAAATACTTCTTGCCTTTTTCGTCTTCGGCAATAAACATAGGCATCGCAATTGATGCTAAATTACATACTGCTACTTCATCTTCTGCAGTATATTCCATAATTTCGGTACATAGATTCGAAGAACGAATTACACCAAGATTCTTTTGGTTCGTTTTTCTATTTACCGCATCTTTATAAAGCATATACGGTGTACCAGTTTCTATTTGTGATTCTAGGATCTTCTCCCATAAATCACGTGCTTTTATCTTCTTACGACCTTTACCAACTTTTTCATAACCTTCATATAGTTTTTCAAACTCTTCGCCGTAAGTGTCAAATAAATGTGGGCATTCATTCGGGCACATTAAGGTCCATTCTCCATCTTCTTGAACACGTTTCATGAATAAATCTGGAATCCACATAGCATAAAACAAATCGCGAGCACGCATCTCTTCTTTACCATGATTCTTTTTTAAATCAAGGAAATCGAAGATATCAGCATGCCAAGGTTCTAAATACACTGCAAATGAACCTTTACGCTTTCCACCACCTTGGTCTACATAACGAGCGGTATCATTAAATACACGTAGCATTGGTACAATACCATTTGATGTACCGTTTGTACCACGAATATAAGAGCCTGTTGCTCTAATATTATGGATAGATAAACCGATACCTCCTGCAGATTGAGAAATCTTAGCTGTTTGCTTTAACGTATCATAAATTCCATCAATACTATCATCTTGCATTTGTAGTAAGAAACAAGATGACATTTGTGGTTTTGGAGTACCAGCATTAAATAATGTAGGTGTTGCGTGTGTGAAGTATTTTTTACTCATTAATTCGTAAGTAGCAATAGCTTCATCAATATCTTCTTTATGGATACCAATAGAAACACGCATCAACATATGTTGTGGACGTTCAACAATTTCTCCATTGATTTTCAATAGGTAGGAACGTTCTAATGTTTTAAATCCAAAATAATCATACCCGAAATCACGATTGTAGATAATGGTAGAATCTAATTTATCTGCGTTGGTCATCATAATTTCGTAAACATCATCGGCTATCATCGGTGCCTTTTTCCCTGTACGTGGGTTTACATAAGTGTACAGGTCTGTCATGGTTTCAGAAAATGATTTTTTGGTGTTTTTATGTAGATTAGAGACTGCTATTCTTGCCGCAAGTTTAGCATAATCAGGATGTTGAACTGTCATGGTTGCTGCAATCTCAGCAGCTAAATTATCAAGTTCAGAAGTAGTAACTCCGTCATATAAACCTTCTATAACACGCATTGCTACTTTTACCGGATCAACTAAATTATTTAATCCGTAACACATCTTTCTTACCCTCGCGGTAATTTTATCGAACATTACAGGTTCTTTCCTGCCGTCTCTTTTTACTACATACATATTCTACAATTATTTAGGTTAGGTTATGGGTTTATTTTTTTTTAAAACTAAAAGCGATTCTATTAAAAATCAGCATCGAAACTAATTGCACCAGTGCCTCCTGATTTTACTCCTGCCTTTTGATATTCTGACACGCGCTTTTCAAAGAAATTTGTTTTCCCTTCTAAAGATATCATCTCCATAAAATCAAATGGATTGGTCGCATTGTATACTTTCTCACATCCTAATTCAACCAATAATCTATCAGTAACGAATTCTAGATACTGCGTCATTAGTTTTGCATTCATTCCAATTAGGCTCACGGGTAAAGATTCGGTAACAAAATCACGTTCAATGTCTAGCGCATCAATAATAATTTCTTTAATTCTTTCTTGCGGAACTTTATTAATTAAGTGATTATTATGCAGGTGAACAGCAAAATCACAATGCATTCCTTCATCACGAGAGATTAACTCATTTGAGAATGTTAACCCTGGCATTAAACCTCTTTTCTTTAACCAGAAAATAGAGCAAAATGCCCCCGAAAAGAAAATTCCTTCAACGGCCGCAAACGCAATTAATCTTTCTGCAAAACTTGGCGATTCAATCCATTTTAATGCCCAATCGGCTTTACGTTTAATTGCAGGAAAGATTTCAATCGCTTTGAATAATCTATTCTTTTCCGTTTCATCTTTTACATATGTATCGATTAATAATGAATAAGTTTCTGAATGAATGTTCTCCATCATAATTTGGAAGCCGTAAAAGAATTTCGCTTCACTATATTGAACCTCATTTACAAAATTTTCGGCTAAATTTTCATTTACGATACCATCTGAAGCCGCAAAAAAGGCCAAAATATGTTTAATAAAATAGCGCTCATCATCATTAAGCTTAGCGCTCCAGTCGGTAAGATCTTGGTGTAAATCTATCTCTTCGGCTGTCCAAAAGCAGGCCTCTTGTTTTTTGTACCAATCCCAAATATCATGATGCTGAATGGGAAAAATGACAAATCTATCGTCGTTAGGTTGTAAAATGGGTTCTATCTGTGACATTTTATTAGGTTTAAATCGAAAAAATGGTGAGTGGATTTTTTACTAAAATCGGCTGAAACAAATATTCGATTTTTCGGCGAGAAATTAAAGAGCTAATTATCCACAATCAACGGTAAGTTTTTAACATGCAGGCAAAAATCTTGTTTACAATTAACATTTTGTTAACATGTAAATTACTGATTATCAATAATTTAAAAAAATGAATTTTTCACAAACAGCGATGTTTACTGGGCTCATCGCCATTCTGCGTAAAAGGCCATAATGCCAATTAAAAATTTGTAGAATTTTGGGTTATTGTAAAATAATTTTTTTACTAATAATATTCCCTCTAATTTTTGCCCTTAAAAAATAAACTCCTCGAGTAAGATTTGTTAGACTAATTACATTTTGCTCCTTAGCTTCAACCAATTTTTTATCATATAAATCATATAAGGCCAATTCTGTTATGGCTTGTGTAGTTTTTATGGTGATAATTTCTCGTTTAACATCAATACTTAAATTAATTTTAATAATAACATCAGCCTTGGCAGTAGTAGTTTCTTTTACAGGTTCTGTATACGCATACATAGCAGAGCAATAATTGCCTGAAGCGTTTAACGAAGGAAGGGCGGCAACATTTAAAACAATAAACGTAGCCAATACATATAATTTCTTTTTCATAGCAAATAGATTTAAGAAATATGTTATATCGTTGGCTAATAACATACTAAATATACAAAAAATATCTTTTTCTTTCTAGTAAGTTTTACAAATGGTTACAATCAACTTACAATTGGTAATTATATCACCAAAATCAGTTCTAAATCAAAATATTACTATTTGTTAAAGTAAGACACTTTTACAAACTAATGGTTTAAATATGTTACCTATAAGCCTTAATTATAAAATAAAACCCAAGAACAAAAAGTAGAAATCCTATTCTTTATCTTCTTCATAACAATTCGGTTGTTAACCGACAGTTCTTGGGTTTCATAGCACAAGGTATTTGTTTAATTCAATATAATTTTCTTGCTAATTAATTCATTTCGGCTTTTTGCTTTTAACACATAAATTCCTTTTGAAAGTGGTGCAAGATTAATTTCATTCTTATTCTTTACTTGAAGGACTTTCTTACCTAATAAATTATAAAGTGAGGCATTTTCTAATGGCTCTATAGACTGTATGTAGATCTTTTCTGTTGTAGGGTTTGGATAAACACTAATTCTGCCTTTTTCTTCACTAGAGGTACTTAGAACTTGAGAGGGAGACCAAAAGTTTAGTATGCGGAGAAATCCTACCCATTCACTACTTAATGCATCCCAGTTTTCAAAAATGAGCTCTATCTCATTATTATTAACATCAAATGTTCTTAATTGGCGTGTACTATTTACCCAGGAAGACAAACTATTACTCCATTCTTGAGAGGTAATTTCAAGAATGTTATTGTTTGCATCGTAAACCTGCAATACTCTATTCGTATTTACCCATATCCCGCCAACTGAATTTTGATTTATAGTTTCATTAATTAAGTCATTTGCATTATAAAAAAATAGTTGCTGTTTAAATGGGTCTGACCAAGCGCTATTGCCTACAACCCAGGTCCGTTCTTCAGCGCGAGACAGTTGACTTGCATTATAAAAAAACTCAATGCGCTCATCATTTTGCCAATCATTCAAGGCAGTTATCCACTCTTGTTCTATACGTATCTCTGGATTATTCCCCATAAAAGTGGTTTCAACTCTTCGATCATTTACTTTGGCCATTAACACAAAATCCCAAATAGATTGCTCGTCTTCAATACTATTATTAAGGCCATCGTAAGCGAAATCATTTTCTTGTGTGAATTGCCAATCAACACCTAAGAAAATATATTGCGTAGCTATATCAATATTCTGACCATCATAGGTATTAGTTACTCTAGTTGCATTTTGCCAAACATCAGAAGTATTGTTCCAAGTCTGTTGAATACTTTCGGTGAGATTATTATCTGCGTTGTATTCTTTATTAAACTGATAAAAACTCTCCCATTCGGCACTCGTATTTAAAACCAATCGAATTAGGTGAGTTTCTTTAACACCACCATTAGTATAACTATATAATTCTCTGGTATTATGCTTCCATTCATCTAAAACATTATCCCAATCAAAAATATGTAGTGAATCTAGCCTGTGCGTTGTTTGTGCTATAACACTATATGTAGTGAAGAGGCACAAGAATAAAACAATCTTTTTCATAGCAATCTTTTATCTTTTTCCTTATTTCACAATTCCCCCGAAGGTGGTTACAATGTCTTCTTAATAAACCTCTTATTCATTTATTAAATGAGACATAAAGTAATATTTCGCGTCTGAAGGTAAAGCTGTAGTACTAGTTACATACTTTTTCTTCCAATAACGCCCAATTTCCGTTTGTCCGGTCATTCCTCTGGTTCCATTAACTTCCATTTTTACCAAATTCCATCCTTTTTTGAAATTTAGATCATGTATAATTTCTCCAAAGTTTTTTGTAGCTTCTGTTCTTCCTGAAATATTATTATCTCGCGTAACATATACCCAATATAACATATAACCAGATCCGGCATAATTAACACAACATGGTGAATTTAGATTTACAACAGGTTTTACTGTATTACCGATACTTATATAACCGAGTCTCTCTTCTCCTTTATAAACAGCTAATGAATGCCTTACAGAAAAATATCCAACATTCTTATCTGTATATTTTAAATCGGTCTCTTTTCTACCAACAACCTCTTCGCTTTCATGTTGAAAAGCACTCATTGGATTTATCGTTAGCTCATCTACTCTAGGAAAATTAATAGTAACCACACCATTAGAAGAAATAGCACCAACCTTTATTTCGTGCCATTTTCTATTTTGACCTCTATAGCCCGCTCTTATTTCGGCATTTCCAAAAGACCAATTCTTAAACTTACCTTCTACATTGCTAACTATTCTATTTCGCCAGTAAAAATCATTCTCTCCTTTCTTATTTGGTTGTGGTTTCTTTTTCGGTTTTGTTTTTTGTTGTTTTTTTCGTTCTGCTTCATATAATGCATCTTGCGCTTTCATCTGCTCCATCATTTTTTTCATTTCTGGAGTATTCAACATCTCTTTGACTTTCTTCTGAGCTTCAGCTGCCTTTTTTTGCGCCTCTTCGATTTGTTTCTTTTGCTCAGGTGTTAATTGAGCAATTAATGAACCGCCAATCATAAGGAATAAAAAAAGTAAGATGATCTTTAATCGGCTCATGTTACAACGTTTTAACGATTAATTCACCTTTCTTACTTGAAATTACTTTAGAACTTACCTTACCTATTGTAAACTGATCACCCGGAAAAAATTGATCACCCGGAAAAAATTGATCACCTGGAAAAAACTTCTTATTTGTATACATGGTAAGTGTTGAATTTAACGCTGGTAGAATTCCATTTTTAGAAGTAGTGTAACTTCCTTTAAGAAGACCTACGTAAAAATTACATCCAGGGTATTTCTTTGCTGCTTGGTATTTATCTAGTTTTTGAAAGGTGCTTAATAAGGCAACATTTTTCACCTTATTTGTTTTCTTATAAACCGCAAAGATGATTTTAGCTTCTTTAGTTATTCTACTTTGTGATTTCACCATAGAGAAACCAAGTACACATAATAATAAGGTTATTAAAGCTTTTCTTTTCATAGCATTCTAGATACATTTTATAAGCTCAAAAGTAAAGACGCTAATCAACCAGTGGTTCTACATATGTAACTAACTATGCAACATATGTAACCACACACTTAAAGGGCTATTTATCAAGTGATTGCAAATATTCTAAAGGTGTTTTTTTGTAAGCTTCTTTAAAACATTTTATGAAGTATGAAGGTGTATTGAAGCCAACTGTATAGGCAACTTCATTAACTGTAGCGTCTGAAGTTTTTAGGATTTGTACCGCCTGTTTTAAGCGTTGAGAACGTATAAACGCCGAAGTTGAAAGTCCGGTATAGGCTAGCAATTTTCTGTGTAATTGCATTCTACTCATACCAATTTTTTTACTAAACGTGGCGGCATTAAAATCTGGGTTTGAAAAGTCTAAATCTATGACTTCTTGAAGTTTATTTAAAAATGCTTCATCAGTTGAAGTTAAGGAGATATCTGTAGGTTTTAAGATATATTCTTGACCATATCTATTACGTAATGCCTTTCTTAAATTAACAAGGTTCTCTAGTCGTTTTTCTAGTATTCGAAGTTTAAAAGGTTTTGTAATAAAATCGTCTGCACCAGATTCTAAGCCCTTCAATTCATTTTCCTCACCAGTATCTGCCGTTAAAAGTATTATAGGAATATGACTAGTGCGCTCATCGGTTTTTAGGGTATTGCAAAGTTCTATGCCATTTTTTATAGGCATACGAATATCTGATAATATAATATCTGGCACATGTTCTATTGCTTTTTCCTCCCCTTCTTGTCCATTAACCCCTTCTAGTATTTGGTATTTATGTTTTAAAGATCTTGAAATAAAACTACGCACCTCATTATTATCTTCCACAACCAATAAAATTGGCTTTTCATCTGTAGTATTTAGGTCTGTTTCAGCTTTAAGGTCAATGCTACTTGCTAGCTCTTTAACTATTTTAGATTTTCCTTTTTTTAGTAATTCTACTTCCTTAGGGCCGAATACATTCTTATCTAAAGGCAATTCAACCTTAAATGTAATGGTATCTTTGATCAATTCTATATTAATAGTGCCTTTATAAAGTTTCACAAGCTCTTTAACTAACGACAAACCAACACCCACACCTTCTGTATACTCATTTTGCTGATAAAACCGATCAAACAACTTTTCTGTTTCAACGGGTAAATCACCACTTAGAATGTTGGACACTTCTACAGCTAACTTTAGATTTTCTTCTTTTGCTTTTATACTACACCTTCCGTTTTCAGGTGTATACTTAACGGCATTTGATAATAAGTTGCTTACTATCTTTTCTACGGCGTCTTCGTCATACCAAACATTGCCAATCTTATTTATATGGGTTTTCAATTCTATTCTTTTTGACTGTGCTTGATATTGAAAAGGTTCTACGATAGTTTTTAAAAACAACCCTAAATCTCCTCTTGATAATTTTAATTGCTGTTTTCCTTTTTCAAGCTTTGCGAGTTGTAATAACTGGTCAACCAGTGCAATCAATCTATTTGTATTTCGCTTTATTCCAGAAAAATTAGCATGGTCGAAATCTGACAGCTTTCCTTGTGTAAGTTTTGCATCTATAGGTGCAGAAATTAATGTTAGCGGTGTTCTAAACTCATGTGCTACATCGGTATATAACTTCGATTTATAATCATTTAATTGTTTTAATCGATGTGATTCTTGTTCTTGTAATTGAAGATTCATTCTCATCTGCCAACGCCATTTAAAATATTTATAAATACCATAAAGAGCCAGCATTATTAATACTATATATGCAAGTTTTGAATACATATTAAAATACCACGGCGCATTTATTCTAAAAGAAAATGTTGCCGGTATTTCATTCCAAACACCGTCATAGTTACTAGATTTTACCTGAAATTCATATCCGCCAGGCGGCAATCTTGTGTACCGTACTGAGTTTGAGGTTGCTTCCACCCAGTCATCATCATAGTTTAGTAATCTATATTTAAATTGATTCTTTTCTGGGAGCGCGAATTGGAAGCTCGAAAATGTAAAGCTTAATGTGTTTTCATTATGACTAAAGGCTGATTTATTAGTAAGGGGCTTGGTCTCGTTTAAAACTTCAAGACCTGTAATTCTTGATTTAGGTAATACTGCATTTTCTTTTATCGAATTCGGATTAAACCAGTAAAATCCTTCTAATCCGCCAAAGTATAAATCGCCATTTGTATGTTTATAATAAGCTCCTGTGTTAAATTCTGTAGCCAAGCCGGCATAATTGTCGTAATTCTTAATCATCGGCTCATCCATATTCTCACTAATTGTGAATCGGGTAATTCCCTTATTAGAGCTTAACCATAAATTGTTATTAGCATCGGGTAAAATACCATAGATCACATTATTGGCCAAACCATGCTCTTCGGTAAAATAATAGAATCGATTATTTTTTATGTCAAAAGCATTTAAGCCATTTCCATTCGTGCCGATCCATAAAATATTATTAGAATCATAATACAATGACTTAATGCCATTTCCAGAAAGTGAATTTGTTCCTTGTTCGTATGAGATAAAAGTCTCCTTTTCGGGATTAAACCTCACAAGACCCTGATTATCTGTACCAACCCACAGATTGCCAAACACATCTTCTGTAATTGCTCTTATATTATTACTTGATAGTTGGCTCCCTTCTTTTTTATAGCTAGTTAAAACTCCTTTATCCTTATCGTAAAGAATTAAGCCGTCGTTTTGAGATCCTAGCCATATTCTATCCTTGGAATCTTTAAAGATCGTCCATATGGTCTTTGCATTTAACTTTTGCGCCTTCTTAAATCCGTTTGCTTCGTGATAAAAAACAAGTCCATTTCCCTGAGTACCAACCCAAACCTCTTCTTCATCTAAAAATAAACTCATGATGCGATTGGACGGGAGATTAGAGTTAATAGTAGTAAACGTTCTCCAGCTATTGGTCACAGGGTTATATTCTGTTAAGCCTTTACCAGAAGTACCTAGCCATACCGTATTATTCCTATCAATGGTAATCGCTCTAACCACATCAATACTTATATTTTCCGGTGTTTGAAGATTTGTAAATGAATTAAACTTTTCTAAAGATTCATCATAAAAACTTAGCCCAGCGCCATCTGTGCCAAACCAAAGCGTTCCTGTATAGTCTTCATAAATACACAGAATATCATTGTAATGAATTGCCTTAGGATTGTATTTTTCAGGTGAAAAATGAGTTACTCTTTTTGTGGTAAAATCTAACAAATAAAGTCCGCTTCCATAGGTCGCAATCCACAAGCGACCTTTTTGATCTCTATATAAATTGAGTATATTTAGATTATCGGGCAAAGGATCGGTAAATTCTGCATCTGAAAATCGACTTAAAGTATTACTTGCTATATCTTTAGAATAAAGTCCATCACCAAAAGTACCAACCCATTGTTTTCTTTCATTCTCTTTAATTGACATGCTGAAATTTTGCAAAACTTTAGTTCCAAAAATAGTTTCTGGCACTATAAAGTTAAATTCCTTAGTTTCAATATTTAACTCAATAAGTCTTTCATTGGTAGTTATTAAGAGTGATTTTTTTCCTGTTTCCGAAATATTATAAATAGTGGTGGGTAATTGGTCTGCAGTTATTAAGGTTTCAATTGCATTTAAATTCTTATCATAATAATGTAAACCATTGGTATAAGTGCCAACCCAGTATGTACCACTGGTATCTTGAAAAATACTAGATACATCATATGCTTCAGAAATTAGCTCAAATACATCTTGTAAAGAATTATACCTATAAAGCCTTCTGTCTAGAGGAATAATGAAAACATCGCCTTGTCTGTCTACATAAATCTTACCTAAATGACTATAAGTAGGCCTTGTTATATCAACAAAATCAAATTTATAGTTGGTAAACTTTTTACCATCGTATTTGTTAAGTCCATTTTGCGTGGCAACCCATAAATAACCTATGCTATCTTGAGCAATCGAAACCACACTATTCTGAGACAAGCCATCTTTAACAGATAACTGCCTAAAAGAAATCTGAGATTGCGAACTGATTAACTGACAGCAAAAAAAGCCTAAGATAAAGAATGCAACTCGGTAAGTCTTAAATATGATGTATGTGGGTATCATTATAGCAACTTATTAAATAAGCTACTATAAATTTACAAATTACCTTAGACTTTATTTTTTTAATTTGTCTGCAATTTTTTCCAACTCGGCATACCAGTCTTCGCCAAACTTTCTAATTAGAGCCTCTTTTACAAATTTATAGATGGGCACTTGCAGTTCTTTTCCTAATGTACAGGCATCATCACATATTTGCCATTGGTGATAATTCACTGCTGAAAATTCTGAATAGTCTTGTACTCGTACAGGATATAAATGACATGAAATTGGTTTTTTCCAATCAATCTTTCCCTCATTGTATGCTTCTTCTATTCCACATAAAGCAATCCCTTTATCATTAAATGTAACATAAGCACAGTCTTTACCATTAATTAATGGCGTTTCATGTTCACCGTCATTATTGGTAGTATAGAGTCCTTGATTTCCTATTGCAGCAATTCCTTCAGGACGGAGAAAAGGCTCTACCTCGGGATATACATTCCTAAGTTTTTCAAGTTCTTTTTCTTCTAAAGGTGCACCTGCATCTCCATCAATACAACAGGCGCCTTTACAGGCTGACAGATTGCAAACGAATTCGTTTTCAATAATCTCTTCAGAAACAATAGTCTTTCCTAACTGAAACATACAACAAAAGTAATTTATTCATCCTTCTTTTTATGATTAACTTTACAATAATTTAATGTTATTATGAAAGTTGCTTTCCATATTTTTGCCGAAAATTTAAATCTAACGTCATGAGCTTTAATATAAAGGAAATTTTAACCGCTTTTATGGTATTATTTGCGGTAATTGACATTATCGGTAATATTCCAATCATTATTGATTTAAGAAAAAAAGCAGGACACATTCAATCTGAAAAAGCATCGATCATTGCTGGTGTTATTATGATCGTTTTTTTATTTTTAGGTCAAAGCTTGTTAGGCCTCATAGGTATTGATGTGAATTCTTTTGCAGTAGCAGGAGCATTTATTTTGTTTTTTATTGCTCTTGAAATGATTTTAGGAATTACACTATATAAAGATGAAGATGGGGAAGAGATTAGCGCTTCTGTATTTCCGCTTGCGTTCCCTTTAATTGCAGGACCGGGAAGTTTAACAACTTTACTTTCTTTACGTGCAGAATTTCATATTGAAAATATTATTATAGCTGTGCTGGTAAATGTTCTGGTGATATATTTAGTATTAAAGACCTCATCTAGAATCGAACGTTTTATTGGCCCCAATGGTATTAAGATTGTTCGTAAGGTCTTTGGAGTAATTTTACTTGCCATTGCAGTAAAATTGTTTACCACGAACATTAAAGCTTTATTTTAATGTATGATGCACTAATAATTGGTGGTGGGGCTGCAGGTATGTCTTGCGCGTTAGTATTGGGGTCTGCACATCAAAAGGATTTTGCTAAAGAAAAGAAGATTGGCCTTATTGCGCATCAAAAATCATCGCATCTACAAACGGCATTGTTCAATAACGTTTTAGGTCTTTCACCGGGCACGAACGGAGTGAGTGTCTTGAAAGATGGACTCGAGCAACTAACCAAATTATACCCTCAAATTCAGCAAATTCATAAAGAAAAAGTGCTGGAAATAGAAGGCAAACCTGATGATTTTAAGGTAACGACCAATAAAAAATCTTATAGCGCAAAAATCATTGTTATTGCTTTAGGGTACACTAAAAATTTCTTCATAAAAGGAATGGAAGCATATATTGAACCTCATGCAAAAGCAAAACCTGAAAAAGAACGTATTCAGTTAAAAAACAATGATCACTTGGTAACAGAAGGTATTTATGTAGCTGGCACTTTAGCTGGATGGCGTAGTCAATTTTCAATAGCCTCAGGCAGTGGAGCCTCTGTCGCAACAGACATTCTTACTTTATGGAATAATGGTGAACATGTAAAAGTTCACGATAAAATGAAATAGATGAGATTTTGCACCAATTTTAGTGCTTTACATAATCTACTTGGTGTTCTAATTCTTTAACTCGTTCTATTACTTTATCATTCTTGTTTAAAACCATATTAAACACATTATCGTCAAATAAGAATTGTGCAAATAATGATTTTAAATAATGTTTTATATATGATTTATCAGCGGTTATTCCATTGTATTCTTCCTTTATAACCGCTAAGTATTTATTGAAGATTTTCTCATCTTTATCAAATTCTTTAATAAAATCTTCAATAGTTAGCTCTTCTAGTTCTTTACGGTTATTATCAACATAATTAAATACAAAATCGTTCATTGCTCTAAAATGAAAAGCGCCGAAGTAAGCCGTTGTATCTATAGGAACAAACACGTCAGGTATAATACCTCCTCCGCCATATACGGTTTTACCTTTAGGTGTTGTGAATTTTAAGGAATCGGCAACCTTAATACTATCAACACTCTGTAATTCTCCATTTAAATACCTTTCTCTGAAATCATCATTATAGTAGTTCTCATTACCCTCATAGGGCTTTTGAATTGAACGTCCGGTTGGCGTATAATACCTTGAAACTGTTAATCGTACTGCCGAGCCATCGCCTAAATCCATTTCTTGTTGTACCAATCCTTTTCCAAAAGAGCGTCTTCCTACAATGGTACCTTTATCATTATCTTGCAGTGCTCCAGCTACAATTTCGCTGGCCGATGCAGAATTCTCATCTATAAGCACATAGATCTTTCCTTGTTCAAAGTCACCTTTCTTGGTTGCAAATGACTTATCGACTCTTCCCCCTTTATTTTTAGTAAATACAATGAGTTTATTATCTTCTAAAAACTCATCGACTATTTGAGTGGCTACTCCTAAAAATCCTCCCTGATTTCCTCTTAAATCTAAAATCAGATTTTTCATGTTTTGAACTATCAACTCGTCTAAACCTTGTTTGAATTCTTTATAAGTTGTAGCTGCAAAGCGATTGATTTTGATATAACCCAGACTGTCATTTACCATATACGCAGCATCTACACTTTTAATAGGAACACTACCACGTTTAATATTAAAATCTAAATGTTTGTTTTCACTTTTTCTAAACACTTTAACATTCACTCTGGTATTAGGTTTTCCCTTCAAAGTTTTAATAACATATTCATTGCGAAGCTGTTTTCCGTAAAGTGTGTCATTTTCAGCAATCAAAATACGGTCTCCAGCTTTTAACCCGGCTTTATCACTTGGTCCATCTGGGATAACACTTATTACCGTTATAGAATCTTGATGCATTCTAAATTGCACTCCAATACCTACAAATTTACCATTCATTCGTTCGGTAATATCGTCATGATCGGATGCGGGAATATATACAGAATGTGGATCTAGTTTTCCTAAAATCTGCCGTATCGTACCATCTAATAAACTATCAGTATCAATCTTATCTACATAATCATATTGAATATAGTCTATTAATTTTTTAATTTTCGCTTCTTGGGGATTCCTATTAAAGAGCATTACAGTGTTCTTCTTAGGATAATTTAACGTACTTCCAATAAATATTCCTAATGCAACTGCTAATGCTAAAAAAAGGGGAATATAAACTTTATTCTTAGAATTCATTTTGAGGTATATGTACTAACTCAACGCCAGCTTTTTGTAAAAATTTTAATCCAGAGTCATCTTTATATGCGTCTGCATACACCAAACGGTTTATCCCAGACTGATGAATTAATTTACTACACTCTTTACATGGTGACATTGTAATATATAATGTGGCTCCTTTACAGCTTTGTGTTGATGAAGCCACTTTTAAAATAGCGTTTGCTTCAGCATGCAATACGTACCACTTTGTGTAATTAGCTTCATCTTCGCATATGTTCTCGAAACCAGTAGGAGTGCCGTTATAACCATCTGAAATGATCATCTTATTTTTTACTATTAAAGCCCCTACTTGTTTACGTTTGCAATACGATAGTTTTGCCCATTCTTTCGCCATTTTGAGATAAGCTACATCGTATTTGCGTTGTTTCTCTTCGGTCATTAGGTATGTAAGCTGTTAGTATTATAGAACTGTGAAACTAACAGTTTATTTTAATTATAACAAAGAACAGGTAAAAATTGTTTGAGGCCTGTTAAATTTTTACCAAAATTTGCGCTCAAAAAGTAAGGGTAAAATTATGCCTATTACTATGGATGAAAGAATCAAAACCCAATCTCTGCGCTTTATTTTTAAGAAATCTTGAGCGATAATTCCTGCCAAAATAATAACGGTTACAACCACTATTTGAGCAAGTTCAACACCCAAAGCAAAATATAACATGGGCAAGAGTTTATTTGCAGAATCTTCAATTGTTATTTTAAGTATTGTAGATAATCCTAAGCCATGAATTAAACCAAAGAAAAGTGCGAAAAGTTGATTAATATTCGACTGGTGAAAATTCTTTTTACCCACGGTAATTAAGTTTACAAAAGCCGTAATAAATATGGTAGCAAGAATTAAAAACTCAATAATTTCTCCTTTGATTTTAACTATTTCATATACAGACAATGCTAAAGTTATGGTATGCCCTATGGTAAAAAAAGTAATCAGCCAAAGTGCTTTTTTCCAATCTTTAAAGCTGTAAACAACAGCCAGAACAATAAAGAATAATATATGATCATAAGCATTCCAGTCTAAAACATGACGAAAGGCTAATTCTAGAAAAAGTTTAAAGTCATCCATTTTAAATAAAAATAGAAGGTCAAATTACAAATTACACAAGGTCTTCTACACAAGGTTTTGTTAAAGTTTAGTTTTTGAAAGTTTATTAAATAAGTCCCACAGAACCACACCGCAACTTACCGAAATATTTAGTGAATGCTTCGTGCCAAATTGAGGTATTTCAATGCAATAATTAGAAGCTGAAACCACTTCTTGTTGTACACCTTTTACTTCATTACCAAAAACCACCGCCATTTTTCTATTTCTAGCAGGATGAAATTCATTTAACATTACAGCAGCATCAGCCTGCTCTATAGAAGCAATCTCAACATTTTCCCTTTGAAGTTTTGTTATTAACTGCAAGGTGTCTTCCACATATTCCCAGTCTACAGATTCTGTTGATCCTAAAGCGGTTTTATGTATGTCTTTGTGTGGTGGTTTCGCTGTAATACCGCAGAGATAAATTTTTTCAATTAAAAAAGCATCGCTAGTTCTAAATACTGATCCAATATTATTAAGACTACGTATATTATCTAAAATAACAATTAACGGTGTCTTTTTTGCTTCTTTAAAAGCGTTATTGCTCAATCTATCTAATTCGCTATTTTTTAATTTCCTCATCGCTTTTAGTAAATCTTAATAAAAAACCGCCCGCCACCCATTACCAACAGCGCACTTTTTTTATCTTCGCAAAACTAACGTAAAAACTGCTAAAATTGGCTCAAACCAAAGCGAAAAAAGTCACTCCTTTAATGAAGCAATATAATAGCATTAAGGCTAAGTATCCTGATGCAATGTTATTGTTTAGGGTAGGTGACTTTTACGAAACCTTTGGTGAAGATGCCATTAAAGCAGCTCATGTTTTAGGTATTGTGTTAACAAAACGTGGATCGGGAAGCGAAAGTGAAACAGCTTTAGCCGGATTTCCGCACCATTCACTAAATACCTACTTGCCAAAACTGGTGAAAGCCGGGCTTCGTGTTGCCATTTGTGATCAATTAGAAGATCCGAAGTTGACCAAAAAAATTGTAAAAAGGGGGGTTACGGAGTTGGTTACTCCTGGTGTGGCATTAAATGATGAGGTCTTACAATCAAAAACCAATAACTTTCTAGCCGCAATACACTTTACAAAAAAGCGAATCGGTATTTCATTTTTGGATGTTTCTACTGGAGAATTTTTAGTTGCTCAGGGAAATGAAGAGTACATTGATAAATTGCTACAGAATTTTAGTCCGAGTGAAGTATTGGTTCAAAAACAACACAAATTAAAGTTCAATGAGTTTTTTGGTGAGCGTTTTAATACTTTCTATTTAGATGATTGGGTCTTTCAGGAAGATTATGCTAACGAAAGCCTAACCAATCACTTTAAAATGAAGTCTTTAAAGGGCTTTGGTATCAATGACCTTCCATACGGAATCATTGCCGGTGGCGCCATTCTATATTACCTTTCTGAAACACAACATAATAAGCTTGAGCATATTTCTTCGATTCATAGAATTGAAGAAGATCACTATGTTTGGATGGATCGATTTACCATTCGTAATCTTGAGCTCTATTATTCAACTATCCCTGAAGTTGTCACCCTATTAGAGGTTATTGACAGAACTATTTCTCCAATGGGAGGGCGATTATTAAAAAGATGGCTCGCCTTACCATTAAAAAACTTAAAACAAATTAAAAAACGTCATGAAATTGTAAAATACCTAATCAATAATGACAGTTTTTATCAAACAGCTACCTACCAAATTAAGCAAATTAGTGATATTGAACGTTTGATTTCAAAAGTTGCTACTGCAAAAATTAATCCTCGAGAAGTTGTTTTATTAAAAGATTCACTAAAAGCAATTCTTCCGGTTAAGGAAGCTTCAGAAAAGAGCAATAACAAATCACTTCAAAGCTTAGGGAAAAACCTATTTACTTGTCAAGAGTTAATTAATAAGATCTCTGAAACCATTTATGATCATGCTCCTGTAAATATTAATAAAGGAAATGCCATTGCCGAAGGTGTTTCTAATGAGCTCGATGAATTAAGAGGCATTGCTAATTCTGGAAAAGAATATTTAGATGCCATGTTAGCTCGTGAAACAGAACGAACCGGTATACCAAGTTTAAAAATTGCTTTTAATAATGTATTCGGCTATTACATTGAAGTACGTAACACGCATAAAGATAAGGTTCCTGAAGAGTGGATTCGAAAACAAACCTTAGTGAATGCTGAGCGCTATATCACTGAAGAACTAAAAGAGTACGAAACCAAAATTCTAGGTGCCGAAGAAAAAATAGCACAATTAGAACAGCAGTTATTTGCCGAATTATTGCACTTTATGCTAGCTTATATACAACAAGTGCAACAAAATGCGCAACAAATTGCCTATCTAGATTGTTTATGTTCGTTCGCACAGATTGCCAATGATAACAATTATGTGTGTCCTGTAATGGATGATAGTACTGATCTAGAAATTAAAAATGGACGTCATCCGGTTATTGAAAAACAACTGCCTATTAGCGAAGAATATATTGCCAACGATGTGGTTTTGAACAGAAATCAACAACAGATCATTATGATCACCGGACCTAATATGAGTGGTAAATCAGCCATCCTTCGTCAAACAGCACTTATTGTTTTACTTGCGCAAATGGGCTGTTATGTACCCGCGCAACAAGCGCGTATTGGTGTAGTAGATAAAATCTTTACGCGTGTAGGTGCTAGTGATAATATTTCGATGGGGGAGTCTACTTTTATGGTAGAAATGAACGAGACCGCCAATATTTTGAACAATATTTCTGAGCGCAGCCTTGTATTACTTGATGAAATTGGTCGTGGTACTTCAACTTATGATGGTATATCAATTGCTTGGGCAATTGCTGAGTATTTACATGAACATCCTTCAAAAGCCAAAACACTATTCGCCACGCATTATCATGAATTGAATGATATGGCCGAAACTTTTGAACGCATTAAGAACTTTAATGTTTCGGTAAAAGAACTAAAAGATAATGTAATTTTTTTAAGAAAATTAGTACCTGGTGGTAGCGAGCATAGTTTTGGTATTCACGTTGCTAAACTAGCAGGAATGCCAACCTCTGTTCTACATCGTGCGGAAAAAATGCTCAAAAAATTAGAGCAAAGTCATAGCTCTGAAGAAATCAAGGAAAAACTAAAACAAGAAGCCGAAAACGATCTACAACTAAGTTTTTTTAAACTAGACGATCCTTTATTAGAAGATATTAAAGAAGAGATTCTTTCAACCAATATTGATGCCTTAACGCCTATTGAAGCTTTAATGAAATTGAATGAGATTAAAAGGATGTTAACGGGAAAGTAAAATTTTAACTTAACTACTAAGTCAATTGTACTATCTTTGCCTCAAGTATTAAAACTATGCATTTTCTATTTATAAGTGGTGCCGAAATATTTGTGATCTTAGTAATCGTATTGATGCTATTTGGGGCGGATAAAATACCTACACTTGCACGCGGTTTGGGTAAAGGCATGCGCCAATTAAAAGATGCTACCAATGAGATTAAACGCGAAATCTCAGATTCTGCAGAAAAACATGGCATAGATACAGATATCGCCAAAGACCTAAATGAAGGCATTAACTCTGTAAAAGAAGGCGTTGATGAAATTACTGGACCTATAAAACGTAATTTATAATTGAGCTTTCTAGATTCCATCATCACCAAAGACAAAGAACTATTTGTATACCTTAATTCATTAGGTACCGAAACCTGGGATAGCTTCTGGATGACAGTTACCAACCAGTTTAGCTGGATTCCTTTATTTGTTTTATTGCTTTTTCTAATTTACAGGGCTTATGGTTGGAAGAAAACATTATTATTAATGCTCATTGCTGCTTTGTTAGTTACCTTTTCTGATCAATTTGTGAATTTTATTAAAGATTATTTTGGAAGGCTTCGCCCAAATAATGATCCGAGCATTAATGAAGTTATTCGCATTTTAAAAAGGCCAAGCAGTTTTAGTTTTGTATCTGGGCATTCTACTACCTCTTTTGCGGTAACTACATTTATGATCTTAACACTAAAGAAATTCTACAAATACCCATACCTCCTTTTAATTTGGCCTCTACTTTTTGCATACAGTCGTATTTATGTAGGTGTTCACTTTCCTGTTGATATTTTTGTAGGAATGTTATTAGGACTGTTAATAGGTTACACATTTTTCAAAATAAGTGTTAGTTTTTTGAAGAAAATTCATTAAATTCGATTCCCGTACAGAAAATCTTTTTTAAAAAGATGTTCAAACTTCCCCTTATCTGTACCTATTTTTTTAATGAATGTTTAACTTAAACTAACAAATCAACAATGAAAAAAACGAATTTGTTTTCAGTTTTTGTGATGCTTCTTTTCGTGTATTCATGCGCAAAAGATGATTCTCAATTTCAGGAAATGCCTCAAACAGAAATCAGCCAAAAAGATGCATTGACCATTGAACAAATCAATGCAAAAATTCAAAAAGCTTTCGAAACTACCGGATCTTTTAATTGGAAAGACGCCGATGACCACATGTTATGGAGTGCCACCGTTCATGGAGGCAATATTCTAAGTGTAGGTTATGGAGCAGAAAGCTTTTCAATCACCAAAAATCAAGCTTTAAATGATATTAAAGCTGAGATTATTCAAACAGTTTCTATAAATGAGCAAAAGAAAAGTGGGGAAGAAACTTTAGTTTATGAAGATGCAATTTTAAATCTTATAGATGTTAGAGTTTACACCTTAGAAGCAGTATCAGAATTAAGAAAAAACCATAACATTCGCTATCTTGAGCCAGAAGGCTACACCTTTCAAACTTCTATAGAAAAATCATCATCTGGATGTAGTCAATCAGGGCAATCAATAAGTTCAGCAGATTATAGCACACTTACTTCGGGCGCTAAAGTACCTTGGAATTATTATGATCATAATGTAGACGACGCCTGGATATATAGTAAAGGTAGAGGTATTGGCGTTGGCGTTATAGACACAGGCTTATCTTCAAATCAACCTAATTTAAGCTATAAATTCGATGATTTTTATTCTGGAAGATATGTACAAAAATATGGCACTTATGTAGATTCTTGGTGGCCTTGGTCAACCAGAACTGACGGTCCTAATGATAAGTGTGGGCATGGCACAAGTGCTTCTGCTACGATAGCAGCACCCAACAATAACTCAGGACAATTTGTAGGCGTAGCCTACGAGTGTAACTTAATATCATATAGAGCAACCAGTGATGTGGTACTTAATGGGTATCATGAACGCAGAGGTGTGGCTAATGCATTAACCGCTCTGGGTAATCGTGGAGATGTTCAAATTATCTCAATGTCGATTGGCTATCCTTGGAGTATTGGAAGTATTGCCGACGCCGTTCGATATGCGCATTCTAGAGGAAAATTGATTTTTGCAGCGGGTGGCACTTCAACGAATTTTACCAATTGGTATGGTATTATTTTTCCGGCAAGTATGAATGAAACTGTAGCAGTAACCGGCGTGGAAGAAGGAGCGGGTTATGAAGAATGTGATACCTGCCATATCGGTGATATGGATTTCACGATCATCATGGAGCGTGGAAACAATAATAATCAACCAGTTTTAGGGTTTAATAATGGACAATCTCAATACTTTGGCGGTTCGTCTGTGGCAACAGCATTTACCGCAGGTGTAGCGGCCTTGGTTTGGTCAGAATATCCATATTGGAATCGAGATCAAGTCTTACATCGACTAAAGGAATCTTCAGATCTATATCCTAATAAAAATAATGATTTTGGATATGGTAATATAGACGCTTTAAAAGCGGTTACCGGAAACGGAATCTAATAGTTTTGGTCATAACGAACGAAGTGAACCATCACCGAAATTCTTCACTTCGTTCAAAATGACGTTATTTCACTCGAGAAATCGTTAAACCATCGCGAATTGGCAATAATACCGTTTCTAAACGATCATCGTCTTTAAGTAATTTATTATACATCACTAACGCTTTTGTATCTTCATCTTTCGGAGCTAAAGTTTCGGTTACTTTCCCACTCCATAAAACATTATCTGATAAAATAATTCCTCCCGAATTCATTTTATCAATAATTGCATGAAAGTAATTTGGGTAATTACTCTTGTCTGCATCAATAAAAACCATATCAAATTTGGTGTCTAGATTTTCAATAATTTCTAAAGCATCTCCTAAATGCTGTTTTATCTGATGACCATACTCAGAAAGGTCAAAATATTTTCGTTGAAAATCAAAGAGCTCTTCGTTCTTATCAATAGTGTGCAATACACCTTCTTTTTGCAATCCTTCTGCCATACAAAGAGCTGAGTATCCTGTGTAAGTTCCTATTTCTAAAATAGTTTTTGGATTTACCAGTTTTGCCAATAATGCTAATACGCGTCCTTGATAGTGCCCACTCAACATACGTGGAACTAAGACTTTTTGCCAAGTTTCACGGGCTAGTTTCCTTAGTAATTCTGGTTCGTCTTCTGTATGCTCAACAGCATAATTGTCTATATTCTCGGGTATAAAGTGCATTTGCAATTAAATTTAGGATAAAAATACGCTTTTGGAGTATATAAATAGTATTCGTTATTAGTGCAACAAAAAATCATAAAAAAAGCGACACAAGTGTCGCCAGGTTTAAACTTCAACTACCTTTTTATTTATCTACTTCAGCTAACTTCTTTTTTAATGCTGTTTTATCGGCATCTGTTAACGTATGCTCGCAATCAGGCTTCTTAAGATGCTGATTACACACTTCTGTTAGCTTTCCGTTTTGCTTTGAATATAAGCCACAAATTTTACAAGTCAATATATGAATATTGAGCTTTATTTTTTCCCAAAGTGTAGCTTCATTGTACTGATTTTTAGTACAAATTGTTGTTGCTTCATCACAACTAATAAAAAATCCTTTACTCATTACTAATTCTATTTAGCAAACCAATTACTTTCTAAACAATTACGCAATTGATGTCTGGCTCTATGGATGATTACCCACAGGTTAGACGGCGTGATGTCTAGCTCATTACATATTTCTTCGGTTTCGTATTGTTGTACATTTTTTAACAAAAAGACAATTCTGTATTTATCGGGTAAATTATCGATACATTTTTCGATTGCATTTTTTAGTTCTACATTTTCAATATCACGTTCAGCTTCATTATCCCAAGTTTTCGGCACCCTTTCTTCAATCCAACTTCCTTTCTTATCACCATCTTCATAGAAATTCATTCGCACCTCAGCCTTACCTTTTGCAGAGTTTATCTTACGATAATGATCAATAATTTTGCGTTTTAGAATTGATATGAGCCAAGTACGTTCGGCGGCCTGACCTCTAAAATTCTTCATTGCTTTTAATCCAGAAAAGAATGTTTCTTGAACAATATCTTTTGCTAACTCATCATTATCAACACGGGTGATAGCATAATTATATAGATAATCTGAATGTAGATCAACCCATTTATCTGGGTTTAAAGTATGTTCTTTGACTTCTGCCATTATAGTTGATTCTCGACAATTAGACGATAAATATACAATCTTTTACATCAAACATAAATTATTTACCAATGTGAAAAAGTGCATCGCCTCTATTAATGATTGGAAAATTATTTATGGCAAAAATATAGCCATCAAATGGTGCTTTTACACTGGCAACCGTTTCACCATAGGTATCTGTAATATACCCCAAGGTTTGCCCTTTTTCAACGGCCTCACCATTTTTAACTCTTATATTGAATAAGCCTGCAATTTTTGCACGAATCCATTTACGATTATTAAGTTCAACAGATTTAATTAATGACCTTTTTTCTTCTCTTAAAGGAATAATTTCAAAATGCTCTAATACATTTAAAACACCATCAATGCCATGTTTTACCGCCGTCTTACTAATTCTTAATGACTCACCTCCTTCATATACAATTATTGGAATGTCATATTTACTAGCTTCTTTTCTAAATGATTTTGGAATCAGCTTAGATGTAAAATTATAAGGTGCATTAAACAATTCGGCTAATTTCTTACTACGATCGCAGTTAGGCGTATAGCGAATTTGAGGGTAGTTGCTTCGTTGTGCGCCACCAGTATGAATATCAATACCAAAATCAATGTTGTTCACTATCTCACGCATGTGAAAATACGCAATCCTACTTGCTAAAGAACCCGTTCTGCTTCCCGGAAAACTGCGATTCAAATCTTTACCATGTAAATCGCGAGATAAATTTAAAAATCCAAATACATTAAGCAATGGTACTACAATCACACACCCTTTTTGAACTTTAAAATAATCGCGCGAAAGCATGCGTCTAACTAATTCTATTCCATTTACTTCATCTCCATGAAGGCCTGCTTGTATTAATACTGTAGGGCCGGGTTCTCTGCCATTAAAAACATAGATTGGTACCTCAATCTTCGTGCCCGTAGGCAACCGATCTATTTCAATTTTTATGAGTTTATTTTCTCCTAACTCAACAGTATGTCCTCGTATTTCTACAGGTTCATTTCTAAAATTTTCGTCGAACATTTTTTTCTAAAAATTTTATAACATCTTCGGCGATATTAACCTTTGTGTATGCTTCTACTCCTTGAAAACCGGGGGAAGCATTGACTTCAATCAGTAAAGGTCCTCGCCTAGATCGAATCATGTCTACTCCTGCCACCGGCAACCCTAAATATTTAGTAGCTCGTAATGCTATACGTATTTCTTTCTCTGTAATATCGGCAATTTCTCCCGTACCACCTCTATGAATATTAGACCGAAACTCTCCAACTTCTCCCTTTCGTTTCATCGCAGCAACCACCTTATTGCCTACCACAATGGCTCTAATATCTTCACCATTCGATTCTTCAATATACTCCTGTAGCATAAAACTGGTATTCATATTATAAAAGGTATCCATGATTGATTTGGCTGACTTTTTGGTCTCAGCTAAAATCACACCTAAGCCTTGCGTTCCTTCTTGTAATTTTATAATGATTGGGAGGCCACCTAGTAATTCAATTTGCTGACTAATACTTTTGGCATCTGTAGAAAATACCGTTTGAGGTATTGGTATATTCTTTCTATTCATAATTTGGAGCGTTCGCACTTTATTATAAGCTCTTAATATACCTAGTGAACGTGCTGTACTAAAAACACCATTCATTTCAAATTCTTTAACAATAGCCGCTCCATGCCGTGTTACCGATGCTCCAATTCTTGGAACAATTGCATCTACCTTATCAATAATATTCTCTCCCTCAAAAATAATCTGTGGCCTCCCTTTACCGAGATGCACAGAGCACTTTGTATGGTTAACAACACGAACATCATGACCGCGTTCTTCTGCCTCATCTACTAATCGTTTTGTAGAATAGATATTTTCACCAACAGAGAGTACAAATATTTTCATGGTAAATGTTAGCGTAATACAGTATCGATTTCAATTTTGTTTTCTAATGTTCTATGAACCGGGCATCTATTAGCTATTTCTAATAATCGTTTTCGTTCATCATAAGTCAAATTACCTACTAGCTCAATAGTTCTTACAAACTTATCGATTTTTGCCGTTCGATCATCACTACAAGAGTTACAATCTTCGGCATGTTGTTTAAAATGTTCTAAATGAACTAAAACCTCGTCTAAATCCCACTTTTTCCTGTCAGCATACATTCGTAAAGTAATGGCAGTACACGAGCCTAAAGCAGAAAGTAACAACTCATAAGGTGTTAAACCGGTATCTTGGCCTCCATATTTCTTTGGTTCATCTGCAATTATTGAATGTGACCGTGCGGCTATTTCAGTGCGATATTTAGAACGCCCAATTCGCACTACCGTTTGTTTATCTGTTTCTAAATCTTTTTCTTCTTTAAAAGACACATAGCGTTTTGCCCAATTGGCAACAATCTCACCTACATAAAAGGAATCTTCTTTATTCGTTAATAAATGATTTGCTCCATCAAGTGATATAAAACTTTTTGGATGAAATGCAGCGTTATAAATTTCTTTAGCATTTTTTATTTCTACAATCTTATCTTGAGGAGAATGTAAAACTAATAATGGCTTTCTTAATTTTCGAAGTAGTTGTGTCATGTCTTTAGATTCAACATCTTCTAAAAACTGTTTTTTTATGGTAAACTGCCTTCCTGATATCTCAAAAGTAGCCTCTCCTTGCAATTCTATATCTTCTATATGATCTTCGAATAAGTGTTCAACATGCGATGGGTTAGAGGGAGAGCCAATTGTCACTACTGCCTCAATAGAATCAACAGCATCTGCCGCATAAATGGCAGCAGCTCCACCTAGGGAGTGGCCAATAATAATTTTAGGCGATTGATAGTTTTCTTTTAAATAATTAGCTGCCGAAATAAGATCGTCAATATTTGTTGTAAAATTAGAATCTGAAAAGTCTCCCTCACTATTACCTAATCCCATAAAATCAAAGCGCATAACAGCAATGCGGTTTTTCGTAAGCGCCCTAGATATATTTCTTACCGCTGTAAAGTTCTTGTTTCCTGTAAAAAAATGGGCAAATAAGGCAAAACCTCTAGGCTTGTGATCTATCGGAAAATCAATACTTCCCTCAAGCATTAAACCTTGTTTGTTTTTAAATTGAAGCTTTTTACTATACATGAATTAAAGTTTGTTTGTTGATTTGTCTTACATTATAGGAATAACTTACCTAAAGTCAATCATATATAATATCTTTATAATCTTTCTAAATAACAAAAAATAAAGCTCTCAACTTTTAAGAGCAAAAACTAAATGCTACCTTTGCATACTATATAAAACTAATCAAAATGAGCGGATTTTTAAAATCTTCTATCGGAAGAAAATTTGCCATGGCTTTGTCAGCATTTTTTCTGATGATCTTCTTACTGCAACATTTTGCAATCAACGTAACATCCATCTTTAGTGCAAAAACATTTAATGAACTTTCTCATTTTATGGGTACGAATCCACTTGTTCAATATGGTTTGCAACCCGTGTTAATTTTCGGTGTGATTTTTCACTTTGTAATGGGTTTTATTCTAGAAATAAAAAATAAAAATGCTCGAGTGGTTAAATATGCCAAAAACCATGGTGCTGCAAATTCTACTTGGATGAGTAGAAATATGATATGGAGTGGTTTAGTTATTTTGGCTTTTATGGGATTGCATTTTTATGACTTCTGGATTCCTGAAATTACTACCAAATTCATTGATGGAGACTGGTCTGGTTTATATGATGGCCAGCTTAGATACTTTCATGAGCTACAAGAGAAATTTTTAAGTCCGGTTCGTGTAGGAATTTATGTATTAGCATTCATTTTCTTGGCATTACATTTATTACATGGATTTAATTCAGCATTTCAATCGGTTGGAGCAAATAATAAATACACAAAAGGATTGAAAACTTTTGGAAAATTATACGCAATATTAATTCCGTTAGGATTTATAATTATTGCTTTGTTTCACCATTTTAATCACAATCACTAATACTTAATAAAGTATGGCTTTAGATTCTAAAACTCCTAAAGGTCCGATCGCTGATAAATGGACCAATCATAAAAATAAAATCGACCTAGTGAATCCAGCAAACAAACGACTCATTGATGTTATTGTTGTTGGTACAGGTCTTGCCGGAGGTTCAGCTGCTGCAACTTTAGCTGAATTAGGTTATAACGTAAAAGCATTTTGCTTTCAAGATTCTCCAAGACGTGCGCACTCAATCGCCGCTCAAGGAGGAATTAATGCTGCTAAGAATTACCAAGGTGATGGTGATTCTACTTATCGATTATTTTATGATACCGTAAAGGGTGGAGACTATCGTTCTCGTGAGGCAAATGTATATCGCTTAGCAGAAGTTTCTGCAAATATTATCGATCAGTGTGTAGCGCAAGGAGTGCCTTTTGCGCGTGACTATGGTGGTCTGTTAGACAATCGTTCATTCGGTGGTGTATTAGTGTCAAGAACCTTCTATGCGAAAGGACAGACAGGTCAGCAATTATTATTAGGCGCTTACTCTGCTATGAATCGACAAATTGGTCGTGGTAAAATAAAAATGTACAATCGCCATGAGATGTTAGATGTGGTGATTATTGACGGTAAAGCTCGAGGAATTATTACTAGAAATTTAGTTACTGGAGAGATTGAAAGGCATTCAGCACATGCTGTGGTATTAGGAACCGGTGGTTATGGAAATGTATTCTTTTTGTCTACCAATGCCATGGGTTCTAATGTAACTGCTGCTTGGAAAGCTCATAAACGTGGTGCTTATTTTGCTAACCCATGTTATACTCAAATTCATCCTACATGTATTCCTGTTTCAGGTGATCATCAATCCAAATTAACCCTTATGTCTGAATCGTTACGTAATGATGGGCGCATTTGGGTTCCTAAAAAAATGGAAGATGTAAAAGCTATTCGTGAAGGAAAGCTAAAACCTACTGAGATAGCTGAAGAAGACAGAGATTACTATTTAGAAAGGCGCTATCCTGCCTTTGGTAACTTAGTCCCTCGTGATGTTGCTTCGCGCGCTGCTAAAGAAAGATGTGATGCCGGTTATGGTGTAAATGCAACTGGTGAAGCAGTGTATCTTGATTTCGCTTCTGCAATTATGCGTTATGGGAAGGAGCAAGCACATATTAAGGGCTTAGATGAAAACGATAAAGCTTTAGTTAAAAAACTTGGTCAAGAGGTAGTAAAAACGAAATACGGAAACCTCTTCCAGATGTATGAAAAGATCGTAGATCAGAATCCATATGAAACCCCAATGATGATTTATCCTGCCGTGCATTATACTATGGGTGGAGTTTGGGTAGATTACAATTTACAAACAACGGTGCCAGGTTTATACTGTATCGGTGAAGCAAATTTTTCTGATCATGGCGCCAATCGATTAGGAGCTTCTGCACTAATGCAAGGCTTAGCAGATGGTTATTTTGTGTTACCATATACAATTGGTGATTACCTAGCCGATGATATTCGTACAGGACCAATTTCTACTGATACTTCAGAATTTGAAGCTGCTGAAAAAAATGTTAGAGAGCGTATTGATTTCTTCGTAAATAATGAAGGAAAACATTCTGTAGATTATTTCCATAAAAAACTAGGAAAGATCATGTGGAATAAAGTTGGGATGTCACGTAATGAGCAAGGATTAAAAGAGGCTATTTCTGAAATTAAAGAATTGCGTGAAGAATTCTGGAAAGATGTAAAAGTGCCCGGTGCTGCAAATGAATATAATGAAGAACTTGCTAAGGCAGGTCGTGTAGCAGATTTCTTAGAGTTAGGTGAGCTTTTTGCTAAAGACGCTTTACATCGTTCTGAATCTTGTGGTGGCCACTTTAGAGAAGAATCTGTTGAAGAAGATGGCCCTCAAAAAGGAGAAGCCAAACGTAATGATGAAGATTTTGCTTATGTAGCTGCTTGGGAATACAAAGGTGAACCAAGCGATGCTGTACTACATAAGGAAGATTTAGAATTTAAAGATATAGAATTAAAACAACGTTCATATAAATAGGAGAGCTATGAATTTAACTTTGAAAATTTGGCGTCAAAAGAACGCAAATGATAAAGGAAAAATGGTAGACTATAAAATCAATGATGTGTCGCCAGATATGTCTTTCCTTGAAATGTTAGATGTTTTGAATGAGCAATTAATTGAAACAGGTGACGAACCGGTAGCCTTTGATCATGATTGTCGTGAAGGTATCTGCGGAATGTGCTCACTTTATATTAATGGTGAAGCTCATGGGCCAGATAGAGGAGTAACTACTTGCCAGCTGCACATGCGTAAGTTTAAAGATGGTGATACTATCTATATTGAGCCATTTAGAGCAAAGGCCTTTCCTGTAATTAAAGATTTAGTTGTAGATCGAAGTTCTTTTGATAGAATTCAGCATGCTGGTGGGTTTATCTCAGTAAATACATCTGGTAACACTCAAGATGCCAATGCACTGCCAATTAACAAACACGATGCTGATACTGCTTTTGATGCCGCTACTTGTATTGGTTGCGGAGCTTGTGTTGCTACTTGTAAAAACTCTAGTGCAATGCTATTTGTTTCTGCAAAAGTCTCTCAATTTGCTTTGTTACCACAAGGTAAAGTAGAAGCTACTGACCGTGTACTAAATATGGTAAAACAAATGGATGATGAAGGTTTTGGAAATTGCACCAACACGGGTGCTTGTGAGGTAGAATGCCCTAAAGGAATTTCACTTGAAAATATTGCAAGAATGAATTCAGAATATCTAAAAGCCAGCTTAAAAGGATAATTAGATTATAATAAAGAAAATATAAAAAAGCTCTAAACAGGTAAAGTTTAGAGCTTTTTTTGTATTACTACTTTTGCTTTGGATGTACCAATTTCATTTCTTCAATAAGATGATTTGCACCGGCATATTTGTCTATTATAAATAAAATATAACGCGCGTCAACCATAATATTCCTACATATCTCAGGGTCATAGTTCATATCGCTCATGGTTCCTTCCCACACCCGATCAAAGTTTAACCCAATTAGATTTCCATGCGCATCAATTGCCGGACTTCCAGAATTACCTCCAGTAGTATGATTGGTGCCTAAAAAACAAACAGGAACCTTTCCATTTTTATCTGCATATTGCCCAAAATCTTTCGATTTATATAAATCTCTTAGTTTCTGTGGCACATCAAATTCATAATCTCCGGGAACATATTTTTCTATTACACCATCTAAGTAACTTACGGGCTGATAGTAAACAGCATCTCTTGGTGAATATCCGCTTACTTGCCCATATGTAACTCTCATGGTGCCATTGGCATCTGGAAAATAACGTTCGTTCGGTAATGCCTCCATTAGCGCTTTCATATATTTAGTTTGTAAAGCCGCAATGGCCTGACTTCTTTGTTGGAATTCTGGATTCATTACATTAAAAAATTCAGATACCATTGATTTTGCATATTTATATGCGGGGTCGTTATCGAGGTTCTTTTTTACTTCTTCAGGCGAACCTTCTAATAATTTTAAGGCTTGATCAAGGTTTACAAATGCCGTTTTTTCATAAATAGTTGGATCAACATCTTTAGAATAATATGGCATTACACTTTTAAAAACTTCCTTATCAACTCCTGCATCATAGTTTTTATGAATCCTTTTAAGCCTACTTATAAGCGATGCTTTTGCTTTCTTAAATGCAGCTGGATTGCGCTCTATAGCTTGCTCTAATTGATAAGCTCTAAAGGCCATTTGCATTAATTCATTTGTCACTAAAAAAACCTCAATAAAGTTTCTCCTTTTAATGTTAATAGAGGCGTACTCTTTGTATAACTTTTCAAATTGAGGTAAGATACCACCATAAGTAGCCTCTAAGCCTTTTTCTTTTAATGCTTTCTTAAAAGTTTTTTCAAATTTTTGTCTTTCTTCAATAGCGTTACTCTTATCTATCCCTAAATTTTCACCTATCCACTTTTTCCAGGCATTCGCGATTCTTGCCTGCTTTGAGGCATATTTAATTCTTACTGCATCATCTTGTTTCATTTTCTCGTCAATGACTTTTAAAGCTGCCTCTCGAATGGCAATATTAGTAGGATTGAATTCTTTTGTAATATGTTCTATCGCTACAGCAGGTAAATACTCATTTGTTCTTCCCGGAAAACCAAATACCATTGTAAAATCTCCTTCAGAAACGCCATCTAATGATATTGGTAAAAAATGTTTTGGCTTATACGGTATATTTTCCTTGCTATATTTTGCCGGTCTGTTATCCTTATCGGCATAAATTCTAAATAACGAAAAGTCGCCTGTATGTCTCGGGAAAACCCAGTTGTCTGTATCGCTTCCAAATTTACCAATACTGCTTGGTGGTGCACCAACTAAGCGAATATCTTCAAAGCGCTCTGTAACAAATAAAAAATATTGATTTCCTTTATAAAAAGCCTTCACTTTTACATCTTGCCATGCTTCTTTTTTAATCGCCTTTTGAACCGCATTACTATTCTGGTCAATTCGTGATTGTTTTTCTCTTTCAGTCATTGCATCAGAAACGCCAGCAAGTACTTTTTTTGTTACATCTTCTATTCTAACAATAAATTCAACATATAGGCTTTCATTAGGCAATTCCTGTTCTAAATTTTTAGCCCAAAAACCATCTTTTAGATAATCATTTTCTAAAGATGAATGTGATTGTATTTGGCCAAATCCGCAGTGGTGGTTTGTTAATAATAATCCTTTAGGGGAAATTACTTCACTTGTGCAGCCGCCATTAAAATGACCAATCGCGTCCTTTAAGCTAGAATTATTTACGTTATAAATGTCATTAGCAGTAAGCTTACTCCCAAGTAATTTCATCTCTTCCTCGTTCATTCCTTCCAAAAGTGAAGGTATCCACATTCCTCCTTGCTGAGCCGAAATTTGAATTGTTACAAACAGTAATAAAAATTTTAAAAGCTTCATCATTATATTTTTAGATTGCGATCAAAGATAACAAAGTTCTCAATGCTATTTCTTTTTCATAAGTTGTTATCTTTACCCTATGCAGCACATTTCAAAATTACCTGATATTGGTACTACAATTTTTTCAATAATGAGTGCACTGGCCAATAAGCATGATGCCATTAATCTATCACAAGGCTTTCCAAATTTTAAGAGCGATCAAAAACTTATTGATCTTGTGAGTGCAACCATGAATTCAAATTATAACCAATATGCACCAATGCCAGGAGCACTAAGCTTGCGCAAAGCCATTGCTAAAAAATTTGAGCATTTATACACTACTTCATATCACCCAGAGTCTGAAATAACAGTCACTTCTGGAGCTACACAGGCCATTTTTACTATTATTTCGGCATTTATAAGACAAGATGATGAGGTGCTTATATTTAGGCCTTCTTACGACTGCTATGAGCCCACAATTGAATTAAACGGGGGTAAGGCTATTTCAGTTCAGCTAAAAGCTCCTTATTATAATGTTAATTGGGACGAGGTCAGGCAAAAAATTAATGATCGAACCAAAATGATCATCATTAATACGCCTCAAAATCCCAGTGGTCGTATTTTTACGAAAGAGGACATGCACATGCTTCAAAAACTAACTGAAGGAACAAACATTATACTATTAAGCGATGAGGTTTATGAACATATTATTTTTGATAATGAGCAACACCAATCGGTTTGCTTATATCATGATTTAAAATCGCGTAGTTTCATTACTGCTTCTTTTGGAAAAACATTTCATAATACTGGTTGGAAATTAGGATATTGCTGTGCGCCTAAAGAATTAATGAAAGAGTTTAGAAAAGTACATCAGTTTAACGTCTTTTCGGCAAACCATCCAATGCAAATTGCTCTGGCAGAATATTTAAATAATTCAGAACACTACGAGTCTTTACCTCAATTCTTTCAACAAAAGCGCGATCTATTTTTAGACTTAATTAAAGATTCAAGGTTTGAATTTATTCCTGCGCAAGGAACTTATTTCCAGTCATTAGATTATTCCAAAATTTCAAATGAAGATGATGTGAACTTTGCCAAGCGATTAACCATTGAAAACAAAATAGCGTCAATTCCAATATCTGTTTTTAATGAAAATAATGAAGATCATAAAATGCTTCGTTTTTGTTTTGCAAAAACGGATGAAACCCTTAAAAGTGCGGCCGAAATTTTAAATGGTATTTAAGTATGCAAGAAGAATTAAAAGTAGCTATAATACAGCCCGATTTAGCTTGGGAGAACCCTAAGTTAAACCGATTACAATTCGCAGAAAAGATTAATTCAATTTCTCAACCTGTTGATTTAATACTACTTCCAGAAATGTTTTCCACTGGTTTTACGATGTATCCCGAAAGAGTGTTTGAAACTATGCAAGGTGAAACCGTAAATTGGATGAAAACCATAGCTATTGAGAGGGAAACTGCCATTACGGGTAGTCTGGTTATTCAAGAAGGTGATCAGTATTTTAATAGATTGTTATTTGTTCATCCAGATGGTAAAATTGAAACATATGATAAACGACATACTTTCACCTTGGCAGGAGAAGACAAAGTGTATACCGCTGGCATAAAAAAGCTATTGGTGAATTATAAGGGCTGGAAAATTTATCCTCTTATTTGCTACGATTTACGTTTTCCTGTTTGGGCTCGAAATGTTGATGACTATGATTTACTTTTTTACGTTGCAAATTGGCCAAAGCCTAGAATTACTGCCTGGAATTCACTTTTAAAAGCTCGTGCGATAGAAAACATGAGCTATTGTATTGGTGTAAATAGAGTTGGTTTTGATGCAAATAATTATGAATATAATGGGCATTCAGCCGCGTATGATGTTTTGGGCAATAAAATATCAACTATTACTCCTGATATTGAACAAATAGAAGTGATAACTCTTGATAAAGGTTTAATTAAAAAATATAGAGAAAAACTACAGTTTTTAAATGATAGAGATGAATTTTCTCTCACTTCTTGAATTCTATCAAGAAAACCATTGATTCCAGGGGATTCTGCTTAAAACTAGAACCAAGCCTAGGCCATAGAAAATAGCTATTTGTTTAAACTTACCACTATCTGTAGTTTGTTTTTTATGACGAGACCAGCCCATCGTAATTAATACAATTGCCAAAATCATTGTGATAGGATGTTCTATCGCCTGAAAACGTAGTGCTGAATTACTCATAGTTTCTCCCATACCTATTTCTTTCATCGACTTATACCATGGGCTCATAAAGTACCAACCCAATCCAATTAATAACTGAATATGCGTTACAATCAAAGCAAATAAAGAAATGCGTAAGTCTTTATCTTTAAATGTTCTTTTGGATGACATTCCGCTAATCGCATTTATAACCGCAGCTATTAAGATTATAAGTACTATGTACGCCCAATAAGAATGGATAAGTTTCATCATGGCAAAATATTTAGTTATCTCTTTAGTTTATATTATTTCAATTTTATTCCCATTTATTCTCGGCCGGTGTACCTCCCCAAATAAGGGTAGCCAAATATGGATTATCGATAAAAGGATTTCTGTTTCCTTGAGCACCTTGGAATATATCATTTCTTTGTAGTTCAAATGAAGAAACAGGATCAGCAACATTCCATTCTAAAAATAAATCTAATGTTCCTACCTTATCAAAAGTTTCTCCGTATCGAACATTCAAATACATAATCATTCTTGCTACATCTCCTCGCCAATCGTCACCAGGATACCATTTATCACCATCGATAACGCCGTTTGAGCCACTTCCAGTTGTAAAAGGGAAATTACTTCTATCAGAGTTAACATCTGCATCACATGCTCTTAAATGATGTAGATCTGACACAGCATCATCAGCATTCAGCCTTGATTGTGGATATACGTGTTCGGTATTAAACGTTTGTGGTGAATGTGAGTTATTTCCAGATGTATATTCTCTTTCATCTCTACTTTCTCCTGTATACATTAATATCACATTGGCTGCATTTGCTTCATCTTCATCAGCATCATACAAATAATTATGTCTTTGTCCATAAGACAGTATTGTTGTGTGTTTGTCTATAGTGAGATCGCTTACAAACGTATAATTTAAGTCTGTATCTGATGTTATTAATAAGTCTGAATAATAGCTAATTAAATTCGCAGGAATATTAAAAGAAACTGTTTCTAAAACAGAAACCGTAATTGTAGCGGTAGCGCAGCTGGCGTTTGGCTGATCGTCATCACAAATAGTATACGAAAAAGTGTCGTCGCCAATAAAATCTGTTGGAGGTGTGTACAGAATAGTACCATCATTATTTAAAGTAACATCTCCTTGTGTACTTGAAGAATCAACTGAGTCTATTTCAGTGTCGTCTACCGTATCATCATTCTGTGCATAATCATTAATCGTTACCGAAGTGTTTTTAGCGGTGTTTACTACATCATTTGCTGCTGTAGGGTTTCCCTCGTCAGTAACTGTTATTGTGACTGTAGCTGTAGAACAATCTGGAGTTGAATCATTATCACATATTGTATATGTAAAGGTGTCATTGCCCACAAAACCATCTGGTGGAGTGTAGGTGAAAGTCCCATTTCTATTATCAACGATTGTTCCGCTATTTGAGCTAGTAGCATCAAAAGAGGTGATTCTCGCCCCTGTTATTACAGTATCATTTGACAATAAATTTGAGATTACAAATTCTGAATCTTCTACCGAGGTAACAGCATCATCAACAGCTACTGGTTTTTCATTTGTAGGAGGTGGTGGTGCTGGTTCTGTTCCGCCACTATCACTGCTACAACCAAAGAATATTAGATTTAATAATGCTATTATTACAACTCTTTTCATTTACTTTTTAATTAAAAACCTCTTACCGTGTAAAGATAAGAGGTTTTATAGTTTTATATGTTAAAAATAGAAGGTTTAGTTATTATAAACCCATTCACCTCCAGTTTTAATCACATTCATTGTTTCATCTACAGTTGAACCGTTGTAAATAACGTACGTAAGCACATATTTTTGTCCTTCTTCAGCTGATGGATTAATATTATCTAAAAGTGCATTAAATGCTTCTAATAGCATATCATCATTCCAGTAGTTGCTACTACCAGGTCTTCTATCAAAAGAACCGAAGAAACCAACGTTATCTGCTGGCCCAGGATAAATATCGATGAACGTATTAGATATAAACGTTACATCGGCACTCGTAATTCTATATCTAATAGTATTATCTGGCACCCAAGTATTTCCGTCATGACCAAATTGTAATGACTCAGATACTATATTATTATAAACTGACCATGCTGAACCATCAAAAACGAAGTATTTCACATAGCTATAAGTCGTTCTATCATCTGTTCTTCCATCCATATCAATATCATCAACATCAGTAACAAATAATTTGTACATAATACCAACAACATCTCCGGCCTCATAGCCATCAAACTTTAACTTATCTAATAAGATAATTGGAATTTTAGCATCAGCTTCATCTTCATTAGAGAAATTTGGAAAACTTTCTCCCATCAATGTATACTCTTCATCTGTAAATCCTAAGATAAACTCCCATTCTCCATTAAGATATAAGAAGCCATTATTTAATTCATCTACACTACTCCCATTCCAAAAGTCATATGTTAATGAAACTAATGTTCTATCATCTGGGTCTGGATATTTATACTCTAAGAAATCGTATAAATGACTGTCTCTAGAGAAATTACCAAAGCTATGTCCAAGCTCATCATAATCATCTGAAGTAACAGTGTATCTTATTAAACTTCTTTCATCTCTTCTTGGAGCCCATAAGTCATAAGTAACCTCAGCTAGAGATCCTTCGCCCCAAACAGGATATAAATCGCTTAAAAAAGCAGGTAACAAAGCTTTTGCGTCATCAGTAGAACCAAAATTAGGGAATGATAAACCTAAATCATCATAATCCTCATCTGTTAATGTATATTTTGCTTCTCCAACAATAACATTAGATGAATTCGCATCTAATTCGTCATATATATCATCTAATGGGTCACAACTTGTGAAAAATGTTGTAACAACCGCTAATAAGTATATTATTTTTTTCATTTTTCTATTTCTTAAAAATTAATCTTTGCACTTATATTAAATGTTCTACCAAAGCCATACCATACTAAGGCAGTACTAGTTAAAGATCCAGAACCATCTACAGCATTTTGAATATACTCAGTATTAAACACATTGTTCATTCTACCCGTTATATTTGCGTCTAAGTCTAAGATTTTAAATCTATATCTTAAGCTAGCGTCGAAAGTATGGTAGTCTGGCAATTCCCATGCTTGTGGTCCAGGTTCACCTCTATCATTCGGATCATATCTAGCATAGATATCTCCAAAATAGTTATAATCTACTGTGAAATTGGCTTTTTCCATAATTCTCCAATCCATTCCTAATGCAGCAGTAGTATGAGCTGGCCCACCTACTTTCAATCCTTCAATGAATAAATCAATTGTTTCAATAAGATTTTGTTCTTCATCAAAAATCTGAACATTTTCTACATTATTATCCCATTCCCAGTTACCTAAAGATAGCATACCAGTAAATCGAATTTTATCAGAAGGGCGGTATTCAAAGTCAAACTCAATACCTTGGTGAACTGCGTTTACACCTGTAATGTTAGCAGTACCGTTTGTTCCATCAGGATTTTGGAAGAATCTTGTTAAAGTTCTATCATCCCATTTCGTATAATATACGTTAATATTTGCTGCTAACTTTTCTCCTCTTAAACCATAACCAGCTTCAGCACTAAATATTTTTTGATTTTCAGCATCTTCATTGATGTTTTCATTATTAAAGTTTAAGAAAACCGAGTCAAAACCAGCTGCTTTTTCAAAATAACCAATATTAACAAAAACGTTGTTATATTCATTCATGTTAAAGTTCAATCCACCTTTTACACTATAACCAAAGAAGTTATATTTATCTGTTTCTTGTAAAGGATCGCTATCTAAGTAATTGAAGTAATCAATTCTTCTATAAGAAGTATTTGATACTGCAGCCGATATAAAACCAGCCCAAACATCATTATTATATTCTAATTGTGTAAAAACTCCTTGCCAACCCACTTCACCATCATTGTGATAAGCAATTTTATCACCAACACCTACTGCAGCATTTGGATTGTTTACATTATCATTGTCTAAGAAATATTGACCTCCTAATAAGTCTGTAACTTCTCTAAAGTGTTCACCTGTGTACGTTCTTAAATCAATACCTCCTATGAACGCTAATTTCTCAGAGAAATTTGTTTTAAAAGTAGATAATAATCCGAACCAGCTATGGTCATTTCTTGACGCTCTTAGAATAGCTTCTGAACCATTAGCACCATTCGCTTGATTGATTTCAACAATATTATCTAAATCAACAGGTTGATCATCTCCTCCTAATCTTACTCTAAATAAATCTCTGTTGGTTCCTGCAGTACCACCACCACCACCAGTACCCCAAGAGGCGTAAAGAGCGGTAGATAAAAAGGTGTTATCAGACATGATCCATTCGTGATTCAAAGATGTTTGTGATTTGTGGTAGAAGTTATCCTCTATATGTACCACTTGACCATTTTTATAACCCCAGTTTGGGTTGAATTTAATCCCTTGTTCCGCATTTCTATAAGCAGAAATTAAAGATCTATCTTGTCTTTGTCCATGACGTTGAGGTGCTCCAAAAGAAGTAAGTGATAATTTATGTTTGTCACCTAACTTTTTAGAAATGTTTACAAAGTAATTCGCTCCTTTGAATTCTGTTCCATCTACATATCCGTCACCTGTAGTTCTAGATGCAGATACAGACGCAGCAAAACCATTGTCCATTAAACCTGTAGATAATGTAATTCCATATTTTAAATAGTTATCATTACCAACAGCAGCCATAACATTACCACCTAATTCTGTATCAGTAGTTTTTGTTATAATATTAACGGTACCACCAATAGAAGGCACTGCAAGTTTAGAAGCACCAAGACCTCTTTGTACCTGCATTGCTCCAGTAACATCTGCAAGACCTGCCCAGTTAGACCAGAAAACTCTACCATTTTCCATATCATTTACTGGTACACCGTTAATCATAACGGCTACATTTTCTGAGTTAAAACCTCTTAACTGTAAATCACCATCACCAAAACCTCCTCCAGATTTTGTAGCATATACCCCTGGAGTATTCTTTAAAATTTCTGGAAATTCTTGGGTTCCTAACTTATTTTCAATCTCTACAGCTCTAACCGTAGATACAGCAACTGGTGTTTGCCTATCAATCGCAAACGATGTGGCTGTTACAACAACTTCATCAAGCGTGTTGTCAGATTCTAAAGTAATAGTTCCTAAGTCTTTTGTTTCTCCAGCCGCTACAGTATAAGTAACCTCTCTAGAGTTAAATCCTACAAATGATATAACTAGTGTACCTGAACCTTCAGAAACTCCTAAAGAGAATTTTCCATCAAAATCAGTTTGAGTACCAGTAGCCGTACCTTTAACAATGACACTTGCTCCTGGAAGCGGTCCATCATCTGCGTTAACAGTTCCCGTAAGTGTTTGTGCAAAAATGGCAGACGTTGTGGCAAACAACATCACCATTAACAATAATGTAATTTTTTTCATGCGTAAATTGAATTAGTTTATGTTTCGCGCGGCAAATGTAAATATTTAAAGTTATTTCCAACTTTAAGAAAACATTAACTTTTGCTGCAACAGACAAATATATGTATTTTTATAATTTTCTAATAAACAGTTAGTTAAGTTTTTTAGGGCAGAAAATTTATAAAACCTTAACTCTAAATTAAAAAACTATCAGGCTATTTTAAAAGTTTATTAGCCATTTCTTTCCCTAATTCAACACCGTACTGATCAAAACTATAGATATTCCATATGTAGCCTTGTACAAAAGTTTTGTGCTCATACAATGCTAATAAGGCCCCTAAGGAAGATGGAGTTAGTTTTTCGAAAAGCAGCATATTAGAAGGACGGTTTCCTTCAAATACTTTATATGGCAATAATGTCGATGCATTTTGATTGGCAGACAACTTTAGTTCTAAGTGCGCTTGTTCTTTTGTTTTGCCTATAGACAAGGCGTCTGCTTGTGCATAAAAATTTGCCATTAGCTTTTTATGGTGGTCACTATATCCATACAATGAATTTCTATAGCCTATAAAATCAACAGGAATCAGCTTTGTGCCCTGATGAACTAATTGCATAAAAGCATGTTGCACATTGGTACCCGTATTACCCCAAATAATATTGCCCGTTTGATATTCAACCTCTTTACCATTTCTATCAATGGATTTACCATTGCTTTCCATAGATAGTTGCTGCAAATAAGGAACCAATTGACTTAAATATTGTGAGTAAGGTATTACAACCTCGCTATCAGATCCATAGAAATTATTATACCATATACTAAGCACTGCCAATACAACCGGTATGTTAGCGTCAAAAGAGCTGGTTCTAAAATGTGTGTCCATATCATAAGCCCCATCGAGTAATTCTCTAAACTTACCAAAACCCAGTGCCAAACTAATTGATAAACCTACCGCGCTCCATAAAGAATAACGTCCGCCGACCCAATTCCACATTGTAAATACATTGTTTTTGGAAATACCAAATTCTATCACTTTTTCCAGATTCGTAGAAACCGCCGCAAAATTATGTTGGATATCGTTTTCTTTTGCAGATTGCAAAAACCAATCTTTTACCGTTAATGCATTTGTAAGAGTTTCTTGCGTGGTAAATGTTTTTGAAACAATAATAAATAAGGTTGTTTCTGGATTTAAATCTTTAAGAGTTTCGGCTACATGATCTCCATCAATATTTGAAATAAAATGGGTGTTTAAATGGTTTTTATAATACTGCAGCGCGTCGACTACCATTCGTGGTCCAAGGTCTGATCCTCCAATACCAATATTTACAACATCTGTAATTGCCTTACCTGTATATCCTTTATGAGCCCCCGAAATTACTTTTTCTGAGAAAGTTTTAATCTTCTCTAAGCATGCTCTTACTTCTGGCATTACATCATTACCCTCAACGTTTACAACATTCTTCCCCTTATTTCTTAGGGCTGTATGTAATACTGCCCTTTCTTCATTGGCATTAATTTTATCTCCAGAAAATAACTTTTCGATTCCATCTTTTAAGTCGACTTCAGAAGCAAGTTCTATCAACAAATCAAATGCTTTCTGGTCAATCTTATTCTTAGAAAAATCAAGCTCTAGCTCATTAAAACTAACTGTAAATCTTTCTTTTCTTCTATCGTCTTTAAGGAAATATGATTTGATTGTGGTGTCTTTTACTTGCTGGAAGTATTCTTGAAGTTTTACCCAAGATTTTGTGGTAGAGGGATTAATGGTTTTTAAGGCCATGCTTATTAAATTATTTGAACAGTAAAATTAACCTAACAAGTGTAATCAACAAGTATGTTGGTAATTATTTTACGAAAACCTTATCGGAAAGTTAAGAATTAAGAGTTTGGTTACAGCTCGTCTTCAGAAATTGTTGCCAAGGCAGTTGGTTCACTTATAATAATAGAATCTAACTCATATTTTAACGGCTCAATAAACTTAAAATATGCTTCTTTATATTCTTCTTTAAGAGGTTCTGCCGAAGGTAATTTTTGTCTGAAAGGATCTACCTGTACGCCATTTTTCCAAAAACGATAGCAAACATGTGGCCCAGATGTATTTCCTGTCATTCCAACCCAACCAATTACATCTCCTTGTTTAACAAAATCTCCAACTTTAACTGCTCGTTTTCTCATATGAAGGTATTGCGTTGTATACGTTGAATTATGCTTAACTTTTACATAATTGCCATTCCCGCCTCTTCTTGCAGATTCAACAACCGTTCCGTTTGCCGTACTTTTAATTGGTGTGCCAACAGGTGCGGCGAAATCAGTGCCTCTGTGTGGCCTTACACGGCCATAATAACGTATTCTACGCTTTAAGTTATATCGTGAAGATATTCTACTAAACTGTAGAGGAGCTTTTAAAAATTGACGTCTTAAATTGTCGGCTTTATCATCGTAAAAATCAAAAATATTCTTTGTTGAATCTGTAACAAAATTAAATGCATAAAACGGACTATTTTTATGTTCAAAATATGCCGCTTTTACCTTTCCTATTCCTACATATGTAGAATCATCAACATACTTTTCTTCAAAAATAATCTTGAAATTATCACCTTTTTGCAGATGGAAAAAATCAACGGTCCAGGCATAAATATCAGACATTTCATTCACAATAGCATAGTCTAATCCTTGCTCATCCATTGCTTCAGAAAGTGTTGAACTGATAATGCCAGCTGCTGTTCTAGTAACCGTTTTAATCGGTTTTCTTTTATACTTTGTTGTTATTGAATCTCTAAAATCAATAACAACATATTCTTGTTTACTTGGTTGATAAATAAACACCTGAGCTTTTTCTGTAGTGTCTTTTGTTGCTAAAATAGTATACGGTTTTCCAGCTCTTAAACGACGGACGTCGAATGTGTCTTTGGAGGCTTCGGCGATTTTAAATACTTCATATGCTGCCACATGATTTCTATCAAGGATTGCTCCAAAGCTTTCTCCCTTTTGAATGGTATCTTCAACAACTTTAAAATCATTAAATATAAAACCATACCTTTCGATAAGAGGAACTTCAGTAGCTATTTTCCCTGGTATCTCAGCTATTTTTTTTTCATTTTTACAAGAAAATACTAAGATTAGAAGCAGGGGAAGTATATATTTCATGTTAGCAGCGTCATTTGAAAATAATTTGACAAATCTACTATTTTTAATGTAATTAAGAAAAAACTGTTTTGTTAAAAAATAATTGGAAACGGATTTGCCAACCCCTTATAAGCATCAATATCAGCTCTTAATGAACCAACAGCTAAGGAGGCCTTTATACGTAGAGGGATTTTATTTTTATCATCGCTTATCCAAACGGTAACACTTTCTTGTTCTTTAAATACACGTCCAGATTGCACAATTGGTCTAAATTTAATCGTAGCTACTTTACCAAATTTTGTTCGTATCACTTCTCTACCCAGGCACTTTAATTTGAACTTATAATTTTCATCATCAAAGAACATATCTAGCAGTATCTCATCATCATTTTTAACTGTACTCAGGTCTTTGTTTCTGAGATAATATACCGTAGATAACATATCTTGTACAGATGGTTCGATATCAAAGCTTTTTTCGGTTTTTCTTTTGTGGTCTTTAACCATTGCTTTATTGGTTTCATGATCAAAAAAGATTTCTCTATTCTTAGTATACCCTCCTTCATTGATCTTTCTAACAAAATGATATGGTAAAAGTGATTCTTTATAAAAATATGTTTGATAATTATCTCTAACTTTAAAAAACCAACTTATCACTCCTGTGGTTTTTCCTTTACCTACCACATGATACGCCTCTTTACTCCTGTGATTAGCATCTTTTATTTCTAAAGTAGCTTTACCTGCATTAAAAAAATTACTATAACTAATTCGAAAACGAAGCCATTCTCCTGTTTTAAAAGCCTTGGCATCAGTTTGCGCCATGGTGGTAAATAGTACAAAAAACGCTAATATTGTTAGTAGTTTCTTCATTTTTATATGTTTAGCCAATCAGCTTAAAACAATTACTGTTCCAAAAATAAAAAACTCCTAAAAAGTTGTGCCTTTAAAGGAGTTTATTTTTTAATTAAAATTTTAGTTTAACTCAGTACTTTATGCGTTACTAAATTATCGATACCCCAGTTTTCAAGTTCATCTTTACTCCATAAATCTGGAAAAAATATACGTCGTTGATATCTAGGATGCATGTATTTCTGCCATTCGCTACCTCCTGTAGCTTCAATATCTTCACCCCCAATGTATTTTTGAGCAGCATTATAATGTGCCATTACCCACCGTACATTAACCGTATGATCATAATGTCTCATTGCATTTTTTAAGTCAACATTATCTTGATCTTCTTTAGGTAAAGCTTTAAACTTTGTCCATAAATTAATCATGTTGTATTCTTTCATGGTTCTAATAAACTTACCTTTATATTTTTCTTCAAATTCTTCTAAAAAATACAATTTCTTGCCTGTTTTGTAGTCTTTCCCTGCTGCTTGCCAATATAAATGCTCAAAAGCATGTTCAAATGGTGTGTTTCTATCTATTGTACCTCTAAAGCGATAGTCAATTAAATTGATTAATTCTGTTGAGCAAAATTCAATCAGTCTATATTGTGCACTCTGAAAGCCACTAGCAGGCGTTAAAGTATCTCTAAATTTTATGTACTGCTCTATTTCCATTCCCTCTTGCATAATCGCAAATGAGGTGGCCAGCATATCAAAGTAACGACTAATACGCATGAGCCTTGAAGCAAAGAAATCAGTTGTTAATTTATCATTATGAGAAACTTGTTTGATCTCCCATAAAATCATCTTAAATATCAATTCATTTATCTGATGATACATAATAAAAACCATTTCATCAGGTAATGTGGTACGTTGTACTTGTAAATTGAGTAAGGCGTCGGTTTGAATATAATCCCAATATGTCATGGGTTTACTCTGTAGCAAACCATCTAAATGTGTATCTAGATCTTGCCCAATTGCATCATATTTTGCTTTGAGCTGCTGTACCTGTTTTTCTATTTCTTTATCCATCTGTAATATGTTGTACAATATACTAAGAGTTGTATTTTATTTGTACTATTTTTTTAGTGTTTTCTGTAATTTTAAATCGATTATCTAATCTTTTACCTATTACCCAAACTATTTGATTTTTTGAACAAAGCAACCAAACATTTTCTTTGTCAATAAGCGAAAATTTCTCATCTTTAAAAAACTTACTTAGCTTCTTCTTGCCGGTCATGCCAAGCGGATAAAAATAATCACCTTTTTGCCATTTTCTAAGCATAAGAGGGAAGCGCAACTTATCGGCATCAATAAAAACTAAGTTTGAACTTTCTACACCTTTTTCAATAAGCTCTTGCCTATCTACTTTAGATTCAACGTTTTTTCGTTTTAGATGAAGAGAGAATTCTTTAGTTGTCAGCTGTTCATCTTCTTTCTTAATCAAAAAGTTATGAGGCACTTCTGTATAATGAAGTTCTTGTAATAAAAAATGGTCTCTGTCTTTTATCAATCGATGTGTATGACTAAATATTTGCTTGCCAGATTGCGCACTCATAAGATCAGTAATGTCTTTCCATTCGGTAAAGTCATATTGTTTTAATATTTCATACAGATAAGCCTTGGGGTTCGCCAATTGCTGAATCTTTTGAATGTCTATTCTATATACCCCTTTCCCTTTGAATTCAAAAACTTCTGGAATTACTTTAGAAACCTCTTCAGTAATAATATCTTGACTTTGTTTTAGATGCTTTGAAGTTTGTTTAAATGACTTCAATAAACCTGGGTTTAATTCTTTTAACAAAGGAATAATTTCATTCCTAATTTTATTACGGGTATACTTTGTATCTGCATTAGAACCATCTTCACGCCAAGTAATATTGTTCTCTGCGGCATATTCTTCTATTTGGCACCTTGAAAATGATAATAACGGTCTAATTATTTTTCCATTTATTTCTGGAATCCCAACTAAACCAGATAAACCAGTTCCCCTTATAAAATTGATTAAAAAGGTTTCTAAATTATCATCTAGATGATGTGCGGTCACAACATAATCTAATTTATTAGTTTGCGAAAGCTCTTCAAACCAGTTATAGCGTAATTCTCTTGCAGCCATTTGGATTGAAAGCTTTTTATTTAATGCATATTCTTTAGTATTAAATGATTTTATAAAAACTCTTAAACCTAGTTTCGAGGCCAAAATTTTCACGAATTGCTCATCTGCATCTGAATCCTTTCCTCGTAATTTAAAATTACAATGCGCCAACTCTATTTCTAAATTAGATTGATGTAGTAAATGTGCAAGTACAACACTATCAATTCCTCCTGATATGGCAATCAATAGTTTTTTATCCTCTAAAAAGGGAAATCTAATGTTAATATGTTCTTGAAATTTTGCTAGCAAAACGTAGCAAAGGTAAAGCTATTATGAATTTTTACCTATTATTAAGAATAAGATATCATAGTTAATTTCTCACATCTAAGGCATCTCTTAGTGCATTGCCTATTAACATGAAAGCCATTACCAAGCTCATGATTGCTAAACCAGGAATAACCGCTAAATATGCTTTACCAAGAATAATATAGCTATAGTGATCTTTGATCATTGCTCCCCAAGATGGTGTAGGTGGTTGTGCTCCTATGCCCAAGAAACTAAGTCCGCTTTCTATCAAAATAGCCGCAGCGAAATTGGCTGCTGAAATAACAATTACCGGTGCCATAATATTTGGCAGAATATGTTTAAAAATAATTCGTGCATTTGAGAAGCCCAATGCCTTAGCAGCCTCAACATATTGCTCTTTTTTAACGCTTATAATTTGACCTCGTACTACTCGTGCTACTTCTACCCACATCGTTAAGCCAACCGCAATAAATACTTGCCAAAATCCTTTGCCCAAGGCCAATGTGATTGCTATTACAAGCAACAAGGTTGGAATAGACCATGTAATATTAATAAGCCACATAATGAAAGCATCTATTTTACCTCCAAAGTAACCAGCAACTGCTCCAATAGTAATGCCTATAATCAATGAAATGAATACCGCAATGAAGCCTATAAAAAAAGAAATTCTAGCTCCTACCAACATTCTACTTAATAAGTCTCGACCATACTTATCAGTTCCTAAAATAAATTTCTTGGTTTTAATATACTTATTGGGGTTTCCTTGAAATTGCGATAGCGGGTATGTTTTAACAAGCCTTTGAGTTTCTTCTTCTGCATATTGCACAATTTCTAATTGATCGTTTGTAATTTTAAAGTTAGAAATTGGTATTTCAGTAGAGGTGTTTTGTTTGCCAAAAAACAATGTTTTGAAAAAAAAATCCTTTGTTTTTTGCTCTGATGGTATTGATAGCATTTGAACAGTGAATCCAGGTTTTTTAGAATGGATTTCTAAATGCATTTGATTGGCATTTTGAGAGTCATCCGGTGCAAAAACATAAGCAAATATCGCTACTATACCAACAAGAATAATAAACCAGAAACTAAAAAGCCCTGATCGATTCTTTTTGAATTTTTTCAGGGCTAATTGGGTAAGTGAATTTGACACGTTAACGTGAAATTAATTTTTTACAAATGTAATAGGTTTTCTAAGTTTCAATTCGGCTAATACATTTAAACCTTCTTCAATATAAATATCTTTACTTAAGTTTTTATGCCAAACCCTTCTTTTATCTGCTAACACGTCATCTTTCGCCACTAATGGTTTTTCATATTCAGGAGACTCAAATACTAAATTGTTTTTATAGTCGTAGATAGGTTTAAATCTTTTGCTTTCTTCTTCTCTCGTTTCTAGGTCTCTTACATAGTTTTCGTAGCTCAACGCTACTGTTTCATCGTCTTGACCAACTTTTAGCCAAAGAGCATTTTCATTAATCAGTTTAAAGTGCGGATTTGCAGCTATTCGTTTCTTACTGTTATTCACTACTTCGTAAAAATTATCATAACCATCCCATGCGGTATAGTTAGCATTTGCAATTTTATCCCATGGTAACGGGTTCTCTTCATCTCGCTCGCCAATATTCATGTAAGTATATCTGCTAGGCATAGCCACATCAGAAATCACTCCTTTTAACTGATTAGAACCACCACTTACTCGATAAAATTTTTGGATTGTCATTTTTAATGCACCAAGATCTTTATCGTATTTAATGTAATTATTTAAAGGCATTACCGTTTGTACGGTTCCTTTACCAAAAGTTTGTTTGCTACCAATAATTACTGCTCTGTTATAGTCTTGCATTGCCCCTGCAAAAATTTCTGAGGCTGATGCCGACAATTCATTAACCAAGACAACTAATGGCTTATTCCAACGAATCTCTTGGTCACGATCTTTTCTTATTTTAGGTTTACCTTCTCTATACTTTACCTGTACCACCGGGCCATCCTCAATAAATAATCCCGCAATAGCAATGGCCGTTTCTAAAGAACCTCCTCCATTATTTCTCAAGTCTATCAATAGCCCTTCAATGCCTTCTTTTTTCATACGTTCAACCTCACGTGCCATATCTGTTGCTGAGTTTCTAAAATTACGCTCGCTAAAGTCTATGTAAAATTTAGGAAGATTAATCACTCCAAACTTGCGATTATCTTTCTTTACAATACTCGTTTTAGCAAAAGTTTCTTCGAGTTCTACAACATCTCTTATAATAGATATTACTTTAGTAGATCCATCAATTTTCTTAATGGTTAGTCTAACTTCAGTTCCTTTTTTACCTTTAATAAACTCAATCGCATCATCTAAACGCATTCCAACAATATCTAAAGGCTCTTGATCAGACTGCGCAACTTTTAAAATAACGTCTCCTACTTCTAACTCACCTGCTCTCCATGCAGGTCCACCAGAGATTAATTCAGCGACTGTGGTATAATCTCCTTTGCGCTGTAACCGAGCTCCAATACCTTCAAGTTTACCAGCCATATCTATATCAAATCTCTTTTTGATCTTAGGGGCAAAATAATTTGAATGCGGATCAAATTCTCCTGAAATACTATTTACGAAAACCGAAAACCAATCATTATCATCGAGATCATCCATGAAGTCAAAAAATTCTTCCGTGCTTTTTAAAGTGGCCATACGTGCATCTTTTTCAAGCTTTTCAAAAGGTTTTATTTTATACGAAGCATCTTCTTTTTGCTTGTCTTTCTCTGTTTCAATCTTATCATGCAAACGCACAAGGGTATTTAATTTCAATTGCTTACGCCAATTACGAATTTGCTCCACTTCATTCTTTGCAAATGCCTTTTTATCGTAGTTTACATTTAATTCTTCATCCTTATTAAAGTCAAAGGGAAATTTTAAGATTTCTTTATATAGATTTCTAGCTTCACGTAAACGTTTCGCATAGCGGCTATAAACCACATTGTAAAATGTAAGGTCTTCATTTTTTATTTGATCGTCAATCTTATCTTTATAAAATTCAAATTGCTTGATATCTTCTTGAGTAAAGAATCGCTTTGTAGGATCTAATCCATCGATAAAGTCATTAAATACAGAAGCGGAGAATTCGTCATTAATATCTTGAGGCTCATAATGACCTTGGGTAAGGGCATAACGAATTAATCCTAATAGAACTTTATCTTTTTCAGGGTCAGAAGAATTTTTTTTGATACTAAAACTCAATAAAATTCCTGTCAATAGTACCAATGGCACTATAATCTTATAATTTCTTTTCATAAATTTTATCATTCGGTTCATTAACATTCTCTTATCAAACTACTAAAATAATGCCAATTGTTTAATAAAAAGCTTATTTAACAGTTTTTTTGTAAATGCCTTTGAAGGCTTGTTGTACTAATTTACCCTGTTCATTAAAAATATCCCAGGTTTGCGTAACTGACTCATCTTCACTTAATTGCCATGTAATTTGGTTATAATACTTTCCATTTTTACCGTCAAGCAATTCGCTTTTTAAAATCATTTTATCATTAACGCGATTACCTTTTAACGTTAAACTGAAGCCAGAATTGTCTATCCACACCTGATTCCATGTTTTATCCGTTAAGTTGTAATAATTATAACTCGTTCCTCTGTTTGCACTAGCTGACTTCCATTGCTCTCTCAAAACACAATTTCCATATTCTTTATCTTTAGTAATTAGATTTGTCCCAACTACCTTTCCATCAGTATTATAAACAGTCCAGTCACCTATCCAAAAATCAAAGGCTTGGTGTTCATCAGTGCAACAAGGACATGATTTTTTTGTTGTTTCTTGAGCGATTATTACCGTAGAAGTAGCACAAAATAGTGCTACTGCTAGAAAAAAATTTCTAATTTTCATTGCTTGTAGGTTTGGATGAATAACAAAGTTAGTGATTTTCAATAGTTTCTGATACTAACAAAATGTTAAACCATACATCGATGGTCAACCTATAAAAAAGTAGTAGTTTTGTTTGGCTAACAAATCAAAATGAAAGACAGACCATTAATCTTAGTAACCAATGACGACGGCATTACTGCACCAGGTGTACGAATGTTGATCTCTATTATGAATGAAATAGGTGATGTAGTAGTAGTTGCTCCTGATAGTCCTCAAAGTGGTATGGGGCACGCAATTACCGTAAATTCAACCTTGTATTGTAACCCCATTACAGTTGATGATGGCCCGCAATTAGAATATAGTTGTTCTGGTACTCCTGCTGATTGCGTTAAAATGGCAGTTAATGAAATTTTAAATAAGAAGCCCGATCTTTGTGTTTCTGGTATAAATCATGGATCAAATTCATCAATCAATGTTATCTATTCGGGCACGATGAGTGCTGCAGTTGAAGCAGGAATTGAAGGTGTACCAGCCATTGGCTTTTCTTTATTAGATTATAATTGGGATGCTGATTTTCGTCCATCTAGAGAGTTTGTTAAAAGAATTACACTGAACGTTCTAGAGAATAAACTTCCAGAAGGCATTGTATTAAATGTTAATATTCCTAAAGCAAAAAAAGAAGCTATTAAGGGTATTAAAGTTTGTCGTCAAGCACATGGTTTATGGGAAGAAGATTTTGATAAACGTACCAATCCGCTTGGGAAAGATTATTATTGGCTTTCGGGAAAGTTTGTTAATCTGGATCATGGTGAAGATACCGACATATGGGCTTTAGAAAACGGATATATTTCGGTAGTACCCGTACAATTTGATCTTACTGCACATCATTTTATTCATAAACTAAATAATTGGGATTTATAATGCGAAAAGAAATTGGCATTGGAATTTTAACAGGATTATTGGCTACAGCCATTGGGTTTTATCTATATGTAGAATTTGCTTTGAAAGGGTCATTTACTGAGGCATTAGAGGTAATTAAGTCTAGAAAATTATATGGTATGGTGTTAAGTATTGCTGCCATACCCAACTTATTGGCATTTTTTGTTTTTATAAAAAGAAAACAAGATTATAGAGCTAGAGGTGTTTTAATCGCTACTTTTTTTATTGCATTTATGATATTGATATCTCAGTTTATCTAACATGAAGTATTACTTACTTGCTGGTGAAGCCTCAGGCGACCTGCATGCTTCGAACTTGATGAAGGCATTGCAAAAGGTTGACCCAAAAGCTGAGTTCAGGTTTTGGGGTGGCGATTTAATGCAATCTGTTGGTGGTAAATTAGTAGTACATTATAAAGAACGTGCTTTTATGGGGTTTGCTGAAGTGCTTTCTAATCTCCGTAAAATTTTTGGGCTTATTTCTTTCTGCAAAAAAGATATCGCCCAATATAACCCAGATGCTTTAATATTTATTGATAACTCTGGGTTTAACCTTAGAATTGCCAAATGGGCAAAAAAAGCCGGATTTAAAACCAATTACTATATCTCTCCTCAAGTATGGGCATCACGTGCTAGTCGGGTGAAAGCTATCAAAAGAGATATAGATCATATGCATGTCATCTTACCATTTGAGCAAGAGTTCTATCGAAAATTCAACTACGAAGTTTCTTTCGTTGGCCATCCACTATTAGATGCCATTGCAAATAGACCGACAGTTGCTGAAAATACTTTTAGAAAGGAATATGATTTAGGAAATAAGCCTATTATTGCCTTGTTGCCTGGAAGCAGGAAGCAGGAAATAACCAAAATGCTTTCTGTGATGTTAAAAATGGTTACTAGGTTTAAAGATTATCAATTTGTTATTGCCGGAGCCCCAAGTCAAGATTACGAATTTTACCGAGGGTTTATAAGTAATAACGATGTGAGGTTTATTGCTAATAAAACCTATGATCTTTTAGCTATTTCTTATGCGGCCTTAGTTACATCGGGTACAGCGACCTTAGAAACAGCATTATTTAAAGTTCCTCAAGTAGTTTGCTATAAAGCTGGAGCTATTTCTTATTATATTGCCAAACGTATAATTACTTTAAAGTTTATTTCTTTAGTGAATTTAATTATGGATCGAGAAGTAGTAACTGAGTTGATTCAAAATGATTTAAACGAACAACGTTTAGAAAAAGAACTTCAAAAAATTCTAGATGAAAAACATCGTGAGAAACTATTTGGAGACTACTATGATTTAGAACAAAAATTAGGGGGTAAGGGTGCTAGTGCGAAAGCAGCGAAATTGATCTACGAATCTATTTCTTGATTTTGGTGGATACCAATACCTATATAAAAAGAATCAATAATGCCTTAGAGTATATTGAGGAAAATTTAAGTCAAGATTTGACGCTAGAACACGTTGCCAAACGTGCTTTTTATTCTCCATATCACTTTCATAGAGTTTTCACGGCGATTATTGGCGAGCCCCTAAACACTTATATTAACAGAAAACGTATTGAAAAGGCAGCTTCACTTTTGATGCATAAAGAAACATTGACAATTGGTGAAATTGCTACAATTTGTGGATTCAATAGCAATGCGTCTTTCACCCGATCTTTCAATAAATTTTATGGATTAAGTCCTTCTAAATTTAAAAAATTAACTGATTCGAAATTTAGCAAGATATGCAAAGTCAATAGCAAGAATGGTAAAAACATACTTTTGATTGAACCTTATGTTTGCAACATAAATAATCATTTAAATTTTATTAGTATGAATGCAGACATTACCATAAAAGAGTTGCCGAAAATGAGATTGGCATACATAACACAAGTAGGAAGCCTTGACAAAATAGGTGAAGCCTATGCTAAACTCATGAAATGGGCTGGTCCAAAAGGTGTTTTAGCTTCACCCCATTTAAAGGCGGTTACTATTTACCATGATAGCCCTAAAGTTACCGAAGAAGACAAGTTACGTATAAGTGCATCTTTTACTATTGATGAGAATATTGAAACAAGTGGTGACATTTCTAAACGTGATTTCTCACCTGGAAAATGTATTATTGGGCACATGGAAATTACTGTAGATAAATTTACCGAAGCTTGGGAAGGCATGTTTATTTGGATGAACGAAAAAGGGTATGAGTTTGACAATGAGCGCGAACCCTTTGGAATTTATCATAATGATTTTAATCAGCATCCTGAAAAAAAAGCGATCGTTGATTTGTGCATTCCCGTTAAGTAAGCGGACTTTATACTAGATATTTTTTGCGGAATTTTATAACAAGAATGGCCATTCTTAAAAACATCCAAACGGTAAATGCAATCCATATTCCGTATAATTTTAAATTAAAATAATCGCTAATTAATAGCACAGGAATAAATCCTAAAAAAGTAGCTATTAAAAGTGTATTACGCAGTGTAACAGCTTCTGCCAGCCCTTTAAATAAACCATCAAAGACAAAAGCAATAGCATTTAATGGTTGCATTATTATCACGATCCAAAAAATGGCAAAAAAACTTTCTAAAACCAAAGAATCTTCGGTGAATAGTTGACCTATCGGTTTATAAAGAATAAAGCAAACAGTTCCTAAAATGATCGCAATAATAACTGCAAATTTGGTAAGATCTATGCTTAAATTCCAAAGATTCTTGTAATCTTTTTCTCCGAGCAATCTCCCTGAAACTATATTTCCTACACTCGAATAACCATCAATAAAAAAGGCAAAAAACAACCAAATTTGAAAGGCTATAGTTTGAGCAGCAATGTAACTATCGCCATATTTTGTTGCGTAGGCGTTTGCAAAATATAACGCAATATTCAAAGCCGAAGCTCGTATGAACAGGTTGAAACTTAAAGAAATTAAACGTTTAATTTCTTTGTTAAAGGGCATCGAGGGTTTTAAATTAAAAGGTGTTTTTTGAAGCATTAAAACTAAAGCAATCAAAGCCATCACAGCCTGAGCAATAACACTCGCATAAGCCGCTCCTTGTATATGCATTGCAGGGATAAATCCTTCTATCCCAAAAACCAACATATAGTCTAACAATATGTTTAAAACAGTTCCTATGATACTAATTATCATAGGCCAATACGTATTTTGCATCCCTCTGAATACTCCAAATACTGAGAACGTAAATAAGGTTAATGGTAGACCAATAGCTCTTACCTTATAGTAATCAACAGCATAGTTTAAAATTAAGCCGTCGGCATTGTAAAGCCTAAAAATTTCATCTACAAAAAAGATTGTAACGATGTAAATAACAGCACTAACTAAAACATTTATTACAATGATTTGTGCTGGTAGGGTTTTTACTTCGTTCAATTTATTCGCTCCTAAATATTGCGCAATTATGGCTGATATCGCCGAACGCGTTTGCGCCAATATCCAGAATAGAGCAGACAGAAATGAACCTGCAATACCAACTGCAGCCAATGACTCCACCGGATTAATAGCTACGTTACCCACAATCGCAGTATCTGTAATTGACAATAAAGGTTCTGCAATACCAGATATAATAGCTGGTATAGCAAGTTGGTTTATATATTTAAATGTGATTTTGGATTTCAATTGCTCAACTTCAAATAAAGTTGCGAAGTTCGTAAAAAAGCCTATACTTGTAAAAGAAAAAAACCTCCCTTCGTCATGAGAAAACGTTGTGAGGCTTTTTATTAAATAACTCTAAATTTTTCTTTTACAATAGTAACTTTCCGTCTATAGGCAATTTTGTTTTGTTCCTCAAAGTTAAACGCAAAAATTACTTTTTTAGTATTAAATAAATAATTGTCTGTAATTTCTTAACAAATGGTTTAGTTTTGCCAATAAATGGCAAAAAAGTTGAAAATTGAGAATTTTAGTCCTTTTTAGTTAGTTGAAGCTTTTGAAATTCATACCATTGCAACTAACTTTCGTTTTAGTTCTCGGTATTATTACTGGGTATTTTTATCGCTTAAACACATCTTTAGTTTCTAATATACTGGTTTTTCTATTTATATTATTAACAATAGCCTATCTCCATCAAAGACTTTATTTACGGCGCTTTACAAGTTTTACCATAATTACTTTAATCCTATTTTTTGGTATTGGGTTGGTTTCAGTTTTGTTCCAAAATAATGTTAACAAGAATTATCATTATACCGCACATAATATTGAAAAAAACAAGTTCAATAATTATGTTTTAAAGATTGATACTAAATTAAAATCTAGTTCTTATCATCAAAAATTTAAAGCTTCTGTGCTTCAAATTAATACCCGAAAATCACAGGGAAAATTGTTACTCAATGTAATTAAAGATACTTCCTTATTAAAGTTTGGTATTGGGGATAAAATTCTCATTAGAGGTGAGCTCCAGAAAATTCATAAGCCTAAAAATCCGCATCAGTTTAACTATAAAGTACATTTAGAAAAGCAACAAATTTATAGGCAGATAACTATTGGTCATGATGATTACCTATTTCTAGATTCCAATAAAATAAGTTCAAGTGGTTTTGCGAATCGATTTAGAGAAAAAATTAATAGTTCTTTAATTGCTGCAGGATTTAAAAGCAACGAATTGAACATAATTAATGCACTTCTGTTAGGTCAGCGACAAGAAGTTTCTAAAGAACTTATTGAAAACTATACGAAGGCCGGGGCCATACATATTTTAGCTATTTCTGGTTTACATGTGGGAATCGTTCTTTGGTTAATAACTATTCTTTAAAACCAATAACGTATTTTAAAAATGGAAAAACCATAAGGCTACTCCTTGCCTTGCTTCTGCTATGGTGTTTCGCTTTTGCTGTTGGGTTATCGCCATCGGTTGTACGAGCCGTAACAATGTTTACCGCTGTAGCAATAAGTATTTTAGGAAGTCGCAAATCAAGCATTTATAATAATCTAATCATCTCAATCTTCTTTTTATTATTATTAAACCCGATGTATTTATTCAATGTTGGTTTTCAATTAAGTTATCTGGCTGTCTTTTTTATAGTATGGTTGCAACCAATTATTTATAAAGTTTGGAAACCAAAATGGAGATCTATTGATTACTTCTGGAAAATTTTTACAGTGTCGATTGCAGCTCAAATTGGAGTTTTGCCCTTGAGTTTATATTATTTTCATCAATTTCCAAGTTTATTTTTTGTAACCAACCTACTAATCATTCCTGTCTTAGGATTTATTCTTGGGTTTGGACTACTCGTTATTTTCCTTTCTATCATAGATTTAATACCTACGTTTTTAGCATCTGCTTTTCAAAAACTTATCTATTCTATGAACCAGTTTATTGGTTTAATTGCTAATGAAGAATCATTTATATTTCAAAATATTTCATTTTCAATCTTTTTAATGATTTCCTCTTATCTTGTTGTTGTTTTTGGTTTTCGTTGGATTGAAAAGAAAACATACCATCGATTCTTATATGCGTTGTTTTCATTAATCGTATTACAATCTGTTTTTATTTATGAAAAATGGTCAACTTCTTCTAAGAATGAACTAATTGTATTTAATAAAAATAAAGGGTCAATTATTGGGGAAAGAAAAAGTGGTCAATTAATAATAAACCATTCTTTAGACTCTTTGAACATTAATGATCACATTCTTAAATCTTATATTATCGGCTCAAATAATATAGATACAGTTGTTTTTATTGACTCTGTAAATAACAATGCCTTTTTGAGAAGAAATGTCCTATTAATTGATAGCCTAAACATATACAGGATAAAAAATTTTGAACCAAAATCTATACTTCTTACACAATCACCTAAGATTAATTTAGAACGTTTAATTAAAATCATTCAGCCTAAAGAAATAGTTGCAGATAATTCAAACTATAAAAGTTTTGTAACACGGTGGAAGCAAACCTGCTATAATTACAAAATTCCATTTCATTATACCAATGAAGATGGTGCCTTTATACTAACAAAATAAACCTCTAAGCTCTTACTATTTTGGCTATATTTGTGCGATTAAAAAAGATTTAGCTCATGAAAATTATTGTACCTATGGCGGGCATTGGTTCAAGATTACGCCCTCATACACTTACTATACCTAAACCTCTAACATTAATTGCCGGTAAACCAATCGTTCAACGTTTGGTAGAAGATATTGTAAAAGTATTAAATCAAGATGTTGAGGAAATTGCATTTGTTATTGGGCCAACTTTTCCTAACGATACTGAAAAGAAGTTATTGAAAATTGCAAATGATTTAGGTGCAAAAGGGGTTGTTACCGTGCAAGAAACAGCTTTGGGTACTGCACATGCAATTCAATGCGCTAAAGAATCATTAGATGGTCCATGTGTGATTGCTTTTGCAGACACTTTATTTAAAGCTGATTTCACATTAGATGCTTCTAAAGATGGAGCTATCTGGGTAAAACAAGTAGAAAATCCAAGTGCTTATGGCGTAATTAAACTCAAAGATGGCATTATTACAGATTTTGTTGAAAAACCACAAAGTTTTGTGTCAGATCTCGCTATAATCGGTATTTATTATTTTAAGAATGGTGCAGCTTTGAGAAATGAAATTCAATATTTACTTGATAATGATATTAAAGAAAAAGGAGAATATCAAATAACTAATGCTTTAGAGAACTTGAAACAAAAAGGTGCACAATTTGTTCCGGGAAAAGTCGATGAGTGGATGGATTGTGGAAATAAAGAAATTACTGTTGAAACTAATGGTCGTATTTTACAATTCACACATGCCGAAGGACAAAGTTTAGTTGCCAACTCGGTTATTCTAGAAAATTCTGAAATTATTCAACCTTGCTATATTGGTGAAAATGTAAAACTTATTAATACAAAAATTGGCCCTAATGTATCACTTGGCACAAATAGTGTTGTAGAAAACTCAACAATTAAAAATTCATTAATACAAACAAACACAATTGTTAAAAATGCTGTTTTAGACAATGCCATGATAGGAAATCACGTTGAATATAATGGTGAGTTTACCTCAGTAAGTATTGGTGACTATTCTAAGTTGGTTTAAAGCGTTTTATGGCGAAGCCCCAAACATATTTATTTTTTATTTTTTTTCTACTAGCCGTCACTTGTATACAGGCTCAAGAAGAAGAAATAGATACCTTGGCGGCACAAAAGAATCTAAAGGAATTACAGCTAGAACAAAAAAGCCTTAATTTCCAAGATTACTTTTTTAAGGCTCTGCAACAAAAAGCCATTGGTAATTACGATAAAGCGATTGAAGCATTAGAAAATTGCCAGAACATACGCAAAGATGATTTGGCTGTAATATTTGAATTTTCAAAAAATTATTTCGCCCAAGAAAAGTATTTTGAAGCCATTGCTTTCGCTGAAAAGGCTTTAGAAAAGAATCCTGATGACATTTTTCTACTAGAGCATCTTAAAGATATTTATGTTCGTCAAAAAGATTATAAAAAAGCTTTAGAGATTCAGTTAAAAATTGTTGATTTCAAGCCGCAGAATCAGGCCGACCTGATAATTCTTTATATACGGAATAATCGTATAGAAGACGCAAGGAATTTATTAGTCGATCTAGAAAAAAAAGGATTGCTTTCTGAAAGTCTGGCTCCTTTTAAAGACTCTTTATTCCCTGGAAGTAATAGAGAAGTCTCTTCAGATGAAACCCCAAAGCAACTAGAAAAACAATCGCTTGATCAACTGAAAGCTATATATGCAAATAAAAAAACCTTCGCTGTTCTAAAACAAATATTAAGCGAGCAATTAAAACTAAATCAATTTATAGATCTAGAGAAAGACAGTAAAGAAGGATTAGATTTATTTCCAGCACAACCATATGTATATTTAATGTACGGTAAAGCTTTAAATAAACTCAAAAAATACAATGAAGCGGTCCCTTATTTAAAAAATGGCCTAGATTATGTAATAGATGATAATACTGTTGAAGCTGATTTTTACGAAGAATTAAGTTTAAGTTATAAAGGTTTACGTAAAAACACAGAATCAAGCAAATATTATAATCTGGCAATGGAGAAACGTCAAAAAAAGTCGTAATTATGTTTAAAAGGGTTTATTTTATATTAGTTATTCTTTTAGTGATTAGTTCATGTAAAACAAAATCAGTAGTTACTGGTACAACCACTAAACCATTATCTGTGAGTAAAGTGATTAAAAATCATTACAATAATAGTTTTGACAAAGAAACTATTTCGGCGAAAATGAAAGTCAAATATAGAGGTAAAGAGAGCTTACCTAGTGTTACAGCTTCCCTTCGCATTAAAAAGGATAATACTATTTGGATAAGTCTAACAAAACTTGGATTTCCGATTGGAAAAGCACTTATTACAAAAGATAATGTTAGTTATTACGAAAAGATTAATAAAACCTATTTCAAAGGAGATTTTGCTTTATTAAGTAATTGGTTGGGTACTGATTTAGATTATGAAAAAGTGCAGAATTTATTATTAGGCCAAGCTATTTTAAATTTAAAAGATACGAAGCATGAAATTACTCTGCAAAATCAATACTATGAGCTCACCCCTAAAAAAGCTAACGAGCTATTTGATATTTTATACCTTCTTGACCCTCATAATTTTAAGCTTATTAAGCAAGAAGTTGATCAACCTGATGAACATAAAAAATTGAGTGTCGACTATAGTAATTACGAGAAAATTGATGGTGAATTTTTTCCAAAAGGTTTATTAATAACTGCAAAAGATCAAAAATATACAACCACGGTAAATGTGGAATATCGCACAGTAGAATTTAATAAATCGATAAGTTTTCCGTTTTCTATACCAAATGGATATAAAGAAATTGAGCTAAAATGAAGCGAAAATCACAAAAAAGAAATAGCTTTGTGTATATGAGGTTACATTTTTTTATCTTCATAAGTATCTTTTTTGCTGTGACAATTAATGTCAACGCCCAATCTAAGTGGCAGCTAGAGAAAAAAAGAAAACAACTTCGAAAAGAAATAAAAGAAGCCCAGAACTTATTGTTTAAATCTAAGCAAGAAGAAGAAACGTTATTATCAGAGCTCGGTGATATTAATAAACTTATTAATGTACGTTCTGAATTAATTAGTACTATAGAAAAAGAAGAATTAGAACTATCTAGTGAAATTGAAAAAAACAAGAAAGAAATTACCAGCTTAGAGAAATCTCTTAAGAGCCTTAAAGAAGAATATGCCCAGATGATTGTTAAGTCATATAAAACTAAGACAAAACAAAGTAGGCTTATGTTCTTATTGTCATCAGAAAGTTTTGCGCAAGCATATAAGAGGTTACAGTACCTTAAGCAATATAGTTCTTATAGAAAATTACAAGGAGAAGAAATTAAACATAAACAAATTGAGCTTACCGTTTTAACTGACTCTTTAACTCTAAAACAAGATGAAAAAGTGCTGCTGCTTGCTTTACATAACAAAGAGCAAGATAGTATTAAGGAAGAAAAAGATTCTCAGTTAAAATTAGTAGAAAAGGTAAAAAAGAAAGAGCAAAAATATGTTTCTCAAATTAAAGAGAAGCAGCGCAAAGAAGCCATTTTAGATAAGCAGATAGAAAAACTTATTAGAGAAGCCATTGCAAAATCAAATAAAAAAGGAAATTCTAAATCTTCGGGTTTTAGTATGTCTCCTGAAGATAAAATTGTGGCTTCAAATTTTGCAGCCAATAAAGGTAAGCTTCCATGGCCCATCAAACGTTACGTTGTAGTTAGGCGTTATGGTAAACAAAAACACCCTACAATGCCTGGAATTACCATCCAAAGCCATGGTCTGCATTTAGCCACTGAAACCAATGCTAAAGCTCGTTCTATTTTTAAAGGAAAAGTACTGGCTATTCAGTTACAACCAGGTAGAAAAAAAATGGTTTTAATCCAACATGGTAACTATATTACTGTTTACAAAAACCTTAAAACCGTCTCAGTTAAAAGAGGGCAGTCTATAACAACAAAACAAGAAATTGGCACAATTCATACCGATGCGGTTACGGGAAAAACCATCTTAGAATTTGGTTTATTTAAAAATGCATCCATTCAAAATCCCGAGAATTGGATAAGTCAAGGCGGAAATATTATTGCATCAGCTGGTAAATAGCGCTTTTAATTCGTGCGCGTCTTCTGGGTTCATTCTTCCAGACAATACTAAACTCAATTGCTTTCTTCGTAATGCGCCATCATAACGCTCTTTTTCAAGATCGGTTTCAGGAATAATTTCAGGAACTTTTACTGGAGTGCCCGTTCTATCAACAGCAACAAAAGTATAAATAGCTTCGTTTGCCTTTGTACGCTCTCCACTTTCACGATCTTCTATCCACACATCAGCATAAACTTCCATTGAAGATTTGAATGCACGTGAAACTTTTGCCTCAACCATCAAAACACTACCAACAGGAACCGCTTTGTTAAAAGCAACATGATTTACCGAAGCAGTTACCACGATTCTACTCGAATGTCTTCTTGCCGCAATGCTACATGCTTTATCCATTCTTGCCAGAAGTTCTCCTCCAAATAGATTATTTAGTGGGTTTGTTTCTCCCGGTAATATCAGGTCGGTAACTACGGTTAATGACTCCTTAGATGTCTTTGCTTTCATAAATACTGTTATTTGTAGTGTTCTATAATGTATGTAGAATAAAATGTCTTAAAACTTGGCAAAGATAGCTAATTCAATAGCCTAAATAGAAGAAATTTTTAGGAAAAAATTATAAGTCTTGTACGAGTAACCAAGCGTCTTTATTCATGGTTTTTCTAACTGTAGCTAAAGAAGTTTTAGCTTCAGAACGTGTATCGAAACTATTAAAAGACACCTGTGTTAAACCCCAATGATTAATCCCTAAGATACGAGCATTTTCAAAACCCTGCTCTCTTAGAGTTTTTACCATTCTATCTGCATTTTCAGGGAAACGGAAAGCTCCTGCAATTACGTGATAAGGATACGTAGTTCTAGTAGCGTCTAGTAAAATTGATGGCAGTGGGTCTGATACGATGAAGGTAGCCTGCTGAATTTTTTGATCAACTTCCTTCTTTCGCTCTTTATCTATTGCTATTTCTTGAGTCCGTTTACTATCTTTATGTAATTGATATGCTCCCAAGCCTAAAAGGGATATCCCCAATATGAAAATAGCTGCATATTTTAAATAATTTGGCTTATTCTTAGCTTGCTCTGTTATTAAAATTGGTGCTTTCTCTTCAATTTCTTCTACCTGTTTAATATAGGTTTCTCGCTTGATTTCAGAAGAAACAACGGTGCTTAATCCAAAAGCATCTGTTAGGTAATTAACCTCCTTTTGGGGCTCAAACAAAATTTTATCACCTTCGAGGCTAAGCTTACCTATCTCATCTAAGAAAATATCTGTTTTTGCCAGCTCTTCTTTCCATTGACTTACCTCAAAATTAATAAAGTTCATAGCAGACTTGAATGGCATCTTATCAACTGAAGCTATATAATTCGCTAATAATCCGTCGTTATTTTTTAGATGATTATTAAAAGTAAGTCTCTTGTGAGGCGGATAAAAGGTATTAGAATAAGAACTTACCTTGGCCGATTGCGTATTGGTTACAAAACCACCAAATTCTGGTACTATAACACACTCATACCGGTAGAGGAGATCACTAATATATTCGGCCAGTTTCATTACAAGCAAATGTAAAAAAAAAAGTAGGTTAATCAAGTAGGTAACCCAATTTTTATTAACAAGGACTTTGTATATTTCGCGCTCCAATGTTTAATTATCTTGAATACAAATCAATATTATTTGATGGCTCTTACTAAAGTTGAAGGGGTAGGAGACATTTATACAAAAAAACTTATTAGGTATTGCGGGAGTGCAGAAGCTGTTTTTAAAGAAAACAAAAGCAGCTTACTAAAAATTCAAGGTATTGGTGATTCTATAATTAAGGCTTTAAAAAGCAAATCTGTGTTTGCTAAAACTGAAAATGAACTAGAATTTATAACTAAAAATGATATAGAAGTTATTTCTTTTTATGATGATCGTTATCCGAAATATTTAAAATTTTGTTTCGATGCTCCATTGATCCTGTTTCAGAAAGGGAAAATTAGTCTTCAGCATAAAAATATAATAAGCATTGTTGGAACGCGACAAATCACCGCATATGGTAAAGATTTTTTAAAAACATTATTTAAAGATTTAAAAGACTACAACCCTATTATTATAAGTGGTCTTGCATATGGTGTAGATGTTTATGCGCATCAGCTAGCATTAGATCATAAGCTACAAACAATAGCTGTACTCGCACATGGTCTTGATAGAATTTATCCTTCAAAGCACCATAAAGAAGCAAGAAAAATGCAAGAAAATGGTGGCTTGTTTACAGATTTTTGGTCTGGTACAAAACCAGATCGCGAAAATTTCATTAAGAGAAATCGAATCGTTGCCGGATTATCTCAAGCAACATTGGTGATAGAATCTGCAGAAAAGGGTGGTTCTCTTATTACTGTTGACATTGCAAATTCATATAATCGTGATGTATTTGCCTTGCCTGGTAGAGTTACAGATGCTTATAGCGCCGGTTGCAATAATCTTATAAAAACTAATAGAGCCTCTGTACTTACTTCCGCCAAAGATCTGGCATATATTTTAAATTGGAAAAGAGAGTCTGAACAAAAACCTATTCAAAAAAGACTTTTTAATGAATTAGCCATTGATGAACAGAAGGTCTATCATTATTTATTAAAAGAAGGGAAACAACAATTAGATTTTATAGCACTTCATTGTAATTATACCATACATAAAACAGCCTCCTTATTGTTAAACTTAGAGCTCAAATCTGTAATACGTCCATTACCGGGTAAATTTTTTGAAGCAATTTAGCCAGATGGCACTACACCTACTTAAATGACTTATTAAAATTAAGAAAAAGAGTCTTATTTTCCTTCTAACAAACTCTTCATAAATGCGTTAAAATCTTATTTTGTCTGTTTTTTGGGATGATTTTTGATGAAATTTCCGTAAACTTGGCAAAATTTTTCCAATTTCTCAATTTGACAATGAAAAAACTTCTCATCCTGTTCTTGGCCTTTTCCACAACCTTAATAGCCCAAAAAAAGAACATAACTTTAGAGGACATTTGGTCTGATGGAACATTTAGAGCTGAATACCTTAACTCATTTCATTCTATGAATAAAGGTGATTATTATACCATCTTAAATTTTAATCATGAAAGTAAAAGTACAAGTCTAGATAAATATGATTATAAGACTTTAGAAAAAATTGAAACTATAGTAGATAGCAAAAATTTAAATGGTTTACCTTATTTTGAAAGTTATGAGTTTAATGATGACGAAACAAAACTTTTATTAGGTTTTAATTCTGAGCAAATTTATCGTCACTCTTCAAGGGGCACTTATTATGTATATGATATTGCTTCAAAAGCACTTCAATTAGTGTCAAACCATAAAATACAAGAGCCAACATTTTCACCAGACGGGACTAAAGTTGGCTTTGTTTATAATAATAATATTTATTTTAAAAACTTGGTTAGCGACATCACTGTTCAGGTTACCAATGATGGTAAAATAAACGAGATTATTAATGGAATTGCTGATTGGGTATATGAAGAAGAATTTTCATTTGTAAGAGCTTTTCAGTGGAATGGAAATTCAGATAAGATTGCCTATCTGCGCTTTAATGAAAAAGAAGTTCCAGAATTTTCCATGGATATTTATGGAAAAGCACTTTATCCAACGCAACAAGTGTTTAAATATCCTAAAGCAGGTGAGAAAAATGCTTTAGTAACATTACACATGTACAACTTAAACGATAAAATAGGAAAACAAGTAGTTTTAGAAGGTGTCTCTCAATATTATATTCCAAGAATTAAGTGGACTAATGAACCAAATACCTTATCGGTAATTACCTTAAATCGGCATCAAAATGATTTAAATTTAATTTTTGTTGACGGAAAAACCTTGAAATCTAGATTGGTATTAAATGAAAAAGATTTGGCGTATGTAGATATTACTGACGATTTAACTTTCTTAAAAGATAATAGTTTTATCTGGACAAGTGAAAAAGATGGTTTTAATCATATTTATCATTATGACGCAAACGGAAAATTAAAAAATAAAATAACTGATGGTAATTGGGAAGTTACCAATTATTATGGATATAATCCAAATACGAAACGCATCTATTATCAATCAACTGAAGGCGGGTCAATTAACAGAGCCGTGTTTTCAATTAAATTAAATGGAAAAGACAAGAAATTATTAAGTTCAAATAGTGGTACGAACCGTGCTGCTTTTAGCAATAGTTTTAACTATTTTATAAATACATTTTCTAGTGCTAACACTCCTAGCATTTATACACTTAACGATGCTAAATCTGGAAAACAACTCAAAGAGATTAAAAATAATAAAGCGCTTTCTGAAAAACTAAACAACTATAATGTTTCTAAAAAAGAATTCTTCTCGCTAAAAACAAAAAATGGCGACTTAAATGCTTGGATGTTGAAACCTACAAATTTTGATCCAAATAAGGAATATCCGTTATTAATGTATCAATATTCGGGACCAGGATCGCAATCTGTTGCCAATCGTTGGGGAGGAAGTAATGATTATTGGTATCAAATGCTAGCTCAAAAAGGATATATTGTGGCTTGTGTGGATGGGCGTGGTACAGGGTATCGTGGAAGAGATTTTAAAAAGGTAACTTATAAAGAGTTAGGAAAATATGAAATTGAAGATCAAATTGAAGCAGCTAAAGAATTAGGTAAACTGCCATATATAGATGAAGATAGAATAGGTATTTGGGGATGGAGCTATGGTGGTTACATGTCGTCATTAGCAATTACTAAAGGTGCCGATGTATTTAAAATGGCTATTGCAGTTGCCCCAGTAACCTCATGGCGTTTTTATGACACCGTTTATACCGAACGATATATGCAAACTCCTCAGGATAATGCTTCTGGTTATGACGACAATTCACCAATAAATCATGTAGATAAGCTTAAAGGAGCTTATTTATTAGTGCATGGTACTGGTGATGATAATGTACATGTACAAAATACTACCCGAATGATCAATGCTTTGGTGGAAGCTAATAAACAATTTGATTTATTTGTATATCCAGATAGAGCGCATGGAATTTATAGAGGTAAGAATACACGTTTACACTTATATAAAAAAATGTCTGATTTTATAGATGAGCATTTAGGTAGTGCTTCAAATAAAATTACGCAAGAACAAGAAATTAAACATTAAATAAATACCCTTATAACTTATGGCTGATATTGTGAAACAACCTCATCAAAAGGAACTTTTTGGACATCCTGTTGGATTATATGTGTTATTTTTTACAGAAATGTGGGAGCGTTTTTCCTATTATGGAATGCGCGCCATTTTTGTCTTATATCTCGTTACTAAAACTACAGAGCAAAATGCAGGATTAGGATGGTCAAATGCTGAAGCGCTTGCGCTTTATGGATGGTATACGATGCTTGTTTATGTTGCTTCCATTCCTGGTGGTTGGATCGCTGATAATTTTCTCGGTCAAAAGAAATCTGTTGTTGTTGGCGCCATCTTATTAGTGATTGGGCACAGTATCTTAGCAATAGAAGAGATGTGGGCATTTTATACCGGTTTAGGTTTTATCATCGCTGGAGTTGGTATGTTGAAACCTAACATTTCTACAATGGTAGGGGGGTTATACAAAGAAGGAGATATAAGAAGAGATAAAGGTTTTACTATCTTTTATATTGGTATTAATGTCGGTGCTTTTCTGTCAAGTTTAATAGTGGGTTATGTAGGTGAAGTACATGGTTGGCATTATGGATTTGGTTTAGCAGGAATATGTATGTTATTTGGTTTAATACAGTTTATTGCTGGACAAAAGTATCTTAAAGGCGTTGGCGATTTCTTAGGGAAATCAGAAAATGAAGAAGAAAGAGCTTTATTAAAAAAGCCTCTAACTAAAATTGAAAAGGACAGAGTAATTGTTTTAATTCTATCTTTTTTAATGGTAATTGTATTCTTTGGAGCATTTGAGCAAGCTGGTGGGTTGATGAATATTTACGCAAATGATAACACAAATAGAATGTTGATGGGCTGGGAAGTTCCGGCTTCTTGGTTTCAATCACTTAATGCATTTTTCATAATAACTCTTGGAACAACCGTTGCAGCTTTTTGGGCCAATAGACAACTAAAGGGAAAACAAGCATCGTCTTTATTTAAAATGATTATGGGACTCATTATAATGGGTACAGGATTTTTATTTATGTCTGCAGCATCTGTCGAATATCAAAATTCTGGATCTTCAGCAATGTATTGGTTAGTATTAGCTTATTTATTTCATACAGTTGGTGAATTAAGCTTATCTCCTGTTTCATTATCATTTGTAACAAAATTAGCTCCGGCTAAATATGCTTCATTAATGATGGGCTTATACTTTGCTACTACGGGATTAGGAAACAAGGTTGCAGGATTATTAGGGGAATCTGCCTCTAAGTTTGGGGAATTCTCAGTTTTTACAGGAATTGCTGTTTTCTGTATTTTATTTGGTCTTCTGATTTGGGCTTTCTTTAAAAAATTAAAAGCTTTAACTCATGGTGCTGAAGACAATGAAAGAGTAATTGACGTTTCCGAACAATCAGAAATAGCTAGCAATTAAAATTACTAAACAGAAGCCTTACTTTTAAAGTAGGGCTTTTCTTTTTATATAACCTAAATAACGTTTATGAATACTGATATTGAAAATCTTTTTAAAGATAAAGTTCTTGGGCATCCTGCTGGTTTGTTCATTGTGTTTTTTACCGAAATGTGGGAGCGTTTTTCTTTTTATGGAATGCGCATTCTACTAGTATTGTTTCTTACTGCTCCTTTTGTAAGTGATAATCCGGGTTGGGAATGGCCCAGAGAGCACGCCTTGGCACTAATAGGGACTTATGCTTCACTACTCTATCTTACTCCAATTGTTGGAGGATGGATTGCCGATAAAATTACCGGATATAGACTAGCAGTTGTAATTGGTTGTCTAATAATGACCTTAGGACATGGTGCTATGGCATTAGAAACTCAATTTGGTTTTTATGCAGGATTGGCTTTATTGGTTATAGGAACCGGGTTCTTTAAGCCAAATATTGCCTCTATTATTTCTGAAATGTATAAGGGTAAAGAAGAGAAAAAGGATGGCGCCTATACTATTTTCTATATGGGTGTTAACGCAGGGGCCTTTTTTGGAATGATGTTATGTGGTTATTTGGCCGAAAATTTTGGGTGGTCATATGGTTTCGGGTTAGCAGGTATTTTTATGTTAATTGGTATGCTCCAATTTTGGCTTGCAGGGCCATTATTTGGAAGTATTGGTGCGAAACCTAGTAAAAAACATGAAGTTGAGTTGCCTCAAAATATAAATGAAGAAGCTCCTGCCGAGCAAGAAGATGCAAAACCGAATGAAAAATTAAACCCTTTTACCTTATTTGATAAAATACTGATCGCTTTATCTTCAATAGGAGGTTTAATCTATTTATTCAATGATCCCTTAGAAAAGATAGGAGGAAAAAGCTTAGCACCTTTTGAATTGTTTGGATTAAGCGGTTCAAATGCTATAGTTTTGGGTGCATTAATTTTATTCTTAATACTTCTGGTCACCAGAATATCAAGATATATTCCTATAGTAAGAGATCGAATTATTGCAGTTTCTATCTTTGGAGTATTCACTGTATTCTTTTTTGCTTTTTTCGAGCAATCTCTAGGCTCTATGACTCTATTTGCTCGCGATTATACCAACCGTGAATTAATTGGATCTTCTGGAATGATTTTTAAAATTGTAGATGCTATCCTAACCATTGGGCCCTTAGCAATAATTACATGGGTGCTTTACTTATTATTTAGTAAGACTTATTCTAAGATTGGACTTTCGAATATAGTATTAGCTGTCGCCTTTGTAGGCATTTGGGCATTAGTTCTTTATAGAGTTTATGACAAGTTTTCTAATGATGCCGCTGAGATTGATGCTACCTGGTTTGGCATTTTAAATTCATTCTTCATTATTACCCTTGCACCATTATTTTCTCGCTGGTGGGAAAGTAAATACAACCCAAGTGCCGCTATGAAATATGGTTTGGGACTGATTTTACTTGGGTTAGGTTTTGCCTTTTTATCGTATGGAAGCTCAGATATTCCTCAAGGAGCGAAAACCGCATCAGTGAGTATGATATTTCTAATCGTAGCCTATTTATTACATACGATGGGTGAATTGTGCTTATCACCAGTTGGTTTATCTTATTTAAGTAAGTTAGTTCCTGCCCGAATGATTGGATTTATGTTTGGTGTATGGTATTTAGCTATTGCGGTTGGACAAAAAGCAGCAGGAACTATGGGTGGAATGATTGATAAAATATCGGAGCAATATTCTATGGGTACCTTCTTCTTAATATTTACATTAATTCCAATTGGAGTTGGTATTATATCCATATTGTTAAATCCAGTTCTAAAAAAACTCATGCATGGTGTGAGATAAAAAATATACGAAACGCTCCTTTGGAGCGTTTTCTTTTGTAATTTAGGCACACTATTTGCGTCTCTTGAAGAGGATAAAAGAATTTTAATGAAAAGACTATTGATATTATTTATGATTGTAGGCTATACTCTAACTGGGTATACTCAAGAACATAAAATAAACTGGATGACAGTTGAGGAGGCTCTTGCTGCGCAACAAAAAGAACCTCGAAAAGTTATTGTTGATATGTATACAAATTGGTGTGGACCATGTAAAATGTTAGATAAACATACTTTTCAAAATAAAGATGTGGCAAGCTACATCAATGAAAATTATTATGCAGTAAAGTTTAATGCTGAAGGTGATGGAGAAGTGAAGTTTAAAGATAAAACCTTTTCAAACCCTAATTATGATGCTTCCAGAAGAGGTAGAAATAGCCAACACCAATTAGCAAGTTATTTTGGTGTTTCTGCATATCCAACAATTGTTTTTTTAGATGAAAATGCGGACCTATTAACCCCTGTAAGGGGATTTTTAAGGCCTAAGCAGTTGGAAATCTATTTAAAGGTTTTCGCTACAAACGATTACAAATCAGTGACGACTAAAGACCAGTGGGCGACCTACCAAAAAAACTTTAAGCCCGAATTTAAATAAATTACTTTAAGAGATAAGATTAATACTTACTGTTGAAAGGTTAGAGTTAGGAAATTTATAGTAATGATCTTGATCTATCTTCAATCCTGCACGTTCTAATGCCTTATTGAATACCTCCACTTCGATAATATATTGATCAGAGAAACCATGTGTAACATCGTAAGCAGTGCAAGGAGTTTTTCCCAAGTTTAAACTAACAGTTTTCGGATTAATTGTATGTAGTTCTATTAACAGCAATCCATGTTTTTGAACATATGGTTTCCATTTTAGTAAGTGTTCTACTAGGCTTTGTTCTACATCTGCATTATTCAATAACATGCCCCGGTGCGCAAAAGCTCCTGTTGATATGGGTAAGTGTTCACTTTTATATTTAGGTGTATTAAAGGGTCTGTTATGATCTAAAAATGATCGAATATTCAATAAATCTTCTAGTTTTACTCCGTAAAGATTTCCAAGCTTCTCATCAATTTCGGCAGGATTTCCAATATCTCCCCATACTACTTCGGCCCAAACATCAGCTCTTTTTAAATTTCGCTGAGTGCTTAATAAAGCTTCTTTGTTATAATCGGCACCAATTAAAATAAGTTTATTCTTATCTAAATCATCTCGTCTATTGGTTTGATTCCATATTAAATTAAACATGTGCTCGAGTAGTGCACCGTTACCACAGCCAACATCAATTATACCTTTCGGTTGTTGATCTAAAGGCTGGTTAAAAATATCGAGTAATACCTCATCAATTCGTTTAAAATAGGTAGAATGAGAGCCACCGCTTCCCCAAACATTAATGGTTCTAAAAACATGTTGCTCATTACCTTCATTATCTCTTTCGAAATAACGCCTAAAATTTCCGTTAAGGTAATCTTCTACATTTGCCATAATGGGCAAATACGATGTGGTTACGCCGTAGGCATAACTTTTATCAAAGAGAAACCTGCCTTTTTTCGTGAACTCACCTCCTTGAACAAGTAATAAGTTTTCTAAAAGATTTTTTAGTTTACCGTTTTCTGAAATAACCTGTTTAACTTCTATATCTTCAATAGCTGCATTAAAATTTAGAAAAACTAAAACAGGTAAAAGTAAAATCCCTTCTAAATGCACAATTACCTCATTTTGATAAAACTCATCCTCTATGTTCTCTTGACGTATTTCTTTCAACTTCTTTGATAGTTCTACCACATTCTCGTTAATAGCAAAAGAAGCTTTGAAATTTGTTTTTAATAATTCTAATTGAGCATCATAAACCTCAGAGAAGATCACATAGAGGTTAACATACTTCTGTAATCTTAGAAATTTCGGAGTACTCTTAATTTCTATTTTAGTCTTAGTTACCTGATATTCGAAAAAACCTTGAGATGCTAAACTCCGTAAAGCAACATTTAAATAACCGGCGTTTAAGCCTAAAAAATTTTGAGTAATTTTTTGAAGTGTAGTCTGTTGCTGTTGGTTTATGAAATTAAACACTCCATTGGTTTGAAGCACGGCAATGGTATTAGAAATCGCCAAACCATCTTGATGTTTAAACAATAAAGCTCTAAAAATAGATTTTTCTTCTTTAGTTAGTTGTTTCATAAATTAAATTCCTTTTGGAATAGCATCAATTAATTGCTGTGTATAATTTGTTTTTGGGCTTTCATAAACATTATCCGCCTCACCAGCTTCTTCAATTTTGCCTTGATTCATAACCACTAATTGATCAGACATGTATTTTACTACAGCTAGATCATGTGAAATAAAGATATATGAAAATTTATACTCTCTTTTAAGCTCATTTAACAAATTTAACACCTGTGCTTGAACCGACACGTCTAGAGCCGACACTGACTCATCGCAAATAATCAATTTTGGTTTTAAAGCAATAGTTCTGGCTATACCGATTCGCTGACGCTGTCCTCCGGAAAACTCATGAGGATAGCGATTAAAATGTTCGGCATTTAACCCCACTTGTTCAAGGATATCTATTACTTGTTTTTTACATTCAGCATCTGACGCACAAAAACCATGAACCTTCATTGGTTCTAAAATGGCTTTTCCTACAGGTATTCGAGGGTTCAAGGAAGAATACGGATCTTGAAAAATTAATTGAATTTCTTTTCTCAGGTTTTTAATTTCAGAGGGTTTAAGTTTAGTGATATCTTTACCCTTATATAAAATTTCACCTGCTGTAGCTTTTTCAAGGTTCATAATGGTTCTTCCTAAAGTTGTCTTCCCGCAACCCGATTCTCCCACCAATCCTAATGTTTCTCCTTCATATAGTTCAAAGCTAACATCATTTACTGCTCTCACCAATATATTACTTTTTCCAAAAAGCGATTTGTCAGTATTAAAATAGGTTTTTAGGCTCCTAACTTCTAATAAGGGCACTTCCTTATATAATTCTTTATGGCGCACTTTCCTAGCATTTTCAGAAATAACTTCTTCATTAACCGTATCATTTAAAAAACTTTCTACAGTTGGTAATTCTACTAATCGTTCTGATAAATTCGGTTTAGATTTAATTAAAGCTCTTGTATAAGAATGCTTAGGGTTTTTAAATACCATTTTTGCAGCACCTTGTTCTAATAGCATTCCCTTATGCATTACAATGATATTATCTGCCAGTTCAGACACCAAAGACAAGTCATGCGAAATAAAAATAATGCTCATCTGAGTTTCCAACTGCAACTCTTTCAGAAGTTTTATTATTTCCTTTTGTACCGTTACATCTAAGGCCGTAGTAGGTTCATCAGCAATAAGAATAGATGGCTTACAAGCAATGGCTAATGCAATCATTACGCGCTGTTTTTGCCCTCCAGACAGCTGGTGTGGATACTGATCAAAAATGCTGGTCACTCGAGGTAATTTTACTTTATTAAATAGTTCTAAAACCTCGCTTTTTGCTTCTTTTTTTGAAATATTTTGATGTTGCAAAAGTACTTCTTGAACTTGATATCCACATGTTAAGCTAGGGTTAAGTGAACTCATCGGTTCTTGAAAAATCATTGAAATCTTATTCCCTCGAATATTCTGGAATTCTTTCTCAGAGAGGGTCATTAAATCTTGATTATTAAAAAGAATTTCACCCTCTTTAATTACATTCTTCTTTGGTAATAAGCCTAAAATGGCTAACGAAGAAACAGACTTGCCTGAACCTGATTCTCCAACAATCCCTAATATCTCATTTTTTCCTAAGTGAAAACTACTATTATAAACAACCTGGTTTTTTAATCCATCAGACAAAAAAGAAATATTAAGATTTTTTATTTCTAGCATCGTAAACTCGTAATTATATTTCCTAAATGTACTTTATTTTTTGAAACAACAAGCTAAAACTAGTGGAAAACCACTAGAAAAAAATCACCATTTTCCATGAATTGCATTTTTAATAAATATTTATATATTTGGCAATCTTTTGATGAATTCTTTAAAATATTAGCAAATTAAGCTTTAAAAAATGAATTTTTTAAAAGAAAATAAACAAAATATTAATTCAATCAAAATTCAAAAAAATGAAGAAAAACTACTTCTGTGGTTTTCTTCTTTCTTGCATAATGATTTTGGGGGCGTCTTCATTATCGGCACAAGAAAAAGAAAATCTCGTAAAACAAAAAATTGCTGGAGCTAACGGAAATCCTTCCTTAATTGTACTCGAAAAATCTTCAAACTACAATCAAAATCAATCAAAACAATTATTAAAAAGTCAGTTAAAATTAAAGGCAAATGACGATCTAAAAAAGATCAAAACAGAACAAGATCGCTTAGGGTTTATTCATGAAAAACACCAACAATACTTTAAGGGAGTTAAAGTAGAGTTTGGCACCTATACCGTTCACTCAAAAAAGGGAAAAATTGAATCTATGAGTGGCGAATTTTATGAAACAAAAAATGTGAATGTTGCTCCGCGTTTATCCAAGTCTCAAGCATTTCAAAATGCCATTAATCGATTTGGAGCTAAAGCATATTTATGGGAAGATGTAGCAGCTTCCAAAGAACTAGGCTATCAAAAACCTGAGGGAGAATTAGTGTTATTGCCAAACTTTGATAAAATAGGCAAAAAAGGCACTGAAGAACAATTAAAACTTGCTTATAAGTTTGAAATATTTAGTATACGACCAATGGGAGGGGCAGATGTTTATGTTGATGCTCAAACCGGTGAAATCTTATTTTACAATGCCAGAGTAAAGCATGTTGATAATTTTGGGCACGATGGTAGACACCTGGCTAAGGTAAATTCAACAGAAGCAACGGAACATATTGTGAAAACATTTTCACCAATGTTAGTTGCGGGTACAGCTCAAACAAGATATAGTGGTACTCAAACTATTGAGACTACTTTAAGTGGTGGAAATTATACCCTAAACGACGCTTCAAGAAAAGTATATACAAGAAATGCTAATAATCAGGCACCTATAGGTAATTCACTACCATATATCACTAATTATTCTGAGTTTACTGACAATGATAATAATTGGACGGCAGCAGAACATGACAATGCCGATAAAGACAATGCAGCCCTTGATGCACATTGGGGAGCAATGATGACTTATGATTATTTTAATAACGTCCATAGTAGAGATAGCTATGATGGTAATGGCTCTCAATTAAGAAGTTATGTACATGTTGATAATAATTATGATAATGCTTTTTGGTTTTTAAATGTAATGTCTTATGGTGATGGGAGTTCAAATGGTAATGAAGGAAATGGCTTTTTTGATGCCTTAACCTCTATTGATGTAGCCGCTCACGAAATTGGGCATGGCGTATGCGAATTTACGGCAAACCTAGCATATCAAAGAGAATCTGGAGCTATGAACGAAGGGTTTTCTGATATTTGGGGTGCTGCCGTTGAGCACTTTGCAAAAGGTAACGGGAACGACGCTAATCCTGATCCTTCAATATGGTTAATCGGTGATGAAATAGATAGAAGAAACGGATCAGCTGCTTTGCGCTCTATGAGTAATCCTACTTCTTTAGGCCAACCAGACACCTATGGCGGAACTAATTGGATCAACCCTCAATGTGGCACTCCAACACAGAGTAATGACTATTGTGGTGTTCATACCAACTCTGGAGTATTAAACTATTGGTTCTATTTACTTGTAGTAGGTGGCTCTGGAACTAATGATATTGGCAGTAGCTTTAATGTATCTTCAATAGGTATGGCAAAAGCGGCTAACATTGCTTATAGGTTGGAGAGCGTATATCTATCAGCTAATTCAACTTTTTCTGATGCTAGAACGCAAGGCATTCAATCTGCAATTGACTTACATGGGGCTGGATCAGCTGAAGAGATTGCAGTAACAAATGCCTGGCATGCTGTAGGAGTTGGAAGTGCATATGGTAGTGGCCCGTCATATTGTGCTTCTGCTAGTACAAATGTAAATGATGAATACATTGGTCGTGTACAACTAAATACAATTGATAACTCTTCTGGCGCTCAGTTTTACAGTGATTTTACTTCAGTTTCAACCGATCTATCTAAAAATACACAATATACGATTACAGTAACGCCAACTTGGACTGGTACTGTTTATTCCGAGGGATATGCAGTTTGGATTGATTATAATAGCGATGGAGATTTTAGTGACTCTGGAGAGTTAGTTTGGAGTCAATCTCCAACACAAACAACTCCCGTAAGTGGATCGTTCACGGTACCTTCATCAGCAGCAGATGGAGCAACAAGAATGCGTGTATCTATGAAATACAATGGGGTTCCAACAGCTTGTGAAACGTTTACATATGGTGAAGTAGAAGATTATACTATAAATATTGGTGCCTCTGGCGGGGATACTGAGGCTCCTACTGCACCTACTAACTTAACAGCATCTAATATTGCCGAGACCACCGCAACTTTATCTTGGACAGCCTCAACAGATAATGTTGGAGTAACAGGATATGATGTGTATCAAGGTAGTACTAATATTGGTAATGTAACTGGAACGACTGCTAATATCACAGGCTTAACGGCTAATACAAGCTATACATTCTCTGTAAGAGCAAAAGACGCTGCTGGTAATGAATCGGCCTCAAGTAACACTGTTACTTTTACAACTGGATCAGGAGCTGATACCGAAGCTCCTACTGCTCCAACAAACCTAAGTGCATCTAATGTAACTCAAACTACTTTAGATTTATCTTGGACAGCTTCAACAGATAACGTAGGTGTAACAGGCTATGATATTTATCAAGACGGAACGAATATAGGCACCGCTACAGGAACATCTACAAGTATTACTGGTTTAACAGCAAGTACAAGCTACGCTTTTTATGTAGTAGCTAAAGATGCGGCGGGGAATACCTCTTCTGCAAGCAACACCGTTAATGCTACTACTCAATCAAACGGAGGAGGAACTACTCAGGTACTATTTGACGGTAGTTTTGAGACCGGCTGGGAAGGCTGGGTTGATGGTGGGAGTGATGCTTTTAGATATAGTGGAAGCAGATCGTACGATGGTACCTATTCGATCAGATTAAGAGATAACTCTGGCACTGCCTCTTCGATGACATTAGGATCTTTTGATGTTACAAGTTATGATAATATAGAAATTGTATTCTTCTTTTATCCCAATAGTATGGAAAATGGTGAAGATTTCTGGGTACAATATAATGATGGCTCTGGATGGAATACTGTTGCGAGCTATGCAAGTGGTTCTAGCTTTAACAATGGAAGCTTCTACACGGCAACTGTAAATATTCCATCTTCTAGTTATACATTCTCTTCGAATGCACAATTTAGATTTAGATGTGATGCTAGCGCAAATGCCGATCAAGTATATATTGACAAGGTTAAAATTACGGCCACTTCTGGCGGTGGCGCTTTTGCTCCTAACTCAATTGCTAGTTTGGGTAGCGGGTTTAATGGGTTTGCTGCGTCTGATAACGATAATTCATTAGAAATTGATGGGCTATCCGTTTCACCTAATCCGGCTTCAGCAGAAGCCTCTTTAAAAGTTGAATTAGATATTGAAGATGAAAATGCTGTTGATGTAAAAATGAATATCTATAATATTCAAGGAAGATTAATACAATCTAAAACATGGGATGCTGTTCAAAACAGTTTCTTTAACAAAACAATTGATGTTTCTGCTTTACAAAGTGGTTTATATTTTGTTAACATAAGCTCTTCAAATGGCTTTAGTGAAACTCAAAAGTTAATTATTAGATAGTGAGATCATTCATTTGTTTAGTAAAAACCCGAGCCATTTGCTCGGGTTTTTTAGTTTCTTTGCAGTTATGAATTATCTTTCTATAGAAAACATCTCTAAATCTTATGGAGAACGTGCATTATTCGAAAACATTTCTTTTGGAATTAATAAAGATCAAAAAATTGCATTTGTTGCAAAAAATGGCACCGGTAAAACATCTTTATTAAATATTCTTGTGGGAAACGATATTCCAGATAAAGGAAACGTGATTTCTCGAAAAGGGCTTCATATTGCTTTTCTAGCTCAAAAAGATACCTTAAATGAAGCTCTAACTATAGAAGAGGCTATTTTCAACTCAGATAATGAAACGCTAAAAATTATACGTCAATATGAGAATGCTCTAAAAAATCTTGAAGACACCGAAACATATCAAAGGGCATTCGAACTAATGGATCAACATAATGCCTGGGATTTTGAAACACAATACAAACAAATATTATTTAAACTTCAGTTAGAAGATTTATCTCTAAAGATAAATAACCTTTCAGGTGGACAAAGAAAAAGACTTTCCCTAGCCATTATTCTTATAAATAAACCTGACCTGCTCATTTTAGATGAGCCAACCAATCACCTGGATCTAGAAATGATTGAATGGTTAGAAAACTATTTTAATAAAGAAAAAATGACGCTCTTTATGGTAACACATGATAGATATTTTCTTGAGCGCGTTTGTAATGAAATTGTTGAATTAGATCAAGGAAAATTATATACTTACAAAGGTAATTATTCATATTATCTTCAAAAAAAGGAAGAGCGTCAAATTATTGAGCAAACCAATTTAGAGAAAGCTAAGAATTTGTTTAAAAAAGAACTTGACTGGATGCGAAGACAACCAAAAGCGAGAACAACAAAATCAAAGTCAAGAATTGATGATTTCTTTCAGATAAAAGAAAAAGCACATCAGCGCAGAAAAGAGCATAAAGTAACCTTAGAGATTAATATGGAGCGCTTGGGCAGTAAAATTGTAGAGCTTCATAATGTTTCAAAATCTTTTGGCGAAAAAGTTGTACTCAATAAGTTCAATTATGTGTTTAAGCGTGGAGAACGTATTGGTATTATAGGAAAAAACGGAACAGGGAAATCGTCATTTCTAAATATTATTACTTCAAAGATTATTGCTGATTCGGGTAAAGTAATTATTGGAGAAACTGTAAAGTTCGGGTATTATACTCAAAAAGGAATTAAGATCAAAGAAGGCCAAAAAGTTATAGAGGTTATTAAAGAATTTGGTGAGTACATTCCTTTAACTAAAGGACGAAAAATTTCTGCTGGCCAATTGTTAGAACGCTTTTTATTTGATCGAAAAAAACAATATGATTATGTAGAAAAACTTTCTGGAGGTGAACAAAAAAGACTGTATTTATGTACCGTATTGATTCAAAATCCGAATTTTTTAATACTAGATGAGCCAACAAACGATTTAGATATTTTAACCCTAAATGTATTGGAAAGCTTTCTGTTAGATTATCCCGGAAATCTTTTGGTGGTTTCACATGATCGTTACTTTATGGATAAGATTATTGACCACATGTTTGTTTTGGATAATGAAGGGAATATTACCGATTTCCCTGGAAACTATACTGATTATCGCGTTTATGAAGACTCTCAACCCAAAGATCAAGTGATTAAGGAGAAAAAAACAGACTCCCGTATAAAAACGCCTCAGAAAGGTAAGTTATCATATGTTGAAAATAAAGAGTTTCAAAATCTTGAAAAAGAAATTTCGAAACTAGAGCAACAGAAGAAAACAATAGAAAATCAATTTGAAACTAACAAAGTAAACGCTAATGATATCGCCGACCTTTCAAAAAAACTTCAAGAAATTATCAATGACATTGAATATAAAGAAGAGCGTTGGCTTGAACTCTCTATGAAATTAGAAGGATAAATTAAACCTTTATTATTTCTTCATTTTTAAGCAACTCCATATTATTAAACCTAAGTAACAATTGTGCTACTGTTATCGTGTCTTTCTCGCAGTAATTTATAATTTTCTCTAAATTATTCTCTTTATAAAATACATGTGCCACATCGCCTCCGTCAATTTCATCTTTTGGAGATGGGATTCCCAAAATGCTGGTTAGTAAGCGCAGTGAAGTATAATGTTTATAATCACCAAATTTCCATAGTTCCATGGTATCAAGGTGTGCTACTTCCCAAGGCTTTTTACCAAACAAGTTTAATTTAGCAGGCAATACTACTTTATTGATAATCATTCTCCTGGCAATGTATGGAAAGTCGAATTCCTTACCATTGTGTGCACAAAGTAAGTGCTGTGGTTTATTAAAGTGTTGTTCTATTAAATTCTTGAACTCTTCTAAGAGTTCTTTTTCATTTCCTGATAATGATTTAACCCTAAAATTTCTAACACCATCAATGCTCGTAAAAAAACCAATTGAAATACAAATAATTTTGCCAAATTCGGCCCAAATTCCAGCGCGATCATAAAATTCTTCAGCAGTAATTTCATCTTTACGCTGATAGGCCGTTTTTAGTGAAAATAGTTCTTGTTTTTCTTCTGATAACTCTGAATATGTTTCGACTTCAGGGACGGTTTCAATATCTAGAAATAAGATATTTTCTAAGTTAATTTTGTTTAGCATCATAAATTTAGTTTAAAAGTAGCAAATTTTAACGCATAAAAAAAGCGAACTAAAAGTTCGCTTAAAATTAGGTTTGGTTTATACTATTTGATAACTAATTTTCGTGTAGCTGTTTTATTATTTTCGGTAACTTTTAAGATATACACTCCTGCCTTAAGACTAGCAACATTTATTTGAGGATTGAGTATCTTTTTAGACAACACTCTCTTGCCTAATACATCAAAAATCTCTATAGATTTAATAGCATTATTGGCAGTATATATACTCAATATACCGTTCGCAACAGGGTTAGGGTACATTTTAAATCCATCTATTTCTTTTTGTTGTAAATGCTTATCTTGAGTTGCAGTCTTGCTATCATCAACTTGAGCTAAAGCAGTGATGCTAAGTAAAAGAAAGAAAAAAAGAAAGTAGTGTTTCTTCATAGATGTTCCATTTCTAGCTTAGTTGACTAGCAGTAAAGTTAAAAAAAATATCCCAGAAATTTCGCTGGGTAACGTAAAATTTAAAATATTATTGCATCAACACATTAAAATTTGATATTTCTAATTTTTAATTAGTGTTATCAAATTGTTAAGTTTACAAATCAAAAGATATAATGGTTATTTTTGGTTTTTAATAACCATTTCAATGAAGAAAAAAGATATTAAAATTCTATTAGTTGATGACGAGCCCGATATTTTAGAAATTGTAAGTTACAATTTACAAAACGAGGGATATCAAATCTTCACAGCATCAAATGGTATCGAGGCCGTAAAAGCTGCTAAAAAAGTTGCTCCTCACCTTATTTTATTAGATGTAATGATGCCCGAAATGGATGGTATGGAAGCCTGTGAAAGAATTCGTGAAACAAAAGGCTTAGAAGATGTGATCATTGCTTTTTTCACGGCTCGTGGCGAAGATTATTCGCAAGTAGCTGGCTTTGAGGCAGGTGCTGACGACTATATAACAAAGCCTGTAAAGCCAAAAGTTTTGGTTAGTAAGGTAAAATCACTGTTAAGGCGTTTAAAAGATACTTCCAGTGAAACTGAAAATGTGGTTAATATAGGCGATATTACCATCAATAAAGATGAATACTTTGTTCAAATGGGAAATGAAAAAATTTCGCTTCCAAGAAAAGAATTTGAACTGCTCGTTTTATTAACTTCTAAACCGGGTAAGGTATTTAAGCGAGAAGTCATCTTGGAAACTGTTTGGGGAAATGACGTTGTTGTAGGCGGCAGAACTATAGACGTTCATATTAGAAAATTACGTGAAAAAATAGGAGATAATTATTTTAAAACTGTTAAAGGCGTTGGTTATAAATTCAATATTTAATGAAATTACGACGCACCTATAAATTTGCTTTTAAATCCTCATTATTATTAACAATTGTTGTTGTTTTTCTAACAACGGTTTTATCTTATTTTTTCAATAAAGAAACCAATTTTTGGTTTATTCTCATTACCTCCGTTTGTTTTTATGTACTCTCTTTTTTAATTATTCAGTTTCGCGTAGAGTTATTTATCTATAAACGTGTAAAGAAAATTTATGACGAAGTAACACTTCTAGATGTTAATGATCTGAAAAAAAAATCAATAACATCTGATATGGAAACGCTATCTAAAGAGGTGAAAAAGTTTGCCGAAGATAAGCGTCTGGAAATAGAAATGTTACAAATTCGTGAAGAATATCGTCGTGAATTTTTAGGGAATGTTGCTCATGAATTAAAGACCCCCTTATTTACTGTTCAGGGATATATACTTACACTAATTGAGGGCGCTATAAATGACAAGTCTATCCGAGAAAAATATCTTAAGCGTGCTAATAAAGGGGTAGAACGTTTAATAGACGTTGTAAAAGACTTAGATATGATCTCAAAGCTTGAAACTGGAAACCTCAATCCTGTTTTAGAAAAATTTAATGTTATAGAGCTTGTAAAAAATGTGTTTGAACTTTTAGAGATGAAAGCAAAAAAACGCAATATTATTTTAACTTTTGATAAGGTTTATGACATTCCGGTTTTTGTATATGCCGATATTAATAGAATTGAACAAGTGCTTATTAATTTAATTGAAAATTCTATTAAGTATGGTAAAAATGGCGGTAATACGGTTATTAGTATCGGCAATTATAATGATAATAGCCTCATTGTAAAAATTACTGATGACGGCGAGGGTATAAAAGAAGTAAATATTTCGAGGTTGTTTGAACGTTTTTACAGAGTTGACAAAAGTAGATCAAGAGAGCAAGGTGGTTCTGGACTTGGTTTATCAATTGTAAAGCATATTATTGAAAGTCATAACCAACAAGTATTTGTTGAAAGTACTTATGGTAATGGTTCTACATTTTCATTTACGCTTGAAAAGGTGCAATAAATTAACATTGAATGTTGAATATTCTTTTTCTTTAAATCCAGTATACTCATTTGTCTTTTCTAATATGGAAATTTTGAATCTTTCTTCGTTTTCAAAATAAGCAATTTTCTGTCCTTTTAAATGCTCAGCCAAATACTGCTGTTCGTTTTGGTCTTTAGTTGGAACAAAAAATGCTTTTTTACCTAAAATTGCTAGGTCCATTACAGACGAATATCCTGACCTACAAATAATTAATTCTGATTGATTGATTTCTTTTTCCAATTCCTTTGAAAGTAAATAATTATAAACCTCTATGTTTTTGTGAATATGCTTATTTAATCTATTATCTATTACTCCTCTAACTAGAGTTACCCTTCCTTTAAAATTGGTGAATTCATTTAAAAGTTTGCTTTCTAGATCTGTTCTGTTTGGCTCTGGCCCAGAGAGTATGATCAAAACATCATTTTTTTTAGGGATATTCATTTTAGTAAGCCTGCTTAAAATTCCTATATATCTTACTTGTGTATCTTTTAATTTAAATGATGACAACTCCCCAGAAAATACGCTTCCCATTAGATCGGGAACCCAGCATTCATCAAATTTTCTAATAATAAATCTATGAATTCTAGTAGTAATAGTGGTTAGCCTTCCTGATAAAACTTTTAGCTGATGTGTTAGGTATACAGAAAACACTTTGCTGCTTCTAACTCCAAAACGATTATCAGAAATAATACCAACTACGTTTTCATTTGCATTTATATAATTGTTGATAATCTTATTCTCTTTTTTAACCGCTTTTAAAATTCTTGGAGCTTGTAAAAGTAAACTCAGCTTTAAATGATTACCATAGCGTATATTATAAGTAGGCAAAGTTAAGCTTTCGAGCGCAGGAAATTCTTTCTTTAGTAGTTTAAGCGCGGCGCCATCCGAGGCAATTACAGGAGTAAATTTATTTTGTTGTAGTGCATTAATAATAGGAATACAACGCGCTGCATGGCCTAAGCCCCAATTGAGTGGTGCAACAAGAACTTTTTTATCCTTCATAATACGATTTGAAGCGCTAAAATCAAATATGGAAATCGTACATCTAGAAAAACAACTAGGTTAAATCAAATCCTATATCGGTACGATAATTCATTTTTTCGAAATGAATCTTTTCTATGTTTTTATATGATTTTTCTAATGCTTCTTTGATTGAGTCTCCAAACGAGGTGATGGCTAATACACGACCTCCACTTGTTAAAATATCTCCATCTTCGTGCTTCGTTCCGGCATGAAAAACAATCGAGTCTTCTACCTCCTCTGTTCCCTTTATTTTTTTATTCTTCTCATAAGCCTCTGGATATCCTCCAGAAACCAGCATTACTGTAATTGCCGTTTGAGATCTTACTTCAAAAGATTTTTCATGCAATGTCTGATTTGCAACACCTTCAAAAAGATCTAATAAGTCAGAAGTAATTCTTGGTAAAACGACTTCGGTTTCGGGGTCACCCATACGAACATTATATTCTATCACATAAGGTTCTCCATCAACATTCATAAGTCCAATAAAAATAAAACCTCTATAGTCTATTCCATCTTTTTGTAGACCATTAATAGTTGGCTTTATAATACGCTCTTCAACCTTATTTAAAAAAGTTTCATCTGCAAACGGAACTGGCGAAATAGCCCCCATACCTCCAGTATTTAAACCTGTATCACCCTCACCAATGCGTTTATAATCTTTAGCTGAAGGTAGCGTTTTATAGCTTTTACCATCGGTTAGCACAAAAACCGATAATTCAATTCCTTTTAAGAATTCTTCGATTACTACGGTGGTAGATGCCTCACCAAATTTTTTATTGGCTAACATTTCTTTAAGTTCTTTTTTAGCTTCTTCTAAAGACTCTAAAATAAGTACTCCTTTACCAGCAGCAAGCCCATCGGCTTTTAAAACATACGGTGCATTTAGTGTTTCTAAGAATGCATAGCCCTGTTCTAATGATTCATTTGTGAAGGATTTATATTGTGCAGTAGGTATTTCATGCTTTTGCATAAACTGCTTTGAAAAATCTTTACTCCCTTCAAGTAAAGCACCGTCTTTTTTAGGGCCTACAACCGGAATATCTTTTAAATCATTGTCAGATAAGAAAAAATCATGGATACCCATTACCAAAGGTGCTTCTGGACCCACTACAACCATTTCAATTTTATTATCTAAAACCGCTTGCTTAACAGCATTGAAATTCATTATATCCATCGCAAGATTTGTTGCAATTTTACCAGTTCCCGCATTACCCGGAGCAACAAACAATTGATTGATTTTAGTGCTTTTATTGAGCTTTAGAGTAAAAGCGTGCTCACGGCCACCAGAGCCCAAAATAAGAATATTCATGTTGTGTTGTTAATTTGGATGCAAATATACACTGTCTAAAAAGCTTGTCAAGCTAAAATCCCCATTTTTTGAAATACTTAATACTAGATATGAGATGTATAAAAAATAATCGAAGGTTTTTGGAAGAGCCCTTTTTCAAGGTATGCATAATTTGTACTTGGGGATAGTACAGTTTCTTCTTGCCAATCTGATCAATTTTACGACAAATATCAACGTCTTCCATATAAAGAAAATAACGTTCATCAAAGCCTTTCATCTTCACCAAATCTTTGGTCTTATAAAGCTGAAAACATCCTTGAAGAAAATCAGGATAAAAAGGTTGGCTTAAATCTTTCTCTCCATATTCACCTTTTTTTATTAAAGAATGAAATAATCTTTTTATTCCCGATAGTCTTCTAATAATTAATTCAAACAAAGAAGGGTATCTTCTACAAGAATATTGATGTTCTCCGGTTGGAAAAATCACTCTTGGGGCTATCATTGCAACATCGTTTTCATTATCTAATGCTTCAATTAAAGTGGATATAACATCTGATGAAAATTCTACATCGGGATTTAATATTAAGTGGTGAGAAGATATTTTTTCAATTTTACTTAAAACTAGATTATGTGCTTTTCCAAAGCCAAGATTCGAATTATTAAATATATATTCTATATCGGGGTGATTAAATTTATCCTTAATTAAGTCGGTAGGTGAATTATCTATTAAGTAAAGCTTCTTTGCATTCTTTATTCTTAAAAAGCTATTAATCGCTTTGGTAAGCTCTTTTTCGCTTTCCTTGTATAATACAATTGCTCCCGTTATTTGTAAAGAATTCTTCAATTGTAATTAATAGGCATTTTCTTCTCCTTTTAGCACATTAAGTATTGTTTGTATTATTATTCTAATATCCAATAAAAGAGACCAGTTTTCTATGTAAAAAATATCTAATCGTACTCGGTTTTTAATATCTGAATGCTCAATTACTTCTCCTCGATAACCACTTACTTGAGCGAGTCCTGTAATCCCAGGTTTAACGGCATGCCGTTCCATATAGTTATCTATTTCTTTTTGGTATTCTTCAGAGAATGCACTTATATGTGGCCTTGGACCAACGACGCTCATATCTCCAATAAAAACATTTAAAAATTGTGGTAGTTCATCAATACTAGTTTTACGCAAAAACGCACCAATCTTAGTAACCCTTTCATCATTTCTTCTTGCGTGCATCTTATCTGATTCTTTATTTACTTTCATTGATCTGAACTTGTAACAAGTAAAATGGTATCCACCTAAACCTTCACGTTCTTGTTTAAAAAGTACCGGACCGCTAGATTCTAATTTAATAAGTATGGCTAACAAAGGAAGTAACCAAGAAAGCACGAATACAATAATTAAAATAGAAAAAACAATATCAAAGGTACGTTTCATTACTCTATTCTCTGCAATATCTAAAGGAAGCCTATTAACATTTAAAACAAGAGTATTGCTATAATATTCAGCGCTGTAATTTTTACTATACAACTCATTTGAGTTCGGTATCAGTTTGATCACTCTTGAATGTCTATTGGCGAATTTTGTTAATTCCTTAACTTGCTCTTTTTTCATTACAGATACTGTGCAATAAATTTCATCAATATTATTGTTAACTATATACTCAAAGCATTCTTCAATTTTCCCCAGATACTTCTCTTGTCTTTTTGGCTTATTAGAAAAAAACCCATGATACTTGTACCCTAAAACTTCTTCTTCGATAAATATTTGAGCTACATTCTTTGAAGTATCATCTTGACCAATGATAACGACATTTCTATAATTCTTTCCCCCTTTTCGGTAGGCCTTCAATGCATAAAAGGAAAGTAACTTTAAAAGACTTATTCCCACAAGAATCGATACTAAAATCTTAAATTGATCCCCTACAATAAAACCTTCTCTAAAAATGGTGAAATAACTAAAATACACTAAAGTAATAAGGAAAGATTGTATAAATAATAAAGTGAAAATTCTATAGATTTTGGTAAATCTATAAACTTTATAAAACCCAATAAAAAAAGAGGTAACAATCCAGAAAAAATTGATATAAAGTAAAAATTTGGTATTTAAAAATTCTTCATTATTTACGAACAAAATCACCCCATTGATTAGTAATAAATCAATGAACAAAAGTAAAGGAGTTATAAGATGAGAGTATCTATTCTTCAATACAGTTGTTTTTTATTTGAGATAAATAAATTTTTTCTAAAGAAGAGATATTATTTTGTATAACGTATTTTTCCTCAAAATCTTTTCTTGCGTTTTTAGACATCTGTTTCAACAATACTTTATTTTCTAAGAGTTCAACTATTTTTTCAGCAATCAAACGTGCATTTTCTTCAACTAAAAAACCATTTAGCTTATCTTTAATCAAATCCTTATTACCATCTACATTGGTTACGATACAAGCCTTTGAAAGTGCCAATGCTTCGATGACCGCATACGGTAAACCCTCGTATTTCGAAGTAGAGATATACAATGAACTTTTTTTTATTATTCCTAATAATTCTGGTCTTTTTAACCATTTTATTAAAGTGACATTATCTTTTAGCTTATAGTCTTTAATAAGTTCTTCAATAACTTTTAAATCTGGGGAATAGAAGCCTACTCCTAAAATTACCAAATGAATGTCTTCTATTTCCTTTTTTACTTCAAATATTGTTTCAATAAGTAGCTTTGTGTTTTTTTGATAAGACGGTCTCCCAACAGAACATATAAAATTATTAGGAAATTTAATCGGTAATTCAGAATTACTTATTTCTAAAATGTCTTCTATAGTATTATTCCATAAAAACACCTTATTTACTTTAAAATTTAGTTCATTCACTGTTCTATTATATTCAGATGGTGAGCAAGCCAAAGTTTTTGATGGAAAAAAACGAAAAAATTTTTCAAGATTTTTATAAAATATTCTTCTGACTTTTGATTCTGCACTTAAATATGAATACGCATGCGGAGTATATAAAGTTGGTATGCTTAAATGACTACCAGCTATTCTACCCAGAACTCCTGCTTTTGCGCTATGACAATGTATTATATCTGGCTTTATGTTGTTTAAGATACTTATTATGTTAAGAAGAGATTTAATATCTTGTGTGACATTTATACTTCTAGTTAGTGTAACGTTATGGATTGAATCAAAATGTATATTTGAAAACTTGATATCTGAGTCGCATAAAATTATATGTGAAAATTTTATTTTATTTGAATGCCTAACTAGTAAGTTTAGGTATACCCCTACACCCGCAACAGGATTTGCAATGTGCGCTATTTTAATCATTAGCTTATTACTTTATTAAAAGTAAAGAAATTTATGTTAACAAAAATATGCTTCTATTCATGAAGGCTTACTTTTACATTGACTCCTGTTCTCTGTAAACTTTTATTTTTAAGGTTTTTATTTTCTCCTTTAATTATGAGGGTGTCTATTTTAAATGGTCTAAAAGATTCTCCAATGTCAAAATTTGTACTATAAGTAGCGTTAGAGTTTTCAATATTTATAATTGCTTTTTGTATAGTCGAGTTATGAGCATTTTTTATCCATAATCCGGAAAATTCTTTCTGCTCCCCTTCAATTCCCCCTTCCATAGGTTTCATTCCTTCCGAAGATCCTATTCCAAAATTATCAACGTACAGGAACTTAATATGTATGTTTTCACCTGTTAAGTACGCTCCATGTCGATCTGATGATTTAATATGTACTGAATCGATATATACTTTTGTTGGTTCATTATTATGGCCATGTATTGCTAACGCAGCTTTAACATGCTTTTCTTCAATACCCGATGTTAATTCTTCTATAATAAGTTTGTTAATTTTAATATTATTTGTTCCAGAATGTATAGAACATCCCATGCTTCTTTTTTTGTTACCACTTAATAATGTATCAGATCTCACTACAACGTTATCAAGCTCTATTCTATCAGATTCTCTTATGTAAAGTTTAACCAAAGTTGTGATTGATCCAGTTAGTTTTATATTATTAGAATTTTTAATATTAATTGCGCCGCTAAATATTGCTTTGTTAAATTGCATTTCTATATCTTCGACGTCTTCAATATTAAATGCTCTTTTATAAGTTCCTTGTGGAAAGTTCAATTTTACTCCGCTTCGCGCAAGATCGAGTATAACATCCATTTTGTCCTTTAACAGCTTTGGGTGCGTTCCAATACTTTCTCCAGGAATTATACCATACCTTCTTACATCATCAATGGCATACGAAGCGTTAATAGTATATAAAGAATCAACTATATTTATTTTAACTTTTTCTGGTTTTCCTTTTTTATTACAGGAAAGAAAAAAAACAATTAGGAATATTATAAAGCTAAATTTTTTCATTCATAAAAGTACTTGCAAGAGATATTATTAATGCCACAATATAAACACCCATTTGTCTATCTAAGACATTTTCAACCATAGAAAAAGTAACTATAGAAAATAACAATAATATTGATAATATATTTTTCGTTTTAATTGCTCCATAAATCAATATTATAAATGGAATTATATAAAAAAACAATCCAATAACACCGCCTCTTAATAGTTCATTTAAATATTGATTATGAGTATTGTAATTTTGATTTATAAACCTTGTTTTGTCTGGTGGGTATTCGAACTCGGCAGAAGTTTTATAATAGTTCAAAAGAGAATGTCTTATTTCTTGTTGTCCGCCTAATCCAAAAATATATTTAGAGTTCATCTCGAAAATATTTGATGCTCCTTTCCATATAATTATACGAGCGTCATATTTCATTTCTGAAAACCTGTGTTGTAATGGAGTATCGCTTAGTTTTAGCGTAAGAATTCCTAATAAAATAATACTCGCTAAAAAAGTAAGTTTATATTTAAGAGATTTGATTTCATGTACAATAATTACCATAGCAGAAAAAAAAACGATCATAACCGCCAACCTTGCAGAAATTGTAATAATTACTAGAACAGAAATCCCGGCGGGCAATAAGATTAACCAGTATTTTCTATTCTTAAATAAATAATAACTAATTATTAGCCCTAGAGCAGAAAAAAAACCAACATAGGGCCTCTCAAATCTTAAAATGTCATTTACCTTAGCATAGCTTCTTAATGCCACTTTCTTGCCCTCAGAAAAGAAATAGTAATCTAGTATTCCATATAAAGCTACAGCTTGCATTACTAAGATTCCTAATAACATAAAAAAAAGTCCTTTTTCTAACTCTTTTTTTGATAAAGGTGCTAAGCCTATAGGTATTAATACTAAAGGTACTATTTTAATATAATTATTTATTTCTTCTGAAAATTTGTTTGAGAAAATTCCTAATACTAAAATATAAACGGTAAAGACGGTTAGTGAGCGAAATGTTAAGCTTTTTGGGTCTACTTTTTCTTTTTTAAATAAAATAGCACTGGCGAATAAAAGTATCAAAAAAATGTTATCAATAAAAAGCCACAATGGTAAAAAAAGCATCAAGCCATAATAAAAATATTGACCTATATTGATTAATGAAGCTGATTTCATTTATTTATTTCTATTTTGCGAGTTGATTTATAAACTAGGTATTTATAAATTAAAAAAAGTGATAGAAAAATAAAAGGTATTGTTAGTCGATGGAAGTAGGCCATGTTATATGTATAGTTTACCCATACTAAAAGCTGGAAAAAAACGATACTCAATAGAATAGAATTTCCTTTAATAAATTTAACAAGTATTGATTGAAATAGAGAAACTATTGACATTAAAAAGAAATTTACTATTAGAGCTATGCTAAGAGGAAAAATTCTTATTAGAATTGAAGGGTATGCATTTGTCCAGCTAACTCCCCTTTGAGTAACTGATATTAGAACTTCTTGTTTCCATGGCCAAAATTCTGACATTAGTACGTGCATTCCCTTCCATAACTCTGCGATATTCCAGGAGTTTGGTTTATCTAAATAAACATATTGTTCTGTTACACCCCAAAATAAATGCGCTTGTAAACCAAACGCTCGGTAAAAAACTGACTCAAAAGGTGTGAGTCCCATATATTCAAATGGGTTCTTTATATAATATTTGTACCAAACCAAAAGAAACAACATTATTGGAACGCCAATTGTATATTTATTCACAATCCATTTAAATTGGAAATGTACTTTCTTTTTTGAAGAATAATACAACGCAACAGCTATTGCGTAAATTGCAATTAAAAAACCCGTGAATTTTTGTCCTATCATTAATAAATATATAATATACATTAGAATAAAAAAAATGGATATTTTCTTGGAATATCTAAAAAGTAATGCCGCACCAAAAATTACAAACCCCATAACATTACCAACAATAGATCTTAAGAATGGATAGCGTGCATATTCCCAGAAATTAAATTTATCCACAGATTCCGAAAACAAAGGAATGGGCGACGAAAGTAAATTTAAAAAAGCGATGAAAAGTACCGCAAATATTAGCAATATTGTTAACTTTTCTTCGGGTATCTTAGCAATTCTTAATTTCGGCGTTCTCATTTTATCAAACACTTTATTAAAAACCTTCTTGAAAAAAATCAGTGATAACAAAGTTGTAACGTAAAATAACATTAATATCAAGCTACTATAAACAAAATAACCATCCTTTCCTTGCTCATTAATAAAGACACCTGACTCAATTTTTATGATAGACATAAACATCCATAAATATTGAACAAGAATCATAAAAGATATAATGAAAAGTCCTAAGTCTTTTTCAAGTAAATAAAGCAATAATAAAATTGCTATAATTGTTACCGTTATATTTACAAAAAAGATCATTTATAAATGTTAAAATCTAGCTTTTTATACATCGGCTCTAAAAGAATATTATATTTTAACAACACGTTAAAATGAACTAATTTTCTTAATCCATTGTCTATTTCCAAAAAAATATTTAATAGTGCGCTTGAATCAAAAGAATAAATAAACTTTGACCCCAACTTCTCAAAATACAACTGTTCTAGGGGTTCTTCTACGCTTAAAATTTCAAAATCAATACTTCTAAACATCAAACGATATTTACTATAATCAATTCTTTCACCGTTTCGGTGAGGTTTATAATACACTTTTGTAATTGAGTTGAAGTATGGCTGGTTCTTTGCTATAGAAATTAGCTCAGTTAATCGTTTTTCATAAAGTTTTCTTCCGAACATGTTTATATATGCTTCTTGACCCACAATTAGTAATGTATTGTTTAATTTCGGTTTTTTGAGGTTGTATGGTAATTGTACAGATTTTTTGTGGCAAATTGCTAAATCTGGAGCCCTAACATATTGCTTTAAAACATGTTCATATTCTACACCGCTAGAATGTCCTTTATAATATTTAAATCGTACTCCCAACATGTTACTTAATATCCATTTAGAAAGAATTTTCTTTTTAGAGAGTGATTTTATGGTATGGTAATAATAGTTTAGTGTGCCATCTTCAACTGTAATTCCATTAAGGTTTTTATTAAATGATAATAATAAATAATTGGTAAGAACATCTTCAATGTATGTAAAATATAGCGTTATTTCTTTTTCACTTTTATACTGTTCTAACTGTCTTATAATCTTTTTATACGCTCTTATTTTTTTTATAATGTTTTTAAAGGACGATTTTATATTAAATGCTTGATTACTAAACGAAGTTTCTGCGAATATAATTTTATCCCAAAAGTCTTTATTAACTGAAACAGTAGAGCTAGTAATTAAGATATTAACATGAGAATTACTTTCAATGGCTAACAATATAGCTTCATACGATGTTATTTGATTTTTTGATATTCCTACAAAAAGATTAATCATTTATTAGTTTTTTAGCCTCATAATAGCGCAAATAAAACAACATTATCCCAGTGAGAACAAACGCAATTGCGGCTCCATAAACCCCTATTAAACTTGTTAACATAATGGTAACGAATAAACTAAATATTCCGCCGATAATCATTATTTTAAAGAGTGATTTATCTTTGTGAAAAATATATAGTTTAAAATGATAAAGTAATGAGTAATTCATTAATCCAACTGCTACAATCATGAACAATAGTAGTGGTAGGTATTCTTTAAATTCTTCTTTATTTTGCCAATATAATAATGGCTTAATAATTATTAATAAAGTGATGGAAATAATTGCAGTGTGTATTATTAAGGATCTTTTAAGCTTTAAAAGTAATTTTTCTATCTTCTCAGAATAAGCAGATTTTATTAATTCAGGTATTTCAAATGATGTTACAATGGTATTAACATACACCGTTATTAAAATAGAAATACTAGAGTAAAATGTGAATATTCCTGCCATTTCACTGCCTAAATAATAATCTACTATAAATCTATTGGCGTACTCAATCATCTTTAAAGAAATGGTTGCAATAAAAAACAAATAGCAAACTTTTATTCCTTCTTTTATCCATTGAATTCTTACAATTATTTTATTAAGTGATTGATAGTTTTTCCATGTTATCATAGCAAAAACATAAAAAATAGTAAGCGAATTGGCTAATAACCAAAGCACAAAAACAAACTCAATATTAAAAGGAATTTTGAAAACGGCATAATAAAAAATAATTATGGCCCAACCAAATGTTCTTATAAAGAGTAAGATATTAGCTAATAGTACTTTTTTAAAACCAACTAGAAGTCTATAAATTTCTTGCGATAAATGTTCAGTAATGCATAGAAGAATTATCAATGTAAGATAGGGTCTAATATAGGGGATAAAATTAAAAGCAATCAAAGCAACTCCGATGAAAAAAATATAGATTGCAGCATAAAACAAACTAAGTGTAGCGATTTTATTCTTAATTTCTTGTTTTGAATTGGTTACTAAAATATTTCTAATGCTGAAATTGTAAAAATCTAACCCCAGAATGAATATTAAAATAGTAATTAAAGATATTATTAAGCTATATTCTCCAAAAGTACTAGCGCTAAAGTATTTTGATAGTAAAGTTAAGACCACAAACTTGCTTCCTACCCCTCCAATTCTTAGAGCAACATTTATCAATTTCATCATTGAAAAATGACTAGAAAAAAATTTATTTTTTTGTGATAAAAAAAGCAAATGAATTATCTTTTAGTATAAACTTTAGAAACATTTTAGAAGCGACTTTACATTTTTTAAATTAATGTAATAACATTGCGTTATTAATTCTTAGAATTTTTTATGGCAACCATTTTGTGAGTACTAAATAACTAGTCTATGTAACTAATAAGATAAGTATTCAATCGTCGGCCTAAAATTAATAGAAGCATTAACCCAAATAACAATCCTGCTAATTGAAAAGTATATTTTTTAAATAAATTACGTTCTTTTGCCCCCACACTATTAAAAGAAGATACAACATTTAAAATTTCTGTAGTATTTGCTTTTTCTTTATTATTTTCAATTAGTTCTTTTCCTAATCTTAATCGTTGATTAAACAGTTCTATTTCACCTCTTTTTTTGGATCCTTCAGCTAATGAAATATTGGTGCCTTGCGCTATTTTTTTAGCTTCAGCAAGTAAGACTTCATTATACACATTACGTAATGTATCTACTTCTGTGAGCGATTTTTTTAATAATTTTTCATTCTCCAAAAGATTCTCATCATTAATCAGCTTTTGATTTTTAAAATAGTTATTATTTGCAATTGAATTAATAATAGGGCTACTTATTTTGCCAAAAATATTATTGATCTCTGATAGGACTTTTATTTTGTGATATTTATAGTTGTAATCTGTAAAGTTTCGTTTAAACTCTTTAATATTAATATTTTTTACAGTTGTGGTATCCACCTCTTCTATAAATTCATCAAATAATTCTAATTTTTCATTTTCATTTCTAATAGGGTTTATTCGAAATCCTTTTAATTTAGTAGCTTCAAATGGCGTAATCCCTAATACATTAGCTAAAACAATACTATCTTTTTGTTTTACTAATTCATGATAAAAATTAATATTGTTATATAATTGTTGAGTACTTTCAAAGTTGGGTTCAACAATCATGGTTGAACTATATACCTTAGGTTTTGTTAAATCTAAATAGAGTCCTATTCCCCCACCAATAATTGCTGCCAATCCAAGTTTTAAAGCATTATTTCTAAGGAAAATAAGCAGTACTATGAAGTAATGAAAAATAGCCTTTAAAAAGTTGCCAATTGCTTTAAATAAATTACTGAAACCTTTACCAATAATTTTAAAAAGATTCCCTAAATCTACTTCTTCATTATTTACTTGATTTGTTGACATACAGTTCTATAAAATACGATTTGCAATTGTTAAAAAATTTGTTCTAATATTCGTTGTGTAATAGCATATGTAGGCCCAACGCCCGATGTTCCCAAGCCTCCTGAAGCCAATGTGCTTCCTGTTTCTAACGGGTTATCTGAGGCATAATACGCATAACGTACTTTAACGTCTTGTGATATATTTCCCCGAATTTTTGAAGCCGATTGAATTGCCTTTTGATAATGTGCTCCTTCCATTTCTAGGCCAATAGCGCGCCATGTAGAGTCATGAAAAAATGTTAATAGATCTTTATTTTGCAAAGAGGTTCCTAAAACGGTCACCATAGAGCCTTCGTAAACATCAACGCCAAAACCCTCTAAATCTTCTTTTCTTAATTCATTTTTAAAAGGATAATTATCAGCTGTTCCTTCAAAAATATGCGCCGAAGGAATCATAATATCACTTTTACCACCTTCAAGAATTCCTGCTTTACCCATTATAGAAACCGATTCTACATTCATATAGTGCAAATTATTATTTTCACATATATATGGTTTTAGCAGTTCATCCATGGTTTCATATGCCTGCTCTCCAAAAGCGTAGTCCATCACTATAATAACGGGCATATTATCGGTTTTAGCATTTTCAATCTTATAATTACTTTTACTAAAATCTATTTTCGAGGTGTCGATAATCTGAACATTTATGTTTGTGCCTGATGTATCTTTTACATAGAACAAGCCTTTTTTTGAAGCTTCTTCTTTTACTTTTTTACGTAAATCTTCATTTGCATCATTACTTAACAATTCAAATAGCTTGATACCTTCGTTTTCTTTCGCTTCTTTACTTAAAAACATAGGAGCATAAATAGAATTCATCACGCTATGCATATTGGCACTAATAATATTAATCGGTCTGTTAATTAAGAGCTCTTTTTCAAGAACGCTTTTAATATTATTCGCCCATACTTCTCCATAAATATGATGGCCAATACTTTCTCTTAATGTAGAACTAAAAGTGATTGTACGTTTTTTATTCTCAAGTTCTTCATCTAATGCCAATTGCCCTAACCAAAATATAGTATTGAAAAACTTATATGGATTCGCCTCTGTAGCAAATGTTTTATCGATCTCCTGTACTTCTTCAAAAGTACGGCCCAAAATGGTCCCTACATGTGTTAAAAGTACCTCGTGTTCTTTATTGTTAAGTTTCTTATTATGTAAAACGACCTCTTTGAGGTGTTTCCATTCGCGAATCGTACGTTCATCTTCATCAATTAAAACTCTATTTTTTATTTTGTGAGACTCTATAAATAAGAAGGTGAGGTGTGTTAAAATATCATAGATTTCAGATCGACCACGCGTAATTTCGATATTCATCTGATCTCTATCGATCCTATAGCAGTTACGTCGTCTTTTGGGTGGAATAATTGGTGTAAAGTGTGAATCTTTATAACCTTCGTCTGCGGTAAGATTGATAAATTGACATTCTTCAATCCCTTCCGGTAAACGGTCAATAACATAGATCAATCCATTTAACTCTGTCTTCTCTTCTGCTATAGATCCATAAATCTCAGGGCGAAGTAATAATAATGACTGCCTTAAGGTCTTACCAGAGACGCCCATGGGCTTATAAAAACCTCTATTAAATAAATGGCGCATGGTTATGTACAGACGTTCTATAGCATTAGAAGATTCTTGAGATTTGGTTCTAATCATTCTATTCGTTTTAAATAATTGATCAAATATATCAATTCTTTAGTGAATAAAACTCAGATGCTTTTAGATTAGTCTTTAATTCAAGATGTCTGTATAGCGATTGGTATTCTTAAGTACTTCAACAGCTTTGGTAATAGCAATATCATTATGAACCTTATTGATATACTCTCCTTTTTTGTAGTAATACCTTTTTATAATTTCGTTTTGAAGGTTTTGTTTGATCTCTTCTTTATTAACAGCAAGATCATTTATTTTTTCGGTTCTTAATTTGTTTAAAAGCTTCGTATAATCTTGCGTTATTGCCTTTTTATAATTTTCTTCTGCCGCTTTTTTCGAGGCCATTTCAAAATAAGTCTCGGTAGCTGTTTTAAATGATGCTTTATCAGAGTTTAAGAATTTCACGAAGTTTTGATAAACGTCTTCAGATATCTTAAAGTCTTTTGATTCTGAAATCGTTGGGTTAGAATAATAATATCTCGTTGCAAAGTCAAAAATAGTATTTGATTTTAGTAATGCTTCAGTGGCGTTTGAACGTTTAGGGCTTTCAAATTTGATATCGGGTTCAATTCCTCCACCATCATAAACGGTTCTTCCGTTTCTTGTCTTAAACGGATTTCTTTTTTTATCAGAAAATTTTGGAATATTCCCTTTTTTATCTCTATTGGTATAGTCTAATTCTTGTATGCTTCTACCACTAGGTGTATAATATTTAGAAATGGTTAGTTTTAATTGTGTACCATAGGTAAGTTTACGGTAACGTTGTACCAAACCTTTACCAAAAGAGCGCTCTCCCATGATTACAGCTCTATCTAAATCTTGTAAAGCACCTGCCAAAATTTCTGAAGCTGATGCTGAACGACCGTCAATTAAAACAACAATAGGAATTTCTAAATCAATCGGTAATTTTCTCGTTTTATAAGTATCACTCCACTTCTTTACTTTCGCTTTTGTATTTACAACTACTTCATTTTTAGGGATAAAAAAGTTTACTATTTCAACAGCTTCATTTACCAATCCACCGAGATTACCTCGAATATCGAGAATTAACTTTTTCATACCCTGTTCTTTAAGGTCTTCAAAGGCATTCTTTACTTCGGTAGATGCTTTTTGATTAAATTTTATAAATGAAATATAACCTACTTCATCGTCAATCATTTTGTAATATGGTACCGGATTTACTACTACCTTTTCACGTGTTAACGCTACATCAAAGGTTTCATCCTGTCGCTTTATCTGAAGTTTTACATTAGTATTAGGTAATCCTTTTAAAAGTGAAGATGCAGCATCATTCTGGTTATCGGTTACTAAAACATCGTCTACTTTTAAGATTTCATCTCCCGCTTTAAGTCCGGCCTTATCTGCTGGTGAATCTTGATAAGGTTCAACCACAATTAGTTTTCCATCAATATATGCAGAAGCTGCTCCAATTCCTCCATATTCTCCTGCCGCATTTATACGCGCATTTTCAACCCCTTGCTCATCATAGTATACGGTATAAGGATCTAAATCATTCAGCATGTTTTTAATAGCTGTATCAGTGAGGTCTGCAGGGTTGGTCTCATCGATATAATACATGTTCAGTTCTTTGAATAATGTAGTATAAATTTCAATCTGCTTAGCTACTTCAAAAAAATCTGATTTGTATGCTAAAGAAATCACTATCGTACTAAATAATAGTAGTGTAAGACCTATTTTTTTTAACTTTTTCACAAGTTTAATTTTTAGTGTTTTCTGATAATAATTTAATTATTATTTGAGATCGTATAGTATTGTTTTGTTCTCACAAATAGCTTTTAAAGTTCCTTTTTGTGAAGGTAATTTTAAAAATTATGATTCCTCACTTCTATGGTTAATTTTATTCTTTTTTTAACACTCTAAACAGAAGCTATCTTTTGACAGATACAATACTATTATTATTCGGGGCTTCTTTGAACAAGAGGATTTTTACATATATATAACCACTAATCAACTATCTTTCCCAGTCTTTCTGATAAATTTTTCTAATAAATCTATCATTTTTTCTTCTAACACAACGTATTTATGCTCATTTTCGTCTAAATAGATAAACATAAAAATGTATTTTTCGCCTATTTGGTCATATATTAAGTGTTTATGCTTACGGTAGCACTCTCTAAGTAATCTTTTAACCCTATTTCTTTGAACGGCCTTTTTCACCTTCCGTTTTGAAACGGAAACTGCAGCTTTCACTGGATAATTACCTTGATGATCTGTTTTAAAATAGATTAATTTTATTGGATATACGCTCACCGATTTCCCTTTAGAAAACAATTGTTCAATGAGCTTCTTGCTCTTTAGTTTTTCATCTTTCGTAAATGTATATTGCATTACGACAAAAGTAGCTAATAAATTAGTTTGTAAAAATACATTTGTAAAATGCAGGAATTACTATTTTTGGAGAATCTTAAAAACGAGTTTATGGGCCAGGATCTATTTCAAGCACCTGATTATTATCAACTAGACGAATTACTTACAGATGAACATAAATTAGTGCGCGATGCTGCACGAGAATGGGTGAAAAGAGAAGTTTCACCCATTATAGAGGATTATGCTCAAAAAGCTGAATTTCCAACACAAATTATTGGTGGTTTAGCCGAAATTGGTGCTTTTGGACCTTATATTCCGGAGGAGTATGGTGGTGCCGGCTTAGATCAAATTTCGTACGGACTCATCATGCAGGAAATTGAACGAGGTGATTCTGGTGTGCGTTCTACGGCTTCGGTGCAATCATCATTAGTGATGTACCCTATTTGGAAATATGGCAATGAAGAGCAGCGCCAAAAGTATTTACCAAAATTGGCTAGTGGTGAATGGATGGGCTGTTTTGGGTTAACAGAGCCAGATTATGGCTCTAATCCTAGTGGTATGGTGACCAATTTTAAAGATATGGGTGACCATTATCTCTTAAATGGTGCTAAGATGTGGATTTCTAATGCTCCTTTTGCTCAAGTTGCTGTAGTATGGGCCAAAAATGAAGAAGGTCGTATTCACGGATTAATCGTTGAGCGCGGTATGGAAGGTTTTACAACTCCAGAAACACATAATAAATGGTCACTTAGAGCTTCTGCAACTGGTGAGCTTATTTTTGATAATGTAAAAGTGCCTAAAGAGAATTTATTACCCAATAAATCTGGTTTAGGAGCACCTTTAGGTTGTTTAGATTCTGCGCGTTATGGTATTGCTTGGGGCGCAATTGGAGCCGCTATGGATTGCTACGATACTGCACTTCGCTATAGTAAAGAGCGCATACAGTTTGGAAAGCCTATTGGAGGATTCCAGTTACAGCAAAAGAAATTGGCCGAAATGATCACCGAAATTACCAAAGCGCAATTATTAACGTGGCGTTTAGGAGTACTTCGTAATGAAGGAAAAGCTACCTCTGCACAAATCTCAATGGCAAAGCGTAATAACGTAGACATGGCGATTAACATAGCACGTGAAGCACGCCAAATGTTGGGCGGTATGGGTATTACTGGAGAATACAGCATTATGCGACACTCTATGAACCTTGAAAGTGTAATTACTTACGAGGGTACACATGATATACATTTATTAATCACAGGTTTAGACATTACAGGTTTAAATGCTTTTAAGTAATTTTAATTACATTTAAAGCATGGAACGAATGTTAACAAATTTTGTAAATAACTCGTTCTTAAAGAATTATTAAAATTTAGACGTGTGAAAAAGATTTTAGTACTCGTACTGTTTGTTGGTTTTAGCTGGCAGCTGTACGCACAACCTGTATTCTCAGAAAAAGGATATCCAGAACATTTTATTGCCGGAACTCTTATTGGTGGTGTTACTTCTTATTATGTGTTTAAGAAAACGGATAATAAGTTTAAAGCTTGGGCATTTGGCACATTGACTGCTTCTGCAGTTGGATTTTTAAAAGAGCTGATAGACCCTAATTTATTAAGTAGAGTTAGAAACCCAACTGATGCTTTATATACTACTTTGGGTGGTGCTTTTGGAGCAAGCATTGTAATTCCGTTAAGAAAAAAACAACCTAAAGAAACACCTAATATTTCTGCGGCTTTTAAGCAGACAACTGTCTTATTAGAAAATTCTGATTAGATATTGAATTAAGAAGCTTTTTGAAGTAAATCATAACAAGGGCAACGCTTACAGCGATTGTCTTTTTTATATTTCTTACAACATTTCGTTTTTAGGTTCTTTGCTACCTTTATTTTTTTTGGAGGGCTTTCAATAGAAACGATTGCATTGTCTTGCGATATGATTAACATTTATTCTTTTTATAAAACCCTGCAAATATACGCTTATTTAGATTTAATAAAAATAAAGTTATTTTATTTTTTATCATAAGCATAAAAATGTTCAGTAATAAAGGTGTTTCTTAAGCAATGTTATACCCCGAAAACGTTAAGTAGCTCATTAAGTATATTAACAAAGAGGTGCCATATTCAGTTAAAATAGTATAATAAAAAATGCCTAAAAATTTGCCAATACCGAAAATGAAAAATTACGGCCAGGAGCACTAATACCGGAAGCAAATTCACGGTAATGTTCATCCAAAATATTATCAATGGCCACTTGCAAGTCAATATTTTTAGTAAGTCTATATTTTGAATTCGCATTTAAAGTAACCCAAGAAGGTGTACCATAATATTTATTAATGTCTTCTTCGGCATCAGGATCAATAACTGGTGTTTGTTGTTGATTGTCTATGCCTTCTAATAAGTTATAATCGGTAATCTTTTTTCTTCCATTAAAGCGAATATTGAATCCAGCTTCAAATTTATTCTTTGCATAATTAAGTTCGGCCCTGCCGAAAACTGGAGGAATCGAAGACAATGGCTCATCGGTATCATAAGCTTTACCTTTGGTATACGTTACACTAGCTCGTGTAGTAAAGTAATTACTCAAGCGTGACTTGAAATTAAACGTACCACCAATTACATAGGCATTCCCTTTATTTATATTCGCAACAATATCTCCTTCTTCGCCATCGAAAATAATTGTTGAGCTGCCATTCAACATAAAATTATCTCTAATAATATAATTATTTAGCAGGGTATAATATCCCGTAAGACCTATAAAGGTACTTTTATCATCAAAGTATTTTAAGATTCCTAATTCAGCATTGTATGCAAATTCAGGTCTTAGATTAATATTAGGTACCGTAACCAATCCGTTTTTTTCACGCACCTTGCCTACATCATCTATATTTGGCGATCGAAAGCCAGATGATAATACGCCATTAAACTGCCATTGATTTGTGGGTTTATAAACATAACCAATGGTTGCCGTAAATGCAGAATTTGCTAAATAAATGTCATTATCAGGTAAGGTAATAAAGGTCTCGTCAATCCATTTCGCATTTAAATAGGTATCTGTAAATCGCACACCTGTATTTAGTGTTGACTTTTCGCTAATATCTTGTCGGTAATTTATATATGCAGCGGCACTGGTATAGGTGCTACCTACGTCGGCGTATCTAGACTGCACTGGAAAATTTGTTGAAACGCCGGTAATCTGGTTACCATTAACCGAAAGTATCTCTCCTTTGGGAGTAGAGCTTACGTCATTATGTGTTACTTCTACACCATAAGACAAAATACGTTTGTTGTCTTTGGTGAGCGGTACCGAAAAATCACCATTTATGCTAAAAACATCTACTTCTTCACTTCTTGTGGTTCTGTTCAAGCTCCCAAATCGTCTGTTTATTCTTGATTCTTCTATATTCTGATAGGCAGCGGTTATTGTTCCTTTTTGAATCCATTTTTTATCAGGATTTATAGATAATTGAGAAGAAAGTAATAATCGCTTTTGCGGGCCATAATGCCATTCAGCAAAACGAAGTTCGCCATCTCTGCGCTCTGTTAATCTATCAAAACGTGGAATATCAGAAGAAGTGCCGTATTGAATATTAAAAGAGAGATCCGTCTGACTTGATAATGGAACAAAGAACTTTTGTAATATATCTGTTTGATTGTATCCGGTATTTCGCTGGATGTCAGGATCTGAATTACTTACTGGGTTTTCATTAAAAAATGAATCCGTGTTATTTGAATACTCGTGAACTAATCCCCAATCATCAAAATCATGAGAGCGGTTTTTTCCCATACGTAAATCTCCAAAATAACTATAGGAAACACTCGTGTAAGAAGCAAATTTCTTAAACTGTAATTCGATACCAGCCTGCACAGTTTTTTCATTATTAACCGTGCTATAGCGTGCTAAAAAAGAAGTGTTCACTCTTGTTTTCTCACTCGTCATTGGTTTTCTTGTATAGTAGTGGATCACTCCTCCTAGCGCATCAGAACCATAGATTACCGAAGACGGACCAAAAATAACTTCTGTTCTATCGAGTAAATTTGGCGAAATGGTAATAGAGTTTTGTAGGTGCCCTTTTCTATAAATGGCATTATTCATGCGTACACCATCTACCACCAATAGTACTCTATTGGCCTCCATACCCCTTAGAACGGGACTACCGCCTCCAAACTGCGATTTCTGTACTTTAATCCCTGGAATCTCCGCTAACATATCTGCAGATGTTTGTGGTGCGGTTCGTTGAATGTCTTTACTTGAAAAAACAGCAACCTGCTCGGCGATACGCTTAATGGAAACTTCTCCTTTTGAAGCCGATAAAAACACCTCAGCTAAGCGCTCTGATTTACTGTGCAAGTAGACAAATTTTGCCTTGGTTAATTGCCTTTTTAAAGCCTCAAATTCTATATAAGCAACATGGCTAAAGGTTAAGATATCGTTATCACCAAATATTGATAGGTCGGCTATACCATCAGCATTCGATACCACGCGTTTTGAGTTATCTTCGTTAACAACTGTAACATTAGCTATCGGAAACTCTGATTCTTTATCTAAAATGGTAATCTTTTGAGCTGAAGTAGTCCATCCGAACAGTAAAACAATACAAAATAAGATCTTCTTCATCTTCACACAAAAACAGTTGTTAGTACAGTAAGCGATTTGAGTTTTTGAAACATGGGCAAATGTAATTCAAAATACTTAATCAATACCTCTAATAATTGATGGCGTTCTTTGCCACTAAATTTTAACGAATGTAATCTATCAAAATTTATGCCGAGCAGCTCTTTGAAAAGTGTTAAATTTTCACCCTTAATATATTGCTGAAGCGGGGTTTGACTTGTGAACAATCCTTCTTCTAGGTTAAAATAATCGTACTGATCGTTTTCTTTATCAGGATAAAATCCTAAATGCTTGGTTAGATTTAATAAAAACAACAAGTGAAAATTAGAAATAGTGTCATGCGTATCTAGCCAAATCAATGAAGTTTCTAGGTAAGTAAAAAGTTGTTCATTGGGCGCTTCTTCAATTATCGATTTTGATAACACCTCTGATAAAAATATCGCTATTGTTTGTTTAATAATATCTATATGAATGCTCTTATAGGGTTTACCAATTCGAGCTTCCTTTATATAGTTTAAGTTCCCTTTATTATTATGCGATGCGATTAACTCTAGTTGCGTTAAAGGTTGAAAGTACGAAGCCTTTAACTTTCCTTTTTTAGCTTTTAAAACACGTTTTAATAGGTATGATTTAAGGCCTTCTTGCGTATAACATTTCACTATAAGGTCTGTATCGCCATATTTGATAGAATTCAATACTATGGCTTTGGTTTCAACAGTCATACTAATTAATAATGGCTATTTTGGTAGAAGATGTTTCAGATTTATCTGGTGTGGTTAATAATACAATGTACACACCCGAAGCAACGCGTCTTCCGGCTAAATTGGTTTTATCCCAAACAACTTTTCCTCCTTTGAGCTCTTGTCCTTCTACAACATTGGTTTCGTGAACCAATCTGCCTCCTGCGTCGAGAATTTTAACATTGGTTCCACGAGGTAGGTGAGTGCCATTTCGGCCATCTATCGTTACAAAAGAGTGCTCTTTGCGTACAGGGTTCGGGTAAGCATAGGCTTCACCTAAGCTATCCCCAAACGGTGCCACATTATTATTAAAAGCTACAATTCCTTTATCGGTAGCGAAAAATACTTTACCATTACTATTATCTACTTGAATTTTAATAATTCTATTTGATGGTAGCGGTGAGTTGTCTTTATTAAAATTGAACAATGTTTCTTGTCCTGAGGGGTTTGTGCCCAGTACACCTCCAGTATCTGTACCAAACCATTTGTTATCAGCACCATCAATTGCAATTGTATTTACCGGTTGTTCGCCCAGTAAACGCTTTGGAATTCCATCATCATCGATAATTACCGGAAATGCATCAAAAATAGCACTATCAAAAATACCGCCTGCATTTGAATATACAACCAATCCTTTTTTAGTTCCTATCCATATTCTGTTACTTCTATCTATGGCTAAGCTTTTGGTGTTCAAATCGGGTAAAGAGCCTTTCGTTGCTTCTGTGATTAGCGCTCTCTTTCTATCACCAGTTTCATTATATACCAACACTCCATTCCTTCTGGTGCCAATCCAAATACTACCAGTTCTATCTATTTTTAACTCGGTTAGTCCGAACGCTTCATTGGTGATTATACTACTTAAATCGTAACTGTTCCAACCGCCATTGGGCGATAATTTCTTTAAACGATTGTCTATAAAACCATTGGTTACCCATAAATTTCCTTGATTATCAAATGCTGTTCCGTTTACCCGTACACTTCTATAATCTGGTATGCTTGGTAAAATAACCGATTCAAGTCCACTATTATCTTGATTTAGAAAAGAAGTTACCTGGTCATTCTCTATAATTAAAAGTCCACCTGTTGAAGTTGGTGTATTAACATTTCCCTGTGCCCAAGAGCTTACATATGCTTTATCTTGATCATCGGGATCAATCGTTACATGAACTAAATCTCTTACCGGAAATTCTGTTTTAAGTGGAATCGTTGTCCAATTCGTTCCGTTAAAATGATCGAGGTCACGTGTTGTACTTAATGGTGTAAAGGCGTCATCATAAGCACCATATACTACCCAAAGGTGGTCGTCTTGGGCAGTTATAGAGAAAATATCATTTGCAATAGGGCCTTCAGGATGAATTTCTGTATGAGTTACCGAGTCGGCGAAACTACGTTGTAAAATACCAAATTCTGTGGTGCCTAAAAAAATCGTTTGATTTTCAGCAAAAGCGGTATTCAAATTAAAGTCGAATTGGTCAATAGCATTCGAAACTACAGTTTGTGCCAACGAAGTATTGAATATTTGTGCCTGCTTATTAGTAGCAATAGTTATAAATTCTGACGATGCTTTTAAGTCATTTATTGTTTGTGGCATAGCGGCAATAAACTGAATTGTATTTACAGAGGGAAGCTCATAAAATGAAGCACCTGTTGATGTAAATAATCGATTGCCAAATACTTCCATCGTTCTAAAATCACCTGTTAAACTTCCTTGGGGTTGTGCCCAATTATTAAAGTCAATTAAATTAGGGTTAGAAACATCTGCGGTAAATACACCTGATTCGGTGGCCGCATATATTATATCTTGAAATACTTCTATTTGATTTACGACCACTTCTGAAGAACCAGGTCCAATAAAAAAAGTATCACCGAATTGTAGGTTAATAAGGTCATATTCAACGATGGCAAATGGTGTAGCTAAATACAGGGTATTATTAAACTCTGCAATATCATTGATTTGTTTTTCACCTGTAATGCTTAATCGTTCAATATCATTTGAAAGTGTAATCTTTCCGTCTGCATCAACTATTTCTATTAACCCCGTTTGATAACCAATTACCAACTTCTCTTGGGTTTCACTAAAGTAAATACTGGTGGCCGTTTCACCAGATAAACCTTGAACAGAAGATAGTTTTTCTATCTCTTGACTAACGGTATCATAGATAAAAACGGCATTATCAACAACAGCGTAAAATTTTGAACCGACCTTCACAAAATCTTTTACATTATTGTATGAATAAAAATCTTCCCAGCTATTAGAAAAGTCTGTTTGCCCAAAAGAAAGCAAGCAAAAAAGAAGAAGAAAAAGATTGAAAATTTTTTTCATGAAAATGGTAAATAGTGCTCAAAGATATTTAATATAAACATAACGATAAAAATGTATTTTTATGGTCATTAATGAAATGATAATGAATTTAGAAATTGAACGGAAGTTTTTAGTGAATTCTGAAATCTATAAAAAGAATAGTTACCAAAAGCTATATATCAAGCAAGGTTTTTTAAACACACATAAAAAACGAACTATTCGAGTTCGTATCGCTGACAACAAAGGGTATTTAACGATTAAAGGAAAATCTAATGAAGCAGGTACGAGTCGCTTTGAGTGGGAAAAAGAAATTTCTTTAGATGACGCAAAGCAACTAATGCTTTTGTGTGAAGAAGGTATTATAGAAAAATACCGCTATCTTATAAATTATAATACACATATTTTTGAGGTTGATGAGTTCTTAGGGGATAATTATGGGCTTATTGTGGCTGAAATAGAATTATCTAACGAAAATGAAAATTTTCTAAAGCCAGATTGGCTAGGTAAAGAAGTAACGGGAGAAATTAAATATTACAATTCGCAGTTAAGTAAGCACTCGTATAAAAACTGGGGAAAAGAAAACCTCAATAGAGATTGAGGCTTTAATAGTAGGGGTTTCTTTTTCGTATAGTAATTTCCCAACGAACGCAAGTTGGCTCTTGCTCAGGCAGAAGAAGCGCTTTCCATAGCTTTAAAAAACCATGAGGTTCCTCTTTTTATATAAATAACATTTTTTAGTAGTTCTTCTTTTTTTTGCCGAATTTTTACAGTTCGAATGTATACCGTTTCGTTTGCATTTTGACGTACACTTCCCTCACCTACGAAACTTATAACTTGATTTTTTTTGGTAATTTTTTGAAGAATTTCCGTGTCAGAAGGTCTGGAGAATGAAATAATTGACATGTAATAAAAGGGAGTTAGTTTCTATTCAAATGTACATTTATTTTGCTTTCATTTTCTCACAAACAAACAATTGAATCTAAATAAGCAATAAATGGTATAAATTCTCTAATAAATGGTAATTAAGCCACATTCTTTTGAACGCTTTAAAGTTGTCAATTTAGCCATAATTAGTAGGTTTTCATTAGGAAATTTATACCAAAAGAAGACTAATTTTCAGTTATTTATAAAAAACGCTGCTCTTACTCGGTGTTTTTTGGGAATTTGATAGTTACCTTGGTACCAGAAGAATGGCTATCTGTAATATCTTCAATAATTACATATACTCTTTGGTTTTCATGTAGTAATTTAATTCTGTCTTCTGAACTTTGCAAGCCAAATGATTTTCTATGATGACTTGATGATTTTTTTAAGCTCTTAGATTTTTTAATACCGATTCCATTATCAATAATCTCACAACGCACTTTATCTTCTTCATCATATACTGATAAGTTGATTTTTTTACCGCCAATTTTATTCACAAATCCATGCCAAATAGCATTTTCTATATAAGGCTGGATAAACAAAGGAGGCACTTCAATTTTTTCAAGATTTATATTATCATCAACTGTAACAATATAATCGAATCCACCATCCATGCGCATTTGTTCTAGGCGTACATACAATCCTAAAATACCTAGTTCTTCACTTAATGGAATTGTTTTATTCGATGATTTTTTTAAAATCTCTCTAATCAACCTAGAAAATTTAGTGATGTAATCTGAGGCTTTTTCAGCATCATTTTGTAAAACAAAATTATTAATAGAGTTTAATGAGTTATATAAAAAGTGTGGATCCATTTGACTCTGTAAAGCGGTCATTTTTAGATCAGACATTTCTTTGACTTTTTCGGCAAGATCTTCTTCAATTTCAATTTTTTCTTGCTCTATACGATTTACGTTATAGCCTACAATTAAGGCAAACATAATCAACTCAATAGTTACACCTACATAGGTAAAAAACATAGGGTCAATTTTTATATTAACAAAAAATTCATTGCCTAAGATCATTGGTAATAACAAACTACAATTAGCCAAAATTACATAGGTCAAGGAGCCAATTATAAAAAAGGTAACAAAACGCCCTTTAATTTTAGTTAATACTACATAGGTTAATAGAGAAAATACGGTAAAAATAGGGGCTAGGGTTAAAAATAATTTTTCTTGATGCTGATAAGAAAAAAATAGCTGCACACTTATAAAGACAATTGATAAAAGAAAGAATACCCTATACTCAAGTACGAGTAAAACATCCCAATCTGAAATATGCTTTTTTGTTTTTAGCAAATCTCTAGCGAACAATACATAAAAACCAAAAGCCACAAATTGTATTGCAAAATTAATATAGTCATAGATCCATAAATATGGTTCTGGACAAACATGACTTAGAAAGTAAATGAAAATTGAAAAAGAATACAGGCTGTAAAATAGGTAAAGCTTTCTCTTATTTTGAAGAAATATCATTAAATGATAAATCGAAAGAATCAATAACCCACCTCGTATCCACGAGTATAACTCTGAAGTTAAATCTAATAACATCTTATCTGTCTAAGGCTAGCCTTTCTAAAAGTTCAGCTTTTTTATTTCTGCTAATGCTGGCACGCATACCATTACTCATCATCAGTTCACCTCCTAAATTCTTTATGTATTCTTTTACGTGGTTAATATTAATTAAATACGAATTATGAACTCTAAAAAATACTGGAGAATCGAACTTCTTTTCAACATCTTTTAAGGTTTTTGATACCAAAATATCACGATCATCAGTTAAGAAAACCGTTGTGTAGCTTTTATCAGATTTTAGCATAATAACTTCATCGACATCTAATAAAAAAACCTTACCGTCTGCAGAAACATTAATTTTACTTGTCTTTCCTGAGTTTAAATTTGTGAACAGAGATTGTAGTTTATCTTCAAGGTTTACATCTTTCTTAGACGATTTTACCTTCTCTAATGCAGTAATCAACTCGTCTTTATCAACAGGCTTTAATAAATAATCAATAGCTGAAACCTTAATTGCTTTTAACGCAAATTCATCGTGCGCTGTCGTAAAAATAAGTTTGAAATCTTTATACGTTAATTCTTGAAGTAAAGAAAAGCCATCCATTTCGGGCATTTCAATATCTAAAAAAACAATATCTGGTTTTTCTTTATTGATAATGTCTATTCCTTGTAATGGTGAGTTACATTTAATAATGTTGACCTCGTTTGCAGCATACCTGTTGAGCTTCCATTCTAGAGCTTCCAAGGCATTAATCTCATCATCAATAAGAACAGTTTTTAACATGGCTTAGAGTTATTAAAGAGCTAGCAAGATAGTACAAATACAGAATACTAGCAATAGTAATAATTCGTGGTTTTATTCTAAAATTTCAATTATTCTTTTTATTTCATTTCCCAATTCGTCTACGGCAGTAACTATATGTTTTCCTTTTTTTGGAAAGAGTGCCATATCATGAAAGGTTTGTGTGCTGCCAATAAAGTGTTGATCTAGATACCAAAACACTTTGATATCGGGATGACTATGTGCCAATTTAAAAACAACCTCATTTGTTTTTTCATTAAAATCTTTAGGTAAAAATACCTTTACTGCTTCCTTAGGATAAATGAAATCCATTGTTTTTATGGCTCCTGATAAGCAGTTTTCTTTAAATTTTGGAAGTGTTTTATAAGTTGGGTTTTTACTTTTATAGTAATATTCCATTAAGGGCGGTAATGTAAACCAGCTTTTATGTTTCATCTTATGAAATGGGTAACAAGATGAGTTCACTTGAAACTGCTCATTGGTATCTAAATGTATCAAGAAATGGTACGGGCATGGTTTGGTTTTAAGTCCTGAACTTTGAATAAAAACTGAATCTTTTTTTTCGCAAAACTCATTAGCCCTATAACCACTTTTTGAGCAAACCGCAACCTTTCTTAATTCATCAAAAGGTTTTGAAAACCATTTACTTTTAGGTAGTAAGCCAAAAATATCGAATAATATGGGGGCCGCTGTTGACAGTCCCACTAATCCTGTTCTACCTTCTCCATCAGCATTGCCTACCCATACGCCAACTACATAATCTTTAGTAGTTCCAACAGCCCAGGCATCTCTAAAACCAAAACTGGTTCCCGTTTTCCATGCTATTTGTTTCGATGAATCAAAGAACTGCCAGTTTTCTTCGCCTTCGGGCCTGTTTACTTCTTTTAAAGACTCGTAGGTAAGATAGATAGACCCGGCATCAAATACTGTTTTCTCTGTTGAAAGTTTTCCAAAATTAGGTTGAATGTCCTTTTCTAATATGGGTTCAATAAATTCATTGGTATAATAATTTCCGTTTGTACTATCATAGTGATTAATAGTAGATGATAATGACGCATAACTTTTACATAAATCCCATAAATTACTTTCAGCGCCACCTAATATTAAAGACAAGCCATAGTGATTCGCATTAAATGTAATGTCTTGAAGTTGTAATTCTTTTAAATAATGATGAAATCTGTCTAAACCAAATTTCTGTAACATTCTAACGGATGGTACATTTAATGATTTCGATAATGCTCTGCTCGCTGAAACCGCGCCGTCATATTCAAGATCAAAATTCTTGGGGTTATAATTTGCAATTTGAGTGGGTACATCTGCAATCAAAGTATTCGGTAAGAGCTCGCCTGCGTCTAACATTCCGGCGAAAAGAAAAGGTTTTAACACACTACCTGTGCTTCTAGGCTTATCTACAATATCTACATCTTTTTGATGTGCATTATCTGTTGGTGTATTGCCAATATAAGTCAGTATCTTTCGCGATTTTACTTCTAAAATCAGAATCGAAGCATTATATATGTTATTTTGCTTAAGGTTATTATAATGGTTTGTTATAATATCGTTGGCTCGTGCCTGCAGACTTCTTTTTATTGTGGTTTGTATTCTTTTTCCTTTATGTGTTTTTACAAATTTTTGTAATAAGTGTGGAGCTATTTGTGGTAATCGATATGGTTTTTGTGGTAACTTTTCTTGAATAGCTAACTGATAGGTTAATTCATCTATTTTTTCTTTTTCGAAAAGCTTCTTAAGTAATCTATTTCTTTTTTTTAATAATCTATCTTGGTTTTTGCCAGGATAAATTAAACTTGGAGCATTTGGTAATACTGCCAATGTTGCATTTTCTGCCCATGATAAATTGCTAGCTTTTCTACCAAAATAACGCCATGAAGCAATATCTAAACCAACAACATTTCCTCCAAAAGGAGCATTTGAAGTGTATAGTGCCAAAATTTTCGTTTTACTTTCTCTTAGTTCTAAGCGTGTTGCTAAAATGATTTCTATAAATTTTTCTACATAGGTTCTTTTTTTTCCTTTACGGGAAAGTCTTATTACCTGCTGCGTTAAGGTACTGCCTCCGCGTTTAATGGAGCCCGATTGCACATTTTGCCAAAAGGCTTTAGCCATTGAAACAGGGTTAAACCCAAGATGTTTAAAGAAATACTCATCTTCAAAGGTTAGAATGCATTCTTTAAACTTTGGAGGAATACTATCATTTTGAGGAAATCGCCACTGGCCATCTGCGGCAATTTGAGCGCCTAAAAGATGTCCTTCAGTGCTTTCTATAACAGTAGAAGTGGGGTTATCAAATAATTGTTTGGGTAATGAAAAATAGTACCAAATAAGCACCACTAAAAAGAGTAGCGACTTAACCTTGTTGTTTTTTATCCAAGTAATTCCCTTTTTCATTTTTTGCTAGTGGTTATTTTACAACCTCTACCCATTGCCCTTTAGTTCTTACAAAATAATCATTGTCGTACATGGCCTCTGCCTGAATACCTGGTAAGTAATACCTCCCCAGATAAGATGCATTAAGCTGTACTGTAAATGTTGTTGATTTTCTAGGTTGTAATGAGAAATAGAAATTTACCCTATCATCTCTAACGTCAGTAAAATCGACAGTATCAGTTGTAGTACTTCCATAATCGGTAAAGCGGGTATTAATGATTTCCCATCCAGACGGAAAGATCTCTGTTAAGGCAATATCTCGAACCGTTTCTTCTCTTAGATTATTAACCGTTACAATTGCCTTAAAATCGGTACCTTGACTTAATTTATTAATGTTAATCGAATTGTCATTTGCATCTTTATACTGAACATTAACACTCAAATTTCGTTTTTCCGCTAATTCTTGACCAAGAGGTAAGATTCCTGAATTCAAAACACGAATATAAACTACATTGGCTTGATGATTGGCCACGTTTAATATATTTTTGCCTTCTTTTATGTTTAGTTCTCTTAAAGCTATTGCTTTTTGTGTAGTTACATTAGTGCTTTTATTAGAATTTAACGAAAAGTTTATTTTGATCGATTTGCCACCGTTAACTTCAACCATTTTTGCCATAGCCAGTAATGCATACGCTGTAGTTTGAGTGCTCATCCAGTTATTTGATGATAATTTTTTAGCCAGGTATTCTGCTTGCTCTCTAAAACGATTGTCTTTTAATAAAAGTAAGGTTTCCATAGCCATTGCTCTATTTCTATCTATCGATCCGTAGGTATAATAATCACCTCTGTTAACTTTAAAACTAATATTTGCAGAAGCTGAGATTTTTGCTGCGGCCTCTTTTTGCCCTGCCAAAGCATACGCTGCTGCTAATCGCCATTTAGCATCATTAGACAAGGCATTAAATTCTCGCAGTCGGTTCATTGATGCTAAATCTGGGTGTCCTGCCAATGCTAACGTATACAATCGATAGGCTTGAGCTAGATCTGTATTATGTGTTCTATGTCCGGAACGCCAGTTTCTAGCAGCTTCTTGTTGGTATTTTATCCAATTGCTCATAAAAGTTAACGGCATAACGTAACCTTTTTTCTGAGCTTCCATCATAAAATGTCCGGCGTAACTTGTTCCCCAATCATTGACGATATTTTGCCCTTCCCAATAGCTTAATCCTCCTGAGGGTCTTTGAAAATCACTTAGTTTATTAATTGCCTTTTCTATATTGCTTTTAATCTCCCTCTTTTTTGTAAAATCAAGATCTAGAATATCAGAAAGATATAATTGCGGAAATACACTTGAAGTTGTTTGTTCGATACATCCATGTGGATAGCGAATAAGATATGAAAGTCTTCTGGTAAAATCCATTGGAGGTAAGGTTGAGAATTCTACCTCCGACGAATTGGTTCCCGCCACTCCAAACGTATTAAAATTAATATTCTGTGTAGCATTAGGTTCCAGAACCATTTCCGTTGCAACTATGCTTGTAGGGTTGGGGTTAATAACATCGAGCTCCACTTCGTACGATGATCTTTGTCCATTGCCTGATGCCAGCACCTCAACTTTACCGATGCCCTGTGCCTCACTCACATCTAAGTCAAAATAAACCATTTTTTCATCTGGTTTATTAAAGGAAACCGACTGCGTTTTAGCGCCAATAATTTTAATTCCCTCACTTAATTTTAAGCTAACTGTGGCGTTTTTAACTTTGTTTTCCATAGCGAAAACTGTTACTGGTAATCTAACTGTTTCTCCAGGACTCAATTTTCTAGGAAGCGTAGCTAATACCATTAGTGGTTTTCTAACTGGCGTCGCTTCATTTACGCTTCCATAAGCACTTTTTGAATTATCTCCTGCAACTACCATTGTTCTCACTGAACCAATATATTTCGGCATTGTAATAGTATGATTTTGTGTTTTCCCTTTATCAAGTGTAAAAGGCCCTAGTGTCATTACCACCGGCTTAAAGCGATTTGCTTTTTTTGGATCAGTAGCTCCCGCTTCTTCGTCTCCTCCTATTCCAAATACTTGTTTGATACTGCCACCATAAGCGCCAATAACATCATCAAAAACATCCCAGGTTTTTACGCCTAATGCCTCCTTGGTATAAAATTCATTCCAAGCATTCGGTGTTTTAAAACGTGTAATATCTAATAGGCCTTCATCAACTACTGCAAGTGTATAGGTCATTCTTTTTCCTTGTTTTTCTGAAACCTTGACTGTAAAGTTTTCTTCGGGTTTTAAAACACTTGGCATACTAATTTTAGGTTCTAAAATTGTACTCGGATCATTTACGAGTATTGGAATGATTCCATACAATCTAATTGGTAGATCATTTGCTGTAGAAGCATGTGGTTGTAATAATGAAATATTGATAAACACATTAGGTGTCATTTCTTCTGTAATTGGTATTTCTACAGTAGTTTCTCCTTTTTGTGTTTTTATCCATCGCTGTTCTAATACTTTTGTGCCGTTTTCCAGGCTAATAAGTGCGCGGCCTTCAGTACCCGAAGGGAAAGTTACCTTTGCTGTTTCTCCAACATTATAGGTGTCTTTATTTGATGAAAAGACAAGCATTTTAGCAGCTTGAGGGTCGCTGTCACTTGGCCGTTTCCACCAGTTTTTATAAAAATAAGCAGTTCTGCCTGTAGCGTGCCCACTCTCCGGATCATAAATTCGTATTAAATACCTACCACCTTCTTCATCAGGTATATTGATATTGAAGTTTGCCTTACCACTTGCGTTAGTGTTTAACTTAACAGAATGTATCGGTTTATGATATTGACTACTTACATAAGAGGCTAAATCATCATACGAAGAATTCCACCACCAGCGCCATTTTATTTGATATACCTTCACTTCTAATCCTTTACGAGAAATGGGAATTCCTTTGGTGTCAACTGTAACTACATCGAAATTAATGTTCTCATCTGTATAATACGATCCATATGCTCTTGCCTTAGGCGATTTAAGCCCAACAAAAGATGTGTAAGGCGCATAGTTTTTTGAAACAACATCAATTGAAAAATCCCCTCCTTTTTCAAAAACACGTGTAAAAAAAGAAGCTTTTAACATGCCTGGAGCTTTGGTGTCAAAATTTATTTTTTTGCTAAAATGCGCTAACCCTTCATGATTTAGTGTTCCATTAAAAATGGTTATTTCTTCAGTTGAAAATTTACGTGTTGGGTCATTAAATAGATAGTTGCTGTACTTGCTAAATGATGTTTGTGTAGTCTTGAATTTTGCTTTTATTTCTGTTTTAAGGTTTTTGGCCGGTGCTCCATGCAGCCATTTCACATCAATATCTGCGTTCATTGGTTTTTGAGAAGAAAGCGTTTCATTATCAAAGTCAATTTTGATCTTAAGCCGGTTTGGTTTAATCGTTTCTATTTTTAAAGGCTTATAAAAATTAGCTCCTCCAACGCTTACCTTAGCACTCCAATTACCTGTAGCTGCTGAAGAACTGGTGGGGACTGTAAAAGCATAAAACCCATTAACGCCTTTGGTGAGCACTTTTTTGTAAGAGAGTTTTCCATATGGGTCTGTTATTTCCATTCTTACAGGATGATTGTCTGGTAAAGGATTTGCCATATCATTTAGCACAAAATTTAAATGCAGCGTGTCACCCGGTCTCCAAACACCTCGTTCACCATAAATGTATCCTTTTAGGCCTTTTTGCAGTTTCTTTCCTGAAATATCAAACTTACTCATTGAGATAGCATGTCCGTCGTCTAGCTTTACATAGGTTTTATTCTGTCCGCTTTCAGCAATAGCGAAATATGCATTTTTATCTGCGGCGTACGTAGCGAAGCCTTCTTGATTGGTTTTAATCAACGCTAGCTGCTGTTGTTGATAATTATATAATCTTATTGTGGCATTATTCAAAGGGTTTATGGTTAGTAAGTCTGTTACTGCGAAATGATATGACTTATCTTCTCCTTTTTTAGCAATAACTCCAATATTTGTTGCTAATATATTGGCTGATACGATATTGTTTTGGTTAAGATAATATGCTCTTTTACACGGATTATTTCTGTCTTGCCAATTGTAATAATTGTTGTTTCTATAGTTGTATATAAGATTATCCCAATATTGTTCTTCTCTTTCGTCTAATTCTTCTGCTTCTGCAACCGTATATTGATGATTTTCATTGTAATAGTAGTCTTCTTCATAATGATCATAATCTTCTTCATTATTTGAAGCTCTAGTCCCGCCATCACAATTATAAATGGCATATTTCTCTTTAAAGTCAAGTTCAATCCTATAAATAGCTCCTGGCTCTGTTTTAATAATTTCTGAAAGATCTATCGCGTACGTTTTCCACTTTCCATCATCTTCTATATCAGATTTTATAAGTTGCATTGTTTTTTTAGCAATTCTACGACCAACTCTTCTAATATTATATCTATTAATATCACTTAAATTATTTTCTTGTAAAAACTGTAATATGTTGTCTTCATAGATTTTAATAACACGCACATCAACAGCTTTCAAATTAACAGCTTCAAAATTGAATTTTAAATTATTTGAATTGGGTAAGATTACACCATTACTTATAAGGCGAACGGAAGGTTTTAATTGTTCAAAGGCTATATTCTCGGTAAATGTTTGTTTGAGTTTATATTCGTCAATACTTTTAATTCCTTGAAAAACATCTACCTGCACGCTACCTGTAAGTCTTGTGTCTGGGTACACTTTTAACAAATTACCATCAGCAACATACTGTAAGCTCTTAGTGCCTTTTATATTTACCAAACCATTAAAGTTTTGTTGTTTCTTTAGCGGGTCAGAAAAATTAATTGCCAAATGTTGTTCTGGAGATTGATATACATTTACATCTACAATTGAAAAATTATTCTTGCCAGGAATACGTTTAATCGACTCACCTTCATTATCAATATCAACTGATTTTCCAGACCACTTTATGAGAATTTCTGAATCTTCAACCTCTCTCTTGATACTATCTATTTTAAATTGATAGTTTCTAGAAGCTTTTGAAGCTTCATACCATTGAATTGTTAACGATTTTTTATTCTTCTGGGCAGAAATTAGTTGTTTTACCTTTTCTAGCTCTAAAACATCTGCTAACTTTATTACTCCTTCTAAATATTGCCATTCTTTACTGTATGACTGTAAATTAGTAGTGCTAATGGAAAAGTTCTGTTTTATTGTTTTAAATTTAAAATTATAGGTTTTAAACTCTGAAGGCACATTGTTATAAATTCTCTCTAAATCTACCGACACTGAATATTCAGTATCAGGCTTTAGATCTTCATTAGGTTGAAAAGTAAATGTACGACTGTTTAATACTGTTATTTTTCCCTTTACCAAAGGTGTAATCGATATAATTCTGTCATTAATTTCTACATTAGGCTGCCAGCCTTCAACTTCTTTTGCTAAACCAATTTGTAAAACAGATGCTTTTGAAACTATGCCTGAGGTTGTATAATTTATATACTCTTTAAACTTAAAAAGATTATCTGTTTCTTCTTGTATACTCTTTTTTTTACAAGTAATAAATGTTGAGGTAATAGCTATATAAAGAAGTACGTTTTTGACTTTCATCTTAGCAGATTTTTAATTGAAATTACGGCTAATGAAAGTACACAATTTTTAGTCAATTAGAAGAATTTATAGCTTCTTTACGCAACGGTTTTAGAATCAGGCTCATCTAATTAAAAAATAATTCTATGAAATATATAGCGAGAACTCTTTTAACTTTTCTCATCATCTTTATACTTTTTAGCTGTTCTGAAGATGATCAGAATATGGAGATTATCGGTAAATGGAAACTTGTTCAAGTCTTAGCAGACCCTGGAGATGGAAGCGGTGTTTTTACAAATGTTGACAGCGATAAAACGATTACTTTCTTTAGCGACAGTACATTTATCTCAAACGGTAATATGTGTAATATGTTTAGTGAAGCCGGAACAAACAGTAGTGGGACGTTCACCGAAAACAGGTTAACAATTAACGATTGTAGATCGCTGATGGGAATGTTTTATACCTATGCGGTTAACGATAAGTTTCTTGAAATTAACTACCCGTGTATAGAGCCTTGCAAAGAAAAATATATAAAGTTAGAGTAATAAGCTTTTCAACCAAGAGTTATCATATCTAGGCCAACCGGATAGCCTTCTATATAAATAATTACCGTATAAATACCTTTCACAATTTTCTGAATAAACCTATCTGTCATCATTGATAAATTTAAGTGATTGTTATTATAATAAGCATTTGTCTTTTCGGTATAGGTAAGCTCCTCTCCATTATTCATCTTAAACGCACCTTTTCTATTTAAGATTTTACCTTCTGGGTTTTGAATCAGTATATATACTTCTTTATATCCGGGTGTGATATATTGATTGTTATTAATTAGAAAATTAATGCGCATTACATCTACTTTGCTTGCTTGGTCGGTTGCTTTGTAATTGCCCTTTTTCTTAACAGACATTGGTGTAATATTTATTGAATTTACCACTAAAACCTCTTCTTTAGGTACGTCTTTGGTACTTTCAATAAATTGTTTTTTTATAATTGATTTTTGTAATTCAAAATATGCTGTATCGTCATAGCTTGTTGGATTAGGTCCAGATGATCTCTTAGAGGTAAACCTATTGATTGTTGTTGCTTTATCATCATAAGATTCAAAGTCATCTTCATCATTAAATAAAGTATTTGAAACAGCGCTTATATTGTTTTCTTCACTCGCGAAATCTCTATTGAATTGCTCGTAATCTTTCTTTTGTTTTTCTAAGGCAACTTCACTTTTATCACCCGTTTCTTTGGTAATAGAAAAATCCGACTTAAGGGTCGGTTTTTCGGTTAGGTTTATGTTTGATTCGATATGTTTTCCATTAGTGTTGGCCGTAATCTTATTTTCATCAATTACTTTGAACTCTACATCATCTTTATCTGGGAGGACTTTATTTGTATTTATCTCTGCAACCAGAATAGCTTCTTGTTCGGTGATATTCGCTTCTTTTTGTTCTTCTTTAAAATCTTTTGTGTTTTCAACTAAGACCGTTTTTCCTAATCTCTTTCCTTTAATCTTAGGAGCACTCTCAGAAATATTGGTCATGTCTTTTTTATCTTTTCTTATCCGTCGTGCAACCTCAGAATCATTATTGAGGTTATTTTGTTGACTATCTTCGGTAACGGTTAATAGCTCATTTTTTGTTGTTGCTTTGTTAATTGCAATCTCTGTTTCATACTTTACAGCTGGTAGCCTATTTTCAGAATCTTGTTTAATATTTACACTTGCCTGATCATTTGCTTGATCTATTTCTTCATTAGGAGCTACTTCTTCGGTTTCGGTTTCTTCTTCATCGCTTAAGAATATTATTTCTCCTTTACTTGAATCATTACTTGCTCCTTCTTTCACTGGGCTCTTAGGTGGAGCAGTTGTTACCTTAGGTGTTGATATGGTTTTTATATCTTTCTTCGTAATTGCGGTTACAGGTTTACCATTATTTTGAGGTAAGTTAAGCACCTGCTTATTCATAATTACAAATTCAGTTCTTCTGTTAAGTTTATGCTTCTCGATACCACATCTAACACCATCTTTACAATTATTAATTAATTGACTTTCTCCATAACCTTTTGCCGTGATACGATCTCTTGAAACTCCTTTAGAAACTATATAATTTACTGTAGCCTTAGCTCTTCTTTCAGATAGTTTCTGGTTGTATGCTTTTGGCCCTCGAGAATCTGTATGTGAAGCTGCTTCAATAATTAAAGAAGGATTTTCTTTCATGATCTCAACAATTCTATCAAGCTCTTTAGTTGCTTCTCTTGTGATAGAATGTTTATCAAATCTGAAATAAATAGGGCTTGCCTTAATTACCACTTTCTCTTCAGTAATTTGTTTGATCTGCTTTTCTAACAATTGATTTACCTCTAATGGTGGTGCGTTAAAGTAATTAGCAGTATTCACAATATGTTCTTCTTTATCATATTGCAATTTAGTAGCTTTTACAGTGTACGTGCTTCTACAACTTAATGTGAATCTGTAATTACCAGAATCATCAGTCTTTAAGTTATGAATTTCTTTTCCGTCATCATCAACTACCGTAATTGAAGCGTCAGCAATTAAACTTTCAGTTTCTTTGTCGCGCACGGTTCCTACAATTTCTTGTAAACATTCAATAGGTTTATCAGGCTCAATGTAAAATGAGTAAATATCATCGTTGTCTTGACCTTGTAATCTATTTGAAGCAAAAAAACCTTTATTTTCTGTATTAACAATATATCCTAAATCATCATTGATACTATTGATTGGAGATGCTAAATGTAAAGGGTCAGAAAATGTGTTTTCGAACGCTTCAACCGTGTATACATCCATTCCTCCCATAGATTCTTTGTGTCCGTTTGAAGAAAAGTATAGAAAATTATTATCGGCTATAAATGGTGTGGTTTCATCACCCGATGTATTGATCTTTTCTCCTAAATTCACCGGATCTCCATATGAACCATCTTCTTTAATCTCAACATAAAAGATGTCCGTTCCTCCATGAGATGGGGTCATATTAGATACAAAATAAAGCCTAGAGTGATCTTTATTTATGGTAGGATAACTATAGGAATATCTCTTATTGTTAAATGGCAGTTTTTCTGTGTTCTCCCACGTACCATTTTCGTTTATTGAAGCCTTAAATATCTGATAGAGTGGTGCTTTAGATTTTCTTTTAGAATATTTATTCGCAGAATAGTAAACTGTTTTCCCGTCTTTCGAAAATGTAGCTGCATTTTTACTAATCTTCTTGTTTTTAATTGTATTTAATCGTTTCTTTTCAAGTATCGCGCCATCGTCTCCAACGGTACCTGTGTAAAAATCTAAATAAGGATTGTATTTTTGAGTATTGATTACTCTATCAGACACCGTAGCGGTAAAAACCACTTTATTGTCATTGATAAATGCCACTCCTTTATCTGGATTTCCAGAGTTGATATCTAAATACTTTATATGATGTTTGCCAGAGGAGGTTTGGGCTTTAGTGATTAAACTAAAACACATTAAAATTGCTAATAATGTGTACTTTTTCATGATAAGATAAATGGTTTCGTTAAGTGAAGTTATAACGAAGAAAATTTTGTTTAAGTATTTAAATTGTTAATTTCTTGTTGAAAAGTATCTCTGTTTTTAGAAAATATAGGTGTTTTTAAACAAAAAAAGCGTTGCTTTCGCAACGCTTATGTGTTGATCTACAGTAATTTATATTATTTTACTGAATCTTTTTTGGTTTCTTTCGTTTCTTTGTCTTCACTTCTATACGCATCATTCAAAGCCTCTAAGATAATGTCAGTAAGATCTGTTTTAGAGTCTCCGTAAAGCACTGCTTTGGTTTGCTCAGAGGTTCCCAATATGTAGGTATAGCCATTCTCTTTAGCATAATCGGCTACAAAGTCTTGGATTTCTTCATTTATTTCATCCATTTTTTCTTGACCGTTTTTTTGAACTTCCTGCTGTGCAAGTTGCTGACGTTGATTTAACAACTGTTGCTGTTGTGTTAGAGTGGCTTCAGTTTCTTGTCTTGCTTTATTAGACATTTTCTGAGCTTTTGCATAATAATCCCTTACTCTATTTTGATAATCAGCCGCTAATTGATCTAATTCCTTTTTTAATTCATCAGACCTTTTAGTCATTTCTTTCTCTGCTTCTTTTGTTCCCTTGTATTCTTTTAATACTTCTTCTACATCAACATAAGCAATTTTTGTTTGGTTACAAGACGCAACCAAAAAAGCTAATGCAAATACTGCTACTATTTTTTTCATTTTACTTGTTTAATATTTGAGCGGCAAATATATAAAATTCGATCAGGTCAGGGCTTTAAAAAAATGTATAATTAAAACTTATGTTAAAAAAGTATTACATAGTTTTTAATTATTAAAACAGGCTTTAAAATTAAGGCTTCTTAGAGCGTTTCGACATCTCTTAATATTATGACGCGTGGAGTTGTTAAAAAACGTCTTATACCGCCTTAAACTGCGATTTCATCGTTTCTTACAACATAAATTAACGATGAATATTCTTTTGTTGTTCTAGCATTAAGATTTGAACGCAGTCCTCTATAAAATGCTTTAAAAGGATTCATAAAGCCATTCTTATATTTTTCTGAAAGCAGGCTCACATAAAAGGCATCAAATTTCATTGGTACTATTTTTTCTATGTGCATATTTTCTTTTGCAAATAATGCACTCAATGCGCTCTGAGAAAAATGCCACAAATGTCTAGGCACATCATAAGCCGCCCAATATTCTCCATAATGATCTGCATCATAGCTTTTGTGATTTGGTACGGCGATGATTAAAGTTCCATTAGATTTTAAAAGTCGTTTAAGTTGTGCAATCGTTTCATTTAAATCTGGCACATGTTCTAGTACATGCCATAAGGTAATAATATCAAACTTTTGAGGAGGAAGTTTTGAAATATGTGATACTAGTTTTTTATCAAGTTTTTCTTCTGCAGTGTTACGTGCTTTTTTGCTAGGTTCAACACCATGTGTTTTCCATCCACCTCTTTGGCACGTCAATAAAAAATCTCCCGTTCCTGCGCCAACGTCTAAAACAGATTTTGATTCATGCTTAAAAGAATTGATTAGCTTAAGTTTTTGTTTTAGTGTATAATTACGAACAAGTTGATAAACACTATCTAATATAGATTTTTTAGAATCGGTATGCGAAATATAATCGTTGCTGGTATAATATTCACCTAATTTTTCCTCCAAAGGTCTGGGTGAAGTAATTAAAAGTTCATTAGTTTCATCTTTTAAAATTGTGAACCTTTCTTGAGAAACAGTGTAGTCTTTGCAGCTCAAAAACGATTTCAATTTCGAATTATCTATAGGGGATTTATCTATATGTTTCACGTGGAACAATGAATTTAACGACCCATATAAACCAACAAAACAGACACATCGCTAGGTGATACACCCGAGATTCTACTCGCCTGGCTTATGGTGGTTGGTTGAATTGTAGTTAGTTTTTCACGCGCTTCGTATGATAAAGACTTTACTTTATAATAGTCAAAATCAGCAGGAATTGCAATATTCTCAAGCCTATTTAGCTTGTCTGCATTATTCTTTTCCTTCTCAATATAGCCAGCATATTTCACGTGAATTTCGGTTTGCTCAATAATTTCGTTGTCGATAGTATTATCAATAATAAAATCATTTACTCCAGGGAACTGACGTACATCATTAAAATCTAATTGAGGTCTGGCAGCAATCTTAAACATCTTCATAGACTGAGAAATTTCAGCAGAATCTTTACCTCTTAAAATCGGGTTGACCTCGTTTGGCTTAATGCTCGAATCTCTTAAGTAGTTGACAAATAAATCTGTTTTTTGCTGCTTTTCCAAAACCCGATTCATTCTATCTTCTGAAGCCAGACCAATTTCAAAAGACCTGGGTGTTAAGCGTAAATCAGCGTTATCTTGCCTTAAAAGTGTTCTATATTCAGCTCTAGATGTAAACATTCTATATGGTTCTTCCGTTCCTTTAGTAATTAGATCATCTATTAAAACACCTATGTAGGCCTCGTTTCGCTTTAAAATAAAAGAAGACTGTTCTTTTACTTTCAATGCCGCATTAATTCCAGCCATCATGCCTTGGGCGGCAGCTTCTTCGTAACCAGTAGTTCCATTTATTTGACCTGCAAAGAAGAGATTTTCTATTAGCTTTGTTTCAAGCGTATGTGTTAACTGTGTTGGGGGAAAATAATCATACTCAATAGCATAGCCAAATCGGAAAAACTTAACGCTTTCAAATCCAGCAACTTTACGCAATGCTTTATCTTGAACATCTTCTGGTAAAGATGTAGAAAATCCATTAACATAGATTTCTACAGTATTCCATCCCTCAGGTTCAATAAAAAGTTGATGTCTTTCTTTCGAGGAAAATCGATCAATCTTATCTTCTATAGAAGGACAATATCTAGGCCCAATACTTTGGATTCTTCCATTAAACATCGGAGATCTATCAAAACCTTCGCGAAGCAAATCATGTACTTCATTACTCGTATACGTCATATAACAAGAGCGCTGTTCACTTAGCGGTTTCGTACTATTTGAATATGAAAATTTCTCAGGACTCTCATCACCTGGTTGTTCGATCATTTTAGAAAAATCTAAAGACCTACCATCAACTCTTGGTGGCGTACCGGTCTTCATCCTCCCTGATTCAAAGCCAAACTTTACTAAGTCTTCTGTTATACCAATTGCAGCCCGTTCGCCTGCTCTTCCTCCACCGAAGTTCTTATCACCAATATGGATCAATCCATTTAAAAAAGTCCCTGTAGTTAATATTACCGTTTTAGCCCTAACTGTAACACCCAAAGCCGTTTTAACCCCAACAATCTTATCATTTTCAACAATCAAACCATTAACCATATCTTGAAAGAAATCAAGATTAGGAAGTTTCTCTAACAGCATTCTCCATTCTTCAGCAAATCTCATTCTATCATTCTGTGCTCTTGGACTCCACATAGCAGGACCTTTCGACTTATTAAGCATCTTAAACTGAATAGCAGTCTTATCGGTTACAATTCCACTATAACCACCGAGCGCATCAATTTCACGAACAATTTGCCCTTTAGCAATACCGCCCATAGCAGGATTACAGCTCATTTGAGCTATATTCTGCAGATTCATCGTAATAAGTAGCGTCTTAACTCCAAGATTAGCGCTTGCCGCAGCAGCTTCGCTACCGGCGTGACCACCACCAACTACTATAACATCATATTCATTGCTAAACATTCAATCTCCTATTAAAGTGTTCCACGTGGAACATGTTTTTATTAAAAAGTGCGCAAAGATAGACAATTATCCTCTTTTTCTCTCATTAACTTCTTCTGTTCTTGCGTTTTATCTTTAAATCCCGCAAAATGTAAAATACCATGTATAATTACTCTATGTAATTCATCATTGAAAGTTACATTAAAGTCCTTAGCATTTTCCTTAACTCGCTCAACTGATATAAATATGTCTCCAGAAATTAACCTTCTCATGGTGTAATCGAAACTAATTATGTCAGTTAAAGTGTTGTGATTCAGATATTTAACATTTTTTTCAAGCAAATACTGATCATCACAAAAAATATAAGACAGGTCGCCTTCTTTAAAATCCAGGGTTGCAATTACCTCTGATATCCAGTTTGCAACTTCTAACTGATTTGACAACTCGAAATCAGTTTCAGAATAAAAACTAATCATTTAACGCTTTAAAATAATCTTGAACTTTCTTCTTATAATTATTTCGCAAAGGTAGTGGTTCGCGATTTAAAATTTCTTTAAGATTAAAAAAATGACTTTTTTGCAGTAATTCTTCAATTTTTCGATCTCGAAAAGATTTGAAATTCGTAATCGCTTCTCTTTTATTTTCTTTTCCTTGTTTTAAACGGGCGTCATCGAGTTTCAAAAGCTCATGCTCAAGTTGCAACATTTTTTGCAGCACGTCATTATCAAACCCTTTATCCAATAACTGCTCTTCAAGTTCCTTCATTTTTTCGAGGGCTTTTTTACCTTGACTTCCGCCCTCTCCTTCCTTTTCCATAAGCTCCTCCAGTCGTTCTCTTAATCTTTGCTGTTCTTGATAAATTTGATATTGCTCACCGCTCATTTGTTCACGAGATTTTCCCTGCTCGCCTTCTTGTCCTTCCTCTTCTTGCTTAGATTTTTTCATCCCTTCTTTCATTTCTTCAGTGAGACCCTTTTGTTTTTTAATTATATCAGGAAGGCTTATCTCATTTCCTTGTCCTTTACCACTTCCCATATTGGGATTCATCATACTATTTAACATATCACTTAGCATGTCTGCCAAATTATTGGCCGCCGTCATTGTATATTGCTGATTAGATCTACCTTGTTGCATTCTATTTTCAGCAATATTCTCCAAAGACTTATCAATATTATAATGCGCTTCTGTTAAATCTTCTTGTATTTTGCTTGAAAGCTTTGGTTGCCGCATGGATAAGACATAAAGACTATCGTCTATGTGTTCAAAATGCTCCTTAAGTAGTTGTTGCTTCTTTAGTTTCTGAGGGAATGAAGCATGTGAGGCATCAACATCAGTTAATGATAACATTAGTGCTTCTTGGTCTAAAGAAAATGTAACAAGGTTTTCTAAAATAGCTCTTAAGGTTTCAATGTTTTCCTGCATCATCTCTCCTTGCATTCCAGCCATTGATTGTTGCATAGACTGGCTCATTTGCTTCATTTTTTTAGCAGCAGATTTCTGGTTTCTCTGCGCTTTTTGTTTAGAGCTATTCTTTTGTTCTTTATTCTGCTCCCCTTCTTGCTCTTGACGTTCTTCTCCTTGTTTTTTCAATTCATCAGAAGCTTCTTTCATCTTCTCATCAACCTTCTTCTCATCCTGCTTGGTTTCTGGTAAACTCATCGGATCACGTAACTTCTGATTTTGCTTACGCATATCTTCCAGGTCTTTTTTTATATCTTCAAACTCTTTATTTAATTCGTCTTGCTTTTCTGCGTCATTTTCCTCTGAGTTCGATAATTTTTCCTGCTTATTGGATAACGTATCTAGTTTTTTTGAAATATCAGCAGCTTTCTTATCTACATAAAACCGCTTTGTTAATTCTAGCAAACGCTCCAAAGATCTTTTCTCTTGTTTTTGCCGTTCCGCCAATTTATCCAACTTATTGATCAAGCCATCTTTATCTAATTTCTCAGCCATCTTTTTTAATTCCTCCAATAGCTTTTTCTTTTTCTGAGATTCTTTGGTTTCTTCGATACGTTTTTGCAGTTCTTCTTTTTTGCTCCTAATAGTTTCATCAGTTTCATTAAGTTCATCAAGATTGTCTTTGAGTTTATCAGTTTGTTTGTCAAACATTTCTTGATATTGCTCTTGTCTTTTTAGAAACTGTTCAAATTCTTTCTTATCATTCCATTCTAACTCTGATTTCTTTTTTAATTTATCGGTAAATTCTTTAAAATCCTTATTTAATTCTTCTGTTTGCTTAGCATTTTTATCAAGGTTATCCAGGCTTTGTTTCTGCTCATTTAATAAATCATCCGACAACTCTTGCTGCGTTTTTTTATGAAACTTAAACACTTCACTTTTTGCAGATTTAACGCCATTAACAGCATCGTTATCAAATACCTCAAAATAAAGTTCATAATTCTTTCCTGCCTCAAAGTCTAATTCTCCATCAGGAAGAAACAAATAATAAAACTCTTCAAAAGATGAATTTTTAACTGGTATAGGATGTTTCTTAACTGCTTCTTTATTTTCTAGTTCATAGTATACAAGTTGAAGTTTAGATACCCCGTAATCATCACTTAGTTGTCCGGCGAATTGTATCGGTCCTCTCGTGATAGAGTCAATATCAGATTTCACTACAATCTTCGGAAATTCATCTTTAATCACCTGAATACCATAAGCCAATTGTTCATAATTTCTTAAATTTCGATTGCTTGTAGCGATTTGATAATTCAAAGGTTTCTTTACTCTTTTACTGAATGAAAAAGAACCATTATCATTTGAACGAAAACTTTCAGTATTTGTGCTAAAAAAGTGAACCGAATCCGTTTGTTGTGTATCAATATTCCAGGTGATTCGTGTACCTTCAGGAATAATAGCATTACCGGTGTTTTGGATCGTTTCATTACGTTTCTGCGTATAATTAGGATAATCAAGAATCATAGTAAAACCAGTAACCGAGGGGGTTTTGATCACATTTATCTTATAGGGTCTAGAACTTATACCATTAGAGCTTATATAGAACTCAACCGATTCTTTAAGATTTTCGAACTGAAAACCAAAACGTCCAATTCCTTCATCTTTTAAGAAATAGCTTTCATTATTAAAATATATCTGTGCATTTTCAGGAATTACATTTCCTTTAGTTTCAACCTGTAGTTCAAATGATTTCCCTTCTATAGCATTCAGAGTATTATTTACTATCTTAAACGAAAAAGGTGCTGGAGGCTCATACTCGGTCTGATAATTTACAACTCTAGTTAAGCTGTCTTTAAAAATACCATTGTTTCCAGATAACAAAGTGAAAAACCAAATTAATACCGGAATCGCTAAGTATTTTAAGTATTTTCTATTTCCACTAAAATTAATTGCAGATTGAAATGGAATGGGTTGTAATTGCAAAGATTTTTGTTCAATACTTGCTAAAAAAAGCTCCGATTTATTAGTTGATTGGTTTAATTGAAGTACATTCAATAGTTTATCATCAACCTCAGGAAAATGATTTCCAATAATTTTTGAAGCTTCTACTAAGCTAATCCCCTTTTGCAAGCCAACTAATTTAAATAATGGAAAAGCAATAAACCGAATTAATAAGGCAGTCTCAACACCTATAAACAAAAAGAATAAAACACTGCGCCAATTAGGTGACAGCCATAGAAAATATTCAATAAATAAAGTGAAAATAAGATATAACAAGCCAAAGGCAGAAAAAAGAATAATCCCCTTAATCAATTCATTCGTATAATATTTTTTAATGAATTGTTGAAGCTTACTTTGTATGTTGGTAAAGCTGGTCATATTTATTAAACTCTAAAAGTACTATTTTCATTGCCATGCTGTATCTTTGCAGCCAAATTTTAACAGAATGATTAACAAAGTAAGAGTTCGATTTGCTCCTAGCCCAACAGGGCCCTTACATATTGGAGGGGTGCGTACGGCATTATTCAATTATCTATTTGCTAAAAAACACCTTGGAGATTTTATTTTGCGAATTGAGGATACAGATCAGACACGTTACGTTGAGGGTGCAGAGAATTATATTGTTGAGGCGTTAAACTGGTTAAACATTCCGTTCGATGAAGGTCCGACAATTGGTGGTAATTTCGGCCCCTATCGTCAGTCTGAAAGAAAGAGTATCTACAAAAAATATATTCAACAGCTGCTTGAAAACGGTCACGCTTATTATGCTTTTGATACTCCTGAAGCCTTAGACGCCCATAGAAAAGATCATGAAACAAAAGGGAAAACTTTTATTTACAATTGGCATAATCGTTTAAAGTTAGATAATTCATTAACCCTTGAAGCAAATGAAGTTGAAAAACGAATCGATGCCGGTGAAAAGTTTGTAATTAGATTTAAGTCTCCTAAAGATGAGATACTTCATCTAAACGATATTGTTCGAGGTGAAATAAAAATAGACACGAATATTCTTGATGATAAAATCTTATTTAAATCTGATGGAATGCCAACATATCACCTTGCAAATATTGTTGATGACCATTTAATGAAAATATCTCATGTAATACGAGGTGAAGAATGGTTACCGTCATTGGCTTTACATGTTTTACTATATAGAGCTTTTGACTGGGAAGCTCCTCAATTTGCACATTTACCCTTAATTTTAAAACCAATTGGAAAGGGTAAATTAAGTAAGCGTGATGGTGATAAATTAGGTTTTCCGGTATTTCCATTAGAATGGAACGTAAATGACAGTGTTTCACGAGGATATCGCGAAGATGGTTATTTTAATGAGGCCGTTATAAATATGCTTGCCCTTTTAGGTTGGAATGAGGGTGATGGTGTAGAAAAAGAACTCTATTCTTTACAAGAACTTATTGCTGCCTTTAGTTTAGAACATGTGAGTAAATCGGGCGCTAAGTTTAATCCTGATAAAACCAAATGGTTCAATCAACAATACTTGCAAAAAAAATCTGATGCCGACCTTACCAAATTATTTATCCCTCTTCTTGAAGAGAAACTGCTAGATGCCGCTCTAGATAAAGACGGTGCTAAAGATCAGATTGCCTTATTTGTTGAGAATAACAATGATTATGTAACTAAAGTAATTCGTTTAATTAAAGAGCGAGCTACTTTCGTTTCTGATATATGGGAGCTTGGAAAATTCTTCTTTGTAACTCCGTCTACATATGATGAAAAAGCGGCGAAAAAAGCTTTTAAGGAAGATACTCCTAAACTAATGAGTGAATTGGTTGAAGTTATTGAGTCTATTGAAGATTTTTCAAGTGATTCCATTCAATCGATTGTAAAAGGGTGGATTACATCTAAAGAAATAGGTTTTGGAAAGGTTATGATGCCATTACGATTAAGTCTTGTTGGTTCACTTCAAGGGCCAGATGTATTTAGTATTATGGGATTAATTGGTAAAGAAGAAACTATTGCGAGTATAAAAAGAACAGTAAATACATTATCTGTGTAAGTTTTGATTCGTAGCGTCGACTGTTGATTTAACTTAACCTAATCAACATGAAACAGCTAGGTTTTATCTTTTCCTTTTCACTTATTCTCTTTTTATCAAATATTTCGGGCGCTCAAGATGCAATTTATAAAATTGAATTTATGAGTAATTGGTCTAGTGCTACACACCCCATAGACTACCCTTCTTCTTCAGCGCATTGGTCACCACTTATTGGTACAACACATAAAGATGCTGCCGTTTTATTGCAAACGGAGGTTATTGCCTCTGATGGGGTTGAGCAAGTAGCAGAAACTGGTGGAACCTCAATTATTACACAAGAAATTAATTCATTGATTAATGCCGGGCTGGCATATAATGTAATAAATGGTTCGGGGTTAGGTTCGGGGCCCGGAACAATCACTATTAATAATGTTAGCGTTGATGAAGATTTTCCGTATATCAGTTTAATTACTATGATTGCGCCTAGCCCAGATTGGGTAGCCATGATTGGCAATCAAAAACTAACCGATAATGACAACAACTGGGAAAATATGATTTCTGTTGATATATATGCGGTAGATGCCGGCACCGATAGCGGAACTACGTACAATTCTGGTGATGCAGATATAACACCGCACATTGAAATGAGTAGTTTACAAGGAATTGCTCCTTTTTCAAATCAAATTGTTGGAACTTTTGTTTTCACATTAGAGCAAGTGCTTTCAACCCCTGAAGAAGAGCTCGCAAATACTATTTTTATATATCCCAATCCTATTAAAGAAGATGTAACAATTAAGAACGTTGGAAATTACGCGCTTAAAAAGGTAGAGCTCTATTCGGTTGGTGGTAAAAAAATAAGAGAGCTTAATCGATTTTCCGATCCAAAAAACATTACACTTAATACATCATTGTCTAGCGGTGTATACTTTCTAAAATTACATACAAATGAAGGTATTTTAAGAAGAAAATTAATTAAAGAATAGCAGCTATTCTAAATTTGTTTTTTCAACTTTAGTAACAAAATATTTAGTATCTCCCAGCCAGGGAAATGTACCAAACCGTTCTTTGTAAGTAAGTTTTACATTAAGGCCTTGCATGTCTTTAAGTTGTTCTATTACTTTTTTTTCAGAGCTTTCTACAGAAAAATCAAAGCGTTGTGATTCAGACACACCTTGGCTAATTTCACCTTCCCAGGTTTTAAATAGAACGCCTTTATGACTTATTTTTATTAATTCACCAGATCGATAACCTTCACTAAAGGTTGCGTAGTAGATAAATAAAAAATAGATCAGCGTAATGGCGGCTACAATAGCTATAAAAATACCTAGTATCTTTTTCATAAAACTAATTTATTCAAAAATATCCAATTTGGCTTTTAATTCTTAAATTTAAAGACAGAAATAATTATTCATTAGTCAAATTAAAATTTTAACATTATGGAGTCATACATAGGGTTGATACCTTTTCTTTTTATCGGATTATTTTTAATTCCGCTAATCTTTTTTATTGTAAAGCAACAAACTGCAGTTATCATCGAACGTTTTGGTAAATATCAAAGTATTCGACACTCTGGATTGCATCTTAAAATCCCTTTAGTTGATCGTATTGCTGGTAGAATGAGCTTAAAAATTCAACAATTAGACGTAATTGTAGAAACGAAAACCTTAGATGATGTATTTGTAAAACTTAAGGTGTCTGTGCAATATGTCGTGTTGAGAGAAAAAGTATATGACGCGTTTTATAAATTAGAATATCCGCATGATCAAATAACCAGTTATGTTTTTGATGTCGTTCGGGCCGAGGTTCCAAAAATGAAATTAGATGACGTTTTTGTAAAAAAAGATGATATTGCTATTGCAGTGAAGTCTGAATTACAAGATGCAATGGTCAATTATGGTTTTGATATTATTAAAACCCTAGTAACAGATATTGACCCTGATTCACAGGTAAAAGAAGCAATGAACAGAATTAATGCTTCAGAGCGTGAAAAAATTGCTGCACAGTTTGAGGGTGATGCTGCACGTATTTTAATTGTTGAAAAAGCGAAGGCTGAGGCCGAAAGCAAGCGTTTGCAAGGACAAGGTATTGCAGATCAGCGTCGTGAAATTGCTCGCGGTTTAGAAGAATCTGTAGAAGTATTAAATAAAGTGGGAATCAATTCTCAAGAAGCGTCAGCTTTGATAGTAGTAACACAACATTATGATACGTTGCAATCTATTGGGCAAGAAGTAAATAGTAATTTAATTTTGTTGCCTAATTCTCCTCAAGCTGGTAGTCAGATGCTAAATGATATGGTGGCTAGTTTTACCGCTAGTAATCAGATAGGTGAAGCCATGAAGAACGCAAAAAATAATAAAAAAGATACCAAGTAGTTTGTATCTAAACATAAAAAAGGCGCTTTTCAGCGCCTTTTTACAAACTATATAGTATTTTTATTCTTCTACCTTCTTTTCTTCTTCTTCGGTCTTAGTGGCATCCTTAAATTCTTTGATCCCTGTTCCTAAACCTTTCATAAGTTCAGGTAATTTTCTTCCGCCAAATAACAACAGAATAGCTAGACCAATAATTATCCATTGCCATGGTCCTACAAACCCTAATAATATTGTTGTTGAAATCATCTTTTCTAAATTTAGGTAACAAAGGTACTAATTAAATCAAAATGATGCTATTCATCCTTTGTTAATAATGTTTCCTCCTATAATCTTATTGGTTTTTACCTTAACCGGATTTCCTTTATATTCTATTTTTCCTCCAAAGCGAACTTTGGCATCTAAAAATGAACTCGCCTTTACTTCTACTCTACCACCAGATGCAGAAGTAACTTCAGCAATTTCTGAATCTAATTCATATCCTTCATAAACACCTCCACTGGTTACCTCTATTTCTTGGTCAGTAACTTTTCCGCGTAAGCGTATATTTCCACCTGAAACAGCTTTTATAGTAGCATATTTAACATCTAATACCAAATGAATATATGCACCTTCTTGAGATCTAATAGTAACATTTTGCTGACTAAAAGTTTGATCTGAAAAAATAGCTGCTCCTTCATTAGCATCTAAGATATCAAGATCTTCTTTATAGTATAACTTAATGTTCACATCTTCATCATTATAAATTTCAGGGAAACGTAAAAATACTTTTAGTCTTCCATTCGTATTCTTTACGGTTAAATTTTCTTTCTTTTCGCCAATGATTACGATTTTTTGTTCATCAGAACGGATTAATTCTAACGTAACACCGCTAAATACTTTAAGTACGTTAAAATCGCCTAAATTAATCACACGTTCTTGAGAGAAGGATAGTGTTATAGTAAAGAGAAAAGTTAATAAAAGTAATTTCTTCGAGCTAGTAAAAATTTTCATGATAAAGAGGAATTTTTATTCAAAGATAGCAACTTAATTTTTGAGTAAAAAGTGTTTTTAATCTGTTAAAATTTATGTTAAAAAGAAGGCTATAAAAATAAACGTTTAATAACTTATTAAGTCAAAATCTAAATGTTTACGTTCAAGGTCTGTTTTTTTCACTTTTACAATTACTTCATCACCTAATTGTAATAAGTTTTGTGTTGACTGACCTACTAGCGCATATTGTTTTTCATCGTAGATATAATAATCTTCTTTAATATCACGAATGCGCACCATACCTTCACATTTATTTTCTAGAATTTCTACATAGATTCCCCATTCTGTAACTCCAGAAATAACCCCTTTAAATTCTTGATCTTGATGATCTTGCATGTATTTTACCTGCATATATTTAATAGAGTCTCGCTCAGCTTTAGTTGCTAGTAATTCCCTATCTGAGGAGTGTTCGCAGCGTTCTTCGTAAATAGCTGCTTTAGGTGATTTTCCTCCATCTAAATAATGCTGCAATAAGCGATGTGCCATTACGTCTGGGTAACGTCTTATTGGGGACGTAAAATGTGAATAGTAATTAAATGCCAATCCATAATGCCCAATATTTTCTGTAGTATATAATGCCTTGCTCATTGACCGAATTGCTAAGGTTTCAACCATATTAGATTCAGCTTTACCGTGTACATCATTTAACAATTTGTTCAAAGAATCAGACGTCGATTCACGAGTTCGTGTATCTATTTTATATCCAAACTTACTTATTACAGATTGTAAACCAGCTAATTTTTCTGGGTTTGGTTCATCATGAACTCTATAAACAAAAGTTTTATTACTAGGCTTTCCTTTCTCTAAGCCAATAAATTCTGCAACTTTTTTATTAGCGAGTAACATAAACTCTTCTATAAGTTTATTTGCATCTTTAGTTTCCTTAAAATAAACGCCAACGGGTTCACTATTATCATCTAAATGAAATTTAACTTCTATTTTATCAAAAGTTATTGCTCCATGCTTTAATCGTTTATTACGCAATTTTTTCGCTAGCTCATCTAACTTTAAAGTAGCTTCAACAATTTCCTTATCAACCTTATATTCTTTTCCGGTTAAAGAAATTTCAGCCGGAATACTGTTTTCTTTTGTTTCAATAATAACCTGAGCTTCTTCATAAGCAAATCGTTTATCTGAATAAGTAACGGTTCTACCAAACCACTGATTTAGAACTTCTGCTTTTTCATTAAGTTCAAATACGGCCGAAAATGTTAATTTTTCTTCATTTGGTCGTAATGAGCATACTCCATTAGATAGCATTTCAGGCAACATTGGTACAACTCTATCTACTAAATATACAGAAGTAGCTCTATGATATGCCTCATCATCTAAAATAGTACCAGGTCTAACGTAATGCGATACATCAGCAATATGAATACCTACTTCATAATTACCATTTTCTAATATGGTAAAAGATAACGCATCATCAAAATCTTTAGCATCTTTAGGATCTATAGTAAAGGTTAAATCGTTACGCATATCTCTACGCTTGTTGATTTCTGCCTCGGTAATATCTATTGGTAATTGTTGTGCTGCGGTTTCAATTTCTTTTGGAAATTCATACGGTAAATTATATTCTAATAAAATAGAATGAATTTCAGTATCATGTTCACCTGGTTTACCTAATACTTGTTTTATTTTTCCAAATGGGTTCTTTGATTTTTCTGGCCAATCTGTAATTTTTGCCAATACCTTATCACCATGTTCAGCATTGCCTAGTTTACTCTTTGGTATAAAAATATCGGCATACATACTTTGATTATCCGGTAAAACAAATCCGAAGTTTTTGCTCAATTGTAAAACTCCAACAAATTCGGTTTTAGCACGTTCTAAAATCTCAATTACCTCTCCTTCAAAACGATTATTATTTCTGCGTCTATATACATAAACTTTTACCTGATCATTATCTAAACCGTTATTAAGATTAATGGAAGGAATAAATACATCATGTTCTAAATCTTCAGACATAAAATATGCATTACCACTTGAAACTACATCTAAGATTCCTGTGTAATAATGTTCATTTTGTATTATTTGGTATTTACCTCTACTAGTTTCTTTAATTCGTTCTTTTTGTTTAAGCTCTTCTAGTTTCTTTATTATTTGTTGTTTACCACTATGATCTTTTACCTCAACATGAGCTGCTATTTGTTTATAATTAAAAGATTGTGTGGAGTTTTTATTTAAAAATTTTAAGATTTTAGAAGCTAAATCTTTAATAACGCTTCCTTTTTTCTTGTAGAAGCCTTTTTTTCTTTTCGACATGTATTCTTTTATAAATTAAGTTGACTAAATGTACAAATTGCTATTTAATTATTTGTACTTTGCTTAAAGTAATCATCTTTTGTGATAGAAAATCATTGGTATATTATTGCAAATCCGGTTTCAGGTAATGGAACTGTTAAAAAGAAATGGAATACTATTGTTTCTATTCTTAATAATAATAATCTATTATTTGAATATTCTTTTACTGATTATCATCTACATGAAATACAGCTCGTTCAAAATGCTATTAAAAAAGGGTTTAGAAAATTTATAAGCATTGGTGGTGATTGCACTTTACATCATGTGGTAAACGGAATCATGTCTTATAAAAAAATAAACTGTTTTGATTTCAAAGTAGGGGTTATTCCTTTAGGAACCGGTAATGACTGGATTAAGACCTATGGAATTCCAAAAAATATTTCAAAAGCGATTTCAATAATTAAAAAAGAACAAACTGTATTACAAGATTTAGGATTAATTGAATTATTGAACAATAAACAAAAGGTTTATTTTAATAATCTTGCCGGATTGGGGTTTGATGGATTTGTTGTAAAAAATATTAATAAATTTAAAAAATTAGGCGCTTTTAGTTACCTATGGGCAACTTTAGTGAGTTTCATTAATTATAAAAAAAGTGAGCTTACTATACAGTTTAATAATAAGGAAATTAATACCACTTCACTTTTAACATTAGTTGGTATTTGTCAATATTCAGGTGGAGGAATGAAGCTCACAAAAAATGCGAATACTACCGATGGTCTATTCGACATTTCAATCGCTAAGAACTTTAGTTTACTAGCAATGATTATGAACATTCTAAAATTCTACAATGGAAAAATTGTAGAACATAAAAATGTAGAAACCTATAAAACTTCCTATATAAATATTACAAGTAATTCTAAAGAAACATATATTCAAGCTGATGGAGAACTCATTGGTACTAAAAGCTTTACAGCAAAAATTATACCTAGAAGCTTGCAATTTGTAATTCCATAAAAATATAATTTAGAATTCGTCTACTAAGCCAGCTACCATTCTAATTCTATTATTACCTCTATCCACTATATATAAGTTATTTTGAGCATCAAAAGCAATTCCAGTAGGATTCGCTAATTTAGCATTAATAGCTAATCCACCATCACCAGAAAAACCAGATTTTCCTGTTCCTACAACGGTAGTAATGAATCCGGTTTTCGCATCAACCTTTCGAATTCTATTATTTCCTCGATCAACGATATATAAATTATCATTTTTATCAATTGCTAATCCTAACGGATTTGATAGTTTAGCTCTATTGGCAACAACAGCTTCTCCAGAAAAACCTGTTCTTCCTGTTCCAGCAAGTGTAGTAATAATACCTGTTTCTAAGTTAATTCTTCTAACACGTTCATTCCCACTATCAGAAACAAATAAGTTTCCTTTAGAATCTATAGCGAGCCCTGTAGGATTCGCTAACTTGGCATTACCTGCTTTACCTCCATCACCAGAAAAACCGGCTTCTCCGGTTCCTGCAAAATTTGAAATTTCTCCACTCGCAAAATCAACACGTCTAATTCTATTTTCACCTATAACAGAAACATACATATTACCTTCATTATCAAATACCATATTAAAAGGACCAGATAAATCAGAATCAATATTTGGCTGCTCTTTTTCAGACTTTTTTCCAACCAACGTCATGGCACTACCAGAATCAACATTAACTCTTCTTATTCTTAGATTGGATAATTCGGCTATATATAAATTTTTATCTTTATCAACCACAATCCCTGTTGGATCTTTTAAAGCATCAACAGAAAATTTATCTTCATTTCTAACAACAGTAGATATAATACCGGTTTTAGCATCTACTTTTCGAACACTGTTATTATATGTATCGGCTATATAAATATTCTGTTCTTCATCTAAGGTAAGGTTAAAAGGTAAGTTTAATCGGGCATTTGTAGCTTTATCACCATCACCGGAAAAACCTGTCTTACCATTTCCTACTACTGTTGTGATTTTTTGACCGTAAATAAAGATAGTACATAGTAAGGATACCATTAATAGGTAATTTCTTTTCATAACCAAATAATTAAATAGTTTGTAGCAAAGGCTAAAATACAACTTAAATCTTAAAATTTTCTTAAAAAAAGTGTAACAGAAATGTTAAAGGCTCGTCTATAATGAAAAGGAAGTACCTAAAAAATGAAAAACTTCTATAAAATAGTAATAGCATTTATTCTTGTTTTCTGCGCTGGTTTTTTAATCAGTTATTTTACTATTTCTTCAACACTTAATGAAGACACTACTAAGGTATCTATTACTAAAGTTTCTTCTTCCCTTATTCAAAACACAACAAAGGTTAGCTAATAAGTTTTTAACAATATTAATTATAACTATTAGGTTATTTTAAAATTTTAAAAAAGTTATGGTAGTTATTATAGCTTGTTAATTTGTGCAATAAAAAAATGATCTTTTATTTTGATTTTTCACTTTTAAAAAAGAATCAACAGTAATTAACATTTACTTTTTTTTTAACTAGTTTAAAATCAATGTAATTTTTTACCTTATTAACAAAGTATTAATAACGTTTATAAACACTATTTTTTAATAATTGATGAATAATAAACTGTTTATAAGTCTTCTTTTTTATGTTTATAATTAATCCTTAAAATCTCAAAAGATAATTTGGTTTTATCATTATAATATTTGTATTGGAAATAAAATTTATATCTCAAAATTTAATTATAAGATTTAGTAGTTATTTTGTTAACATTCTCTTAACTCACACATACCTTTGATTTTTACAGACTTATAAAATAAGATTAACAATCATACTAATTTCTGTTTATAACCTACATTTATTGTAACTTTGTTAAGGTAAATTAACTAGTTATGAAGACAATAGCCATTGGTAATGATCATGCCGGAACTGCTTATAAATTTGAGATAGTAAAGTTATTAGAAAAGAAGGGAATAAAGGTTGTAAACTATGGTACTGATAAAGAAGATAGTGTAGATTACCCTGACTTTATTCATCCGGTCGCTAATGCAGTTGAAAATGATGAAGCTGAACTTGGAATTATTATTTGTGGCAGCGGTAATGGTGCCCAAATTACTGCTAATAAACATCAAGGTATTCGAGCGGCTTTGTGTTGGAACAATGAATTGGTTGCACTTGCACGTCAACATAATAATGCAAATGTATTAAGTATACCTGCACGATTTGTATCTGTTTACCAAGCTATGGCATTTGTTGAAATATTTTTAACTACAGAATTTGAAGGTGGTCGCCATCAAAATAGAGTGGAGAAAATTACTGCTTGTTAAAAATGAAATGGTATTGTAAAACATTTCAAGAATTATCACTTTCTGAATTTCACTATATTTTACAATTAAGGATTGATGTTTTTGTTGTAGAACAAAAATGTGCTTATCGTGAGCTAGATGGTAAAGACAAAAAAGCATTTCACTTATTTGCTTTTGATGAGAACGATGTAGAAAAAATAATTGCTTATTCTCGCATTTTTAAACCAGGAGACTATTACCAAGAAGCTGCTTTTGGTAGAATAGCTATCCACCCAGATGATAGAGGAAAGAAATTAGGAAATATACTTGTTCAAAAAACAGTAGACTTTATTACAAAAGAATTAGATAGCGCTTCAATTAGAATAAGTGCTCAAACATACTTAAAAAAGTTCTATGAATCTTTTGGTTTTAAACAAATAAGCGACGAATATTTAGATGATGGTATTCCACATATAGATATGTTGCTAAATTAAATAACCTATAACTTTCACAATAGAATTAACCAAATGATTCAATCATATAAGAAAAAACCAGTTTTAAAAGAAAAGTATGATGTAATTATAATTGGATCGGGCATAGGCAGTTTAACTACTGGAGCAATTTTAGCTAAACAAGGCAAAACAGTATTGATTCTAGAACGCCATTATGCAGCTGGCGGATTTACACATATTTTTAAAAGAAAAGGATATGAATGGGATGTTGGTGTTCATTATATAGGTGAAGTACAAAAGGAAAAAAGCATTGTAAAAAGACTATTCGATTATATTACTAATAGCCAGTTGAAATGGGCTGATATGGGTGATGTTTATGATAAAATTATTATTGGTGATAAAGAATATGATTTTAGAAAAGGTGTTCAAAATTTTAAAGATCAAATACATGAATATTTTCCTAGTGAAAAACGAGCTATTGATACGTATGTGAACTTGGTTTTTTCAGCAAACAAGGCGAGTAAAAATTTTTATTTAGAAAAAACTTTATCGTTCTTACCTAGTAAAATTATAGGAGGTTTTTTGAGAAGAAAATACCGTAGGTATTCAGATAAAACTACCTACGAAGTATTACGTTCTTTAACTTCAAATGAACAACTAATTAAGGTACTATCTGGTCAATATGGAGATTACGGTCTCGCACCTAAAAAAAGTAGCTTTTCAATGCATGCAGCAGTAGCCAGACATTATTTTAGTGGTGCAAGTTTTCCGATAGGCGGTTCCTCTAAAATTACCGAAACAATTTTACCAATTATACATAAATCAGGTGGTGCGGTTTTAATAAGTGCTGAAGTAGATGAGGTTCTTATTGAAAGAAATAAAGCTAAAGGTGTCCGAATGAAAGATGGTAAACAATTTTATGCAGAACACATAGTAAGTGGTGCAGGAATTTTTACTACTTATACTAAATTGATACCTAAAGAAATAGCTTTGAAGTATAATTTTATGAATAAACTAAAACAGATTAATCGCTCTGTTTCACATGGATGTTTATATGTAGGATTAAAAGGCTCTCCAAAAGATCTCAAATTACCAAAGACCAATTATTGGATTTATCCTGAAGATCTGGGTCATGATGAATGTATTTCTAGATTTGTTAAAGATATTAATCAACCTTTTCCAGTAGTTTATATCTCTTTTCCATCCGCTAAGGACCCAAATTGGGAAAATAGATACCCAGATAGAAGTACTATTGATATAATTACACTATTACCATATGAGCCTTTTGAAAATTGGTCAGATACAAGTTGGAAAAAACGAGGACAAGACTATGAAGATTTTAAAGAACAAATTGCACAGCGTTTATTAAAAGAACTTTATAAGCATATTCCTCAAACAGAAGGTAAAGTAGATTATTATGAACTTTCAACACCGCTTACAACAAAGCATTTTATAAATTACGATAAAGGTGAGATTTACGGACTAGATCACTCCCCTAAAAGGTTTAGACAAAAATTCTTAAGGCCTAAAACCCCGATTAAAAACCTCTATTTAACTGGCCAAGATATTGTAACTGCAGGCGTTGCGTCCGCTTTATTTTCAGGAGTACTTACCGCAAGTGTTATCTCCAGGAAAAATGTACTAAAGAAAATTATGAAGAATTGATAATAAATCGGTTTTTTACTAAATAAAAACGAAAATTCATTAAAGTTCTTTTTGTACATTAGCACATCTTATTTTATAATTTTTTTAAGCAAGATTTATGGCAGAAGACAAAGAAAAAACGGCAAAACTTAAAGCACTTCAATTAACATTAGATAAACTTGATAAAACCTATGGTAAAGGATCTGTAATGCGTCTTGGTGATGATGTTTCAGAAGAGATAGATGCAATATCGTCAGGTTCTTTAGGTTTAGACTTAGCCCTTGGAGTTGGAGGATATCCCAGAGGAAGAGTTATTGAAATTTACGGCCCTGAATCTTCAGGTAAAACAACATTAACGTTGCATGCAATTGCTGAGGCACAGAAAGCTGGAGGTATCGCAGCCTTTATTGATGCAGAACACGCTTTCGATAGGTTTTATGCTGAAAAATTAGGTATTGAAATAGCTGATTTAATAATCTCTCAACCGGATCATGGAGAACAAGCTCTAGAAATTGCTGATAATTTAATCCGATCGGGAGCAGTAGATATAGTTGTAATTGATTCTGTTGCTGCTTTAACTCCTAAAAGCGAAATAGAAGGAGAGATGGGAGACTCAAAAATGGGATTACATGCCCGGTTAATGTCGCAGGCACTTCGTAAGCTAACTAGTACCATTAGTAAAACTAATTGTACAGTTATTTTTATTAATCAATTGCGTGAAAAAATAGGCGTAATGTTTGGTAATCCAGAAACAACAACAGGTGGTAATGCTTTAAAATTCTATGCTTCTGTGCGCTTAGATATTCGCAGAAGAACGCAAATTAAAGATGGAGATAGAGTAATTGGTAATAGTACTAAAGTAAAAGTAGTGAAGAATAAAGTGGCTCCGCCATTTCAAACTACAGAATTCGACATCATGTATGGAGAAGGTATTTCTAAAGTAGGAGAAATCTTGGATCTAGGAGTTGAATACGGAATTATCAAAAAAAGCGGCTCTTGGTTTAGTTATAATGACACCAAATTAGGCCAGGGTAGAGACGCGGTAAAATCATTAATTAAAGACAACCCAGAACTCGCAGAAGAATTAGAAGAAAAAATAATCAAAGAAATAGGCTAAAAAATTCTACTTATTAAAAAATAAAAAACCTGCTCAATTCTGAGCAGGTTTTTTTTATCTATAATTAATTTCTAAATAAAATTTATTTATTTACAACTTGAATGTATTTCTCTAAAGCCATAGTCATAGATGGTGTCTCTGGAGTGGGAGCAGCAATATCTACACGTAACCCATGCTCTTCAGCAGCTTTTACCGTAGTATTACCAAATACGGCGATTCTGGTTTTGTTTTGTTCAAAATCAGGGAAATTCTCAAATAATGATTGAATACCAGAAGGACTAAAGAATACTAAAATATCGTAGTATACATTCTTTAAATCAGAAAGATCGCTAACTACAGTTCTATACATAATTGCTCTTTTCCAATCTACCTCTAATTCATCTAAGATTTGAGGGACGATGGACTTAAGCTTATCAGATGATGGCAATAAAAATTTTTCGTTTTTATGCTTCTTAATCTGCTTTGTTAAATCTTGAAATGTACGTTCACCAACATAAATCTTACGCTTTCTATACACTACATACTTTTGTAAATAATAGGCCACTGCCTCAGACTGGCAAAAGTATTTCATGTCATCAGGTACTTTAAAACGCATTTCTTCAGCTAACCTAAAGTAATTATCTACTGCATTTCTACTAGTAAAAATAACCGCTGTAAAATTAGAGAAATCAATTTTTTGATTTCTTACCTCTCTTGCACTTTCACCTTCTACATGAATAAAAGATCGAAAATCGATTTTTACTTTTTGTTTTTCCGATAAGTTGAAATAAGGAGATGGCTTATCTTGACTTGGTGCAGGTTGAGAAACTAAAATGGTTTTAACTTTCATACTCTTCATTAATTTTAGTTTTTACAAAATAAATAGCCTATATAACAAGATGATAGGTGCTATTTCGAGGGCGCAAAGGTACAAAATAAAATAGAATAATCGCCCTAATATCATCTTTTGGTTGTTTTTTATAATGAGAGCATAATAGAAAAGTAATAAAACTACAGCTACAATAAACACAAAAAATGAAAAATTGACAGAATTATACTGCACGTAATAAGAAAAAAGTAATAAAGGAAAAATAAGGAGACAAAAGTTACTTAGATAACTCATTTTTAGATAGGTAACATATTCAAACTCTTTTTCTTTTTCAAAAAGGAGCGCTAATAACTTTCCTATAAAAAAACGTAAAACGAAAAATGTAAAAACTCCAGCTAGAATGGTAAGAAAAAATGTAATTTCTAATTCTCTAGCTACAGAATTATAAGCCTTTATTCCAATAAAAATGGTTAATGCAAAGGTTAAAACTTGTATTATACTAAAAACAATATGAAAAGAATTCACCAAGATAGGTGTTTGCTTTTGGTATAATACCAAATAATTTCGAGAGTATATTAACGAAAAAAGCTTTGAAAACCGATCATTATTGAGGTATTTCGAAAGCGCGAATAAAGCAAACAACACAGTAAAAATAATGGTAATCCAATCTTTGGTAAATACAAAACGTTCTGTAGCTTCTATCATTAAAATATACTGCATTTATGCGAGGAATCTTAACACAAAATTAGCAATTAAAAGTTTTATCTTTGCCAACTAAATTTAGATTAATGCAAGATACTCTTGTAATTATCCCGACATACAACGAAAAAGACAACATAGAACGCATTGTCAATGCAGTCTTTTCACAAGAAAAAGGGTTCGATGTTTTGATAGTCGATGACAATTCGCCAGATGGTACTTCAACTATTGTAAAAAAATTACAGAAAGAGTATGCTAACAGGCTGTTTTTAGAGGTAAGAACAAATAAAAAGGGGTTAGGAACTGCTTATATTCATGGGTTTAAATGGGCATTAAAAAAAACATATCAATATGTAATAGAAATGGATGCCGATTTTTCTCATAACCCAGAAGATTTAGTTAGACTATATAATTCTTGTAAAGAGAACGATAATGATGTATCGGTAGGTTCACGCTATGTAGACAACCAAGTGAATGTAGTTAATTGGGATATAAAACGCCTCTTACTTTCTTATTTTGCCTCACGTTATGTACGATTTATAACAAGAATACCAATTAATGATACTACAGCAGGATTTGTTTGCTATAAACGAAAAGTATTAGAAACCATTAATCTTGAAAAAATAAAATTTATCGGATATGCTTTCCAGATTGAAATGAAATTCAAGGCCTGGAAACATGGATTTAAGATAAAAGAAATACCTGTAATCTTCACAGATAGAAAATATGGTACTTCTAAAATGAATGGCAAAATTATTAATGAAGCCGTTTTTGGTGTTATTAAAATGAGATTAAAAGGATTACCTAAATAATGAAAAAGAAGCTAATTAAAAACGCAACAATTGTTAATGAAGGTAAAACCTTTGTGGCAGATATATTAATTGAAGATGAATTCATAAGAAAAATTGCTACTTCGGTTGAAGATTCTGAAGCCGAGATTATTGATGCAAAAGGCAGACTAGTATTACCAGGTGCTATTGATGATCAAGTACATTTTAGAGAGCCAGGACTTACACATAAGGCCACAATAGAAACAGAAAGTAGAGCCGCTGTAGCCGGAGGAATTACAACTTTTATTGAGATGCCAAATACGGTTCCTCAAGCGACTACTCAAAAATTACTAGAAGAAAAATTTGATAACGCTTCAAAAACCTCTTATGCAAATTACTCATTTATGTTTGGAGGCACTAATGATAATTTGGACGAATTATTAAAAACGGACCCTAAAAAGGTTGCTGCAATTAAATTATTTTTAGGATCATCAACAGGTAATATGTTAGTGGATGATGAAGACGTTTTACGAAAAATATTTTCATCAACAAAAATGGTTATTGCAGTACATTGTGAAGATGAAGCTACGATCCGTAAGAATCTAGCGGAAGCTAAAGAAAAATATGGCGATGATATTCCTATTGAATTACACCCTAAAATACGTAGTGAAGAGGCCTGTTATCTGTCATCATCAAAAGCAATTGCTTTAGCTAAAGAAACAGGTGCTCGTTTACATGTATTCCACTTATCTACGGCGAAAGAAACAGAATTGTTTGACAATAATATTCCGTTAGAGGAAAAACAGATTACGGTAGAGGTTTGTACGCATCATTTATGGTTCGATGATTCGTATTACAAAGAAAAAGGAACACATATAAAATGGAATCCAGCAGTTAAGACCAAAGCAGATAAAGAAGGCTTATGGAAGGCCCTGCTAGATGATAGAATAGATGTGTTAGCAACAGATCATGCGCCACATACTTTAGAAGAAAAAGCGCAAGTTTATACAAAAGCGCCCAGCGGAGGCCCTTTAGTACAACACGCTTTATTAGCCATGTTAGAGGCAAATAAGCAAGGTAAAATTACTTTAGAAAAACTGGTTGAAAAAATGTGTCATAATCCGGCTACACTTTTTCAGATAGAAAAACGAGGATTTATCAAAGAAGGTTTTTATGCCGATTTGGTTTTAGTAGATCCAGATCAACCACAAACAGTTGCGAAAGAAAATATTCTATATAAATGTAACTGGTCTCCTTTTGAAGGAACCACCTTTCATTCAACGATTACTCATACCTTTGTTAATGGAAACTTAATCTACAATCAAGGTGAATTTAATGACGCAATTAAAGGAAAACGATTAACTTTTAACCGCTAATGTTACGTATTCTTAGAATAATATCAATTTTTTTAATGGTTGCTTGCACGAGTAGAACCATTTATAAAAAACCAAAAGACCTTATACCAAAAGATAAAATGGTTGATTTATGGGCAGATCTCTATATTGCCAATGGAGCACGTGCGGTAAAAAATAAAAGACTTGAGCGTAAGATCAACTATATGCCCTTTATTTTTGAAAAATATAAGATTGATAGTGCACGATTTATGCGAAGTAATATTTATTATACTTCAAAAATTGAAGTCTATGAAGAACTATTTAAGAGCGTAGAACTTAAGATTAAAAATTTACGTGATACCTACGATCCGGATATGGCCGATATAGACAGTAATTTGCCAATTTGGAAGCGTGATTCTATTAGAAAAGCTCGAAAATTAAAAAAAGAAGAAATGCCTGAAGAGCTACGAGAAAAAAAATTACCAGTTAAAAAGGAAGATTAATTTATACTTTCTTTTGTGTAAATTTTGCATACTCGTTTTATTACTTCATCTATTGGTGTAAACTTTATATCAATAGCTTCGGTTACTTTTTTTGAACTGTAATAACTAATATGATATCCAGATCTCGCATTGTACTTGGTTAATAACCGCTCCTTACCTGTTAAAAAGCTCTTTAACCAATCTAATCGCCAAGCAAGTTCGCTCATCCACTTTTTTGCTTTTATAGAAGGTTGTTTTGCTGATAGCCCATCAGCAATTTCATCTAAAACACGTTTAAATTTTAAGTTCTCAGCTACCAAAATAAAACGCTCGTTTTTTATGGCACTTTGCATTAAGATTAACATGCTGCTTACTACGTCGTTTATACCTATAAATCCTGTAATACCTTCTGTATAATATTTAAATCCATTGGCAACAGAAGAAAATAATTTGCCAGAACCCGTATTCCATAATCCCGGCCCTAAAATAACGCCTGGATTTACAATTATCACATTTAAGTCTTCTTGTGATGCTCGCCATACCTCCATTTCAGCACCGTATTTGGTAATAGCATATCCATGATGCCTTTGCTCAGGATTCCATTCATTTTCTTCTGTGATAAATTGGTGATCGGGCCTTTCATCTATAGTAGCGATAGAGCTAACAAAACAAAATTTTTCTACAGCATTTTCAATAGAGAGGTTTACAAGGTTGGCGGTTCCTTTAATATTAATATTACGAAGTTTATAATAATCTTTTGCATTAAAAGAAATCATGGCAGCACAATGATAAACCTGTTTAAAGCGGTCTTTAAAAACTTTTTTTAGAGAAGTGATATCGATAATATCTGCTTGTTTCCAAGTAATTTTTGAAAATAAAACCTCAGCATCGTTTGAATAATAGTTAAAAACTCGTTTAACAGCTTGTAGATTGCTCGATTTTCTATGAATGGCAACTACAGTTTCGTTTTGTTGTATGAGTTGATACAGTAAATGAGAACCAACTAAACCTGTACCTCCGGTAACTAAAATCATGAAACGAATTTAGTCTTTTTTCTATTTGTCTTTTATCTTAGTTGTTATAAATATATCTTTGCCCAAAATTTAATGAAATGACCAAGAATTTAGTAGAAGAATTACAGTGGAGAGGTATGATACATGACATAATGCCTGGTACTGAAGAACAACTACAAAAAGAGATGACTACGGCATATATTGGTTTTGACCCTACTTCAGACTCTTTACATATAGGCAGTTTAGTGCCAATAATTCTACTAAAACATATCTATAACAGCGGACATAAGCCTATTGCATTAGTAGGAGGGGCAACAGGGATGATCGGTGACCCTTCTGGGAAATCAGATGAGAGAAACTTGCTTAATGAAGAGGCGTTGGCCAAAAACGTTGAAGGTATAAGAAATACATTAGCTCGTTTTCTTGATTTTAACGCTGACACGAAGAATGCGCCCATTTTAGTCAATAATTATGATTGGATGAAAGACTTTACCTTCATAGAGTTTGCACGGGATGTAGGTAAAAGAATAACGGTAAACTATATGATGGCGAAAGATTCAGTTAAAAATCGTATTTCTGGCGAAGCAGGATCTGGGATGAGCTTTACAGAGTTTACATATCAGCTAATTCAAGGATACGACTTCTATCATCTGCATAAAGAACATAATTGCTTGTTACAAATGGGAGGTTCAGATCAATGGGGTAATATTACCACAGGCACAGAATTGGTGCGAAGAATGAATGCTCCCGAAGAGGCCAAAGCTTTTGCGATGACGTGTCCGCTAATTACAAAAGCTGATGGTTCTAAATTCGGTAAATCTGAAGGTGGTAATGTTTGGTTAGATGCTGATAAGACTTCTGTATATAAATTTTATCAGTTTTGGCTAAATACTAGCGATGAAGATGCTGAAAAATACATTAAGATCTTTACTTTTTTAGATAAAACAACCATCGAAAATTTAATAGCTGAGCATAAAGAAACACCTCATATACGCGCTTTACAGAAAAAACTGGCCGAAGAAGTTACTACATTGGTACATACTAAAGAAGCGCTAGAAAAGGCAATAGCTGCCTCTAATATACTCTTCGGTAGGTCTACTGCTGAAGATTTAAAAAACTTAGATGAACAAACTTTTTTAGATGTTTTTAATGGTGTGCCTCAAGCAACCGTTTCAAAAAGTGATATTGATGCCGGATTGGATATGATTGGTGCTTTGGCAGCAAAAACAAACTTTTTGAATTCAAATGGTGAAGCACGACGTGCTTTAAAAGAAAATAGTATTTCTGTTAATAAAGAAAAAGTAAAAGAAGATTACTTAATTACTGAGAAAGATTTAATAGCAGATAAATATGTGCTTTTACAGCGTGGTAAAAAGAGCTATTTCTTATTAAACGTAGAGAATTAAGCTAAATTTTAGTGTTTAAAAACAAACTAATCGGTTTGTTTTAAGCGTAAAAGTTGAATTTTTAGCACTTAATTAAAAACCAAATAGTATTTCGCCGAAATTAATAACAACCTGAACCATAATTCAGGTTGTTATTAATTATATAAGCCTCAAATAGCGTTTAATTTATTAAACAAACCTATGAATTGCTATATCTGCATTATTTTGAAATGAATGGTTACCTAAATCTTTCCAAATGGCACTTTGATTTATTACTGACCCGGTTAATACATTTTCTTTACTAGCATAAAACACACCACTTTTGAATCTTGGATTATTGATACCCTCAACAAAGCGCTTAGCCCCCTCTTTTACAGAATGAGACATTCCTAATAAAGGCATAATTAATTTCATTCCAATATGTTTTAAGAATATTCTTTTTATAAGAGGTAGGTCATCCATACCATTTGTACCACGAGTTCCTCCTGGACTCATACTTATAAATTTAATATTAGGATGCTTTTTAGCCATACTACTCATCCAAAGAGTCCCTCCATATTTAATCCATCCATAAACCTGAAAAGGATCAAAATTTCCTTTAAACTTCGCTCCATTAAAAATAGAAACGAATTCTTCTATGGAATTCTCATCTAAATTTGGACGCTTCATCCCCATCTTTTTAACACCTCTGGCAGCTTCAGAACTGGCAAATAAGGCCACATTATTAAGCTTATTATGTTTGATCAACTCATCAAGAAGTACAACATGCCCTAAAAGATTACTAGCTGTTAACTCGGTTACCCCATCTTTTGTTAGTTTTTCGGGCGTTTTTCCACCAGTTCCCCCGGCATTCATTATTAAAGCATCGATCGAGTTAGGCAGTTGTAGAACAGCGCGCTTAACGGTTTCTGGTTTTGACACATCTAGAATTAAGATTTCAAAAATAACTCTTCCTGTAGCTTCAATTAATTCTCTTTTTGCGACTTCTGCTTTTTCTAAATTTCTACAAGCTAAATAAATTATTTCAGTTTCTTTTAGTAGAGCTAGTTGTCTTGCGGTTTCTTTACCTATTCCGGCATTTGCTCCTGTTATTAATATTGACTTATTCATTTTTTAAATTTTTTAAGAAGATTATTTTTTACGATTAGATATAAAAAGTGAGAGACCTACTAAGCCTAAAATGATCTCTATTCCAGTTGCTTTTACCATTCCACTCGAGGGCATTCCATCTAGAAACATACTCAATAATCTTCCAGACCCTAATGATAGAAAAAGTAGAATAGTAGACTGTATTGCGAATTTTCTGAATGAGTTCTTAAAACTTCCTAAGAAGGAAATTACCGCTATGACGATTAATAATATTCCGAAGGAGCGAACATCACTTAGTGCACTAGCATTTCCTGCAATTTTGATGCCTTCATTTGCTTTAACAGCTATAGAATTAAAAGCGGTTAAGCCTCCAATAGCTGCTAAAATTAACCCTACAATAAAGAGGTAAATTCTTAAGATTTTTAAATTGTTCATAACCTTGTATTTTAAATGTTGATACAAAAGTCATGAAGATAGATCTAGTCTTAGGCGCAGTTTAGATCAAAGACTACTCAATTTAGTTCAAACGATAATCGGAGGGCGATTTTCCAAAATGAAGAGTAAAATTTCTATTAAAAGTTGATACAGAATCAAACCCCACATCATATGCTATTTCTGAAATTCGATGAGTATTTGATTTTAATAATTCTGCCGCACGCTCTATTTTTTTTTGAGTAAGATACTTTTTAGGACTGTCATTAAAAACTTCTTTAAATTTTCTTTTAAAAGAAGATTCGCTTAAATGTGTTAACAACGCCAACTCTTTAATAGAAAGGTTAGCGTAAATATTTTGCTTAATAACTTTCTTAAATTCAATTTCATTGGGCTTAAATAGTGCAACTAAAAAATCTAATTGCGAAGGAGTGTTTTGAGACTTTACAAGTAACTGAACAAATTCTCTTAATTTGGTTTTTACCATTGTATCATCAACCAGTTCAGGATTTTCGAGTAGTATATCAATACTTTGTCTAAAATTATTTAACATTAGATCCACCTTAACTTGCTTTATATTATAGTCACTCCTATAATTTGAAGGTACAATATCTAAGTCGAATAAATCTTTAATCAGAGCAGGATATAGGAAAACTCCAACGGATTCAATACCATTATTACAAATTTTTTGATTATTACTTGGTTCAAAAAAGTAGTTTAAACACTTAGCAATCATTGCCGTGTTTTTATCAAGTTTAATGTGCTTTTCAGGCGCTCTAACATTTACCTCTCCCTTATTAACAAACATAAAACAAGCTTCATCTTCAACATAATGTTTTAATGTTCTACTAAAAGAGGGCATTGATAGTTTAACAAAAACGATTCTGCCTTTATATGTAATAACTTTTTCTTCGAAATCCATCCAAACCTAGGCTAACATTTGTTGAGCGAAGTTCGCCGAAAATTAGCTAAAAATCAAGGTAAATTATTCTTAAAACACAATTAACGATTTTAATTTAAACATACTAAACAGTATTTTTTTTAGCGAAAAGAAACTTTAAATAACTGATAATCAATTAATAAATATGATTTTATTGATCTAGAATAGAAACTAATAAGTATTTTGCAGGTAGGAACTCCTTATAGTAAGTTGTTATACTAGCAAAGCATAAAAATTAAGGTTATGACACAGGAAATTAAACGAAAATTAACAAGACAAAAGCTAATTGATAAAGGATATGAGTTAATAAATATGTATGGATATCATGCGGTGAGTATAGACCTTATTATTAAAGAAGTAAATCTTACCAAAGGTGCTTTTTATTATCACTTTGAAAACAAGCACCAGTTTATTTTGGCAATAATTAACGAACGAGTAGAAAAAGAAATTCATAGCGAGTTTATAGAGCCTATAAATAGAAGAGGAAACCCAATATTTATTTTAGGAGACTTACTACAAGATAAATTAGTAAATGATAATTCATTGGAGGCAAACTTAGGAAGTCCTTTAACCAACTTAGTTGTTACGTTGAGCTATGAGCACAATGAATACCAATTACAGGCACAAGTACGTGATATCTTGGATCAATGGAAAGTAGCAATTATTAATCTGTTATACAGAGGAATCGAAGATGGCTATTTAGGTAGACACATCAACACAGAACCAGTAGCAGAATTCATTATTAATTCGTTAGAAGGTGTACGCACCTTAAAGCGTACTACAAATAATAAAGCATTGTTTTACAACTATATGGAACAATTTAAGAACTATTTAGATACCTTAAAGCCAATAAAGGAAGAGCAACGCTTTTATTTAGATGCTTCTTAAAAGACACTATGATTTAAATTTGATCTTTTCCCAGCTTGCATCTGCCTTTTTTATAAGCTTATTAGGCATTTCTTCTAACCAACTCTCAAAAGTATTAGTAAAATAGGCATTGTAAAAAAGATAGAGCTTGCCATCACGGATCTCAAAAGTCTTTGGATTTATGCTAACCTTTTCACCTTTATCAGCCATGGCATACGCGCACCATCCGCCATATTGAGGAATATATTTCTTAGGGTTTGCCTTAAAAACGTCTAAGTTTTGCTGTGAAGAAAACCGGTAATTAGCATTATCGTAAGTATACTCGTATTTAGAATTACCTTTCTTTGCCTTATTAGAAAAGTATGCTACAACATCATAACCGCCAGCAACGAATTTTTTTTGTTCATTATAATCTATTTGTTGCGCAAAAACACCTACTGAGCAAATAAACAAAGCAAAAAATAAAAGTTTTTTCATTTTAATAAAGTTTTGCGATAAGTCGCAACTTTAAAACTGAAATTACAATTTATTCTAAATTAGGTTGATTTTTTTGGTGATACGCTAGTGAATCAATAACAACTTTTTTAGTTAAAACAATAGCGTCTGTATTAACAAAAGGTTTTGGCATGGCATGCATAGGCCTTTTATTAATAGTAAAATCTTTATGCGAAAGTAAATCATAAGAATATTCTAGAATATTAAAACTAACCTTCAATGATTTATGGGCTTTATAAGATATTTCTAGCGAATCTTGGTCTGACACATAATACCTAAATAAGTAATTATTATCTCTTTTTTCATTAAATTTTAGTTCCTTACCGTTACAATAAAAAGAGTCGAATACAACATCTTTGCCTGTATAAAACCTCAATAAATTTACCTTACGCTGAGGCTTAAGAGTAAAATCTACTTGTCTTAAATCATTAACAACTGTGTCTTTTTTAATATGCACTTTAAAATCGCTTAAAGATTTTAATGGTGCACTAGCAGCATAACTATAACCTGTATTATATTTACTTCCGGCTGCACTCTCTACATATTTTGATGCTATTTCTGGTTGATCACCCAAATAACCTTTAGTCCATTCATCTAGTATTTTATCATAGGTAACCCAATACGCTTTTTGCGCATCTACATTTTGATAATAAATTAAGCTATTAGGCTTTTTTCTATCTTCATTAAAATCAGAAGAAAAATGAGTATTGAAGAAAATAACAATTGCAATCAAAAAGCTTAAGTATGACAATGCTCTTTTAGAACTATAAAATCCTACGATTGGAAGCAATAAACCGAATAGTAAAACAGTAAAAACAGAACTGGCCACTAACATTTTTAAGCCTAAACCAATAGGGAAGAACTGAATTAGCGGCGAAAAAAGAAATAGTGCCGGGGTGGCTAAGAGTAGCATCAAAAATACATTCGGTTTTTCCTGGCGAATCAATACCCAAAGAGATAATAAGCCAAAAAATACAGGAATAATAAAGTATGCCGCACCTTTAAGGTAAACTGTTACTAAAGCATTAATAAGTATCCATAGAAACAAAGGAGCAATAAAGGCATTGGCTACATTTTTAGTTTTAAATCTTTTGTAACATAAAAAAAGTACGCCTAAACTTAAAAAAACAAACAACGCAATATATTTATGGCCATTATAGGTAAAACCATGTTGTATTTCGGTGTAATGAGGATAAATATTTAATAATAGTTGCCACCCAAAATAACCGATTAAACCACTAATGATTAATGAAAATATTAATGGTATAAAACCTTTACCTATTTCTTTAAAAGAAAGTGCTTCCAGTTTTACGCCGTAAACAATTAAAGCTATAAAAACAACAAAAGCCAGTATAAGCATAGGTAAAATCCATTGAAAAGGATAGCTAATCATACCTATTAATGGGAAATTGACATATACATAATCTTCTTGCGATTTTAGATTAGAAAGGTCGGCATCAGCAAAATAGCTCAATAAAGGCATTAAATAAGAACCTTGATGTTGTAACGTTTTTCTATCTAAGTTTTCAAAATTATCTTGTGCTGTATGGTAATCAAAATGATCATCTATAAAAGCAAAAAAGAAACTATCTATATCGGCCTCTTCACGTAAAATGGTTGAATCAGTATCATTTGGAAGCATTTTATAGATACTATACATGAGTGACGAAGCCACTGGAAATTTAGGATTAGCTTCAATAAAATGCTGTATTAATTCTGCATTACCACCATTGGTTTCAACAATCATATTACTAGGACCACCGCTTCCACGTGCTTCAAAATTTAACGCCAATCTAACTTCTTTTGCCCAAGGATGTTCTCTAACAAATAGCTTGGCGCCATCTAAGCCAACTTCTTCAGCATCGGTAAATAGAATTATAATATCATTTTTTGGCTCAGCGCCGCTTGCCAAATACGCACGCAAACCTTCTAAAATGGTTACAATACCACTACCGGCATCACTGGCACCATGCGATGGCACAAGTGCACTATCATAATGAGACATAAGCATTAAAGCTTTACCATTGGCACTGCCCTTAATTCTTGCAAGAATATTTTTTGGCTTATCAACTTCAGCTATTCCGCTATACGAGTTGACCACATATCCTTCTTGAACTTCAGGGCTTATACCTAATTTTTTAAGCTCATCAATAATATAGTTTCTAACATCGGTATGCGCTGCTGATGTAATATAATGTGGATTTTTACTAATCTCCTTTAAAGGAATTAACGCCCTTTCAGTTGAAAAATCAGTTTGTGAAATGGTAGTTGGAGTACCATCTTGAGGCATTAAACTGTAAAAACTATAATAAACAAGGACAAAAATGAGAATTAACGATATGAACGTTTTCATGTATACTGATGTTAGTTAGCTAAAAATACAACTTATTTGATAAAATTATAGATGACTATATAGATGGTATAAAAGTTGATGCAATTATAAAAACTCAAATATGAAACCTTTTCTTATCGTAGTTATCTTGCTTTTTACGGCCTCTTGCATTCCTTTACAGGTAGCACCTAAAATAGAAACTGACAAGGTGAAAATTGCAAGAAAATTTAAACGAGACCTACCAAATCAATATGCATTTATCTTTGAAGACCCCAAGAATGCAGATGAGTTTTATCATTTTATTAATTCTAGGTTTGAATTAAACTTTGAGTTGGTCGAATCAAACGTTCCCTTTTTTGTAGCTGGTAAAGAGTATGCACTTACTTTTTACGAAAGAGAGAAATCTACACAAACATTGAATATAGCGCCATTATTAATTGATGCCGCTCTCAATAATAAAGATATGGATCCGATGCTTGGAGATCTTTATGCCACAAGAAAAGGCCATTGGTATATAGTCGTAACAGTTTTAGACAATCAAATGAAAGATTGTTTATCGCCCCGTTATAAAAATCGTGATGCTGTTGTGAAGTACTTACGAGATTTAAGGCAAGAATATTTAACAATTAGTGATTATAAGATCGCTACGCTTAGAAATAAGTTGATAAACACTAACTAATCATTAGATTACAACCCCTTATGTCTGAATGGTCAAAGCGCCCTAATACCTCAAAAGAAGCATCGGCATGGGTTTTTCCTAGATCTTGCGTAGCAATAAATGAACATGAATTGTAATTAGCGAGATCAATAACATTTATTCCTCCGGTTTTATTATTAGGCTGTATATGTAATGGATCCTCGGTGTCTCTAGTAATTACTTTCATCCAGGGAGGACATTTAAAAAGACCATTTCCTTTAGAGTAGGCCTGACTTAATAATTCGGTCATGCCATATTCTGAATGTATTTCAGAAACTCCAAACCCCTTTTTTAAAAACGCATGAAGCTCACTTCTAATAAGCTCTTTTCTTCTTCCTTTCATTCCACCAGTTTCCATAACTAAGGTGTTATTTAACTTAAACTGATAGGTTTCCACAAAATCTAATAAGGCAAACGAAACACCAATTAAGAGCGTTTTTTGCCCATTTTGATTAAAAAAAGCCAGTTTTTCGGCCAAATCTTGATGATTTTTTAGAAAAAAACCACTTTTTGAGCTTTTGGTTCGCTTAATTAGATCACGTACCATATATACCAAAGACGAACCTTGCCTTTCTAGATAATTGGGAAGTAAAGCAAGTACTACATAATCTTCAATGTCACCATAAAAATGTTGAAAGCCTTTTAAGTAACTCTTTTCATAAATAGAAACATCAAGTAAGTCATGCTTACTTGTTAAAGTCCCCGTGGTGCCAGAACTTGTGAAGGTCTGCTGTACATCACCATATGACGAAAGAATTTGATGCGTTTTAAAAAACTCAATGGGTAAAAATGGTATTTGAGAGACTTTAGACACATCACTATAATGCACATTAAGTAGATCACAAAATGAACGATATACCGTATTATTTTCAAATTGATGCTTGAAAATTGATAAAGCTAATTGTTCAAACTCTAACTCAGATTGTATATTAAATATAGGAAACATGATAGTTGGCAAAAATAGGATTATTTAACGCAACTAATTTTATAATACAAGCATCTTTTGATATAAACAAGATTAGATGAAACTTGGAAGCTTAAATAGATTATTACTGTTAGTTATGATTATGTTTCTAACCTCTTGCAATAATAGTGATGATGCTATTCCAAATAAATGTGGAGTTAGTAACCCAGTAGAAGATCTGGCATGGCTGAGCGATATTAAGACTGCTTTTGAGGTGTCTGCATCACCGAGTAAAAAGATGATAATTCAATACGATTATAATAATGACAGTGTATTTTTAATTGATGCTTGTTTTCAATGTCCAGATGCAATTACGGTGGTCTATAATTGCAAAAAAGAGATTGTTTGCGAGTTTGGCGGTATTGCAGGAAATAATACATGTCCAGACTTTGAAAACCAAGCTCAAAACCCAATTACATTATGGGAAAATTAAATAAAATTTTACGCAACCATTTTAAAGAAAAGCATCTTTAAAGCACAATTAATAAGGGAATATGAAGAAATTTTTTTTCTATGCTGCAACAGTATTACTGTTTTTATCTTGTAGTTTAAGTGATGATGGTGATAATTTTGAGCTAAGAACATTACCAATTAAAGAAGCTGTAGTACCGGCAGAATTTAATTTTGGTGAAACGCATGAAGTTACAGTTACCTATGATTTACCAAACGGTTGTCATTCTTTTCATAGCCTGTTTTTTGAGCATAATGCCAATGAAAGAACGGTAGCAATTAATGCAATTGTAGATATAGTATCTGCCTGTACAGAGGAGCTTAGAGAAGAAAGCTTTACATTTGAGATTACGGCATTGCAACGTGCAGACTATGTTTTAAGATTCTGGAAAGGAGTAGATGGAGATGGAGAAAATATATTTGAAGAAGTAATAGTGCCAGTTAATGAGTAGATAAAAATGACCCTTATATAAAGAATGAGTTTAGAAAAACTCATAGAAAAATGTAAAAAAAGAGACAGTAAAGCTCAATCTGAAGTTTACCAGCTTTTTGCGGGTAAACTTTTTGCGCTATGCCTAAAATACTCTAAGAACTATCAAGAAGCCCAAGATAATTTACAAGATGGTTTCATTACTGTTTTTAAAAAAATAGAGCAATACCAGTTTAAAGGGTCGTTTGAAGGATGGCTAAAGCGTATTATGATTAATACTGCTTTACAAAAATATAGAGAGAAAAGCGTATTGAATTTAGTAACGGAAGAAATCCCAGAACGGGTTGAGGTGGAGGTAAATGAAGAACAAGTGTCTTTAGATTTTTTGCTCAACCTTATTCAACAGTTGCCTAATCAATATCGCCTTGTATTCAACTTGTATGTGCTAGATGGGTACTCGCATAAAGAAATTGCAGAAATGCTTGGTATTTCTGAAGGAACATCGAAATCAAACCTTTCTAGAGCAAGAATGGCTCTAAAGAAACGATTAGATGAAAGTATGACATTAAAAAAAAATAAAGTTTCTGAGTAATGGAAGAAAAGAAACATATTGATAGACTATTTCAAGAGAAATTAAAAGATTTTGAAAAGTTTCCAGAACCTAACGTTTGGGAGCAGATTGAACAACGATTGACGAAAAAGAAAAGGAAAAGAATTGTTCCGCTGTGGCTGCGGTTAGGTAGCGCAGCGGCAATTCTATTGTTGTTAACCAGCATAGGATTTTGGTATTTCAATCAAGACAATATTGAAGAACCAATTACGCCAAAGTCAATTCCTTCTATAATTGATGGAACGACAGAACAACCTTCTGATGCCGAGCAGAATAATTCAATAATTGAAGAATCAGAAAATCAGAGTAATAATTCACAGTTACAGCCAATTAATAGTAATCCTCAAGAACAAGATGAAGTTTCCACGGTTAATACAGTAGTTAGACAAGCTCAAAAATCATTAACAACTACTGTTAACTCAGAAAGGCAAACAGCTCAAGCCAATAAAGTTATAAATCAGAAGAATGCTGTCACCAAAAATAAAGAAACAGAAGTTGGCGCTGAAAAAGATTCGAAAGAGCAAGCTCAAGATGCAATTCAAGATTCAAATAAAGAAATAAAAGAACTTGTAAAGCAAGAAAATGAAACCATCGCTAATAATCAAAAAACAAAGCCAGAAGACTTTGAAATTACAAAAGATGATATTGCAAATGCCATTGAGGATCAGCTAAACGAAAAAAATGCTATTGAGGACGTAGAGAAAAAATGGTCGGTGGGAACAACCATTGCCCCGGTATATTTTAATACATTGAGTGAAGGATCACCAATTAGCTCGTCTTTAGCTGGTAATAATAAAGAAACAAATGCCTCACTTGCTTATGGGATTAAAGTAAACTATAAAATAAACGATAGATTAAGCTTACAGTCGGGTATCAGCTCTGTTGAAATGGCTTATAAAACCCAGGGAGTTACCGCTTTAATAGCGTCACGAGAATTTAAGCCATCAGACACAAATATTGACACAAATATTAGTGGGATTAGCCTCATAGCAATTTCAAATAATCAAATAGCAAATCAATCTTCAGAGCTCAACGCGCAAAGAGGTGTTTTAAACTTAAGAGGAGACTTAAATCAATCGTTGAGCTATATTGAAGTTCCTATTGAAGCAAAATACGCACTATTAAACAAGAAATTTGGAGTACATGTAGTGGGCGGTTTGAGTACGTATGTATTGTATGAAAATCAAATTTCTTTATTAGATCAAAATGGTAGCACTACTTTAGGCGAAGCATCAAACGTAAATGATATCAATTTTAGTGGAAATCTAGGCCTTGACTTTGATTATGAACTAGGTAAAAAACTCTTTATTAATGTTTCACCGATGTTTAAATATCAAATGAATACATTTTCAAAAAGTAACGGTGGTTTTAAACCTTATTATTTAGGGATTTACACCGGATTGAACTTTAGGTTTTAGTTGGTTAATTATATTTGGTTGGTTACCAAATATAGCAAATAGCCGAACTTTTAAAAGTTCGGCTGTTTTGTTTTATAAGCCTATCAATATTTGTATTTTCGCAGCACCAATACTAATAAAAATTTAATAAACGATATATGGAAGCAGTAGCAACTGATTTTGGAATAAAAGAAGCACTTGAAAAATTGGGGGTTTCAGAAATAAATGAAGGAACATCAACCGGTTCTCAGTGGTTCTCTAATGGCGATATCATTGAAAGCTATTCACCTGTAGATGGACAATTAATCGGAAGTGTTAAAACTTCTACACGTGAGGATTACGATAAAGTTATGAAAGCAGCAACTACTGCTTTTAAATCTTGGAGAGTTATGCCAGCACCTCAAAGAGGCGAAATCGTGCGTCAATTTGGTGAGAAACTACGTGAATTGAAAGAACCGTTAGGAAAATTGGTTTCGTATGAAATGGGCAAAAGCTATCAAGAAGGCTTAGGCGAAGTGCAAGAAATGATAGACATCTGTGATTTTGCTGTTGGCTTATCTCGTCAACTTCATGGTTTAACAATGCATAGTGAACGTTTTGGACACAGAATGTATGAACAATATCATCCACTTGGAGCAGTTGGAATTATATCGGCATTTAACTTCCCTGTTGCCGTTTGGGCTTGGAATACGGCTTTAGCTTGGGTATGTGGAGATGTATGTATTTGGAAACCATCTGAAAAAGCACCACTATGTGGTGTAGCATGTCAAAATATAGCAGCTGAGGTATTTAAAGCAAACAATTTACCAGAGGGTATTTCTTGCTTAATAAATGGTAACTACAAAGTAGGTGAGTTCATGACTACTGACAAACGTATACCATTAATTTCTGCTACCGGATCTACAAGAATGGGTAAAATTGTAGCAAAAACTGTAGGTGAGCGTCTAGGAAAGTCTTTACTGGAGCTAGGAGGCAATAATGCAATAATTGTTACTCCTGATGCAGACATTAAAATGACTGTGATTGGTGCTGTATTTGGCGCTGTTGGAACATGCGGACAACGTTGTACTTCAACTAGAAGGTTAATTATTCACGAATCTATTTATGATAAAGTGAAAAACGCAGTTGTTGAAGCCTATAAACAATTAAGAATAGGCAACCCATTAGATGAAAACAATCACGTAGGACCACTTATTGATAAAGATGCAGTTAAAATGTATCAAAGTGCTCTTGAAAGAGTTGTACAAGAAGGAGGAAATGTTGTCATAGAAGGTGGCGTATTAGAAGGTGAAGGCTATGAAAGTGGTTGTTATGTAAAACCTGCTATTGCTGAAGCTGATAATTCATTTGAGATTGTACAACACGAAACGTTTGCTCCAATACTTTATTTATTAAAATATTCTGGCAATGTTGAAGACGCAATTGATATACAGAATGGTGTAGCTCAGGGATTATCATCAGCTATAATGACAAATAATCTTCGTGAGGCAGAGCGTTTCTTATCTCATGCAGGATCTGATTGTGGTATAGCAAATGTTAATATTGGTACTTCTGGAGCAGAAATCGGTGGTGCTTTTGGAGGCGAAAAAGAAACTGGAGGCGGTCGCGAATCTGGATCTGATGCTTGGAAAATATACATGAGGCGTCAAACAAACACCATTAATTACACGGCAGATTTACCATTAGCTCAAGGAATAAAATTTGATCTATAAAAAAATTATGTAAATACTATTCGGCACTAATATTAGTGTTGATAATGAAATAACAAAAGCCCTCGAATTCGAGGGCTTTTTTTTATTAAAAACCATGTTTCAATGCCGATCTTTGTCGGGAGAAATCTGGTATTATTTTAAGTTGAACGTATATCAACTAATAATAGGATACAAATATCATAAAGAGGTTGCGTCTTAGCAACAGGAAAAACACTGTTTTTAAATAGGATTTTTCCTATAAATACACCAACTCTTTACCCAAGCTTAAACGTTTCAATAGAATAAAAAAGGTTAAAAAGCGTTTTTCTTTAGAAGCGGTTTTATATATTTATCGCTTAAATTGGTATGAAAATTGTTTTTAAATTAATACTAATATATTAAATATCAATTATTTAATGTTAAAACATTTATATGAAAAAACAATTACTCATTATATTTCTTTCATTACTATTTTTTGGGTTTGTAGGAGTGAACCTACAAGAAGATCGTTGGAAGGCTCCAGAGGAAGCTAAGACGATTAAAAACCCAGTTAAACCTAATGACAGAGCATTGTCAGCCAGAAGAGGTAAGCGAATTTTTAAAACTCGCTGTATGATTTGTCATGGTCCTACGGGTATTGGTAATGGCCCTGGAAGTAAGGCTTTAAGCCCGAAACCACAAAACTTAACTTTACCCATGGTACAGAAACAAGCAGATGGTGAGATTTTTTGGAAAGTTTCTAATGGCCGTAATGCAATGATTAAATGGGGTCCAATTCTTTCTGAAAGTGAGCGCTGGGATGTAGTAAATTATGTTCGCTCCCTAGATAATTAACTGTATTTCAATTTACGTAATACTCGAAGCACATCTTTATATTTAATATAAGCTGTTTTATCACTTAATGACCTAAGAAAAGGCTTGGCTTGCACCAATTTATCTTTGGCACGCTCAAACCCACTTAAAGCGCATATCAAGTACGTTGTGGGTAAATGTTGCATATCATAGGTTTCATTTTTATTAAGTGCTAAACCTTTTTTTAGTTTTTCAATAATTGCATTATTACTATTGTATAAATGCTTTAATACAATAGGGTCGAACTTTGGGGGTTCAAACAGTAATTCAGAAGCAATGTCGTGCGTACCGTTATCTTTAAAATTAATAATGGTCTTCTCTAACGGGTATAACTTAAAGTCTGGTTGAATACCTAATTGTATAAATTCAGTTATAATGAAAGATTGTGTATTAAACTGAATTTTAACCTCATCTAAAGCTGAATAAAATAAACGAACTTGTTCGTTAATCAATGCAATATCTACTCTAGAGTAATAAGTTTCATTATCAACTTCTTTAGGTAGTCCTGCCCAGCACAACACAAACTGATCTTTAAATACGTTATAAACCGGATTTAACTCTGTTGCATGAGAATTCACAAAATCAAATACACCATTTAATGTCAACTTAATATTATTGGCAGCATTTTTTTCAATGGAAGCAACAATAGATTTATTAGTGCTTTTTAGCTTAAAAAAGTAATCGGCAGGCATGGAATTACTTCCTGCACGATAAAAAACAGTATCTCTAGGATATTTCCAGATCGTTTTTTTTAAGTAAGTAACTTCATTTATTGGATGTATAGTCACTAAACCAATCACCTTATGCCTAGATAACCTTGGAAAAGACACATTTTCATATTGAATTTTAGGTGGATTAATTAAATAAGCATTTATAAGATTTTGAATCTTACTATCATCGAAAAAATCTACACCAATAATCTCACTACCTCGATCTTTTACACCAACAATTATATATGAATTATTTTCTGGATTAGAATTAGATAATGCACATACATGTTTTAAGAACTTTGCTTTACCTTCTTTAGAACCAAAATCAACTCTTAGCTTTTTATCATAAAAACTATTCTCATCATTGTATGCGAGTAAGTTTTTAATTAAAAGGCGTTTATTAATCATTTTTTAGAAATGAGTTTAGCGAAAACCAATGCAATATAAGTAATTGACAGCTAATGACTAAGAGACTTTGGTTAAGATATTAATAAAAAAACCGCCTCAGATTTCTGAGGCGGCATGGTTGAAATAAATCAACCAAAATCAACTAACCAAACCTTATTTTTATGCTTTTACAGCTATCTTTTTAGTTTTGCGATTCGTTTTGAATCGTTTCGTATTTCTTTGCTTTTGCTTTGATGCTCCGTTTTTGAACTGAATGTTACCCCTACCAGTAAATTCATATGTTGTTCCTGAAGCGCGATGGAATAAACTAACTAAACCATCATTAATAACGCTCAATTCAAACTCTTCATTGTCAAAGAAATCATAATCTAATGTTAAAATTTTTAGGTCACTTCTTCCTTCTACATCAAACACTTCATAGTCACCTACAAAATCCCATTTAATATTATCAAGATTCGTGCCATTATCATCTTGAGATGATCTAAATGTATTGGTTGAGCTCGGGGTAAATTCTAAATAATTCTCATTATCAAACTCATTCAAAACACCTTCTTCACTTACAAATGTTTTTTCCCAAGCAACATATTCTTGCAAGAAATATTCAATATTATCATAAAATACCTGATCGTAATTAAAACTACTTCTTAAGTGTCCTATTAAATAATAAGATGTATTTGAAAAAGTATCTGTAATCACAATTTCATCTCTAGATAATTGATCTACCTCTAAGTCAATGAACCCGTCTTGATTGTGGTCTACTTCTAATACCCCGTTAAAAGTATCATAATAACCTACTTGAAGCCCTAATCCGTTTCCAACAGAACCAATGCCTACAAGATTGTTATTAGCATATAAACGTCCGTTTTGAAATGAAATTGTAAAAGCTTTAGATAAAAAAGGAACATCTCCATTACCGGTAGTACGATTAAAATCTACACACCACAAATCATATGAGGTTACAAGTTGTTCTAATGTTATAGTATCATCAAAATTATCAACTGAAACCACACAAGAACTTAATAAGGTAATGGTTAGAAATAGTCCTGAAAGTAATTTTAACAGCTTCATAAGGCACAAATTTTTAGTATTCTGTTAGTCAGAAATCAAATGCTGTGCCAAAAAAAATTATTGATAGTATAAGGTCTCTTTCTTTTTAATATTCTGCAACCTAAAATAGCGTCTTTCATCATTGACAATATAACTTACAATGGCTTCATTTTCAGACAATTTAAAAGGAATAGCTGGCTCGCGCCTGGTTGGTTTATTACCAAATTCTTCTCTAGGATCTGAAGATATAATTAGATCTCTATCTTTAGGGTTCAACTTTATAAAATTTGCGGTAAGTGTTAATCGGTCGTCAATAAATTGAGAATTAATTTTCGCAACTTTTCTATTGAAATAAATCGAATCAAATGCAATTTCTTTTACAGGCTTCTCTACCATTAGAGTTATTAAGGTGCCGCTAGAGCCAGCTTTGCCGCCTGCCCAATCCTGTGAATAAACTTCACCGAATGTAACAGGAGGTTTTTTATCAAAACTATCTTTATCACATTTCGAAAAACTCATTAAAACTACAAATACCGGAATAAGTAATATTTTCTTCATAATAATAATTTTAATGTACTTAAAGCAATTAAAATGCCAAATTAGTAAGCTCTTTTCTTATTCCCTTCATAAAAATTAATAAATGCCTTGTTAACCACTTTTATTCCGCCAGGTGTTGGATACTTTCCGGTAAAGTACCAATCACCTAAATGATTAGGGCATGCTTCATGTAGACCTTCTATAGATTGAAAGATTACCTTCACGTCAGCCTTAATATCTTCGGTTTTTAGCATTTGTGCTATCTTATTTGAAATCTGTTCAGCCGAAAATGGTTTGTAGATAGCTCGAACATAATTTTCAATATTTTCTACCGCAATATTTTCTTGATTTTTACATTTCTTATATACCTCATCTATAATATGATATTGATTGGTTTCTTTTAAAAGCTCTAGAGTTGCTTTAAAAGCTATAAATTCATCAATACGTGCCATATCTATACCGTAGCAATCGGGATAACGGATTTGTGGTGCCGAAGAGACCACAACAATTTGCTTTGGATTTAAACGGTCTAAAATTTTAATAATGCTTTTCTTTAAAGTAGTACCACGAACAATACTATCATCAATAATAACAAGGTTGTCGGTTGACTTAACAACTCCATAGGTTACGTCATATACATGAGCCACAAGGTCATCTCTACTATTATCATCAGCAATAAACGTTCGAAGTTTCGCATCTTTAATTGCAATTTTTTCGAAACGCGCTTTTTCAGATAAAACTTCAGTAACCTGATCAGAAGATAATGAACGCTTTCCTTTTAATATGGTCTCCAGTTTATGTTGTTTCAAATAATCATCAGCAGCTTGCGCCATACCGAAGAAGGAAGTTTCAGCCGTATTAGGTATATATGAAAACACTGTATTGTTTACATCATTATTTATGGCTTTTAGTATGTTAGGAAACACCAATCGCCCTAAATTCTTACGTTCATTATAAATTTCGGCATCGCTGCCTCGAGAAAAATAGATGCGTTCAAAGGAACACGATTTTTTAGGCAATTGATCTTTTATTTGCGCTATTGATGTTGATCCGTTTTTTTTGATAATAAGTGCGTGTGCTCGCTCTAATTCTTTAATTTTTTCGTAGTCAACATTAAATACCGTTTGAATAACAGGCCGCTCTGAAGCTACAACAACTACCTCATCATCTTTGTAATAATATGTTGGACGGATACCAGCAGGATCACGATAAACGAAAGCATCTCCATGACCAATTAAACCTACCATAGCGTAACCTCCATCCCAATTCTTAGAAGCGCGCTGTAGTACATTTTTTATATCTAATTGCTCTTCTATAATAGGCGATGCATCTTTTTTGCTAATATTATCGTCTTTGCACTTTTGATATAGATTTGACACTTCATCATCAAGAAAGTGCCCTATCTTTTCCATAATGGTCACGGTATCGGTATTTTCTTTTGGATGCTGACCAAGTTCTATGAGTTCTTGCAATAACTCATTCGAATTTGTCATATTAAAATTACCCGCAACAATAAGGTTTTTATGTTTCCAGTTATTTTGGCGTAAAAAAGGATGAACACTTTCAATACTATTCTTACCAAATGTACCATAACGAACGTGACCTAAAAATAAATTACCAACATATGGCATATTGTTTAATTGCCATTGCACGTCGTTTTTTTTATCAGGATGCTGATCTAAGATCTTGTTTAATCGCTCATTAATTTGCCCAAAAATATCTTGAATGGGCGCTTGCTTATTTGAGCGTACTCTACTGATGTAACGAGTACCCGGTTCAACATCTAATTTTATACTGGCAAAGCCCGCTCCATCTTGGCCTCGATTATGTTGTTTTTCCATCATCAAGTACATCTTATTAATGCCATAGAAAGATGTACCGTACTTTTTTTGATAGTGATCTAGTGGTTTTAGTAATCGTACTAAAGCAATACCACATTCATGCTTAATAGCGTCGCTCATTGATATTTTGTTGTCAATTTTGGGATAGCCCTAAATTTTTTGATCTTAATTTCAATACTACTTCTAGCGCTGTTCTTAACAGTGTCTAAATAAAAAATCCGCGTGTTTAGACGCGGATTCCTATTAATTTAATTCTATTTCAAATTGTGTTAGTTGCTTAAATGCCTGCAATCGTTTTCTCACTTCTTCTGGTTCGAGATTTTCCATACGCTCGGTTCCAAATTTTTCTACACAAAATGAAGCGAGGTTAGAACCATAGATTACGGCATTTTTCATGTTCTCGAAAGAGATATCTTCCGTTTTAGCAATATATCCAGCAAATCCACCTGCAAAAGTATCTCCTGCTCCGGTTGGATCAAATACTTCGGCTAGAGGTAAAGCGGGAGCAAAGAACATATTACCATTATTAAATAATAGGGCTCCGTGTTCTCCTTTTTTAATCACAACATATTGTGGCCCCATACTATGGATCTTCTTTGCCGCATTTACCAGCGAATATTCACCACTTAATTGTCTAGCTTCTTCGTCATTAATGGTAATTACATCAATGCGCTTAATAACGTCTAATAAATCATCTAAAGCAGAATTCATCCAAAAATTCATGGTATCTAAGATGACCATTTTTGGTTTTTCATTCATTTGATCTAGTACTGAAGCTTGTGTTAATGGATGTAAATTACCTAGCATTACAACTGGAGCATCCTTAAAACCTTCTGGTACCCTAGGATTAAAATCTGCCAACGTATTTAATTCAGTAACCAACGTATCGCGCGAGTTCATATCATTATGATAGCGTCCACTCCAGAAGAACGTTTTACCTCCTTTAACAATCTCTACACCAGAGGTATCTATGTTTCGTTCATTTAGCATATCGAGATATGCTTGAGGCATATCATCTCCAACAATAGAAACAATACCAGTTTTAATACCGAATTGCGAAGCAGCGAGCCCAACAAAAGTGGCCGAACCACCTAAGATTTTATCGGTTTTTCCAAAAGGCGTTTCTATAGCGTCAAATGCAACAGTACCAACTGCTAATAATTTACCCATTCTTGTTTTTTTAATGTAATTTTGCCGACTTAATAGCTACAACAGCTATTGGCTGTGCAAAAATAAGTTTAAAAAATGACTATCAAAGAAATACAGGAAGAAATTGTAGACGAATTTTCAATGTTTGATGACTGGATGGAACGTTATGAGCATTTGATAGAAATCGGAAAATCACTTCCACTAATAGAAGAAGAATATAAGACCGAAGATAATATCATTAAAGGGTGTCAATCTAAGGTATGGGTTCATGGTGAATTGCAAAATGATAAAGTTGTTTTTACAGCTGATAGCGATGCAATTTTAACCAAAGGCCTGGTAGGGCTATTGTTACGTGTTTTTTCAGATCGAAAACCCAAAGACATAATTGAGGCCGACACCAACTTTATTGATGAAATTGGTTTAAAGGAACATTTAAGCCCAACACGTGCAAACGGACTTGTTTCAATGATTAAGCAATTAAAGCTGTATGCTGTTGCTTTTCAGGCAAAATTAGCACAATAGTCGTATCTTTGAATTGTAAAAAGTTGAATTAATGACAGAAGTAGAAGTACAAGAAGTAGGAGATAAAATAGTAGCGGTTTTAAAAACCATTTTTGACCCCGAAATTCCGGTAGATATTTACGAATTAGGCCTTATCTATGATGTATTTGTTAATGAAAATAAAGAGGCAAAGATTTTAATGACCTTAACTTCTCCTAATTGCCCGGTTGCAGAAACATTGCCTGTAGAAGTTGAAGAAAAGGTAAAAACACTTGAAGAAATTGACAGCGCTGAGGTTGAAATTACGTTTGATCCACCATGGAGTCAAGATATGATGAGTGAGGAAGCAAAGCTAGAATTAGGGTTTTTGTAAACGATGTCTAAAGAAATAATAAATAGAGTCTCTCAAAGCAAACTCGTTACCATTGATCTCGAGGAATCTTACCCTTCTGGTGAACGCATTTTGCTTGATATTTCTAATTGGCTTTATGAAGGTCTACTTTTACGCGAAAAAGACTTTCGAGAAAGCATAAAAAATCATGATTGGCAACAGTATACAAATAGCTACGTAGCCTTAACATGTAGCACCGATGCAATAATCCCTTCATGGGCTTACCTATTAATTACAACATACTTAACTCCTTATGCAAAAAAAATAGTAGTAGGTGATTTTGAGCTTTTAGAAACAGTAATTTTTCAAGAAATTATAGAAAATTTAGATGTAGCAGACTATAAAGATAAACCTGTGATCGTTAAGGGTTGTGCTAATAAACCGATACCACCTACGGCTTCAGTATTTCTTATTGAAAAACTACAAACTGTGGCCAAAAGTATTATGTTTGGTGAAGCATGTTCTACCGTTCCTCTTTTTAAAACAAAGAAATAGCCTTTTTGTGACTTTTTGTTGTTTTAAGGTCTAAGTATAAAAGCATATTTTTGCACATCGAAAAAAGAAAAACTAAAAATTAATTAAAAATGAGAAAATTAGTGCTTGCATGCATAATGATACTAGGGGTAACATCAATGTTTGCACAAACAAAAGAAGAACTTATAGCAAAACAAGGGCCTAAAAAAGATTCTATTGCAAAACTTCAATCAGAAGTAGACGCAATACAGGCACAGATAGATGCCTTACCAGGATGGAAACTTGGAGCTTTTGGTACAATAGGGGGAAATATTGCCAGCTTTGATAAGTGGTATTCTAAAGGAACTCCTAACACTTCTACAGGAAATATTGGTATTACTGTAAACGCATTTGCTAACTTACTTCAAGAGAAATATTTCTGGAGAAACTCAACAAACGTTAATGTTGCTTGGGTAAAAAATGATGATAAAGACAATCCAAATGATAGTGACAGTTTTGATGCTGCTTCAGATGTATTTACATTAACTTCTCTTTACGGACGTAAGTTAAGTGACAAATGGGCGGTTTCTGGTTTAGCTGAATACAGAACGAGTATCATCGATAATTTTAACGATCCTGGTTATTTAGATCTGGGTGTTGGTGCAACTTGGACACCTGTAAAAGATCTGGTAGTTACCATCCATCCACTAAATTATAATTTTGTGTTTAGTAGTGGAGCTGCAATGTATGAATCTTCTTTAGGAGCTAAAATATTAGCAGACTATACTAGACAATTGCCAGGAGGAATTAATTTCAAATCTAACCTTTCTGCATTTATGAGTTATGAAGAAGGTGATTATTCTAACTGGACATGGATCAATTCATTTGGTTACACATTCTGGAAAGGTATTGGTTTAGGGTTTGAGTTTGGTTTAAGAAATAACAAACAGGAAGCGTTTAATAACGCTTTATCTAATTTTGATGCAACTGCAGTTCCTGCTCAAATAATGCCAACTTTGTCTAATACAGATAATGATTTACAATCATACTGGCTTTTAGGCTTAAATTATTCTTTCTAAAATCATAATATTTCAATTTAAAGAGTTCTCATTCGAGAACTCTTTTTTTATACGATCAAATTATTAACTTAGCTACTAAATAAAACGTTAATGGGCTTACTTATTTTCTATGGAATTATTTCCATTTTCTTCTCTTTTTTATGTTCAATACTTGAAGCAGTGCTGCTAAGTGTAACCCCTACATTTATTAATGTAAAGAAAAAAGAAGGTAAAGCCTACGCTGAAAATTTAGAGGTTTTAAAGAAAGACGTTGACAAACCATTGATTGCAATACTAACACTTAACACTATTGCGCACACTGTTGGTGCAATCTTAGTAGGTGTGCAAGCAAAAGTAGCGTATGCTGAAATATATGGCTCAAAGACAAGAACAGTTTTTGGTATAGCGTTTACCGAAGATGTTATGGTTGGGGTAGTTTCTACAATTATGACGATTTTAATTTTAGTGGCTTCAGAAATCATTCCTAAAACCATTGGTGCTACCTATTGGAAACAACTTGCCAACTTTACCAGTAAAGCTTTAAATGTTTTAATCTTTCCGTTGAAATGGACCGGAATTTTATGGCTATTACAACTTACCACTAAATTAATTGGAGGTAAAGGCCACCACGGCAGCGTATTGAGCCGTGAAGACTTTACGGCGATGGCAGACATCGCGCAAGAAGAAGGAGTTTTTGAAGAATCGGAATCTATGGTGATTAAAAACCTACTTAATTTTAAAACAATCTTAGCTAAAGACGTAATGACGCCTAGAACAGTGCTTAAGATTGCTTCTGAAGATCAAAATATTAAAGAATTTTTCGAAGAAAATAAAGACCTTCGTTTTTCTAGAATACCAATTTATAAGGAAAATCAAGATAACATTACAGGTTATGTTTTAAAGGATGATGTCTATAAAGAATTAGCGGAAGATAAGTATAGACAAAGTCTTGGAGACTTAAAACGTAAGTTATTAGCCGTAGATCGCAATGTAGCTATTCCAAATTTATTTGAAAAGCTTGTTGCAGAGAAAGAACATATAGCACTTGTTGTAGATGAGTATGGGTCAATTAGTGGGTTGGTAACAATGGAAGATGTGATTGAAACCTTGCTAGGTTTAGAGATTATGGACGAAAGTGATACTGATTCTGATATGCAACAATTGGCTCGAAAAAACTGGGAAAAAAGAGCTAAACGTTTAGGGATTATTGAAGATGGCGCTTCGGATTCATGAGTATAATAAAGAGCGTAATACATCTCTTAATCACTCTGTTGTTAACAATAATTACGCAAACTGGTGGTATTGTATATTTAATAACTCTATTTACGGTTAAGAAGAATTCAAAATACAAACGGCTAAAAATTGTAATTCTATTTTCTACCTTATATACCACAGCTACTTTTTTAATTATACCATTCGCTGCCCCTTTTTTTGGTAGAGAAAAAATTAAAGAATCGAAAGCTTTAGAAGCGCATAGTTTCATTTACAAATTAATGAACAGAAATTATGTTGAACCAGATTTAAACCGAGTAATTGATAAAATTTCTAAAGAGATTTCCGAGCGGCACAAGGGAATTAAACTTATATATCTTGACGCTAACTTTCCTTTTATTAATGGGTTCCCCTTATTACCCCATTTGAGTCATAATGATGGAAAAAAGATCGATATTTCTTTTATTTATGAAGATGAAAAACTACTAACAAATAAAAAACCTTCAATTAGCGGATACGGAGTATATGAAGCTCCAAAAAAGAATGAATTTAACCAGATAAGTAACTGTAAAAGATTGAAGTATTGGCAGTATGATTTTTCGAAATACCTAAGTCTAGGGAAGATTAATAAAAATATTAAATTTTCTAAAGTAGGCACCAAAAACCTATCCCAGATAATTCTTAAACAACCGAAAATTGATAAATTATTTATTGAACCTCACTTAAAGCAGCGATTAAATTTAACTAATAGTAAAGTGAGGTTCCACGGGTGTCAAGCGGTTAGACATGACGACCATATCCATTTTCAAATCAAATAAAGATCAGTCATACTCCTGATAAAGGAAATCATTATAAGGGAAACGTGTGACATGAATTTTTTTAACTGCCTCAAAAACCTTAACTCTAAACTCCTCTAAATTTTCTTTATTTAAAGCCGAAATAAACAAGCAGTTATCACCTAATTCGGCCATCCAGGTCTTTTTCCATTCATCTAAAGTGAAGTGTGCTTTCGTTTTTTCTGTAACAAGGTCGTCTTCAGCAATTACTTCATGCGAGTAGTTATCAATTTTATTGAAAACCATTAATACAGGTTTATCGGCACTTTTAATTTCGTCAAGAATGCTATTTACCGACTCAATATGTTCTTCAAAATTAGGGTGTGAAATATCTACGACATGTAATAGCAGATCTGCTTCACGAACTTCATCTAATGTTGATTTAAATGATTCTACTAATTGTGTTGGAAGCTTTCTAATAAACCCAACTGTATCAGATAATAAAAAGGGAATATTTTTAATAACTACTTTTCTAACAGTAGTATCGAGAGTGGCGAAAAGTTTATTTTCGGCAAAGACATCACTCTTACTTATTACATTCATTAATGTTGATTTTCCAACATTTGTGTAACCAACAAGCGCAACCCGAACCAATTTCCCTCTGTTGCCACGTTGCACTGCCATTTGCTTGTCTATGGTAACGAGCTTCTTTTTAAGTAAAGAGATTTTATCACGAACAATACGCCTATCGGTTTCAATCTCAGTTTCACCTGGACCACGCATACCAATACCACCTCGTTGTCTTTCAAGGTGTGTCCATAATCCAGCCAACCGAGGAAGTAAATATTGATACTGTGCTAATTCAACCTGCGTACGTGCATAGTGAGTTTGTGCGCGTTGTGCAAAAATATCGAGAATTAAACTAGTTCTATCTAAGATCTTACAGCGAAGTAAACGTTCTATATTTTTTTGTTGCGCTGGGCTTAATTCATCATCAAAAATAACAGACCCAACCTTATGATGGTCTACAAATTCACGGACTTCTTCCATTTTACCGCTTCCAATAAAAGTTTTTGGATTGGGAGTATCTACTTTTTGGGTAAAACGTTTTATTACTTCTCCACCGGCCGTGAAAGTTAAAAACTCTAATTCATCTAAATATTCTTTAGACTTTGTTTCATCTTGTGCCTGATTGATTACCCCAATCAAGACAGTTTTTTCAAAGTCTAAGCTCTTTTTTTCTAACATTAGGCAAAGGTACTAAGTTTGTCTATTTTTCGTACTTTTCAGCTTTATTAAATTTATGCTTTGAATAAAGACCTAAAAGAATTATACACAATTGCATTTTATAACCTCGAGAATCTTTTTGATACTGTAGACGATCCAGAAACTTTAGATGATGATTTTACTCCTAACGGGAGGAAGAGATGGAATAAAAAACGGTATTTCAGGAAAGTAAAAAAGTTAGCATCTGTGATTTCGCAAATAGGCAAAGATGAAACTCAAAATGTTCCCTCAATTATTGGCGTTGCCGAGGTTGAAAACTATGAAGTTATAAATGATCTAATTCAAACCAACGAACTTAAAGAACACGCTTATGATGTGGTACATTATGATTCAAATGATGAACGCGGAATTGAAGTAGCATTAGTGTATAATAAGAAAGATTTTGAGTTGATAGATTCTGAAGTTTTTCCTTTGTTATTATTCAATGATGAGGGAGAGCGCGATTATACACGTGATATCTTGATGGTTAAAGGAAAATTAAAAGGAGAATTGGTTTATTGTATAGTAAATCACTGGCCATCCCGCAGAAAAGGAACATTAGAAACAGAACATAAAAGAGTTAAAGCTGCGGAGGCGGTACATGGTATCATAACAAGAATTAAGAACGAAAACGAAGATGCCAAGATTATTGTTATGGGAGATTTTAATGATAATCCTAATAGCCCAAGTATTAAACAGCATTTAGTAACTAATGATTTTTATAACCCTTATGAGTCGTTGTTTGATAAAGGAAAAGGCACTGCTACGCACGAAAAAGAATGGTACTTATTTGATCAAATTATCTTTAGCCGAAATTTCTTTAATGAAGAAGAGCTAATAGCTTACAGACAAGCAAAAATATTTGATGAATATTTTTTAAAATCATGGAAAGGAAAAAGGAAAGGAAGTCCTTTTAGAACTTATATTGGTAAGTGGCACCAAGGGGGTTATAGCGATCACTTTCCAGTATATATCATTCTTGAAAAGAATAAAAAAACTCCCACAGTTTAATTGTAGGAGTTTATGCTAAACGATTTTTTTAAGAGTTTATAATTTTTAATGGTATTTCGTAGATTTTACCTTTTATGAGAGATAAATCTGATGATTGGTGATAGTTTAACCTGTTTTTTACAAATTGTTTTACTTTTTTGCTACTACTTTCCACGTCAATAACAACAATTTCATTTTTGTTGTTAAGCGTAAACATGATTACAGCGTTTGCTTCTTTTTCCTCATTTCCAAAATCAAATTTTGGCGATTCTAATAAGTTTTTAATCTCAAAAACTATTTTAGATTTAGGTTCAGAATCAGGATTGCTTGCAAAAGACGAATAGACACTTAATACAAACATTGCGAATAGAATAATTGACTTTTTCATAATTAATAGTGTTTATGTTTAGCGCTCCAAAGATAGAATAGCTGTAATGTTATTTTATTACGAAAAGGTTGTTCTTATGTTAAAAGAAAGGTCAGAAAACAGTGAATTTACATAAACTTAAAGCAGGAATTTTTAATTAGAATTTAGCAAATTTTAAAATTTGAAGAAGAAATCTGATTAAAAACAGATGCTATCAATAAATAAGATACCTAAAAAGAAATAAACGATCCATTTAACCCATTCATAAACTTTAGAAAAATGTTAAAACAGGCGCTATAAGAAACCCTTAAAGTGCTTTCTTTCTATCGAACACCAGGAGTGAAATTACCAGGAGCATCTTGGGGCGCGTTTATTGTTTCGGCATCTCCGGAGTCATTCCAAATATTCCATTCTGAAAAAGTATATGTTGGATTGCCTTTTATGATAGAGGCTTTTCTATAAGCTCTTCCATCTTCGAATTCATGGTTTGTATTTGAACCGTCTTCACCGGTGACACCAAAGATGTCAACTACGGTTCCAAAAGGGTCGACCAACTCTAAATTATCATCACCATTAGAATCGGCAGGCCCACCAGATGAAGCAGCTAGGTCTGGCGCAAAACCAAATGTGGCTTCAAATTCAGAAGCATTGGCAGCGATCACAAAAGCTTGTCCTGAGTTTATACTAAAACCCGATAAATCTATAGTTGAAGAAACAGAAGTACTTGCGTTTGTATACCTTCTAACTTGCCAACCATTGAGATTAATCATTTCTCCTTCGCCATTATAAATTTCAATGAAACGAGCCTTACTATTATTATTTGGATCTGCTAACTCTGTAAAAAAGAGGTTGTTTTTAGGGACAATCACTATTCTATCATTATTTAAGTTTAAGTCATTTATTGTTCGTATTAAGAGCTGATATTCATTATCAAACTTAGTAAGCACACCTCTTATAGTTCCATTACCGTTAGGAACATCTAAATTGGAAAAATCTGAAAAAGCGCTAGTTCTAAAAATTAATGTATTACCGTTACCATCTTCAATAAGATGATTAGTGGCCGAACCACCAAGGTCATTTGAAATGTCATATAAAGTATTCCCTATAGCATCTTCTGTAAACTGAACATTATTAAATTCAATAAGTGTATTTAAATAATTATCTGAAATATTGTTAAAAGAAAGATTGTTTACTAAAGTTTCTTCACTAAGTACCTCACATGATTTTATAATGACCTTCTGAAAAGCTGGATACGTAATTCTACCTACCGTTTCTTGATTAAAATTATTGACAAATAAACTACCAATCTTTAATGCTCCATTATCAATTTCGGTGTATTGATTTTTAAGCTTAACGAACACTTTTCTCCCCGGGTTGTAAACAGTAAACAAATCGGTTTGATCTAAAGCTATGCTAAAGCCTAATGAACCATCTAAAGTTTGTAATGAGATAGTTTTAAAAAAATTTCCTTCCTGGTCGCTAGATGTTATATACCCTTCTATATAATCTACGCTTGAATATTTAACCGCATTATTTGAAGAAATATCTAAAATCTCTTGTACACTTTTTGTAGTGTTTATAGTGTTATTACAATCCTCTTTGGGAGGATCAAAGTCTTTTCCCTTAACACATGAATAAAAAGTACTATAAGTTAATAGGGTAAGGAAAAAGTAATTGAATTTATAGATGGTTTTCATAGCTCTGTAATTAGAAACTCAAGGTAAGATTTATAAAATATGCTCTTCCAAAGCCATACCAGTATTTGTTCCCAAAATTACGTTGACCATCTCCGTTTGCTGTATCCTCTATTAAACTAGCATAATTTGCAGTACGAGATTGTTCGTATCCTCCTGTTTGATAAATCGTTTCAAAAGCATTATTGATGCTCACAAATAGGCTGAAGTAATTATCATTAACTCTCCAAGATTTACCTCCAGTAAGATTTAATAAATAAAAACCATCAAGTTTTTCTTGTTCAAGTAATTTGTTAGCTAATGTTGTATCGATATCGTCAAAAGGAAGCCCCAATGGATCGTCAGGATTAATAAAGAAATCAGATGTTCTCTTGATAGTTGAAATATCTACATAAGAATTAGAAAGATAATTAGCAGTGGCGCTTATCCACCAGTATTTAGGATCGCGATATTCTACTCCTAAAGAATATGCTTGTTGTGGGCCATTTGCTACTCTTAAGTTTTTAATAGCCGCCTCGCCAAGATCTTTAAATCCGATATTATTAATGACCTCATCATTGAAACCTGTAGTATCAAAATTTATACTCACATTGGCATTATTACTATATATATGCTCGCCATAAGCAGCTACAAAAAATGTTTTTACCATTGGGTTTGCTTGATATTCAATTCCAATTTCAACTCCGGTATGCATTTTATCAATACCTGTAACCACTTCTTGAAAGAAATCAGAACCTGAACCTCCCTGAGCAAAAAAGAAATTAACATCTGTACCGTTTTCAAAGTTGGTAAGATATCCCGTTAATCGCGCTTTAATTTCTGATGATCGGAAAATATAACTAGCTTCTATTGAAGAGATTTTTTCACTATCGATGTCGTCTACAGTAATATTGTTTTCTCTTGAATTCACAAATGAGTTTCTAATTGTTGGTGCTTTAGTTAAATAGCCCGCATTAAGTAATAATAAATGCCGTCCGGTAATTTTGTAAGTTAATCCTCCTTTTATGCCAAAATTATTGAATGCTAACTTTTCACTTTTACCTAAAGAATTATTTTCGAAGCTTTCATTTAAGAATTTGCCAACTCTAAGATGTGTGGTGTTTGAATAAGAACCGCTTAAAAAGAAGTCGATGTTATTATAGCTAAACTGTAATTGAGCAAAAACATTTAATTGATCAGAATTAATATCATAATTGTATTTAATTTTATCATCAACACCCTTTTGATGATTTCCTAAAACATCATTTCTAGATGGACTACCATTTATAATAGTAAACTGATTTACGTCTGCATAATACTGTGCACCTAGTAGATCTATTGGAGTAGCAAAATTCTCTGAAATTAGCTTTTTATAAGTGCCGCCTATGTCTAAACGAATGTTTTTGCTTAATTCGGTATTTAGAGTGGCATTGAGTGTAAGCAATTTATCATCGGTTCGGTCTTCGTATAAAATATAACGTGCAGCGCCTCCATCAAAAATGTTAGCCGTGTTTCGGTTGGCATCATATAATGCGTTCCAATCTATTTGTGGTTTTTCAAGAATATTTGATAAATATCGCCAGTAATTGGGCAATGGATTAGGGGCATTTGAATAATCAAGCCTGCTTCTACCTTGCTTGCCAAATTGATACGCAACACTAGTTGTTACTGAGGTTTTATTACCTTCAAAAAAGTAATTAAACATTAATATGGGTTCTTCAATTTCGCGAACTCTTGAATTACGAAGATCTCCATCTTGGTCTCCCCAATAAGGATTATATTTTCTTCCTAACTCCTCAAAAACGCGTTCTGTAATTGCAGAAACTTGTCCTCTTCTATTTGGCGAAAACATAGCAACCACATTAATACTATGATTTTCACTTAGTTTATATTCTAAAGAACCAAAAGCACTATAGGCATCATAAAGTGTTCCATCAACAAAACCTTCATTACCCCATCGCCTTGAAGCAGAAAAAGAGTATGCTATCCCATTTTTTTGTAAGCCTGAACTATATGTTACCATTGTTCTCCCAGAATAAGTCTTGTTTGAATAAGAGCCAGAAATACGCAACCCCGGCCTATACTTTGAAGCTCTAGCGGTAATATTTGTAGCGCCTAAGATTCCTCCAAAGGTATAATCAGAAGGCGCTAAACCTGTAGTTAATTCTTGATTACGAGTAATATCATTTAGTCCACCCCAATTGTTCCATTGTGGCCTTCCATTAAATAGCTTATTCATGGAGATGCCATTGATTAGTACTGTAGCATTTTCTGAATCATAACTTCTAATTCTGAAAAAAGCTTGCCCAAAATCAAAAGCAGCTCTATTTTGAAACACGTCTCTAGATGATTGCAGTAAGCCAGTGGTATTTTCGGCCTTACCATTATCATAGTTGAGATCATCTTCTGTAAGTAAGATTAATCCACTACCTTCTTCTATCATTGAAAAATCAATAGATAAAAAGATGGTTCCTAAATCTACTTCTTTTCCCTCTTCTACTTTAATAAAGAAGTTCTGAATTTCATAACCGTTTAAGTGAAACTGTACAATTTGATCTCCTAAAGTGATGTTAGACAAAAGAAAATTTCCATTAACATCTGTTAATGTAGAAATAAGGGTTTTGTCTATAATTACTTTTACATTGTCAAGCGGCTGTTGTGACTCTGAGTCTACCACTTTTCCTTTAATAGAGCTCAAGGTTTGAGCTAAAGCTCCTGCAAAGAAGAAAACACCCAGTAGGGGTGTTATAACTTTTTTTTTCATAGCATTTTTAAATTAATTAAGCACAAAATTTTATGCGTAGCTAAAGTACAATTTTTAGCTATTGGTGTATATTAAGTTATCGTAAACAATGACTTTGGCTCAGAAATTGTTTTTACTTTTGCTAGTAATAAATAAATTTATGAGAGCACTAACTTTTTTACTTGTTTTTTTTAGCGTCATTACTCTTTTTGCTCAGAAAGAAGAAAAGCAATACGATATTAGAACCATTGCATTTTATAATGTTGAAAATCTGTTTGATACAATTAATGATCCTAAAAAAATGGATGATTACAGAACTCCAAATGGTAAAGACAAGTATACATCAGAGGTTTATTGGGATAAGATTGGCAAGCTCAGCAAGGTTTTAACAGAAATAGGGTCTGAGGAGGCTAAAGCGAGCCCAGCACTTATTGGAGTTTGTGAAGTAGAGAATAGAGCTGTGTTAGAGGATTTAGTGGGTTCGGAAAAAATGAAAGAGAAACATTACGGCATTGTGCATTACGATTCACCAGATGAAAGAGGTATAGATGTTGCTCTTCTTTATCAAAAAAAACATTTTAAACCTATTAGTCAATCAAAGCATAAATTACTTATATATAAAGATGATGGAGAACGCGATTATACGAGAGATCAATTATTGGTTTCTGGTTTATTAGATGGTGAATTAATACATTTGATTGTAAACCATTGGCCCTCAAGAAGAGGAGGAGAAGCTAAAAGCAGACCCTTAAGAATGGCTGCTGCAAGAATAAATGTCAAAATTATTGACTCACTTCAGCAAATCAATCCTAAGGCTAAAATAATCACCATGGGAGATTTCAATGACGACCCCAATAATCATAGCATCGAAAAGGTTTTAAATGCTAAAGAAAAGAAAGCCGATGTAAAACAACCAACAGGCTTGTACAACCCTATGGCTAATATGTTTAGAAGGGGCTTAAACACTTTAATTTATAGAGGGATTCTCAATTTGTTTGATCAAATTATATTTACACAACCTTTATTAGAGAAAGATTATACTTCTTATCGATTTTATAAGGCGGGTATTTATAACAAGCGTTATTTAATGAATCAAAAAGGAAAATATAAAGGCTATCCTTTTAGGAGTTATAGTTATGGCACCTATCAAGGAGGTTATAGCGATCATTTCCCTTCATATATTTATTTGATTAAGGAAAAAAAGTAAGGGCATAATTTTTGTGGTAAATGGTTTAATGAAAACAAAATTCTTAATCAAACTAGCCTTCTTATCTATTTCTATGTTAGGATTCTCCCAAGGCTATAAACAAGATTGGGTAACTTATGTTACCGAAAAAGAAAAGGGCCCTATGGTTATTACCACCAATATCTATTATAACTTTATGGGTAAACCTAATTATAAGAACTTATTAGTTGTTGGTACAAACACCAGGCATTGTAAAAAGAATGGCTATCCAGAAGAATTAGGTTTAGCAAAATTTTATATGTTCTCAGACTCTATTTCGAGTAAGCTAAGTAAACTAACAAAAAAGAGGTTGGTGGGGATTTTAACTTACCAGTGTTCTGGATTTGATGTTTATTATTTAAAAGACACTACAAATGTTAGAGACACCATTCAAAAGTTTTTAGACTATAATTATGCTTTTTCTAAAAATTATCTGCTTTTGAAACAAGATAAAAAATGGAGTCATTATAAAGAAAACCTTGTTCCTAAGGATTTTTCTGATGGCTTTTTTCTCAATCATGAATTCTTAAACCAACTGGTAATAGATGGTGATCAATTAAATAAGCCAAGAAAAGTTAATCATTGGATTAATTTTAAAAATGAGAAGAGAAGAAAACAATTTTTAGACCGAGCAAAAAAATTGGAATTTTCAGTAGATTCTTTAAAAGAAGAAAAAAGGGGTTATTATCGTTATAGAGCGGTAGTATCTCGTAAAGACTCGGTCAACCCAAAGAAAATTAAAGAACTCTCAGAGTTGTTTATAAAGATGGCAACTATTTTTTATGGTGACTATGGCGGTTGGGGCTCAGAACCGGTTACTGAAGATTAAGACAGGTTATATTTCATGAGCCAATCTGTTTGTTCATCATTACCTAACATATAAGGGTGTTTTCCGAATTTTTTGAACCCATGTCTTTCATAAAAACGTATGGCAGCATGATTATGTTCCCAAACACCTAACCACAAGAAAGCGACATTACTTTTTTTAGCAATATCAAGTACTTTAAAGAGTGCTTTTTGTCCAATTTTTTTCCCCTGTAGCTCTTTTAAAACATAAATGCGCTCTAATTCAATTGAAGTTTGAGTGAATTGTTCGTTTTGCGCGTCTTTTTCATTGAGCTTAATATAACCAACCAATGTTTTTTCAAAAAAAATAAAATAAAAAGTAGAATTAAGATTTTGAAGCTCAGATTTAATATTTTCTTCACTAAATGCCGAGGTTAAATATTCTTTAAAATCATTAGGATTATTATCTTTTTCAAAAGCATCAATAAACGTTACTTTAGAGATTTCCGTCAGTTTTTTATAATCTGAAGGCAAACATTTTATAAAAGAGACTTCCATAAGGTGAAACTAAAAAAGAATTACATTTGTTCTAAGCACTAAAAATAATCAATATGAAACAGTTAAAGATAATTCTTTCTACGCTGTTATTTTTCTCATTAACCATTTTAAATGCTCAAAAAGTAGCTTTTGCAGGAAAAGAGTATAAAATTAAAAGAGATAAGATTTTTCTGAATGGTGAAGATGTTACAAGTTCTTTTTCAACTTCAGAAAAAGAATCCATTTTTTTAAAATTGAAAGAGCTTAAGACTAGAAAAAAAGAGAATAAAAAAAATACTAAAAGACGGAAGAAAGAAGAAAAAAAGAAAGCTGAAGAAAAACTCAAAAAGCAGCGTAAAGACAATTACAAAAGTGCGCAAACACGTTTAGAGAAGGCTCAAAAGAGGTATGAAAAGCTAAAACGAAAAGGAAAACTTTCTCCTGACGACGAGAAGAAGTGGCAGAATAAGATTAAAAAACTTGAAGTTAAACTCCAAAAAGCGAAAAGAAAATTAAAATAGCCGTTGAAATATTTCTTCAACCTTTGAAGCTAAAATTACTTTAATTATATAATCTGACTTCGCTATTTTATTAAATTTTGAAACAATAATTGTTGAAAATCCTAACTTTTCGGCCTCTAAAATGCGCTGGTCAATTCGGTTTACAGGGCGTATTTCTCCAGCCAAACCAACTTCGGCAGCAAAACATAGATCTTGAGGAATAGCGATATCTTCATTTGATGATAAAATGGATGCTACTACAGCTAGATCAATTGCCGGATCATCTACTTTTATACCCCCAGCGATATTAAGAAATACATCTTTTGCACCCAATCTAAAACCAGCTCTTTTTTCAAGCACAGCTAAGATCATGTGTAGCCGTTTAATATTATAACCTGTAGCAGATCGTTGAGGAGTTCCGTAGACCGCTGTACTTACCAAGGCTTGTACTTCTATCATTAATGGACGCATTCCTTCTAAAGTGGCTCCAATAGCAGTACCACTTAATGACTCATCTTTTTCTGAAATTAATATTTCTGACGGATTTTCAACCTCTCTTAACCCCGCACTTTGCATTTCGTAAATGCCTAACTCGGCTGTGGATCCAAAACGATTTTTTTGTGCTCTGAGTATTCGATAAGTATGGTTTCTATCACCTTCAAATTGTAGTACTACATCAACCATATGCTCTAAGATTTTTGGACCGGCAATAGCTCCTTCTTTGGTTATGTGACCAATTAGAATAACTGGAGTTGCAGTTTCTTTAGCAAACTTTATGAGTTCGGCAGTTGTTTCTCGTATTTGCGAGATGCTGCCAGGCGAAGCATCAATATAATCAGTATGCAATGTTTGAATAGAGTCGATTACAACTACTTCTGGGTGCTCATCTTCTATAGATTTGAAAATGTTCTGTGTTTTAGTTTCCGTAAGCACAAAACAATTGGAACTTTCCTTATTTATTCGATCTGCTCGCATTTTAATTTGCGATTGACTTTCTTCACCAGAAACATACAATACTTTTTTAGTAATCGCTAGTGCTACTTGTAAAAGTAATGTTGATTTACCTATACCTGGTTCTCCGCCCAAAAGTGTGACAGACCCCCTTACTAATCCACCTCCAAGAACTCTATTTAATTCATTATTTTGAGTATGAATTCTATCTTCTTTGGTAATTGCCACCTTGCGGATTTCAATTGGTTTAGCTGCTTTTTTGACTGCTGAAGTTTGTTTCCAAGCTCTTTTTTCTTCTTTTTGTAGTACCTCTTCTACAATAGTATTCCATTCATTGCAAGCCGTACATTTACCTACCCATTTAGCGTATTGAGTACCACAGTTTTGGCAGAAAAAGGAAGTTTTGGTTTTAGGCATTTTTTAATTCCGTTAAATTCCCGTCAAAAACGGCATAGGTAAAATGTGTAATCCAATCACCAGTATTGATATAGGTAGACTTATCATTTAGCTTAATGGTCATTGGTAAATGACGATGGCCAAACAAAAAATAATCATAATGTTTGGTTTCTAATTTTCTTTTACAATACTGCACCAGCCATTCATTTTCTTCACCTAAGAATTTTGCATCTTCATCACCAGAGATCAATTTATTTTTAGTAGAAAGATAAACACCGAGTTTAATACCCCAATCTGGATGTAACCATCTATATAACCATTTTGATAATGGGTTTGTAAACACCTTTTTCATGCGCTTGTATCCTTTGTCACCAGGGCCTAATCCATCACCATGTCCAATAAGAAATACCTTATCATTAATGACAAACTCTTTATGTTTATGGTATACCGGAATTTCTAATTCAGTTTCAAAGTAATCGCGCATCCATAAATCGTGATTTCCCACAAAAAAATGAATATCAATGCCATTATCCTTTAGTTCAGCAAGTTTTCCTAAAACGCGTACAAATCCTTTAGGAACTACTGTTTTGTATTCAAACCAAAAGTCAAATAAATCTCCTAGCAAAAAAATAGTATGCGCATCCTGCTTGACAGCATCTAACCAAGCTACAAATTTCTTTTCACGCACCAAACTTTCAGCGTGATTCGGAATGCCCAAATGCTGATCAGAAGCGATATAAACTTTTTTATTAGCAGGTAGATTTATGGTCATCCTTTATTAAAGACGTTTAAGGCTTTTTGATATTCGTCTAAGTGTTGATCTGAAGCAAACCACTCAGCATATGAATTTTGTGTTTCGTACAATTTCAACGAATGCAATTTAACACTTTGTGGTAAATGTTGCTGAATTATGGATGCAAAATCAGCAATCATATTTTCACTCGTAGGTTGGTAATTAACCAATATAACTTTTGGCGAATGTTTTCTAATATCTTCGGCAAGATCAGCGTGTGGTGAGTTTTTGTTTAAGATGGTAGCATGGTCAAAAACATCAACTATTTGTGTTTTAACAATCTTCTTTAAATCGCCAAAGTCAAGCACCATTCCATTTTTTACATGCTTGGAGTCATTGATAGGGCTACCAATAACTGTAACATATAGTTGATAGCTGTGCCCATGTACGTTTTTGCATTTACCATCATAACCATACAAGGCATGTGCAGTTTCAAAATCAAAATGTTTGGTGATACGTATGATACTCATTTTCTCATTCTTTTTATCATTTCTAACGAAGGCGAGAAATCTCGAGGGATTCCTTGTCGTTCAATAATTTTGCTTTGCAAGAATGACAAGGCATTATATTATATTCAGAGCCTTACCTACTTTTGTGAATGCAGCAATCGCTTTGTCTAAATGTTCTTTTTCATGTGCGGCCGATAACTGTACTCTAATTCTGGCCTTTTCTCTAGGAACCACAGGAAAGAAGAAACCAATTACATAAATACCTTCTTTTAATAATTCATTGGCCATGGTCTGTGATAATTTAGCATCGTATAACATAACTGGAACAATTGCGGCATCCGCACCTACCAAATCAAAGCCGGCTTCTTCCATTCCTTTGCGGAAGTAATTTGTATTCCATTCTAATTTATCACGCAAAGATGTGTCATTTGCCAAGAGATCAAATACTTTTATAGAAGCACCTACAATAGCCGGAGCTAGCGAGTTTGAGAATAAATACGGTCTTGAGCGCTGACGTAGTATATCTATAACTTCTTTTTTAGCGGTAGTATACCCACCCATTGCACCTCCTAAAGCTTTTCCTAGAGTTCCGGTAACAATATCAACACGTTTTAATACATTTTTTAACTCTAATGTTCCTCTTCCGGTTTTACCGATAAAACCGGCCGCATGACATTCATCTACCATAACCATAGCATCATATTTATCAGCCAGATCACAAACCTTATCAAGATCAGCAACAATACCATCCATAGAAAACACACCATCTGTTACAATGATTTTAAAACGGGCTCCGGCTTCATTCGCTTCTTTTAACCGAGCCTCTAACTCTTCCATATTGTTATTTTCATAGCGATAGCGAGCCGCTTTACATAAACGAACACCATCAATGATCGAAGCATGATTTAAAGAGTCAGATATAATAGCATCTTCTTTGGTTAACAATGGTTCAAAAACGCCGCCATTGGCATCAAAACATGCTGCATATAAGATGGTATCTTCAAATCCGTAATAATCTGCGATCTTTTGTTCTAATTCTTTATGAATGTCTTGTGTACCACATATAAATCGAACGGACGACATACCAAAACCATGTGAATCCATAGCATCTTTTCCGGCTTGAATTACTTCTGGATGATTAGATAATCCGAGGTAATTGTTAGCACAAAAATTAATTACTTCCTCACCGGTTGAAATTTTAATTACCGCTTCTTGAGGCGATGTAATAATGCGCTCTTCTTTATATAGACCCGCATCTTTAATGCTCTGAATTTCATTTTTTAAATGTTGTTGTATGTTTCCGTACATTTTGTATGATAATTTTTTATAATTAAAATCTATAAATCTTCACAAAGGTAATTGAAATCTGACGATTAATTTCATAAGATAAATTAACTTTGTTGTTTCAAATTTTGAATATGACCAGAGATGAGCAATTAAAAGAACGATGGGAAAATTTAAAGTCAATTTTATCAGATCGTTTTGCAGATGGAGATGAATTAGATGTTGATGGAATAATTTATCTAATTGGCATTCAGGAATTAGGGCAAGGGTATCGGAAATTTAAAAAAGACGAAAAAGTGAATCTTATGCACATAGCAATCTGTCGTCTTTTAGAACCTCTGGGTTATTATGAGTTTGATTTTTTTGATGAAGATGGATGGCCACATTATAAGGTTAAAGAAGAGCTACCATTCTTAAAACCCGGAGAACAGAGTATTATGATGAAAGAGGCCATTGTAAACTACTTCTTGGAAAAAGAGGTGATCTAAGCATACCCCACTTAGTTAACACCCCGAGATTGTTATAGCAAAACCTCTAATTTAGTATCTTTGCTTATCTAACCTTAACCGCAGTTTTAATGACTAAAACGATTGCAGGATTTTCAAAATTCACCAAAAAGGAAAAAATCAATTGGCTGGCCAAAACATTTTTTACCAATGCTGAAACCGCAAAAAAAACGCTAAAGAAATATTGGAATAAAGATGAGCAATTACAGCAACTGCATGACGAATTTATAGAAAATACAATCTCTAATTTTTATTTACCCTATGGCGTAGCACCAAATTTCATTATTAATGGTGAAGAGTACGTTATTCCAATGGCTGTTGAAGAAAGCTCAGTAGTGGCTGCCGCCTCATTAGTAGCTAAATTTTGGAGTATCAGGGGAGGGTTTAAAACGCAGGTTATCTCTACAACTAAAATTGGCCAAGTGCATTTTATGTATAGTGGGAATATTGATGAATTAAAAGAATACTTTAGTCAAATTAAGCCACAATTGTTAGAAGCAACGGAAGCCATTACTAAAAACATGCGTAAACGAGGTGGAGGAATTTTAGATATTGAATTAAAAGATAAAACAGACAAATTAGATAATTATTACCAGCTTCATGTTGCCTTTGAAACTAAAGATAGTATGGGCGCTAATTTTATTAATTCATGCTTAGAGGCCATCGCAAAAACATTTAAGAAAAATGATGTAGAAATTGTAATGAGCATCTTATCAAATTATGTTCCTGAGTGCTTGGTAAGAGCGGAAGTTAGTTGCAGTATTGAAGAATTAGGTGAAAATCATGATGAATTTGCAAGAAAATTTCATCAGGCCGTTCAAATAGCGAAAGTAGAACCTTATCGAGCAGTAACACACAACAAAGGAATAATGAATGGTATTGATGCCGTTGTGTTAGCTACAGGCAATGACTTTAGAGCAGTAGAGGCTGGAGTACATGCATTTGCATCTCGAGATGGCCAATATAGAAGTTTAACACATTGCACAATCGATAAAGGCATTTTTAAATTCTGGATTGAAATTCCACTAGCTCTGGGTACAGTTGGGGGTCTTACATCATTACATCCCTTAGCAAGATTGTCTCTTGAAATGCTGCAAAAACCTTCAGCAAGGCAATTAATGCAAATTACTGCTGCAGTAGGATTAGCACAAAACTTTGCAGCATTAAGAGCGTTGGTAACCACAGGTATTCAAGAAGGGCATATGAAAATGCATTTGCAGAATATTCTAAATCAACTAGGAGCAAATGATGAAGAAAAACAACGATTAATCGAATATTTTAAGAAAAGACCTGTAACTCATAATGCAGTAGTAGAAGCATTTGAAAAAATTAAATCGAATGCCTAATCACTAGGGTCATGTATGGTTTTAACTAGAATATGCGGAGCTATTTCTTTTGGCTTTTATCTGTAAGCAAAAAAGAATATAAACTTTTGAATCTAAAGAATTTTCCGCAAGAAATTTAATTACCGGTTACATCATTACAATTTTATTTATTGCTAATCTTTTTAATGTATAATTTGATACTATTATTTCATAAAAACATTCTATCTCGGCACATAGGCTTTTAGCAGTAAAGTTTTTATCTTTGGTCTCCTTCTTATAAAAAAGGAAATCAAAAGAAGTTTAATCATTAAAAATATAAAAATATGGCTTTTCAATTACCAGAATTAGGCTACGCATATGATGCTTTAGAACCAAATATAGATGCTCGAACAATGGAAATTCACCATTCTAAACATCACGCCGGCTATACGAATAAGTTAAATGCTGCTGTTGAAGGAACAGACCTTGACGGAAAATCAATAGAAGATATTTTAGGGAATTTAGATATGAGCAATGGAACCGTTCGTAATAATGGCGGCGGTTTTTACAATCACAGTTTATTTTGGAGTGTTATGAACCCAGAAGGTAAAGGATATTTGTCTGGAGAGCTAAAAGACGCTATTGAAAGTGCCTTTGGTTCGGTAGATGCCTTTAAAGACGCCTTTGCTAAGGCAGCGGCTACGCAGTTCGGCTCTGGCTGGGCATGGTTATGTGTTCATAAAGGAGGAAAAGTTGAAGTATGTGCAACACCAAATCAAGATAATCCATTAATGCCCGAGGTTGGTTGTGGCGGAACACCAATTTTAGGAATTGATGTTTGGGAGCATGCTTATTATTTAAATTACCAAAACAGAAGACCAGATTATATTCAAGCATTTTTTAATGTAATTAACTGGAATGAAGTAGAGCGTCGATACGCTGAATCTAAGTAAAAATGTCGCCCTGAGCACCGTCGAAGGGCTATTACAAATATGCTTTCCTAATTAAAGGAAACAAATGAAAACTGCCTGAAAAATTCATTTCAGGCAATTTTTCTTTTAACTAAATCTAATGAAGGGTAAATCTATTGCATTATTGGCCGCATTTATAGTTGCTATTATTTATGGTGTTAATTACACAATAGCCAAAGACGTAATGCCAATCTATATTAAGCCTTATGGATTTATTTTATTACGCGTTTTGGGCGCTGCGTTATTATTTTGGGCGCTAAGCTTATTTACGCAAAAACAAAAAGTAGACACATCAGATTTTGGAAGAATCTTTCTAGCAGCACTTTTTGGAGTATGTATCAATATGCTTGCTTTTTTTAAAGGACTAAGCTTAACTAGCCCAATTAATGCTTCGGTAATTATGGTGAATACTCCAATTTTGGTGTTGGTGCTTTCTGCCATTATCCTTAAAGAAAAAATAACTTTTGTTAAAGTATTAGGGATTATAGTAGGTTTAGCGGGAGCCATATTATTAATTGTTTACGGTAAAAGCTCAATAAAAGGAGATGATCCATTATTAGGAAACTCTCTAATTTTTGTAAACGCAACGTCGTATGGTCTGTACTTAATTATTGTTAAAAAACTAACACAAAAGTACAATGCGATTACACTTATTAAGTGGTTATATCTGTTTGGTCTAATCTTAGTGCTTCCGTTTGGTTTTGCCGAAATGCAAGAAATTACATGGAATGAGATTCCAAATGGCATATACTTTAACATTGGCTATGTAATAGTTTTTACTACCTTTTTTGCATATTTGTTAAATCTTTTTGCCCTTACAAGATTGCGTCCAACCACGTTGAGTGCTTTTATATATTTGCAACCACTTTTAGCCTCTAGTTACGCTTTATTAATGAAAAAAGACAGTTTAAATAGCGTAAAAATTATTGCAGCATTATTGATTTTTTTAGGTGTTTATCTTGTTACTAAGAGTAATGCAAAAAAAGAACTAAATAAGGCTTAACTAATTCGTGAAAATTTACAAATGATAATTTGATTAAATTAGCCTAATTTTTATAATATTTTATGATTCAATCGATGACAGGCTATGGTAAAACCATAGTACAATTACCCCAGAAAAAAGTAACTATAGAAGTCAAGTCACTCAATAGTAAAAATCTGGATCTAAACGTTCGAATACCAACGATTTATAAAGAAAAAGAATTGGATATTCGTAAATTATTATCAAAAGAACTGGTAAGAGGCAAGGTAGAACTATCTATTTATATTGAAATTACAGGAGAAGAAACAACTACCAAGATAAATAAAGAGGTTGTTAATAGCTATATAGACCAACTAAGAGGAATTGCTGTTACGAGTCCAGAAAACACGCTAGAAATAGCAATGCGATTACCAGATGCATTAAAAACAGAACGAGAGGAACTAGATGCTAAAGAGTGGGAGGTAATTTCAGACGGAATCAGTACTACAGTAGAGAAACTTAAGCACTATCGTAAAGATGAAGGCAAAACGTTAGAGGATGACTTTAAAATTAGGATTCAAACAATTCAAAAACTCTCTGAAGAAGTAATTGATTTGGATGAAGAACGCCTATCATATGTAAGACAAAGACTGCAAAAAGCGGTAGATGAGCTTAAAGAAGATATAGATCAAAACCGTTTTGAGCAAGAATTGATCTATTACTTAGAAAAATTAGATATTACCGAAGAAAAAGTTCGCTTGAAGAACCACTTAGAGTATTTTCTCGAAGAGCTCAACGGAAAGATCTCAAACGGTAAAAAATTAGGCTTTATAACTCAGGAAATTGGAAGGGAAATTAACACAACAGGTTCAAAATCTAATTATGCCCCAATGCAAAAAATAGTTGTGCAAATGAAGGACGAGCTAGAAAAGATAAAAGAACAATTATTAAACGTTTTATAGATTAAAACCACAATTTTTAAGCAATATCTACTAGTTTAAAACATACTATCTAGTATTTAATAGTATATAAGTTACTGATGTTTAAAATATTACAGCTTTAAATGAAAATAAAATACAACTGGTTCGTATTTTTTAACAAAAACATAAATTAAATAAAAACATTGACTAAACATAAAGGAAAATTGATCGTTTTTTCAGCGCCTTCAGGTTCAGGAAAAACAACAATCGTAAGGCACCTACTAGGGCTTGATTACTTGAATTTAGAATTTTCTATCTCGGCCACGTCACGAGAAAAACGAGGGAAGGAAAAAGAAGGGAAAGATTATTATTTTATTTCGGCAAGAACGTTTAAAGACAAAATTAAAAATGATGAGTTTTTAGAATGGGAAGAAGTCTATCGAGATAATTTTTATGGAACTTTAAAAAGTGAAGTGGAGCGTATTTGGGCGCAAGGCAAGCATGTAATATTTGATATAGATGTGGTTGGTGGTTTACGTATTAAGAAGAAATTTCCTGAAGAGACTTTAGCGGTTTTTGTTAAGCCTCCAAGTGTAGACGAATTAAAAATAAGGCTCAAAAAGCGGAGCACAGAGAGTGAAGATAAAATTAATATGCGAGTAGCTAAAGCTTCGGTTGAAATGGCTACGGCACCTCAGTTTGATAATATAATTAAGAATTACGACTTAGAGGTAGCGTTAAAGGAAGCTGAAGAACTTGTAGCTGATTTTGTTGAAGTTCAAAAACCCATAGAAAACAAAAAAGGGAAAGAATTATAATAATGAAGAATATTGGACTCTATTTTGGCACTTTTAACCCCATACATGTTGGCCATTTGGCAATCGCTAACCATATGGTTGAGTTTTCAAATCTTGATGAAGTATGGTTTATAGTTACACCACATAGTCCATTTAAGAAAAAAGCATCACTTTTAGATGACAATCACCGTTATCAATTAACTCAAATTGCTGTAGAAGATTACCCTAAACTTAAAGCTTCAAACATTGAGTTTAAATTGCCTCAGCCCAATTATACAGTAAATACGTTGGCACATATAACAGAAAGATACTCCAATGGTAGCTTTCATTTAATCATGGGAGAGGATAATTTAAAGTCATTTCATAAATGGAAGAATTATGAAACAATTCTGAAGCATCATGATGTTTATGTGTATCCTCGTATTTACAATGGGCGAGTAGCAGAGACGCAATTTGATACGCACCCCAAAGTACACAAAGTTGATGCTCCTATTATGGAAATTTCTGCCACGTTTATCCGAAAAGCCATTAAAGACAAAAAAAATATTAAACCACTATTGCCCTGTAATGTTTGGCAATATATTGATGAAATGAACTTCTATAAAAATTAACTTTTTTATAGGATTTTTGTCACAATTTTAACTCAAATATCCGTTGTATATTTGCTATTCGACTTATGGCAATAAAGAAGAAAAATAAGAATAAATTTAAAGAAAAACTCACCTTTAAATATCGGTTAGTAGTGCTAAACGAAGATACGTTTGAAGAACGGTTTTCGTTTAAGTTAAACCGACTGAATGTCTTTGTTTTAACAGGAATAAGTGCTATTCTATTAGTTGGTTTAACCGCTATTTTGATTGCTTTTACCCCATTAAGAGAATACATACCTGGTTATTCGTCATCCAAACTAAAAAAACAAGCTACAGATTTAGTTTATAAGGTAGATTCTTTAGAACAAGAGTTGGCGGTTAATGACATATATATTGAAAACATTCGTGAAGTTTTAACGGGTAAAATAAAAGATGTAAATGTTAATAAAGACTCTATTATGGAGCAATTGCGCATTGAAGATGCAAATCTTGCCCCATCGGTTGAAGATTCAATCTTTAGGCAAGAAGTTGAGCGCGAAGATCGATATAGCGTATTCGAAAAAGCAACTCGAAAGGCAGATTTAGTATTTTTCACACCGGTAAAAGGGCAGGTTACAGATAAGTATAACCCAAAAGAAAAGCATTTTGCGGTTGATGTTGCCGTTACTCAAAATACACCGGTGAAAGCGGCTGCAGATGGCACCGTAATTTTCACCGGATTCACCGCAGAAACGGGTTTCGTAATCATTTTAGAACACGCTAAGAACTTTATCACTGTTTATAAGCACAATTCAGCATTACATAAAGAACAAGGAGATTTAGTTAAATCAGGGGAAGTAATAGCAGATGCAGGCTCTACCGGAACACTTACTACCGGCCCTCACCTGCATTTTGAATTATGGAATGACGGTTATCCCGTAAACCCAATGAATTATATAGATTTTGAATAAATGAGTGTAAAATCAGTTTTTGCAGTTCCTTTTGCCAAACGTGTAAGAAAACGTATTTATAAATGGGCCAATAACCCAATAAAAACTCAAGAGAAAGTCTTCTCTAAGCTAATTTCACATGCGAAGAACACAGCTTTTGGTAAAGACCATGAATTTGCCTCGATCAAAACCTATGAAGACTTTAAAGTAAGAGTTCCAATTAATGATTATGAAGGATTAAAGCCATATGTTGATAGAATGGTCAGTGGTGAAGAAAATGTTCTTTGGAAAGGTAAACCGCTTTATTTTGCAAAAACTTCAGGAACTACATCGGGAGCAAAATACATACCAATTACTAAAGAATCAATGCCCACTCATATCAAGGCTGCTCGAAATGCCTTGTTAATGTATATTGCTGACAAGAATAATGCAGACTTTGTAGATGGCAAAATGATTTTTTTACAAGGAAGCCCGGTTTTAGAAGAAAAGAACGGAATTAAATTAGGAAGATTGAGTGGAATCGTAGCGCATTATGTACCAAAATATCTACAAAAAAATCGCTTACCGAGCTGGGAAACGAATTGCATTGAAGATTGGGATACTAAAGTTGATAAAATTGTTGAGGAAACATTAACGGAAAACATGACCATTATAAGTGGTATACCATCTTGGGTGCAGATGTATTTTGAAAAACTAATTGCGAAAACAGGAGAGTCGATCAGCGAGATTTTCCCCAATTTTGATTTCTTCGTGTATGGAGGAGTTAATTTTGAGCCATACAAGGCAAAATTTGAATCCTTAATAGGCAAAAAAATTGATTATGTTGAATTATATCCGGCTTCAGAAGGATTTATTGCGTTTCAAGATAGTCAACAAGAGAAAGGAATGCTTTTACAGTTAAAAAGCGGTATTTTCTATGAATTTATTCCAGCAGATGAGTTTTTTAGTGATAATCCAACCAGAGTTTCTTTAAAAGATGTAACGCTTGGAGTTAATTATGTAATCATTTTAAATACCAATGCCGGATTATGGGGATATAATATTGGCGATACCATCGAATTTACATCAGTAAAGCCCTATCGTATTAAGGTTACTGGGCGTATAAAACATTATATCTCGGCTTTTGGTGAACATGTAATTGGTAAAGAAGTTGAAAAAGCTCTCAATGAAGCGATACGCCTTTCTAATGCTCATGTAAGCGAGTTTACGGTTGCTCCACAAGTAAACCCTGAAGAAGGATTACCATATCATGAATGGTTCATAGAATTTGAAACAGAGCCAGAAGACTTAGATGAATTTGCCAAAAAAATAGATAAATCCATGCAAGAGCAGAATATTTATTATTTTGACTTAATTGAAGGAAAAATTTTACGTCCGTTGGTTATAAGTAAAATAAAAAAAGGTGGATTTCATGAATATATGAAGTCTATTGGTAAATTTGGAGGACAAAATAAAATTCCGCAATTATCTGACAATCGCAAAATCGCTAATGTTTTACAAAATTTTTTAGTTGAATGAAGGTCATTTCAGTAAATATAGGAGCACTTACCAAAGTGCAATGGAGAAAAAAGACCATTGAAACAGGTATTTTTAAATATCCGGTAGACCATCCAATTTTTTTGGACACGGAGAATGTTCGTGGTGATAAGATTGAAAACAGAATTCATCATGGCGGGATAGAGCAAGCGGTTTATGTTTATGGAGAACAACATTATAGCTATTGGAAAGAACTTTATCCAAGTCAAGACTGGAAATATGGCATGTTTGGTGAAAACATTACTATTTCTGATTTTGATGAAACCAAAATTCATGTTGGTTCGATTTACCAATTAGGAGAAACTAAAATTGAAGTAACCAAACCCCGTCAGCCTTGTATGAAACTAGGACTTCGCTTTAATAATCAAAAAATTGTGAAAGATTTTTGGCATTCTACAAAAAGTGGGATTTATTTTAAAATTCTACATACAGGGAACGTAAAAGTGGGAGATGAGCTTGTTCTTCTTGAAAATAAACCGGAGAATGCTACAATAGCTCAAGCTTACACCGCTAAAAGAATTCAAAAAGGAAAATAACCTTACTTTTTTAAACCTTTTTTGTTTTAACCAGTCAAAGAGAAAAATAAAAATCTGGAAAAATGAAAAAGTTATTAATAATTTTAGTTGGTTGTGCCATGTTATTACTAGGTAGTTCTTGTGTTGTACACACAAGGCCAGCTCATAATCACACGGTCGTTGTTAAAAAGGCACCAAGATACCATAAAGTAGTTGTAATAAAAGGGAAAAGATATTATACCTGGAATGGTAGATATTACAAAAAAACACGAAGAGGTTATGTGATAGTTAAAGTATAAAAAAAACCCAAGTTTTTAACTTGGGTTTTTTTACGTGTATAGTTTAAAGCCTTAGGTACATGTTTCCGTTAATCGTGTTTAATCGTAGTCTATTTTTACCAGTAGATGTTCTACCATATATTTTCTGACCTACATGACGATTTTTAGAAGTGAACTTCAACTTTTCATCGGCATAAATATCGCCATGAATAGTTTCGGCTACTAGATCCGCATTAATCATTTTGAGATCTATTTCACCATTAATGGTTTTTAAGTCTAAATTACCTGAATATTTCGCAATTTCAATATCGCCATTAATCAAATCAGCAGTGAAGCTTCCTTCAATTAGATCTGATTTTAGACTACCGTTGATACTACTTACTCTAAATTTTGCATTTTTCGGAATATACAACGTATAATTAAATTCATACCAATCTATTGAGTTATAAGAGTACCTTTTTTTACCAGAACTTTTTTTACGATCTTCCCAGAACTTTTTTAAAATAGTTTCTGTATCAGATTCTATACTTATTGTAGAACTATTTTTATTAATATCGATTTCATAAAGGTCTAAATATTTACCATCCAAGGTATAAACATCTGCTTTAAAATAAATAGTAGATTTATCCCATGTTTTTACCTCAATCTCTGAAGCGAATTTAACTTCCACATCGATATATTGATTGTTATAGTCAATATTCTTTTCAATTATTTTTTGTGCTTGTACAAAACCAATGGTTAGTATAAATAATAGTGCTAGTATATTTTTCATGACTTTTTATTTTTTTCTTAAATAAATGTTTCCGTTTGTGGTTTTAAGTTGAATATTTACGCCCCCATTATTGATTAAACCACTAACTTTTTTTGAAGCAATGGCGCGTAAACCATCCTTATCGGGCAATCTCAAATCGAAGTTAGTATAGATTTCACCATTAATGGTGCCTAAGGCAACATCTGCAGGAGTTTGCCCCGGTAAGGCGATATCTAAAGCGCCATTAGTAGAAAAGATTGTAATAGGAGAGTCTTGTGTAACCTTGTTGAAAGTAACTTCAATAGTTCCATTTAGTGTATTGGCTGTTAATGGCCCACTAACATTTTTAATAGCGATTCCTCCATTTAACTTGGCGGTGGCCTCAATTTCAGCTAAAAAACCGTCGATTTCAATATCGCCATGCCCATTGGTAATTACTGAAATATTTTGAGAAGCAGGTAAATAAATTTCAGAATGCTGAGATTTTCTAAGGTTTTTAACAATTAAGTTGTTTCCTTCCTTAACAACATAAAATCCTACATCTGTATTATCAGTACCGCTTTCACCAATCAGTTTTAACCCTTTTGCCCTTCTTGGCACCTCAGAATGGCTATCAGATTTAATTAATAGCTGACTCTTATTGTGTGTTTTTACGGTAACGTCTGCTTTAGACTCTATTTTTACCCACTGCACACCGTCTAATGAATGTGTATATTCTTGAGCATTTACTGCAAAGGCTAAAAGAAAAGCCAAATAAAAGAATTTAATTTTTTGCATAACTATTCGTTTTTTAATTTATATGATATTCGTTAATACTGTTTTAATTTCATCTTTAACAAATGATTGAGTTTCGTCTTGTTCAAGTAATTTTTGCATTGGTTTTAATGCTTTTTTTTCTTGAATTTTCACTAATGTTTTAATGATATTTATCTGTATTGTAGGGTCTTTTTCCGTTTCTAAGGCTTTGATAAACCCATCTTTAACGGTCTCTGAAGCGATGAAAACTTCCAATGCATTCACTGCGGTTAAACGCACATTTGTATTTTCATCATAAAGCATTCTTTTGACCAATGCATCTACTATTTCAGGATCTGGATTAGAAAATTCCTCGATATATTGAACCCCTTTTATTCTTTTGCTGGCGGATTGGTTTTCCATAAGAGTAAGCATAGTTTTTTGCTTAACATGTAAACCATCTTCTTTCAATTTGGCAACTTGTTGAGATTGTTGATAACGACCGAAGAAGAATGTGCTAATTAATAAAGCGAATCCGGCAGCATACTTTAAAAATGTTTTGTAATTATATCTGTTTTTTAGTGAGACAACTTTAGTCTGTTGATGCTTCTCATCTAAAAGAGCTTGTTCAAAACTCATTTTTAAACGTTCAGATGGAGTTTCGATCGGTTCTTCTTTTAAAACATCCAAAAACGCTTTCATTTCGGCCAGTTCGTTTTCACAAGATTCACATTTTTCAATATGCGCAGCAACTTGCGAATACTGTTCTTCAGTTAATTTATTTTCAATAAAATCAACTAGGCAATCTTTAATAGTATTACAATCCATTTTACTTTTTAATTAGGAGCAGTTTTAAAATAAATGTCTTTTAATTTTTTTAATGCTCTATGGGTTTTCACTTTAACTGCATTTTCGTTACTACCAATAATTTCTGCAATTTGTTGGTATTTTATTTCTTGAAAGCGATTCATAATGATCAATTCTCGATCTGAATGATTCAGGTGTGACAACGCTTTTTGTAAATGACTTAGTTCTTCGCTATTACCTTCATCAATTAGTTCTCCTTTATCTTTAAATTCATTAGCTTCAGCCAAATTTTCACGCTCTTTTTTTAACTTTTGATAATAGCTAGAAAAAATATTTCTCGCGGTAGTGAAAACCCAGGAAGCAAAATTTCCATTCTTATAAGAAGTCCTGTATTTTAAAATTTTTACAAAAACATCTTGCGTTAGGTCTTCACTTACCATTTTATTTTGGACCATTTTATTGAAATAATTAAATATGCGCACATGATACCTGTCAAACAAAACGGTCATAAGATCTAAGTTTCCTTTAGATACTTTTTGCATTAATTCCTCATCGGTTAAATGATTCAAACTATTGGTCATTTTGGTTAGTTTCTGTATTTAATACCAGACATTTTTGAAAAGGTTACATTTAAAAATAAAAAAACCTCGCAAATTTTGCGAGGCTTAAATTTTGTAATTGAAAAAAGATTATTATTTCTTTAATAAATCTCTAATCTCCGTTAAAAGCTCATTGTCAGATGGCCCAGAAGGAGCTTCTGGTTCAGCAGGTTTTTTAGTTTTATTGTATGCCTTTACAATTAAAAACATTACAAACCCTACAATGAGTAAGTTTACTAAAGTATTTATCCATGCTCCGTAGCGAATCGCATTCTCTGCTACATACCCTTCCTCTCCTTCTATTCCAGAAGTAGGGGTTAGTACGTATTTAAGGCTTGCAAAGTCCATTCCACCAGCAAACTGACCTACTATTGGCATTACAATGTCATTAACAAACCCGTTAACAACTAAGCCAACAGCACCAGCCATAATAACGGCAACGGCAAAGTCAATTACATTGCCCGTCATAATAAAATCTTTAAATTCTTTTAACATGTTTTTCGTTTATTTGGTTAATAATAAGCGCAATATAACAAAATTACTCCAACTATTTTATCACTCTTTTTACGCGTTGAGATATGGCGGTAAGTAATTCATACGAAATAGTATTTGCATTTTTTGCAAACTCATTGATCGTTTTTTGTGAGTCAAAAATAATCACTTCATCACCTTCATTACAATCAATATCGGTAATATTTACCATAATCATATCCATGCATACATTTCCAATTAAAGGGGCTTTTTTACCATTAATTTTAACGTAACTTTTCCCATTACCTAAACTTCTGTGAATGCCATCAGCATGGCCTAATGGAATCGTTGCCGTTTTCATATAATTCTTTGCCTTAAAGGCACGATTATAGCCAACACTTTCATTTGGTTCAATCCTATGAATTTGAGAGATAATAGATTTTAAGCTAAAAACATTTTGTAATTGGGAAGTAAACTTTTTCTCATTACCAAATCCATATAGACCTATTCCGCAACGAACCATATCAAACTGTGCTTCCTTAGCATAATTTAGCACGCCAGAAGTATTTAATTGATGCAGTAAAGGTTTATAGCCTATTTCTTTTTGAAATTGAACCGAGATTTTTTTAAAATTATTGATTTGATTAAGAGTGAATTCTTTTTCGGTTAAATCTTCACTGGCAGCCAAATGAGAGAATATTGACTCCACTTTCAAGGAGGAAGAGTTTTTTAATTTATCTATGATATAATCAAAGTCATTTTCCCAAAATCCTAGGCGATTTAAACCAGTATTGAACTTTATGTGAATAGGATAACGTTCAAGATGTTGTTTTTGAGCAATTTCTAAAAAAGCATTTAATACTCTTGTGTTGTACAAGCTGGGTTCAAGAGATTTCTCAATTAGAAGGTTGAAATTAATTGGTTGTGGGTGTAAGACCAAAATAGGGGATGCAACTCCAGCATTTCTTAAAGCTACCCCCTCATTAACATAAGCCACCGCGAAATAATCTACACCTAATTTTTCTAAATGCTTAGTAACTAAAATGGCATTACTACCATAGCCAAAAGCTTTAACAACAGCTAAAAACCGAGTACTAGATTTAATTTTTGATCTTAAAAAATGATAGTTATGCTCAAGAGCCTTGAGATCTATTTCTAAAATAGTTTCTTGAGCTTTAGACATAAATTTATTTTTCTCGGGGTGAAATTTCCTCTGGATCATTCACCTCTAACTGTTGCACTTTTTCTTGAAGCATAACCTTATAATAAGCTGCTCTGCTTAAAGGTTCATACTCTTCGGTTTCTCCTAAAAAAACCACATCATCATTTTTTACTTTTCGATGGCTATAGTGAGCAAGATTTCCGGTTTTAGTGCAAACAGCATGCACCTTAGTGACATATTCGGCAGTAGCCATTAGAGCAGGCATTGGGCCAAAAGGATTTCCTTTGAAATCCATATCCAATCCAGCAGCAATTACACGAATACCTCTATTAGCAAGGTCATTACAAACAGCAACAATTTCGTCATCAAAAAACTGAGCTTCATCAATACCAACAACATCCACATCATTTGCTAAAATTCGAATATTAGCTGCAGCAGGAACCGGGGTAGAGCGTATCTCATTCGAATCATGAGAAACTACTTTTTCATCGTCGTAACGTATATCTACAGCGGGTTTAAAAATCTCTACTTTTTGCTTCGCAAATTGCGCGCGCTTTAATCTCCTAATAAGCTCTTCGGTTTTACCTGAGAACATTGAACCGCAAATTACTTCTATCCAACCAAATTGTTCTGCGTGATTTACTGTATTTTCAAGAAACATTTTGTAATTTTCGGCGTTGAAAAGGTTAACTATACTGTTTTTGTATTGAAAGCAAATGTATTAAAAATAGTAGTCCTTTTTTAATTTAATACTTCAATTTATGCACAAAAAATTAGAAGCAGAATTAGTAAGCTTAGCGCATAGTATTTTGCAAATGAAAAATAAGGATGAGGCTGCCGCTTTGCGCGATAAGGCAAGAGAAGTTTATGAGAAATTAGCTGTTTTAGCTTATGTAGATGAATATGTTGAAACGACGCCACAGCTTACCAGCTCCAAAGAAGAAATTCTTAAAAAAATAGATAAAACCCTAAAGATAAAATCTTCTGAAGTTGTTAAAGAGGAAACAAAAATAAAAAAGGGTGGCTTGATACAACAACAAGAAACTATCAAGTCTGCGAAGGAGGAAGAGACGGTGTTTGAACCTAAATTCGAATCGGTTAAAATAGATTTGCAAGGGTTAAAAGCAAATCAGATCAGTTCTAAAGAAGAATTTAAAGATGCTATTTCAGCTGATAAAACAGCAACACTTTTTGATGATGACGAGAATCAAGCTTCAACAAAGAAAACGCTAAATGATAAATTAGTTAATAAAAGTATAGCGGTTGGTTTAAATGATCGAATCGCTTTTGTAAATAACTTATTTAACTTTAATCAATCTGAGTTCAACAGGGTCTTATCTCAACTAAATACCTTTAAAACAGAAAAAGAAGCAAAGGAATTTTTAATCACTATGGTTAAACCAGATTATGATTGGTCAAACAAAGAAGAATATGAAGAAAGATTCTTAGCTTTAATTGAACGTAAATTTACTTAATACATGAAATCGAACGATTTTAATAGACTATTTGATTCGGTAATTAAAAATTACCATATTGTTGATACAGTTGATCAAGAATTCAATAATCCATATACATCTGATAAATTAGAACATTTATTATATCGTAAGTGTTGGATTGATACAGTACAATGGCATTACGAAGATATTATTCGTTTACCCGATATTGATCCAATAGAAGCTTTAACGCTAAAACGTAAAATTGATGCTTCTAATCAAGATAGAACAGACATGGTAGAATACATTGATAGCTATTATTTAGATAAGTACAAGGGCGTGTCTGTGCTTCCTGATGCAAGTATAAATACGGAAAGCCCAGCTTGGGCAATAGATCGCTTATCTATATTAGCATTGAAAATTTATCATATGAACGAAGAGGCAACCAGAGAATCTGCTTCAGAAAATCATCGCCAACAATGTCAGCAAAAATTGAATGTTCTTTTGGAGCAACGAAATGACCTGTCTTCTGCCATAGATAATCTTCTACAAGATATTTCTTTTGGTAAAAAATACATGAAGGTTTATAAGCAAATGAAGATGTATAATGATGATGAGTTAAACCCTATGTTATATAGTAAAAAATGATAATGTTATGGTAATCTCAAAGGTTATTTATGAGCCCTTGAGATTGCTTAAGATAATTTTTCACTTAAAGACTCTATTGCTTTTTTGGAATTCCCAATAAATATCTCATCATCTATAATTGCTACTGGTCGTTTTAAAAAAGTATACTCGTCTAAAATTAACTGTTTATAGTCTTTTTCGGTTAAGTTTTGGTTTTTTAAATCCATCTCTTTATATTTTTTTGCTCGCTTACTAAACAGGGCTTCGTAATTTCCAGCTAAAACATGCATTTCTTCAACTTGAGAAACGGTAATGGGCTCTGTTTTGATCTCTTGTAAGACAACTCCTTCGAGATTAATTTGATTTAATATTCGTTTACACGTATCACATGTTTTTAAATGATAGATTTTTTTCATTTTATTCTCGTCTTTATATCGTATAAAAATAACTTGTTTTAAACACAAAATTCAATACTTTTACAGAAATTCTAGGCATCAAATTGAAGGCATGTATAAAATGCTAATTTTTTACGTCTAAACAACCCATTAATAATACTTACTAGAATGAAATTCAATACAAAGACCATTCATGGAGGACAAGAACATGATCCAGCTACTGGCGCAGTGATGCCACCAATTTATCAAACATCAACGTACGCACAAAGTAGTCCAGGAAAACATAAAGGGTATGAATATTCTAGGGCTGCAAACCCCACAAGAACTGCTTTAGAAAATAATTTAGCAGCAATAGAAAATGGAACTCATGGATTTGCTTTTTCTTCTGGCTTAGCCGCTATAGATTGTGTATTGAAATTATTAAATCCCGGAGATGAAGTTATTGCCGGGGATGACTTATATGGAGGTACTTATAGAATGTTTACTAAAATGTTCGAAAAATATGGCTTGAAATTTCATTTTATCAATATGGAAGACGCCTCGGATGTCGAAAAACTGATTAATGATAATACGAAGCTTATTTGGTTGGAGACACCAACAAATCCATTAATGAAGATAGCTGATATTGAAGAGATTAGTAAGCTAACAAAATTGAAGAGTAAAGATATTTTAGTTGCAGTTGATAATACTTTTGCTACACCTTATCTGCAACGGCCATTAGATTTAGGAGCTGATATTGTTATGCATTCAGCAACTAAATATTTAGGAGGTCATTCTGATTTGGTTATGGGTGCATTAATGGTTAAAAATGCCGAACTAGCAGAGAAACTTCACTTTATTCAATTTGCGGGTGGTGGAATTGCCGGACCACAAGATAGCTTTTTGGCTTTACGAGGAATCAAAACACTACATATACGCATGCAAAGGCATTGTGAGAATGGCATGGCAATAGCGAAATACTTGGAAAAACATGATAAAGTTGCAGAAGTTTTTTATCCAGGACTACCCTCTGACAAAAATCATGAAATTGCTAAAAAACAGATGAATGGTTTTGGAGGAATGGTTTCATTTAAGCTCAAAGATGAAAGTCAGAAAGCTGCATTTAAAATCTTAGAAAGTTTTAAGTTATTCACCTTAGCTGAATCATTAGGAGGAGTAGAAAGCTTAGTGAATCACCCTGTAACAATGACTCATGCTTCGATTCCAGAAAAAGAGCGTGAAAAAATCGGAATAACAGATTCATTAATTCGTCTAAGCGTAGGTATAGAAGATATAGAAGACCTTCTAAAAGACTTAGAAAGAGCATTGAATTAGCAAAATTTAGTAGTTCTTATCGGCTGATATTAGAAAGATCAAAAATAACACCTACACTTAACAAAATTAAAGTGTCGTTGTATTTACTAGATCCATCTACTTGATCTAGACCATCTACCTTATCAGAAAAGAACTGTTGCCATCTAAGATCAGCAACTAAATCAACATTATTAAGTTTATATCTAGAGCCAACACTTAAAGAATATGAAAAGGTATTATCTGGCTCTATAAAGAAACGGTCTTGCCATTTTGTTGGTAAATTATTTACGTCTAATCCGCCACTTGGAGTATTTGTTAGTTCCGCATCATACCTACTATAATGAATACCGGCACTAACATATGGTGCAAACTTATCAGCTGTATTAAATAATAAGCCATAATCTTCAAGATTTTTAAAATAATATTCTAATTGCATACCAACATTATAAATCTTGGTTTCACCTTTCATGGCGCGTAATTGAGGAGCAATTGCTGAGTTTTGTTCAACATAACGTCCTTCATGCTCTAGGCTATTATTAAAATAATATGAAAATTCGGTTCTTAACTTAAAATGATCTGAAAAAAAAGTTGCTCCATTTCTCCAGTTGTAGTTGTTACCATAAAAACTTAAGTAATGAACAATTGCTACACCAAAAGTTGTTTCATTGCTACTTGGAAAATGATGTCTCTCACCATAATCTGTTTGCATACTCAAAGGACCAGCAACAATGCCAATTTCGTGACTTAAATCTAATTGAGAAAACGATTTTGTAAATGAAAATAGTAAGATTAATACTATTAATTTATAACAAGCTTTCATGTATTATCCCTTTTTGAGCGCAATTTATAAAAAAAAAAGCAGCCAGCTCATCTGACTGAGTGTAAATACAAACTAAAAATATAAAAAAATATTGTAACGATTATATGTTTTGATTAATATTCTCTGCCGGATCCCAAAAAATACGATCAAAGTTTGATATTTTATTATCTTTAATAACAATCCCCTCATTTTCTAATAGTTGCTGCATTAAATTAGTCCCTTGAAAGTGGTGTTTACCTGTTAAAACTCCATTTCTGTTCACAACCCTATGAGCAGGAACGGTGTTATCTAATCCTGAGGCGTTCATGGCCCAACCTACCATCCTGGCCGATCGAGCAGCACCTAAGAACTTGGCAATGGCCCCGTAAGAAGTCACTCTTCCAAAAGGAATTTGCCGAGCAACATCGTAAACTTTTTCGAAGAAGTTGTCTGTTTTTGTCATAGTACCTTGATTAAACTTATTAGCGCTATTACTGCTGTTAAAATACTAAGAATATAATTTAAATTCTTCGTAAGTAAATTAGCTCTTTCTCTTATTTTTATTGCAGACTTTGCATAAACATATAATAAAGAATAAGTTCCTATTGCCGCTCCTAACACAAAAAGAATTATACTTGATTGCTCAAAATTAATCCATCCAGACATACTAAGCGTACTGCCTACACCACAATAAAATGGTATGGCAAACATATTTAACATTGATAATAAAACACCGGTTCTAAAACTATTTTTCAACTTAAAATTTGAGCTTTCTCTTTTCTCAATTCTTGCTTGCATTAAAAAATACACGGAAAGAAAAATGAAAATAAAGATTCCGAAAACAGTAATGTACCATTCAAAATGAACATTATTATGGATGTATCTTGCAAAATAAATAGCAATATAGGCCTGAATTAATACAATTAAAGAAACTCCTAGGGCAAATTTTAGTCCTTCATTTTTTGTTCGCTCAATGCTTATTTTCGCAGTAGTCATATTAAGCATACTAGGAGGAATTGTTCCTACAAAAGAGATTGCAAAACCAAGTAAAAAGTGAATAATCAAACTCATTTTAATATTTTGTTCTGAATTTGACGTAGGTAATGGCTTTATCTTGCTTTAAAAATTGTTTTTCATAAAAAGTTTGGGTAAGTGTGGCCTCCACTGGTGCATGAGGGTTACCATAGATATCGTGGTGAGCATATATAATTTCATGGTTGCCTTCTTGTAATAAACCTAAGGTGTATCCATGTAAGAATTCACTATCTGTTTTAAGATGAACGCACCCTTTTTCTTCTAAAATATGCTGGTATTTTTTTAAAAAATCAACATTTGTTAAACGATGTTTCATTCGCTTAAACTTTATTTGAGGATCTGGAAAGGTAATCCAAATTTGATGGATTTCATTTTCAGCAAAACAAAAATCGATCAATTCTATTTGGGTTCTTAAAAAAACAACATTTTCTAAACTTTGTTCTAATGCGGTTTTTGCCCCACGCCAAAAGCGAGCGCCTTTTATATCAACGCCAATATAGTTTAAGTGGGGATTCTTTTTTGCCAATGCTAATGTATACTCTCCTTTACCACAGCCTAATTCCAAGATAATAGGATGATTATTTTTAAAAAGAGTTGCCCAATTACCTTTTAAGTAGAAATTATTGAGTACCTCCTCGCGAGATGGCTGAATCACATTAGCAAAATTTTCATTTTCGCGAAATCGCTTCAATTTATTTTTGCTTCCCAAAATGTAAGGTTTGAAAAAAGAACAAGTTTATAAAGAATCGCCTGTTTTTGCATGTGTAGACATTTGTCCTAACCAATAAAACATAGCAACGAAGCCAATAATAATAATAATTGTATTTACAATGTTCGAAGCCCACCAGCCTTTAGTAAAACGAAAGGCATCATAAATAGCAAATGCATATTCAGTACAAAAATTACCTATAGCTCTAAAAATATTGCTCACAATCATATCTTAATTATATTTACAGCACAAAAGTATAAAATATAGCGATGATTGCCAATTTTTTTAGTAAAACAAAGCCCATAAATACACTGGCAATTGTTGTATTATTATTTCTTATTTACACTATTTCTACTTTTGTAAATTTTGAAGGAGGCGCTTCTATTCCATTTTTCTTTACGAGAATATCATATTTCTTATTGCTTTTAATTATTCTATTTTCTGTAAACTTCATTATAAGGAAAAATAATCTGGTAAAGGATAATTCTTACACTTTGTTCTTATTTGTAATTTTAATTGGGATGTTTCCTTTAACCGTATTAGATTTTAAATTGGTAATAACAAATTTTATTCTTTTGCTTTCTTATCGACGTATTTATAGCCTTAGAACACAGAAAGATGTAAAAGAAAAATTATTTGATAGCGCATTTTGGATTGGAATTGCTACGTTAATTTACCCTTGGAGTGCTTTGATTTTGCTACTTGTTTTTGTTGCAATATTCCTATTTGATAAATGGACTTTTCGAAATATACTAATACCGCTAACCGGTTTCTTTTGCCCTATAGTTATTTATATTGCTTATCTAGCTGTAACTAGCAAGCTAGAACTTATTGATACCATTTTTGATTTTGATTTGTATTTTAAATTTGATGGTTATAACTCATTTAAATTATTAGTTCCTCTAGCAATTGTAGTTTCATTAATGTTGTGGGCAGTGTTTCCAACTACATTAAAAATAACGGCTGTAAATAATGAATTTAAGAGTTCTTGGCAATTGCTAATAACACATTTTTTTATTTTAGTATTTGTGGTTTTACCATGGCCAAATAAAAATGGCTCAGAATTATTATTTCTTTTTTTTCCAATGGCAATTATTTACACAAATTACCTACAAATAGTTGAAGAATATTGGTTTAAGGAAGTTTTTTTATATAGCTTTTTTGCTTTAACAATAGTAATTTATTTCTTATAGCTTTTCTCCATAAGAAAGATCTCCAGCATCTCCTAAACCGGGAATAATATATCCTTTTGAGTTGAGTTTGTCATCAATAGCAGCTATCCATAAATGAGTGTTTTTAGGCAAATGATTTCGAACATAATTTATACCATCTGTAGAACCTATAACCGAAGCAATATGCAGTTCTTTTGGAACACCATGTTGTTTGATGGCTTCATATACTGCTAATATTGATTTTCCGGTTGCCAACATTGGATCTGCTAAGATTAAAGTTTTGTTTTCTATAGAAGGAGCAGCAAAATACTCTACGACAATCTCGAATTCATTGTCATTTTTAGAATGTTTACGATATGCAGAAATAAAGGCGTTTTCGGCATTGTCAAAATAATTTAAAAGTCCATTATGCAAAGGCAATCCAGCACGAAGAATAGAGCAAAGTACAATATCATTTGATGGGACCAACATTTTCTTTTCTCCAAGGTCAGTTTTTACTTCGGTATTTCTGTAATTTAAAGACTTACTAAGTTCATAGGCAAGTATTTCACCAATGCGTTCTATATTTCTTCTAAACCGGAGGCGATCTTTTTGAATTACATGATCTCTAACCTCTACAATAAATTTATTAAGGACGGAGTGTTGATTTTCTAAATGATGAATTATCACAAATTTTTATTTAAAAATTATAAAAATATTATTGGCATTAAAATTGCTATTCCATGCTTGAAATATAGCCAAAGATAAGGGTTGTATTTCAATAAGTTTGTGAAATTTATTGTATATTCACATACATTAAACTAATTATTAATCAATAAACAAAAAATTAAATTATGGGATTATTTTCTTTCATTAAAAACGCAGGAGCTAAAATTTTCGGAATAGGGAAAACAACAGCCGAAGAAGCTGCTGAAGCTGCTGCGGAAAAGGCAGAAAAACTATCTGGAGCGGTTCACGCTTTAGGATTAGAAGTAGAAGGGTTAAAAATTGTTGTCGATGACGATTTAGCCACAATATATGGTGAGGCTGAGAATCAGGCAACGAGAGAGAAAGTTGTACTAGTTGTTGGTAATACGGAAGGGATTGCAAGCGTAGATGATCAAATGACCACGGCTGTACAAGAACCTGAAGCTCAATTTCACACAGTAGTTAGTGGTGACTCTTTAAGTAAAATCGCTAAAAAATATTATGGGAACGCTATGAAGTACCCTGTAATTTTTGAAGCGAACAAACCAATGCTAACTGACCCTGATAAAATTTACCCTGGTCAAGTATTGCGTATACCAGCTTTAGAATCGTAAAAGCACTTTTATTTTTCCAATAAAAAAAGAAACCTCGGCTATTTAGCCGAGGTTTCTTTTTAGCTTATATCTTTAATTTTTATAATCTTTTGACCGTTAAAAGTAAATTCTGATTGCCCTTTTAATTTTAAAGTATCTCCTGCCTTAAGATTATCAGAAAGATCGATGGCCAATATCCCTTCATAATCAATGCCAACCGTAACAGTTTCTTTGTTTTGGCTCCAAGAGCAAATGTGTTGCTTTCTTGAAATAAAATATTCTCTTGCAGAGGCAGCTTGTTGTTTAAAAGCTTCTAAGCCTTTAATACTGATCTCGGTTTTATTATTAGAAATATTCTCAAAGATGATATTAACATGGAGATCTTGAATCATTCCTTCAATATCAAAATTATTATATGAATTGATATAATTTTCGATTATTTGTTTTTTATAATCTTGCATATAATCTTTGCTGCGAAGTACAAGTAATAAAGAGTATTTTTTAGGCTTATTTTATTTCCAATAATCTGCTACCCATGGGGCAGGAGCTACATAACGATACCACTTCCCTCTACCACCTTTAATTGCTTTTGGAGGATTAATTTCCCCATGAAAGATAATAATCTTTGCACCTTCAGGGATTCGCGGCTTTTTCCAAAAAGCAAATGGAATTCTAGAAACGCAATCGTATTTGTAGCTTGGGCACCATTCTGTTGGCCAAAAACCAAGCTTTCCATGATCTTTAATTGATTGTGTCAAATATTCTTGTTCATTTCTATGCCGTTTTCTGATAGAATCAAAATTTTTGACAAAATAATCAAATACATAAGGGTGCTTGCCAATTTCAAATCGGTATACAGATGAATTCCCAGTAGGTTTTAAATAATCTTTAATGATTAAGAAATCTCCTTGAACATCAAAAAACGAATCGATATTAGCTACAATTACCACATCTAAATCTAAAAATATGGCAGTTCCTTCCAACCCGTATAAATCACCCTTAAGAGTTGTCAGTTTTTTCCACATGCGTTCAGGCAGATTGCCAGGAACATCAATTTCGGGAATCGGATAACAATCTACCTCATCAATAATTCCATTCTCGTTGTCTGTAAAACAAACCATCTTAAATTCATAAGAGAGGTTGCGCTTTACCATTGCGTACAATCTATTTACATATTCAGGGCCATATAGAGTGCCCCATTTCATGCAGAAAATATATTTTTTAGCCATTTAAATCTATGCTTAACGATGCAAAGGTAACAATAAGCTAACTATTAACGATGTTCTTTTGGTGTTGTATAGATTCTTGATGAATAGCTTTAAATACTTTTTCTACAAAATCAGCACTTAACTTATTTTCTTTACCTAAATTGATCATTTTTTGAATTACTTCTTGCCATCGACTACGTTGTAAAATAGCCACATTTCCTTCTTTTTTTACACGGCCAATATTTTCAACAACATCCATACGCTCAGAAAGTAACTCTATCAACTGTTTATCTAAAATATTAATCTCATCACGTAGTTTTTCAAGCTTTTTAAGAGAATCTTTCTCTTCAACTCTATCTTTTCTAACACGTAGGTCTTCTGTAATTTCTTGTAAACGGTTAGGCGTTATTTGTTGCTTCGCATCACTCCAGGCATTGTCTGGGTCGAAATGCGTTTCTATCATTAGTCCGTCAAACTTTAGATCAAGTGCAGTTTGACACACATCAAAAATACCCTCTCTTTCACCACAAATATGTGATGGGTCGCAAATTATGGGCAGCGTTGGGAATTGATTTTTTAAATCTATAGGAATCTGCCATTGTGGATTATTTCTATATTTTGTCTTTTTGAAAGAAGAGAAGCCTCGGTGAATGGCGCCTAAGTTTTTAATACCGGATTTATGTAAACGTTCAATGCCTCCTAACCATAGAGAAAGGTCTGGATTAACAGGGTTTTTAACTAATACAATTTTGTCTGTACCTTGTAAAGCATCAGCTAATTCTTGAATAGCAAAAGGGTTGACTGTAGTTCGCGCTCCAATCCAGATAATATCAATATCAAACTCTAATGCTAATTTTGCATGTTCGGCATTTGCGACTTCGATTGTGGTTAATAAACCTGTTTCCTCTTTTACTTTAGCAATCCAAGGAAGCGCACGTACACCATGTCCTTCAAAATTACCCGGACGCGTTCGTGGCTTCCAAACTCCAGCTCTAAACACGGTAGCGTCAGTTTCTTTTAATTGATGAGCTATTTTTAATACTTGTTCTTCCGTTTCTGCACTACATGGTCCAGCTATTACCAGCGGGTGCGATAACTTCATATCGTCTAACCATGTTGAAAAATTTGTGTTGTTCATTTATTATTGTTTTTGATACCTGTCAAAACAGATTTAATTCGATTTGTACTTTGCATTGTATTGAAAATATTATTTTCAGATTCAGTTTCTATAAGCTGTTTAAATTCTTCTAAGTTTTTTATGTATTCATCTAGTGATTTCAATATATATTTCTTGTTTTTCATAAAGATTGGTGTCCATGTTCGTGGATTACTTTTTGCGAGACGTACCGTAGATTCGAAACCGCTTCCTGCCATATTGAAAATATTCTTTTCGTCTTTTTCAATTTCTAAAACTGTTTTCCCTAACATAAAAGAACTAATATGTGATAAGTGAGAAACGTAGGCAATATGTTTATCATGCTGTTTGGCTGAGCTCATAAAAACAGTTTCCATATCCATTTTATTAAATAGATTAACTGTCTTTTGCACCATAGAATGGTCACTTAATTCTTGTTCACAAATAATATTAATCTTACCGGAAAACAAATTGTAAATGGCCGCTTCGGGTCCAGAAAATTCAGTTCCGGCAATAGGGTGTGTGGCTACAAAATTCGCTCTTTTAGGATGTTTGGTAATAGCTTTACATACTTCATATTTAGTAGAGCCTACATCAAAAACAAGCGTGTCTTCTGAGATTAAATCGAGAACCTTTAAAGTAATATCTGGTATTTTATCTACCGGCACAGCAATGATAACGGTATCTACTTCTTTAACGATTTCTAAATTCGCTTTTTCAAAGATAATACCAAGATCGAGTGCCTTTTGTAAATGGTCTGGGTTTGAATCTACACCGTAGATCGTTGCCCAAGTATTCTTTTTGAGTTCTAAAGCTAGTGACCCACCGATAAGACCTAATCCGATAACGGCAACTTTTTTCATATCAATTGTTTTTTGAGACTCTTTTGAGTATTTCTTGTAATTTTTCTTTTGAAACACATAATGATAGTCTTATGTATCCTTCCCCATTCGATCCAAAAACGGTTCCCGGAGTTAAGAATACATTTTTATTATATAATAATTCATCGGCAAAAGCCTTAGAACTGATTCCTTTAGGAATTTTTGCCCAAACAAATAGCCCAGCAGCATCTTTACTATATGTGCATTGTAGGGTATCGAAAATTTTCCAGGCCAATTTTCGGCGCTCTCCATAGATTTCGTTTATCTTTTCAAACCAATCTTTGGTTGTATTTAGCGCTATGATTGCGCCTTGCTGTATGCCATAGAACATACCAGAATCCATATTACTTTTTACTTGCAAAATGGTTTGAATATTTTTTGATGAACCTAAGACCATTCCTACACGCCATCCTGCCATATTAAAAGTTTTACTCAACGAGTTCAGCTCTAAGGCAATTTCTTTTGCGCCGTCTATGCGCAATATGCTTTCGGGCTGATCATTCAAAATAAAACTATACGGGTTATCATTTATTAATAAAATATTATTCCTTTTTGCAAACACTATAAGTTTTTCGAACTGAGCTTTGACAGCTTTTGCTCCTGTGGGCATGTGCGGATAGTTAATCCACATTAACTTTACTTTCGATAAGTCTTGTTGTGATAATTCTTCTAAATTAGGAAACCAATTGTTTTTTTCATCGAGGTTATAGTAAATAGGCTTCGCTTCTAATAGGTTTGTAACAGAGGTATATGTTGGATAACCAGGATTAGGAATTAAAACACCATCCCCAGGATCTAAAAAAGCCATAGAGATATGCATAATTCCTTCTTTCGAACCCATTAATGGGAGCACTTCACTTTCTGAATTTATAGAAACTTTAAAGTAGTTCTCATAAAAACCTGAAATTGCCTTTCTAAACTCTTGAAGTCCCTGATAACTCTGGTAGCCGTGAATATTCTGATTAATTAGTGAATTTTTTAATGATTCTATAACCTCTTTAGGAGGGATTAAATCAGGGCTGCCAATACCGGCATTAATTATAGGTTTTCCTTCAGCAATAAGTGATTTAACTTCTCGCAATTTCTTAGAAAAGTAATACTCAGTAACATTATGTAGTCTTTTAGCCTTAGAGGTCATATTTTCGTTTACTTTGTTTGTACTCGCCTAGAATCTTAATATTTGAAACCTTATGCTCAACTTGAGCTAGAGCATTTTGATATACTTGATAATCATCAAAAATAACATCTACAAAAAAGGCGTACTGCCAAGGTTCATCAATAATTGGCATCGATTGAATTTTTGTAAGATTCAAATTATACTTAGCAAAAATCTGCAACACTTCTGATAAGCTTCCTGTTTGATGTTTTGTGACAAGTTTTAAGGAGGCTTTATTAATTAATGAATTCTTACTTAGAGAACCATTTTGTTTTTTAAGAATAAAAAACCTGGTGTAGTTATGTTTACGAGTTTGAATTTTATCTGCAATAATTTCAAGATCATAGATTTTGGCTGCTTTTTTTGAAGCTATAGCGGCAATACCTTTAAGTTTTCTTTTATGAATTTGTGAAGCAACCTCTGCAGTATCGCTTGCTTCAATTAATTTTATATTAGGGTGTTGTCTAAAGAATTTTCTGCATTGTAAAATCGCCATCGGGTGAGACCACACTTCTTTAATATCTTCAAGATTTTGCCCTTTTAATCCCATTAAATGATGATGAATAGGTAGGTGAACTTCACCATGAATGGTTAAATCGAATTCATCGATTAATGCATAATTAGGTAAAATAGCTCCGGCCAAAGAATTTTCAATAGCCATTACTGCTCCATCAGCCATTTTATTATTTATTAACTCTGGAATTTCCACAAATGACATGCATTCATTTAAAGTAATGTCATTGCCAAAATATTGATTAGCTACAATGTGATGAAATGATCCTTTAATGCCTTGAATTGCTATATTCATGATTAGTCTTTAACAAAAAAAAGCCTCGAAATTTCGAGGCTTTTTTTATTCTATATTTATTTATATTAATAAACTACAACAAAGCCTCGCTTTATTTTAAAAAAATAAAAAAAGTAAAAATGACTTTGCCAAGTGTTTATTAAGTTCATGCGAAATATTTATAAGACAAATCTAGACGTAAAATTTGAAAAAACAAATTTTTCTATTGCTTTAATGAAAAAAAGTTACTACAACGTTTTCTTAGGCGATCATTTTATTAAACTTTGGCTTGCTTTCTAGGTATTCACCTAAAATTTTTAAGCTACTTACTTTTTGTTCCAGTTCTAATAATGCTTTGCAGTATTTATGATAATCATCAAAACACAGATCAATAAAGAAGGCATAGTGCCAGGGTTCTTCAGTTATAGGTATAGACTGAATTTTTGATAAATTAAGTTTATGTTTTACACAAACATTCAAGATCTCGGCTAAATTACCCAGTTGATGATGCGTAATAAATTTTAAAGAAGCTTTATTATTTAGATAATCATCAGGTTGATGCTCTCTTCGCTTGGTTAGGATAAAAAAACGTGTCATATTATGCACATCATTCTGAATTTCTTCAGCCAAGATAGGTAGATCAAAGATTTCAGAAGCTTTTTTACTAGCAATGGCGGCAACGCCTTTTACTTTATTTTCTTTGATATATTTTGCTACCGATGCTGTATCTCTTTCTTCAATAATTTTAATATGAGGGTGTTCTTTAAAAAAGCGCTTACAATGTTGTATGGCGATTGGATGTGACCAAACCTCTTTAATATCATCAATGGTTTGCCCTTTATAGGCCATTAAATTATGGATCATTGGGAGGTAGAATTCACCTTTTACATTGAGATCATAATTATCTATTAAAGCATAATTTGAAAGTATGGCTCCGGCATTAGAATTTTCAATTGCCATGACTGCGGCCTCTACCGTATTGGTAGCAATTAACTCAGGCATTTCTGAAAAAGACATACATTCTACCAAGGAGATATCTTCACCAAAATATTCGTTAGCTACGATGTGGTGAAAAGAGCCTTGAATTCCTTGTATTGCAATATTCATTTAGAAGGGATAAGGTTAAAGTTGTTAATGTTTAGCGTTCATAGAACGCGAATATAATAGAAATATTCTTCTATTAAAAATTTTAACATTTTACTCTAAAGTTCCCTGAGGAGGTTCTTGAGCATATAATTCAAGTAAGCTTAATGTAGATTTTAACAGGTCTTTGGTTTCCAATAAAATGCTAAAATATAAAGTGGTATTCTTTGGACTAGATTCTGTGGTTCTCGTACGCTCTACCTGTATTTGAATATAATCTCTTACATCATTAAGCAATAATTGTTTTTCCTCTAAAATAACATGAAGTTGATCGAACGATCTTTCATTAAAAACCTGCTGAATCTTTGCAAATAAATCACTAAGCTTTAATTCAATTTCTTTAAGTTCTTTGGCTTGATTCTTTTTTAAAGCTTTATGGTTATTGTTAATATGCTTATGGCTAATTTTTGCAATAAAACTTATAGATTGAGCCATATCTTGTAAGTCTCCTATAACATCTATGTAGAGTTTACTTGCCCCTAAGTATGAATCATCAAGATTCTTAATAAAGTAGAAGATGTTATTTTGAATATCATCTATTTCTGATTCTAATTTAACAACAGTGGTTTTTGCCTTTTTCAATGAAGCTAAATCTTGCTTAATTAAACCGTTAATCGTGGCTTCATTTATTTTGCTGATGCGTTTAAGAGCTTTTGAAATATTGTCAGCACTTTCTTCAATAACTCCTTGAACAGATTGACTTTCAGCTTTATTCAAGCTATCTTCAACTTTGACTATTTTACTCTTTTTGTTATGGCTAATGTAGTTTCTAGTTAAAAGGAAAACAGCAAGACCTAACAAAACAGCAATCATAGCTCCACCACCTAAATGGATAAGATAAGCAACAGTTGCAGCAGCAATAAAAGCAATCAATGCCGTTCCAAACCATCCTGCAATAACATTAAAGACACCTGCTACTCTATATACAGCACTTTCTGCACCCCAAGCTCTATCAGCTAACGAAGTACCCATTGCCACCATAAAAGTTACGTAGGTAGTTGATAAAGGAAGTTTCATTGATGTGGCTATTGAGATAAGAACGCTCGCAACAACAAGATTAATTGCCGCCCGCACCATATCAAAAGCGGGCAATTCATAAGTTTTGTCTTTTGGGAGCTCAATAATAGGTTTTTCAAATTGTTTTTCAATTCGATCTTTAGTTGATCTAGGGAGTATAGCACTAAAATATCGTGACGCTAAAATAGAGCTTCTAACTACAACTCTTGATAAAAAATTTGGCTCAAAGCGCTCTTTTGTTTCACTTTGACTAGAAAGATCAATTGAAGTTTTTAATACACTTCTGGCTTTGCTTGAAAACCATAAAGTAAGCACCATAATAATTCCAGCAATAAGCAACAAGTGCGTTGGAGTATCTACTTTATTTCCTAATACACCCATAGTAAATTCTGTTGCTGGAACTCCAGAAGCCACCCAAGCTTCATAAGATTGCCAAGCGGCAATTGGCACGCCAATAAAATTTACTAGGTCATTACCCGCAAAGGCTAAGGCTAGAGCAAAAGTTCCAACAAGTATAATTAATTTATAGATATTGGTTTTGAGCAGCTTTATAACTAAGAAAGACAGAAGTGACCAAATACCAAAACTTATGGCTACTATGAGAGCTGTTTTGTTTTCGAGATAGGGTTTAATGTGTTCGTAATAATCGGTTCCTTTAAGGCCCTTAATGATTATGAAGTAGGTAATTGCGGCTAATGAAAGCCCACCAAAAATGGCCGCAGCCCAGTCAGGTTTACGTTCAAAATTAAAAGATAATAAAAGACGAGATATATACTGAACAATTGCACCAATGGTAAAGGCAATAACCACTGAAGCGAGTATACCAATAATAATTTCGGTTGCTTTTTCTGTATTAATATATTGAGATAACTCAGTTAAAGAGTCATTGTTTGTTGCTATTTTAATTAAGGCCATGGCTACCGCTGCACCTAGTAACTCGAATACGATTGAGACCGTGGTAGAAGTGGGCATACCAAGTGTGTTGAAAAAATCAAGAAGCAGAATATCAGTAAGCATTACTGCCATAAAAATGATCATAATCTCATTAAAATAGAACTCGCTTGGCACAAAAATTCCTTTACGAGCAACCTCCATTAAACCACTAGAAAATATAGCTCCAAAAGCGACACCCAAGCTGGCAACGATCATAATAGTTCTAAAAGAGATTGCTTTAGAACCAATAGCAGAGTTTAAAAAATTTACAGCATCATTACTTACACCTACAACCAAATCAGCGATTGCTAAAATGGTTAGAGCGGCGATCATTAAAATGTAAATATTTTCCATTCAGATAAAATTACGTGCAAAAATCTTAAATATAGATAAGTTAAATATTATGCTAATGTTATCATTAAACAGTAATCAAACGGTCTATAATTTAAAACCTGAACGAATTTAAAAATATTTAATGTTACCTTTTATGTCTTGTTAATGATATTTTATTTGCCTGATAGATAATGAATTAGATTTCCAATGTTAATTTAATGTTAAGCAAACGTTGATTTAATGTAAAATAATTATTATATTTGTTTCGTTATTGTTAAACAAAACTTATAATATGAAAAATATAGTGGTATTCTTAATAATGCTTTTTGTTGGTATAGGCTTCGCGCAGCAAAAAGAAGATACATATGTACAAAAAGGCGATTTGGTAGAAGCAACACTATATCATGATAATGGTAAAATTGAGCAGCATGGATTTTTTAAGGATAAAAAATTGCATGGCACTTGGACTTATTATAATGAACAAGGAAAAAAGACCGCTATAGGTAATTATGAAATGGGTGTAAAAACAGGTAAGTGGTATTTCTATTACGAAAAAACCTTAAAAGAAGTTGATTATGATAATGGAAGAATAATTAGTGTAAAAGAGACAGAAGCCAATTCTTAGACAAAAAGATATTAAATAAAAAAGCCTGCATCATTGCAGGCTTTTTTATTTAAAGGATATTGTTAGTTTATTGTCTTGTCCAACCCGCACCCCAATTTGTAAAATCTGTTCCTGTTGCTTCTACAGAACCTTTAATAAAATCTGCTTGTGAAAAGTTTACGCCGGTATCATTTTTTAGTACAGTTGTTACATCCTCAAACTTAGTATCTGTTACGCTTAAATCACCATTTGTAACTCCCGTACCCGTTGGACTGTCACCACTATCACCATCAAGGTCAAATGCCTCTTCAAAACCTTGAATGAACACGTTGGTAAAAATACCCTGCGTACCAGCTCTTAATCGTACAGCTTCATTGCCTGTGCCAGAACCTAAGCCTATTATTGTTAAGTTTGTTACAGTAGGTTTAGAGAAGAACTTTGGATTTGAATTATTACCAATATCAGTATTGAAACCATCTGCTTCGATGCCTTTGTCATGATCTGTACCATGTTTTATATAAACATCAGTTAGTGTACCATTATAACCTTCTGTCCAGTCTACAGAATCATCTTCTGAATTAAGTACTGCGACAAAACTAGCGTTAACAGTTCCACCAAAGAACTCAATACCATCATCCTTTCCGGCGAAAGCCTGAACATATTCTACGGTTGTTCCATTACCCACTCCGTAGAATGAAAAACCATTATTTTCTGATTGGCCATCTGCTTTACCACCTGAGTATTCAACTCTCACATAACGAAGCGTACCAGAATTATCATCAACTACAGATCCGCCATAAGGTAAACTTGCTATTTCTGAAGTTGATGTAGCGTCGCCACCAGTTACAGAGTTAATAGGTGCTTTTCCCAAAAGAATAAGACCTCCCCAATCACCAGCATTAGGTGCATTGGCATTTGAGGTAAATACAATAGGGTTATTGGCAGAACCATTGGCCATAATTTTTGCGCCTTGCGAAATAGCAATATAAACATCGGCGCCTGTTGCAGCTGCTTTTATCGTCATTCCTGCTGGAATAGTTAATGTAGTACCAGATTCCATAATAAGCGGACCAGTAATTATATAATCTTCATTGGCGTCTAGCGTCAAATCTGAAGTTTGATTTCCTAATAATTCTATTGCATCATTAGTACCGGTTTCACCATTTATGTTGATAATAATATCAGCGGTATCATCATTTCCACAAGATGAAAACAATAATGAAACCAACGCTAAACCTAAAAGTGTTTTTTTCATTTTAAATGTTAATTTGATTGTTTATTTATGACTGATTAAAAATTATACTTTAATGATGCTCCAACTGTGATTCCTCTTTTATAGTTGGTAACACCTTTACCGTTTGCTGAAGTAACTATAACATCACCTGCGGTTGTTTCTCGAACATATTTAATTGAAGGGTCTAAGATATTTTTAACACCAATATTAAATTCTAAACCTTCGTTGATTCTATTTTTCCAGACAAAATCTAGCGTAGGCACTCCCTTTTCGATTACATTACCTAGCTGACCCGAACCTAGTGCATCGATTCTATCAGAGAAGTAAGAAAAGATTAAACTAGCAGTTGGTTTGTAATTTTTAAAGGTTGGGCTGTAATTAATATCGGCATTTATAATTAATGGAGAAGCACCCTGTAACTCATCTTCACTTCTGTTAAAGCTTGTATCGTAAATTGAACCATCAATGTTTTCAAAAAGATCTTGTTTGGTATACATATATGTTATGTTTAGACCAGTTGAGAGCTTTGGTTGTTCGTTTTCATCTAAGAAGAAGTTCTTCTTGAATTCTAGCTCAACACCATAAATGTTAGCCTTATCTCCCGTTCTGAAATAACGTTGTGTACCAGTAGCATCGAATGCCACAACCAGATTAACGGGATTATTTATCTGTTTTGCGAAAGCACCTAATGAAACAATTTCGCTTCTTCCAAAGAACCATTCATATTTTAGATCATAATTAAAGACCTCAGAAAATGATGGATCATTTAATAAATCTGGATTTCCACCAATACGTTGTGAAACTCCTTCATATACGAAAGGGGCGATTTCTTTAAACTCAGGATTTGAAACGGTTTTACTAAATGCCAAACGTATATTCTGATCTTCGTTTATGGCATAACGAATACTTAAACTTGGTAGATAAAAGTTCTCTGACGATTCTCTAAATCCAGGATCATTAGGAGGTAGGTTAATTACATCGTAGTTGATTTTTTGACTAAAAGATTCAAGTCTAAACCCTGGAACTATTAACCATTTATCATTAATATTAAACTCTGCATTAACATAACCTGCATACACATCTAGTTTCCCGTTGTAAGTATTTTCTGGCTTTCCAGGAACATTAACAGAACCAGCCTGTGGATAAACAGATCTAAATACAACTGTTGAGAATAATCCATTATTATCTGTATTTAGATTACTCGTGTTAAAAATAGCATCTAAATTATTTACGTCGGTAATCGGTAGATTATCATCTGAAAAGCGATAACCATATCGAATATTTTCAAAGTCTCTTTCTTTTGTTCTACCGTTATAACCTAAGTTAAATTTTATGTTATCAGAAGGGCTGTATGAAAGGTTTATTCGCCCATTGAGCTCCTCATCTTCGATATCTTGGAAATAACGTTGATTGTCGAATTCATTGTTAGTAAAAAAGACAGGGTTTGTATTAGGATCATTATCTAAAGCTAATTGATAGTTCTCTATACTAATACGCTTTCTATCTGGTTCATGAGCAAAAACACGATTATATCCAACACCCCAGTCTAACTTTAATTTATCAGTTATGGTGTGTGATCCTAATAATTGATTTACCGTAATTAAATCTTGATTGAACTGAACGTTCATTTGATAAAATCCTTCATCACTGTTTACAATGGCATCACGGTTTCTACCCAAACCATCGGTGCCGAAATAACTGGTTTTATCAGAAGATTTATTAATAAATAAAGAATTGAATTTAAAATTGTGATGATCATCTATTTTAAAACCAACATTTCCCATTATGGTAGTGGTAGTGCCGTATTCATACTCTTCAGCTTGCTCGAAGCTTTTGTTTTCTACTAATGTATAATCAGTAGTTTCACCTTTTCTATATTCATAGTTGCTATCAAAAGAAGCAGTAAAGAAAAGATTTAGTCGAGATTCATCACCAAGATTAAAAGATTTACCAGCATTTAGACCAATACCCAGATTAATTGGCGGCATTGGAGACTCAATAGGGTCTACACCATGAGATAATACAACCGCGAAAGGTTCATGATCATACCTTCCATAAAAACCAAATTGCCCTGTGCCAGTATTTTTCACAAAGTCTTCACTAATAGCTCTACTATTAAAACCACTATTAATAGAGGCTTCAAAGAAACCATTTCCGCTATAGTTTTTTGATTTCACATCAATGTTTCCAGCTGCAAAATCACCGTAGAATTTTGATGAAAATGCCTTGCTAATAGAGACATTTTCGATAACATCTGAACCAAAAATATTTAGATCAATATTTTTTTTACTGATATCATTTGAAGGAAGAGATAATCCATTAAATGTTGTATTTAAATAGCGGTCGCCAAGCCCTCTAACATATACATTACTTGAACCCTCTTGTTTTGAAACTCCCGAAATTTTACTCACAGCTCCGGCGGCATCGCTTATACCTTTGGCAGAAAGTTCTTCAGCACCAATAGCAGTTTTAATTTCGGTTGCCTTCTTTTGTTCTGTCAATAAAGCGGCAACACTTTCCTTTTTGGTTGTAGCTTTTACAATAACTTCTTTAAGAGAAACTCCTTCGGTGGCATTCATTACAACATTATCTAAGGTAGTCACCTCACCCGATTTTACAATAATATTAGGTATTTCTAATTTCTGATACCCTACAAAGCTAAATACTAAAGTATAAGTTCCAGGATCAGCTTGAAAAGTAAAAATACCGTCAATATCTGATGTTGTTCCACTTTGAGTACCTTTAATAAATACATTTGCAAATGGAAGAGGTTGATTATCAGATTCTTTATCTAATATTGTTCCTTGTATCGTCCCTTTAGATTGGGCATTAGCTATCGATGCTGCTAAAGTTAGCAGTATGAAAGTGAATAGTCTCATTATGCTTTTTTGAATTATTTTTTCGGTTTAGAAGCTTCCTCCGTTTCGCCAACGTCTCCAGGAATTGATAGGGTGATTGCCTCTAATGAAATATCTTTAATAGTTGTTATATTATCTTTTTTAACTACAACATTTGTAACCTCAACTTTTTGATAGCCAGGAAAATTAAATATTAGGGTATATACCCCAGGAGCTACTTTTAATTTGTGAATACCATCTAAATCGGTGGTGGTATTTATTGAGGTCCCTTTAACTTCGACTTGAGCAAATGCCAAAGGTTCATTATTTACTTCTTTATCTAAAATTACACCGCTTATAGTCCCCTTGTCTTGTGCTGCTACTAAAGCGACTGTAAATATGAATATTAGTACTAAGAATTTTTTCATTTTAATTCTGATCTATTTTCTGATGCAAATAAAGAATGTTAATGTAAAGATTGGGTTAAATGGAGGTTAAAGATTCTTAATGTTTAGGTTAGACAAATGTTACCATAAAAGCTCCAATTTTAATTTAATGTTAAGTAGAAAAACTCTAAAATAATGTACATTGCACGGTCTTAAATTGATACTAAAAAATGAATTGGGAGCAACTACTTTCATTGAAACGCTTTGGCGATACGCAGAAAAGAATTAGAAAAGATCAAGATGAAACTCGCGTTGGTTTTGAGGTAGATTATGATCGAATTATTTTTTCTGATTCTTTTAGGAGCTTACAAGATAAAACTCAGGTAGTTCCACTTTCAAAGACAGACTTTGTTCATACACGATTAACACATAGCTTAGAAGTGTCGGTAGTAGGCCGATCGCTTGGAAGAATTGTTGGAAAGAAACTATTAGAGAAGTATCCAGACCTGAAAGAACTCGGCTATCAAATAAATGATTTTGGAGCAATAGTGGCAAGTGCATGTTTGGCACACGATATAGGAAATCCACCATTCGGACATAGCGGTGAGAAGGCTATTGGTGAATATTTTAAATCAGGAAATGGACTAAAATATAAAGACCAATTAACCCCAAAACAATGGCAAGACCTGATTGATTTTGAAGGAAATGCTAACGGATTTAGAATACTAACCGAAAGCAGAGAAGGCATAGAAGGAGGCTTACGCTTGTCATATGCTACTTTAGGAACTTTTATGAAATACCCTAAAGAATCGTTGCCAAAAAAACCAACAACCAATATTATTGATAAAAAATATGGTTTCTTTCAATCAGAAAAAGAGGTATTTATTGATGTTGCTCATAACCTTGGTTTGAAACAAATTCGTGATGGAGATGATGTAACATTTAGTCGCCACCCTCTGGCATTTTTAGTTGAAGCCGCTGACGATATTTGTTATACTATTATCGATTTTGAAGATGGGATTAATCTCGGATTAATTGAAGAAGAATTTGCACTAGAATACCTTATTAATTTAGTGCGCGACACCATCAATACCGAAAAATACTATCAACTAAAAACAAAGCAAGATAGGCTAAGTTATCTAAGAGCATTGGCAATTGGCAATTTGATTACCGAAGCAGCAAATATTTTTTTAGAAAATGAAGCTTCGATTTTAGCCGGAACCTATGAGATCTCATTATTGGATAAATGTAAATATGAAGCTCAGATAAATGATATCATTAAAATTAGTGTTGATAGAATTTATCGTAGTAAAGAGGTTATTGAAAAGGAAATTTCAGGTTATAGAATTTTAGCAGATCTTCTAGATGTATTTATAAATTCGGTTAACAATGCTTACAATAAAACAGCTTCAAATTATGATAAGCTTTTAATGAATTTATTACCAGAAAAATATAAAGTAAATACCAACAACAATTACGAAAGAATTCTATCTGTATGTAGCTTTATTGCTGGCATGTCTGACAGTGCGGCTATTTTGTTACACAAAAAGATTAAAGGAGTTGAAATTTAAAAGTTAAAAGAAACACCAACACCTAATAGTTGTTTTAACTGTACTCTGGGCCCGAATGTTTCTAAAACACCATCGCCATTGGTATCTTCTCTAAATTTTATATCATCGTCATAGATAATATGCGCACCTAAATTTGCCTTTAAGAAATTGTTTATTGTAAAATTAAATGTAAGGTCATAACGAATATCTATATTACCAAATTTTCGTACGTAATCAGAATACAAGGTGACATCATTTTTCATTATAACATTTTTAAATAGCTCAGTGTCCCAAGAGCTTTGAACTAAAAAACCAAATTCATTTCTTGAATGTTTGCCAGGATTAACACCAAAGGCTCCTTCATCAGAAAGTTTTTGATCTCTTACTATGGTTGACTTTAAGGTAACTGGAGATAAATATATATAGAACTGATCTTTTTTAATGTCGTATTGAGCACCAGCACCTAAAAATAAATATGCTGGCGAAAAGAATCGAGAAATAGGCGTGTCTGTATTGGGGTAATTAAACCCATCTGTAAACTGTGTTCTAAAATTAAATTTAACCGAATAATACCAATTGGAGACGGTATCAGTTCTATATCCAAATGTTGAATTAATATATAATTGATCATCTGTTTTTCTAAGCTCTTGATCTTCCTGACTATTTAATCCATATCTAATCTTCACTTCATTCTTCCACAACACATAAAGTCTCTTATATTCTCTTTCGAAAGATAATTTTAATAGTCCCGAAATTGAGTTATTTCCACCAGCATTCCAGTTTACAAAAGCGGCTTCACTGATATCAAAAGCAAAATTATTTTTATAAGCCCACCAAACCGGATCGGCAGCTTTTTTTAATGTATCTATAAATACAGGCTTTATAGCATGCATTACTCTTATGGTATCAATTTTAAGATTAGGAGTATATGATATAAAATTTTCGACCTTAGGCAAGGGTATGTATGTAGTATCACCGCTAAGCTCATCTACAAATAACCTATATTTTTGTTTAAAAGAAACTTTATTTAGAATAGAATCATGCCGTATTGCATAAAACGGTTTGGCCATAGCATACAATTCGAAAAGTAATGAATCTTTGCTAGTGTAAATAGCGTTAGGATAGGCTTTTTTAATTTTTATGGGATCTATTTTAAAAGCCGTAGGTAGAGTATCAAAGCTTTTAAATGGAGGCGTAATTTTCTTTTGCGAAAACGATAGTTGAAATAAAAAGCTAAAAAGAATAAGGACTGCAACTCTTTTCATCTGTTTTAGATTTTGCAAATGTTTAGAAGTAAATAGGGATAAATATTACTTAAAAAACAATTTTAAAGCAGCGAATGTATTATTTTTTTTAGTTTTTCTTCACTTAATCCTATAGAATCGAGTAATTTTTCTGTAGAACCATGTTCTATGAACTTATCTGGAGCTCCTAAAATTTTAATGTTTTTATGGTAATTATTTTCTTGAGCAAATTCAAGAATAGCACTACCAAAACCACCTACTATTGTACCATCTTCAATAGTTAAAATAGTATCAAATCTGTTAAAAATTTCATGAAGTAACTGTTCATCAAGAGGCTTTACAAAGCGCAAATTATAATGTGCTATGCCCTCATATGCTGATGATGAATTACAAATATCTATTATTTTATTCCCGATATGGCCAATACTTAAAATTGCCAGCTTTTCCCCTTGTTTTACGATTTCTCCTTTTCCAATTTCTAATGGCTCAAAAGGTTGTTGCCAATCAAGAATAACACCGCTACCTCTAGGATATCGAATCGCAATTGGCTGATCTATACCCAATTGAACAGTATACATAATATTTCTTAGCTCTAGCTCGTTCATAGGCGCAAAAACAATCATATTAGGGATGCAGCGTAAGTAAGCGAGATCAAAGACGCCATGATGGGTTGCACCGTCTTCACCCACTAAACCAGCTCTATCTAAACAGAAAACAACAGGTAGTTTTTGCAAAGCAACATCATGAATTATTTGATCATATGCGCGCTGTAAAAAGGTAGAATAGATATTACAAAACGGAATCATTCCCTGTGTTGCCATTCCGGCAGCTAAAGTCACAGCATGCTGTTCGGCAATACCTACATCGAATGCTCTGCCAGGTATCTCATCAATCATATATTTTAAAGAACTGCCTGTTGGCATGGCTGGTGTGATACCAATAATTTTTTTGTTTTGCTTAGCAAGTTCTACAAGTGTTAAACCAAATACATCTTGATATTTTGAAGGCTGTTTGGAAGTAGATTTGGTATAAATTTCGCCTGTTTTTGCATCAAATTTTCCAGGAGCATGATATTTTACCTGATCTTCTTCTGCTTTTTGCAAGCCCTTTCCCTTTGTAGTGATTACATGTAAAAATTTTGGCCCCTTAATCTTTTTTAAACGACTTAATTCTGAAACCAGCGCATCTAAATTATGCCCATCAATAGGTCCTGAGTAATCAAAGTTTAAGGCTTTGATAATGTTATGTTTTCTTACTCGTTTATCTATTTTGATATTAGTAAGATATTCTTTCAGGGCGCCTACACTAGGATCAATACCCATAGCATTATCATTGAGAACGATTAATATATTAGCCTTAGAAACTCCCGCATGATTAAGGCCTTCGAAAGCCATTCCACTTGCGATGGAAGCATCACCAATTACCGCTATATGTTGCTTTTCGCTTTCACCTTTTAAAGCAGAAGCTATGGCCATTCCTAAAGCGGCTGAAATGGACGTTGATGAGTGTCCTACACCAAAAGCATCATATTCGCTTTCTGCTCGTTTTGGAAATCCAGAAATACCACCAAATTGCCTATTGGTTTCGAATATTTTTCTTCTTCCTGTTAGGATTTTATGCCCGTAAGCTTGATGACCAACATCCCAAACTAATAAATCTTCTGGTGTGTTAAATACGTAGTGAAGTGCAATAGTTAATTCAACTACTCCTAAGCTGGCGCCTAGATGTCCTTCTTTTGTAGCTACAATATTAATAATGAATTCACGCAATTCTTTCGCGAGCTGCGGTAACTCTTCAACCGAGAGTTTACGCAAATCTTCTGGTAGCGTAATATTGTTTAATAGGCTTCTTGACATAAAAACAGAAGACAAAAATACTCCTTTTTGGTTTGATAAGTAGGTGCAAAGAAGAGGTAATGTTTTAAAGAAATGTAATTCACGTTATTTCTTATAACATTCGCGACATTTTTTTGATTTCGCGACACTTTCTAATCTAATTTTGATTTAAACATTGATTCCATAATTGATTTGAAATTTACGTCATTTATAAACTTTATACTATTATGAAAAATTATATTCTTTTATTTTTTCTAACTACGTTCCTGAATTTTGGTTTTTCTCAAAACAAACAAAAGTTTACCAGAAATTTTGAAACCGACAGCGGCATTCAAGGCTATGTAGAAGTTATCACGTTACCAAGACAAATTGATAGTGAACCTTCACTACATATACAACAATTAAGAACGGTTGTAACAGGAGTTAGAGGCATCAATCAGTGGTTTGAAGGTTCTGTTTTAGATTCATATGGGATTAAATTCCCATTCGAGTGTAACAATTGTCATTTCTATGCTGAAGGAGCGGTATCTTTTACCATGAACTCAGCCTATTATGACACTTATTTTAATACGTCTGCTTCAATACACAAAAGAGATTATTCAATTCACAGGCCGCAATTTAATGAAACAGTATTAGGAAGATTAAGAAGGTATATAGCAGAAAACAACACTTCGGCATGGGCTCAAAATGGTAAAGTAGATAGATTAACAATTCGGAATGTTAAAGGAGGGGATTTAGGAATAATTTCAAGAGCGGTTGATAAATATAAAAGCGATCAAAAAAAGAAAGAAAAATTCGAAGACTTAATCTTTCAAGCAGGTTTAAGCCACAAATATTCTTTACAAGAAAGGTTATCATTGCTTGAAAAAGCTAGAAGGCTCGCTAAAACAGAAGGTGATTTTAATAAAATCAATTATTTAAATTCTAAAATTAACCGAGAAATAGAGAAAGAAAATAATGAGGTAAAGAAAGACAGAATAAGTAGTTCAGATACGAGAGTAGGTACAAGAGCTAAAAAAGAAAAAAATGAAAATACCATTAAACTTGAAGCAGAATCCTCAGCTAAAAGTAAGTATGAGAGAATAAAAGCTGAGCTGGATGAGCAAACAAGAAAAGATGTTTCTAGTGCTTTGGCTCGTGGAGATTATGTAAGAGCATCTCAACTAATGCATAATTCTGACCTGTATTCTTACAAAGAAAAACAATCAGTGAATGCTCATGCTCTTGGTCAAGTGGGGGCGCAAGTACTAACTTCTATTATAGATTCTACTCCTCCACAAGATGGTGGCGCATTAAGTTATAATTTTTACCCAGGAGACATTAATCTTTTAGGAATGGATTATTCTTCAACATATGGGCTAATAAATTCAAAACTTGCGCTTGGATTTACCATAGGAATTGCTTCAAGTTGGCCGATTAGTGTCGTTTCAGAAAAAAATACAATGCCGCTCTCAAAATTTGATATACAAGATACGAATGCAATACCAGAAGGATTTAATATTCCCTCAGAAAACAAGGCTACATTATTTGTCGCTAAGTTAGGATTTTCGATAGGAACTCAGAACAAAAGTAAGTTTCAGGTTTTTAATGAATTCACTCCATTTATAAGTTATAATAAAATAAAAAATTATGAAGTATGTGTTAATGGATGTGATGACGCTGTAGATTTTAAAAGATTAGAAGGTAGTCATGTCAGCCCAGGAGCCGAGTTAAGATTCTTAGAATACCTTAAGGTAGGAGTGATTTGGCAGAAAAGAAAAGGGATTGAAGATGAAAGTGGAGAAAGCTCTTATTTTGATACAACCTCTAACCTTAATGAAGATTGGGACGAATTAACAACTTTTGGAGGAGATTTTAAATTATACGTAGGAATTGCCTTTCCAATTGAATAAACGATAAAACTTAAATTTTAAAACCATGAAAGATTTTTTAATAACATTAATTTTTATGATAATTACTTACTCGGCTTCTTCTCAAGAATCATGTGTGCAAATAGACTATACTGTTAGGCCAGTATTATTTTGTAAGTCTAGTAGTTCAACTGCTATAAAACTACACGTGCAGGTTAGCTGCCCAGATAAAAAAGATACTAAGTTTTATATTCAACTAGCATCCAGGAATCACACAACTGGTAAATACAAAAAGATAAAAGCATTTAAAGTTGAAAATGGTACAGAAGAAATTGTTTATCAAAATGGAGGTTATAAACTATATTCCACAGTAGGGTTTGCTATTTTTACTTTTACAAAACCAGGTACAAAAATAGAGGATATGACAAAGGTATTGGATAGACCTGTCTACGTTGAGAAAATTTGTAAAAAGAATAATTAACACTTAATTTGTAGCAACTAAACTTAATAAAACCCAATTGATTAAAAAATACATTTTTTCTTATCTTTTTGTGTTTATAAAGTTTGTTATATTCTCTCAGAGTAGCACTAGTAACTATATAAATCTATCAAAAGATTTCGAAAAACTCGAAGTAAGTGATAAAATAAAAGTTATTAATAATAATGCTTACTCTACTAGCGAAGCTTTAAACATTTTCAATAACCAACCTGACTCTCTTTTAGTTTTTGATCGAATTGCCAATTTTTCTGGACATAATCGTGGGTGGTGGATTTTAATGAACATAAAAAATAATTCAGATTCAGATTTAGATATCGTTATTCAAATTGGCAATCATTATATCCACTCAGCTAAATTCTACAAGGCATCTAATAATTATAGTTTATTTGATATAACAGGAACCTTAATACCAATAGATGAGCGCACAACTTTTGAAAGGTATGCCAATGGTAAATTAATAGTTCCTTCCTATACATCAGAACAGGTTTTAGTAGAGCTAAAAAAAACATCTTTAATAAAGCTTCCAATAAGAATATATGAAGCTCATGTTTTTGAGAGAATGAACCAAAGAGTACATCTACTTTATGGTATTTATTTTGGGTTAATTATTGTTCTCTTTGTTTATGCATTGTTTTTAGGGGTTTCTACAAAAAGCCGAATGCTATTCGAGTATGCTCTTTATTTATTAATATTTGGATTTATGGTCTTTTGCTTAAGTGGTTTTAATCATAGATTTTTAATTACGAATGGCCACCCTTACTTAGACTTTATTTATCAAGATATAATTACATTAACATTAATATCAATGCTCTTTTTTGCTCGGTCTTTCTTAAATCTGAAGCAAAACCTTCCTAAATGGGCTAATTACTTAAAATTATTGGCAATAACTCTTTTTCTATTTTATATAATATTGAGAATTCTAGTTTATTTAGATTTTTTTGAAGCATATATTTCAATATTAATGTATCAACAGTACTTTTTTGTTGCAATAGTTTTTATTAGCCTCATCACAGTTGGTGTATTAAATATAAAAAAGGACAGAAAGCAAAGTACACTTTATTTATTAGCTTATAGTTCGCTTTTATTGACAACTATTTTATCTATTCTATTGGAGTTGATTTTTTTATCTAGTGGAAAATTCAATTTGGACTTTTCATTTGCTTTTGAAGGATCTTATATGTTAGGAAGCACATTAGAAATAATATTTTTCACTATTGGTGTAACAAGACATGTTAAAGAAATTGAAAACAAAAAAGTACTATTGGAGAAAGAATTAAAATTAGAAAAAATAGAAAGTTCAAAGAAGATAGAACACCTTAAGAGTATAGTTATCAAGAATCACATAGTTTTAAAAGACAAAACAAAAGTCTACATCTCAGACCTCTTGTACATAAAATCAGATGACCATTATTTAAATATATTTTTAGATAATGGTAAAAATCACTTTGTAAGGGGTAAATTAAGTCAAATCAAAGAAGAATTACCTCCTAATTTTATACAATGTCATCGCTCTTTTATTGTGAATTCTAATTTTGTAAAACAAATCAATAGTAGTTCGTTAACGTTAATAGACAAAATACAAATTCCGCTATCTCGCTCTTATAAAGACAAATTTTGATAGCTTTGTCTTTTCAAAATTTAACCAATGCAATCTCCTTTTGATGATAATTACTTTATGAAGCGAGCTTTACAAGAAGCAGAAGCTGCGTTTGAAAAAAATGAAGTACCTATTGGTGCTGTTATTGTTATAAATGATCAGATAATAGCTCGTGCACATAACTTAACCGAAACATTGAACGATGTTACTGCGCATGCCGAGATGCAAGCATTTACCGCGGCAGCAGATTATTTAGGGGGAAAATACTTAAAGGACTGCACACTTTATGTTACGTTAGAGCCGTGTCAAATGTGTGCCGGGGCTAGCTATTGGACGCAATTGAATAAGATTGTTTTTGGAGCTCACGACCCTAAACGAGGATTTCAATATTATGAGACTCAATTACACCCAAAAACAAAAGTAGTTGGAGGTGTTTTAGAAGAAGAGTGTGGTAATTTGATCAAACGCTTTTTTATTCAAAAACGTAATTTAAATTAACATCAACCTAATTTTATTTGAAATATATAATGCTGAAAAAAGTTTAGCATGAAGACTACGAATTGACTATAAATTAAACCATTTTATCTTCGTCAATCTTAAACGGATTCTTTTTACTGCCATCTAATACATATTTTTTATACTTCCCTAAACGGTGACGATGATATATAAATAGCGGCATTAGAATAAAAGAAAGAAATAAGATATCTAAACCTATAATTGCATCAGCTTTATCATAATCGGTAAAATACTTTAAATAAAGGCCAACGATAAGTGTAACTAAGAACAAGAAAAATAATATTTTTAATACTAGTTTCATAACGAATATTCTTTTGCGAAACTACTAAATTTATGCTTGTAAATATAAAGAGATGCGTTTATCAATCATTTTAATTGTAGTTTTAGTAATTGGATGTCAAAGACCTACGAAAGAAGTAATGAATACCGAACAGAAACCAGAAAAAATAGTTATTGCTCATCGCGGAGCATCAGGGTATCTACCAGAACATACTTTGCCTTCTAAAGCGATGGCATACGCAATGCATCCCGATTATATTGAACAAGATATCGTGTTGAGTAAAGATAATATTCCTATAGTTATTCATGATATTTACCTAGACGAGGTTACCGATGTGGCCGAAAAATTTCCAAACAGAAAAAGAAAAGATGGTCGTTATTATGTGATTGATTTCGACTTCGAAGAGTTAAAATTATTACAGGCGTTTGAGCGTTTTGACCATAAAACTGAAGAGCAAGTATATTCGAATAGGTTTCCCAAGGGGAAGAGTAATTTTCAATTACATTCTTTGTATGAAGAAATAGAATTAATTCAAGGGCTAAATCGAAGCACAGATAATGATATTGGAATTTATCCTGAAATTAAAGAACCGGCATTTCATTTAAAAGAGGGAAAAGACATCTCTAAAATTGTTTTAAAAGTATTGTCGTTATATGGTTATAAAACAAAAGAGGATAAATGTATTTTACAATGTTTTGACCATAAAGAATTAAAGCGGATTAGGGAGGAGTTAGGCTCTAAGCTTTTCTTAGTGCAACTTATTGAATTTAAAGATGAGCAAAAGGATCTAAACGAATTTGCAACCTATGCAGATGGGATTGGCCCTTGGTATAAAGAAGTTTCTTCAGAGTTTATTAGAAATGCTCAAAAGCTAGGATTAAAAGTACACGGATATACATTTCGGGCTGATGATCTTGGCGCTTTCAAAAATTTCGAATCACTTCTTGAGCATGGATTTAACCATCTAAATTTTGATGGCATTTTTACGGATCATCCTGACGAAACAGTTAAGTTTATAGAGGCTAAGAACTAACTTCTATTAATTTTCTACGGTAGGCAGTTAACATTTTAGACTTAGAAATAAAACCCATATACTTTCCGTTATTAACCACCGGAAGATTCCATGCACCACTATCTTCAAATTTCTTCATAATCGTTTGCATTACATCCTTTTCATAATTAATAATATCTGGTGCATTTTGCATTAATGTATTAATCGTTAGTGAATCATAAAATTTAGCATCAAACATAATTTTTCTAATATCATCGAGCAATAAAACACCTAAAAACTCATTTTCTTCATTCACTACCGGAAAGATATTTCTATTAGATTTTGCTACAGCATTTTGAAGCACAACTCCTAATTTCATATCGGGATTAATACTTATAAAATTGGTTTCAATAATCTTGTCAAGATCCATTAATAGAAGTGCATTCTTATCTTTATCATGTGTTAGTAATTCTCCCCTCTGAGCAAGTTCTAAGGTATAAATAGAATGCGAAACAAAATATTTAGTGATCGCAAATGAAATGGCAGCAACCAACATTAATGGCACAAAAAGATCATAACCGCCTGTAATCTCAGCAATTAAGAATATGGCAGTAAGTGGTGCATGAAGTACACCGGCCATCAAGCCCGTCATCCCGATCAACGTGAAATTAGATTCTGACACGTTAAACCCAAGCCCTAAATTATTAATGGTTAAGGCAACAGCGTTCCCTAATGCACTACCCATTACCAGTGTTGGTATAAAAATACCACCTACACCGCCTGCTGCAAATGTGGTGGTCATCGCCACCGCTTTAAAAACAGTAATGCCTACCAATAAGCCAATAACTATCCATACATTATTTAAATTAGCATTGAATGGTGTGCTACCAATTGCTGCATCTTGATTTCCTTCAATTAGATTATTGATTAAACCGTATCCTTCTCCAAATAGTGGAGGAATAAAATAAAGCATAATACCAATAGCAATAGCCCCAACTAGTAATCGAGCTTTTGCAGATTTAAAACGCTTGAAGAAGTTAATAATAGCAAAATACATTTTAGAGAAATATACAGATGCTATTCCGGTACCAATGCCTAAAATCACATAGAAAAGAATGTCTCTTATTTCAAATTTGTCTACGAGTTCAAAACGAAGTAATACATCAGTTCCGGTAAAGAAATAAGAGGTTACAACGGCAGAAACTGAAGCTAATAATAGCGGAACTAACGACGCAAAAGCTACGTCTAAACTAAAGACCTCTAATGCAAAGATTAATGCTGCGATAGGAGCCTTAAACATAGAGGCCATGGCACCGGCTGAAGCACAACCAATTAACAGCATTCTTGTTTTGGTATTCATATGAAACAGCTGTGCTACATTAGATCCAAAAGCAGCTCCGGTACTTACTGCTGGGCCTTGCAATCCTACCGAACCTCCAAAACCAGCTGTTATTGGTGCGGTAATAAGATTGGCGAAAATCTTATAACGCTCTATGATCCCACTTTTTTTAGAAATGGCATATAAGGTTGTAGAAATACCATGACCAATTTCTTTTTTTAGGAAACGCTTTTTTATAAAGTACACAATAACGAGTCCGATAATAGGTAAAATAAAATATAGAGATGCTTGAATAGATTTAAAAATGTTTAAGTCTAAAATAAGTTGAATATAGTAAGTGAAGTTTTTTAGTAGTACTGTACCAATACCTGCTAAAAAGCCAACTAGTATACTTAGAATGTATATAAAATTCCGCTCAGAAATATATTTATACCTCCAGATTAAGAATTTGGCTAGTAATGATTTAGACTTAGGCATGGTTAAATATAAAAAAATCCCGCGCAAGCGGGATTCTCATTTTATAAATTCAGTTTTAAATGGAGTTCATTTAGCTGCTCATCATCAATGGAAGCAGGAGCATCGATCATTATGTCTCTTCCTGAATTATTTTTTGGAAACGCAATAAAATCACGTATCGTTTCTTGACCTCCTAAAATAGCGACCAGTCTATCTAATCCAAAAGCAATGCCTCCATGTGGGGGAGCACCATATTCAAAAGCATTCATTAAAAAACCAAATTGCTCTTTTGCTTCTTCGGGTGTAAAGCCTAAATGATCAAACATTAGTGCTTGTGTTTCTTTATCGTGAATTCTAATAGAACCGCCACCAATCTCGTTTCCATTCAATACTAAATCATATGCATTAGCCCTTACTTTTCCAGGCGCTGTATCTAGTAATGCGAGATCCTCAGGTTTAGGTGAAGTGAATGGGTGATGCATCGCATGGTAACGTTCTGTTTCTTCATCCCACTCTAACAATGGAAAGTCAACAACCCACAACGGAGCAAACTCATTAGCTTTACGTAATCCTAATCGCTCTGCTAGCTCCATACGCAATGCGGAAAGCTGCGAACGCACTTTATTAGCACCTCCAGAAAGCACGCAAATGAGATCTCCTGCTTGAGCACCGGTTTTATCTGCCCATTTAGCAAGATCAACTTGATCATAGAACTTATCTACAGATGATTTATAAGAACCATCTTCATTACAACGACAATACACCATGCCCAAAGCACCAATTTGAGGGCGCTTCACCCAATCAATTAGCTTATCAATCTCTTTTCTGGTAAAAGAATTTCCTCCAGGAACGGCAATTCCTACCACCAATTCGGCATTATTAAATACGTTAAAGTCTTTATGTTGTGCTACTTGGTTAAGTTCGCCAAACTCCATTCCGAAACGAATATCCGGTTTATCATTTCCATATTTTGTTATGGCTTCATCATAACTCATTCTTGGAAATTCACCTACTTCAACACCATTTATTTTTTTTAATAAATGACGTGTTAATCCTTCAAAGGCATTCAGAATATCTTCTTGTTCAACAAAGGCCATTTCGCAATCTATTTGCGTAAATTCTGGCTGTCTATCTGCACGAAGATCTTCATCCCTAAAACATTTAACGATCTGAAAGTATTTATCCATACCGCCAACCATCAACAATTGCTTAAAAGTTTGTGGTGATTGCGGTAAGGCATAAAATTGCCCTTCATTCATTCTACTAGGCACTACGAAATCGCGTGCACCTTCGGGTGTAGACTTTATTAAATAAGGTGTTTCTACTTCTATAAATTCCTGATTTGACAGGTAATTACGAACTTCTTGCGTTACTTTATGACGAAAGATTAAATTATCTTTAACAGGATTACGACGAATGTCTAGATATCGATATTGCATACGCAATTCTTCACCGCCATCAGTTTCATCTTCGATAGTAAAAGGAGGTGTAGCAGACTGATTTAAAATCATTAATTCCGTGATTAAAACTTCAATTTCTCCTGTAGGAATATTTGGATTTTTTGACTGACGTTCAATTACTTCACCAGATGCTTGGATTACAAACTCACGTCCTAAAACTTTTGCTTTTTCAAATAATGATTTATCTGTACGCTCCTCATCTAAGATTAATTGTGTGATTCCATAACGGTCTCGTAAATCAATCCATATCATAAATCCTTTATCACGCACTTTTTGTACCCAACCAGAAAGTGTTACTTTTTCTCCAACGTTTGCTATTCGCAACTCACCATTTGTATGTGTTCTATACATCACTCCTTTTTTAGAATGCGCAAATTTAGTGATTAAAGACTTGTTGTAAAAGATAGTTTCTATATTTGTTTCAATGAGCAAACTATACCTGGTGCCTACTCCAATAGGTAATTTAGAAGATATGACCTTTCGTGCTATAAAGGTTTTGAATGAAGTAGATATAATACTAGCAGAAGACACTCGAACTTCTGGTAAGTTATTAAGGCATTTTGATATTAATACCCCTATGCAAAGTCACCATATGCATAACGAGCATAAAATGGTGAATAAACTTGTAGAGCGCATTCAATCGGGCGAAACCATCGCATTAATTTCTGATGCGGGAACTCCTGCAATTTCTGATCCTGGATTTTTACTCACACGGGCTTGTATAGCGAATAATATTGAAGTTGAATGTTTACCTGGCGCAACAGCTTTTGTCCCTGCATTGGTGAATAGCGGATTGCCAAATGATAAGTTTGTTTTTGAAGGGTTTTTACCTGTAAAAAAAGGCCGCCAAACACGACTAAAATTACTTTCAGAAGAAAACAGAACCATGATTTTTTATGAGAGCCCACATAAACTCATTAAAACCTTAGGTCAATTTATAGCGTATTTTGGTGAAGACCGACATGTTTCTGTGTCGAGAGAACTAACAAAGCTATATGAAGAAACCATTCGAGGAACAGCTAATGAAGTGCTCACTTATTTTGAAAAGAAACCACCTAAAGGTGAAATTGTAATTGTTGTTGCTGGGAGAAAATAACAGCCATTCTGGGTTCCGATCAAATGAGATGAAGAATCTAGATTATATAGGGAATCTTTATTTCACATTATTTCGTCTGGAATGACAAAGAGATAACGAAATGCAAAAACTACTATCAGAAATAAAAAACTGTAACATCTGTGAAAAGCATTTAGCTTTAGGGCCAAGACCGGTAGTTAGAGCTCATAAAGATGCACGCGTAGTGATTATTGGGCAGGCACCAGGAACTAAAGTGCATGCTTCGGGTATACCATGGGACGATGCTAGCGGAAGACAATTGCGCAAATGGATGAATGTTTCCGAAGAAGAGTTTTATGATGATACAAAATTTGCTATTGTACCTATGGGGTTTTGCTATCCGGGTAAAGGAAAAAGTGGCGATTTACCTCCTAGATCCGAATGTGCCCCTCAATGGCACAAAGCTCTATTCGACCTGATGCCAAACCTAGAATTTATTATGCTTATTGGGATGTATGCCCAGAATTATTACTTAAAAGATAAAGCAAAAAAAACGCTCACTGAAACAGTAGCAAATTACAAAGAATATCTTCCTAAATATTTTGTGATGCCACACCCATCACCAAGAAATCGATTTTGGCTAACTAAAAATCCTTGGTTCGAAGAAGAGGTGATTCCAAAATTACAAAAGACTATTTTAAGCTTTTAATCAAATTAGAAACCTTAGCTAATCTTATTTAAAAGATTGTTATGTCATTTTACTTCGCACAATGACAGAAGCCTACTGTCTAAAAAGCGAAGCCATGTAATGCTAATTTTTTTTCAGCATTACATCACAATAAGGCTCTGAAACAAGTTCAGAGTGACGATACTATAATTAAATGTGCTTTCCTTTATTCCAACCGTGTTTTCCTAAATATTGCTCACCGCTTTCTACGGCACCATCTTCAATAGAGGTTCCCATAGAATCATTCCAGCGATTTAGATATCCAAATAAAGCAATGACACCAAGCATTTCTACAATTTCACCTTCGTCCCAGTATTCATGTAATCGTTCCTTTATTTCTTCATCTACCATGTTAGGAACACCTGAAGCTGCTAATGAAAAATCAAGGGCAGCGCGTTCGGCTTCCGAAAAAGCAGGATGTGTTCTATATTCCCAAATGTTATCTAATTGCTCTTGCTCGGCTCCATAGCGCTCAGCGGCTCTAATAGCATGTGCTTGACAATAACGGCATCCGGTTGCATTACTACTTACCCAAGCGATCATTCTTTTTAGTGTAGAAGTAACACGTCCGTGGTTAGCCATGACGGCTTTATTTAAATTGATAAATGCCTTAGAAATTTCTGGCCTACGCTGCATTGTTAATACAGAATTAGGGCAAAACCCTAAGGTTTCATTATAAAAATCAGCTAATCTTTTAGTTTCAGCATCATGATTCGGATCTAAAGGTGTTACTAAGGGCATAGTTCGTATATTTTTTAATTACTTTTGATGCTCAAAGAAACAAAAAAGCACTAGATATGACAAATAAAGTAAATACTGTCTGGAAAGGAAATATGTTATTTGAATCTGACAATCCTTCGAGAATCAATTTAATGATTGATGCCGGCGAAGAGAATGGAGGGAATAGTGAAGGTTATAGACCAAAGGCGTTGATGCTATCTGCACTGGCAGGATGTTCAGGATTAGATGTTGCCTCACTAATCAAAAAAATGCGTGTTGAAGTAGCAGATTTTAATATTGAAGTAGAAGGAGAGTTGACAGAAGAGCATCCTAAATATTATGATAAAGTAGCAATGAATTTCCATTTTTATGGGAAAAGCCTAGATGAAAAGAAATTAAATAAGATAGTAGACTTATCTATCGAAAAATATTGCGGAGTAATGGCAATGTTTCAAAAATTTGCTGACGTAAAAGTGAAAGTGAATTTTCACAATGAATAATATGCGCTGGACGCTTAAGGAAAGACCTGATAAAGAAAAAGTAAACCAGCTCTCAAACGAATTATCGGTAGCTAAAAACATAGCCTCTTTATTAATTCAAAGGGGTATTACGTCTTTTGACAAAGCAAAGACCTTTTTTCGACCATCATTACATGACCTTCATGATCCGTTTTTGATGCAAGACATGCTTTTGGCCGTTGAGCGTATTGAAAAAGCTATTGAAAAAGAAGAAAACATTTTAATTTATGGTGACTACGATGTAGATGGTACTACTGCGGTTTCATTAGTTTCATCTTTCTTAAAATCATATTATCAAAATGTTGCTACTTATATTCCAGATAGATATCAAGAGGGTTATGGAGTTTCTTATCAAGGAATTGATTTTGCAGAAGATAATGACTTTTCTTTAATCATCGCGTTAGATTGTGGTATAAAAGCCATAGATAAAGTTGATTACGCTAAAAATAAAGGGATTGATTTTATTATTTGTGATCATCATAGGCCTGGAAATAATTTACCTAAAGCAATTGCTGTTTTAGACCCTAAAAGAGAAGACTGTAGTTACCCTTATGACGAACTATGTGGTTGTGGAGTGGGCTTTAAACTAATTCAAGCCTTAGCATCTCGAAAAGGAAAAACCATTGATGATTTAATTGAATATCTAGATCTAGCGGCAACGGCTATTGCTGCAGATATCGTTCCTATAACTGGAGAAAATAGAATTCTTACATATTACGGATTAGAAAGAATTAATTCTAATCCCAGATTGGGAATAAAAGCAATTATCAATCAATTAAACAAACCAAGGTTAAATATCACAGATGTAGTCTTTATTATTGCTCCTCGTATAAATGCAGCAGGGCGGATGAAGCATGGTAACTATGCCGTTGAATTATTAACGTCTAATAGCTTAGAATTGGCTCTAGAACATGCCGCAGCTATTGAAACCTACAATACAGATAGAAGAGACCTGGATAGGCGAATCACTACTGAAGCATTACAGTTGATTGAAGAAAACAAAGAGCAAGATAATTTTACAACGGTAGTGTACCAACAAGATTGGCATAAAGGAGTTATTGGTATTGTAGCCTCTCGCTTAATAGAAAGGTATTATAGACCAACGCTAGTCTTTACCAAAAATGGAGAAAAGCTAGCAGCATCTGCTCGCTCGGTTTCGGGATTTGATGTGTATAAGGCCTTAGATAGTTGCTCAGAATACATAGAACAGTTTGGAGGGCATAAATATGCTGCCGGCCTTACATTATTGCCAGAAAAGTATAATTCATTCAAACAAAAGTTTGAAGAGGTTGTTAGAAATACAATTTCAAAGGAATTGTTGAGCCCCGAGATTAAAATAGACGATCAAATAGAACTTACTGATATTACTTCAAAGTTTTATAGAATTTTAAGACAATTTGGTCCGTTTGGCCCAAAAAATATGAAACCGGTATTTATGGTTAAAAATGTTTTTGATACCGGGTATGCAAGACTGGTAGGATCTGACGAAAGTCATTTAAAATTAAAAATTACCGATGGCAAGTATGCTTTTGATGCTATAGGTTTTGGTTTAGGGAATTGTTATGAACAAATAAAGGATAAACAATCTTTTGATTGTATTTTCACCCTTGAAGAAAATGTTTGGAATGGAAAAACATCCTTGCAATTAAATGTAAAGGATATTAAGTGTCAATCTTAGTAAAACGAATAATCGTACTAAAAAAATTATATAGACTTTAAATTGGTAATTGTTTGCGCTGGGGTTTCACTTTTAAACACAAAACTTCCGGCAACTAAAACATCAGCTCCTGCCGCTAATAATTTACCAGCGTTTTTATCGTTTACGCCACCATCGATTTCAATTTTTGCAGAAGAGCCAGATTTATCGATCAAATCACGGAGTTGAATGATTTTTTTATAAGTGTTTTCGATAAATGATTGCCCTCCAAAGCCTGGGTTTACACTCATTAAACATACCAAGTCGATGTCTCTAATGACATCTTCTAGCAAAGCTATTGGTGTATGCGGATTTAAAGCAACGCCAGCTTGCATTCCTTCAGCCTTAATAGTCTGAACAGTTCTATGTAAATGGGTACAAGCCTCGTAGTGTACAGTTAATATATCTGCCCCTACTTTTTTAAAATCAGAGATAAAGCGATCTGGATCTACGATCATTAAATGCACATCCATTATTTTTTTAGCATGTTTTTTAATGGCTTGTATTACGGGCATTCCAAATGAAATATTTGGAACAAAAACACCATCCATTACATCAATATGAAACCAATCTGCATCACTATTATTTACCATTTCGACATCACGCTGTAGATTGGCAAAATCGGCGGCTAAAATTGATGGAGCTATTAAGTGAGACATTGAATAAAGTTGAAATATTAAGATTGAGCAAATATAATCAAAACAGAAGAGCCGATGGCTCAAAAAAAGAAAACTCTCGCATAGCGAGAGTTTTCCATTCATTAATCAAAAAACGAATAGTTCTTGACTACTCATGTTGATAAAATTATGAAATACTAGGTTCTTAACCTAAATAAGTTCTTAAAATTTTACTTCTTGAAGTATGCTTTAATCTACGTATTGCTTTTTCTTTAATTTGACGAACACGCTCACGTGTTAAATCAAATGTTTCACCGATTTCTTCTAAAGTCATTGGATGTTGATCACCTAATCCGAAATATAACAGTACCACATCAGCTTCACGAGGAGTTAATGTTTCTAAGGCACGCTCTATTTCTACTTTAAGAGATTCGTGTAATAAACTCTTATCAGGGTTTGGAGATTCACCAGAACGTAAAACATCATATAAATTTGAATCTTCACCTTCAATTAACGGTGCATCCATTGATACATGACGTCCAGAATTCTTTAAAGATTCTTTTACATCGTTTACGGTCATATCTAACTCCTTAGCAATTTCTTCAGCCGAAGGAGGTCTTTCATTTTCTTGTTCTAAACGAGCAAAAGTTTTATTAATCTTATTAATAGAACCAATTTTATTTAATGGCAAACGTACAATACGAGATTGCTCAGCTAACGCTTGTAAGATAGATTGACGAATCCACCATACTGCGTATGAAATAAATTTAAAACCACGAGTTTCATCAAAACGTTTTGCAGCTTTGATTAACCCCAAGTTACCTTCATTAATCAAATCAGGCAATGTTAATCCTTGATTTTGATATTGTTTAGCAACAGAAACTACGAATCTTAAGTTTGCTTTTGTCAATCTTTCTAAAGCAACCTGATCACCAGCCTTAATACGTTGAGCTAATTCAACTTCTTGGTCGGCAGTGATTAAATCTACTTTACCTATTTCTTGCAAATACTTGTCTAGCGATGCGGTTTCTCTGTTGGTAACCTGTTTAGTAATTTTAAGTTGTCTCATATAATTGTCTTAATTAATACTTGCTTTAATTCTTCTTGCGTACTTATATATACGGAGTATTGGGCAAGAATGTTACAAAACGGTAAAAATTTATTTTAAGTATAGACTAATGTGACCTTTTTTAAATAAGGTGTCATATCTAAGTGGAAAAATGCTATGTAAAGTAAGAGATACTTATTTAGAGTTAGTTTTTAATAGGCAAGAAGAATCACTTCTTGCCTTTATTTATTAAAAAAGTAGTAATTTTTAAAGAAAAAGTGACCTACATAATATTTATGTGTCTTATAGTTTGAAAAGTAGAAACCTAACAGATTGAGTACCCTGAACAAAATTCATCAGTTAACCGATGAGGATTTGGTGAGAGAAGTTGTGAAAACAAAAGATGGCGTCATGTTCGCAGAACTATATGATCGCTATGCTGCAACTGTCTATAACAAATGCCTTGGGTTTGCAAAATCTAAAGTTGAAGCAGAGGATTTAACACATGATATTTTTATTAAATTATTTGTTAAACTTGATACGTTCAAAGGAAAATCGAAGTTTTCTACCTGGCTATATTCTTTTACATATAATTTTTGTGTGAATTATGTACAGCGCAATGCATATAATAAAAATGAAGAGGTAAAAGAAGTTATTATAAAAGAAGAATCGGTTGATGAAGTAACAGATTATGATATCTTTCAAATTAAGACAGAGAAATTAAAAAAAGTATTGTCTCTGATAGAACCTAAGGATAAAATGATCTTACTATTAAAATATCAGGATGAATTTTCTGTAAAAGAAATTCAAACAGTATTAGAAATAAGTGAAAGTGCGGTAAAGATGCGACTGAAGAGAGCAAGAGAGAAGGTAATGGAAGTATACAAAACTTTGTAATCATGGAGAATCCGTTTAAAAAAATATTACATCAAGAAGAGCTTCCGAAAGTATTGAAGGAAAAGGTAATGAACGATATTTCTATGATAAAATTAACCATTGATGTGGCTGATTTATTCACTGTAAAATATCCTGGAACCTTAGAAAATTTATTAAAAATCTCTGAAAACAATAATTCAAAATAATTAAAATGACACCCTTCTTAAAAACTCAAAGTATTAATCTTTCTTCAATAAAAGAGCTAGGACAAGAGCTCTTGATGTATTTACCTAAGGTATTGGCGGCACTCGCAGTGGCTATCGTTGGCTGGCTATGTATAAAGATAATAACATCGGTGCTCAAAAAAATATTAAATAAAACGAAGATTGACACTTGGGCTGATAAATTAAATGAGATAGAAATTTTTAAGAATTCAAACTTTAAATTTAAACCTGCCAATTTTATTGTAAGTATCGTAAAATGGTTCTTATTATTAATATTAGTAATAGTGGCATCTGACATACTTGGATTGACCATGGTCTCGCAAGAAATTGGGGCTTTAATTAGATATTTACCTCAGTTATTTAGCGCGATAGCCATTTTAATGGTAGGCATTTACTTGGCTAGCATTATAAAAAACGCAATTCAATCACTATTTAAATCTGTTGGTCTAACAGGTTCAAATGTAATTGGCAACATCGTTTTTTATGCAATGGTTGTAATTGTAGCCATAACTGCGTTGAATCAAGCGGGTATCAATACAGATATAATAACCAATAATCTAACTATAATTTTTGGATCATTATTACTTGCATTTACCATTGCATTTGGCTTAGGATCTAAAAGTGTTATCGAACGATTATTATTTGGGTTTTACTCAAGAAAAAACTTGGCGGTAGGACAGAGAATAAAGATGGGAGAATTAGAAGGAACAATCGATGCCATTGATAATATATGCCTTACGCTAAAAACGAATTCAGGAAAACTAATGATTCCTATTAAACAAGTAAATGATAGTATTGTTGAAATTATAGATTAAAATATTAATACTCTTGACCTATACTGGGAAATTGTGAAAAAGAATAAATATTATTTGAATTAATCAAAAAACGAATAATTCTTGGCTCAAGAGTATTTTCCCTTAATTAGAGATTAGTTAGGTTCTAATTAAGAGAAATAGTGATAATGACTCCTGTATTTTATTGATCTATTTCTCGATATTGATAATTCAATCGAAATATAAGAAGGGTAATTAAGATTGTTTTATCAAAAAGAAAGCTCCTCGCAAGAGGAGCTTTCACTTTTTAATTACCTAAAACTTTCATTTATAATAGTATCTCGGAGGTTGTTTATTTTTTGATGCATTTTATTAAAAAATAAAGTTCTATCTTTTTCACCAGAATGAACAAGTAATTTAGAATTAGTCATTTGTTTATTAAAAAATTCTTCCATAATTGAACATGTTTCTTGATGTTCAACTTTAAAATATTCTAAAACAGTAAATGGAACAAAAAAGACTTTGTTAAATGAAGTTTTGATCAAAAGTATATTACTCATGGTTAGTAAATCACTTTTATATAAATGATACGACGCGTTGGTTTTTGAATTAATAATACTTTGTTGGATAGTTTGTTTTTCTACATGGTGAATAATTTCTTCAAGGTCATCACATATTTTTAATGCCAGCTTCTTAGAGAGTAATTGAGATTCAAAATAATAGTTTATTTGTTCTAAAGTGCCGTTAATAGTATTGTCATTCCAAAATTCGGTAATATTAATGAAGTTATACATTTGACCCAATTCAAAAGCTTTTTCTAAAAGAGTATGTGGGGTGTTTTTAACGAATTCATCAAATGAAATTTTGTTCTTGGTCATTTCTTTATTCGCGAGCTTTAACCAAACATAGATCTTATATCTTGTTATATAGGAATCTTTTAAGGTGTAAAATAAAGGGATGTCTTTCGCAGAATATATAATTGAGGCACTTTTAAGCTTCGTTAAAGGAGTAAGATTTTCAATTGATTTAGAAAAGTAAGATTCTAAATGCTCTTCGTTGATAATACTTGGCGATCTTTCGGTAAGAATGGTGTTTTGACTTCCTACTTCGAATAGCTTATTCAATGATATTTTAAAATGTTTTGCTAGTTTAACACTTTCGTCAAGGCTTAAATTTGTTTTTAAGTTTACCCTTCTATAAGCGGCATCATAACCAATGTCTAAGACGGTGGCTACTTCGTCGATAAGAGAAGCATTTTTTGAAATTACCTGACTTATTTTATCAAAAAATTCCTTTTGCATTATTTACAAAAATTATATAAGAATTAATTTTTTATTGTGAAATTTAATAAAAAAATAATAAAAACTCATCAAATTAAAAAGAAGAGATGCGTTTTTCACAATTAGATTTGCGATATACCTTATAAGCATATTTATTATGAAAAACTTAATCTTTACAGTGTTCTTCCTATTAACTATAAGTAGCTTTTCTCAAGAGAATAAATTGGGATATAGATCATTTTCATTCACGCCTTTATTAAATATTTATTTTGATAATGACACAGGAGGCTTGGCATTAAACGCTGATGTTGGGTTTACTTATAGAAAGAGTATCATTACCTTTTCGGCATCTATTGGATCTGAATACGAAATTAGTATTCTGGGTGAAGCAAAACCAGATAGTTATGAGCAATTAAATATACTCTATGGAAAAGAAATTGCTTTGAACAGGGTGATCTTTATTGATTTACATGCGGGCTTAGGATATTTTTCGTGGAAATCAACTAATATAGATAGAGAACGAAGCGGGTATGAAAGACAAACGAATATAGGTTTTCCTATGATAGGCAAACTTAGATTTAAAACAGGGTCAAGGTTTTCTTTGGGTTTACAACTTCAAGTGAACCTAAATTCTGTTAATACTATTTATAATGCTGGGATTGTTTTGCAATGGAATAAAAAAAGAAAACCCTCAAAATTTTGAGGGTTTAAATATTCTAATTTTCTTGTTTTTGTTCTTTACGTTCAGGTCTCGGAGGACGAGGTAATAAAGCTTTACGAGATACTTTTTCCTTTTTTGTTTTTGGGTCAAAGCCAAAGTATTTCACATCTAGGGTATCACCCATTTTAACAACGTCGGAAACATTGTTGGTGCGTTCCCAAGCAAGTTCAGAAATATGTAATAATATTTCATTACCAGGAGCTTCAACGTATTCTACAACGGCACCAAAATCAAGTAATTTCACTACTTTCACTTCATAAACACTTCCACGTTCAGGTTTAAAAGTAATTGCACTTATTTTCGCTAATACTTTATCAATTCCTTCTTGATCTGTACCAAGAATCTCAACGATTCCTTCTTCTGTTACAGGATCTTCGTTAATAACGATCGTGGTCTTAGTTTCTTTCTGTAATTCTTGAATTACTTTACCACCAGGACCTATTAATGCCCCTATATATTCTCCAGGAATAGTTTCAGTAACCATTTTTGGAGCATGCGCTTTTACATCAGCATTAGGTGTAGAAATCGTATCGGTCAATTTCTCTAAAATATGTAAACGACCATCACGAGCTTGTTTTAAAGCATTTACTAAAATTTCGTAAGAAAGACCTTTAATCTTAATATCCATTTGACAAGCGGTAATACCTTCTTCTGTACCTGTTACTTTAAAATCCATATCGCCTAAGTGATCTTCATCACCTAAAATATCAGATAAAACAGCATAATTATCACCATCAGATATTAATCCCATTGCTATACCAGAAACAGGCTTCTTTAATTGCACACCAGCATCCATTAAGGCCATTGTACCGGCACAAACAGTAGCCATAGAAGAAGAACCATTAGATTCTAATACTTCTGACACTACACGTACTGTGTAAGGGCAATCTGAAGGGATCATTCCTTTTAATGCACGTTGAGCGAGGTTACCATGACCAATTTCACGTCGGGATGTACCTCTTAACGGACGGGCCTCTCCAGTTGAAAATGGAGGGAAGTTATAATGTAAATAAAATGTTTCTTCACCTTGATGCGTTGGTAAATCAATCATATTAGCTTCACGAGACGTTCCTAAAGTTACTGTAGCTAAAGCCTGAGTTTCACCTCTGGTAAAAACAGAAGAACCATGTGTAGATGGCAAATAATCAACCTCACACCAGATAGATCTAATATCGGTTGTCTTTCTTCCGTCTAATCGTATTCCTTCATTTAAAGTTAAATTACGAACAGCTTCTTTATGTGCTTTACCAAAGTATTTTGAAATCAATTCGCCCTTTTCCTCTAATTCTTCTTCAGTAAAAGAAGCTAATACTTCTTCTTTTAATTCGCTAAAGGCTAACCCACGTTCTTGTTTTGACGTTCCTTGCTTAGCAATATCGTAGTTCTTTTGATATGCCATTTCATGAATTTTCTGAGCTAACTCCTCATCTTCAACAGCACCATCATACTCTCTTACTTCTGGTTTTCCAACTTTTTCTGCAAGAGCTACTTGGGCAGCACATTGAACTTTAATTGCTTCGTGTGCGAATTTAATTGCGTCTGCCATTTCTTCCTCAGAAACCTCATCCATTTCTCCTTCAACCATCATCACAGAGTCTGCAGATGCTCCAACCATCATATCAATATCTGCTTGTCCTAATTGCTCACGAGTGGGGTTAATTACAAACTCACCGTCAATTCTGGCAACCCGAGCTTCTGAAATAGGTGTTTCAAATGGTAAATCTGAAATTGCAATACATGCAGAAGCAGCTAATCCTGCTAAGGCATCTGGCATTACATTTTCATCATGAGACATTAATTGAATCATCACCTGTGTTTCGGCATGATAATCTTTTGGAAAAAGCGGACGCAAAACACGGTCTACTAAACGCATTGTTAAGATCTCTTCAGTACTTGGTCTGGCTTCTCTTTTAAAGAACCCACCAGGATAACGACCAGCAGCTGCAAATTTTTCTCTATAATCTACAGTTAATGGTAAAAAATCTACACCTGGACTTGCTTTTCTTGCAGATACAACAGTAGCTAACAACATAGCATTGCCCATTTTAACAACAACAGAACCATCAGCTTGTTTGGCTAATTTACCTGTTTCAATTGAGATGGTTCTTCCATCTCCTAAATCAATAATTTCTGTATGAACCTTAGGTATCATAAATAATTTTTTAATTAAACAATTGGTTTTAAGTTGTTGTGTTGTGTATTAACCAATGAAAAGTTTAATAAGCTTTTTAGTTTATCCACTAAAGTGGATTTTTAAGAAAAGATGAGCTTGTAAAGAACCTTATAAAAGAAAAAAAGAGGCGCGAAGCCTCTCTTTTATTTATTTTCTTAATCCTAATTCTTTAACGATTGCACGATATCTTTCAATATCATTTTTCTTTAAATAATCAAGTAAGCTTCTTCGTTTACCTACAAGCTTTACTAAAGAACGCTCTGTATTAAAATCTTTACGATTGTTTTTTAAGTGTTCTGTTAAGTGATTGATACGGTAAGTGAATAATGCAATTTGCCCTTCAGAAGAACCAGTGTCTCCGGCGGACTTTCCATGCTTAGCAAAAATCTCTGCTTTCTTTTCTTTTGTTAAATACATGCTAACATTAATTTTATTAATAATTTTTATGTACCGATTAATAAATCGAGCGGCAAAGGTATAACTATTATTTTGATTGGCAATAAGATGAGTTATATATTATAACTAGCCTAAGAATTAAATAGTTAAAAGGAAAACGAAGTTAGGTTTATTCTTATTATTTAACCAGTAGATTAAGCTAGATTCTTAATGTAAGACCAGTAGTTAAGAAAGCAACGCCATAACCACCTTCTACAAAAACCGCAATATTTTTTGAAAAATACCAACGCCCCCCTATAAAGCCAGTTGGCCCAAATCTACTTGAATAACTTCCTCCACCATCAGAAGAAACAAAATCATAAGAAAGCATTACACCGCCATAAACATCTAAGTTTTTAATATTCAGGCCATTGTAATGGTAGGCGCCACGTACACCAATTGTTGTATAAGACCACTTATAATCAACTAATGAAGTGTCATAACGAAACGTTTTTCTACTTATATGTGCACCTAAGCTTACTACTCCTGGGCCCGGCAATTCCCAAATACCTCGTTCGAAATTAATTCCATATCCTATCCCTTCAGAAGAAGAATCGAAACTACCATAATAACCACCAAAACTTATTCCTGCATTTATAGCATTTGTCCCTTTATTAAACTCTTGAGCAACCAATAATGAAGGTATCAAAAAGAGTACAATTAAAATAGTATTTTTCATAATTTAATGTGTTTTATAATCATGTGGGCCTCAAAAAAAGCCCACATGCTATTAGAAAAAGAAATTGTTGTGAATATTATAATGTGATCGTTTTGGTAGAAACGTTTTTAAAAGTTCCATTACCAGCAGTATACTCCGTGGTAATTTTTATAGTAATTGTTGTACCGGCTGGGTAATTAACGCTCCAAGAAAAAACATATAATTTCTTTAATTGATTATTAATGATTTCATATAATCTTTCTATATCCGTACTGTTAGGCGCGTAATAATATCTTCCACCAGTATCATCTGCTAATTTCTGTAGACTACTTTCATTAGCACCACCAAACCCAACGGTATATACAGGAATTCCTAGCGATTGAGACTTTGCAATTAAATTGTTAAGACTAATTGTAGATCTGTTATCAAAGCCATCTGTAAACCCGATCACCAATGGCAGTACATTTGTCATTTCATTAGCCTTGTCTAAACCTAGCTCACAGGCACTATAGAATGCAGTTGACCCTGAAATTCCATGATTCGTATCTACTGCTGTATTGAGTAACGAAGAATCTGTAGTAAAACTTTGAACTTCTTGAACGGTTGAAGCAAATTTAATTATAGACACAAGATCATCAGAATCTTTAAGTGCAATAAAATTCTTTATTGCAGCCTCCATGTTCATTCTATCATTGAAAGACATGCTACCAGAATAATCTAAAGTAGTTGCAGCCGCCAGAGGTTCTGAGTTTGAAAATTCATCAAGTTCAGTCAAAGTAATAGTATTATTGCTTAGAATCTCAGTTGATGAATTAGTAATAATTTCAATTTCATAATTACCTAAAGTGAATTTTTGTAGCGGGTTTCCGTCTTGATCGGTCACAGATAATAATAGTGTTATTTGGTTTCCAACTTGAGAAATTTCTAACCTTGGAATGGTTGTTTCAATAGCCGTAGTAGAAAAGTCGTTTAAATTTGAAAAAGGCTCATTCGGCGAACCATCGTCACTTGAACAGTTGAGGACAAAAGGAATAACTAGTAGGAATAGGGTGAATTTTAGTAATACATTTTTCATAGTCAAAGAGGATTTAATTATAATTGTTTTTAAATAGTTTCTTTTTTAGATATAATTTTTAAGTAGAGTAGCATCTTTAGAATAACTTGAGCCAATTCTCTTATAAGCCCCAGATATAAAGGCAAGAAATAAGAAGCGATTAAGACACCAATAAATATTGAGAAACCTCCATATGGAGATTTAATTCCACTTATAATTGCCGTTATAATACCTATGGGATATGCCAAAAAAATTAAGGCATTAAAAATGCTAACTAACCATGTGTATAAGGGGAAATCACTAGATAGATTACGTTCTTCAGCATCTTCGGCATCAGTGCTAGATAGACTTACAAGAGCATTTTTATAAATTCTTAGTGGCAGCGTAAAAGGTTTTACGATGATTAACTGTAAAGTTTTTAAAATTATTTTACCAAAATCTATATCTTTTAAATTCATAATTGGGTAGGGTTTATTTATCTAAATTTTTATAATCGACTTATAAGGTTAATTATAAATCAACAGCATTAATTAGAATTCCAAATATTGATGGAGAATGAAATTAGATGTACTAAAAGAGTAATAACACTTCCATAGCAATTGGCTTATAATTACTTAGCAAACCTAAAAATGAAAGAGAACTTCACCTTACGGTTTGCCACAAAAAAGAAGTTTTTTTTAAAGGATAATTAATAGTATACCTTGCTATTTATTCACTTACGATGTAAATTTTAAGATTCTGATAATTAATTAGTTACTAACAATAAGAGTTTCTAAAAACGAGGCTTTTTAATGAGTAGCAAGAAGAATTTCAGCGCGAAAATGACCTACTTATTTAGGCTGATAAAAATCTTATTACTATCAATTGATGCAACTTTAAAATGGCTACGAATTTTCTCAGGGATATTTTGCCACAAATTATCAGCTGCTCCTTTTGAATATTCTACTAATATGGTAGCTATACCATTTTCAAAAAGGTTTGTGGCATTTTTTACACCTTTGGCTTTTGAGATGGCTTTTTGTAAGGCGCTAAGGTTTGAATTACCATAATCAATGTTCTTAATGGTAATCAGAATTTCTTTTTTGGCTTTCTTCTTTTTAGATTTAAAGAGTCCTTTAATTTCTGTAAATGTTTCTTTTGAAGTTTGAACAGAAGATTTTAGAGCTTCATTTGTGTGTTTAACTGTTTCGTTTACTTCACTAACAGATGAACCAACCTTGTCAACGGTTTTTACAACTTTATTCTTTTTCTTTTCGTCTTCTTTTTTGGCTTTCTGTGAAAAAGTTATATTCACACATAATAGTAAGCAAAGACACAGTAATTTTTTCATAGGGAAGGGGTTTAGTAAACAAATCTAAGAACTAACGAAAAAAAAAAATTACGGTTTTCCGCAGAAAATTAAATTAGACCTAAGTCTTTTACTTTGGAAATTAGATGGACAGTATTTTTAGCCTTAAAATGTATTTTGAGACTGTTGATTTTCTTTTCAATTGAACTCAAGCTATTTGGTTTAATACCCTCTTTAAAAAGATGTCTAGCAATTTGCTCTTGTGTACTACCTATAGATAGTTGCTTTAAAAGTACGATATCATAATCACTGATTTCATAAATATCCTTCTTATTTAAGTCAATATCTTCTTGGTTAGAAATATAATGGCTCTTGTTATTGTTAACCTTATTAATGGCTTTTAAAAGATTTTTTAAACCATTTCTTCCTTTAGAGACAAAGCCGTTAATATGATATCTGTCAACCAAATTTTTAATTTTTGTTGGCCTATTTTCAACAGAAAAAACAATAACTTTTAATTGTGGGTGCTTTACTCTTAAAGCTTCAATGAGGTCTAAGCCACCTTTTAGCTTCTCTTTACGATAATCTTCATCAAATAATAAATCGGTAATCAATAAATCAAATGGTTTTTTATCAAAGATTGCTTTTTGAAATTTTAAATAAGCATCATCACAATATTGAGTATGCTCTATCTCTGAGATATTTGCCTCTTGAATAAGCGCCTGAACAACTCCGTTGTTTACACTAGAATGATCATCTACAATTAAGGCTTTATTTAACATTGGGATGCTCTGATTAATAAGGTATTGATATTTTTAGCTTAACTCCTTTTTCAAAACTCAAATCGAAGGTAAAACTTCCGTTTATGTTTTTAATACGGTTTTCCACATTTAGCAAGCCATTTTTCTTAAAATTGTTGGTTTCCTCTAGGCCAATACCATCATCTAAATATGCTATTGAGAGGTTCTTTTTATTTTTTTTGAAGCTTATAACAACGTTTGAAGCTTCACTATGCTTTTTCATATTTGTCATTAGCTCTTTTAGAACACGCTCAATAACAATTTTCTTATGATCTCTTACATTTTCAAATAATTCTTTAGTAAGCCCAATTGTAGAAACTCTTGTATTCTGATCTTGATATACGCCTAATATTTCTTTTAATTCTAAGTAATAAAATTCGTCATCAAGATTAATTGTACCGCTTTCGTACGAGATATCTCGGGTTCTTTGATATACATTATCTAACTGATCTAATACTGGATTTCGTTTTAATTCGGGAGCACTTTGAATAGTATTCATAATGTTAAAAATATCATTAGCGAGCTCATCATGTACCTTTTTAGATAGCCGGATTTCAGTGGTGTATACCTCATTTAGCGTATCTATTTTATGTTTATTTCTTAGATAATAAAACAGAAATAAACTTGATATGAACACCACAATAGCAGATAATAAAGCGATAATTTTTAAATTCTTCTGTTTTGAGACTTCTACCACTTTACGTTCATTCTCTAAAGTTAAATTAGCAATTTCTAATTGCTTTAATTTATCGTCATATTTATATTTAGCAAACTGTGTTTTTGCCTTCAATTCTTGTTTATATAAACTATCATTTAACTTAATATACCTGGTTTTTATATTAATGTTATTTGGATTTATCTGCATCAAAAACTGCAATGCCTCTAGCTCTCCTTTAGGGATTTTTAGTTGCTTAGAAATTTGAATGGCTTTGTCTAAGTAATTTTTTGATTTTCGTTTATCATTTTTTAAGAAGTACTCACTTAAATGTAAATAACTAGCTATTTGCCCACGTTTATCTTTATGTTGTATTCTTAGATTTAGAGCTGTTAAAAAATCAGGCAATACATCTTTCTTACTTTTTAACCATTGCGCATAAGCTAAATTATCTAATATTCTGGCATATTGTCTTGAGCCTTTTTTAAGGATCGAATCTGCTATAACTTCTTCTAGAATCGAAATAGCACTATCGTACTCTTTATTTTTTATAAATGTAGTTGCTAGGTTATTTTGATAGATTAACTTATCCTTTTGGGTTTTAGTAGTTCTTGTTGCAAGTTCATAATACTCGATCGCATCTTCAAAATTGGATAACTCTCTATGATTGGTGGCTAAAACACTGTATGATGACGCCAGATATTTTTCCTCTTTTTTTGTGTTAAGATAAGGTATTGCTTCGGTAATAGTTTCTTTACTACCAATAAAATCCCCTTGATTTTGTTGGATTAGCCCCATACTTAATAAGCGCCTTCCTACCTTACCGCTATCACTTATTTTTAAAAAAGAATTTTTAGATTGGTTATAATAGTAATAACTGCTATCGTAAACACCCTTATTCTTATAGTAATGGGCTAATGCCGCGCTTGCTTTTCCTTTAAAGTAATTATTTTTAGTCTGTATTGCATTTCTTAAGAGTAATTTATCGTAAAAAAATGTGCTGTCTTTCTGATTTAGACTATAGTGTAAGCTACTTTTTTTGTAGACAATCGCTAATGAGGAAGAGTCTAAAAGGCTGGTAGATACTTTTGAATATGCTTTATTGATGAAATTTAATCGCTCTTCTTTCGTGAAAACTTTGTCTTTACTTTTTGCAAGCAGGTTTAAGACCTCTTGATCTTCTATCTTCGCTGTTTCTGAAGATTTTTGCGTATTACATGTTATTATAAAGAATAAGAGTATAACGAGTTGAAATAATTTGAATAATTTCATAGCTGCTGGGTTGGACTTTGTAAAAATAAAAAAATAAGCCTCCATGCAGAGGCTTATTTTTAATTAGAATACAACTGAAAACAATTTAGACGCTTAATACACTAATTAATCGCCATCTTCATCTTCTCTGGGTGGTTCAACTTGCCCATCATCGCCTGTAGTTAAAACTTCTTGTTGCTGTTTTTGTAGTATGACATCGTCTTGGGTGCAAGAAGTTGCTACTACATTAAATAAAAAGACTAAAACGATTGCTTTTACTAAATTTTTCATGACATAAATTTTTTATTGTTTATGTCACAAATGAATTGTTAATGCGTTGACAATTAATTCCTTGTCATGACGCGAAAAGACACGTGTCATACAAAAGCATTACTCTAAGTAAGTTGAAAGGCTATTTTAATAAAATAGTTTTTCTACTTTTAATCCATGAAATCTAACCTGCTAACCAAAGAATATTTACCAGATTTTATATATCTAACAGATCAAATACTCGCATACAGTTTTACATCAGAAGAAGCAGAGTCAGATAATATCTATAAAATTATTTCGATTAAAGGAGTGGGGTTGTATAATGAAACCATTTCAGATAGAACAATTAGGCGAGCCTTTAATCTGAGAGAGAATTTAAAGAAAGGCGAAATTGTACGCAAAGACTATAATAAGCCCGAGATTAAAACATTAAATGTACTTACCTACTATTTCTTTGAAAAGAAGAAACCTACAAGATTTAAAGTATTCGCTAAAACATATAAAGAAGAAATTGAAAAGCATTATAAAGAAAATAAGCCCTCAGATGAGATTATTGCATTTATTTTTGATGATCACCCAGAAAAAGTTCAGTTCATTGATAAAAAGAAAAGAGATTTAGAAAACCTTTTGAACAAAATAACTGAAGAAAAATTTGAAAATTTAAACAATGAGTTAATTGATGCAAATAAACGTTTTAGCGAGTTCCAGAAGAAAGTAAATGACGACCTAAAAATCCAAAACGATATCATTGAACACTTAAAGATTCAACTTAAAGAGGTTAAAAGAGAACGAAAAAGAGCTACATTTTTCTATCGAATTTTTGGATCTATTGGGTTGTTTTTTGTACCAATAAATTACAATGAAGTAAACCTTACAAATGTGTTAAACGATATAATAGATGATCATGAAGGGGTTGAAAATGATGATTTAATTGATGATATCTTATAACCTTTTCAATACATCCCTTTTTTATGAAACTTGATTCTGAGAGAAAAATTAAATTTTGGTTATCAATACTGGTAAAAATACTTATTGTTGTTTTAGTAGTGTTTAAAATCTCTACATATATAATCGATAAAAGAGATGATACAAGTATACATGAAGAAGCAGCTGAAACTTCTTTGACGGATAGTGCTAATGTGAAAGAGAAGTCTACTGAACCATTTGCCACCCCCGAACAAATAGAAGGCCAAAGGATAGATGAAAATGTAAAATCAGCCAGAGGAGTTATAGGGCAAGACAATTCTAATAATGACCCATTAAATCCTTTGGTTATAAGTACGGAAGAGGTAAAAGATTTGGCGGTTTTTGTTTTCGGTCCAGACTCAGAATTAAACAATAAAATTGGTAGGCAGTTACAAGATGTAGTATTTAATGATTACAATACAACGGGAAATCTGGTATTACCTAAAAAGCTCACCGCAGATATTGAAGAAAATTTAATTGCTGGTAATATTTCAGTGTTAGGGAATAACCTTAATAAGCATACCGACTATATCTGCATTGGCACTGCCAAGCATTTTTTTGGCAACAGTAAAATGGGTACAGAAGAAGTAATAATATGCTATTTAGAATTGAATTTCACCACGTATACAACATCAGGAAAAAGAGTAAGAATCTTATCAAAATCTCACACGTTTAAGGGGCAAGGTTTAAAAACTTCACAAGAGGCAGTAGACAATGCTATTAAAAGAATTAAATTGTAATTGGTTTTATTTGATTGTGTATGTTTTAGATCTACAGGCTTCTATTTTAAGCTCACCTTTATCTTTAAGAAACTTAGGGTAATAAGACGATAACCAAGACTCACTTCCTCTAAACTTCTTGTCATCTATAAAATCTGTCCATAACGCAACATAAAACGTAATAGGCCTATTGATGATTCCAAATGCACATTTAGTTTCCTTCGCATCTAGAATAATTGTTTTATAGGCACTTTGTCGATAATACGTTGCATTAGAGTAATAAGCAATTCTAACAATTACTTTCTCATCTAATGAATTACTAAAGCAAATATCACCTGTGCTCGTTTCCTTGCATTTTGAATCGACAGTCTCCGGATTATTAATAGTTTCGTTAGAATTTAGAGGAATATTAAACCCTTTATTCGTTGTATTTCCTTTTGAGGTAACGGTTTTATTAGTAGCGTTTTCTTCACTTTCAGTACTTACACTAATACCCAAATAAGAAGCAACGTCTTCATTTAATGGTAAACTAGACATATTTGCACCAAACTGTAAAGCAGTTTCTGTATCTAATACCTTAGCTCTAATTTTAATAGTTTTATTTAAGACCGTATAAGTGCCGGTAATAATAGCATCAACCGCAATAATTTTTTGCAGTTCTTTGGCCGTTTTTTCATCAATATAACCTTCTGAGTTTAACTTATGTTCTTTTAATATAATATCAAGATGCTTTCGATCGATTACCTGGTAATTTTCCCCAAAATTTGTGATGTAGACAGAAAAATCTTCCGTTAAAAAATTACCCAAAGAAGTTCTTTCCCCTCCCTCTGTTACGAAGCCCCAAACAGCAACTTTTTTCTTGTCTTTAGTGTTAATTTTATTCGATAAATCTTCGGCTAATCTTTCCAGTTTTGAATCAAAATCCTGGGCAGCTAAATTAAAGGCCAAAGATAGGTTTATAAGTATAAGAGTAATAATATTTAGCTTCATAAGGGAAGGGTTGTATTGATTCTTCTAGGTTAATAGCATTTAGATTATCAGTAAAACTAAATAGAGTGAGATTACAAAAAAAAGAAAAGCTTTTATTAAAATTTTGAGGATTCCCGTAATAATTTTAAAAATGATAGATTAAACCTTTTTACATATCGTAAGTCTTAGAAACAGAACTTTAAAATTTGTGTGATGAAAAAAATTAATTTAAGAATTGGAATTATAGCTTTAGCACTTTTTAGTTTAGTGTTTACTAGCTGTAGCGATAGTGAAGAGGTAATAGACGATAATCTATCTTCTGAAGTAGACCTTAAAGCAGCTGAAGAAGAAGCAGAGGTTGATAAAATTTCTGACGAAACGAGCGCCATTATTGAAGAAGCTTTCACAACGGCAGAGTTTCCTGAAACAAAATCAAGTCCAACCGATCGATACTTGCCTGACTGTGTTACCATTACTATAGTACTTGTGCAGAATATGAAGACGGTAACCATTGATTTTGGAGATGGGTGTGAATTACGAAATGGAAACCTAGTGAGCGGGAAAATTATTTTAACGTACGAAAAAGATCCTGGCGTATCTGCTATGAAATCATTTGAATTTGATGGATTTACATTTAATGATAAGAATGTTGAAGGAAGTGGATCTATTTTAAGAGAAAAGTCTAACGAAAATGGAAATCCTCAGTCAACAAAAACTTTTGATATCACGGTAACTTGGCCAGATGAAACATCAGCAAATAAAAAAGGAACTAAGATAAGAGAGATGATAGAAGGACAAGGGACTTCTGCTTGGGGAGATAATGTGTTTTTAATTACTGGTAATTGGATGTTTACTAAAAGAAATGGTACAGTACTTTCTGCTGAAGTAATTGAAGCTTTAAGAAGAGAGTTAGCATGTAAATTTTTGGTGAGTGGTATTATTGAATTGAATAAAAACGAAAACAATGCAATACTGAATTATGGAGATGGCGAATGTGATGACTTAGCGACTGTGAGTATTAATGGTGGTGAAGAAAGAGAAATTCACCTGAGTAACCTGAGATAATTAAAAAAGGGAAAATAAAAATGCGGACCTTGGTCCGCATTTTTTATGATCTAATAGGATTATTTTGAACTAAATCTAGGTAAAGATTTATTTGTTTTTTAAGATCTTTTCGTTCAATGATTTTATCTAAAAATCCGTGTTCTAATACAAATTCAGAACGTTGAAAACCTTCAGGAAGATCTTTACCCACTGTATCTTTTACTACTCGAGGTCCTGCAAAAGCTACTAAAGCATTTGGCTCAGCTATATTTATATCTCCTAGCATAGCATAAGAAGCGGTAGTACCTCCAGTTGTAGGGTCTGTACATAACGAAATGTAAGGAATTTTAGCTTCAGAAAGTTGAGCAAGCTTAGCAGAAGTCTTTACTAATTGCATAAGCGATAAAGAAGCCTCTTGCATACGAGCACCGCCAGATTTTGAAACCATTAAAAATGGAATTTTATTCTGTATTGAATAATCAATGGCACGTGCTATTTTTTCACCAACAACACTACCCATAGAACCTCCAATAAAAGCAAAATCCATGCATGCAACTACCAAGTCTTTTCCAAGTGACTTTCCTACAGCTGTGCGAACTGCATCTTTAAGCTTTGATTTTTCTTGGGCATCCTTTAAGCGATCGGTATATTTTTTTGTGTCAACAAATTTTAAAGGATCTTTTGCCGTAATACCAGCATTTAACTCCTCAAACTTATCATCGTCAAATAAAATTTCAAAATATTCTTTACTTCCAATTCGTACATGATATCCATCTTCAGGACTCACATAGTAATTTTCTTTTAACTCTTCTGTATCTACAATTTTTCCACTAGGCGTTTTATACCATAACCCCTTAGGAACATCTTTTTTTTCTTCGGTAGGAGTTTGTATCCCCTTATCTTTACGTTTAAACCAAGCAGACATAGGCTATCTAATTATTTGGGCAGGCAAGTTACTAAAAAATTACTTGAAGTAAGTGCTATAATGTATTCACATTATTCAAATCTTCGAAAGCTTGCTTTAGTCTATCTTTAAAGGTAAATTCTCCCTCACGAAGCCATTTTCTTGGATCGTAGAATTTTTTATTAGGAACATCATCTCCGTCAGGATTACCAATTTGACTTTGTAAATAATCTGATTTATCTGCCATATAATCTCGAATTCCACTCATAAATGCATACTGAAGGTCAGTATCAATATTCATTTTAATAACTCCGTAACCAATCGCCTCACGTATTTCATCTAATGTAGAACCAGATCCTCCGTGAAAAACAAAATCAATATGATTATGATCGACATTATATTTCTCAGAAACATATTCTTGTGAATTTTTTAGAATTTTTGGAGTAAGTTTAACATTTCCTGGTTTATAAACTCCATGAACATTACCAAAAGCGGCGGCCACTGTAAATTGATCACTCACCTTGTTTAGTTCTTCGTATGCATATGCTACTTCTTCTGGTTGCGTGTATAGCTTTGAATCATCTACATCGGTATTATCAACACCATCTTCTTCACCACCAGTAATACCTAATTCAATTTCAAGTGTCATCCCCATTTTGCTCATTCGCTCTAGGTATTGTTTACATATTTCAATGTTTTCTTCTATAGGCTCTTCAGAAAGGTCAATCATATGAGAACTATATAGTGGCTTACCTGTTTTAGCAAAATACTCTTCACTGGCATCTAAAAGACCATCAATCCAAGGAAGTAATTTTTTAGCACAGTGGTCTGTATGTAAAATTACAGGAACACCATAAGCTTCAGCCATTAGGTGTACATGTTTAGCTCCAGCAACAGCTCCGGCAATTGCTGCTTTTTGCCCTTCATTAGACAACCCTTTTCCAGCATTAAATTGAGCACCTCCATTAGAAAATTGAATAATTACAGGTGAATTTAGTTCAGCAGCTGTTTCTAAAACAGCGTTAATACTATTTGAACCTACTACATTAACAGCTGGTAATGCAAAGCTTTTTTCTTTGGCTAGCTTAAATATCTCTTGAACTTCTCTTCCTGTGGCTACACCAGGTTTGATTTGATGATTCATTTTTTCAGTTTTTTGAATGTAAAATTTAAGGATATAAAAGTAGTTATTTTTTAATTACGCTAATTATAAAACAACGAAATCGATAGAGATGAAATCTAGAAGGGATAGTTAATACCAATATTATAAACAGCGCGATTAAAGTTATAATTTTTAAACCATTTATTAGAATTAGGCAGGTAAGGTTCATAGGTCTTAAACCCAATATCGAATCGAAATATTAAAAAGCTAAAATCATAACGTGCTCCAAAACCTGAACCAACAGCAATGTCTTTTACAGAATTAAAACCTGTGAACTTAGCTTCTGGCGAAGAAACTGAAGAATTAGCAATATCCCATATATTACCGGCATCGATAAAAAGTGCAGCATTTAAGCTATTAATCAACTTAAATCGATATTCAAGATTAGAGGTGAATTTTAAATTACCAACATTAAATTCTAAAGTGCTTAATTCTGAACCCGGGCCTAAGTCAAAAGTTCTCCAAGCGCGAATATCATTAGACCCTCCTGCACGGTAGCTTCTACTAAAGGGAATTTCATCTGAGTTTCCAAATGGAACGGCAATACCAATAAAATTTCTAAATACTAAGGTGCTGTTTTCATTAAAAGCCCAATACTTTTTATGCTCTAGTTCTGTTTTTATATACTGTGCTATTGGCAAACCAAACAGAACCTTTCTACCATTTTCATTCGTTTTATTAGTAAAAGAAGAAGTAACAGAACCAGAAGAAATCAATCTACCCGAAAAGGTCGAAAAGCTATTATCTCTAAAGTTTTCTCGATTGTTATAAGTAATGCCATAAGAAATAACCGGAACAAGAACATCCTCCACAAGAATTTTACGTTGCTCTTCTACATTATTGACAAAATTGAATTCCTCTGGCTGACTTATGGCAAACGGATTGTCTGAATCTAAAACATAATTTATATACTCCTGGGCAATCAACACTTCATTCCCTTCTGAGTCAAGTGTATAAAAATTATCTCGCTCGTTTTCCGGAACAACGATAGTACCCAAACCATTAATTGGGGAAGCATCACCAGATATAGCATTTAGCTTATTGAATTCTGATTTATATACTTCAAAGTATCTACCTTCATTTCTATTGTTGATGTATTGAACATTTAAAAGCTCTAACTTATGGCTTGTGGTTCTTGAACTTTGCCAAGTATAATCAAGACTACCCGTAATATTTTGTCTATCTAAACCAATATTTTCTTGAAAACCTAAACTCAAACTTATATTAGTTTTTGGGGTCATTCTTTTTGGAATGATTTTACTGGTATTTAACGGAAATAATATCCTTGGAATTTTTAATGAAGCACTTGATCCAATTTCTAAAGCATTAAAAAAAGAGTTATTACTCGCATCAGCAGCGATAGACGTATTTAAGAATGATCCTTGAAATGATAATTCAAATATTTCAGCTCCTTTAAATACATTTCTATTTAAAAAAGAGAGTTTGCCTAAAATCCCGAAAGGTTTGATATTAGATGTGGTGAATTCTGTATCCCATCCTAAAGAATATTTTTTAAGAGGGGTTAAAAATATATTAGCGGTTAATGTTTCATCTTCATTTTCTACATACTTAATATCAATAGATGGCCGAAAATTTTGTAAGTCTCTCAGATACTTTCTAGTAAGGTCTCTCTCAGAATCTTTATAAACACTATCTGGCTGAATTATAATTGAATTTGATAAGTATTTCGGGTTGTATTTTAACTCATCAATTGAATAAAAATTAATCTTGTTATAGGTTGCGGAATCTTTTATTTTTTGATCTTTTGTATTAAATGAAAAATCGGTATAAACGTTTACAGCCTTAATCTTTTGGATTTTATACGGCACACTGTAAATACTATCGTTTACTTCTATAAATCTGTTAGGAATTTTTAGTTGAACTCCATGCTTATGCTCTTGATTACTTGTAGTGTCAATATCAAAAGTCATAATATTTTTACCAAAATGATAAATACCAGAATTTCTAAAAAGAGAGACTATGCGGTTTTCTTCATCTTCGAAGTTTTTAAGTTTAAACTGCTGACCTTGAGCAATTATAGATTTGTCTATATGCCGTTTATAAATTGAATCTAGCACGGCAGACTCTATTTGCGCAGCTATAGAATCGAGAAAATAAGGCTCTCCTGTAACTATAGAATATTCTATTTGGACTCTTTTATTTTTTGCTTGAAGTTCTTTAAAAGAGGCTGTGGCATCCCAAAATCCATTATTAAAATAATAACGCTCTAGGGCAGATGCAGATTTTTCAACTTTATCAAGATCTGAGATTACCGGTGCATTACCACTTTTTAATAACCATCTATTAAAGCCAATTGAAGTTCTTCGCAAGGCGTTTAGCTGTTTATCAGAAAAGGTTTTAGCAAACCAATTTTTAAAACGCGGCTTATTATCTGGCCATTGAACCGCTGTGGTGTCTAAATTCCCAAGGTTATAGATTAATAGCGAGAACGGAATCCCTAAGATGCGCTGATTGGGTTTTTGCTGTAAATAACTTTGAAGTTCTAATGAGACCTTCTTTTTACCATTGACTAAAATGGTGTTTTTATCAAGTAAGTACTCTCCATCTTGAACATGCTTAACAACATTACATGAAATAAGAAAGGCTAGTAATAGAATAAATAATACTATTTTCGTACAAATGTTAAGCAATACAAGCCAATTTTTAGTTTTCTGAAAAGCAAAAATATCCAAATAATACCAAATGTAATATTATTTAAATGCTGAGCAAAAATCAATTAAAATTAATTACAAGTTTACAGCAAAAAAAGTACCGAAATAAATATGGTTTATTTATTGCAGAAGGTGTTAAAACGGTAAATGAGTTCTTAAACTCAAACTTTGAATGCGAATTTTTATTTCAAAGCGAAGATTTTTCAGAGAAAAATGCAATTAAAGATGCAATCTTTTTAAGTGAAACTGAATTGAAAAAAATTAGTTCACTCAAGACCCCTAATAAAGTATTGGGAGTATTTAAAATGCCAAAAGAAAAACCTTTAGATAAAAAAGGACTGATCATCGCGCTTGATGCAGTTAATGACCCAGGCAACTTAGGAACCATAATAAGACTTTGTGATTGGTTTGGTGTTCAACAAATTATTTGTTCGAAAGATACAGTAGATTGTTATAATTCTAAGGTCGTTCAGGCAACCATGGGATCTTTAACTCGTGTATCAATCTTGTATACAAACCTCACAGATATTTTAAATGATATTGATATGCCTGTTTTTGGTGCCGTTATGAATGGTGAAAACATTCATAAAGCAAAAATTAACCCAGAAGGGGTTTTGGTAATGGGTAATGAAGCCAATGGTATTTCCGTAGAAGTATCGAAACTATTAACTCATAAAGTTACAATACCAAGATTTGGAAATTTACAGCAAACAGAAAGTTTAAATGTGGCTACAGCTACTGCAATTCTCCTTAATGAATTTCGAAGAGCTTAAGTGCTTACTCAAAAGTAAAATTTAAAAATACGCCTCGCGTACCAAAATAATCAACAGGGCCAGTATAAGGACTTCCATTAAAATTATCAGGAACAATCTCGTTGTTAATTGCAAAAACACCTCTTATTGATGGAGAAAATTTAAAAAAGTATAGGTATATATCTACTCCTAGCCCAATTTCATAAGAGAAATTACTTGTTTTCATTCTAAATTCACCACTAAAATTATCATCGGAGTTATTCTGATTACTAGAAAAATTATAATCATAAGATACACCTCCAATAACAAAAGCACGCATATTATGTATTCGATTTGTGCTAAATTTTAATAATAATGGAAATCGAGCATAAGTGCCCGGAACATCCCTGACATTACCAGCAAGTTGAGCATCATTTGGATCAACCACAACCGGATTGTAGGTAAGAGTTTTAGTATTACTTGAAAGTCCTGGTTCAAATCTTAAATTAATATTGTCATGTAATCTATAATCGATTACCAGACCGATATTAAACCCATAAGACTCTTCAACGGTTATATAATCGGTGTCAAAATTATTTACAACACCATTAATATCATTATATCTAATTTTAAAACCTTTTTTATTGAGGCCAAGATAATATCCAAAATGTAATTGTTTCTTGTCAAAATTAGGGAGATACTCTACCTTATCTCTTTTTTGAGCATATAAATTTGAAGATACTAACAATACTATGCTTAGTAAGGGGATAAAAAATCGATTCATTGCTAAAATTTACTTTGTTGCTGTGTACATGGAAGCAATTCCAAAAGTTAAAGGCTTGTTAGTTGTATTAATAAACCCATTTTTTTGCAAAATATTGTTGAAGTTTTTTCCATAAGGGAAAACAGCTGCAGATTCGGGTAGATAATCGTAAGCTCTTTTATCTTTAGAAAAGATTTTTCCAATGGTTGGAATGATATATTTCGAATAGAATTTAAATAAAGGTTTCATAATAAACCCTTCTGGTTGAGAGGTTTCCAAAACTACAAAGACTCCATTTGGTTTTAAAACACGATAAATTTCTTGCAATCCCTTATCAAGATTTTCAAAATTCCTTACGCCAAAGCCAACGGTAATAGCATCGAAACTATTATCTTCAAAAGAAAGATTTTCTGAATCTCCTTGAACCATTTCTATTAAATGTTCTAAATTTTTCTTTTTTACTTTTTCAATTCCCACGTTAAGCATCCCTTGTGAGAGGTCGAGGCCAACGACCTTATCAGGATTTAATTTAGAAAGCATTAAAGCAAAATCACCTGTGCCTGTGGCAATATCAAGTATTTGTTTCGGATTTTTCTTAGCAACTGTTTTAACCACTAGTTTTCTCCATTTCATATCAATACCAAAAGTTAGTAGTCGATTTAAAAAATCGTATTTATAAGAAACGTTATCAAACATTTCAGCTACCTGCTCTTTTTTACTTCTAGCATCCTTGTATGGTGTAACTTTAGCGGCCATAAATCTATTTTCGGCAAAGATACATAATCAGTCAAGACAGAAGAATTAAATATTTGGTTATTTACTTGACAAGCCCTATGTTGATATTGTATATTTGCGCTCATTTTCACGAAAATAGATTAAGAACTCACATGAAATTATCACATTTTAAATTTGACTTACCCAAAGAATTATTAGCCGAATATCCTTCAGAGGTAAGAGATGAAGCACGCCTAATGGTGTTAAATCGTAAAGATCAAACTATAGAACATAAATTGTTTAAAGATTTAGTTCAGTATTTTGACGAAGACGATATCATGGTTTTTAATAATACTAAAGTTTTTCCGGCCAGATTATATGGTAATAAGGAGAAGACTGGAGCAAGAATTGAAGTATTCTTGTTAAGAGAATTGAATAAAGAAAGCCGCTTATGGGATGTTCTGGTTGATCCGGCTCGTAAAATTAGAATTGGGAACAAATTATTTTTTGGAGACAATGACGATTTAGTAGCAGAGGTAATTGATAATACAACTTCTCGTGGAAGAACATTACGTTTCTTATTTGACGGTAGTTATGAAGAGTTTAGAAAAAAATTGCAGGATTTAGGAGAAACTCCATTGCCAAAATATATTAAACGAGAAGCAGAGCCTCAAGATGCCGAACGCTACCAAACAATATATGCAAAACATGAAGGAGCCGTTGCAGCACCAACGGCAGGTCTACATTTTTCTAAGCATTTACTAAAAAGATTAGAAATTAAAGGAGTTGATTTAGCAGAAGTGACACTGCATGTTGGTTTAGGTACTTTTCAACCAGTAGAAGTAGAAGATTTATCTAAGCACAAAATGGATTCAGAAGAAATTCACATACCAGAGAATGCTGCAAAATCTGTCAATGAAGCGCTAAGCAATAAAAGAAAGGTATGTGCTGTTGGTACTACAGTAATGCGAACTATGGAAAGTTCGGTATCTGCAGATAATCGTTTAAAACCATTTAAAGGTTGGACACATAAGTTTATCTTTCCTCCATATGATTTTAGTATCGCTAATGCTATGATTACGAACTTTCATACACCGCAATCAACACTAATGATGATGACAGCAGCTTTTGCCGGGCACGATTTCCTTAAGGAGGCCTATGCTGAAGCAATTAAAGAAAAATACAATTTTTACTCGTATGGTGACGCCATGCTAATACTGTAAAAAGATATTACTTATATTTAAAAAGCCTTAAGAATTTTCTTAAGGCTTTTTATTTTAAAACAGTATATTTACCTCATCAATAAAGGGGAGACATGAGAATTATTTTTACCAGTGCTTTAATTTTAATTTTTTCTTACAGCTTTGCACAAACTACCAACAAAGGTAAACCTGTTAGTTGGAGTTTAAATAACAATAAGCTCGGATTAACATCTATTCAATTACCAGCATTAGATATAAAACAAATAAAAGAAGAGGATCAAAAAAATGATTTGATTCAAGGAAAACCATGGCGCTACGGTATTCAACGTGAGGTAAACTATGGATTAGCAAATGGAGGTGTGTGGACTGAACTTGATAATGGAGATAGAATTTGGCGTATAGCATTTCATTCTCCACAAGCAATAAACCTGAGCTTTAATTTTGATAATTTTTATCTACCCAATGGCGCAAATTTGTATTTATATAATGATGACAGGTCAGATCTATTAGGAGCCTACACGAGCCAAGTAAATAATGAGCATCAAATGTTAGGCACCTGGTTAGTTAGAGGTGATAAAGTGTGGTTAGAATATTTTGAACCCAAAGAAGTAAAGAATGAAGGCAAATTACATATTTCTTCGCTTGTTCACGGATATCGCTTAGGAAAAGAATTTCAAAAAAATTATAACTTAAATACAAAAGGGCTAAACGACTCGGGAGATTGTAATCACGATGTTGATTGTCCAATTGGTCAAGATTTTGAAGATCAAAAAAATCTTTTAAAGAAATCGGTTGCCTTTTTAAGTATGGGTAATGGATTTATTTGCTCTGGAGCTTTAGTGAATAATACTGCAGAAGATAAAACACCATATTTCTTAACTGCGAATCATTGTTTTTTTGATAATAATGATAACCCATCGAATCCAGCACTGTATTCGATGCGATTTAATTGGATAAGCCCAAACCCGGTTTGTGGTTCTACAACAAACAGTACTAATAGTGCAGAAAACCTCACCATGAGCGGTGCTACTTTAAGAGCTAGAAATGAAGGATCAGACTATATGCTTGTTGAAATTAATAATGCTATTCCGGAAGATTGGGAATTAACCTATGCCGGGTGGGACAGATCTGACAGCAACCCATCATTTGAGGTTGGAATTCATCATCCTTCAGGTGATATTATGAAAGTTGCCAGAGATGACTCGGGTGCCACCAAAGCAAATGCGAGTGGAACCGAAGTATGGCTTATAGGAGGAGGTAGCCAAGGGAGCGGCGACGGATGGGAAATAGGTGTAACGGAAGGAGGTTCATCGGGGTCCCCATTATTTAATCAAAACGGACATATTATTGGTGAGCTTTTCGCCGGGCAGGCAGCATGTAACGGAACCATCGATAATAATGAATTTGATATATATGGACGTTTTGCAGTAGCCTGGGATCAAGGAGCAAGTTCTTCTGAGAGACTAAGAGATTGGTTAGACCCTCTTAATTTGAGTCCGTTAACTTTAGATAGCTTTATCGCTGAAGAAAAATTGGCTCTTGATGGATCTTTGAATTCATCTTCAGTTAGTATCAATTGTGATAATTTTTCTGCCACCCCAAGTATCATTCTTCGAAATGAAGGGTTAAATACCTTAACAAGTGCGAACATAGATTGGTTTGTAGATAATCAAAGCCAAACTCAGTTTCAGTGGACAGGATCATTGGAAAGTGGTGCATCAGAATCAATTCAATTACCCTCTGTAACAGTGAATGCAGGAACTCATACATTGAGAGCAAATATTATTAGCCTAAATGAAGCTGCAGATCAGAATAGCTTAGATAATGAAAGCAACGTAAATTTCAATATTGCCGATGGGTTAAGAACAAATATTGTCAAACTATCATTAACAACAGATAATTTCCCTAATCAAACGTCTTGGCAGTTTAAAGATGAAAATAATACTGTTATTGCAAGTGGTGGCCCTTATAGTTCTAACCAGCAGGGGATCACTATTGAAGAGTCATTTATAGTGCAGAGTCAAATGTGTTATACGTTTGAAATTAATGACAGTTTGGGTAATGGAATTTGCTGTAACTCGGGCAACGGTTCTTTTAGCTTGAAGCTAGACAATGACACCGTTATCTACGAAAGTAATGGTACATTTGAATTTAAAGACATTACCAAAATAAAGGTTGATGATCTTAATTTTCAACCAGAAAATATTGTGTTATATCCAAACCCTTCAACAGATGGAATTTATAATGTTATAGGCTTTGTTTCTGGTTTAGAATACGAGGTTTTTAATCAGCTAGGCCAAAAGGTGTATAATGGACAATTGCAAACTAATGAATTAGACATTTCTCATCTTGTGGGGAATATATTCTTTATTCGAATTACTAGTCAGATAAGTGGTGAAGAGGTGATTAAACCAGTGATACTAGCTAGATAATTTTCAATACTTTTTATATAATAAATCCTGCTTCGGCAGGATTTTATATTTTTGCGGGAATGATAGAAAAGAAAGATATACGGGCCTTAACAAAAGAAGAGCTTCGAAATTTTTTTGTAGAAAATAACGATAAGTCGTTTCGTGGGAATCAGGTATATGAATGGTTATGGAATAAAGCTGCTCATTCTTTTGAAGATATGACGAATATTTCAAAAGAAACAAGGGCCATGCTCAAGGAACATTTTGTTATTAATCATGTTGAAGTAGATCAAATGCAACGATCTACAGATGGTACCATAAAAAATGCTATTAAACTCCATGATAATTTAATTGTAGAATCGGTATTGATCCCTACAGAAACACGAACTACTGCATGTGTATCAAGTCAAGTAGGGTGTAGTTTAGATTGTAACTTTTGCGCAACGGCCCGATTAAAGCGAATGCGAAATTTAAACCCTGATGAAATTTACGATCAAGTTGTAGCAATAGATAAACAAAGTAGGTTATATCATAATCATAAATTATCAAACATAGTTTTTATGGGGATGGGCGAACCTCTTTTAAACTATAAAAATGTACTAACTTCAATTGATAAGATTACTTCAGACGAGGGCTTGGGGATGTCTCCAAAGCGAATCACACTTTCTACGGTTGGTATACCAAAGATGATTAAAAAAATGGCAGATGATGAGGTGAAATTTAACCTCGCCGTTTCACTACATTCAGCTATTGATGAGGTAAGAAGTAGAATGATGCCAATAAATGAAAAAAGCAATTTGGCCGAGCTTCTAGAATCATTACAGTACTGGTATGCCAAAACTAAAAAGAGAATCACTTTTGAATATGTAGTTTGGAAAAATATTAATGACACCCAAAAAGATGTTGATGCATTGGTTGCCTATTGCAAAAAAGTACCGTGTAAAGTAAACCTAATAGAATACAATGCCATTGACGATGGCGAATTTCAACAGGCATCACCCGAGGCGATTGATATGTATATAAAAACCTTAGAGGCAAATAGAATTGTAGTTAATGTACGCCGTAGTAGAGGTAAAGATATTGATGCTGCCTGTGGTCAATTAGCAAATAAGACTACCTAATTTAACCTTCACGCAAAACTCTTAAAAGCGCAGGAACTTTTTAAATTAATGGAAGCTGAATCATGTTGAGCATTACAAAGGTCTACTATTCATTTAATAATTGATTTATCGCATCCAAATTAGGGGCTAGAATAATTTCGATACGCCTATTTTTCGCTTTACCCGAAATAGAATTATTACTTGCTACAGGTAAAAATTTGCTACGACCAGCGGCGGTTATTTGTTTTGGAGAAACATTATTATTCGTTAATATTCTTGCTACAGCCGTTGCTCTTTTTGTAGAAAGATCCCAGTTATCTTGTATTGAACCTTTTCCGCCATAAGGCACATTATCGGTATGTCCTTCTATTAAAACATCAATGTCTTGATTTTGTCTTAATACGCTTGCCAAATTCACAACTGCGGTTCGCCCTTGTGAACCTACGGCCCAGCTACCAGAACTAAAAAGTAATTTGTTTTCCATTGAAACATAAACCTTCCCATTTTTACGCTCTACGGTTAAACCTTTTCCTTCAAACCCACTTAAAGCAGCTGAAACAGCATCTTTTAAGCGTAGCATTTTAGCTTCCTTAGCAGCAATTAACCCTTCTAATTCATCTACACGTTTTGATCTTGAGTTTAGCTCGCCTTGCAGTTTTTCTAAACGTCCGCTTTCAGCAGCTAAACGCGCTTCCTTATCTTGAAGTTGTTTTAGCAAGGTTCTGTTTTGCTTTTCTTTTTCAGAAAGTTGCTCGGCACTCATTTGTGAGAGTTCATCATATTCTTTTTCAAGCTTACTTTTTTTATCGGCTAATCGCGCAACCTCGTCATTCAATTTACTTTTATCTGCACTTAAATTATCAACTTCAGATTGTAACTTTGCTTTGTTAGCCTCTAACTCTTTTTTTGTATCAATTAAACTTTGATTTTCATCAAAAAGATCAGAGTTATTATCGCGCAATCGATGATACTTATCTTCTAATTCGGTGTAAACTTTTTTCGATACGCAAGAAGTTAAAAGGCTGGTAAGTGTTAGAATAAAAAGAAATTTTTTCATCACTTGTGTTTTAAGTTTCTATTTCAACCCCAATAGGGCAATGGTCTGAATGTTTTGCCTCTGGTAAAATATAAGCACGCTTTAATCGATCTTTTAAAGGTTCTGTGGCCATACAATAATCAATACGCCAACCTTTGTTATTTGCTCTAGCATTTGCACGGTAACTCCACCAGCTATAGTGATGAGGTTCTTTTACAAAATACCTAAAGGTGTCAATAAACCCACTATCAATAAACTTGCCAATCCATTCACGCTCAACAGGCAAAAACCCGGAAACCCCTTTCATTTTTGGGTTGTGAATATCAATTTCTTCATGGCAAATATTATAATCTCCGCAGATAACGAGGTTTGGTATTTCTTGTTTTAGCTGATTAATATATTCTTGAAATTCGGCCATATAATTAAGTTTGAAATTCAACCGGTCGTCATTGGTTCCCGAGGGCAAGTATAAACTCATAACAGACACATTGTCGAAATCTAATCGAAGATTTCTACCTTCAAAATCCATTGTTTCTATTCCGGTACCATATTCAACATGATTTGGCTTAATCTTTGACAGGACGGCTACACTGCTATACCCTTTTTTTTGTGCAGAAAACCAGTAGTGATAAGGATAACCAGCTTGCTCAAAAATGGCTAGATCCAGCTGTTCTTTATGTGCCTTTGTTTCTTGAATACAAATCACATCAGGATTGGCAGCTTGTAACCAATCTATAAACCCTTTTTTTAAAGCAGCGCGAATGCCATTTACGTTGTAAGAGATTATATTCATAAATTTCAATTGTTAAATATCAAATCCTAACAGTAGATTTTTTCAAAAATTCTAGAATTTGGTATTTAGAATTTGAGTTTTTAGTTAATAGTCATTTCAGGAATTTCACCTTCAACAACAAGTGTTCCTTCAGTAGCATTCTTTATTTCTTCAACCGATACTCCAGGTGCTCGCTCTAGTAAATGAAAAGCATTATCTTTCACTTCAAGAACAGCTAAATTAGTTACAATTCTAGTTACGCAACCAACCCCTGTTAATGGCAATGAGCATTTTTTAAGCAGTTTTGATTCTCCCCGCTTATTGGTATGCATCATAGCAACAATAATGTTTTCTGCAGAAGCAACTAAATCCATTGCACCACCCATGCCTTTAACCATTCTTCCAGGGATTTTCCAATTAGCAATGTCTCCATTTTGTGCTACTTCCATCGCCCCCAGAACAGTGAGCTGTACATGTTGACCGCGAATCATTGCAAAACTAGTTGCAGAATTAAAAATCGAGCCTCCTTCTAAAACGGTTACAGTTTGTTTTCCTGCATTGATCAAATCGGCATCCACATTTTCTTCATATGGAAAAGGCCCCATGCCAAGTAAACCATTCTCACTTTGAAATTCTACTTGAATACCTTTTGGAATATAGTTTGCTACAAGTGTTGGAATACCTATTCCTAAGTTCACATACCATCTATCTTGTAATTCTTGGGCAATTCGTTTTGCAATTCCGATCTTATCAAGGCTCATACAATTAATTTTTAGGAGTTATGGTTCTGTTCTCAATACGCTTTTCGTAGTTTTTTCCTTCAAAAATACGTTGCACAAAAATTCCTGGAGTATGAATTTGGTTTGGGTCTAATGTTCCGGCAGGAACCAACTCTTCAACTTCAGCAACGGTAGTTTTACCGGCCATTGCCATCATTGGGTTAAAATTTCGTGCGGTTCCTTTAAAAATTAAGTTACCTGCGGTATCACCTTTCCAGGCTTTTACAAATGCAAAATCTGGCTTAAAAGCATGCTCTAAAACATACATTTTACCATTAAACTCACGGGTTTCTTTTCCTTCGGCAACCTCGGTGCCATAACCAGCAGGTGTATAAAATGCCGGAATACCTGCACCTGTTGCTCTACATCGCTCTGCCAACGTTCCCTGCGGAATAAGATCGACTTCCAACTCACCACTAAGCATTTGTCGTTCGAATTCGTCGTTTTCGCCTACATATGAGGAAATCATTTTTTTTATCTGACGTTGTTGCAGTAATAAGCCTAGGCCGAAGTCATCGACCCCTGCATTATTTGATATACAAGTTAGATCATTGATACCTAAGCGAACCAATTCTGAGATACTATTTTCAGGAATACCACAAAGTCCAAAACCACCTAACATAAAAGTCATGCCCGATGTTACTCCTTGTAAAGCTTCTTGAGCATCTTTTACTACTTTATTTATCATATCTATTGATTAAAATCTACTTCTTCAATAATTTCTTCACCGTCATCACCATTTTCAGGATTCTTGTATTTTTCACAATCTAGTTCAATACTTAGGTTTTCTGGTTTTTCAAATGCTTCTTTACTAATTTTTAAATCTTCATTGGCATAGCATTTCTGCATATACAAAGCCCATATTGGTAAGGCCATTGACGCTCCTTGTCCACGTGCTAAATCTTCAAAATGAGCAGCTCTGTCTTCTGCACCTACCCAAACACCTGTTGTTAGATTGGGTACAATACCCATAAACCACCCATCAGATTGATTTTGCGTAGTTCCTGTTTTTCCTGCAATAGGGTTGGTAAACTTATACGGATAACCAGATGCAATACTGTCTGGATATTTACTCCAAGACGTACGTAGTCTAACACCTGAACCAGCCTGAGTAACACCTTCTAAAAGGTTAATTACGGTATAGGCTGATTGTTCGCTCAAAACTTCTTTGGTTTTAGGTGTAAACTCACTAAGTACTGTGCCATTTTTATCTTCTATTCGTAAAATCATCATTGGCTCTACATACATCCCTTTATTAGCAAATGTGTTATAGGCTCCTACCATTTCGTAAAGTGTTAAATCGACACTTCCTAGAGCAATAGAAGGAACTTCGGGAATTTCATTTTTTACACCTAAATTTTTCGCTAAACGAACAACGTTGGTTGGTGTAACTTGATCAATAAGCGTAGCGGTTATTACATTGGTGGAATTTGCCAGTGCATTTTTTAAAGTTCTAACCCCACCATATTTTCCATCAGAGTTTTTGGGAGTCCAATCTTCTGGCAAACCATATTTTCCTTTAGGAATAGTGTAGGGGGTGTTATTTAATTCGCGACAGGGTGATAATTGTAATTGATTAATTGCAGTAGCATATACAAATGGTTTAAATGTTGAGCCTACTTGCCGCGATCCTTGTTTTACATGATCATATTGAAAATGTTTATGATTAATACCACCTACCCATGCCTTTACATGACCTGTTTGGGGGTCTGTAGAGAGTAAGCCAGACCTAAGAAAATGCTTGTAATAAATAATGGAATCTTTAGGAGTCATTAGCGTGTCAATTTCACCCTTCCAAGAGAAAATTCGCATATCAATCTTTTTATTGAAAGATTCACGGATTTCCTTTTCAGATTTACCTTGTTTTTTCATACGCTTCCAACGATTAGAACGCTTTATAGCCCCTTCTATAGTACTTGCAACCTGCTTCTTCGTTAAATCATAAAAGGGAGCTGTTCTATTATTTTTTTGCGCCTTAAAAAACACACGTTGTAGGTTAGACATATGTTCTTCCATTGCCGCTTCAGCATATTCTTGCATTCTAGAATCTATAGTAACATATATTTTAAGACCATCTCTAAATATATTATAATCACTACCATCAGGTTTTGGGTTTTCTTTTACCCAATCTTTCATAAAACCACGTAAATATTCTCTAAAATAGGTAGCAACGCCGAAACTTGTATCTTCAGGAGAATAGTCTAGTGTTAATGGTAAGTTTTGTAGCGAATCTTTTTCTTGCTTTGTTAAGAAATCATATTTCCCCATCTGAGCTAAAACAACATCACGTCTATTCTTCACCATTTCCTTTCTTCGTAAAGGATTGTATAGCGATGAATTTTTGAGCATGCCAACTAACATTGCTGATTCTTCCTGGGTCAAATCTTTAGGCTCTTTGCTAAAATAGATGCGAGAAGCAGAACGTATACCAACGGCTTGATTTAAGAAATCATATTTATTTAGATACATGGCGATGATCTCTTCTTTAGTGTATTGCCGCTCTAGTCTAATAGCAATAACCAATTCTTTAATTTTCTGTAATCCTCTACTAAACTTATTTTTGGAGCCTTGCCCGTGGAACAATAATTTTGCCAACTGTTGTGTAATTGTACTGGCACCACCTCTGCTACCTAAAAAAGCAAAAGCCCTAATAGTTCCTTTTACATCTATCCCCGAGTGGTTATAATATCTAATATCTTCAGTTGCAATTAAGGCATCGACTAGGTTTTGTGGTAAATCTCTGTAACCTATCGGAGTTCTATTTTCAACCGCGTAGGTTCCTATGGTTTTTCCATCGATGGAAATAACTTCTGTGGCCAAGTTGCTTTTTGGATTTTCTAATTCTTCAAAAGTTGGAAGTTTTCCAAAAACACCAAAACCTGCCAATAAAAAAAGAAGAATAATAGCACCAATTCCTCCAAAAAAGAGACGCCATAACCAACGCGTATATTTTTTAAAGCTTGATAATTGTTCGTTTGTTTTTTTACTCATTGTTTGTTACTTTTTCTATACTCACTCCAACATCTGTAATGCCTTTAAGGTTGGCTATTCCTTCAATTTCTCCGCTTTTGCGCATGGCATGTTGAACATTGATATTATATTCTCCGCTCAATGGAAAAATAACGTTTGCTTTATACTCTAACTTGTTTTGCTTAAGATCTGTTAACCCTGAGCCTAAAAACTGTCCCTGCGCATCGGTCATTTCATACTCTAAAGTATCAATAATACTTGTGTTATTTGGGAAGTCAATCCCAACAATTAACCAAAGATTATTAAACTCATAGTCTTTATTATTCCGCAAATTAATATAAAGATTGTTTCGTGAAATGGTATCAGTTGGAGAAAACTTAAAGTTCATAATTGAGTCTTTATTCCATTGTGCATTTGTAATAGATTTATACTCATCAAACTCTTTATCATCCCCACATGATACAAAACATATTGCTAATAATATAAACGCTAATATTTTAGGCATTATTACGTGGTTTTCTTCGTTTATTATTTTTATTTCTTCTTCTTTTTTTAGTTTTTTTATCAAAGCGCGTGAGGCTATCTTGCCCAACAACATCGCTAAAAATCTTTTCATCACTTTTTTCGAACTCAAATTCGGAAGCATATTCTTCAAGGCTAGCCACTTTTTTCTTATTACCATTCAAAGTAATAATATCGTTTACTTGCTCTACACTTAACTGATGCCACTGTATAGGATTTTCTTTGTATGCATACCACATTAACCCTTTAAAAATATCCATTTTTTGAAAAAGACCTGTACCTTTTTCAGTTTGTAACCAGGTATCGGTATTGGGGAAGCTTTTTAAAGCATCCATGTATGAATCTAACTCATAATTTAAGCAGCACTTTAACTTACCACATTGGCCAGCTAGCTTTTGAGGGTTTAATGATAATTGTTGATATCTCGCAGAAGAGGTGGTTACAGATCTAAAATCGGTCAGCCATGTAGAACAACATAATTCTCGCCCACACGATCCTACCCCGCCTAAACGAGCTGCTTCTTGGCGGAGCCCTACCTGCTTCATTTCTATACGTATTCGAAATGTAGAAGCCAGCTCCTTTATTAATTGCCTAAAGTCTACACGATCATCTGCTGTATAATAGAAGGTAGCCTTGTTTCCGTCTCCTTGAAATTCAACATCAGATAATTTCATTTCTAAACCAAGTCGGCTAATAATTAAACGTGATTTTCTTTGAACTTCTTGCTCTTTATTACGAGCAGACTGCCATACATCTATATCTTTTTGACTTGCTTTTCTATAGATTTGTTTAACAGCATCATTGTCGTCGCTTACATTCTTTTTTCGCATTTGTATTTTTACCAATTCCCCGGTTAAAGAAACGGTTCCAATATCATGTCCTGGTGAGGTTTCAACGGCTACTACATCGCCAACAGTAATAGATAAATTTTTAGTGTTTTTATAAAAGTGTTTCCGTCCGTTTTTAAAACGGACTTCCATGATATCAAATGGCTGTTGACCACTAGGCAGCGTCATATTAGAGAGCCAATCAAAGACTGTTAATTTATCACAACTTCCTGTACCACAACTGCCATTGCTTTTACAGCCTTTAGGGATACCATTAGTATCTGTAGAGCAACTATTACAGCTCATATATGTAAGTATATTTTGAAATCGAAAACTTAGTTTTCGATTCTAAATTCATAAATCAGTTATCATTGGTAAAGATAGTGATAATTGCTAAATTATAAATAGGCTTAAACGGGGCCTCTTAACTACAATTCTTTAACTAACAATAATCATTTTAAGTACAGACAAGTTTTTTCATCTTGCTTTCTTCGTTAATGAATTAAAAAATTCACATACTTTTGCTTTATGCTTTTTAAGGAAATTATTGGGCAAGAAAAGGCCAAAAAACAATTGATACAGTCGGTTGGAAATAAGCGTATTCCTCATGCGCAATTATTTGTAGCTCCTAAGGGTAGCGGGGCTTTGCCCTTAGCTATTGCTTACTCTCAATATATCTTATGTCAAAACTCTAATGGCGAAAATATTACCGGGAATGAAGCCTGTAATTTAAAGTTTAATAAATTGATGCATCCCGATATGCATTTTGTATTTCCGGTAGCAGTAAATGCCAATGTAAAAAAGCATCCGGTTAGTGATTTGTTCTTAGATGAATGGCGAGATTTTGTGGCCAATAGCCCTTATGGTGACCTATTTGATTGGTATAGCCAATTAGGCATTGAAAAGAAACAAGGACAAATAGGAGTTGATGAGGCTGAAAGTATTGTTAAAAAGCTATCATTAAAAGCATTTGAAGGTAATTTTAAGATTATGCTCATTTGGATGGCCGAAAAAATGAACATTGCAGCATCTAATAAATTACTAAAATTGATAGAAGAACCTCCTGAAAAGACGGTCTTACTTTTAATTACTGAAAACGAAGATCAAATTCTTGACACTATCAAATCGCGTTGCCAAGTTGTTAAATTATTTTCTTTAAGTGAAAATGAAATTAAAAACGGACTGCTTGAATATGAGCATATAACTGATAACGAGGCTATAAAAATAGCGCATCAAGCAGATGGTAATTGGAATAAAGCATTGAAATTGGCACATAATGAGGATAGTGATGAACAGTTTGAACAATGGTTTGTTACTTGGGTTCGTACTGCGTTTAGGGCAAGAGGAAATGCAGCTGTTATACAAGATCTTATAGGTTGGAGTGATGCAATTGCCGTTTCAGGGCGCGAAGTACAAAAGAATTTTTTACAGTATTGTTTGCAATTTTTTAGACAAGCGATGCTGAAAAACTATCAAGCCGATAAACTAGTTTTTTTAGAACCTAAAACGTCAAATTTTAGTTTGGAAAAATTCGCTCCTTTTGTACATAGTGGTAATATTCTGGAAATAAGTAACGAACTTAATAATGCGATCTACCATATTGAGCGAAACGGTAATGCCAAAATTATATTACTCGATCTTTCAATCAAACTTACACGACTTTTATATCAAAAGGAAACCGTTTAGTGCTTTAATACGTAGTAGTATATAGCCATAAAATGAGAAAAACTCCCGAGTAAAACAAAAACATGAAAAATGGCGTGGTTGAATTTTAATTTTTCAATGCTGTATAAAATTGCGCCAACCGTGTAAAAAACACCTCCTGATAATAACCAATACAAACCATTAATTGGAAGATTTTCTATTAGAGGTTTAATAGCGAAAATTACAATCCATCCCATCGCAACGTATGCAATCGTTGAAATCTTATCGAATCTTCCGGTATAAAAAAGTTTAAAGAATATGCCGATAAGTGCAATTCCCCATGTTATTCCAAAAAGAGTCCAGCCTAGCCAGCCTTTTAAGGTTACTAAAGTGAACGGGGTATAGGTGCCAGCTATTAAAACGTAAATGGCAGAATGATCCAAAATGTTCAGCTTTTTACGAAGTTTTGGTTGTTGAACGTAGTGATAAAATGTCGAGGCAGAATACAATAAAATTAGACTCGCTCCAAAAATGGTAAAGCTTACAATATGCCGAGCAGTTCCCATTTTACTTGCATGATTCACAAGAAGAATTAATGCTACAATACTAAGAAGAAATCCTATTCCGTGTGTGACAACATTAAGCTGTTCTTCGGTTTTAGAATAATATGTTAAGTGTTTATCATCCATTAATCTTCATATCTTGAATTAGCTCGTTAAGAATTAAATCAAAGGCTTGTTGCTTTAAAGGCTCCATATCATCTATGGTTAATCCTTTAGTCTCTATGAATGGATGAACTTTAACTCTTAGTTTTCCTGGCCAACCACTAAAAAAAGTCCAAGAAAAACGTTTTTTTACATCATAAAATGTCATTGGAACTATGGGTATTTGATGCTCTATCGCCATTCTAAAAGCGCCATTTTTAAATGGAGCTAAAATTACACTTTCTTCAGGGACCAATCCTTCAGGAAAAATTGCAATGCTTAATCCTTGGTTTAATTTCTGTTGAGCGCGTACATATACTTCTTTACGACTTTTTTCACTGCTTCGATCTACATAGATGCTGGTCTTTCTAAACACATAACCAAAAACAGGAAGCTTTCGCAGTTCTTTTTTCCCTACAAAAACTGCAGGATTTTTCATTACAGATAGCATCAGCATTACGTCTATCAATGATGCATGATTTGCAATAAACATATAGTTTTTATTAGCTAAAATATCTTGCTCATATGTTACAACAGGCTTGAAGCCCATAACAAAAACAATGGTTTTTCCCCAAGCAATGGCAATTTTAAAAAAGGTTTTGTAATACCTTTCATCATAAATTACAAAGATAAGTAAGGGTAATGCAAAAAGAATTGAAAAAAAAACCCAGCCATAAAACCAAGCGCGCCAAAAGATGCGGAAGATATTTTTAAATAGCTCCATAGCAGTCAAATGTAACAATAAAAATATTCAAATAGTAAAATTGAAAATTCGAGGGCCGTCTTTAAAGTTTGAAATTTGTTGATTGAGGTTTTTAATTCATATTTTTGCCAACGCAAAACACATCCCAAAAAATGGGAAAGCAGTAAATTATGGCACGAATACTTACAGGTGTACAAAGCACAGGTACTCCGCACCTTGGAAATTTATTAGGAGCAATTATACCCGCAATTGAAATGGCTAATGACCCAGCAAATGAGTCATTTTTGTTTATTGCCAATATGCATACGCTTACGCAAATTAAAGATGGTGAGGTTATAAAACAAAATACATATAGCACAGCGGCCACCTGGTTGGCATTTGGATTAGATATAGCGAAGACCGTGTTTTACCGTCAGAGTGATATTCCTGAGGTTACCGAGTTATCTTGGTATTTAAGCTGCTTTTTTCCATATCAGAGATTGACATTGGCTCATAGCTTTAAAGATAAAGCGGATCGTTTAGAAGATGTAAATTCAGGATTGTTTACCTATCCAATGCTCATGGCAGCAGATATTTTATTATACGATGCAGATATTGTACCAGTAGGAAAAGATCAATCTCAACACTTGGAAATGACGCGCGATGTTGCTAATAGAGTTAACCATAAAGTAGGAGCAGTTTTATTACCACCTCAAATTAGGTTGAAAGAAGATACCATGTTGGTGCCTGGAACTGATGGTGAAAAGATGAGTAAATCTCGAAAGAATGATATTAACCTGTTTTTAGATGATAAAAAATTACGCAAACAGGTCATGAAAATTCAAACAGATAGCACACCATTAGAAGAGCCTAAGAATCCAGACACATGTAATTTATTTGCTTTGTATAAGCTTGTTGCAAATGAAGATCAAATTGCAGAAATGCGAGCCAATTATCTAGGGGGCAATTATGGCTATGGCCATGCCAAACAAGCCTTTTTTGAATTACTAGTCACCAAATTTGCAAAAGAGCGCGAGCGTTACAATCATTATATGAATAATCTGAACGAAATCGATGATGCACTAGCCATTGGCGCAGAGAAGGCAAGAAAAATAGCACAGGAAGTACTTGACCGAGTTCGTGAAAAATTAGGTTACTAAGTTATTAGTATCACAAATGACATGTTCTACGCTGCAGGGTTTGGTATTTTAGCATGAACGACGTTAATTTCATCTATAACTTCTTGAGATAATTCTATGTTAATACTGTCAATATTCTCTTTTAATTGACTCATTTTTGTTGCTCCAATAATATTACCAGTTACGAATGGTAGTTGGTTTACAAAAGCCAATGATAACTGTGTTAAGCTAAGTCCATACTTTTCTGCAATGGCATTATATGCAATTACGGCTTTCTCAGATTCTTTACTACTATATCTGTTGTAATTAGGAAATAAAGTAACACGAGCATCATGAGGCATATGATTGTTTAAATATTTACCTGATAATACACCAAAGGCAAGAGGAGAATATGCCAATAAACCAATATTTTCTCGTATAGAAACCTCTGAAAGATTGGTTTCATACATTCTATGTAATAGAGAATATGAATTTTGCAGAGTAATCATACGTGGTAAGTTTTTTTGTTTGGACTCCTCAAGGTAACGCATAACACCCCAAGCCGATTCATTTGAAAGACCAACATGGCGAATTTTACCTGTTTTTATATGCTCATTTAAAGATTCTAGAATTTCGGCAAAATTATCATCCCATTGTGTTTGTTGATGATACGGGAAATCACGGACTCCAAAACAATTCACGGGACGTTCAGGCCAGTGTAACTGATACAAATCAATATAGTCTGTTTGCAATCGTTTAAGGCTACCTTCAATTGCTTCGGCAATTGCTTCTTTTGAAAATCCGGTTTTTCTAATATGAGCCGTATAAGGCCCTGCCCCGGCTATTTTACTGGCTAATATAACTTTATCTCTATTACCACTTTTTTTAAACCAAGTACCAATAATTTTTTCGGTAGCACCATAGGTTTCTGCTTTTGCTGGAACTGAATAGAGCTCTGCAGTATCAAAAAAATTAACACCTTGATCTAAGGCATAATCCATCTGTTTATGACCTTCAGCCTCCGTGTTTTGTTCGCCCCAAGTCATTGTACCAAGGCATATTTTACTAACTTTTATAGCTGTGGTTGGTAGATTGGTATACTTCATTTGTTTAGTTCTTTAATAAAAATCCAATATTTTTTTCCGAGTCTTTGAACTTCTTTCTGTTTTTTGAACCCCATTTTTTCATACATACTTCTAGCGATGTCCATAAACTCAGAGGTGTGTAGGGCTATTAATTTTTCATTGGTTTCTAGTGCATGCTGGATACATAATTGTGTTAGTTTTTTTCCAACACCTAAGCCCCGATATTCTGGTTTTACACCTAATGAACGAATATAAGAAACATTGCTAGAATACAAGTCGGTAGGATTGCCACTAGCGAAATAATAAATTACTCCAACGATCTCATTCTCGACTTCGCAAACAAAAGAAGTACTGTTAGTAATAAACTTTTTTACGTTATCACTATTGTTCAATATTTGATTTAGCTTTTCTCTGTTTTCAGGATCTAAAACTTCGAAATATTGAGAATACGATGCTAACCCAACTTCTTTACATTGCGCTAAGTCAGAAATATTTCCTTCTCTAAAGATCAAAATCTAATTTAGTATAGCGTCAATTCCGGGTAATGTTTTTCCTTCTAAGCTTTCTAACATGGCACCCCCACCAGTAGAAACATAGCTAACTTTATTTTCAAATCCGAATTGCTTTACCGCAGCTACAGAATCTCCACCTCCAACAAGAGAGAAAGCACCGTCTGCTGAGGCTTCTGCAATGGCATTACCCAATTCTATAGTTCCTTTTGCGAACTTAGGCATTTCGAAAACACCTAACGGACCATTCCATAAAATGGTTCTTGATTGTGCAATCACAAAAGAAAAGCCTACGTTGGTTTTTGGGCCACTGTCTAAGCCCATCCATCCGTCTGGGATATCATTGATCTCAACGATTTGTGTATTAGCATCATTTTTAAAATCATCTGCAATTACAGCATCAATTGGAAGATGAATGTTCGTGTTTTTTTCTTTGGCTTCCTCTAAAATTTCTAATGCTAGATCAAGTTTGTCGTTTTCAACAAGAGAGTTTCCAATATTTCCGCCAAGGGCTTTAATAAAGGTAAAAGTCATCCCACCGCCTATAATAATATGATCTACTTTATCGAGTATATTCTTAATAATTCCAATTTTTGAAGATACTTTAGCACCGCCTAAAATGGCCGTTACAGGTTTTTCGCTGTCTTCAAGAACTCTATTAATACTTTCAATTTCTTTGGCTAGTAGTGCTCCGAAGCATTTTTTGTTTTCAAAAAATTGCGCTACAATTGTTGTAGAAGCATGAGCACGATGCGCCGTGCCAAAGGCATCATTTACATAGATATCGCCCAATTTTGAAAGTTGTTTAGCAAAAGTTTCATCTCCAGATTTTTCTTCGTTATGAAAGCGTAGATTTTCGAGTAATAGTACCTCGCCAGGCTGTAATTCTGCACTGGCTTTTTCAGCTTTTACACCTACACAATTATCAACAAATTTTACTTGCACACCTATTACATCGCTTACTTTGTTTAAAATGTGTTTAAGAGAGAATTTATTTTCAATACCTTTTGGACGTCCTAAGTGCGACATTAACACACAACTACCCCCATCTTCAAGTATCTTAATAATAGTGGGCATTGCTGCTTTAATTCTAGTATCATCTGTTACTTGAAACTCATCATTAAGAGGTACATTAAAATCTACTCTGATCAAAGCTTTTTTATCTTTAAAATCAAAATCATTTATGGTTTTCATCTGGTAATTTTTTTGAAGAACCAAATATAAAGTATCTACAATTATTTTTAGCGGTTTTTATAGTTGTTGATAACATAATTAGGGCTATTTAAGGTCATTTATCGATTTATTATCTATATTTAAGAGATAAAATGCTAGAATTATGGCTATAAAAAGTTTTCAAGGACGTAGAAGTCAACCAAAAAAAGCGGAGTTAAAACCAGCATTGGTTTCAGATTATATGACCAAAAAGTTAATCACCTTTAAACCAGATCAACCCGTTGCCGAGGTAATGCAAATTTTGATTAAGAATAAGATATCTGGAGGGCCTGTTGTGAATGAAAAGAATGAATTGCTAGGTATTATTTCAGAAGGTGATTGTATTAAGCAAATTTCTGAAAGTCGTTATTATAATATGCCTATAGATAATGACACGGTTGATAAGCACATGGTAAAAAATGTGGAAACGATCGATGGTAATTTAAATATTTTTGATGCTGCAAAACAGTTCTTAACATCTAAACGTAGAAGATTTCCAATAGTAGAAAATGGAAAACTCGTAGGGCAGATAAGTCAAAAAGATGTTTTAATTGCGGCTTTAGAACAAAAGGGCCAGAACTGGAAATGAAAAAGCCCACCTTTCGGTGGACTTCCAATAAATAACTAACAGATACTACATTCTTGTTAGCAAGACTTTTCTTACTTAAGGGGAGAAAGAAGAAAATAAACGACTTCAAAAGATTTTTCATAGCAATTTTCCCTTTGTACGTCGATTGAAGCTGTATTCTCTTGGCTTCGTGAATTAAACAATCGAACAAAGAAAACTCCTACTATAAAGTTTATTTTAAATTATATTTTATGTGGTGAAGCTAAAAATTAGAGATTATTTTTTAATCTCTTTTTATAAGTAGATAGTATTCATTTTCTAAGGCCAAATAACCTTGATCGTATACATAGAAGTAAGTATTACCTGTTTTAGTAGTATAAATAGAAGTGAACAATTGAAAGTCAAAACCTCGGTCGTACAGTTTATTTCTACCCACTTTCGTTTTTCCACTTTTATTAAGTTCAGAAAGTACTTTGTAATTCTTTCGTAAGCGATTGTTAATATTCCGAATAAGATTTTTGCTCTCTTTATTAACTTTATTATTGTAGGTGTTTCTGCAATAATCTGAGCAGAATTTTTTATCACTTCTACCTAGTACTTTTTCACCGCATTCTAAGCATTTTCTGTCCATTACAAGTTGTTTTTAATTTCATACCACCTTAATTGCAAATTTTCTTTCTCAAAGTAAAAGTCTTCTATATAGGTAAGTCCTATTTTCAATAATGCATTATGAGATGCTTCATTCCCCATTTCGGTAATACCGTAAATTATGTTCAATTTCATTGTATTGAAAGCATAATCTATTGCTGCTTTCCCAGATTCTGTGGCGTAGCCTTTTCCCCAATAACGAGGAATAAATCGATAACCAACATCATAGAATTTTGAGTGATTATTTAAAACTGCTTCGGTATTGAGTTTCAATCCAGACCAACCCATAAATTCATTGTTAGTTTTATTAATGACCGCCCAACGACCTATCCCTCTTTCCTTATATTGTAGTCTGATATAGTCAATATTTTTTTGGGCTTCTTCTTTTGTTCTTATAGGCTTGTTACCTAAATATTTATGAACTATTGGATCTGCATCTAATTCAAACATTGCATTTAAGTCAGTATCTACGATTTCCCTTAAGATCAATCTTTCGGTTTCAGCGAAAATTTCCATAAAAAATTCTTGAGTAATGCAATATACGATTTATTCGTTTACATTCAATTACAATCGAAAGTAAATGATTAACAACCGATAATAGTTTCATGATCAATACATCTTTGCAGCGTTGAATTGAACAAATGATATTCAATAGGCTTAACTGTTAAACAAAAAATTAAAATTATGAGCACACTTAGAAACAAAGTACAGTTGATTGGAAATTTAGGAAATAACCCAGAAATCTTAACGCTTGATTCGGGTAAAAAATTAGCAAAATTCTCAATTGCAACCAATGAAGTTTATCGAAATGCTAAGGGAGAAAAAGTGACAGATACACAATGGCATAGTATTATAGCATGGAATAAGACTGCTGAAATCATTGAAAAATATGTGGTAAAGGGAAATGAAATTGCCATCGAAGGAAAGTTAACATCTAGAAGTTACGAAGATAAAAATGGAGAGAAAAGATATGTTACCGAAATTGTATGCAATGAATTACTTATGCTGGGCGGAAAGTAAATAAATAATAAAATTGTCAAAAGAGTGGTAATTTGCCGCTCTTTTATTTCTCAACTAGCTGATTTCTTTAGATTTACTACAGATTTGATTGATATATTTGTAAGCATAAAAGAGAGAGACTGATCTTAAAATTGATGTATCCTCCCGTAAAACTCGGCATTGGAGAATCATAAAGAATTTTTAAGATAGCCTCTTTTTTTTATTTGTGAAGTTTAAGTTGAATGCGCTTTCTAACCTTATCAACTTCTAATACTTTAACAATTATTTGTTGATGCAAACGTACGATGCTATTTACATCGCTTACATAGTCATCAGATAGATTCGAAACATGAATCAAACCACTTTCCTTAATTCCAATATCAACAAAACAGCCAAAATTGGTAATATTATTTATAATACCGGGCAAGAGCTGCCCTTCACGAAGATCATTAATGGTTTTAATGTTTTGATCAAAAGTAAAAACCTTGGCTTTTTCTCTTGGGTCTAGTCCTGGTTTTTCCAATTCCTTTAAAATATCCTCAAGGGTTGGTAAACCGATATCTTCTGAACAATAATTCTGAAGGTTTATTTTTTGAAGTAAGCTAATATTACCTATTAAATCTGAAACATCAACTTGTAAATCTTTTGCAATTCTACGTACCAAATCATATCGTTCGGGATGCACTGCAGAATCATCTAGTGGATTTTCACCTTTCTTTATTCTTAAAAAACCAGCCGACTGCTCAAAAGCTTTTCCTCCTAATCGTGCTACATTTTTAATCTCTTTGCGAGAAGTAAAGGCGCCATTTTTCGATCGATAATTAGTAATATTCTCCGCTAATTTTGGCCCAATCCCAGAAACATAACTTAATAAAGATTCACTAGCGGTGTTGATGTTCACCCCTACAGTATTAACACAACTTTCAACAACGGTATCTAGTGATTTTTTAAGTTTAGGTTGATCTACGTCATGTTGATATTGTCCAACACCAATTGACTTGGCATCAATTTTTACCAATTCGGCTAAAGGATCAGTTAATCGTCTTCCTATAGAGACTGCTCCACGAACAGTAACATCATAGTTAGGGAATTCTTCACGGGCGATTTTTGAGGCCGAATATATAGAAGCACCTGCTTCACTTACCACGAAGACTTGAAGTTCAGTTTTAAATTGAATTCGCCTAATAAGCTGCTCGGTTTCTCGAGATGCAGTTCCATTTCCAATAGCGATAGCCTCTATTTTATACGCATCGACTAGCGAACTTATTTTTTTTATTGCCCCTTTACGGTCATTTTGCGGTGGATGCGGATACATGGTTTCGTTGTGTTTCAATCCGCCTTGAGCGTCTAAACATACAATCTTGCACCCTGTTCTAAATCCTGGATCAATGGCTAAGATTCGCTTTTCACCTAAAGGAGCGCCTAGAAGTAGTTGTCTCAGATTTTTGGCAAATACTGCAATTGCCGCATCATCGGCTTTTTCTTTGGCAATAGATAAGGTTTCATTTGATAGCGCTGGATAAAGTAGACGTTTATAAGCATCTTCAATGGCAATAGATATATGTTCAGCACACACATTATTTGAGCGGATAATTCTATCTTTTATTTTTTGCAATGCCCGTTCATGATCTACTTCTATTTTAATTCGAACAAAACCTTCTTTTTCTGCACGCAATATTGCCAAAAGACGATGAGATGGAATTCTAGACAATGATTCCTCCCAATTAAAATAGTCTTTAAATTTTTGTGCTTTCTCATCATTAGATTTTGCTTTTACCACCTTTGTTGAAATAACCGCAAATCGCTCTAATTGATAACGAATATTATTTCTAATATCAGTACGTTCATTGATCCATTCTGCAATAATATGTCGCGCTCCCTCTAAAGCATCAACTTCATTTTCAACGGTTGCGGAAACATACTTTGAAGCAATATAATCTAAATCATCTGCTCGCTGACTCATTATGATCTTTGCCAGGGGCTCTAATCCATTATTAAGAGCCGTTTCGGCTTTGGTTTTACGCTTCTTTTTATAAGGAAGATAAAGATCTTCTAACAAGGTAAGATCAGTACAAGAAGAAATTTTTTGTTTTAACTCATTAGTAAGTGCCTGTTGCTCTTCTAACGATTTTAAAATAGCATCTTTGCGCTTTTGTAGTGTTTCAAATAGCTCTTTAAATTTTACAATTTCACTTAGTTGAACCTCATCTAAATTACCGGTTTTCTCTTTACGATAGCGCGCAATAAACGGAATTGTACAATCTTCATTTAGCAATTCAATTGTGTTTTGAATTGATTTTTGAGAGAGACTGGTCTTGGAGCGTATATAATTTATCAATGCGGATTGTCAATTAAAAAAGAACAATTATTCTTTGACTTTATATCTATTAAATGAATTTAATTTAACAGTTTCTTGCTGCTTTAAAATACCATAGGCAATCGAAGGAACTAGAAATATTCCACCGATAACTATAAATCCATAATTAAGTAGCGTATATTCAAGAAATAATATAGAAGTAACAATTGCCGCTACCATTATGATGCCGAATAGTTTAAAGCTAATTGAGCTTTCAGCTCTAAAATTATTTACATGATATTTTTGCTTAGAAAGACAGTTTTTACATGTTGCCAAGAACTCTTTACCTTTATTAAATGATAATTCAGCTCTATCATTTATAGAAGAATGAAGAATTACATTTTCTTTTTGGCAAGACTTACATTTAGCGATTAACTTCATATACTTAACTTATTTGCTGCCCGTTTATAACTTCTCTTTCAGGCTCAACGAAGGCTAATTTTCCATCGGGAGTATCGGTCATTAAAATCATGCCTTGACTTTCTACCCCACGAATTTTTCTTGGGGCTAAATTGCATAAAACAGTTACTTGTTGTCCGATAATTTCTTTAGGAGAAAAACTCTCAGCAATACCGGATACAATAGTACGCACATCTATACCGACATCAACCTTTAATTGGAGTAACTTTTTTGTTTTTGCCACTTTTTCAGCTTCTAAAACGGTTCCAACACGTATGTCTAGTTTGGTAAAATCATCAAATTCGATGGTTTCTTTTTGAGGTTCAACTGTTTTTAAAGATTGTTCATTTGCTATTTTTGTCGCTGCTAGTTTATCTAGCTGCTTTTGCATGTCTTTATCCTCAATTTTAGAAAATAATAATTCGGACTTACCTATTTGATGACCTGCAGCAATCAACTCTTTATTTTTAGAAACATCATTCCAGCTTAAATTCTCTTGCAGAGCCAATATATTCTTAAGCTTTTGAGATGTGAAAGGTAAAAATGGTTCACATAAAATAGCCAATCCAGAAGCAATCTGTAACGCTATGTTCATAATGGTCTGAACACGCTCTGGATCTTCCTTTATTACTTTCCAAGGTTCTTCATCTGCTAAATATTTATTACCTAAACGAGCCAAGTTCATAAGTTCATTTAAAGCCTCTCGAAAGCGATATCTTTCAATAGAGCTCGAAATAGTTTGAGGATATTTTCGTAGTTGTTCTAGTGTTTCTTTATCAACTTGAGATAGATCGCCAGCAACAGGAACCTCACCATTGTAGTACTTATTGGTTAACACCACAACACGATTAATAAAATTCCCAAAAATGGCAACTAATTCATTATTATTGCGAGCTTGAAAATCTTTCCAGGTAAAATCATTGTCTTTAGTTTCTGGTGCATTTGCTGTTAATACATAACGCAATACGTCCTGTTTGCCAGGAAATTCTTCTAGGTATTCATGTAACCATACCGCCCAATTTTTTGAAGTTGATAATTTATTTCCTTCAAGATTTAAGAACTCATTTGCCGGAACATTATCAGGCAACACATAATCGCCATCAGCTTTTAACATGCTTGGAAAAATAATACAGTGAAATACTATATTATCTTTACCAATAAAATGTAATAATTTAGTGTCTTTATCCTTCCAATAAGGCTCCCAATCTTTTCCTTCACGTGCAGCCCATTCTTTGGTTGAAGAAATATATCCGATTGGAGCATCAAACCAAACATATAAAACCTTTCCCTCTCCACCTTCAACCGGCACCGGAATTCCCCAATCGAGATCACGCGTAACGGCTCTTGGTTTTAAACCGTCATCAATCCATGATTTACATTGGCCATAAACATTCGGTTTCCAGTCATTTTTATGCCCTTTGAGTATCCATTCTTTTAGAAAGCCTTCATATTGGTCTAGCGGTAAAAACCAGTGCTTTGTTTGTTTAAGATCTGGGGCATTACCGGTAATTGCAGATTTCGGATTAATTAAATCGGTCGCATTATGACTCGTACCACAATTTTCACATTGATCACCATAACTTTCTTCAAACCCACAATTAGGGCAAGTACCAATTACAAATCTATCAGCTAAAAACTGATCAGCTTCTGCATCATATAGCTGTTCGGTTACCTCTTCAATAAACTGCCCTTTATTATGCATTTTTTCGAAGAATTCTGATGCAGTTTCATGATGTACCTGAGCAGAAGTACGCGAATAATTATCAAAAGAAATTCCAAATTCTGTAAAGGAGTTTTTGATAATAGTATGGTATTTGTCAATTATCTCTTTAGGCGAAACACCTTCTTTTTTTGCACGCATGGGGATGGCTACACCATGCTCATCACTTCCGCAGATATAGATGACATCTTTTCCGGTTAATCGTAAATAGCGCGCATAAATATCAGCAGGCACATATACTCCTGCTAAATGCCCAATATGAATAGGGCCATTGGTATAAGGTAATGCTGCGGTAATAGTATATCTTTTTGGATTGCTCATTATCAAAATTTGTAAGGGCAAAAGTAAGAAAAAGCAAGTATCTGACGTTTATAGAAAAAGTGTATTTTTACTCAAAACAATGATTAGTAATGGTTTTCATAAAATCGCACTCATTGTTATACTAATGTTTAACATGACGATTTGTTTTTCACAACGAAAAGCAAAAATTATCAATTCACCACGTATGCAAGCCCCTTATTTAAAAAAAGGTGATACAGTGATGATTGTGGCTACTGCTGGAATTATCTCTGATTCAACAATTATTGATAACGGAATTGAACTTTTAAAAAGCTGGGGATTAAAAGCTAAATTAGGAAAACACCTATACAAGCCTAACGGACATTTTGCTGGGACTGATAAGGAGCGAATAGAAGATTTTCAAAGAGCTTTAGATGATCCAACAGTGAAAGCTATTTGGTGTGCTCGAGGGGGTTACGGATCGGTACGTATTGTAGATAAGTTAGATTTTTCGAATTTTGAAAAGCACCCAAAATGGATTGTTGGTTTTTCTGATGTTACCGTCTTACATAATGCCATTCATAATAGAGGAGGAGAGTCTCTACATGCTTTAATGCCATCTACACTAAAGTTAGGAAACGAAGAGCAACGGCAATCACAAGAATCTTTACGTAAAGCATTATTTGGAAAATCTCTTGAATATGAATTTAAGAGTTCAGAGTTCAATAAAAAAGGAAAGTCTAAAGGACAATTAATTGGTGGAAACCTTTCCATTCTATATAGCCTATTAGGTTCTAAAACCTCACTGAAAACAGATGGGAAAATCTTATTTATTGAAGATTTAGGTGAATACGCGTATCATGTAGATCGAATGATGCAAAACCTGAAACGCAATGGTTATTTCGAGAATTGTTACGGACTTATTGTTGGAGGTATTACTAAGGTTCGTGAAAATGATGTTGAATTTGGTAAACCGGTTGAACAAATTATTCTTGATGTAGTTGAAGAATACGATTTCCCGGTAGTTTTTGATTTTCCTGCAGGTCATATACGAGATAATAGGGCATTGATATTAGGAAGAGAAATTTCTTTAAAAGTTCGTGATAACAAAACAATTGTAAAATTTAAAAATTAGTGGCACAACACAACGAGCTAGGCAAAAAAGGAGAGCAATTAGCCTTAGAATTTCTTAAGAAAAAAGGGTACACTATTTTAGATAAAAACTGGCGCTATCAAAAAGCTGAGGTAGATATTATAGCTAAAAAAGGAGATATTCTAGCCGTTATTGAAGTGAAAACGAGATCAACGATTGAATTCGGTAACCCTCAAGACTTTGTAAACCCTAAAAAGATAAAATTATTGGTTTCGGCCATTGATGAATATGTTACTTCTAAAGATTTGGACGTAAACGTGCGTTTTGATATTATTGCTATTGTAAAAGATGGTACTAATTTTACAATTGAGCATTTAGAAGACGCTTTTTTGCATTTTTAATAGTTCAGTTGTAGAGCAAAACTATTTCTTACCTAAGAATTTTTTCAACTCTTTTACACTATCTGGTTTAGTCAAAATTTTCTTTTTGCTGTCTAATAAAAAGAATGAAGGTGTTGCGTTAACGCCGTAAATATTGGCAAATGTATTTTTCCATTTGTTTTTACCGTAAACATGAGTCCAATTAGGATATTTGGCAATTTCTTTTTGCCAATTTGCCGTACTGTTCTTATCCTCTAAACCAATTGCTACAACATGCACATTTGGGTGATCTTTTAAATATGTTTTCAATAGCGGCAACTCTTTTAAACAATGCGAACAGCCAGAACTCCAAAACACCACTAAATAATTAAGTGCCCCACTTAATTTATGTAAGGTTTTTGGTACGTTGTTTTCTTCCCATAAAATATTAGGAGCTATATTTCCAACGGCAGTTCGTAGTTGACCTTTCACATCATTAATAAACCCAACGTCTTGTAATTCTTTGGGTAGTTGCAAGTAATGATTTAGTATATGATTGGTCATTATTACATCTTGCTGCTGCGCAAAACTATACAATAAACTTTCTTGTACATCTTTAGATAAAGCAATATTAGATTTCAATTTTTCTAAAACCAGATTGATCGCTTCTTTCCTTAATTTTATCTGCGTTTCATGATCATCAGAACTATTTAGATAGAAGATAAAATCGTTGATTTTATCATGCTTAAAAGTTGAATTATTTAACTCGGTATTATTAAAATCTATATTATCAAAAAAATGTGTTTGTGTTTCTTTTAAATAGTCTGCTGGTAATTTTATTGGCTCAGCAGCATTATATCTGCTACTCGCTTTTATAAAATGACTTGCTAGATAACCTTGAGATTCGCGTTCAAAAGTTGTTTGAATTTTATCTATTAAGGTTTTATTTTTTTGATAAACGGCTTTTATTTTAGATTCATCTGCTTGAGGTGAACTAAAGAAGGCAACTTGCAAAGAATCTAGTTGCTGTTGTGGTTTGGAAACGGCTCTTAAATAATCAGAATACAACTTGTTATTTTTTGATTTATGAAATTGTACTAAACGATTAGGATGTTTTGGGTGAAAATTAAAATCAATGTCTTCTTGATCATAAATTACATCAACGAATAGTTGATTTTGATTGTCATAAATCAATCGGTATACACCACTTGTAGCCCCCATAGGGATGGTGATTTCAAAAGCACCTCCTTTAATGGAGTCATATGCAATAAAATCTTGCTTAGCACCTTGTAATTTATAAAGTAGCATCCAAGGATAATTCTCAGTTGGATGCATTTGTCCCTTAATACTATGTTGGGCATAGCTTACTAATGTAAAAAGTGTAAAAAGAAAGAATAGTTTTTTAGTCATGCTTTAAGATTTACAAAAACCGAACCAAAAATACAGTTTTAAATCAATTAGTACATTTGTTTAAAATGAGTTTTTATGAGTTTTCAAAATAAGACGGTTTGGTTAACAGGAGCTTCTTCTGGAATCGGTAAGGCTACTGCTTTAGAGCTGTCTAAACAAGGTGCTAATGTTATTATCTCTTCTAGAAATACTGAAAAACTAGAACAAGTAAGATTGTTATGTGAAAATCCTGATAAAGTAAAAATACTACAAGTAGATTTAGATGACTATAAAAATCTAGAGAAACTTATTCAGGAGGCGATGGCATTGTTTGGCGAGATTGATGTTCTTATTAATAATGGAGGAATAAGCCAACGGTCATTGGCCATTGATACCGGAATGCTAATAGACGAGCGTATTTTTAAAACAAATTATTTTGGTACAGTAGCTTTAACAAAAGCGATGTTGCCTTATTTTGTAGCAAGAAAGCAAGGACATATCGTAGTTGTTACATCGGTTGTTGGAAAACTGGGAACTCCGTTACGTTCTTCCTATGCTGCATCAAAACATGCATTACATGGCTTTTTTGATAGCCTTCGGGCAGAAGTGTATAAAGATAATATTAATGTAACACTAGTATGCCCAGGTTATGTAAAAACAGAGATATCACGAAATGCATTAACTTTTGATGGATCGCCTCAAAATTCAATGGACAAAAAAACTGAGGCCGGATTGCCACCAAACTATTTTGCAAAGAAAATGCTAAAAGCCATTCAACGAAAAAAGCAAGAAGTTGTGATTGGTGGTTTTTTAGAAAAATTATCGGTGTATGTTAAACGTTTTTTTCCAAGAGTTTTGGCTACGATGATACGTAAATTAGCTGTGACCTGATCCATCTAATTTTCTTGACCGAATACTTTCTATAACCACAGTAGAAAGGATAAGAATACCACCAATTATTGTGTTTTGAGCAGGGATTTCATTTAAGAATAACATTCCCAGCAAAATACCATAAATAGGTTGAATACTACTCATAATACTCGCACTACTAATGGTAAAGTTTTTAAAGCTTTTTACAAATAAGGTATGACCAATCGCAGTGGTTAGTAAAGCTAATACTATAATTGCATTGATCTCATTTACTGTAATACTTATCTCAAATAACAAAAGAACAGGTAAAAGAGCAACACATAAAGCTGCTAATTGATAAAACATTAGCATGGATTCGTTATAACTTGAAACTTTCTTTTTTAGAATGCTATTTCTTAAAGCATAAAAAAGAGCAGATAGTAAACCAAAAGCAATTCCTTTTGTATAATTATTTTCTAAGTCTAAGTTGGGAGTTAAAAAATAGATTCCGATTAAAACGATAAATCCTAACAAAACATGCTTTTTGTTCAGTTTTGTTTTAAAAAATAAGGGTTCTAAAAAAGTGGTTAGTACCGGATAGGTAAATAGTGACAACATAGCAATTGCAACATTAGAAAGTTGAAGGCTATAAAAATACGTGATCCAATGAGCGCCTAAAAATAGGCCACTAAGAATGATGACTTTAAGATCAGATTTTCTTGAAACATTGAGGCTAACTTTTCGGTATTTACAGAATAGTCCAATAATAAATAAAGCAATTAAACAACGAATCCAAATAGTTACCGGAGGCGGAATGGAAATATACCTGCCTAAAACTCCAGAAGTGCTAATAAATAGCATAGCCAGATTTAATTCAGCTATATTTTTAAGGTGTTTATTGTTCATTTAATTTATATCGTTCTTGCAAAGGAAGGAATGGCAAAGTAAGAACAATTTACTGAAACTTTGATACGCTTAATTCAATATGACATTAATGGACTTCAATAGCCTTTTTAACAAGTTCTTTTAGTTTTTTTCAATGCATTATTTTTTGAAGCATTGAGAGCGCAGCATCTATGGAGTTAATAGTATCAAAGGTTAAAAGCAAGCGTAAGCCATGCTTCGTTTCTTTTTCCTTCATTTTACAACTAGCAGCGTTGTGTTGCACGAACTGCAAGATTTTGGTAAATGCTTCACTTTGGTAAAAATGAGATTGTTGATCGGATACAAAATACCCGATCATTTTTCCTTTCTTGAGGATTAGTCTATTTAAACCTAGTTGTTTAGCAATCCATTTAATACGAACACTATTCAATAAATCTTGTGCTTGTATTGGTAGTTCACCAAATCGATCAATTAAATTTTGCTCATAGTTTGTTAATTCTTCCTTTGTATTTATGGCGCTCAACTCATTATATAAGCTCAGGCGTTCTTTGATAGAATTTACATAATCATCTGGGAAAAGAATTTCAAAATCGGTGTCTATTTGAGTGTCTTTTACAAATGCTTTAGGAGCATCTTTATTTTCTTTGTAGAGTTCTTTGAATTCATTTTCTTTAAGCTCATCAATGGCTTCATTTAATATTTTTTGATACGTTTCAAAACCTATATCATTAATAAATCCACTTTGCTCACCTCCTAATAGATCGCCGGCACCTCGTATTTCTAAGTCTTTCATGGCAATATTAAATCCACTACCGAGATCTGAAAATAATTCAAGAGCTTGAATACGCTTTCTTGCTTCGTCTGTCATCATATGATAAGGAGGTGTAATGAAGTAACAAAACGCCTTTTTATTTGAACGCCCAACACGACCACGCATCTGGTGTAGGTCAGATAAACCAAAATTATTGGCGTTATTGATAAAAATAGTATTGGCATTTGGTACATCAAGACCACTTTCTACAATAGTGGTAGAAACCAATACATCAAACTCATTATTCATAAATGAAAGCATAAGCTGTTCTAGCTTTTTGCCTTCCATTTGCCCATGACCAATACCTATTTTAGCATTCGGTAATAGTCGCTGCAACATCCCTGCAACTTCTTTAATGTTTTCAATACGGTTATGAATAAAAAAGACCTGACCGCCTCTTGAGATTTCATATTGAACAGCATCGCGTATAATCTCTTCGCTAAACCGTATGACATTAGTTTCTACGGGATGTCTATTTGGAGGTGGCGTGTTGATTACAGAAAGATCGCGAGCTGCCATTAGAGAAAATTGCAATGTTCTAGGTATTGGCGTTGCCGTTAATGTTAAGGTATCTACATTTTCTCTAATTGTTTTTAGTTTATCTTTCACAGAAACACCAAACTTTTGTTCTTCGTCTACAATTAGTAATCCGAGATCTTTAAATTGAACATTTTTATTAACCAATTGATGTGTGCCAATTACAATGTCTATGCTGCCATCTTTTAAGCCATCTAATACACCATTTCGTTGTTTTGTAGTTCTAAATCGATTTAAATAATCTATAGTTACCGGAAAATTCTTAAGACGCTCACCAAAGGTTTTAAAATGCTGAAAAGCAAGAATCGTTGTAGGTACCAGTATGGCGACTTGTTTTCCATTATCAACTGCTTTAAAAGCAGCTCGAATAGCAACTTCAGTCTTACCGAAACCTACATCGCCACATATTAAACGATCCATGGGTCGCTCACTTTGCATATCTTGCTTTACATCTGCAGTGGCTTTAGATTGATCTGGGGTATCTTCATACATAAAACTAGACTCTAGCTCTAATTGCATGTAACTATCAGGATTATACCTATGGCCCTTTTGCATTCTACGCTTAGCATAGAGCTGTATAAGATCATATGCAATTTCTTTGACCCGCTTCTTAGTTTTTTGCTTAAGCTTTTTCCAGGCACCAGAACCAAGTTTGAATAATTTTGGAACCTTACCATCTTTACCATTGTATTTTGATATCTTATGTAAAGAATGAATGCTTATATATAGTACATCTCTATCTCCATAGATTAATTTAATGGCTTCTTGCTTTTTTCCTTCTACATCAATTTTCTGCAACCCGCCGAATTTACCAATACCATGATCTATATGAGTAACATAATCACCAATTTCAAGCGTATTTAGTTCTTTTAATGTAATGGCTTGTTTTTTTGCAAAGCCACTTTTTAGCCTGAATTTATGATAGCGTTCAAAGATTTGATGATCGGTATAGCATACAATTTTATGCTCATTATCTATAAAACCTTGATAGAGCGGAAACACAATTGTTTTATAAGACACCTCTTCTTCTACATCATTAAAAATGTCATTAAAACGTTTTGCTTGTTGCTCATTAGCACAAAACAAATAGTTTTCTAACCCTTCTTTTGTATTTTGATTTAGGTTTTCAATAAGTAGATTAAATTGCTTATTAAACGAAGGCTGGGGTGACACTTGAAATTTTATTTCATGGGTATGCTGAGCTTGATTCAGCATCTCATGATGAGATTCCGAAACAAGTTCGGAATGACGAGAATTTCCAAATTCAACGAGATTATATTCTTCCAGTTGCTTTTTAACAAGATCACTATTACAAAATAATTCTCTGGGCTCGGCTAATTTAATTTCCCCTTTATTTTCTGAGAAAGCTACTTTTGCTTTTTCGAATAACTTATCTAATCTGCCAAATAGAAAATCTTTGTTTTTAGAGAAAATGATTGTCTTATTGGAAATATACTTTAAAAAACTTTCTCTCTTTTCTTGTAGATGTTTATTCTCAACATTTGGGAGAATACTTATTTTTTTATGCTTATCAGTAGAAAGCTGTGTTTCTACATCAAATGTTCTTATACTATCAACTTCGTCACCAAAAAATTCAATACGATAAGGTTCTTCGTTTGAAAATGAAAAGACATCTATAATGCCTCCTCTAACCGCAAATTCTCCAGGTTCGGTTACGAAATCTACACGATCGAATTGATACTCAAATAGTGTTTCATTCACAAAATCTAACGATAACTGCTCACCTATACGTAACTTTAAGGTGTTTCTTTCTAGTTCACTTTTTGTAACTACCTTTTCGAACAGCGCATCAGGATATGTAACAATTACTGCGGGTTTCTTCCGCGAGTTAATACGATTTAAAACTTCTGATCGTAGTAAAATATTTGCGTTATCGGTTTCTTCGATCTGATAAGGCCTGCGATAAGACCCAGGATAAAACAACACATTCTCATCACCTAATAATTGCTCAAGATCATTTAAGTAGTAAGCAGCTTCTTCTTTATCATTAAAGATTAATAGATATGGTTTTTCTAGCTGTTTAAAGCTACTTGAGATGATAAAAGACAATGAAGATCCTGCCAAATGCTGTAATTGCAGCTTTTGGTTTTCTTGTTGGAGATGTTGAACAATCTGCTTGATTTTTGGAGATTGTTCGTAAAGCGAAACAACAGATTGTTTGCTCAATGTGTTAAATTTTGGGCAAATATAGTACTTGGTTTGTTACTAGAAAATTAATTTGAAATATGTTTTTAAATGAAACCGTTAACAGTCATTGATAACCATTTAAATTTCTGTTTTAGTTAATTATAAGGCTTATGATCAAAAGGGTTTCTCCTATATGATTCATGGTGTTTTTCCTTTGCAAAAACGGGAAAATTCCTCTTGTCTTGAAGCACTAATTTTTAGAAATTTAAAGAATAAAAGTTAGTGTTATGACTAAGAAAGAATATAAAAAAACAAAAAAGAAAAAAGGCACAAGTAAATTAACAGAAAAGCGCTTCTGTAGTATGCCTGTAGTTGAAAATCGCGCTCCTCGCCCGGGTCATGACCCAAGGATAGAGGAAATGATCATACTAATGTCAAAAAAATGGGTTAATGGAACGAAACTTAAATACTATTTTTTTGATCGAGATACCGATGGAACAAATGTAATGATGAATGGACAATTAACATTTATACCATGGAAAGGGACACAACAAGAAATGGATGCCGTTAGATTGGGGTTTACTACTTGGAGTGATGTGAATATAGGATTACTTTTTGAAGAAGTTCATGATAGACAAAATGCTCATATAAGAATTGGATTTATGAAAGGTGATGGTTCTTGGTCTTATGTTGGAAGAGACCTGTGGAATATACCGAAAGAAAGAAGAACTATGAATTTTGGTTGGGATATTGTTAATGATCTAGACACAATTTTACATGAAATTGGCCATTCAATGGGTTTCCCTCACGAACATCAAAATCCTTTTGCCGGAATTATTTGGAATGAACAAAATGTTATTAATGATTTAAGTGGCCCTCCCAATAACTGGGATTTAGATACCATTAAACATAATGTGCTTGATAAGAAAAGTGCGAATTCAATTGAGGGTTCAGACCTTGATGAAGATTCTATTATGATGTATCCGATGCCGGGCAATTGGATAGAAGCACCTCCAGAATTAACAGATGGAATTAGTCCTGCCCCAGGCTTATCAAATCAGGATAAAGTATGGGCTAGAAAATTTTATCCTCCATCTTCTGATGATAATATTCAAGAATTAGAACTTTTTAGAAGTGAGTCTATAGATTTAGAACCCGGAGAGCAGCAAAATTTTCATTTTACAGCACCTTTAACAGGAGATTATGATATTAGAACTTTTGGACACATGGATACCGTAATGGTTATATACGAGATAAACGGTGATAATGAAATTTATCTTTCAGGCGATGATGATAGTGGTTCTGAACTAAATTCTTATATAAAAATTAAACTGGTAAAAGATCGTAAATACTTAATTAGAATAAGACTTTATTCTAAATTCAGTTCGGGGAATACTTCGGTAATGATATTCTAAATAAATGATGAGTTTTAGTTGTTATTGATGATTAAAAGCAAGCAATGAATCGCTCAAAATCTTGCTCATCATTATATACATTTGGTGAAACACGAATGGCATTTCCTCTAAATGAAACGTAAATGTTCTGTTTATAAAAGTTGGCTTTCAAATTCTCTAAGTCTATACTTTGAGGTAAGTATACACCAAATAAATGCTTGGTTCTATAAGTGTCATCTTCAATATAACAGCCTAATTTTCTTAATTTTGTGATGGCATTTCTTGAAATTTCATGACAATAAGATTGAATATTTTTAGGCTGCCATTCAAGTAACTGCTCTATACTTTTTATAAACATGGGAGTATTAATAAAATTTGAATATTCGCCCATATTATATCTACCTGCTTTAGGCTGATATCTATTCTCATAATGAACCAGTTTTGCAAAATCCTCACTATTATATCTGTTAATCCAACTTTCTTCAATTGGTTCGCCCTCGTTAAATGTATCTGAATAATAGGCCATTCCCATAGAATAGGGTCCTAACATCCATTTATAAGCTACGGTAACCAAGGCATCTGGCTGAATATCTTCTACAGAAAATGGAGCCGCACCAATAAATTGCGATCCATCAATGACTAATAATGCGTTATACTGTTTGGTCTTTTCTCTAATGGCTTTAAGATCAAATAAGGTGCCATCAGCCCAATGTGCCGGAGGCATTGCAACCAATGCAGTATTATTAGAAATACTATCTAGTATGCTTTTATTCCAATTTTTAGCTCTATTTTCATGAGATTTTGGAGCAGAAACCGTTTTAATGGTTGCATTACATTTTTTTGCTAGTTTTTGCCAGGCATAAACATTACTGGGAAATTGCTCATCTATCAAAACAATCTCGTCATTAGCTTTTAGTTTTACATTATTTGCCACAGTAGCAAGTCCATACGAAACAGATGGAATAATAGCCGTATTTTTATAATCTGAAGCATTTATGAATTGAGCAAAAAGCTTGCGTAATCGCTCAGAGTGAACAAAAAAATCTTCGGGTTTAATCTCATAAGGTCTGCATTTTTGAGATATTGCTTTATGGCCAACCTCTTCAACACTTTTTAATGAAGGTGACATATAAGAACCATTTAAATAAGTAATATGGTCTTCTAGTTTAAATTTATCTTTTTGACAATTGAGCATTTGTATCGTTTCCATGCCCAAATATACTTAATGTAGACGATAACGCAGCCCTATAAAACCTCTTATACCCTGATTGGGAGCATACACATAAGATGGATCAAATGTTAAAGCATAAGGATTTTCAGCTGTGGCGATTACGTTTCCATTTGTATCAAATTCAACATTTTTGTCAAAAGGATCATTTGCTCTGGCAATGATAAATGGATTTCCTTTATTTGGAGTCCAGTCAAGTAGGTTTTTAATCCCGCCATAGATTTCGAAATTCTCCAAACCTTTAAAGGTAAACTGAATGTTTTGAATACTCCATGTAGGCGAATATTCCGAACGAGGATCTAAATCTCCTAATAAAGGTAAACGCATGGGGCCATAAATATTACCTGTATAATCTATAGTCAGTTTAGGTCTAAAGAATTCGTAAGAAATAGACCAGGTTCCGGTAAATCTTTCGGTTAAAATTTGCCTCGTTTTAATACCATCTTCTTTTTTCGAAACATCTTGCAGCGTTGCCCCAATAAGTACTTTAAGTCCGTTGCCAAAATTAGCATCTATATTACTGCTTATTCCATAAGTTGTAGCATACCCATCTAAATTGTCATAAATGATTTGATTGGGGTTTGAATCATAGTCGGGTAAAATAATGTTTGTAAAATAAGTATACCAAGCTGAAGCATCGTAAGATAAGGCGATACCGTTTTTTGTATACCATTTTTTCAAATAATTAAGATTGATGTTATAAGATCGTTCAGGTTTTAATTCTGATTGGATAATAACATCTCTTGATCCGGTTAAAGCAGCATGCTCTTCTGTAAATAGATTTACCACTCTAAACCCCGTACCAGCATTTAATCGCAAAACAGCATTGTCAGAAGGCTTAAATTTATAAGCAAGGCGTGGTGTAAATATACTACCGTGGCGATTATCATAATCATACCGCGCTCCTAAAAGTAAGGTGTTTTTAGAATTTAGCTTAATTTCATCTTGTATAAAAAGAGATGGTATAATAAGCTCATCATTTTCAATCGTTGCAGGCGTATTGTCATCATAGTAATTATAGCGTGCCGCGGCCCCAAATAAAAGATCATGATTTTTAATGGGCTTGTCCCACGTGAATTGAGTAAAACCGATGCGTTGATTTGCTAAATACGGTGTGTCACCATATACCGAATTTTGGTCATGATCAGTATATGAAAAAGAAAGAAACATTTTTTCTTTAGTTGGTAATTGGTAATTAGCAAGTATTTCATATCGCGTAGTGTAAATACTTTCGCCATAGACTTCATTTCCGCCGCGAAAAGAGCGATTCCATTGTAATTCTCCACCCCAGCGATCTTCATAAAAAAAACGCCCAGCTATAGAGAACTTACGGTTTTCTTTCCTTTTAAAATCCCATTTTTGAAAGATAGATAGGCGGTCTTGAAGTGTAACATCTGTGAAGTTATCATTATTATCATCTATAGGATTATCATACTTATAATAGTTTGCACCAAATAGTATTGATGCATCTTTACCCACTGATGACTTGAAACCAAGATCAAAATTAGTTTCTAACCATGAAGAGCTGTAAGCATCTACAAAAATTCGTGGTGCATTTTCAGGGTGTTTGGTAATAATATTGATAAGGCCACCTACTGCTTCACTTCCATATAAAGAAGAAGCAGGCCCTTTAACAATTTCTACTTGTTCTATCAAAGAATTTGGAATGCCCGATAATCCATATACTGTAGACAAACCACTTACAATTGGCATTCCGTCTATTAATACCATGGTGTAAGGTCCTTCTAAACCATTAATATGAATATCACCTGTATTGCAGACATTGCAATTGAGCTGAGGCCGCACACCATTAACATTTTGCAGGGCCTCGAAAATATTAGGAGTAGGATTCTTTTTAAGAAAAGTAGGTGTGTATACTTCAACGGGTACTGGGCTTTCTAGTCGGCTTACGGCCTTTAACGTGCCAGTAACAACTACCTCATCTAAGGTTGAATTTTCTTTGAAATCAAAATTCACAATTAGTGCCCCATCGGTTATAGTCACTACTTTTTTTAAGGTGGTATATCCTGTGAAAGAAGCATAAAGGGTATATGTTCCTTGCTTTAAATTGATAATTTTATAGTTTCCGTTTTCATCAGTTACTGCCCCCTTATCTGATTTTGACACATATAAATTCACAAAGGGAAGTGGTTTGCCATTGGCTGTTACAGTACCGCTTATGCTCAGTTCTTGAGCATAAGAAGATATTGAAATTAACAAAATAATTAAAACAGATAATGGTCTCACTAAGAATGAAAATTTATGCAAATTTAAACTAATTTTTAGATAAGTCTAAAAAATAATTTTAAAAGTTAAAAAAATGTATATTTGTATTCTAAAGAAATTAAAATGCTGAGCTTTTCTGAAGAAAACTATTTAAAGGCTATTTACCATTTAGATTATAACGAGCATAAAGGTGTAAGTACTAATTCTATTGCGAAGAAAATGCAAACAAAGGCATCTTCGGTAACCGATATGATTAAAAAATTATCTGATAAAGAATTGGTGGTTTACAAGAAATACCAAGGTGTAAGGCTTTCTGAAAAAGGAGAAAAAATTGCCATTTCAATAGTTAGAAAACATCGTTTATGGGAATGTTTTTTAGTTGATAAGCTAAATTTTTCTTGGGATGAAGTTCATGATATTGCCGAACAATTAGAACATATAAAGTCGCAAGCTTTAATAGATAAATTAGATGAGTTTTTAGAATTTCCTAGTGTTGATCCGCATGGAGACCCAATACCAGATAAAAATGGAACCATAAAAAGACGTAAAAAGGTAAAACTATCTACGCTAAAAGAACATGAAGAAAGCATCCTATTGGGAGTTAAAGATTCGTCTGATGAGTTTTTAAAATACTTGAGTAAAAAAAACATAGCCTTAGGGAGCACGATAAAGGTTTTAAATATTGAACCTTTTGATAAGTCGATGCAAATTATGTTAGACGCTAACGAGTTGCTCATAACCGAAGAAGTGGCTAAAAACTTATTTGTAAAAGAGGTTTAAAACCTGCTAGAAAAATTGAAATGAAGAATAAAATATTCATACTTCTATTATTAGTAATAGTAGGTTGTAAAACCAAAGAACAGAACAAAAACGGAAAACTACAAGTAGTTACAACTACCACTATGATCACCGATCTAGTAAAAAATATTGGCGGAGATAAGATTGATGTACAAGGCTTGATGGGTACTGGCGTAGACCCACATTTGTACAAAGCGAGTGAGGGAGATGTAAGTAAGTTATTTAATGCTGATGTAGTGATTTATAATGGACTTCATTTAGAAGGCAAACTTGAGGAGGTTTTTGAAAAAATGCGTCATCAAAATAAAAAGGTTATAGCGGTGGCCGACGCTGTAGATGAAAACACGTTAATAGGATCAGAATATTTTGCTTCAAATTATGATCCGCACATTTGGTTTGATATCAAAAACTGGGAGCGCGTTGTGCTTTATGTGGCGACAAAGTTATCTGATCTAGACCCTAAAAATGCTAAAGCCTATTTAACAAATGGAAAGGCTTATTTAGACCGTTTGAGAATTTTAAAAACAGCTATAGGCTTAACAATAAATCAATTACCGGAAGAAAATCGAATTTTAGTAACGGCGCATGATGCATTTAATTATTTCGGGAAAGCATATGATTTTCAGGTGGTTGGTTTACAGGGTTTATCAACGGCTACCGAAGCAGGCGTTCTAGATGTTCAAAAGATGGCACAATTTATAATTAACAATAAGGTAAAAGCCATTTTTGTTGAAAGTTCTGTTCCTAAACGTACAATAGAAGCTTTACAAGAAGCGGTAAAATCAAAAGGATTTGAAACAACAATTGGTGGTACTTTATATTCAGATGCATTAGGAGATGATGGAACCGAAGAAGGCACTTATGTTGGTATGTATAAACATAATGTAAAGACAATTGTTGATGCTTTGAAATAAAACTATGGGTAAAAAACTTGCAGTATCAGTTGATGACTTAACCGTTGCCTATAATTATAAACCCGTTTTATGGGATATAGATTTGGCAATCCCAGAAGGTGTTTTAATGGCAATTGTTGGACCTAATGGAGCAGGAAAATCTACATTAATAAAAGCCATTTTAGGGATTATAGAGCCTATTGCTGGGAGTATTTCCATTTACGGAAAACCTTATAGCAAACAACGTAAATTGGTAGCTTATGTACCGCAAAAAGGAAGTGTAGACTGGGATTTTCCAACAACAGCACTCGATGTAGTTATGATGGGAACCTACGGCAGTTTAGGGTGGATCAAGCGCCCAGGTCAAAAACAAAAGAAAGCTGCCTTAGAAGCACTAGAAAAAGTAGGGATGCTGGCATTTAAAGATCGACAAATCTCACAATTATCGGGAGGACAGCAACAACGAATTTTTTTAGCTAGAGCATTGGTGCAGAATGCATCTATCTATTTTATGGATGAACCATTTCAAGGAGTAGATGCCACCACCGAGATCGCAATTATTAATATCTTAAAAGAATTACGTAAGGAAGGCAAGACATTAATAGTTGTACATCATGACTTGCAAACAGTACCAGAATATTTTGATTGGGTTACTTTTTTAAATGTCAAGAAGATCGCAACAGGCCCGGTACGAGATATTTTTAATGATGACAATTTAACCAAGACGTATGGTATCAATTATAAAGTAAGTATTCAACAGTAATGGACCTGCAAGAATATTTTAAACTGGTTTTCACCGACTATACTTTAAGAACAATCACTTTGGGGACGGCCATATTGGGGGCTATCTGTGGTATGTTAGGAAGCTTTGCCGTTCTTAGAAAACAAAGTCTGCTAGGAGATGCTATCTCTCATGCTGCATTACCAGGAATTGCAATTGCTTTTTTGATTACCGGAACAAAAGAAACCAACATACTCCTAATTGGTGCATTGATAAGCGGTTTAATTGGTGCATTTTGGATTCGAGGGATCATTAATAAAACACACTTAAAATCAGATACAGCTTTAGGATTAATTTTATCACTCTTTTTTGGATTTGGAATGTTGCTGCTCACATTCATCCAAAAACAACCAAATGCAAATCAATCTGGTTTAGATAAATTTTTATTTGGCCAGGCAGCAACACTATTAGCAAGAGATGTTTGGTTTATGGCTGTTGTTACCGGAATATGTTTATTTGTTTTAGTGTTATTCTGGAAAGAATTTAAGCTCTTATTATTTGATGCTGATTATACCAAAACCCTTGGTTTTGATACTAAGTTCATAGATATTTTAATTACCTCATTTATTGTTTTAGCCATTGTTTTGGGATTACAGACCGTGGGCGTAGTATTAATGAGTGCCATGCTTTTAGCTCCGGCAGCAGCAGCAAGACAATGGACAAATAGTCTTGGTGTTATGGTAGTTTTGGCAGCTGTTTTTGGCGCTTTAGCAGGCGTAGTAGGAACAGGAATTAGCGCAAGTCAAAGCAACCTATCTACGGGTCCGGTGATTGTGTTAGTGGCTGCAGTTTTTGTTATCTTTTCATTTGTTTTTTCGCCTTCAAGAGGTTTACTTTTTCGCCAAATTCGATTGATTAAAAACCGAAGAGATCTACAGTTACATAAAACCTTAGCGTTTATGTTTGGAATTGCAGAAACGCATGATGACAAGTCACATCCACACACAATAAAGATTCTGAATAATTTTCAAGGATTTACTAGAAGTACTTTAAAGAAATTAGAAGATCGTAACTATATAACTATTGATGGGCAAATGTGGTCAATGACAGATGATGGATATGCATTTGCAAGTAACTTATACAATCAACAAACGAGTAAGGAAGATGAGTAGTGCTCAAATAGAAATACAATTAATTGCTAGTCTGGTAGCAATAGCCTGTGCCATTCCAGGAGTGTTTCTCGTACTTAGAAAGATGGCGTTAATAAGCGATGCAATTAGCCATTCAATTTTACCAGGTTTGGTTATTGGTTTTTTTATAACACATAACTTAGGTTCTCCTTTGTTAATAGTTATGGCTGCCTTATCAGGTATCGTAACGGTAGTATTGGTTGAATATATTCAAAAAACGGGATTAGTAAAGGAAGATACTGCAATTGGACTTGTGTTCCCTGCGCTTTTCAGCATAGGCGTTATATTAATTGCTAAAAATGCGAATGATGTGCATTTAGATATTGATGTGGTGTTACTAGGTGAGTTGGCATTTGCTCCGTTTGATAGGATTATTATTAACGGAATTGATCTTGGCCCTAAATCTTTATGGGTTATTGGCACAATACTGTTAATAACAGTCGCTTTGTTATTTGCTTTTTTCAAAGAATTAAAGGTGAGTACTTTTGATGCAGGATTGGCGACTGCCTTAGGTTTTTCACCAGTCGTAATGCATTATGGATTAATGAGCATTGCCTCAATAACTACGGTTGGTGCTTTTGATGCTGTTGGAGCTATTTTGGTGGTTGCCTTAATGATCGCACCAGCCGCTACAGCATATCTATTAACCGACGATCTTAAAAAGATGCTGTTTCTATCAGTAATTTTTGGAGTATTTTCTGCGATAATGGGATATTGGGTAGCACATTGGTTAGATGCTTCCATTTCGGGTTCAATGACCACTGTCTTAGGGATTGTATTTTTATTAGTTTATTTATTTGCTCCAAACAGAGGATTAATTTCAGTACTCTATCGCAATAAACAACAACAAATTGAAGTGCAATTATTAACATTCTTATTGCATCTAAATAATCATCAAGAAGAACGCGAGCGTCATATCAATCATTTGAATGAGCATATAAATTGGCATAAAGTAAAATCGCAATCAGTGGTCGATTTGGCTCTAAAAAATAATATGGTTACTATAAACAACCAGATTATTTCGCTTACTGAAAAAGGAAAATCATTTACAGGCAAAGCCATTGATTATATTATCACAAATGATGATACCGAAATAGAATCAATGAAAGAAGATTTCTTTTTGTTTAGAGGATGATGCTTTTGTCACCGTGAACTTGTTGCAGGGCCTTAAAACGAGAATCTTTATGATGAGATTCTAAAATAAATTCAGAAAGACAACACAAATTTATTATTTTGCTTAAAATTCTATTGTGCAAAACACGACCACATTTAAAATCTATAATGCCTCGGCCGGAAGTGGTAAAACCTTTACGCTTGTAAAAGAATACTTAAAGATTTTATTAGGCACATCAGATTCGAATCGCTTTCAAAATATTCTAGCAATTACGTTTACAAATAAGGCTGCAGCCGAAATGAAAGAACGCGTAATTAATAACTTACGTGATTTCTCAAAACCCAAAATATTACAAGAAAAAACAGCAATGTTCTTACAGATTGAGCATGAAACCAATTTGCAAGATGGAATGCTGCATGAGCGATCTAAAAAAGTATTAGAAAGTATACTTTACAATTATTCAGCTTTTAATATAACTACTATTGATAGTTTTACACACAGATTGATACGGAATTTTGCATTTGATCTAGGCTTATCGCTCAATTTTGATGTTGAGATGGATGCGAAGTCTTTATTGAATGAAGCTGTAGATTTATTGATTTCTAAGATTGGGGAAGATAAATATTTAACCAAAATACTAATTGACTTTTCATTACAAAAAGCGAATGAAGATAAGTCATGGGATGTTTCAAGAGAGCTCAAAGAAATTGCTCAAATTTTACTAAACGAAAATGACTTGCTGCATGTACAGTTACTAAAAGATAAATCTTTTGATGATTTTATTGAGCTGAAGAAACATATTCAACAAAAGGTAGCGTTGCTTGAAATGGAATTAGCGGATATAGGTAAAGAAGGGCTACAACTTATTGACAATTTTGATATTGAATACAAAGATTTTTATTATTCTCAGTTTCCAAAGCACTTTCAGAACTTAATTAATGACGTTACAAAGACTAGCTTCGAAGTCAATAAAGGATTGGCTAAAAGCATTGCGGCTAATCAGTTTTATACTAAAAATAAACCAGAAGAGGTTAAAACTGCAATTGATAGTATTATAAATCCTCTTTTAGATCTCTATACTAAATCAGAAAAACAATATAAAGAATATACACTCTATAAACTCTTTTCAGATAGTTTAATTCCTTTAGCCGTTTTAAGTACGATTAACGAAAATTTAGAAGAACTTAAAGAAGAAAAAAACATACACTTAAATGCTGAGTTTAATCAAATTATTAGTAAGCATATAAAAGAGCAACCTGCAGCATTTATTTATGAAAGAATCGGTGAAAAGTATAAGCATTATTTCATTGATGAAATGCAAGACACTTCTAAATTACAATGGCAAAATTTAATTCCCCTTATCGGTAACGCGTTGTCTCAAGAGAATGCGAGTTTGCTGATGGTTGGCGATGCAAAGCAATCTATTTACCGATGGAGAGGAGGAGAAGCTGAGCAGTTTATTAATTTAACCAACAATGAGAACCCGTTTTTTATTGAAAAACATATTTCACAATTAAATACTAACTATCGTAGCTATTCAGAAATTATTGACTTTAATAATAACTTCTTTCAATTTCTCTCTAAATATTTTAAGAAGAAAGAATATCTAGCAATGTATTTTAATGAAAACCATCAAGAGCATACAACTAAAGAAGGAGGCTATGTCAACCTGTCTTTTATAGAAGAAGGTTTATTGGTCAAAGAAAAAGATGAAGTTTTTGCCGAGAAAGCCTTAAGGGTTATAAATGATGTAAACGATGATTTTAACTTACATGAAATATGTATTCTCACAAGAACAAGAAAACAAGGAGTGGCTGTAGCGAACCATTTAACCCAGAATGGCATTGATATTATTAGCTCAGAAACGTTGTTGTTGCAGAATTCAAAAAAAGTGCGATTCATTGTTAATATACTAACTTACTTACAGCAGCAGTCTAATAAAGAAGCCCAATTAAGAATTTTATATTTCTTGTTTGACCATTTAAAGATCAAAAAGGATAAACACGATTTCTTAAATGAATTTATTAGTTGCGAAACGGTAGAATTTTTTGAAAAATTAAATCAGTATGAAGTAGATTTCAGCAGCTCTAATTATACTCAACTACCCTTTTATGAAAGTATAGAATACGTAATTAAGACGTTTAAACTAGCCGAAACTTCCGATGCGTATCTACAATTCTTTTTAGATGAAACATTACAGTATTCAATTAGAAAATCAGAAGGTGTATCAGGATTTTTGGAATACTGGCATGATAAAAAAGAGAGCCTTAGCATTGTGGTTCCAGAAGAGAAAAATGCAGTAAGAATTATGACGATCCATAAATCAAAGGGGTTGGAATTTCCAATTGTTATTTTTCCATATGATTTGGATATCTATCGAGAGTTGAATCCTAAAGTTTGGTATCCTGTAAAAGAAAAATTTAAAGGCTTTGATAGCCTTTTAATTAATGCGAATAAAGCTCTAGAGCAAGCAAGTGAAGATGGCTTGTTGTTGTATCAACAAAGAAAGAAAGAATTAGAGTTAGATAATATAAATCTATTATATGTAACTCTAACGAGAGCCGTTGAACAACTTTATATAATTTCAGAAAGAAGAAAACTTACAGATGAACCCAAATGGTATTCACAGTTTTTTATTGAATACTTGAGAAGTATTGATAGATATAATGATCAAGAATGTGAATATGAATTTGGATCAAAAAAGCGTGTTTCTTTAAAGAAAGAACTCGTAAAAAAAAGTTACGAGTTAGAACAGTTTATTAGCTCTTCATGGCAAGATCATAATGTAAATATAGTTGCAACTTCGGGATTATTATGGGATTCAGAAAAAGGAGCATCCATTCTATACGGAAATTTAATTCATGAAGTTTTATCAAAAGTAAAGACAGCTGGAGATATTGAAAATGCCATTGATCATTATCTTATTAATGGAACCATTACAAATCAAGAAGCCCAAGAAATTTCAAGAACCGTTAATCTTGTTGTTACGCACTCAAAATTGAAAAGATATTTTCAACAAAACCTAACCGTTCACTGCGAACGAGAAATTCTGACTTCAGATAAAGAAATTGTTATTCCAGATAGGTTGGTAATTAATACTAATAATAAGGCTATTATTATAGACTATAAAACAGGAAAACCAGAAAAGAAACACCACTCACAACTTTATAAGTATGAATCGGCGGTTAAAGAATTGGGCTATGAAGTAGAAGAAAAATTATTGGTTTATATTGATGATCCTGTAAAGGTTGAAGAAATATAATCTGAGTAAGATACTTTTTCTATAAAATGAGTTTAAGTTTTAGGCTTCCTGCTTTTATAATAAAATAATATCTTTGACAGATTCTTATCAAATTAACTAATGAGTATATTAGATATCATTCTTACTGCCCTTTTACTTTTCGGATTGGTTAAAGGATTTATGAAAGGACTATTTATTGAAATCACTTCTTTGGTAGCCTTGGTTTTAGGGCTTTATGGCGCAATACATTTTTCTTATTTTATGGCTAATTTCTTAAAAGACAGCGTTGAGTGGTCAGAAAAATATATTCAGATTATTGCGTTTGCAAGTACTTTTTTAATAATCGTTGTATTGATTTCGTTATCAGGAAAATTACTTACTAAATTAGCAGACGCTGCTTCTTTGGGTATTATGAACAAAGTATTTGGAGCCATTTTCGGGGTGGTTAAAATAGGATTAATTTTGAGTGTGGTTCTAATTGTATTTGATAAGTTGAATAAAAACTTACCCTTCATAAAAGAAGAAAAAATACAGGCCTCAATCTTATATGAACCTGTTAAGAATCTTGCCCCAATGATATTTCCTTCAATTTTAGAAAATGAATGGGAGGCCGTTAAAAAAGGATAATTTATAGATACTAACGCATAGCTTTTTAAAGGCTAACAACTAATATAAAAGATGTCAACAGCAAAAAAAGAGTATAAAAGGATTACAACCAATACTTTGGTTGAGATGAAACGCAATGGTGAAAAGATTGCAATGCTAACAGCTTATGATTATAGCATGGCGAAAATAGTAGACCATGCCGGAATTGATGTAATCTTAGTTGGAGATTCTGCCTCTAATGTAATGGCAGGTCATGAAACAACTTTACCAATTACTTTAGACCAAATGATCTATCATGCTACTTCAGTAGTTAGAGCTATAGATCGTTGTTTGGTTGTAGTAGATATTCCTTTTGGTAGTTACCAATCTGACCCTAAAGAAGCGTTAAGATCTGCTATACGAATTATGAAAGAATCAGGAGCCCATGCTGTTAAACTTGAAGGAGGAAAAGAGGTGAAAGAATCAATAAAACGTATTTTAAATGCAGGAATACCTGTAATGGGGCATTTGGGATTAACACCTCAATCTATTTATAAATTTGGAACCTATACGGTTAGAGCCAAAGAAGAGGCTGAAGCTGAAAAATTAAAAGAAGATGCCTTGCTTTTAGAAAAATTAGGATGCTTCGGAATTGTTTTAGAAAAAGTACCGGCAAAACTTGCTGAAGAAGTGGCTAAAAGTGTTTCAATACCAATTATAGGAATTGGTGCAGGGAATGGCGTTGATGGGCAAGTATTGGTGATACATGATATGTTAGGTATGACGCATGAATTTAATCCAAGATTTTTACGGCGCTATCTTGATCTCTATACAGAAATGAGCGGAGCCTTTAAGGAATATATTAAAGACGTGAAAAGCTTAGACTTTCCGAATGAGAAAGAACAATATTAGAAATAAAAAAACCTCGCCTTAGCGAGGTTTTTTTATTAAATAATTTGTCTCCTTCTATAAACTTTCAGTAAAAGGAGTTGGGAATGCATCTATTACATTATCTCCAGCTCGATCAAGAGGAATATAAGTGCTATTTAATTTTCCTGTACGCCTTAAATCAATCCAACGATGTCCTTCTACAAATAAAGAATATCTTCTTTGATTAAGCACTTCATCCAGTAATTCAGTATCGCTAGTTCCACCAGAATAATTTGGTAAACCTGCTGCATTTCTTACTACATTAATTGCATCTACGGCTTCAGCATTATCAGTACCTATGTTTGCTTCAGCATAAATAAGAATTAACTCTTCATTTCTTATTAAATAAACAGGATCAACATTGCTTTTATATACTGCTATTTGATAGTCTGCTGTGAGATCATCGAATGTTCTTGTACCAGGCTCAAAAAGTTGAGATTTATTAGTTACTCTAGTGTCACCTGCTTCAGCGTCTGCTATCCAAGAAGGATGCGCCATAAACGCATCGTTGGTACCACTACCTTCTAGCGTGTGGAATTGCGCATTTAAAATATCATTACCTGTACCTCCAAACACATGTGCTACACCAGCGAATAGATCTCCGCCTAAATCTAAGAACGAGTCATTTAATAAAGACAAGGCAAGTGTTTTATTATTTTGATACAAAGCAACACGCGCTGCTAATGCTCTATTAAACTCGCTAAATGTAGCTGGTGTATTAAAACCATTAAACCCATCACTAATATCAAAATCAAAACTTGACCCCGCACCTGATAAATCAGTATTTGCATCATTTAATAACGCCATGATTGCCGTTAATGCCTCGTCATAACCAACATTAGGCCCTAAATTATCAGGATCTTCAACATCGATTCTAATTCCATTAGTATATTGTCTGTTTGCCACCATTAGCAATGCATATGCCTTTAATGTTTTGGCATATCCAATATAACTATTAACTACCTCATTAGAAAGCCCTGCCGAATTATTCTGAACAGCTTGAATTAGTATATTTGCTGACTTTACAATTTTGTACCAGGCTGCATAAGCACGTGTAGTTAAAAACCCATTATTATCTAATGGCCCCTTTAATAACTCTCCTGTTAAACGAGGATCTACACCGGTAAGGTCATAATATTCTCTGCCAAGTATGCTTACCGTGTCATAATGAAAAGCAAGATCATTACGCATCACAGCATCAAGCCCAGTAGCTAAAAGCTGTACATCATTCCTTGAAGCCCCTTCATCAAAACTACCTACCGTAGGAGCATTTGGATTTTCTATATCATCTAATTGGCAGCTAGGTATAATCAAAACTGCACAGAATAGAAATATTTTTATATATATATTCTTCATAATATCTTAGAAATTTATGTTTAAATGAAAGTTAATAAACTTTGAAGCCGGATATGGCGTTACCTCCACATTATTTGCTAATACATTATTTCCAAAATTCGAAACCTCTGGATCATAACTATTATAATCAAAAATATTAATTAGGTTTCTACCTGAAATACCTACTCTTACTTTATCAGCAAATTTAACTTTTTCACTAGGGAATGTATAGTAAAGACCAACTTCCCTTAATCTTACGTAACCAGCATCTTCAATTACAGGATCTGGATTCACGAATGCTTGACTTGCTCTATAAGGACCATTTGCTAATTGTCCGGATGGATCTGCACCAAAGTCATCATAATCCCAAGTTGTTTGTGCTAAATCATAAAGTAAAGTAGTAAGATTTATACCATCACCTCCTTGTTTCCAGTGCCATAAGAAAGATAAGTCAAAGTTCTTGTATGACAAGTTATTTTGCCATGACATTTGAAAATCTGGCTCAGCATTTCCATAAACAAAGAATCCATCTCCTTCTGGGTCTCTTGCAGCAATTTCGGCTGCAGTAAATTGAGTTGCATCGTATGTACCTACAATTTGTGTGGCACTAAATCCTTCTTGTATTTGGAATGTACCAAGAGAAGATGCAAAACCACCTACTGTAAAACTCGGCACATCTAAACGTGTAATTTCAGACTTGTTTTTCCACCATTTAACATTAGAATCCCAAGAGAAATCATCATTATCAATTACTCGTGCATTTAATCCCAACTCGATACCATTATTTTCAAGCTCACCACCATTTATAGCTTTTCTTGTAAAACCAGAAGATGTGGGAACCTGTGATTGGATTAATAAATCGTCTACTTTTTTATTATAGAAACTAACTTCAAAATTAAGTCTGCTTTCAAATAAGCTGAAATCGATACCATATTCTAATTCTGATTGACGTTCTGGTTCAATATCGGGAGTACCTCTAAGGTCAGCTGGACTTAACCCAGTTGCTCCACCTCCAGAAGTAGCGCCAATAAATTGGGCATTCATCAGTGAGAAACGGTCATTAAAATTTGGGAATCTACCTGATTCACCATAAGCAATTCTTGGTTTAAAACTAGTAATAAATCCATCAGGCCAAAAATCAAAATTATGAAGATTCACGGCTAAGTTAGCCTTAGGGTAATAATACATCTCATTAGCATCACCATTATTTGTAGAACGATCTCCTCTAACACCAAAAGAACCTATTATTTTATCATCATAATTAATTTCTTCTTGCACAAAGAAACCAGTATCCTTCTGAGGGATTATTGTTTGTTGTGTTGATACATTACCAGATTGACCAATATTAGTTTGTGAACCAATAAGATCTGTTGCTATTGTAATTACAGTATTTCTATCAAACTCTTGGAAGAATCCCCCCGCCTGTGTTGTAAAACTAAGGCCATTATCTAAGAACAAGTTATGAACCAAGAAAGCAGATAAGTTATAATTAGTATTAACTGTAGTACCAGAGATAGAAGCACCACCAAGAGTACCATCACCTCTAAAATATGATAAAGCTCTTGGGAATATACTAGTGGTTCTTAGTGAATATTGATCAAAACCACCTTGTAAAACTAATTTCAACTGATGTTTATCATTAGTTAGTATTCTTACATTAGAAGTAGCACTTCCAATAAACCTGTTTATTTCTTCCCTATTAGTAGTAAGCGCAACAGTTTCTAAAACATTTGAACCTGCACCTCCTGCAGGATAAACACCATTAACAGGAGATAAATCTTCCCAAGGTAAGGTGAAAGCGAGTGCATAACCAATAGTTCTATTTGCGTTACCATTATTAAAGAATCCTCTATCAGAAGTAGAGTTTATATAATTCGTAGTAACATATAGATCTAGCCAATCATTAAATTTTTGACCAATATTCAAACGAATTGAAGCTTTTTCGTAACCAGTGTTTTCAACAAGCCCTGGCTCATTTTTATAAGTAGCTCCAAAGAAGTAATCAGTTTTTTCAGTTGCGCCAGATGTAGTAAATCTACTGGTAGACGAAACTCTAGTGTGATCAAAAAGCTCTGCTTCATAATCTCTTAAAGTAGCATTTGAAGGACCTCCTCGGCCGGTAATTGTAGCTTCGGTCCAATCTCTAAGACCTAATAATTGTGTTGGGCTTCTTAAACCTACTGTTTGTGAGAAAGAAATTTGTGCTTTTCCTTGTCTTCCTCTTTTTGTTGTTATAATAACAACACCACCCGCTGCTCGCGAACCATAAATGGCGGCTGCAGAAGCTCCTTTTAATATTTCTACACTTTCAATATCTTCAGGATCAATATCGGCGATCCTGTTAGAAGCATCATCTTGAGTATTTGAAGGATTTCCCCCTCCAGCAGCAGCACTTACAATATTATTACCAAGAGAGATCGAAGAATTGTCAACATAAACCCCATCAACAATGTATAGAGGTTGTTGATCTCCAAAAACTGAAGTAACTCCACGTAATCGCATCGAAATACCTCCTCCTGGTGCTCCTGAGTTTGCTCGAATTTCAGCTCCAGTAAATTTACCAGTTAAGGCTGAATCAAAGCCAGATTGGGTTGTTACACCTGCAAGATCGGCAGCTGATACCGATGCCACTGTATTAGCTAGGTTAGATCGTTTGGTAGTAGATGCAAGACCTGTAATTACAACCTCTTCTAAACCTACAGCATCTTCAGATAATGCAATTGTTATTGATTGACTCGCATCGGTAACTTGAACTTCTTTGGTTGTAAAGCCTAAAGAAGAAACAACGAGTGTAGCCGGAATGTTAGAAACATTTAAAGAAAAATTTCCATCACCATCGGCCGTGGTTCCATTTGAAGTACCCTTTTCAATAATATTTGCAAAAGGAATTGCTTCGCCTTGAGTGTCGGTAACTTTACCAGTTATTGTTTGCGCTAGTATACCTAGCGGTATCAAAAACATAGCAAAGAACAACACCTTTTTAATTCGTAGTGTTTGTCTCATATGCTTGAATTAATTAGTTAGTACGTTAACAAATATTGCTATTTTTTTCTAACATAGCAATAATATGCCTCAAAATTTAACAGAGTCGTAAAATTTTGTTAAAGAAATTATAAATTTAAAAAAATACACTAACTGCAAAGAATCAAGTATTTTGAGAATATCTTATGTTTTATCATTTAACCAATTTTTAACAAGAAAACCCTAGGTTTAGCATTATGTTTGCTTTCCTTTAAAAATTAAATTAGTATTGCATAAATTTTTTTGAAAAGTATGGAAGAAACAGCTACTAGTGTTGATATAAGAGCTATTAATGAGAAGATAGAAAAAGAAAGTGCTTTTGTTGATTTATTGAACCTTGAAATGAATAAGGTAATTGTTGGTCAAAAGCATATGGTTGAACGATTGTTGATAGGTCTTTTAGGAAATGGACATATTTTATTAGAAGGTGTTCCTGGTTTAGCAAAAACGTTAGCCATAAACACATTGTCTAAGGCTGTAAAAGGCTCTTTTAGTAGAATCCAATTTACCCCTGATTTATTGCCTGCCGATGTTATCGGAACTATGATTTATAATATAAAGGAGAATGACTTCTCTATAAAAAAGGGGCCTATTTTTGCGAATTTTGTCCTTGCAGATGAGATCAATCGTGCACCGGCAAAAGTACAATCAGCTTTACTGGAAGCCATGCAAGAACACCAAGTTACTATTGGCGACGATACCTTTAAGTTAGATCAACCCTTTTTAGTAATGGCTACTCAAAACCCAATTGAGCAAGAAGGAACATATCCTTTACCAGAGGCTCAGGTAGACCGTTTTATGTTAAAAACAGTAATTGATTACCCAAAACAAGCTGAAGAGCAATTGATAATGCGCAATAATCTAAAGGGAAGTTTTGAAAAGGTAAATGCTGTTGTAGATTTAAAACAAATTTTAAGTGCTAGAAGTGCAGTTCAAGAAGTATATATGGATGAGAAGATCGAAAAATATATACTCGATATTATTTTCGCAACACGTTATCCTGAAGAATATAGATTGCCCGAATTAAAACCATTAATTGGTTTTGGTGCTTCACCTCGTGGAAGTATTAATTTAGCAATGGCTTCTAAATGCTACGCATTTATAAAGCGAAGAGGCTACGTAATCCCAGAAGATGTACGTGCCGTTGTTCATGACGTTTTACGCCATAGAGTTGGCATTACCTATGAAGCCGAAGCCGAAAATGTAACTTCTGTTGATATTATTAATAAAATAGTAAATCAAGTAGAAGTACCTTAATCTTTAATGTCATTCCTGCGAAAGCAGAAATCTTATTCTTAACTACTCAATTTTAGATTTCACAGAAAGTGAAATGACAACTAAAGAAAAATGGATACCAAAGAAATACTTAAAAAAGTTCGAAAAATAGAGATTAAGACACGCCGTTTGTCTGATCACATTTTTTCTGGAGAATATCACAGTTCATTCAAAGGGCGTGGTATGACCTTTTCTGAAGTGCGCCAATATCAATATGGAGATGATATTAGAAGTATTGATTGGAACGTTACTGCTCGTTATAATGAGCCTTTTGTAAAAGTATTTGAAGAAGAGCGCGAGCTTACGATGGTATTAATGGTTGATATTAGCGGATCTGAGTTTTTTGGCACTTCAGAACAATTTAAACGAGATACTATAACCGAAATTAGTGCTACACTGGCGTTTTCGGCAATTCAGAATAACGATAAAGTAGGATTACTTTTGTTTTCAGATGATATTGAATTGTTTATTCCACCTAAAAAAGGAAAAACACATGTACTTAGAATTATCAGAGAACTTATTGAGTTTAAGCCAAAAAGTAAAAAAACAAATATCGAACAAGCATTAAGATATTTATCAAATGTAATGAAGAAGAAAGCAATAGTTTTTATTCTTTCTGACTTTATGGATGAAGGATATGATAATGCCTTAAAAATAGTTGGTAGAAAGCATGATGTAACGGGTATAAGGGTTTATGATAAATATGAAGAAGAAATTCCAAAATTAGGAATGGTACCAATGTTAGATGCCGAAACAGGTAAAACAATTTTGGTAAATACAAATTCAAAACAGGTTAGAACCAATTATAGAGCGCACTATTTGAAAAAAGTTGATGAGTTTCAAAACACATTTAAGAGAAGTGGTTCAGGAACCATTAGTACTAGAATAGATGAGAGCTATGTTAAAAAATTACTAGGATATTTTAAACGTAAAGGAGCCTAGATTGTTAATGGAGTTTAAAAAGAAATATTACTTACTATTTGTTTTTTTGTGGATTGGCTTAATAAGCTTTTCACAAGAACTACCCGTTGTAACGGCCAAAGCTGATACCACTAAAATCAGGATTGGTGAGCAAATAAACTATCAAATTACGATAGAGAATGCAGATACGGGTGTTCAGTTTCCAGAGTTAGAGCTAGATAGCCTAGGAATGGTAGAAATTGTGGAAGCAAAACCGATAGATACTTTAAAAGAAAAACTAATTAAAAAATATGTACTCACCAGCTTTGATAGTGGTCAGTATGTTATTCCCGCACAACGAATCAAAATTTGGTCTCAAGAGTATTTAACAGATTCTGTTGTAGTAGATGTGGCTACAGTGGCCGTTGATACTACCAAACAAGCAATGTTTCCGATTAAGGCGATTCAAAATGAACCCTATACTTTTGAAGACTTTAAGAAATATTTATGGTGGATTCTAGGGATACTTCTTCTTGCAGCTCTTATTTTCTACTTGGTGTCACGTAAGAAGAAAACTATTGAAGAGATTGAAGCGGCAATACCTCCTTATGAGTTAGCTTTGAAGCGACTGAAAGAATTAGACGCCAAAGAATTATGGCAAAGAAATAAGGTTAAACAATATTATGTTGAGCTAACAGATATTATTAGAACTTATATTGAAAGAGAATTGAACATTCCAGCGCTAGAATCTACTACAGATGAATTATTGGAAACAATGACAGATTTTAATTCATCTAGTGCATTGAATATACCTCCAGAAACTATTGATAGGCTAAATAAATTACTAAAAGATGCTGATTTGGTGAAGTTTGCTAAGTTCAAACCGCTTATTAATGAAATTGAACTGCATAGACAAGATGCCCGAGAAGTAATAGATGATCTGAAACCTAAAATTATTGTAGAAGAGAATGAAGTTGTGGAATAATTTAGAATTTACAAACCCTGAGTTTCTTTGGTTGCTAGTATTAGTCCCTTTACTAGCTGCTTGGTATATTTTTAACAGAAAAAAAGATGCCGCCAGATTAACAATGGCCAACACTAAAGGTTTTGCGCAACAGTCAATTTTGGCAAAACTTAAACCAATATTATATGTATTGCGTTTATTGGCTTTGACAGGATTGATTTTGGCACTGGCAAGGCCACGAAATGTAGAAGTTAGTAAACGTACGAAGACTACAAGAGGTATAGACATTGTTATGGCAATTGATGTTTCAGCAAGTATGCTTGCAAAAGATTTGAAACCAAATCGCTTAGAAGCATTAAAAGTGGTAGCAACCGATTTTATTAACAAACGTCCGAATGATAGGATAGGAATTGTTGTTTATGCGGGTGAGAGTTTTACACAAACTCCTATTACTAGCGATAAGCGTATTGTAAAAAATACCGTTAGAAAGATTCGATGGGGCGACCTTGAAGGAGGTACAGCAATTGGTATGGGCTTAGGATCTGCTGTTAATAGACTTAAAGAGAGTCGCGCTCAAAGTAAGGTCATTATCCTTTTGACAGATGGGGTTAATAACGCAGGTTTCGTAGATCCAAAAACTGCAACCGAACTGGCTAAGGAACTAGGCATTAAAGTATATACTATAGGGTTAGGAACAAATGGTACTGCCTTATTTCCCTACGCTCGTGACGCTTCTGGAGGTTTATTATTTAGAAATGCTCCGGTTGAAATAGACGAGAAGCTGTTAAAATATATCGCTTCCGAAACCGAGGGAGAATATTTTAGAGCTACAGACAATAAAAAATTGGCTTCAATTTATGAAGACATTAATAAGTTAGAAAAAACAGAAATTGAAGAATTTAAATATTATAATTATCAAGAACGTTATAGACCTCTGGTTTTATTAGCAGGCTTTTTGGTGTTGCTGGAAATGGCATTGAGATTTACCATTTTCCGTAGCTTCATTTAATAATTAAGAAAATGTATCAATTAGAAGAAAAACAATACTTTATCTATTTTGCAGCAATCGCTGTGCTTCTCGTTGCTTATGTTATGGTAGTTCTTTGGAGGCGAAATAAGCAAAAAAAGTTCGCTGATTCTGCATTACTAGAACGACTAAGCCCTGAGGCTTCTTCGTTTAAATCATTCTTAAAAGTGCTTACGGTTGCTTTGGCATTATGTTTTTTAATAATTGCATTAGTGAATCCGAAAATGGGAACAAAATTAAAGACGGTGAAGCGCCAAGGAGTTGATATCGTTTTTGCTTTAGATGTTTCTAGAAGTATGCTCGCCGAAGATATAGCTCCCAATCGCTTGGAGAAGGCTAAACAATTGATTTCAAAAATAATCGATAAGCTAGGGAGCGATCGTGTTGGTATTATTATTTATGCAGGTAATGCATATCCCTTATTGCCAATTACTACAGATCATGCAGCTGCAAAAATGTTTTTGCAGAATGCAAATCCTGATATGGTTTCTTCTCAGGGAACGGCTATTAATGAAGCTCTTAAATTAGCAAAGAGCTATTTTGATGATGATGAGCAAACAAATCGCTATTTGTTCGTTATTTCTGATGGTGAAGATCATGAAGAGAATGTAAAATATATTGCTGACGAAGCTACTGAAGAAGGGATTAAGATCTACTCAATTGGAGTTGGTGACAGTGAAGGAGCGCCAATTCCTATTAAAAGAGATGGTACACTTATTGGATATAAAAAGGATAGAAAAGGAGAGGCTGTAATAACTAAACTGAATGATAAAACTTTAAAGACCATTGCTTCTGATGGAAAAGGTGAATACCTTTACGGGAATAATACAAGTAATACGGTAGAATATATAGATGAATTATTACTTGCCGCCGATAAAAAGGAATTTGAAACGAAGCAATTTTCAGATTTTAAAGATCAATTTCAGTGGTTTGTGGCTTTAGGACTACTGTTTTTAGTACTCGATACTTTGATGTTGAATAAGAAAACAAAGTGGATACAAAAATTAAACCTGTTTAACGAGAAAAAAGCAGAATGATGAAAAAGTTGAGCATTCTTTTTATTATAATGTCTATGGTTTCCTTTGCACAGAAAAAGGACAAAAAACCTGTAATTCAACAGGTAGAAAAACAAATTATCCGTCAAGGGAATGAGTTCTATAATCAGAATAATTTTGAAGACGCCGAAGTTCAATACAAAAAAGCCCTAGAAGTTAATCCTAATTATGAAAAAGCAAACTATAATTTGGGGAACGCTATTTATCAACAAGATCGGTTTACGGAGTCTGTGCCATTATATGATTTAGTAACTAAAACAACTAAAGATAAAACTGTAAAAGGTGAGAATTTCCACAATATTGGAAATGCAATGATGAAGCAGAAAGATTATGATAAAGCTATTAATGCATATAAGAACGCACTGCGCAATAATCCTAAAGATGATGAAACGCGTTATAATTTGGCCTTAGCACAGAAACTGCGTAAAAATGAAGCCGATAATAAAGACGACAAAAAGAATAAAGACAACAAAGATAAAAACGATAAGAATAAAGAAGATCAAAATAAAGAGAACCAAGATCAGAACAAGAATAAAGATAAAAGTGATCAAGGAGATAAGGATAAAGATCAAAAAGGGAACGACAAAGATCAAAACAATAAACAAGATCAAAACGATAATAAACAACAGCCAAGGCCTCAGCCTAATAAATTATCACCCCAACAAATAAAACAATTGCTTGAGGCTATGAATAATGAAGAGAATAAGACGCAGAAAAAAATTAATGCCAAAAAAGCAAAAGGCAAAAAGGTGAAACAAGAAAAAGACTGGTAATGAACTTAAATCAGGTAACAATTCCGTCCATCGATGTATATAAGTCTACTGAGTTTTATAAAACCTTAGGTTTGAAGCTAATTGTAGATGCTTTGCCACGTTATGTTCGTTTTGAGTGCCCAGATGGAGAGGCCACGTTTTCAGTGCATTTGGTTGAAGAATTACCAAAAGGCGCCGGGGTTTCTATTTATTTTGAAGATCAAGATTTGGATACAACTGTTAAGGTATTAATTGAAAAAGGGATTGAGTTTGATGAATTGCCTAATGATAAATCATGGGGCTGGAGAGAGGCACGTTTAAAAGATAAAGACAATAATCAAATTATTATTTTTAACGGAGGTAGCTATCGTAAAAACCCACCTTGGCGTCTAGAAGAATAGATAATGAAAAAATATAATATAGCATTTATACTATTATTTTTTACTCAGCTTATTACTGCTCAAGATGTTGAATTTAAGGCTAAAGTAAGTAAGAATAGGCTTGGGGTTAATGAGCGTTTGCGCATTACTTTTTCTATTAATAAGCAAGGAGCAGATGATTTTAAGCCTCCTAACTTTAAAAATTTTAAGGTAGTGGCGGGCCCTATGACCTCTACTAATTTTTCTTATATCAACGGTAAACAATCTTTTGAACAATCGTATAGCTATACGTTAGAACCGAAGAACCAAGGAGTTTTTACAATAGGAGGGGCTACTGCTAAATACGAAGATAAGACGGTTGAAACAAATACATTAAAAGTAACGGTTACAAAAGCTGTAGAAATACCTAAGGATCCGAATGACCCACGTTATGTAGCTTCACAAAATATTCATTTGGTCGCTGAAGTTTCCAATGCAAATCCTTATGTTGGAGAAAGTATTTCGGTAGTTTATAAGCTTTATGTAGATATTAATAGTGTTTCTGTGCGCAATACTCGCGAAGTGGAATCTCCGGCCTTTAATGGGTTTTGGAATCAAAATATTGAAGTAAACGGATTAGGGGCTAAAGACGGAACGTATCAAGGAAAACAGGTAAGATATGTAATCGTGAAGAAGACCGTTTTAATTCCACAGAAATCCGGAAAATTAACAATTGATCCTATGGAAATGGAAATTTCTGCAGGTGTTCCAATTGGTCGACGTGATTTGTTTGGTAATATGATAACCAGAAATACTAATTATACCGTTTCCACAGGTAGACGTTCAATCAATGTTAAACCTTTACCTTTAGAAGGGCGTCCGGTAGATTTTTCCGGAGCGGTAGGGAACTTTGATTTTAATGTTAGTACAAGTAAAGCAATTTTAAAAGCGAACGAATCTGCACAAATTAAGGTGGAAGTTTCTGGGAAAGGAAATCTTAAATTAATCGATTTACCTTCTATTGAAACACCAAATGGACTTGAGCGATATGAGCCTGAGCATAAAGAAAGCATACGGACTAATTTAAGTGGATTAAGCGGCAAGGTCTACGATCAGTATACTATTGTACCTCAATATCAAGGTAAATATAAAATACCACCTGTATCTTTTTCATATTTCAGTTTGGCAGATAAAGCTTATAAAACCATCACTACGGAAGCAATTGTTTTGAATGCTAACGAAGGAAAGATACCAACAGCCGAATCTAATAACTCGGTTAAACGGGATGTAGTGGCTACAGGAAGTAGTATTCGTTATATTAGTAGCAATGCGAATCTAGAACCAATAAAAAAGAAAGAAAATTTTCTAGGATCAGACCTTTTTTATGCCTTGCTCGTACTTCCCCTACTAGTAATTCCGGTTGGAATTTTTATTGGCAAGAAAAAACGTGAACGCGATAGTGATATAATTGGAAATAAACGGAGAAAAGCAGATCGTTTAGCACGAAAATATCTTTCTGAAGCTAAAAAGCAATTGGGTAAAAAAGAAGAATTTTATATTGCCTTAGAAAAAGCATTGCATAACTATTTAAAAGCAAAATTACAAGTAGAAACATCCGATATCAGTAAAGAACGGATTGCGTCAATATTAAAAGATAGAAAAGTAAATGCTAATGCTGTCGAAGAATTCATTAAAGTGTTAGATGACAGTGATTATGCGCGCTATACTCCAACAACTAATGTGATGATGCAGCAAGAATATAACAAGGCAAAAAATGTAATTGCCAAAATCGATAAACAATTGTAATGCGTAGTATATTACTATTAATATTTGTAGTCCTATCGAACTTTCTGTTTGCCCAAACAGTAGACAGCTTATTCTCTGACGCAAATAAGCTCTATAAGCAAGAGAAGTATAGTGAAGCTTTAACGGCATACAAGCAGATAGAAGATAACCAATTGCATTCTGATGATTTGTATTATAATATGGCAAACGCGCATTACAAAATGAATCAAGTAGCACCCGCCATTTATTATTATGAAAAAGCGCTATTACTTAACCCAAATAATCAAGATGCTAAATACAATCTTGGTTTTGCAAAGCAAATGGCAATAGATAATATCGAAGCATTACCGAAGACCATTGGAGAGCGATTTTCAGAAGGGCTTATTCAAAAAATGAGTTACAATACTTGGGCTTGGCTTGCTGTAATCTTTGGCGTTCTGTTTGCCACATTGTTTTTATTGTATCATTTTTCCTATAGCTCTTCAAGGAAGCGATTTTATTTTATAACAAGTATTATAAGTGCTATTTTAGTATTGGTTCTTACAACCTTTGCTTACAGTAACTTCAACTATGTTAAAACCAATAAATATGCAATTGTTTTTGCCCAGCAGATAGCTGTAAGAAGTGCGCCAACAAATTCTGGTGAGGTGAACTTTGAGCTACATGAAGGAGCAAAAGTAAAGCTTATAGAAAGTGTTGATAATTGGTATAAAATAAAACTAGTAGACGGTAAAATTGGCTGGATGCCTAAAGAAGATTTAAAGGAGATCAAATAATTTCATCTTTAAGAACGCCAAATTATTTAAAGCATACTGGCAAAATTTCATCTTTCATTAAACGGTATTTGTCAATATCTTTTTCAGTTATCTTTTTCGAGTAGTTAACCTCGTCAACCTTAAAGCCAACAGATCGCAATCGGTCAAAATAATCACTGCCGTAAACACGCACATGGTCATATTGCCCAAAATGTTTAGCGCGTTCTTCGGGAGATGTAATAGAAAAATCTTCATAGGTGATTTCACGTGAATAATCTTGAGGAATTTGAAAAATACCAAAACCACCAGGTTTCATAACACGATATAATTCTTGCATAGCTTTTTTATCATCTGTGATATGCTCTAATACGTGATTACAGAAAATAATATCGAATTCATTATCCTTAAACGGAAGATCACAGATATCTGCTTTTACATCTACGATCGGAGAGTATAAATCGGCTGTAACCAACGTTATATGTTTTAAACTTTTAAAGCGCTTTAAGAAACATTGTTCTGGAGCCATGTGGAGTACATGCTTTGGCTGTTCACTATCAAAAAAATTGGTTTCATTTTTTAGGTATAACCAAAGTAAACGATGTCTTTCTAATGAAAGTGTACTAGGTGAAAGTACATTAGGTCTTTGATTTCCATATCCATATGGTAAAAACCTTCGAAAGCTTTTCCCGTCAATCGGATCTGTATATTTATTTCCCGTTAAATAAAAAGCAAATATTGGGCGTGCCCAATAACTGGCTTTAATTAAAAAAGGGCGTGGGATGGTATTGAGTATGTATTTAAATAGTTTCAAAAGAGACTATTTATAATCTTCCCTAACAGGACAAAATGTATCTGCCACCTTACAAGTTGTTAAGGCCTTAGCGCTGTGCTTAGCATTACTTGGTATAACCGCAATCATTCCGGGTTTAAGGATGGTAGTGTTGCCTTCGATGGTCATTTCCAGTTCTCCTTCCATTACTTGGCTTGTCTGTTCATGTATATGAGAATGTTCTGGTAAAATGGCTCCTTCATCTAATGAAACATAGCCTAATGTGAAATTGTTAGTATGAACAAAGCGTGCACGAATACCTTTCGTGATTTCTTTTAAGGGAATGCTGGTAATATCTTTAAACATGATTATAAGGCTATTTCTGTTTGACGAAATTCATTCTCTTCATTACTCTCTATACCTAAGGCTTCGTAGATATAAGCAAATGTAGAAAGTAATTCTGGTTTGCCGTTTACAATAGCAACATCATGCTCAAAATGAGCAGAAGGTTTTCCATCAAGAGTTAAAATTGTCCAACCATCTTTGAGTTGTTTTATTTTGTGAGTTCCTAGATTTATCATAGGCTCAATGGCGACAACCATCCCTTCTTTAAATTTTTTTCCTCGACCCCGTCTTCCATAATTTGGCATTTCAGGATCTTCATGCATTTTTCTACCTAAGCCATGGCCTACTAGTTCGCGAACTACACCATAGCCATGTGATTCACAATAATTTTGAATAGCAAACCCTACATCTCCAACGCGATTGCCCGCTTTGAATTCGCGAATTCCTACATATAAACTTTCCTTGGTGACCTGTAGTAACTTTTTGGTAGGTTCATCTACCTCTCCAACCTCAAAGGTATAGGCATGATCACCATAAAAGCCATTTTTAATCGCGCCGCAATCAATTGAGATAATATCGCCACTTTCTAAAGATTTATCGTTTGGTATGCCATGTACCACTTGAGCATTTGGACTCATACATAAGGTATTAGGGAAATCATATAGTCCTAAAAATCCGGGAACGGCTTCTTGATCTCTAATAAATTCTTCAGCAAGCTTATCGAGCTGTAAGGTAGTAACACCTGGCTTCACTTCTTTAGCAAGCATACCTAATGTTTTTGATACCACTAATGCGCTTTCGCGCATCAATTCAATCTCTTCTGCAGTTTTTATCTTAATCATAACTAGGTTTTAAAAACGCCAAAAGCTTTTTTTCTTTTTCTTTGATATATCAGCTTTAGGATTACCTTTTATCTTTTGATAGATTTCTCCCCAGCTAAGCATGCCTCCTATATTTCTATCATCAATGAAAATATCGGCATTGATTTTACGGCTTACTTTCCCTTCAAATATTTCTTCAGGATAGTTTTTATTAACAGCGTAGAATTCAATCCCTTTCTTTTTACAGAAATCAACCGCTTCTTGCAAACGTGATCCATTTCTGTAGGTCCAAAGAATTAAACGATGCCCATCTTTTTCTAATTCTTTTAATGTTTCAAATGCAAATATCTTTGGTTCACCAATTTCTGGATATGCATCCTCAACAATGGTTCCATCAAAATCTATTGCAATAATCAAATGATCTTTCGGCAACATAGTCCCTCTTTTAATTTTTGCAAATTTAGTGTTTTAAAGTTTAATTATTTGCATAAGAGTGTTTGTAAGGCCTTCCACTAAAAATTTTAATAAGATCTTTATCTAAAGAGGCTCTAGGCTTTTCTACATAACGAGCTATTTCTATGTCGTTTTTATAAAAAATAAATGTAGGTGTTCTTTTAATATTAAAGCCTTCTTGTAGGTTATTGGGTGTTTTCTTGGCCCTGTTTAGTGCTATTACTTCTAAATTATTGAAGTCAAATTTTATGGCTTCTAATATTTTATATAGTTGAGGTACTTCTCGATGACTATCATGACACCAAACAGACATAAATACTTTTATACGAATACCTTCTTTAAGCTTACCAAGTTTTTTAACGGTTTTTTGATCTAATTCATAATTATTATAGCTTTCATCAAACCATTTTACATGAGGCTCTGCTTTAAAATCTTTCTTAGTTTTTATTCCAATATGATCAGCCCTGTTTTGTGTAATTGTTATTTTTTCTTGCGCCAACACGGCTACAGGAAATAGTAAAAAGAAGATGATTTTTTTCATAATAAAGAGTCTTCGTTCATAATTGCTGGCTTTTCTATACCAATTAAACTTAAAACTGTTGGAGCTATATTTGCCAAAATACCATTATTTACAGCTTCAAAATCATCATCTACTATAATGATAGGAACTGGATTGGTGGTATGCGCTGTATTTGGCGAGCCATCAGCATTAATCATTACTTCGCTATTACCATGATCAGCAATAATTATACCAGTATAATTGTTCTTTTGAGCTGAATTAATGATTTTTTCTACGCATTTATCAACGGTTTCAGCGGCTTTAATGGCAGCCTCAAATACTCCTGTATGTCCCACCATATCGGTATTTGCAAAATTTAAACATATAAAATCTGCTTCTTGCCTATCTAACTCTGGTAAAATTGCATCGGTAATATCTTGCGCACTCATTTCAGGTTGAAGATCGTATGTAGGTACTTTTGGTGAAGGACATAAGAGTCGTTTCTCACCGTCAAATTCAGATTCACGGCCGCCCGAAAAGAAGAATGTAACATGTGGATATTTTTCGGTTTCTGCAATACGGATTTGCTTTTTACCATTCTTAGCTAAAATTTCACCTAAGGTTTCGGTAAGGTCATCTTTAGGATATATTACCTCAATATTTTTAAAGGTATCATCATAATTGGTCATGGTTACATAATGCAAGTTCATTTTATGCATATTTTGCTCATGGAAATGTTGTTGTGATAAAGCTTGAGTTAATTGACGACCTCGATCAGTTCTAAAATTGAAAAAAATAACAACATCATCTTCTTTGATGACCGAAACAGGTTCTCCTTTAGAATCAGTTACTAAAATTGGTTTTATAAATTCATCGGTAACACCATTGTCATAGCTTTGTTGAATAGCATCTATCGGGTTAGTTGTTTTTTGACCAATACCATTTACCAAAAGATCATAGGCTAGTTTGACACGTTCCCAGCGCTTATCTCTATCCATTGCATAATAGCGCCCAACAATAGAAGCAAGTTTACTATTGTTGTTAGATAGAAAAAGCTCTAAATCTTCAATAAATCCTTTACCAGATTTTGGGTCTACATCACGGCCGTCAGTAAAAGCATGAACAAAACTGTTCACACCAGAATTAGCTGCAGCAGCAACTAATCCTTTTAAATGATTAATATGTGAATGTACGCCGCCATCAGATACCAACCCTAAAAAATGGATGTTCTTATTATTTGTTTTTGCATACGAAAAGGCATGCTGTAGGGTTTTCTCATTCTCAAGCTTTCCTTCACTTACTGCAATATTTATTTTCGCAAGTTCTTGATACACAATTCTACCCGCACCTAAATTCATATGACCCACTTCACTATTTCCCATTTGTCCTTCGGGGAGGCCAACATGGCGGCCATCAGTTCTAAGTGTAGCATGAGGGTATTTTTTATAAAGAGTATCTATGAATGGAGTTTGCGCCTGATCAATAGCAGATACTTCAGGGTTTTTTGCAATGCCCCAACCATCAAGAATTAGTAGAATTACCTTTTTTTGCATTAAATATAATCTTCAAAATTAAACAAAGTATAAAAGTACTAAAGTTAAAAGAGCTATTTGTTTCCTGAACTTTGATTTTACGATAACGATTGCATTTTTTAACAAAGTTAACAGTTTTAACAGTTTGTTTAGCCGTCGTTAAATTTGGGTTAAACATTGTTAAAGCAAGTAACAAGAGTTATGTTATTGTCGTCCTTTAGGGTATAAACTTAACACCTAATTATCATGAAAAAATTAATTTTTGCCTCAGTTTTAGCTTTAGGGCTAACTGTAAATGCAGCTCCGGTTGCAACGGATCTAAACACAAACTCTTTTGATGAAGTTGAATCTGTATATAGTACAGAAGTGAGTACTTTTTGTAAGCTAATTACAAAAGGTGACATTGATGCAGTTAAAAGTATGATTGTTGCTGGTACAGACGTAAATAAGAAGTCTAAGGGGATGACTCCTTTAATGTATGCCGCTCGTTACAATAAATCAGAAATAGTTGAACTATTAATTAGTAATGGCGCAGATTTAAAAATTAAATCTGATAGAGGTTACTCAGCATTACAGTATGCTAAAATGTCTAAAGCGCACGATACTTATAAGATAATTGCTGATGCAATAGAGGCTAAAAAGCTTGAAAGAAAGAATAAAAGAAAAAAGAGAAGAGCTTAAATAGGTGTCATTTAGAGCGGAGCGAAAAATCTTTTAATTAAGATTCTTCACTTCGCTTTTAATGACATTCTATTATTTAAAGTTTTTGTTATAATCCACGATACTTTGTGCTACAATTTCTAATGCTGTTTCTTTATTTTGAAACTCTTCTACAACCACAGTCTTATTTTCTAATTTTTTATAGTCTTCAAAGAAATTTTTAAGTTCCCTAAAAAAGTGACGAGGTAATTCTTTAATAGAATTAATGTGATTTACAGACATGTCGTTTGCTGCTACAGCTATAATTTTATCATCTTTTTCGCCACCGTCAAGCATACGCATTACTCCAATTACTTTAGCATCAACTAAGCACATTGGCACAATAGTTTCTTGCGAAAGCACTACAATATCCAAAGGGTCATTATCATCACAATATGTTTGTGGAATAAAACCATAATTTGCTGGATAGTACATAGACGAGTAAAGTACACGGTCTAATTTTAGCATACCACTTTCTTTATCTAACTCGTATTTTGCGCGTGTATTTTTAGGAATTTCTACAATTGCAGTAACTATTTCAGGTGTATTTTCACCTATGCTTACCTCGTGCCAAGGATTCATCATAATTCATCAAATTTTTAAAACTTGACAAAATTAAACAGAATATAGAGAATAACTAGTGTTACCGTTACAAAAACAATATTAAATGTTTGATTCCTCTTGTTTTGATTTTGAATACGTTCTCTAATTAACTTAAGTTGTTTGGGCGTCGCTTTTTTTTCAATTTTCCCTTCGCTGTACTTAACGTTCTGATACCTTTTTAACTTTTTGAATGCACTAGCTCTTGGGCGTTTATTATTCTTTAAGCTAGTGATCATTCCTTGAATTGATCCACCGCCAGGCATAATAGTTGATTTTTTGATTAATGAATATTTGTAAGCATATAATTACATACACTTATAATATTGGTAGTTAAAAAGGTGAAAATGTTACAATAACAAACCTATGAGGGCTATTGCCTATATTTACGGATAGCTTCTTTAATCTTTTCTATTCTATTCTCAGGGTCAGGATGTGTGCTTTGAAATTCAGGTACTCTATTTGGGCCAGCAGCAGCTTTTAATATTTTCATAACTCCTATCATTTCTTCGGGTTGATATCCTGCATTGATCATAAACTTAATACCTAAGTCATCACTTTCAAGCTCATCACCGCGACCATATTTCATATTTATTACATTAGCAATCATAGCAGCCATTTGCCCGGTATCGGCACCGCCGCCTACCATTACTCCAGATAAAATGCCTTGAGTAAGTCCCTGATTCGCCATTCGCTCGGCTGAATGACGACCTAAAACATGGCCAATTTCGTGCCCTAAAACACCAGCGAGCTGATCTTCATTTTCTAGTTTTGAGAATAGTGCATAGGTAATAAATATTTGCCCACCAGGTAATGCGAACGCATTGATTGCTTGCGGATCACGAAGCAAGTGAAAATCGTATCTGTAAGGAGTTTTTTTGGCGACACTACTATTTACTAATCGTTGCCCAACGCGATCTACTAAATTTTGAGCAGCTTGATCTGGATATAAACCTCCATGTTGTTGCGCCATTTGCGGAGCACTCTCTAAGCCGAGTCTAATTTCTTCATCAGCTGTAAGTGCAATACTTTGTTTTTTACCGGTATAAGGATTCGTTTCTCTTCTAGAATAATATTGAAATAATGAAAAAAGTACAATACCCGCACCAATCAACAATCGTATTTTAAACCCTCCGCTTCTTCTTCCTAACATATTTTTTTAGTTTTTGTATTAATGAAAGCTAAAGATACAAATATTTTGATTTGATCATTTAGTATTACATCTGTGCTCCTTCAACCGTAGGAATAGGCTCGGGTATATCGTTAGGATCATCTCCAATAATTTGACGAATGTCAATTTCGATACCACGAGACATGGTGGTAATTGGTACGTCATTCGGCGTGCCTTCAAACGGATTTTCTGACACTTCACCTATGCGTTCCATCGTATGAAAGATCCATGAAATAATCACACTAAAAGGGATAGTGAACCAAACAAAATACTTTCCTATCAACTCAATAATATGATGATATCCTCCCTGCGGATATGGCTTCCAGCTTTGAGCCAATTCAACAATTTGATTGCCAATTCCATTAAACTCATGCATCATTCCGTAAGGTAATAGAAACACAAAAATCCAAATGAAAAAACGATTTAAGGTAGCGAACTGTCTGGGGTATGGAAAATTTTTAATACGCTCTACTTTTCCTTGAAGCGTAAAAAACTCTACCAACATATTTTCCATTTCTAAATATGAAAATTCCCAGATATACCCTTTTTCTTTTAGCGCTCGCAGTTGTTTCGATTGCAAATTTAAACAAGCGCCTTGCTTATTACGCTGACTTAAAATAAACTGTTTTTCTTCGTCAGACACATAGCCTGTTAATTCTTCATCTAGACTTGTTGTGCGTTCTTTAACTTTCAATCGATTATCAATATATTCTCTGTCAGACTTATTATAGTTTGATATTTCCCATGGCTTTGGCGTGCGTAAGGCATGACGTAATGAGGTCATCCATGCCACATGACGAAGAATTAGTTGTTTTCTAATTCTAAAAAACTCTTCATCAGAAAGTCTTTCCTTTGCATGTTCATTGGTAATAAAATCATTTGTCATAATAGCAAATGAGCGTGAGGCATTTACAATACCACCCCAAATTTTACGCGCCTCCCACAAACGTCCATATGATGCGTTATTCTTAAAGGAAATTATAAACGCTAGAGCTGTACCTACTAAACCTATAGGTAGCCAAGGTAGATGTAACCAATACCAATGTAAACCGCTATAAAGTAAAACGGGAATCAGTGATAGTACAATAAAAATATAGATATAACGTCGCGTCCACGACAGCATATCTTTAATGGAGTAGTTTCTTTTGGTATACATTTTTTTAAATTATTACATTACTATATCATTCTTCCACTCGTAGGGCTTAGGAATATCAGTATCATCAATTAACTGCCGAATATCTATTTCTATACCTCTACTCATATCTGTTATTGGTACATCATTGGGGCCACCTTCAAAAGGATTTTCAGTGTTTTCACCAATTGCTTCCATGGTATGAAATACCCAACCAATCAACGCACTAAACGGAATTGAAAACCAAACAAAATGTTTGCCTATAAAAAGCTCTATCCGTTGTGAAATTTCGAAGTAAGCGGGATTTTCAGTTAAATAATCAACTATTTTTTCGCCAATAACTTGAAACTCTTCCATAATTGCAAACGGTACTAGCAATACAAAAGACCACATGAAAATATAGTTTAATGTAGCAAATTGTCTGGGGTATGGAAAGTTCTTAATGCGCTCACTTTTGCCTTGTAGTGTATAAAATTCGGTGATCATATTGTTCATTTCCATATGCCTAAAATCTTCAATATATCCTTGCTGCTTCAATTCACGCAGTCGTTTAGATTGAATTCCCAAAATTTGAGATGCTTGATTACCTTTAGCAAAAAGCTCTTGATATTCTTCTTCTGAGATGTAATCTTTAATTACATTTTCAATAGGTACTTGATCTTCATAAACATATAATTGTGTCTCACGAAACTCACGATTCGATTTACTGCTTTTTAGATGTGTTTCCCATGGTTTATCTTTTCGCAATTGATAGCGCAAAGCTGTCAACCAGGCAACATGGCGATGTACCAGTTCTTTATGAATTCCATACAATTTGTCATCAGATAATTTTTTCTCAGCATGGTCGTTGGTTATAAAATCTTTTACCATAACTGTCCATGATCGAGAGGCGTTTACAATGCCTCCCCAGATCTTACGAGCTTCCCAAAGTCGGTCATAAGAGGCATTATTTTTAAAAGAAACAATAAAAGCTACAGCGGTACCTAGCACACCCAGTGGAAGCCATGGTATGTGTAACCATTTCCAGCGAAAAATTTCATATAAAATTACTGGAATAGTAGCTAATAATAGAAATAAGTAAATATGGCGGCGCGTCCATCGAATAACACCTCTTATAGGGAAAATACGTCTGGTATACATTGAAAATTTTTAATCGAAATATACAAATTTCATGATAATCAAATTCAATTAAGATTTTCATAACTTTAAGAATTCAAAAATCATAGATTATGAGAAAACTTTTTTTAGCGGCTTTATTTTTAATAATTCAGAACAGCTACTGTGAAGCTCAAAAATTATCGAGGGTAGAAAAAAAGATTGCAAAGTCAGTTGAAAATAATAATCAACAGGCGATTCAATTTTTAAAGGAGGTGGTAAATATTAATAGTGGTACCATGAATCTTAAGGGTGTGAAAAAAGTTGGAATGGTTTTTAAGGATGCTTTTGACGGTATTGGTTTTAAAACAAATTGGATAGAGATGCCGCAAGAAATGAACCGAGCAGGTCATTTCTTTGCTGAGACTTCTGGCACCAAAGGAAAGAAACTATTACTTATTGGTCATATTGATACTGTTTTTGAGGAAGATAGTCCGTTTCAAGAGTTTAAGATGGTTAATGATAGTATAGCGCACGCACCTGGAGGAAATGATATGAAAGGTGGCGATGTAATTATTTTGTATGCCTTGAAAGCTTTGCGAGAAAATGGGCTTTTAAAAAATAGACAGGTGATCGTTGCCTTTACGGGTGATGAAGAAAGTACCGGAAAGCCGTTAAGTATTAGTAGAAAAGATTTGATCGATGCTGCTAAACGCAGTGATATTGCTTTAGGTTTTGAAAATGCTACCGGATTTAATAACGCTACCATCGCCAGGAGAGGTTCTTCTGGATGGAAATTAAAGGTGAAGGGAAAACGTGCACACTCTTCAGGCGTATTTAATGATAGAGTGGGAGCGGGAGCTATTTTTGAAATGTCTAGAATCTTAAATGAATTTTACACAAAAGTTAAGGGAGAGAAGTATTTAACATTCAATCCTGGAGTTTTACTTGGAGGCACCTTTGTTGATTTTGATGAAGCGAATAGTAAAGGAAATGCATTTGGTAAAAGTAATGTGGTAGCTCAAACTGCTGTTGTAGATGGCGGATTACGTTTCATTTCTGAAGAACAAAAAGAAAATGCTCGGAAAAAAATGCGTGAAATCGTTGCAAATAATTTACCACAAACTTCAGCAAAAATCTCTTTTATTGATAGCTATCCGGCTATGGGTCCAACAGAAGGAAATAAAGAATTGTTAAAGGTACTAAGTGGTGTAAGTGTCGATTTAGGTTATGGCGAAGTACTAGGATATGATCCATCTAAAAGAGGGGCTGCAGATGTTTCTTTTGTTGCCGAATATGTTGACTGTCTTGACGGATTGGGTACTATGGGGTCTAGAGCACATACCCCTGAAGAAACAGTAAACCTTAATACAATTGAGGCACTAACAAAAAGAGCCGCTATTTTAATTTATCGATTGATAAATCAATAATTTAATAGCTCTTCGAGCTTGACTCTCACTTTTTCAGTAGAAGGAATCATTGTTTCTTCTAGTGTTGAATTTAATGGAATTGCAGGCATGTTTTCACTACCAATAGTCATAACTGGAGCATCTAAATATTTAAAACACTTTTCTTGAATTTTTCCTGCTAAGGCCAAAGCAAAACTATTATTAGAAGGTTCTTCAGTAACAACTAAACATTTCCCGGTTTTCTTAACAGATTTCATAATGGTATCTTCATCAAGAGGATATAAAGTTCTAAGATCAATTATTTCAATTGTGTCCCTCATATCTCTTGTTGCATTGTAAGCCCAGTGAACACCCATACCATAAGTTATGATAGATGCAGTTTCTACTTCTTCTTGTGGCCAAATTTCTTGTAGTAACCAAGCTTTCCCTAAGGGTAACACATAATCTTCACTAGGCTCCAAAGAGGTTGCTCCACTTGTGCCTTTAACTTTACTCCAGTATAAGCCCTTATGTTCTAAAATAACTACAGGATTCGGATCATAATATGCCGCTTTCATCAACCCTTTTAAATCAGCACCGTTACTTGGATATATTATTTTAATACCTCTAATATTAGTGACAACACTTTCTACTGATGATGAATGATATGGCCCTCCACTTCCGTAAGCACCAATCGGTACACGTAAGATCATTGAAACTGGCCATTTACCATTCGATAAATAACAACTTCGACTTACTTCGGTAAATAATTGATTTAACCCAGGCCAGATATAATCTGCAAATTGCACTTCAACTATGGGTTTCAAACCTACAGCACTCATGCCAACAGTAGAACCTACTATAAATGCTTCTTGAATAGGTGTATTAAAGACGCGGTCATCACCAAATTTTTGGGCTAATGTAGCGGCTTCTCTAAAAACACCACCAAGCCTTCCTCCAACATCTTGGCCATATAGTAAGCATTCTTTGTGCTTTGCCATTAATTCTTCAATAGCAAAAAGTGCACAATCTACCATTACTACTTTTTCTCCTCCTTTAGGTGAACGTTCACCAACTTCTTCGGTGATTAAAGTAGGAGCGAAGTCATGCGTAAATAAATCTTCAGGTTTAGGATCTTCAGCATTTAATGCTCTTTCATAATCTTTTTTTACGATTACTTTAGCAGATGATTCTATTTTTTCAAGTTCCTTTGATGAAAATCCGTTTTCAAGAAGTAGCTCTTTTAATTTAGGGTATGGATCACGAGAGCGAGCTTCATCAAGATCATCGCGATACCATTCCATGCGAACACCCGAGGTGTGATGATTCAATAAAGGAACTTTAGCATGTACTAAAAATGGTCGACGCTCCTTTCGTATTGTTTCAATCACCGTTTGCAGTACATTATAACTTTCTTCAAAGTTGGCCCCGTCAATAGAAACCGCTTCGAGACCATGGAATCCGGCGGCATATTCAGCAGCATTTTGAGCCCTCGTTTCTTCTTCGTTGGCCGATATATCCCAACCATTATCTTGTACTAAATAAAGAATTGGCATTTGTTTTAAAGCAGCCATTTGAAAAGCTTCAGCAATTTCACCTTCCGTTACCGATGCATCTCCCAATGAACAAACTGTAATGGGAAGTTCATCTGAAAGTTGTACTTCACTAAGAATAGTATTTTTTAAACCTTGTTTTTCTAAGTATTGCATACCCATTGCAACTCCTGTAGCTGGAATGGCTTGCATACCGGTAGCAGATGACTGATGTGGTATCTTCGGTTTGTCGGCGTCTTTTAAACTTGGATGCGAATAGTAGGTGCGTCCTCCTGAAAACGGATCATCACGCTTTGCCAAAACTTGTAGCATTAAATCATAAGGTTGCATGCCAATTGATAGCAAAATCGAATCATCACGATAATATGGAAAAACATAATCTTGAGGAAGCAATTGCATTCCTAAGGCTATTTGAATTACTTCATGACCTCTAGAAGTTGCATGTACATATTTTGAAACTACTTTAAAATTTTCTTCGAAGAGTTCAGTCATTGCCTTTGCTGTGCAAAGATGTGAATAGGCTTCTCTTAATATTGTTTTGTTACTTGTTTTTACTTCCAAATCTTAAATTTTTCTATCAACATCAAACTTCTCTAAATAATCGGCTACACGACGCACAAAACTTCCCCCTAAGAAACCATCTACTACACGATGATCAAAAGATAGTGATAAGTACATCATGCTTCTTATAGCTATTTCATCTCCATTCTCGGTTTCAATAACTTCTGGTCGTTTTTTAATAATACCTAATGCAAGAATAGCTACTTCGGGTTGATTTATAATAGGCGTTCCCATAACACTTCCGAACGTACCAACATTAGAAATTGTAAAAGTACTTCCCTTAATGTCATCACCTCCTAATTTATTTTCTCTTGCTTTTGAAGCTAAGTCGTTTACCTCAGAGGCTAGTTGTTTTAAATCTTTCGTATCAGCATTCTTAACTACCGGAACTATCAAATTTCCAGTTGGTAGCGCTGTAGCCATTCCAATATTGATATTCTCTTTAACTATTATATTAGAACCGTCAACAGACACATTGATCATAGGGAAATCCTTTACTGCTTTAGCAACGGCTTCAACAAATAGTGGAGTAAAGGTTAAGCGCTCATTATATTTTTCTTGAAAGGCTTTTTTATTTGTATTTCGCCAATTAACCATATTGGTTAAATCGGCTTCAACATATGCAGTAACATGTGGAGACGTATGTTTTGAATACACCATACGATCTGCAATCATTTGACGCATACGATCCATCGCTACAATCTTACCAGAGCCTTTATCTAAATTTAACTGAGGAATACGATACGCTGTTGGGTCTTGCACTACTGGTTGTGCAAATTTGTAAGGTCTTCCTTCTTCTATATATTGAAATACATCACTTTTTCGCAAGCGCCCTTCATTTCCTGTAGCGGGAATTCTTGCTAATTCTTCAAAACTAATATGATGCTCTTTTGCAATTGAAACGATTAACGGTGAAAAAAAAGTGTTAGTATTGTTTACTGAAAAATTGGTTGAAGTTGTAACAGCCGTCTGAGTAGATTTTACTTTTTTGGCTGCCTTTTTCTTTTGAGAAGTGTCTACGTCGTTCGATATAACGTCTTGTTTTTTTTCTGAAACTTCTTCAGAACTTTCTAAGACAGCAATTACTACACCCACGGGAACTACATCTTTAGCTTGAAATAAGGTTTTAACCAAAGTTCCAGCACTTGGTGCAGGCACTTCATTGTCAACCTTATCGGTAGCTACTTCTAAAAGCACATCGCCTTCTTCAAACGATTCTCCTTCATTGACCAACCAATTGATGATAGTACCTTCGGTAATACTTTCACCCATTTTGGGCATTTTTAATTCTAATTTTGACATCTAAGTTAACTAGCGTTTGTTAGTTTATTTTTTCATAAAATCTCGTAATGTTTCATACGTATTTTCTTGAACCATTCGATTTTTTGGAACCTCTCTTAAGGGCTCCACTTCTTTTAAAGTTTCATGACATTCTTTAGGTAATTGTTGGTATAATTGTGTGCCTTTAGTTTTCCAGTTAATCATCTCATCAGTTACTTCTTTAATCACTTTGGCAGGATTACCTACTACCAAACTTCTTTTAGGAATTTTCGTTTCAGCTTTAACAAATGCCATGGCGCCAACAATACACTCATCACCAATTTCTGCATCATCCATAATCACGGTGTTCATGCCAATCAAACAGTTTCTGCCTAAATTGGCTCCGTGAATAATGGCTCCGTGACCAACATGAGCGCTTTCTTTTAGTACCATAGATTTACCGGGAAACATATGTATTGTACAATTCTCTTGAACATTTACGCCATCTTCTAAAATAATTTGCCCCCAATCGCCTCGAATAGCAGCACCTGGACCGATATAACAATTTTTACCAATTATCACATTACCGGTAACGGCAGCTAAAGGGTGTACAAAGCTACTTTTATGAACTACCGGTTTGTATCCTTGAAATTCGTAGATCATTTATTTAAAACGTTTCAAAGTTTCCTTAGTAAAATCACTTAGTACCAAACGCCCGCTAATTGCTGCGCGTTCGGCTAATAAAGTATCCCAATCTTCTGTTCCTTTCCAAAACATTTGCTTCATCTCTCTCATGGCCTCCGAATTGTAATTGCAGAGATTTTCTGCAAAAGCTTTTACAGCATCATCTAATTCTTCTGTTGATTCATAAACTTGCGTGAATAACCCTTTTTGCTTTGCCCAATCTGCCGGATAAAAACTATTCGCATCAATGGCAATTTGAGACATACCGCTAAGCCCTAATTTACGTTGTACCGCCGGCCCCACTACAAACGGACCAATGCCCACATTCAATTCACTTAACTTGATTGCTGCAAATTTCGTTGCCATACAATAATCTGTTGCTGAGGCCAAACCAACGCCGCCACCAACAGTTTTTCCTTGCACACGACCAATAATAAATTTCGGGCATTTACGCATCGCATTAATTACGTTGGCAAAGCCAGAAAAGAATACTTTACCGGTTGCTTCATCATTAATATTTATTAATTCTTTAAAACTAGCTCCTGCGCAAAAGGTTCTTTCTCCGCCACTTTTTAAAACAATAACTTTTACCTCATCATTGCTTCCTGCATCGGTAATAGCTTGTGCTAATTCTGCTAAGATATCTCCGGGTAAGGAGTTATGAGCAGGATGAAAAAATTCGATCGTTCCTACTCCTTTTTCTATGGTTTGTTTTACGTATGGTTGTGTCATGTTATATTAATCCAAATTGCGCAAGATGATGATTAAAATGTTTTCTATGGAATAAGTTCCATTCATATCTATTAAGGTCTCCAAAAACAATATTCTTTAATGTTGCTTCGGGATTTTCTTTAAAATAAGCTTCGAAATCATCATATGCTTCTAATAATTTTTGTTTTGCCGTTTCTAAACTATCATGCTTTAGCTTTTGAAGTTCTTTTTCTAATAAATCTGGAGCCGCATGATTTCTAGGCATCGGTTTGTAATTATATAGGGTATTATAAACTTTTTCTATAATTTTTTCAGGCGTTGAAAACTCAAAATCTTGAATTTCTCCTGAAGATATTCTTGTAGAATATTCCAGATGCTCAACCATGTGCTGAGGTGTCATGCTTCCCCAAACAGGCTTGGTATCTTCTGTTAATAGATTCAGATAGGTTTCAATAGTTTGTTTATTAATATCAGCGAAGGTTTCTTGTTTTTTCTGAACCATAGTTAGAACGGTAGCTAGCGCTACTAATTCATCTTCGGCATCAAAAATTTCTGCAAACCATTTCACAATACCACTTGGGTGCTCTGCGCTGTTCACATCACGATCTATTTTCTGCTTACAGGTAAGACGAACATAAATCGTATCATTATGATATAAAGGGCGTAAGAAACGACACTCTTCTAATCCGTAGTTGGCTGAAACAGGGCCTTTATTTGGATAAACAAATAGTCCTGCTGCTGCAGAAATAATGAAATAACCATGGGCTGTTCTTTTTTCAAAAATGCTTCCGTCTAAAGAGGTAATATCGGTATGTGCATAGAAATGATCCCAGGTAACATTCGCGAAACTTATAATATCTGTATCTGTAATTGTTCGCTTATGCGTTTTCATTGACATTCCAGGTTCAATGTCTTCCCAATGATATTTAAACGGATGTTGTTCCGCCTCTTTATACTTAGCATTAGGCTGATAGATACCCGTGATTTCTGTTAAAGTAGTTGGTGTGCCTTGAATAGCTGTTCGTTGCAGGTAATGTTTAATGCCTCTCATACCACCCATTTCTTCTCCACCTCCTGCACGTCCAGGACCTCCATGTACTAAATTTGGTAATGGCGAGCCATGACCAGTGCTTTCTTTTGCCATTTCACGGTTAATCACTAATATACGGCCATGATGACTTGCAGCATTCACAACATAATCTTTTGCAATTTTGTCGTCAAATGTTGCGATAGAAGATACTAAAGACCCTTTACCCATTTGAGCTAGTTGCACAGCTTCCTCAAGGTTTTTATAAGGCATGATTGTACTTACAGGCCCAAAAGCTTCGCGTTCATGAATAGCGGTACTTTTAAAAGGATGATCAGCACGCAATAAAATAGGGCTAATAAATGCGCCTTTTTTAGCATCTGCACCAATGGTATCTATTTTATCTAAATTACCATAAACGATTTGCGCTTCTTTAGCAATATCTTGAACAGACTTTTTAACTTCTTCCACTTGTTCTTTACTAATTAATGACCCCATTCTAACTTCTTTTAAGCGTGGGTCACCAATAGTTACTTTATCTAATGCTTTACCTAAGGATATTTGTACATCTTCGACGAGGTTCTCTGGAACGATTATTCGACGAATTGCTGTACATTTCTGACCACATTTCACGGTCATCTCTTTACGTACCTCTTTTATGAAAAGATCAAATTCCGGAGTTCCGGGAACGGCATCTTCTCCTAGGATAGAAGCATTTAACGAATCTGCTTCCATTGTAAATGGCACAGCTTCTTGAATAATTCTTGGATGTGCCTTCAATAAACGACCTGTAGCAGCCGATCCGGTAAAAGTTACAACATCTTGTGATTCAATGGTGTCTAAAATGGTTCTTATGGTACCATTAATGATCTGTAAAGCTCCTTCTGGTAGAATACCCGAATTAATAATTTCTCTAGCCACTGCTTCTGCCAAATATGAAGATGATGGGGCTGGTAGTACAACAGCTGGCACACCTGCCATCCAATTTACAGCACACTTTTCTAACATGCCCCAAACCGGAAAGTTAAAGGCATTAATATGAACGGCAACACCTTTTTTAGGAACCATAATATGATGTGCCATAAAACGACCTCCCCTTGATAAATCTATAGAATCACCTTCTACATGAAAGGGTTGATTTGGGAATAATTTTCTTAAGGATGCATTCGCAAAAAGATTACCAAAACCGCCTTCGATATCGATCCAACTATCAACTTTAGTTGCTCCAGTACGATAGCTTAAGTCATAAAAAGCATCTTTTCTTTTGGTAAGATGTAATGCTAATTTTTTGAGCATATTACCACGTTCTTGAAAGGTCATTTTACGAAGAACTTCTCCTCCTTTTGTTCTGCCGTATTGAAGAATTTCAGGAACGTCTAAACCTTCAATAGCAATGTTAGAAATAACTTCCCCTGTTATAGCATCGTATACGGGAGTGCCTTCTTCTTTGCCTTCTGTCCATTGACCTTGAACGTAATGTTGTATTTTTTTCATAATGTCTTTATTATGCCATTATTCGTAATATTCTTCCATTAATTTTCCCTTCTACACTTTTCACATAAGCATCAACAATTTTATGCATAGGCACCGGTGTATTGCCAGGGAAATAGTCTTTATATTTTTCAAAAGAGTCTTCTACTAAATCAGAACACACTACATTAACTCTTATGTCATCTAATTCTAATACTACTGCTTTTACAAAACTATTTATAGCGCCGTTAACCATTGCGGCGCTAGTAGTCATATCTACAGGATCATCGGCTAAAATTCCGGTAGATAAGGTGATAGAACCTCCTTTATTCAAATAGCCTTTGCCTATTCTAACCGTATTTACTTGTCCCATCAACTTGCTTTTGATTCCAATATAAAAATCATCTTCTGAGAGTTTATCAAATTTATCCCATTTAGCATCACCTGCTATTGCAATTATGGCGTCAACTATTCCTGTTTCTTCGAACATTTTTTCTATAGAATTTGAATCAGAAAAATCTACTTGTATATCACCAGAATTACGACCTGCAATAATAACTTCATGTTTTTTAGAAAGTCTTTCTGTAACTTTCTTGCCAATCGTGCCGTTTCCTCCTATAATTAAAATCTTCATTTTATACTCTTTCAATTATTGCTGCATATCCTTGTCCAACCCCAACACACATGGTAATTAAGGCATAGCGCTTTTGTTGTTCATGTAATTCTAAAGCTGCCGAATATGCAATTCGGGCTCCGGTAACACCCAATGGATGCCCAATAGCAATTGAGCCTCCGTTAGGGTTTAATCTAGCATCATTATCTGCTAAGCCCCATGCTCTTGTACATGCCAAAGCTTGTGCCGCAAAAGCTTCATTTAACTCTATAATATCTATATCATCCATGGTTAACTCGGCTTTCGCCAATGCTTTATTCGATGCTTCAACGGGGCCAATACCCATAATCCTTGGCTCAACACCTACTACTGCAGAACTTACAACTCGTGCTAATGGCTTAAGGCTGTATTTTTTCACTGCATCTTCTGAAGCAATAATTGTTGCAGCAGCACCATCATTGAGTCCTGAAGAGTTCCCTGCGGTAACGCTGCCTCCCTCTTTCTTAAAAGCTGCTCTTAGCTTCGCCAAAACTTCAAGAGAAGTATTCGGTTTTACAAATTCATCTTTTGAAAATTGAATGGAGTCTTTTTTACGTTGAGGAATTTCAACCGTAACAATTTCTTTTGCTAAACGCCCTTTTTCTTGTGCTTTTGCTGCTTTCATTTGACTCCAATAGGCAAACTTGTCTTGATCTTCTCGAGAAATATTGTATTTCTCTACTAAGTTCTCAGCGGTATTTCCCATCCCATCGGTACCATATAATTCATGCATTTTTTTATTCACAAAACGCCATCCAAAACTCGAATCGTACATTTTAGAATCGTTACCGAAAGCACTAGAAGGCTTCGCAATAACATAAGGTCCACGCGTCATATTCTCAACACCACCAGAAATAAAGAGATCTCCATCTCCAGCTTTAATAGCACGATTTGCCTGAATGATAGCTGACAATCCTGAGCTACACAATCTATTTACAGTTTCGCCGGGAACGGTAAATGGTAAACCAGCCAACAACAAAGACATTCTGGCTACATTGCGATTATCTTCACCTGCCTGATTTGCACAACCCATAATCACATCGTCATAAGCGTCTTTTGGAATATTCGAATTTCGTTCTACTAATTCTTTGATGACAATTGCGCCTAAATCATCAGTTCTTACTGCTGATAAAGTGCCTTTATAACTTCCTATGGGTGTTCTAACCCCATCTATGATATATGCTTCTTTCATAATTTTATTCTTCCCAATCTTTTTGAGTTCTATATACTACTCCTTTGAATAAAGCAACCAATTCATTGCCTCGCTTCACCTCAACAATGTTAAACCCTAATTTGTTATTTACTTTTTCGATGACACACTCTGCAATTAAATGGTCTCCTTCTTCTAATGCTTCAATATGATTGATTGATGTTTCAATGGAAACTGCGTATTTACCATGCGTATTAGATGTGAAACCGAACGCCGTATCGGCTAAAGAGTAGCTAATACCACCATGTGCATAGCTCATGCTATTCAACATTTCTTTGCGTATGGTCATAGCTATTTTTACACGACCAACCTCACTTTCTAGAATCTCAATACCCAACCATTGGCTATAAGCATCTTGACTTAACATTTTATATGGAATTTTAGCGCCTTCCATTAAAAGAATGTTTTATTTTCTCTATTCATTTTTCGCAATAACGGACTACATCGATAGCGATCTTCATGATATTCATTATAGAGTAAATCTAATTTGTTTACACACCATTCAGTCCCTTTTTCATCTGCCCAGGCCAACAACCCCTTTGGGTAATTTACGCCTTTCGTCATGGCATTATCAATATCTTCTTCCGAAGCAATATTTAAGAATAAAGCATCAGCTGCTTCATTGATTAACATGACTAATACACGATCAAAAATATATTGCGCTAACTCTTTATCTTCTTTTGGATTTGGCTTCGTAGCACCTTCCGTATAATCATAATAGCCTTTACCAGATTTACGCCCTAAATAACCTGCTTCAGACAAACGCTTTTGTGTAAATGATGGTTTATACCTTGGGTCATAGTAGAAGGCCGAAAATACAGTTTCGGTTACGGTATAGTTTACATCGTTACCAATAAAATCCATCAATTCAAAAGGTCCCATTTTGAAGCCTCCCAAGGTTTTTAGACTCCAATCAATCGTTGCAAAATCGGCTAGACCTTCCTCATAAATTCGTAAAGATTCTCCATAAAATGGTCGTGCCACGCGATTCACAATAAAACCTGGAGTATCTTTTGCTACAGCGACCACTTTTTTCCAATTAGAAATCGTTTCAATAGAATGATCTAAAACTTCTTTAGAGGTTTGTACAGCAGGAATCACCTCAACCAATTTCATTAAAGGAGCGGGATTGAAAAAGTGTATCCCTATACAACGTTCGGGTCTTTTTAACGACGAAGCAATTGAAGCAATTGACAAGGAAGAGGTATTAGACGCTATAATACAGTCTTTAGAAACATAATTTTCTAATTCTGAAAATACTTTTTGCTTAATGTCTAAGCTTTCTATAATGGCTTCAATTGTAAGGTTAGAATCACTCAAATCTTTCAAGCTATCTACATAATCTATATTTTTTTGGATTCTTGATTTTTCAGCCTGATCAATTCGTCCTTTTTCAATAAGTCGTGATAATATTTTTTCTAAAGCTCGCTGAGCTTTATCTAAAGCAGCTTGATTAGTATCGTACAATTTTACTTTACAACCAGCAGTAGCCGCCACCTGTGCAATGCCACTTCCCATAGTTCCAGAACCGATTATTCCTACATTCATATCTATTTCCCTTTGAATTCTGGTTTACGTTTTTCAATAAAAGCTACTACTCCCTCAGCATAATCTTCACTTTGTGCTGCTTCTATTTGATATTTTGATTCCATCGCTAATTGCGCATCTAAAGTGTTTGTCATAGACGCATTAAATAATTCTTTAATCATACCAAGAGCTCTGGTAGGCATATTTGCTAATTTTAAAGCAAGCTTCTGGATCACTTCTTCAAAATTTTCTAAAGAGGTGACCTTATAAATCATTCCTATACGCTCTGCTTCTTCTGCAGAAACTTTGTCTCCTAACATGGCTAAAGCTTGTGCTTTTTGAAACCCTATTAAGCGTGGTAAAAAGAAAGTTCCAGCACTATCGGGAATCAGTCCAATCAAACTAAAAGCTTGAATAAAGCTAACTTTTTCATGGGCCACTACGATGTCACATGCGAGTGCAATATTAGCACCTGCACCAGCTGCTACACCATTGACAGCTCCAATAATTGGTTTTTTGATTGTACGAATCCTTTTAATAATTGGATTGTAATGTTCTTCTAATATTTTTTTGAAACCAGGGTTTAACTCAGGAGAAGTTACCTCTTTTAAATCTTGCCCCGCACAAAAAGCTTTTCCGTTTCCGGTAAGAACAATTGCTCTAACGTTGTTATTTGTATTACAATCATCCAAAATCGATTGCAGCCGCAATGCCATTTCACGATTAAAGCTATTAAATACCTCGGGTCTGTTGAGCGTTATATACGCTATTTTATTTTCAATTTTTAATTCAATTGAATTCGTACTCATACCTAATTATTAATTTTCCTCTTTTAAAAGGAATTATATTTTGAAATAAGGATTATAAATGATCCCTACTACATTTTTCCAAGGGTCTGTAACGGTTGCTACCATTAATTCACCACCAACGTTTGTTGGTTTTTCATGTTCTGAAGCTCCCAAGTTTAATAAATGTTGAAATTCTTTTTCAATATCTTCAACGCCCCAATAAGAAAGCACATTATCTGATTTTTCAACTGGCTTTTCTCCTTCTGGTAATAAGCCTAGTTCAAAGCCTCCAATATTAAATCCTACATAATAGGGCTCATCAAAATAAGGTTCTGTCTTAAATGCTTTTGTATACCATTCTTTTGCGGTACTTAAATCTGGCACTTTATAGATGGTTGTACGTAGTCCTAGCATTATTTTAAACATTTAAAATAATCAAAAGGCTCTTGACAATCATCACACTGAAACTGTGCTTTACAAGCTGTAGAGCCAAACTGGCTTACCAATCTCGTATTTTGTGAGCCGCAATTGGTACATTTTACTAGTCGTTTTCCATCTAAGAGTACACTTTTGTCTTCTTCAGCTTCTAAAGGTGCTGCAATGCCATATTCTTCTAAAGCCTTTCTGCCTTTAGGCGTAATCCAATCGGTTGTCCAAGCAGGAGCAAGAATTAATTCAACTTCTGAATTATAACCTGCCTCTTTTAGAGCTTTTTTAATATCATCGCCTATTACATCCATTGCCGGGCAACCACTATATGTTGGAGTAATCTCAACTTTTGCAATATCACCTTCAATAATTGCAGAGCGCACAACTCCCATATCCATAATTGATAATACCGGTATTTCGGGATCTGAAACCTGCTCTAAAATTGAAATTAAAGTCTCATCTATCTTCCCTATAGGGGAAGAATTCTCACTCAATCTCAATATGTTTTTTATCTCACTCATATTATTTTCCTCCTTTCAGAGGATTAATGCGGGCTTTACCACTCCATATTTGGGTATGTACGTTGCATGTATTGCAAATCTGCCAATAGATATCCTAAATGTTCTGTATGTATCCCTTGTTTACCCCCTTTTTGAAACCATTTAGACTCAGGAACCTTTAAGGTCGCTTCTTCTAATATTTCTGAAACATTATTGTAGTAGGCTTCTTTTAGTATTGTTACATCAACCCCAACACCTTCGGCCACCATTTCTATATCTGCTTGAGTTTGATGAAATAGTTCATCCGTATAGGTCCATAGATCATTGATGGCTTCCTGCATTTTCTGACTGCTCTCATCTGTACCATCTCCTAATCGCTTCACCCAATCTGATGAAAAGCGTACATGGTAACTCACTTCCTTTATACATTTTTTTGCAATGGCAGAAAGTGTTAAGTCATTACTTTTTTGAAGCTCATTAAGGAGTGCTAAGTGATAAATGTCAAATAAAAATTGCCGGCCAATTGTGTAGGCAAAGTTTGTATTTGGCTGTTCAGCCAACAACACATTTTTATACTCGCGCTCCTTGCGTAACATCGCAATGTCATCTTCGGTTCTTTCGTCTCCTGCTATTTTTGCAGCATATTGATAGTAGCTACGTACTTGGCCAAATAAATCCAAGGAGATATTGGTACAAGCAATGTCAGTTTCTAAAGTAGGGCCATGGCCGCATAATTCTCCCATACGCTGGCCAAGAATCAGGCTATTGTCTGCAATACCGAGTATATAGTTGTATAAGCTTTCCTTCATTACATGTGTTTTACTTCGTCTGGTAAATCATAGAATGTTGGATGTCGATACACCTTATCTTGAGCTGGTTCGAAGAGCTCACCATTATTTTCAGGGTTTGAAGCTGTAATATGTTTTGATTCTACTACCCAAATGCTAACACCTTCATTACGTCTTGTGTATACATCTCGAGCATTTTCTAATGCCATTTCAGCATCTGCTGCATGAAGACTACCAAAGTGTCTATGTTCTAATCCGTTTTTACTTCTTACGAAGATTTCCCAAAGTGGCCAATCTTTTGTTGCCATATTTTCTAGTATTGAGAAGTTAGTATTGAGTATTGAGAAGATCATTTAAAATCTTACTACCCAAATCTCACATCAAATTAAACTGCTTGTTTTCTTCTTTCTTTTTTTTCTGCATAAGCCATGGCAGCATCGCGAACCCATTCACCGCGGTTCCATGCACCAACTCTTGCTTTCATACGCTCTTTATTCATTGGACCATGACCTTTAACTACTTGCCAAAACTCATCCCAATCGATTTCTCCAAAATCGTAACTACCTCGTTCTTCATTCCATTTTAAATCTGGATCAGGTATTGTAAGTCCTAAAATATCTGCTTGAGGAACTGTTTGATCAATAAATTGTTGGCGCAATTCATCGTTGGTTTTACGTTTTAATTTCCATTTCATAGATTGGGCGGTATGCACAGATTTATCATCAGTTGGTCCAAGCATCATCAAACTTGGCCACCACCATCTATTCAAAGCATCTTGAGCCATTTCTTTTTGTTCAGGGGTTCCATTTGCTAATTTTAGCATGATTTCATAGCCTTGACGTTGATGAAAACTTTCTTCTTTACATACCCGAATCATCGCTCTAGCATATGGGCCATAAGAAGTATTGCATAAAGGTACTTGATTAATGATTGCAGCACCGTCTACCAACCAACCGATAGCACCCATATCTGCCCAGGTTAAAGTAGGATAATTAAAGATGCTTGAATACTTAGCCTTCCCGGTGTGTAATTGCTCGTACAATTCTTCTCGTGAAATACCTAAAGTTTCTGTTGCGCTATATAGATATAATCCGTGACCTGCTTCATCTTGTACCTTTGCTAAGAGAGCCACCTTACGACGTAATGATGGGGCGCGAGTGATCCAATTTCCTTCAGGAAGCATTCCAATAATTTCAGAATGTGCATGTTGCGACATTTGCCTAATATGGGTTTGTCGATATTTTTCGGGCATCCAATCTTTAGGTTCAATTTTTTCGTCGCGAGCAATGCGCGCTTCAAATTGGGCTTCTAAGTTTTTTATTTGTTCTTCACTCATAGTTTTGAGTTTTATTTTATACATCGAAATCGACCACTACTTTTTTTGATGTTGGCACTGCTTGACAGCTCAACACAAAGTTTTGAGCAACTTCTTTATCTTCTAGAGCATAATTAATTTTCATTTCAACATCTCCTTCCATAACTTGGCATTTACAAGTACTACAAACACCACCTTTACAAGCAAAAGGCAAATCTGCTCCTGCACTCAGAGCAGCGTCTAGAATGTTATCATATTCTTTAGTCATGGTGAAGTCAAATTCTTTACCACCATCAACAATGGTAACTTCAATTCCTTCAACATTCTGCTTAGCTAAGCGCTCTGCTCTTTTAATATCTTCTTCAGAAAGCCCTGTAACAAATAATTCAAAATGAACAAAATCTTTAGGCAATCCGGCATTAACCAAATAGTCGCTTACATAATTAACCATTTGCTCTGGACCACAAAGAAACACCTCACTTGTATCTGGAATATCAATAAATGTTTTGGTAAGAACTTGCATTTTTTCATCGTCAAATCTTCCGTTAAACAATTCAATATCTCTTCGCTCCTTGGTTAAAAAGTAATAGATTTCGAGTCTACCGAAATAGGTGTTTCTAAGTTGTTCTAGTACTTCCTTAAAGATAATAGATTTTGCTGTTTTATTTACATAAAATAACTTGCAAGTAGAGTTTGGTTCAAGAGCCAAATGCGTTTTGATCATTGATATTATGGGAGTAATACCACTGCCTGCGGCAAAAAACAAGTAGTTTTTTGCTTTTTCTGGATTACACTTTACACCAAATGTGCCGCTAGGTGCCATTACTTCAATTTCGTCACCGGCTTTTAACTCTTCATTTATGTAGGTAGAAAATTTTCCTTCCGGAATTTGTTTTACCGCCACTTTCCATTGTCCTTCGATTGGGCTAGAACATAACGAATACGAGCGACGCACATCTTCACCTTTAATAACAGTTTTAAGGGTTAAATGCTGCCCCTGTTTAAATTTGAAAGTTTCCTGCAAATTTGAAGGAACTTCAAAAGTAACCACAGAAGTATCTTCGGTTTCTTTATAGATATCTGTAACCTTTATGGTATGAAATTCTGCCATATTCAATAAATAATCTAAAACTAACACTTGTTAGTTTGATTGACAAATTTACAAAATATTTAGTAATTATTTGTTAATACCGTTGATAAGGATTTGACTTAAGCTTTGAGCCAATTCTTCTGGGTTCAGATCTTCTTTTTTAGGAATCCATAAATACAGAGATCTCAGTGTTGTGAGAATGGAAAATAAGATGGTCTCGGGGTTTTCATTTTTTAGATCAGCCAATTCAATACCTTGCCGAATAATATCTCTAAAATTGTCTTCATAATTATGACGTAGTTCTAAGTAATAGTCAAGTTGTTCTTCTAAATGCATCCAGTCATTATTTAGAGATGCCATACCATAGGTATTTTTCGAGGTTATATCAACATGTAATTTGATAATAACTTTAAGCTTATCTATAGTATTTAGATTTGAAGATCGAATCTGATTCATTCCTAAGGTAAACTCTTCGGCGATAGAAATTATAATATCTTTAAGAATAGCCTGTTTTGAATTTATGTGGTTATATAAACTGGCAGCTTTAATTCCCATTTCTGCGGCGAGATCTCGCATGGTTACAGCACTATAACCTTTCTCTTTAAATAGTTTTGCAGCTGTCTGTATAATTTCTTGTTTACGTGATTCAGGCTTCATTACAGTTTTAAAGTATTAAATTCTTCGGGGCTTTTAATGGTAGTTTCATTGTACTGTAATGTCCATCCAAGAGAATTTGTGATAAAGTAAAATTTTGATAGCTCACTCATTAGTCGAGTTTTAGCATTCGTTCTTAGATTTGAATCATCTATTTTTTCTTTTATTGCCGCTTTAATGGTTTTATTAATTTTATTATAATCGTTCGATCTAAATGGATTGAAAAAGCCTTGTTGTAAATCATAAAACTCTAACTCGGGATGAATTTTAATTTCAGGTTCTGGAATAAAACTAATTTGAAGTACTTTGCTCGCCTTGTCAATTTTAAACTCAATTTTACTTAAATCATACGAAACACTTACGTCTGCATTAGCAACAACAAGTGCTTTTTTTTCAGAGGAGATTAAATTGCCAAAAAGCGTTCGAGAGTTTTTATAATCGTAAATCTTACTAAAGTGCCCTTCAGTAACAATTAGCTTACTCGCATTCTTTATTTCTTTTTGAATTAGGGTTGAACTTTCTTTAAGAATTGTGTTGTTTTCTTTTCTGTTTTCATAAAACCTAAAAAGCAAAAGAATTAACAATGTGATTATTACCCCAAAAAGGACTTTTCTCATTTAAAGTTGATTAAAATGTAAATTTAATCATTTTGATTTGCAATGTACATTCAAGTTAAAAGTTTAAATTTTATAACTTTGGATACAATATCAAGCTATGGAAAATATAGAAAGTAATCCTATTATTGATCGATTACCACCGCATTTAAAACAATTTATTAAGCCGCAGAATTACGATGATTACTCACCTATTAACCAGGCTGTTTGGAGATATGTTATGCGCAAAAGCATTGCGTATTTAAGTAAAGTTGCACATCACTCTTATCTTGATGGTTTAAAAAGAACAGGGATTTCCATCGATACTATACCCAGTATGTATGGAATGAATCGGATTTTAAAAGATATTGGCTGGGCAGCTGTTGCGGTTGATGGATTTATTCCACCTAATGCTTTCATGGAATTTCAAGCATATAAAGTTTTGGTTATAGCGTCAGAGATTAGACAATTAGAAAATATAGAATATACTCCGGCACCAGATATCATTCATGAAGCCGCGGGGCATGCACCGATTATTGCCAATCCCGATTACGCTGAATATTTAAGACGTTTTGGTGAAATAGGAGCAAAGGCAATTTTATCATCTCATGATAATGAAATGTATGAAGCTGTACGTAGATTATCTATACTCAAAGAAGCCTCCAACGTTGAAGAAAAAGATGTGATAGAAGCCGAAAGAAGAGTTGAAACTTTACAAAATAAGAAGGTTCCACTTTCTGAGATGGCTAAAATTAGAAACTTGCATTGGTGGAGCGTTGAATATGGAATGATAGGTTCTTTGGATGACCCGAAAATATATGGTGCGGGATTGCTGTCTTCTATAGGAGAGAGCGAATGGTGTATGTCTGATAATGTTGAGAAGTTACCTTATGGCATTCAAGCTGTTGAGCAAGATTTTGATATAACGAAACCCCAACCTCAATTGTTTGTTACTCCAGATTTTTCGTATTTAATGGAAATTTTGGAGGAATTTGCCGGTACAATGGCATTAAGAAAAGGAGGGTTTAGAGGAGTCCAAAAATTAATAGAATCAGAAAAAATAGGTACAATTGAGTTAAATACCGGGCTTCAAATTTCAGGGGTATTTACAAGAACAATTTTAAATGAAGATAACGAGGTGGTCTTTTTTAAAACAAAAGGTCCGTCTGCCTTGGCATATCGAGAAAAAGAATTAATAGGTCACGGTATTGACATGTATCCTAACGGATTTAGTTCACCATTAGGAAAATTAAAGGGGATTAACCTCGCTATAGAAAACATGGGGCCTAGAGACTTAAAGGCTTATAATTTTTATGATGGAGAATATTTATCATTTGAATATGAAAGTGGAATCACAGTAGAAGGAATTAACATCACGGGTTTAAGAAATGTTAATGGTAAGCTAATTTTGATTCAGCTAAAAGAATGTACAGTATCACATAAAGATGAAATTTTATTTTCACCCCAAGATGGAATTCTAAATTTAGTGGTGGGCTCTTCAATTGTATCAGCTTATGCGGGAGGTGCTGATTATAAATCATTTAATAACTTATATCATGTCTCAGAAACAAGGACTATTAAAAGTTCCAAAAACACAAAGAGAGAAGTATTAGAGAATATTTATCTAGAAATAAGAAGACTAAGGAAGGATCATAATCCAGATATAATTAAACTAACTACTCTTTTTAGAACCATTCAATCTGATTATCCTCTAGAATGGCTATCACTATTAGAACTTTATGAAATTGCTCTTTTAACCAAAAAAAACAATCTCGACAAGCAGATATTAAAAGAATTAGATACCAGAAAAGAAAAAAATAAAGCGATTGCTAAGCTCGTAGAAAGCGGTATTCAATTGCTACAAGAAAAACTTAATCAATTTGGCTAACTCGTAATGTATTTACCATCCCTTGAGCTTGTACAGGCATTGAGGTTAAATTAATTACATAATCGCCCTTTTTTGTATATCCTTTTTCTTTTGCGATTTCATTAATATCTTCAACGGTGTCATCAGTGCTTACCAATTTATCATAGTATAGCGCTTTAACGCCCCAAAGTAAATTTAGCATCGCTAAAATTCTTCGGTTATTGGAAAAAGCAAGAATATGAGTTTTAGGCCTCCAAGCAGAAATTTGAAAAGCCGTATAACCACTATTAGTTAAGGTTGAAATAACTGTAGCATTAATTTCATCAGCCATACTTGCTGCTTGATGACATATAGTTTTTGAAATAAAACGGTCATTAACACTTTGTATGAAAGATTCCGGTTTAATTATAAGCGGAGAATCTTCTACACTTTCAATAATCCTTCTCATCTTTCTAATAACCTCTATAGGGAATTCGCCAACAGAGGTTTCACCAGATAACATTACAGCATCGGCCCCATCCATGATAGAATTAGCAACATCATTTACTTCTGCTCTTGTTGGCACCTGACTCGAGATCATAGTTTCCATCATTTGAGTAGCAATGATTACTGGAATTCTTGCCTTTTTGGCTTGCAATACCAATTTCTTTTGAATTAATGGAACACGCTCCATTTCAACTTCTACGCCAAGGTCACCACGTGCTACCATTAACCCATCACAATGAGCAGTTATTTTCTTAATATTTCCAACCGCTTCTGGCTTTTCTATTTTAGCGATTACAGGAATTTTATGATCTGAATGTTTGTCTATTAATTCTCTCAAATCAATAAGGTCTTGGGTGTTTCTTACAAAAGAAAGGGCTATCCAATCTACTTCAAGGCTAATTGCAAAAAGTGCATCTTTGATATCTTTTTCAGTTAACGCCGGTAATGAAATATCGGTATTAGGAAGGTTCACTCCTTTTTTTGATTTTAATTTTCCGCCGCGCAATACTTTGGTTTTAACTTCTCTTTCTCCATCGGTTTCTAAAACTTCAAAGAGTAGCTTGCCGTCATCAACCAAGATCTGCTCTCCTTTTTTCACATCTTTAGGGAAATTTTGATAAGTCATAAAAGCTTTATCCTGAGTGCCTTCTCCTTCTTCGGTGGTAAATGTAAAGGTCTCCCCCTTTTTAAGTTTTATTTTTTCTCCCATCACCCCAACGCGTAATTTAGGCCCCTGTAAATCAGCCAAAACAGCAACATTATAATTTTTACGTTTATTAATTTCGCGTATTTCTTTTATTTTTTCACGCACGTTATCATAATCGGCATGAGAAAAGTTCACACGAAAAACATTAACGCCTACATCCATCATTTCTTCAATGACTTCCTTATTATTACAGGCAGGGCCAAGTGTTGCAACTATTTTTGTTTTTTTACGGTTACGCATAATTAAAAAATTAAAAAATCTTTCGATTTTAAGGTTTTGGGGTTAATTGAATATGATGTAAGTATATTCTTTATGTTGTTAATTTTTGATAGGATAGTGTCAAGTTTTGGCATATCCATATCGGCTTCAATTTTTAAAAAATAATCGATTTGCTTTTTTTCTGGTATCAGAACTGATGTGTGTAACTGTTCTTTAAATAGATTATTTGATGTATCCTCACTGGACACATAATTATACTTGTTGGCGATTAACGACCAGTAGGTAAATGTTTTGCCACAGTCAAAAGTAAATAATGAAAAATGTGCTTGGCTTGAGTCAAAATCTAAGTCTTCCGAATTTCTGTTTAGCTGGATGTTTAAATTTGTATTCAAAAAAAAAGCAAGTCTATAATCTTCTAACGACGTATGTAACCCGATTAGGTTATAGTCATGGTCATTTTCATAATCTAAGACAAGAACTTTTGACATTCACTTTCTTTTATGCTAAATTAAGTATTGTTTTAATACAATTTCTGAAATTCAACGAAAACGTTTTAGCACTGTCTTAATGAAGCTCAATTTTGTCTTGTAGTCGGTAATAAGCTCTTTTAGAGGCGATCTCTTCAGCTTTTTTCTTAGAGGTTGCGCGACCTTTCGAGATGATATCTTCGTCTAAATAAAGCTTTACACTAAAATGCTTATGCGAGTCGTTACCGGTGTCTTCATAAACATCATACTTAATGCGCCTTTTTTGTTTTTGAGACCATTCAATTAAGAGACTTTTGTAACTTGTTATTTTTCCTTCGAGACGTTCTATATCAACATAAGGTTCAATAACTATTCTATAAATAAAGCGTACTGCATATTTATAGCCTTTATCTAAAAAAATGGCTCCAATTAAGGCTTCAAAAACATTACCATGTATGTTGTCCCCAAAATTTTGTTTCGGCACATTGCTAATTACGAATCGAATAAGACCCAAATCACGCCCTATTTCATTTAAATGTTCACGGCTAACAATTTTTGAGCGCATCTGTGTTAAATAACCTTCTGTACCTAAAGGTAATTTTTTAAATAAGAAATGTGCGATTACCGCACCAAGTATGGCATCGCCTAAAAACTCTAAACGCTCATAGTTTAAAGGCTTTCCATCAGAGGCTGTTTTTTTTAAAGAGCTATGGGTAAATGCTTTTTTAAAATGACGAAGTTTGTTTGGTTTAAAACCAATTACTTTTTGAATTTCAGCAAAAAAAATCTCGTCGTCTTTAGAGCGAGATTGTATTATTTTTTTGATAAAATTCATGTATTATCTATCCATCTATCTTTTTAAATAAAACACAAGCATTATGGCCTCCAAAACCAAAGGTATTACTCATTGCAATTTTTATATCACGTTTTTGAGCTTTATTTAATGTAAGATTCAATTCAGGATCAATGTTTTCGTCTACCGTTGTGTGGTTAATTGTTGGTGGTATAATACCGTGTTCTAAGGCAAGAATGGAAGCTATAGATTCAATAGCTCCTGCGGCGCCTAATAAATGACCGGTCATTGATTTTGTTGAATTGATGTTAATATTTTTGGCATGATCACCAAAAACTTCTTTTATAGCCTTTAATTCAGCTACATCTCCTAATGGGGTAGAAGTACCATGCGTATTGATATGATCTACCTCAGAAGGTTGAACTCCAGCATTCTCCAAACAATTACGCATAACAGCCATAACCCCAATGCCCTCAGGGTGTGGAGCAGTCATATGATGTGCGTCAGAAGATAACCCTCCGCCTAAAACTTCGGCATAAATTTTTGCGCCACGAGCTTTTGCATATTCGTATTCCTCAAGAATAATAGCTCCGGCTCCTTCACCGAGAACAAATCCATCTCTTGTAGCATCAAATGGTCTAGATGCTGTTTCTGGGCTTTCATTTCTTGTTGATAATGCGTGCATTGCATTAAAACCACCCATACCGGCAATTGTTACAGCAGCCTCGCTACCTCCGGTAACAATCACGTCGCAGTGACCCAAACGGATATAGTTTAAAGCGTCTATCATTGCATTGGCAGATGAAGCACATGCTGAAACAGTTGTATAGTTTGGTCCCATAAACCCATGCTTAATAGAGATATTACCTGGAGCAATATCTGCAATCATTTTTGGGATAAAGAAAGGATTAAATCGTGGAGTTCCATCACCACGACCATAGTTAAGTACTTCTTCTTGAAAAGTTTCTAATCCGCCAATACCAGCTCCCCAAACAACACCTACACGAAGTTTATTGATAGTTTCAAGATCTAGGTTGGCATCTTTAATGGCTTCATCTGATGAAACCATGGCATATTGCGTGAATTTATCCATTTTACGAGCTTCTTTTCTGTCAAGAAAATCTGTAGCTGTAAAATTTTTAACTTCACATGCAAAACGAGTTTTAAATTTTTCGGTATCGAAATAAGTAATAGGAGCAGCGCCACTTTTACCGTTCACAAGACCATCCCAATATTCTTGAATGTTATTTCCTATTGGAGTTAGGGCTCCAAGCCCTGTAACAACAACTCGTTTTAATTCCATATTAAATCGGTAATTTAATTAGGTTCTGTAATAATAAAGAACTACGAGCATATCACCATGGTGATGCTCGTAGTCTGAATAAGTATCGTTAGATTACTTCTTAGCTTCTTCTATATAGCTTATTGCTTGGCCAACAGTACCAATGTTTTCTGCTTGATCATCTGGGATTTGAATATCGAATTCTTTTTCAAATTCCATGATTAGCTCTACAGTATCCAAAGAATCTGCGCCTAAATCGTTCGTAAAGTTAGCTTCAGTAGTTACTTCATTCTCGTCAACGCCTAATTTATCAACGATAATTGCCTTTACTCTTGATGCAATGTCTGACATAATTTTCTAATTTTTAAATTTAAAATCGGGGCAAAAATATAAAACTTTGCTTTAAAACAATCTTTTACCACGAAAATATGACGTCTAATTTAAAAAAAATACTTCAATTTTTAATTCAATTAAACTTCAATTGTTAATAATAATTCTTTTTTTTGCGAAAACAATTTCTAAGCACTTCATGAATCGAATTGTAATTTTTGCTTCTGGTTCTGGCACTAATGCAGAGAACATCATAAGATATTTTAAAGACAGCACTTTAGTTACTGTTGTTCAAGTGCTTACAAACAATGAGCATGCCAAAGTTATTGAAAGGGCTAATAACTTAAGAGTGAGCACATTAGCATTTGATAAAAGAGACTTTATGTCAGGAGATCGTGTTTTGAATTTATTAAAAGACGAAGCTGACTTTATTGTTTTGGCTGGATTTCTATGGCGTGTTCCACAGAAAATTGTAGAAGCCTTCCCTAATAAAATTGTGAATGTTCATCCGGCCTTACTACCAAAGTATGGGGGAAAAGGAATGTATGGAATGAATGTGCATAAAGCAGTGGTTGAAAATGGAGAAAAAGAAAGTGGAATAACAATTCATTATGTAAATGAAAATTATGATGAGGGAGCTATTATTTTTCAAAAGTCAGTTAAACTGAATCCAAATGACACTCCAGAGGATGTAGCTTCAAAAATACATGAGCTTGAATATAAGTATTTCCCCAAGGTTATTGAAGCTGTAATACTTAATGAAATACCGAATCTTACTAATATAGATTCTTAATTGCGTTAAAATTAAAAAATGGCTAAAAAGAAAAAATATTACGTTGTTTGGAAAGGCCATAAAACAGGAGTATTTGATTCTTGGGAAGAATGTAAAAAGCATGTAGCAGGTTTTGTAGGTGCAGAGTATAAATCTTTTACAGACAAAAAGGAGGCCGAAAAAGCATCCAAAAAAAAGTACAGTGATTATAAAGGTAAAGATACCAAGAAGAAAAAACTTACTGCATCCGAAAAGGCTAAATATGGTCAGCCGATTTTAAAAAGCCTTTCGGTTGACGCTGCTTGTAGTGGGAATCCTGGAATATTAGAGTACAGAGGTGTGTTAACTGATTCTAAAAAGCAGGTATTTATTCAGGGTCCGTTTAAAAATGGCACCAATAATATCGGTGAATTTTTAGCTTTAGTGCATGGTATCTCATTACTAAAAAGCAAGAAGTTTTATAAATATCCTATTTATTCTGATTCTAGAATTGCCATCTCATGGGTAAAGAAAAAGCAATGTAGAACAAGTATTTTGTTTAACGAAGATAATAAGGATCTAACCGATTTGATAAAAAGGGCAGAGAAATGGTTACAAGAAAATTCGTACCAAAACCCAATTTTGAAATGGGAAACAAAGGCTTGGGGTGAAATTCCAGCGGATTTTGGGCGAAAATAATAGTTACTTGTTATTTAAATTGCAAGTCAGTAATTCAACGTTATCACTGTCATAAATTACCAACTCATTCATAACTATTTTATATGATTTAGCTTTTCGCAGACAATCAAAAAATGTTTTTTCAACGTTCATATTTGTGCAATACATTTTTGTTGCCATAACAAGACCGATAGAAATTTCAGCATTATTACCAGTATAATTTGCGCTATAGTTATTGCACCCAGCATTTCCTGAAATCTGATCGTCTATAAAACTTATAGTTGGCTTTTTTTCAAAAGAAGCTATGCCTTTCATTCTCTCTACTCTCCAATTTCCTTGAAGAGTTTGAGATGAATTTACCTCTTCTTTAACCGCTTTTTTTTCAATAAGTTTTAAGAGGGTGTACTTTAACGATGATGCATCGTTGGGTGGATTTTCAATCTTACTAACGGCAACTTCAATCTTGTAGTTAAACCCTTCTTGAAAATCAAATCCTTCAATTTGATTATAAAATAAACTCCATTCATCTTCGAGTTGCTCTTTAGCTTGCATGCACATTTGATTTCCAGTACCTTGACAATCAACCAGCCTTGGAGCAATGTATATAACTTTATTTTTATCACACGAATTGATAATTAATCCTAAGAATAGTAAAGAGAAAACTTTTAGCATATAACCAGTTTATAATAACATCGTCTTTGCTCGTTTTACGGCTTCTACTAATTTAATGATTTCCTCTTTAGTGTTATAAAAGGCGAATGAAGCGCGAACGGTGCCTGGAATTTGGTAATAATCCATAATAGGTTGCGCGCAATGATGACCCGTACGTACAGCAATACCTAGTTTATCAACGATAGACCCAATATCATAAGGATGGATGCCTTCAATATTAAAAGAGATAACCGAAGTTTTATTTGGAGATGTTCCGTAAATTTTTAGCCCATCAATTTCTAATAGTTTTTTAGTGCCAAACTCAAGTAATTCTTCTTCGTAGCGAGCAATATGATTGAACCCAATTTTGTTCATGTAATCAATCGCAACTCCAAAAGCAATTCCACCAGCAATATTTGGTGTTCCGGCCTCAAATTTATGAGGTAAATCAGCATAGGTGGTTTTCTCAAAAGTAACTTCTTTAATCATTTCACCACCACCTTGATAGGGGGGCAATTGCTTCAGCAAAGCTTCTTTTCCGTACAAGATACCAACTCCCGTTGGACCACACATTTTATGTGCTGAAGCCACATAAAAATCAACATCTAATGCTTGAACATCAGGTTTAATATGTGGACAAGCTTGTGCTCCATCAATTAGTACAGCAGCTCCAACTTGATGTGCCTTCTCAATAATCTCTTCAATTGGATTTATCGTCCCTAAAGCGTTAGAGATATGATTTACAAAAACAAGTTTGGTTTTTTTAGAAAGTAATTTATGATAGGTAGGCATATTAAGCTGACCATCACTATTCATTGGTATAACTTTAAGCTCGGCTCCTGTTTTTTCACAAAGCATTTGCCAAGGAACAATATTAGAATGATGTTCAAGTGCAGAAACAATAACCTCATCATTTTTTTTCAAAAGTGAAGCAAAACCATTAGCTACTAAATTAATACTGTGTGTTGTACCAGAAGTAAAAATAATCTCATGCGGTTGACGTGCATTAAAGTGCTTTTGAATCTTATTACGAGCTTCTTCATAAGCATCGGTTGCTTCTTGACTTAATGAATGCACACCTCTATGAATATTAGCATTATAATTTGAGTAATAATCTACAATGCTATCAATCACAATTTTTGGAGTTTGCGAGGTGGCGGCATTGTCAAAATACACTAAAGGTTTTCCATTTACTTTGCGCTGTAAAATTGGGAAGTCAGCTCTTATTTTTTCTACGTCTAACATGTTGATAAATGAAACACAAAACTACAAAACAAAGTATAAATTCAATCGATTCGTATATATTTGTTTACCGTTCAATCTAATGGCATATTAAATCATGAAAAAGTTTCTAAAATATTTCTTATTACTTCTTTTGTTAGCACTTGTTTATATAGTTTATAATCAATATCCTAGGCTTAATATTTTGGCGGGTTATTCTGCTAAAAACATGAGCTCATCAGTTTTTCTTGCCAAAAGGTCTTTAGAATTTACAGATTTGCATGATAATAACTTTTCGCCGGTAAATTTAGCTTCAGATGAGGTGGATACAGAAGAAAAATCAACAACAGCTTCTGTATATGGGCTTTTAACGAGAAAAGCAATTTACAGAGATGGGTTAGGCAGTGTTTTGGTACCTAAAGATTATGTTGGTGGTGAAACTTTTCTATCGCCTAAAAGAATTAAAATCAAAACGAATTTACCATATCCATATGGGGACCTGGCTCAAAAAGATACCATTTTCAAAAATGTTAATTATAAAAATTTAGATGAAATAATTAACGATGCTTTTGATAGTATTAATAAAACAAGAGCTGTTTTGGTAATATATAAAGATCAAATTATAACTGAGAAGTATGCTGAGGGATTCAATAAGAACTCTAAGATTTTAGGATGGTCTATGACTAAAAGTTTAACAAGTACTGTTTTTGGAATTCTACAAAGCAAGGGTAAGTTAAATATTGACGATAAAGCTCCAATTACGTCATGGCAAGGCGACGATCGTTCTGAAATAACAATTAATAACTTATTGCAAATGAATAGCGGTCTAGAGTGGGACGAAGACTATAATAACATTTCTGATGTTACGAAGATGTTGTTTTTAGCTGAAAACATGGGTAAGGTGCAAGAAGATAAAAAGTTCGTGGGTAAATCAAATGAAACTTGGAATTATTCGTCTGGAACTTCTAATCTTTTATCAAATATTTCAAGGGGTTATTTTGATTCGCATCAAACCTATTTAGATTTTTGGTATGGTGATTTCATTGATAAAATTGGTATGCATTCTATGACGATTGAAACAGATCTAGATGGTAATTATGTTGGGTCTTCTTATGGGTGGGCAACACCTAGGGATTGGGGAAAATTTGGTTTATTATATCTCCATAGAGGTAGTTGGAATGGTCAAAAGATTTTTGACGAATCTTGGGTAGATTACGTAATTAAACCAACAAATACATCCGAAGGCAGATATGGAGGTCATTTTTGGTTAAATGCAGGAGGATTCTATCCGGATGCTCCTAAAGATACTTATTCGGCCAATGGATATCAAGGACAACGCGTTTTTATAGTGCCATCAAAAGATTTGGTAATCGTTAGAATGGGTCTTAGTACAATGGATTTTAATGGATTGTTGAAAGGTGTTGTTTCAACAATAAATTAAGTGGTTATTATAAATCAAACCCAAGATCAACACCTAACTTTTTAGCAATCAATTTTGTAATACGAGCTTTTAATTCTGGAATTTTAATTTGTTCTAATGCGTCATTGGCAAAAGCATAGAGTAATAATCCCTTTGCCTCTTTTTGAGGTATTCCGCGAGAGCGCATATAGAACAAAGCGTCTTCATCTAATTGACCAATCGTACAACCATGAGAGCATTTCACATCATCAGCGAATATTTCAAGTTGAGGTTTTGAGTTGATAGTTGCACCATCATCCATCAGAATATTATTATTCTGTTGAAAGGCGTTGATCTTTTGTGCGATTTTATCAACGATTACTTTACCATTAAAAACACCCGTAGACTTATCAGCATACATGCCTTTATATAATTCATGACTTTCACAATTCGGAAATTTGTGATGCACTAAGGTATGGTTATCAACATGTTGCTTTTCACCGATAATGGTGATCCCGTTTAGGTTAGAATTACAATGTTCACCTTCTTGATAGAAATCAAGATTATTTCTGGTTAAATTACCTCCAAAAGAAAACGTATTTACAGAAACGATACTATTTTTTTGCTGTTTCACAAAAGTATTATCAATTAATGAAGCTGATTTCTCGTCATTTTGAATTTTATAATAATCAACAATGGCACGTCTATTAGCAAAAATTTCGGTAACACAATTTGTTAAAGTTATATTCGAGCTTAAGCTTTGATGACGTTCAATAATTTGAACATGAGAATTTTCACCAACAACAATTAAATTTCTGGGTTGTAGCAAAATTTCTTTTTCACTTCCTGTTGAAAAATGCACGATCTGAATTGGCTTAGGAAGTATAGTGTTTTTAGGAACGTGAATATAAGCTCCTTCTTTGGAAAAAGCAGTATTTAAAGAAGTTATACTATCTTTTTTAGAGGCAATAGTGTTAAAGTAATGGTCAACAACCATTTTATATTTTGGCTTTTTAAGAGCTGCAGAGAGTAAGCAAATATCATAGCCGTCATGTGAGGTCTCAGATAAAAAAGAACTATAAACGCCGTCAATAAAAACAATTTTATAGGATTCTATTTCGTGTAAAAAATATTTTTTTACAGCAGCGAACTCAATAGCAGTTTCAGTCTCGGGAAATACATTATAGTCATGCTTTAATACAGGCTTCAACGAGGTGTATTTCCACTCTTCATCTTGACGAGTTGGGAATCCTTTTTTTTCAAAATGCGTAAATGCTTCTGAACGTATTTCGTGTACAGAACTTTCAATATCTGTACTCACTTTATTTTCAAACGCTAAAAAAGAAGCTGCTAATTTTTCTTTTAAATCCATTGCTTTGATTTTCAATCTCCAATTTGCAACAAGTGGTTTAATCTGCCTTGTCGCTGTCAACTATTTATTTAACCCAATCGTAGCCTTTTTCTTCTAACTCTAAGGCCAATTCTTTGTTACCTGATTTTACAATTTTCCCTTCATGTAAAACATGCACAAAGTCTGGTATAATATATTCTAAAAGACGCTGATAATGCGTAATAACAATTACGGCTTTATCCTTGCTCTTTAGTTTATTTACACCATTCGCCACTATCTTAAGTGCATCAATATCTAAACCAGAATCTGTTTCATCTAAGATGGCTAACTTAGGCTCTAGCATGGCCATCTGGAAAATTTCGTTACGCTTTTTTTCACCACCAGAAAACCCTTCGTTCAAAGAACGCGATAAGAATTTACGATCGATCTCTAATAATTCGGCTGTTTCACGAATTTTCTTTAACATGTCCTTAGCGGGAAGCTCTTCTTTGCCATTCGCTTTACGCGTTTCGTTAATGGCAGTTTTAATAAAATTAGTAACCGTAACCCCCGGGATTTCCACAGGATATTGAAAAGACAAAAAGATACCCTTGTGAGCACGCTCATCTGGCGCCAGATCTTCCAAATCTTCGCCATCTAGAATGATTTTTCCTTCTGTTATTTCATAGTCTTCTCTTCCGGCAATAACCGAAGAAAGAGTACTCTTGCCAGAACCGTTTGGCCCCATAATGGCATGCACTTCTCCGGGCTTAACATTTAAATTAATCCCTTTAAGAATGTTTTTATCCTCTATGCTTGCGTGTAAATTTTTTATTTCTAACATCTTAAGCAGTAAGCTTTTAATTGTTTAATAATTCTTTTAATCTTCTAAAATCTTTTGGAGAATGCTGTATAATTACAGTTGCATTTTTCTCTTTGGCGAATGCTTCAAAATTCTCCATACTCTTTTTAGTAAGTTCGGCATCATAATTAAATGACGGAACAATTTTATGTTTTCTATTTTCTTCAAAATGATATAGGTCGCCAGTTAGTAAAATGGGCTGCTCTAAACCCAAATTAACATAAAGTACTTGATGGCCAATGGTATGACCAGGCATCGATTTTATAACTATGCTACCGTCTCCAAAAACGTCATGATCACCATTCAGTTTTTGAACCTTTGTCAATTCTTTAATTGAATTGTAAGTGTTTGGATCTTTTAAGCGAGCTGAGTCATTTGTCACAAAATTGTATTCATTCTCTTGTACCAACCATGTAGCTTTTTTTAACTGATTTGCATGGCCAATATGATCGAAATGTGAATGCGATAGTGCTATAAAATCAATACTATCTAATGAAATATTAATTGCTGCTAATTGATTTTTTAGAGAGTCTTTTCTCGAAACAGTAAAGGCTCCACTAGGGTCAGTAAAAGGATCTTGCCCAACCAGATTTTCCGGTAAACCGGCATCCCACATTAAAACCCCCTTAGGATGTTCAATGATATAATAAGCATCAGCAAATTGTTTTGATTTTCCTTGGTATGTGGTGTCTTGAGAAAACAGTTCTAATTTATTAACATTAATTGTTCCTCCATCTAAAGCATGTAAGGTGATTTTAGGTTTTGAAACATTTGTTTCAGTGACTTTTTGATTTTTTTTAGAATCCTTACAGGCAAAAACGGTAAATACAACAAGAAGAAGAATGATTTTTTTCATGCTAAAAGTAATTAATTAACCAACTGATCCCTCAAGGCTTATTTCTAATAATTTTTGAGCCTCTACCGCAAATTCCATCGGTAATTTATTTAACACCTCTTTGCTGAAACCATTCACTATCAAGGCAATAGCTTTATCCGTATCGATACCTCTTTGATTACAATAAAATAACTGGTCTTCACCAATTTTAGAGGTGGTGGCTTCATGTTCTATTTGAGCTGATTTGTTTTTTGCCTCAATGTATGGAAACGTATGTGCTCCGCACTCATTTCCCATTAATAAAGAATCACATTGCGAAAAATTTCGAGAATTTTCTGCTCTTGAACTAATTTGCACTAATCCTCTGTAGGAGTTTTGTGATTTTCCTGCTGAGATACCTTTTGAAATAATCGTGCTTTTCGTGTTTTTTCCTAAATGAATCATTTTGGTTCCTGTATCAGCTTGCTGGTAATTATTGGTTACTGCTATCGAATAAAATTCACCAATAGAATTATTGCCTTTAAGTATGCAACTTGGGTATTTCCAAGTAACGGCAGAGCCGGTTTCAACCTGAGTCCATGAAATTTTAGAGTTTGTTTCGCACAATCCTCTCTTAGTTACAAAATTAAATACACCGCCTTTACCTTCTTTATCACCAGGGAACCAATTTTGTACTGTAGAATATTTTATTTCAGCATTGTCTAAAGCTATGAGTTCAACTACTGCGGCATGTAATTGATTTTCATCACGTTGTGGAGCTGTACAGCCCTCAAGATAACTCACATAGCTACTTTCGTCGGCAATTACTAAAGTACGTTCGAACTGACCCGTACCTCCTTCATTAATACGAAAATAGGTAGATAGTTCCATTGGGCATTTTACGCCTTTTGGAATATAACAAAAAGAGCCGTCGCTAAATACAGCGCTGTTCAATGCAGCATAAAAATTGTCGGTTTTTGGAACTACTGTCCCTATATATTTTTTTACTAACTCTGGGTGTTCTTGGATGGCTTCTGAAATAGGGCAGAAAATGATTCCTTTTTCGGCTAAAGTCTCCTTGAATGTGGTGGCTACAGAAACAGAGTCCATTACAATATCTACTGCAACTCCCGAAAGGCGTTTTTGCTCTTCAATTGAAATTCCTAATTTTTCAAAAGTCTTTAATAGTTCAGGATCTACTTGATCTAAGCTTTCTAATTCTGGCTTTTTCTTTGGCGCAGAATAATAAGAGATATTTTGAAAATCGGGTTTAGGATAATTTACATTGGCCCAATCTGGCTCTTCCATTTTTTGCCAAATTCTAAAAGCATCTAATCGCCATTCTGTCATCCAGTTGGGCTCATTTTTCTTTTCAGATATTGCTCTAACAATATTTTCATCTAAGCCTACAGGAAACTTATCAGCTTCTATATCTGTATAAAACCCGTACTCGTATTCTTTAGTTTCGAGTTCTTTCTTTAAATCATCTTCTGTGTACTTACTCATGCTGTAAAAAAATTAAAGCGCAAAACTCTCACCGCAACCACATGTTCTATTGGCATTTGGATTGTTAAATACAAATCCTTTACCATTAAGACCTCCAGAATACTCCAGAGTAGTTCCAACTAAATATAAAAAGCTCTTTTTATCTACGATTATTTTAATGTCGTTATCTTCAAAAACCTTATCACTCTGTTGTTGGTTTTTATCAAAATTTAATTCATAAGATAAACCTGAACATCCTCCACTCTTAACACCTACACGAACAAAATCAGTGGTAGCGTCAAAGCCTCCTTCATTCATGAGCTGTATTACCTTATTTTTTGCTGCATCAGAAACTTGAATCATAACTCAATTTTTGCTGAAATTAAATAGAGTGCAAAGGTACATTAATTAGCTTAAATAGAAAACCTCAAGAGTTAGATGAATTTCGTCATAATTGTTTATAACATTTTGTATGTATAAATATGAGGTAATCAATACTATATCCACTCTTTTAGCGTTTTTATAATAGGCATAAGAAATAAGTTATCAACAAATTTTTGAGGTTATTAACATAATGTTAACAACATTAGGTCTAAAATATATATTTGTGTAATTTATCTTAAGTATAAGCAGTAACGATTTAGCTCATAAAATTGCAGCTGCATAATGAATAAATAAAAAGGGTGTTTTCACTAAAAATATTTGCAATACTGCTACTTGCTAGGCATTAAGTTTTTTTTAATGCTTAGCGGGTGCTTTGGTTTTAAGGGTGTTCTATAACTGGCAAGGGAGGCTGTTTAGAAAAAGAAAAAGAAATATGAAATGTGACTTTATCAAAAAAAAGGGTCGAACATGTTAATCATTGTATGGTAAAAACAATACTCAGTAAACCAAAATTTAAACTAACCTTGAGTAACCTTAAAAATAAGGTAAAAGTATTTTTATCAATTTTTATGATGTTATTGTCGACTTCGACGATAGCTCAAACTTTTGACGCCCATTGGTGGAATGGCAGAGGGTATCTCATGGATTTTAGAACTTCACCCCCTACCATTACCTGTAGCTTACCGTCAGATGGTGCCTTTGAAGCAACTTCTGCATGGAGTGATCCGGTTACCGGAAACTTATTGTTCTATGCGGACTTAGGAACAGTACGAGATAATACCGGGACACTTTTTACAAATGGGACAGGCATCAATACCAATGCTACACGTACCCAAATGGCGGTGGCCATGCCGGTACCAGGGACCAATTTAGATCAAATTTACTTGCTTCATGGAGATGGGAGTAACGAAAGTAACAACGGTACGGCATATTATTCTATAATTGATGTTACCACCAATACCGTTTTAAGTAAAAACACCTTATTAAATAATTCGACTACCGAAGCCTTGTATGGTACCAACAATGGGGCTTTATGTGGCGCGTGGGTGGCAACCATGGCGAATGATGTAGCGGGCTGCACAACAAATTGTGCAGGGAGCATCAATTTATGGAGAGTGGATGAGGCGAATTTATTATCACCGGCAAGAGCAAATGCGCCGGACGTATCAGTAAGTTTACCAATTAATATTCCAGTTCGTGGAGAAAGAGCATCCATCCGATTTTCGCAACAAAATGATCGGATTGCAATAGCGATTGAAAATGGAGGAATCTTTTATGCCAACTTTAATTCAACCACGGGCGCAATCGGTGCTTGGACTCATGTACCGTTTACTGCCGGACTTACAACAGCTGGATATAGCCTTGAGTTTTCACCTGATGGTAGTAGAATATATTATGCACACAGTACAACCATTGGATGGGCTAGTCCATTATACATGCATATTATTGGTGCCGCCAACTCGGTACTTATTGAAAATGGAACATTAGGAGCTTGGGCGGGTGTACAATTAGGACCAGACGGCCAAATGTACATGGCTGACAATGGAAGCGGGAATGTGTACTATTTAACAAATCCTAATACAGTAACTACGGCAGCAAGTGCTAATTTTCAATTTTTAGATATAAGCACATATGCCACTTGTAATAATGGCGACCTACAAGGTTATAATTTTACACAACAAGTTGTCTTTTTCCCAACATGTCTAGTAGATACAGATAATGACGGTATTTATAATGAATCAGATATTGATGATGATAATGACGGAATTATAGATACTGTTGAAGGTGTTGGAGATACTGATGGTGATGGAGTCATAAACAATCTCGATCTTGACTCAGATGGAGACGGTATACCTGATAATATAGAAGGACAAACTACAACAGGTTACATAGCCCCAAGTGGGATAGACTCTGACAACAACGGACTTGACGATGCCTATGAAAGTGCACCGGGCAATGGTGAAGGAATTACGGTAGTGAATACCGATGGTACCGATAATCCCGATTACTTGGATACCAATAGTGATAACGATGGTGGTGATGATACTTCTGAAGCAGGGATTGTATTAGCAGGTACTGATTCAGATGGCGACGGCCTTGATGACAATATAGATACATCAGCCGATTATTCAGACCCCGGAGGAACCATAGACAATCCTCTAAGTGGGGCGGTAACACTGCCAGATGTTGATGGTGACGCAACCACGGGTGGAGATGTAGACTATAGAGATATTTTTGATGTAGATGACTTTGACGGCGACGGCATTTTAAATAATGAAGATTTAGACGATGATAACGATGGTATAACAGATACGCAAGAATTATGTGGAACAGACCCTGTAACTTCTGTAATTCCGTCTACCATTGTAATATCTATTTTAACAGATGCATTTCCCGCAGAGACCACATGGACGTTAACCGGTCCTTCAGGGGTGCTGGCCACAGGAGGGCCATACCCAGGGCAACCAAATACCACAATTACTACATCAGTTCCAACACTTTTAACAGGAGCCTTTTCATTTACGATTAATGATAGTGGAGGCAATGGGATTTGCTGTGCATTTGGAAATGGTTCTTACGATGTATCTGTCAATGGAGCCTCTGTAGCAAGTGGAGGTAGTTTTGGAGCTTCAGAAACAACAAATTTTGTTGTGGGTACAAATATAAACCCATTTTCTTGTCTTTCAGGAGATCCGAATGAAGACGATGATGGCGACGGAATATTGAACTTTGAAGATCCCAATTTCTGTACACTTAATGCCAATGGTGTTTGTGCAAATCTAGATACAGATGGTGATGGAATCATAAATAGCTTAGATCTTGACTCAGATAATGACGGTATTTTCGACATAATTGAATCAAATGCTGTTTCCGTAAGCGGTGTCGCTGATGCCAATAACGATGGTATGATTGATGGTGCCAATGCTGCGACGGTTGGAGCAAACGGAGTTTTTGACACTGTTGAAACCGTAGCCGAAAGCGGTTTGTTAGCATACACCATTGCTGAAAGCACAGACGATACCGATACCATAGTAAACTTTTTAGATTTAGATAGTGATGGCGATGGGATACCAGATAATGTCGAAGGTCAAACAACGGTAGGGTACATTGCACCGAACGGAGTGTACAACTCATTTGGAGTAGATACGGCCTATTTAACAGGTATAGATCCTACAAATACAGACGGAGCCGATAATCCAGATTACTTAGATACCGATAGTGATAATGAAGGAGCCAATGACACCACCGAGGCCAATATCACTTTAACAAATACAGATACCGATGGTGATGGTTTAGATGATGCCACCGATGCTACGGCAGATTATACAGATCCCGGAGGTACTATAGACGATCCCTTGTCTGGGGCGGTCATTTTACCAGACATTGACGGAGATGCAAATTCAGGAGGTGATGTAGATTTTAGAGATACTACCAACGACAGTGCGGATCTTGTACTTACAAAGTCGGTAAATGATAGTTCACCACCTGTAGGTACCAATGTTACGTTCTCGATATCGGTATTAAATGGCGGGCCAAGCGATGCAACTGGAGTTCAGGTTACAGATCTTTTACCATCAGGATTTACATATGTTAGTGATGATGGAGGAGGAGCTTATAATTCGGGTACAGGCCTTTGGAATATAGGCAATTTAAACAGTAGTACTTCAGTAACTTTACAGATCGTTGCTACTGTGAACGCAACAGGCTCCTACTTGAATTCTGCTGAGGTAACAGCGAGTAATAACCCTGATCCAGATTCTACTCCAAATAACAATAATCCAACCGAAGATGATCAAGATAGCGTTTCAGTAAGCCCTATAATTGTTGGAGATCAAGATGCCGATGGTATTCTTGATATTGATGATTTTGATGATGACAATGACGGAATTACAGATACACAAGAATTATGTGGAACCGATCCAACGGCACCACCAGTTACAAATTCTACAATAACAGTTTCTATATTAACAGATAACTTCCCAAATGAAACTACGTGGATTTTAACTGCTCCTTCCGGTCAAATTGCCAGTGGAGGTCCTTATGGAAGTGCAGGCACAACATTCAATACTGTTGTAAATACAACAGAAACCGGTCAATTCAACTTTACCATATTTGATTCATACGGAGATGGAATTTGTTGCGGTTTTGGTACAGGATCATATACCGTAACCGTCGGAGCTACAACGGTAGCCTCAGGAGGAGCGTTCGCATTTTCAGAGTCTACTGATTTTACAATAGCCACTCCTCCATATAATGCATTCTCTTGTTTTACTTCTGATCCGGCAGGCGATGACGATACTGACACCATACCAAATTATCAGGACCCTGATTGGGCAGTTGCCAACGGAACCACTATAAATTCGAATGGAGTAGCAGCAAGCTTAGATGCGGATGGAGATGGTATTATTAACAGCTTAGATCTCGATTCAGATAATGATGGGATCTTTGATCTTATTGAAGCCAATGCAGACAGTGTTTCAGGAGTTGCAGACGCCGATGATAATGGTAGAATAGATGGAGCTACTTCAGCAACAGTTGGAGCTAATGGTGTCTTTGATACAGTGGAAACTGTAGCTGAAAGTGGACTCTTGGCATATACGATAGCAGATACAGATTCCAACTCAACATACGATCCTTATCAATTAGATTCAGACAATGATGGTTGTTTCGATGTAGTTGAAGCCGGATATACAGATGATAATAGCGATGGTATTTTAGGACCATTAACGGTTACTGTAAATGGCAATGGATTGGTTACAAGTGGATCTGATGGTTATACAACACCCGCTGATGCAGATTCAAATACGGTATTTGATTTTCAAGAGGTTGGAACAGGACCAAGTATAACGGTGCAACCTTCAAGTCAAATAATTTGTGCTGGAGCAAATGGAAGTTTTAGTGTTACTGCGACAGGTTCAAATTTAACATATCAATGGCAGTTAGATACGGGTAGTGGTTTTAATGACTTATCTAATGGAGGTGTTTATTCAGGAGTTAACACTTCTACATTAGTTATTACAGGAGCAACAGAAAGTCTTGACACATATCAATATCGAGTAATAGTTGGTAATAGTGCTTATGTCTGTGGAGATGTCAATTCAAATGCAGCTATATTAACGGTTCCTGATGTTTCTTTTGGAGGAGGAGGAACGGATCCAACCACATGTGGAGGAGTTGACGGTTCTATTACTTTTAATCAACTTGAAGGTAGTACGGCCTACACAGTTTCATATTTAGATGATGGGGTTCCTGTAGGACCAATAAATGTAAATACTAACCCAGGAGGTGTATTTCAGATTACTGGTTTAGACGCGGGAAATTATACAAATATAATTGTTACTACTTCTGGTTGTTCTAGTAGTCCAATTAATATTACTTTATCAGACCCAGCTTTACCTAGCGCTCCTACAGGATCTGCAACTCAAAGTTTTTGTGAAAGTGATAATGCAACTGTAGCTGATTTAGTTGCTACGGGTTCTAGTATACAATGGTATGCAAATGCTACTGGAGGTTCGCCACTTGCAGGCACAACAGTTCTGGTTGATGGCGAAGATTATTTTGCAACACAGACTGTTAGTGGTTGTGAAAGTTCGAGTCGTTTTGAAGTAACGGTTTCTATT